>NZ_CP075175.1:3117500-4405689 GCF_021223605.1 Paenibacillus sp. 481
TAGGTCCCAAGGGTTGGGCTGTTCGCCCATTAAAGCGGTACGCGAGCTGGGTTCAGAACGTCGTGAGACAGTTCGGTCCCTATCTGTCGCGGGCGTAGGAAATTTGAGAGGAGCTGTCCTTAGTACGAGAGGACCGGGATGGACATACCGCTGGTGTACCAGTTGTTCTGCCAAGAGCATCGCTGGGTAGCCAAGTATGGAAGGGATAAGCGCTGAAAGCATCTAAGCGTGAAGCCCCCCTCAAGATGAGATTTCCCACTTTTGGTAAGACCCCTTGAAGACGACGAGGTTGATAGGTTCGGGGTGGAAGTACAGTAATGTATGGAGCTGACGAATACTAATAGGTCGAGGGCTTATCCTAAATAAGCAAGATGATTCGAAATAACGATTTACCTTTCACGATCAGTTTTCAGGGCGCAAGTCTTGAATAAAGTAAATAATATTCCCTGATAGCTCAGTTGGTAGAGCACTCGACTGTTAATCGAGTTGTCACAGGTTCGAGTCCTGTTCGGGGAGCCATTATGGAGAGATGTCCGAGTTGGTCGAAGGAGCACGATTGGAAATCGTGTAGGCGTCACAAGCGTCTCGGGGGTTCGAATCCCCCTCTCTCCGCCAGATGTGGCCCGTTGGTCAAGGGGTTAAGACACCTCCCTTTCACGGAGGTAACAGGGGTTCGAATCCCCTACGGGTCACCACTCATCACTTAAACAACTGGTAAAAATTGAGGGTTGAAATAAGAGTGAGTATCTGATAAGATATAAGAGTGGTCAAGAAAATGGACGCTTAGCTCAGCTGGGAGAGCATCTGCCTTACAAGCAGAGGGTCGGCGGTTCGATCCCGTCAGCGTCCACCATAATATCGCGGGGTGGAGCAGTTCGGTAGCTCGTCGGGCTCATAACCCGAAGGTCGTAGGTTCAAATCCTGCCCCCGCAACCAAATAAATCGTGGAGCTGTGGTGTAGAGGCCTAACATGCCTGCCTGTCACGCAGGAGACCGCGGGTTCGAATCCCGTCAGCTCCGCCATTTAATTAAAGTAATTTTATAAGTAAGGCTCGGTAGCTCAGTCGGTAGAGCAGAGGACTGAAAATCCTCGTGTCGGCGGTTCGATTCCGTCCCGAGCCACCATATAATGGCTAGATGCCGGTGTAGCTCAGTTGGTAGAGCGGCTGACTTGTAATCAGTAGGTCGGGGGTTCAAGTCCTCTCGCCGGCACCATCGTGGAGGATTAGCGAAGTGGCCAAACGCATCAGACTGTAAATCTGCTCCCTTACGGGTTCGGTGGTTCGAATCCATCATCCTCCACCATTATTATAGGGGCATAGTTTAAAGGTAGAACAACGGTCTCCAAAACCGTTGGTGTGGGTTCAATTCCTGCTGCCCCTGCCAAGAGGATAGTTGAATATGATATGGCGGTCGTGGCGAAGTGGTTAACGCATCGGTTTGTGGATCCGACATTCGGGGGTTCAATTCCCCTCGGTCGCCCCATATCACTCTTGGGGATTAGCCAAGCGGTAAGGCAACGGACTTTGACTCCGTCATGCATAGGTTCAAATCCTATATCCCCAGCCATATGCGGACATAGCTCAGTGGTAGAGTATCGCCTTGCCAAGGCGAGGGTCGCGGGTTCGAATCCCGTTGTCCGCTCCAGATGGCGCCATAGCCAAGTGGTAAGGCAAAGCTCTGCAAAAGCTTTATGCCCCAGTTCAAATCTGGGTGGCGCCTCCAATATTTTTTATTTTTTTTCGTTGAGCGCCCTTAGCTCAGCTGGATAGAGCGTTTGACTACGAATCAAAAGGTCAGGAGTTCGAATCTCTTAGGGCGCGCCATATAAGTTTTATTTGCCGGCGTGGCGGAATGGCAGACGCGCGCGACTCAAAATCGTGAGGGAAACCGTGGAGGTTCGAGTCCTCTCGCCGGTACCATATTTATTATGTAGACACCTGAGGTCATGACCTCAGGTGTTTTTGCATGCTGCAAAACATAGAACATCGTTCCTTGATGCTGAATATTCCCTGCTCATAAATTGCATTGCAGTTTGAGACATGGGTGAGTGATTGGTGAGTTGTGAAGATGATCTTTTAAGCTGATATTATGGATATGAGGGGGGCCCAGCTTAAATATCTGGGCCTCCTTCATATTGGCTTTCATAAATCCGCTAGCTTTCTTAGCTAGAGATGACGGTGTTCTTTTTACCAATCGTAAGCGTTAGTTGTGTTGGACGCTACTAGCTCTGTAAGGCATGCAAGTGAGAGTTTAGTCACCGGTCGCTTGATTGGTTGTTGTAAGGTTCGGTGACTTTTCCTGCACAGTGCTTGCCACTTCAAGCGGTGCCGTTGCTGCACCTACGGGACCTTCTGTGAATCGCTTAACTAATTTGTCGAAGTCCAAACCGGATACGTCCTTTAACATTTGCGGCGCAGTAGCCATCAGCTTGGTTACATAGTTGCTTACTCGTGCAGCACCGTCGCCGTTGCCTGTATCGACTACGGTAAGTTTATCTATTGCGCTAAACGGCTCGGCTACTTTAGCTGCTAGTTCTGGCAGCATCTTCACAACGATGTCGAGGATGGCGGCTTCGCCGAATTTCTCGAACGCTTCAGCTAATTTTTGCTTAGCTTCTGCTTCGGCTAGGCCGCGCAAGCGAATAACTTCAGCTGCAGCCGTACCCCGTGCTCGTTCGGCATCTGCCAATGCCATGCCCTCAAGACGCTTCTGCTCTGCCTGGGCCTTAGCTTCAGCTTCAATGCTGTATTGCAGGGCGTCGGCTTCAAGTACTCTACGAGCCTTGTCTGCTTCAGCGGCTTGCACGACGGCGTAGCGCTCTGCGTCAGCCTTCTTTTTCACTTCTGCATCATATTGCTTCTCACGGCGCAATATTTCTTTGGTCTCTAAGTCTATCTCGCGTTCTTTGCGTACGAGCTCGACACGCATTTGCTCTTCAACAACACTTTGCTTAGAGCGTGCCTCCTGTATGTGGTAAGCTTGATCCGCTTCCGCCCGTGCCAAATCCTGATCTTTTTTAAAGGATGCGATTTTGAGCTCCTTTTCTTTGGCCGCTTCGGCGATGTTCGTATCGCGCAACAATTCGGCCTTCATACCTTCCTCTTCTGCCCGTGCCTTTTGGATACGGGCATCGCGGACTGCCTCTGCTTCCGCCACGTCGGCGTCTCGTTTAACAGCTGCAATTCGCGGTTTACCGAGTGCTTCTAAATAGCCGTGCTTATCACGTACGTCTTTAATGGTGAAGGAGACGATTTGCAAGCCCATCTTTTTTAAATCTCTGGCCGCGACGCTTTGAACCTCCTGCGCAAAGCGATCACGGTTGCGGTACACTTCCTCAACCGTCATTGAACCTAGGATGGCTCGCAAATGGCCCTCCAGTACTTCCTGAGCTTCGCTCTTAAGCCCGTCAGTTGGTTTACCGAGAAATTGCTCGGCTGCGGTAGCTACGTCTTCTACAGAGCCGCCAATTTTAATGATAGCGACGGCGTCTGTCATGACGGGAACACCTTGCTCGGTATATACTTCAGGTGTTGTCACATCTAGCTTATGGGACAGCAACGATAGAAATTGGACCTGTTGAAAAATAGGTAAAATAAATGCCCCGCCGCCACGTACAATTTTCATGCTGCGTCCTGACTCGTCGGTGTTAACATTTTTGCTGCCAAGATAGCTTCCTGTTACAATCATCGCTTCATCAGGGCTGACCGTCTTGTAGCGTGCCCAAAAAGCAAGACCCAGAATGACAATGACCCCCACCGTAATTAGCGGGATAGAAAGAAATTCGTTCATCAGCATGTTCGTATACAGCTCCTCTTTGGATGGTTTGGAAATAGGAGTCGTTAAATGATGATTATGAATACTGAACAGAGAAGGGAAAAATGTTAGTTATTCTGATTTATTAGGAGAATGACTGAACGTAGCAGAACGACTGAATGCGCTTAACTCATCAAAATGTGAAACATGTAGGGTATGGTCATCGACTTCAATGACGACAATTGTAGCCCCAGAAGGAATAAACGTGTTATCAAAGGATGAGGCGATTTGATTTGTTACACCTGCCCCGATGCGAATCATAACTTCACCATAGCCTGATGGGGGGATCGGGACGATGACTTCGCCCATTTTACCCGTCAAATCTTGTATGGAGAAAGCAACGGAGTTTTCATTGTTACGCATAGAACGAACGTAGACAAAATAGGTACAGACCGAAATGAGGATGGCACAGCTTAAGGAAATGACGAAAATGCTCCAAGCGTGCCATTGTGTGCTCTGGGTTAGCACAATGCCTGAAGCACCGAGCGTCGTTAATCCGCTAACCATTACACTAGGGTTAAAAAATGAGTGGTGCTGACCTGAAAGGCCGTCAAGGAAATGACTAACTATTTCCCCGAAGATGACAACGACAATGGCGTATAAGAGACCGAACGTAAATAACCCCCAGTAGATGGTCTCCATGGCATCGCTCCTTTCATATGTAAGAGAATGAATATTCGGTACATTTATGTATATGTATGCTGATGAGCATCGTTTCAAGATGTAGGGTGCGGATCTTATTTCTGTGGTCTGTGATGTTCCCCGACTTCGGTCTAGGTACAAATACCGTCCTCAGCCTGTTTTGGTTCGTTTCAATTCCACCTAAAATAAAGACATAAGCAAGAATACGAAGAAAGGTGGTGAGGGACGGATGGAACGGCGGAAGGGCAACTCGTTAGCGATTGTACTGATTGGTCTAGGCGCTTTCATTTTGCTTAGCAAGATTGGAATCTTTGCGGGTGACTGGTTTAGCTACTTGCTCCCAATATTGCTTGTCGCACTTGGTTACTACGGAGTAAGAGCAGGCAACAAATTTTTCGGATGGATGTTCATCATTATTGGTGGTATCAGTTTGTTGAGTAAGTTCTCTTGGCTCATTGTCATACTTATCGCAATTGGAATGATTATATACGGTTTCTCGATATTAAAGGGAAATCGGAACCATCAATCTTACTAAGGTTGGGTAGAGGTTACACATAGACGAGTCAAGGAGGGGCAAATACGGCATGAGCAATATTTTTCGAAGAGTTCGTGACATCACTTTGGCAACATTAAATGAGCATCTTGAGAAATCAGAAGATCCGGTACGCTTGATTGACCAGTTCTTAATGCGTACTCGGCAAGATATTTCAGAAGCGGAACGGTTGTACCATCAGTACGTGGCCCACGCTAATCAACTAAGGCATCAAATGAACCAAGCAGAGGAAATGCGTGACCGTCGCGAGCAGCAAGCGCTGCTAGCTTTAAAAGCAAACGAGGAGTTTGCCGCTAAGTTGGCGCTGCAAGAGAAGATTATGCATGAGGAGAAGGCTGATCAGTACCGTGATTTGTACGAGAAGAGCAAGCAGGCCATTCTCGATTTGGAAGAACAGCTTAATTCGTTGAAGAGCGAGTACCAGTCTGTGTATGATAAACGACAATATTACATTGCTCGTGTACAAACGATTCGCTTGCAGCAACAAATGAATAAGCGTTTTGGTCAGTATGGAGTTGGACAAACGGACGGCATGTTCCGCCGCTTGGAAGACAAAGTATCTGATATGGAGTGGGAAACGCAAAGCTTGGGTGACGTTCGTCGTGGACAATTTGGCGGTGCTTACCAAGGTAATGTAGAACGTGAAGCAACGCTACAACGTGAAATGGAGCGTTTGAAGCAGAAGATGAACGCTAAGGAGTTGCATAATAATGAATAAGAAGCTCTATCGTTCCGTTCGTGACCGAAAGTGCTGTGGCCTAATAGGCGGCATCTCCGAATGGTTAAACATTGATACGACGCTGTTGAGAGTGTTGTTCGTCATCGGAGTATTTTTATCAGGATTTACGTTGTTGGTCGTTTACCTCGTTGTAGCGATGGTTGTTCCTAAAAATCCGTACCATTCAAATGGTGGAGCTAGTTTCGGTGGTGGATATGGCCCGCAGCATGATCCGTACAATCAGCAAGGTCAATATGGCGGAGGATACCAATCCAATCGCCATGATTATAACGGCGCTAATGGCGCTAACGGCAATTTCAATCAAGGGTACGGCGCTGGGTATAACGCGGCACCAAACTACGGTGGACCGAAGCAAGCGAACGGTCAATACGGTGGTCAGTATGGTGGCCAATATGGCGGTCAATACAAATCGACTTATGGCGGATCGAACAATCAATACGGTCAGGCTAACGAGTCCACGATTGACTCTATGATGGAAGATATCGAGAAGAAGGCATTGTTGAAAGAACTGCAAGAATTACGCGACAAAGTGGCTAAATATGAGAAGGGGGATAAGTAAAATGGGAGTATTTAAACGTATTAAAGATATGACAAAGGCATCGGTACATGAGTTGTTGGATAAGGTGGAAGATCCGGTTGTTATGCTGAATCAATACTTGCGTGATATGGAGCAAGAGATTCATGAGGCAGAGGTAACCGTTGCGAAGCAAATGGCGAACGAGCGTCGTATCAAGCAACGCTTTGATGAAGCGATTCGCATCGTAACAGAGCGTGAAGCGCAAGCAGAACGTGCATTGACAACGGGTCAAGAAGAAGTGGCGCGCAAGTTGTTGGAAGAGAAGTTGTACTATGACCAAAAGGTAACGGAATTTGGTGACTTGCATGTGCAAGCAAAAAATCAAGCAGATGAGCTTATGCAACAGCTGCATATGATGAAAGATGAGTTCTACAAACTGCGCAACAAGCGTAACGAGTTGGCAGCACGTGCTCAAATGGCGAAAGCTCGTAAGCAAATGTCCACGATTAGCTCGTTGAACACGATTGAAGGTGGCAGTGCGACGCGTGGGTTCCATCGCATGGAAGAGAAGATTATGCAATTAGAAGCAGAAGCTGATGTCATGCGTGTACCGAATGGTGGCTACAATTCTGCTTACAAGGCTCCTGTTGATGTTGAAAAGGAATTGAAAGTGGATGAGCAATTAGCTGCTCTGAAAGCGAAACTAGAAAAAAAACAATAACTCTTGGGACTAGCGACAGGTTATGATATGCTATCAAAGGAGCACTACGGCGATGCACATGCATCGCCTTTAGTGCCTTTAATTGAATTTTGCGAGGGAGGTGCGGCCTTTGAAGTCAAACAACCGAATACTGGCGTATGTACTTATAATTGTCGGATTACTTATTTTAATCGGCAAATGGCTTGCTTTTGAGACGTTTCTCGCCCTCGTCTTCCTCTTTTTTGGTGTGCGTAAAATTCGTGCGGAAGAAATTCGAACTGGTTATATCTTAGTCGGTATCGGCGGAGCGTTGCTAATGATCATGCATTTACCGCTAATTATCGGCATTGTGCTTATATCTTTGGGCATTTTCTATATGCGATCCAGAAAAGTACGATTCCATGAACGGGTAGAAAAAAGGCAAAATTTAAGTACGACTTTGAAATGGGATCGGGAGCCTTACGTGTTGCGGAGCATGAGCATGTGGCATTTTTTTGGGGAAAGCAATATTGACCTGTCGCTGGCTATTTTTGAAGAGAAAGAAACGACTTTGTTGTTCCAAGGCATTATTGGAGATATGAATATTACGATACCTGACGATGTTGGCGTTGAAATTGAAGCAACGGTGTTGCTAGGCAGTATTGATATGCTGCGTGATAAGGAAACAGGATTTTATAATAAGTGGACGTGGCATTCGCCGAATTATGACTGTTCAGAGCAACGAGTAAAGTTGCGTATTTCATATATTTTGGGCGATATTGATATTCGCCTGCACTAAGTTGATTATTTATTGAAGGAGATGAGGGACCGCGAATGGAAACGAAGAAAAGTGCTAATATGCTCATTCGATTTATGGGCGAAGCGATACTGCTTTCGTTCGTGATGTTTTTTGTGGTCATTTATCTCATGCAGTCCTATGGATATGTGAAGCCATTCGAATCATGGACAGCAGGTGTAACGGCAACATTGTCAGCGCTGTGTATTGTGGCGCTTACGGCTTCCATCTTCGGTTTTTATCAAGGTTATCGCATTAAGCGGAGAATTGAGCTGCTGCGCGAATCGATGCTGCTCTTAGAGAAGGGCAACTTGTCCCGTCCGATGCCTGACTTAGGATATGATGAGCTAGGTGAGCTGGCCGAGCAGTTGGGGCGTGTCAGTAAGCGTTGGGAAGAGCAAGTGACATCGCTACAACGCTTGTCTACGAACAATGCTCAATTAGCGCAACAGGCTAGGGTGACGGCGATTATTGAAGAGCGGCAGCGCTTGGCGCGGGAGCTACATGATGCGGTGAGTCAGCAGTTATTTGCGATTTCGATGACGGCGACAGCCGTGAAACGAACGCTAGTGAAAGATTTTGACCGTGCGGAGCGGCAAGTGGAGCTTATTGAGGAAATGGCATCGGTTGCGCAATCGGAAATGCGCGCCTTGTTGCTTCATTTACGTCCTGTTCATCTGGAAGGGAAAGGCTTGGTACAAGGGCTTAGCGAGCTTATTCACGAGCTAGAGTCTAAAGTGCCGATCGAAATCCAGTGTGAGATGGATGAGCATATCGAATTGAACAAAGGGATTGAAAATCATTTGTTCCGGATTGTACAAGAAGCGCTATCGAATACGCTTCGTCATTCGAAGGCAGCAAGAATGGAAATTAAGCTGCAAAATCGTGATGATTATGTGCGCTTGCTCTTGCGTGACAATGGCATCGGGTTTGATTGGAACGATAAAAAGCAAGCTAGTTATGGTCTGCGCACGATGCAGGAGCGCGTGCAGGAAGTAGGCGGCTCTATTCAGTTCGTGACGGCGCTTAATAAGGGGACACGAATTGAGATTCGTGTTCCTGTTGTAAGAGAAGAAAGTGGATGGAGGGAGGACGATGGCAGCGATGGAGACGGACATGGACTTGGAGTCGTTGGAAATGCCAATTAAAGTACTACTAGTCGATGACCATGAAATGGTACGTATTGGGCTGGCCGCAGTGCTGAATACAGAGGATGGTATTGAAGTCGTTGGCGAAGCGAGCAACGGTGTAGACGGTATTCGCCTCGCTCAAGAATATAAACCTGACGTTGTGTTGATGGACCTTGTGATGGAGGGTATGGACGGGATCGAGACGACGAGTAAGCTGTTGCAGCTGTATCCTGACTGTAAGGTAATCGTATTAACAAGTTATCTGGATGATGAGAAAATGTATCCGGTTATTGAAGCGGGGGCATTCAGCTATTTGCTTAAAACGTCTCGTGCGACAGAAATAGCAGAGGCGATTCGTGCAGCTGCTCGAGGGCAATCCGTGCTTGAATCGCGGGTAGCCTCTAAGATGATGGATCGTTTCCGCCAGCCTAAGCCTGCACAAGCGGCGCATGAGCAATTAACGGAACGGGAGATGGACGTGCTGCGTCTATTAGCTCAAGGCAAGTCCAATCAGGATATTGCTGACGATTTGTTTATTGGAATTAAGACGGTAAAATTCCACGTGACGAATATTCTGGCTAAACTAAGTGTAGAGGACCGCACACAGGCGGCGATTTATGCTTATAAAAATGGGCTGGCTGAATAACAGTTAGCTCAGGTCAGATCAAGTCAGATCAAGTAAGATCAAGTAAGATCAAGCAAACGAGCCAATCATAAACAGTAAAGTGAAAAGTCCATAGGCTGCACCCGACTATCTCGTATGGAGGAGATAGTCGGGTGTTTTTGTATATTTGCATAGTGATGAGCAGGATTAGTTACTCGGAAAGCAGAAACAGTAGAGAAACAAATCCTATATCCAAGGCTATGGTTGTGCCAAAACGATTGACGTTGAATGGTGGCAGATCGTAAGATGCTTGATTGTAGTGATGATAATTATCCGAACTAGGGTAAGGTGAAGTGTTTAGAGGCTCTGAATAGTATTGCCCTAGCAATTGTCCGGAAAGTGCGCCGATATGCGGGCCAGTTTTTGCAGGAGTTTGCTGTCTTCCAGTGGGGGCTTTTGTTTTTAAATTTTTGGTTCGAGATGCTGGAGCTGCCTTTTTCTTTTTCGTTCGTTTCTTCTCTGGACTAACAGACTTTGATGTATCCTCTTGTTCAGAGAATTGAGACAAAGGTTGCCCTTGCTCTACATGACTCTCGTAGGGGAAGTCATTGGTGTATAAGATCATTTTTCCATTTTCAAGTGCTCTGAGTTGACCGGTATACCTTCTTCCGTCTTTCATAACAGCACAAACGAATCTACCGCGTAAACTGTAAATGACTCGTTCATCTATAGGAACGGGAATCATGGGTATAGACCTCCTTTGCAATCGAGTACTGGATAGCACAGTCTATTCAGCAATAGGTGAAGGTGTATAGACTTGAACCTAGAGGGGAATGCCGGGGGTAGCCCAAATTACGGAGGAAATGATGATGACCAAGCACGTCATGTTTCGTAGTAAGACGGCGGCGATTGCTGGACTAATTGGGCTTGCGTTGTGCGGCGCTTCGGTTGCAGTATTAAACGAAGTGGGCAGCTCGCAGCAAACTAGGAATCATGAGCGGAAGGAGCTTCAATTGGACATCGTGAAGCGGGTGAAGATGCTTTCGGTATTGGCTGAATTAAGCGGACAACACCATTTGCGTTCATCCATTATGATTCATGGGAGCTTTAAAGCGGAAGTTGATGAGGCAGTCTCGATTGCAAATTGGAAGCAGGTGGTAGGTATTCGTGAGCGACTGACTCCTCGTATGGAGCGGGGGAGACAAGTATACCGCGGACAGTATGTTACTTCGGCTTGGAAGGGCGATATATTGTTATATCAAGATGGCGAGGCACGTATTTATTATACGATTAAGTTAAGTGGACAAGCTAAAGGTGGCGTTTCGGAATCTGCTGTGGAGGGAGAACGACTGTTGCAGGCGATGTCTTCGTATCCGTATTTTCCAGAGTGGAGTGCAACTGTTCAGACGATTAGTAAGTCGAATGCTGTTGAAAGTTTTGCTATTGCGGAGAAAGCGTTGCATGAATGGGGAGTCGTAAAACCGTTGGATCGTTATTCAGATAAGCGGACGATTAGTGTTTCCTATGAGAGCGATTACATGGGGCAAGGTGTTCAAATGAATAACAGCAATGCTAATCTTCAAGTTGCTGTGCATGAAGATCAAGAAGCAGGAGAAACACGGGTTTCCTTTGGAACTCCACTTATTGCTGGCGAATTTTGACACTAATTTTCTAGTTAAAGAATAGCTTCCTTCTAACTTATATGCTAAAATGGCATCACATTCGAAATGTACTACAACATGCCTATTAACGAGTGTTAGGATGATGGAGAGAGATGACTGTGATGCATAACCATGAATCAGTATTAGCTGATGGCGCCGTATTTTTCATTTTTGGTGCTACAGGAGATTTGGCTCGTCGTAAATTGTTCCCTGCCATTTACAGTTTGTACCGTGAAGGCAAATTAGGGGAGCGTTTTGCTGTAATCGGGCTTGCTCGCCGCCCGCGTACGCAAGAACAGTTCCGTGAGGACGTTCGCGCATCTATTGACGAATTTTGCCGTTATGACGTGCAAAAGGACGAAGATTGGGGCAGTTTTGCTAAGCATTTTGAATACAAGCCGTTAGATATTAACAATGTTGACGGATTCCGCGAGCTCAAGGAACAAACAGAGCATATTGAGCGCGAGTTCGGAATTCCAGGCAATCGCTTGTTCTATTTAGCTTTAGCACCTGATTTGTTTGGCAGTGTGTCCTACAATTTGCGTGATGGCGGGTTGTTGGACGGCACAGGTTGGCATCGACTTGTCATTGAGAAGCCTTTTGGCTACGATTTGCCATCCGCACAAAAGCTTAATCATGAATTAAGCGGTGTATTTAAGGAAGAAGAGATTTATCGTATTGACCATTATCTAGGTAAAGAGATGGTTCAAAATATTGAAGTTCTTCGCTTTGCGAATGCTTTCTTTGAGCCGCTCTGGAACAACAAGCATATTGCAAATATCCAAATCTCGCTTGCCGAGACGGTTGGTGTTGAGGAACGTGGCGGATATTATGATCAAGCGGGTGCGTTGCGCGATATGGCACAGAACCATATGCTGCAAATGCTCACGATGATAGCGATGGAGCCACCAAGCCGTCTGCATCCGGAAGATATTCGCGATGAGAAGGTAAAGGTACTACGTTCTTTGCGTCAATACCGCAGTATGGACGAAGTACATCGTAACGTTGTACGTGGACAGTATTCCGCAGGTGTGTTAAATGGTAAATCTTTGCCGGGTTATAGGGAAGAGGAAAAAGTAAATCCTGCATCCGTAACGGAGACGTACTTCGGCGCACGTGTATTCGTCGACAATTTCCGTTGGGCAGGCGTTCCTTTCTACATTCGTACAGGAAAGCGTCTTCCGGTTAAAACGACAGAAGTCGTCGTTGAGTTCAAGAGCATGCCAACGAACGTGTATCTTGGGCAGAAGCATAACTTGGAGCCGAATTTGCTCGTTATTCGCGTGAATCCGATGGAAGGCATTTACGTCCGTATCAACGGGAAGAAGCCAGGTTCCGAAGGCGGCATTCAGCCATTGGCGATGGACTTCTGCCAAAGCAATATGGTGGGCATTAATACACCGGAAGCGTATGAGCGTCTTATCTTTGATGCAGCGCGTGGCGATTCTACATACTTTACGCGTTGGGATGAAGTTGCGTCGGCATGGTCATTCGTTGACCTCATTGCCGAGGTATGGGGTGAATCGGATAAAGATTTGCAACTGTACCCAGCTGGCTCATGGGGGCCTAAGCAGGCAGATGAGTTGCTGGAGCAGGATGGATTCCATTGGTGGCCGGTTAACGGACAAGATGAAAGTGAAGTCGTCTGGGCCAAATAATTTCACTGGCACTAGCAGCTAGGAGGCAAGTAAACGATGTTTAAATTGTATGATATCTCTATGACGATTGAGCAAGGGATGCAAGTATATAAGAATAAAGAAGAGAAGCAGCCGATCATTAATAACGTGCAGAACTTCTCCAATGCGAAAGCGTATGAGTCGCGCATCGATATCGATGTGCACTGCGGCACGCACGTAGACGCACCGTTGCACATGTTAGAAGATGGCGACACGATTGAAACAATCGGTCTGGACCAGCTTGTTGGACATGCGCGTGTGCTAGATTTGACGCATGTACAAGAAGGTATCAGCAAAGCGGACTTGGAGCCATTTGGCTTGCAAAAGGGAGATTGGGTGTTGTTTAAGACTCGCAACTCCCTTTCTGAAGAGTTCGACTTCGAGTTCGTGTATTTGAAAGACGACGGAGCTCAGTATTTAATCGAGCTTGGTGTAAAAGGTGTCGGTACGGATGGGCTCGGCATTGAGCGTGCGCAGCCGGATTATACGACACACCGTCCACTTTTTAAAAATAATATCATTATCGTTGAAGGTTTGCGCTTGAAGGAAGTGGAGCAAGGAACATACTTTATGGTTATCGCTCCACTCAAGTTGACAGGTATCGAAGCCGCGCCAGCGCGTGCGCTGTTGATTGGTCAGTAAACCTGTATAAGAAAAGCTGTGTCCGAATGGGGCGCAGCTTTTTTGCATGTGTGCAAATCGTAGGAACAGGTGTGTAGCGAAGGTTAAATGGAGTTTAAATAGAGTCTAAATGGAGGTCTAAATCAAAGTTCTAGTCAAGATGCGAATCTAACTTGCTTAAACTGGATAATAATGAATTTTATTTATTATTATCTAAAATATTAAATTCCTATAAAAAAACTCGGATAAAATCCTTGAGTTCCCACGAAAGCTTGTTATACTTAGATGTATGAATGTCTATAAACTGCCATTTAACGTCTAGGAGGAACTATCATGAAGCGCAAACGGTTGTGGATTACCACGTTGTTGTCACTGATGCTCGTATTAGTGACGTCAGCATGCGGCAGTAATAATGCCCCAGCACCTAACTCTACTACTTCCCCGTCAGGAAATGCAGGTCAAGCAGCAGACGGCGGCAATATGATCATTGCGGTATCCGATGATCCTCGTGTACTTAATCCTGTGTATGCAGGAGATCGTATCACGCTTACGATTAACCAGTCCTTATTCGCTCCACTTTATACGGTAAAAGAGGGTAAGAAGCAGTTTGTATTGGCTGAAAGTGTTACAGCAGCAGCTGATCATTTGACATACACGTTAAAGCTTCGTACGGGATTGACGTGGCATGATGGCAAGCCGATTACGGCTGATGACATCGTGTTTACGATGAATAGTGTGCTAGATGAGAAGCAGCATAGCTCTGATCGCGCATCCTTCGTCTACCAAGGCAAGCCGCTTACAGTCAAGAAGGTGGATGACTTGACGGTTCAGTTCGTTCTCCCGCAGCAATCTGCTGCATTTGAAGGAATGCTAGCTTCATTAATTCCGATTCCGAAGCATGTCTTTGAAGGGGAAGCGGACTTGGAAAAAAGCAAGAAGAACGCACATCCGATTGGCTCTGGGGCGTTTAAGTTCAAAGAGTACCGTCCAGGCGAATACGTGATGTTGGAGCGCTTTGACAACTATTTTGCAGGCAAAGCGAAGCTGAATACGGTGACATACCGTATTGCGAAGGATTCGAATGCTGCTAATTTGGCTTTGCAAAATGGCGAGTTGAATATGCGTATGATCGATGCGATTGATTACAGCAAGCTTAATAGTACTAACAAGTTCAATATGGTGACGTATCCAGAAGGTCGCCTGTTATATATGGCGTTCAACTTGAACGCAGATGTGATGAAAAAGAAAGAGGTACGTCAAGCCATCGCTTATGCGCTGGATCGTAATGAAATTATTACAGCGGCCTACAATTCGGCTGAATTTGCGGAGCCGGCTGCTTCGATCTTAACGCCAGATACGCAATATCATACAACGGATGTAGAGAAGTATGATTATAATGCGGAAAAGGCAAAGCAGTTGCTGACGCAAGCGGGCGTAAGCAATTTGAAGTTGCGTCTTGCTTATGTGAATACGAATAAGCCGATGACGAGTCAGGCGTTGTACGTACAGCAGAAGCTGAAAGAGGTAGGCATTGAAGTCGAGCTGATGGCGCTCGATTCAACGGCGTTCGGCAACATGTCGCTGGATATGAACAACACGGCGTATGAGTTGTCATTTGGCGGCTACATTATGGGGCATGAGCCTGACGCTTACAAATCGCTCTATTTGAGCGATGCAGCTTACAACTACTCGCATTACAAAAATCCACAATTCGATGCGCTGTGGGATCAAGCGGCTGTAGAAATGGATACGGCTAAACGCGGTGAGCTGTATAAGCAAATCCAGCAAACGGTCGCGAATGAAATGACGATTTATCCAATCGCATATGGCAAAGCGATCGTGGCAGTTGATAAGCGTTACGGCGGTTTGGAAGAGGCTATCGCCAAGCCAGTCGTCATGTTTGAAGACTTGTCCAAAGTCTTTTTGCAGCAATAAGACGGAGTTAGTGATCCACAATGAAGGGCGCCGACGAGATATGTAATGGTCGGCGGTCGGCGCCTATTTGGAGGAAATCCCTGTGCAGAAATACATCTTGCGACGAGTTCTACAGGCGATACCACTTTTGTGGTTTATTTCGGTCGTATCATTTGGACTTATCAAGATGGCTCCCGGCGATCCGGTGAAATCATTTGTAACACCCGATATGAGTCCAGAGGACGTAGAGCGTATTCGTCAAAGTTTAGGCTTAGATCAGTCGATTGTTGTGCAATATTGGAATTGGCTTGTAAATGTATTGTCAGGCGATTGGGGCTACTCCTTAACGAGCCACCGTCCGGTATCAACGCTTATTTTAGAGCGTATTCCGGCAACGGTGGGCCTAATGGGGGCAGCTCTCTTTTTGTCGCTCATTATTGCGGTCCCATTAAGTATGTATGCGGCATCTCGTAGAAATCGCTTCGTTGATCGCTCGTTAAATTTCGTGTCCTATATCGGGATTTCCATTCCGAGCTTCTGGTTCGCGATTATGCTTATATATGTGTTCTCGTTGAAGCTGAATTGGCTGCCGAGTATGGGGATGCGGACGATTGGCGTGGAATCGGTATGGGATTTATTGAAGCATGGCATTTTGCCTTGCACGGTGCTTATGTTGATGAACGTATCCGTGTATGTACGGTATGTTCGTTCGCAGACGATTAGTCAGCTCGAAGAGGATTATGTACAAATTCAGTACGCGTACGGGGCAACCAGAGGTTCAGTACTGAGAAGGCATGTGTTTAAAAATGTGCTGCTTCCGGTCATTACGATTCTTGGTATGTCATTTCCAGAGCTTATCGCGGGCGCCTTCATTACCGAGTCGGTATTTTCGTGGCCGGGAATGGGTTCGCTCGGCATTTCAGCGGTATTCGCGCTTGACTACCCTGTCATTATGGGAATTACGATGATTTCATCGGTCATGCTTGTACTCGGTAATTTAATTGCCGATCTCTTGTATGGCATAGTCGATCCGCGAATTAAAACGATGGGGTGATTCAAATGTTGAGCTTGAAATGGCGTCACGTAACCGAACAGTTGCGAGAACAAAAAGCGGGGATCTTGGCCATTATCGTGCTAGCGATCTTCGCACTTGCAGCGATATTTGCGTTCTTATCTCCGCATGATCCGAACAAAATGATCATTACCGAGCGATTGCAGTCGCCGAGTTGGACCCATTGGTTCGGCACGGATGATCATGGGCGAGATTATTTAGCGCGGGCGCTGTATGGCGGCCGTGTTTCGTTAAGTGTTGGATTTTTGTCGATGATGATTGCAGTCGTCATTGGAACGGCAGTTGGTACAATAAGCGGCTACTTTGGCGGTTGGATCGATAATGTGCTTATGCGTATTGTCGATGTGCTGATGTCGATTCCGTCGTTCTTTTTGATGCTTATATTAAATGCGTATTTAAAGCCAGGAATTATGACGATTGTACTCATTATAGGGATGCTGAGCTGGATGAGCATTGCTCGTCTTGTCAGGGCGGAGACATTGTCCGTCAAAGAAAGAGAGTATGTGCTGTATGCTCGCGTATCGGGTCAGAGTAAAGCTAAAATTATTTTGCAGCACATTGTGCCTAGTATTATGCCGACGATCATTGTCGCGGCTACGATTAATATCGCGTCTGCTATCTTGATGGAATCGTCGTTAAGTTTTCTTGGATTAGGCATCCAGCAGCCAGATTCGTCTTGGGGGAGCATGTTGAATAATGCGCAAGGCTATATTGGCGAAGCGCCATATATGGCGCTGTTCCCGGGAATGTTCATCTTGCTGACGGTGCTGTCGTTCAATTTGTTAGGGGACGTGTTTCGCATTGCCTTTGAGCCAAAGTCAAACCGAAGATAGGTGCGAGTGTGCAAAGTCAGTAGGCACAGGCGCGAAAGGGCGCACGGAATATACACGACGGAGTGAGACATATGACGGAATTATTGTCAGTTCAGCAATTAAAAACGTCATTTATGACGCGTGCAGGTGAAGTGCAATCTGTACGAGGAATCAGCTTTACGGTGCAAGAAGGGGAAGTCATCGGTATCGTGGGTGAGTCCGGCAGCGGCAAAAGTGTAACCGTAAAATCGTTGCTTGGGCTTATTCAAGCACCAGGCCGCATCAAGGAGGGCAAAGTGCTGTTCCGGGGTGAGGATGTGCTGGCGATGTCGGATGCTCGTTTGCGACAAATACGCGGCAATCGGATTGCGATGATCTCACAAGACCCGATGACGGCGCTTAATCCGGTTGTGCGCGTCGGGGCGCAGATCGTGGAGGTGCTACGGCGTCATCGCAAGTTGAGCCGTGCCGAGGCACGCAGCAAGGCGATTGAGCTGCTGCGACAAGTCGGCATCCCGTCGCCTGAGCAGCGGATTGATCAGTATCCGCATGAGTTTAGTGGCGGGATGCGTCAGCGCGTGATGATCGCGATGGCGTTGTCGTGCGAGCCGGAGTTGCTCATTGCTGATGAGCCAACGACGGCACTAGATGTGACGATTCAAGCGCAAATTCTGGGCTTGATGAAGCAGTTACGCGATACGACGCGTACTTCTATTTTGCTTATTACGCATGATTTGGGCGTAGTGGCGCAAGTGTGTACGCGCGTGGTTGTGATGTATGGTGGACTCGTGATGGAGGAAGGGACGGTCGACGATATTTTTGAGCGACCGCGTCATCCTTACACGCAAGGCTTGCTGCGTTCTATTCCGCGTGTGACGGAGGGGAAGCGAGAGCGATTGGCTACGATTGACGGCACGCCGCCGAACTTGCTGCATCCGCCTGCAGGCTGCCCGTTTATGGAGCGGTGCGAGCATGCGGTTGAACGTTGCAAGGAGATGCCTTCGTATGCATCGTTCGCGGATTCAGAGCAGCGAGCGCTCTGCTGGTTCCCACATCTTAAGTCGCACGCTGGATCGGAGGATGCATCATGAATGAGCAGCAAGATATACTCGTTGATGTCAAAGGGCTTAAAAAATATTATCCCGCGGCCAAGAGTTTGTTCGGCCGCAACACACGGATGTTGAAAGCGGTAGATGATATTAGCTTTAGCATCCGCCGCGGTGAAACGTTTGGCCTTGTTGGGGAGTCAGGCTGTGGCAAATCTACACTGGGACGCAGCATTGTGCGCCTGCATGATGTAACGGCGGGAGAAGTTCGGTTCGACGGGCACAATGTGGCCGCGATGAGAGAGAAGGAGCTTAAGCCGTTTCGCAAGCGGATGCAAACTATTTTTCAAGATCCGTATTCTTCTTTGAACCCAGGAATGAATGTCACGCAGCTTATAAGCGAACCGATGGAAATACACGGCTTAGGTACACGAGCTGAACGGCGTGAAATGGTGCTTGAATTGCTGCACAAAGTGGGGTTAAAGTCTGAACATGCGGAACGATATCCGCACGAGTTCAGTGGTGGGCAGCGCCAGCGTATTAGTATTGCGCGTGCTTTGTCTGTGAAGCCGGAATTTGTGATGTGTGATGAGCCGATTTCGGCGCTAGACGTATCTGTACAGGCGCAAGTCGTGAACATGTTGGAAGATTTGCAGTCTGACTTCGGTTTGACGTATTTGTTTATCGCGCATGATCTATCTATGGTGCGTCATATTTCTAACCGTATCGGCGTTATGTATTTGGGCAAGTTGGTGGAAGTTACGTCGAGCGATGAGTTGTTTAAACGCCCCGCTCATCCGTATACGCAAGCGTTGCTAGCAGCTATTCCGCAGCCTAATCCGAAGCGGGAGATGGCGGCACCGCCGATTTTGGAAGGGGATTTACCGAGTCCATTGGATGACTTGCCAGGGTGCAAGTTTGCGTCACGTTGTCCGTATGCGATAGCACGCTGCCGTAGTGAGGAACCGCAATGGCGCGAAATTGCGCCCCAGCATTTTGCTGCATGTCATTTACACGAGTAATGTTCATGATGATCCAAGGGGGAAACCAGATGAAAAATGAGGTTGTAAAGTTATCGCAAAGCACGGCGATTTGGTTAGAGTGTGTTCGTCGGGCTGGAGTTTCTGATGAACAGTTGCTAGCGATTATCCGTACGGGTGATGTGGAGCCGTTGCAGGCTGTAGGTGAGCCATTTTTTAAACCGGATCAATGGTTGAATTATGCTAAAGAGCATGGCGAGAATTTGGAGCAGGCTGTCCGTGAAGGGTATGCGATGACTTTTAATACGATTAACGGCTTGAAAATGTGGCTGCAATTTCGCTTTGGCTTACAGGCGGATCAGCACTTTCAAGTGGGTGAAGGTCGGTTTGATGGATTGCAGCTATCGTCAATGGACGTTGCGGCGCTGCAAGCTGCTTTAGCACCGAACTGGGTGCTAATCGATCATAGTGATGGTCGTGATGTTCACGAGGACGAACACGAGCACGGGCACGAGGAAGTGCGGAGTGTCACGTTGGGTGTGCGTGCGCTGTTAAACGGTTAGTAGAAAGCAGGCAAGTAGGGTAAGCAGTACAAGTAGTGCAAGCAGTGCAAGTAGAGCAAGTAGAGCAAGCAGGACAAGCATGGCATATTGCTGCGCTTGGCCTGCTTTTTTATGTGCAAATGTGTTATTGGTTGGCTCGTAGTGTTGCTAGTCCTTTGTAAATAGCAGCAAGATGTGCGCGGTAATGGTCAAATGAGTTGAAACCGACTACAGTCCAGAGCGGTTGTTGGTCTGAAAATGAATAAGCGTGCGCATCATTCAGTTGTTCATCACTCCACGTTGCAATGCGGCTGACGACTTGTTCATGGACGGTGTTGAAATGCTGTATGACAGTAGGAAATGGGGTTTCTTTTTGTTGCAAGTACGCTTGTTCGTTTAGTTCATGAATTTGTGCCCAGCTGTATCCTGGCTCAGGTGTAATGGGCACGAGTCCTTGCTCACATTCCTCTACCCAGCGTAGTAGACGTTCGTTCCATGCGGTGAGGTGGGCAAGGATGTCTTTTACTGACCATGGGCCTTGAACACCGGGCTGAATAGCTTGTTCTAGTGAGAGTTCTTGCAATAGGTTGGTTAGCTTGTCGTACTGGACGGCGATAAGTTGGAGCAGTTGCTGTTGCGACATTCGGACTTGTTCAGTCGCTTGGGATACTGTGATGGCATATCCATCAGGTGTTAGTAGTGAAAATTGTAGTGTTTGGTAAGGCGTGAGCATCAAGTCACTTCGCTGCTGACCTTGCTCTGTTACATGTTGATACGATTGTAAGACGTTGTCGGTACATAGGGTTAGGCTGATCTGCTCGTTGATCGGTCCATGTTCCATGTTAACTTGTGGTTCAGATGTTCTTGCGGTTTTTTTGGAGATGGCAAGTTCTATTGGGCTTGTCTCATTGGCGCGTAGTAGGGCCCAAATCATTTCGCCTTCAGGGGCATAGTGATCAACGAGCTGGAAGTGAAATAAGGTACGATAAAAGTCGACGGTGTGCTGTACGTCTGTAGCACCTAATTGCATGAGTAAATGATGAATGCTTGCGCTTGCTGTTGCTTGACGGTGTGCATTTGTGATGGGTTCCATAGTTGTTCCTCCTCGTTCATCTTGTAGGGTAATAACAAAGTTACAACCACAGTGTAACGGGTCAATTATGACAACGTTATGTCAAGTTCAAATTCAAGTTCAAATTCAGGTTAAAAGTCAATTTCGAAATCAGACATAAATGGAAGTTAAGTCGGGCATAAGTGAAAGTTAAGAGTAAACGTTAAAGGTTATGTCTGCGCGAAGTGAATCACTTCTTGCGCTAATGGATATGCATCCCGACCTGCGCCGCATAATAATGCAGAGCTGCGGGATCGTTGCCATGGCATGCCGATGACGTATAATCCGGGAACTGGCGTGGAATGTCCAAAATAAATGATTTGGCCACGTTCGTTCAATAAACCGGGAAGGTGCAACCAACGGTTATCATTGTTGAAGCCTGTTGCCCAGATGATCGCGTTCGGGGCAAACGTCGAACCGTCTTGGAAGCAAATCGATGCAGAAGCACTGTCCCAACTAGTGGCCGCAGGCTGCATCGTTATTTGTCCAGTGCGTAGAGCTGCTGCTAGCTCATTGCCAAAAACAGGGTCGCCAAGTCGCCTTATCAGCTTGGCCCTTCGGGAGTGGGATGGTGCATGCAGCAGACCGAGCTTGTCCATCCATTCAAAGGTACTTCGTCCCAATAGGCTTAGCTTCATATGACGGAGTGGATGCCGCACGGATAACGAGACGTGAGATGTGCGGGCTAGCTCGACGGCGATTTGTGCGCCGGAGTTACCGCCACCCACGACGAGTACATTGTGCTGCGTTGATAGGGTAGGTAGTTGTGTTGGGCTGCGATATTGACTGGAGTGCAGTTGAATAACGTTGGTGTCTATGTTAGCAGCCCAAGCTGGTATGTATGGTGTCTGGAATGGACCAGAAGCCAAGACGAGCTGTTTGCAATACAATGATATGTGTTGCTCAAGTTGACTATGGTGATCGTGTTGAATGCTATGAAGGTTAGGTGATTGGCGTATAGCAACTTTGAAATGATTTTTTTGAGCTTCCCAAGTCACTTGAACGACTTCGCTGCTCGTAAGAACAGGTAGTTGTGCTTGTCGGGCATAGTCCTCTAAATATTGAGCAACCTCATCTTTTGTCGGAAATCCTGTCGGATCGCCGTCCATGGACACTCCCGGTAGTTGACTGTATGTGCGAGGAGTAAACAAGACGAGTGAGTCGTAGCGTTCACGCCAGTTGTCGCCGATACGATGATGCCGCTCGACGATAAGGAATGTTAATTGAGGCTGCAAGGAGCGTAAGTGCCAGCCTAAGGAAAGTCCGGCTTGACCGCCGCCAATAATGATGACATCAAGGGTTTGATCGGTGTTCATCGCTTATTACCGTCCTTTTTCTAAGATGTGGAATGAGAGTATTATAACATTCAAATATCTGTTTGAATATAACTTTTCACATATGGATAAGATGGTGAGAAAGCAGTTTTTCATATGGTTTTGTGATACAATAACAATTACGTGATTTTGTTATTGAGAGGGCTAAAATATATGAGCAAATCGTTATCCGAGCAATTAAAACAAGAGGTAGAAAAACGTCGTACGTTCGCGATTATTTCCCACCCGGATGCAGGTAAAACGACGCTAACAGAGAAGCTTTTGCTTTTCGGGGGCGCGATTCGTCTTGCAGGAACGGTTAAAGCACGCAAAGCGAGCAAGCATGCGACGAGTGACTGGATGGAAATTGAGAAGCAACGTGGTATCTCTGTAACGTCTTCGGTTATGCAGTTTGATTATAACGGGCATCGGATTAATATTTTGGATACACCGGGCCACCAAGACTTCAGTGAAGATACGTATCGCACGTTGACGGCAGCGGACAGCGCCGTGATGTTGATTGACGTTGCTAAGGGTGTCGAGGCGCAGACGATTAAGTTGTTCCAAGTGTGCGCGAAGCGCGGCATTCCGATCTTTACGTTTATTAACAAGCTCGACCGTGAAGGTCGTAGTCCGTTTGAGTTGATGGAAGAGCTGGAGCAAGTACTCGGTATTCGTTCCGTGCCTATGAACTGGCCGATCGGTATGGGCCGTGACTTGTGTGGTGTGTACGATCGCATGAAAAACCAAGTCGAGTTGTTCCAAGGCGATGATCATTCGACGATTCAAGTACAAAAGGTTGAAGATTATCGTGATTCGGTTATTCGCGAGATGGCGGGCGAATATTTGCATGATCAGTTGTGTGAAGAGCTGGAGCTGCTTGACGTAGCGGGCGATGAGTTCGATTATGAAAAAGTTATGCGCGGTGAGCTGACGCCTGTGTTCTTCGGCAGTGCGATCAACAACTTTGGTTTGCAGACGTTCTTGGAGAACTTCTTGCAGCTGGCGCCGAAACCAGCACCTCGTCAATCGACAGAAGGTCAAATTAATCCGACAGATGAGAAGTTCACAGGTTATGTGTTTAAAATCCAAGCGAATATGAACCCAGCGCACCGCGACCGGATTGCGTTCTTGCGTATTTGTTCGGGTAAATTCGAGCGCGGTATGAGCGTGAAGCACGTGCGTGTCGGCAAAGACATTAAGCTGGCGCAGCCGCAGCAATTTTTGGCACAGGACCGCGATATTGTGAACGAGGCGTTCCCAGGTGATATTATCGGTTTGTTTGACCCGGGCATTTTCCGTATTGGGGATAGCTTGAGCCAAGGGGCAGCGGTTACGTTTGATGAATTGCCGACGTTCTCGCCAGAAATTTTTGCGCGTGTAACGGTTAAAAATGCCTTGAAGCATAAGCAGTATCAAAAAGGTGTCGACCAACTTACGGAGGAAGGCACGATTCAAGTATTCCACAACGCGGGTGTATTTGATGAGACGATTCTTGGTGTAGTTGGACAGCTTCAGTTCGAGGTATTTGAGTATCGCATGAGAGCGGAGTATGGAGTGGAAGTGCAGCTTCAGCGTTTGCAGTTTCAATTTGCACGTTGGATTATCGCTGATAAGCTGGATCCGACGAAATTCCGCATCAATTCGCAGCTTGTTAAGGATAAGAACGACAATTTTGTTGTCTTGTTTGAAAATGAGTATGCGATGCGTACGATGATGGAAAAGATGCCAGATGCGAAGTTTTTGGAAATGGCACCTTAACATAAGTTCGGGCTCACTGTGGTGTGCTGGGCTGTTGGGAAGGATTTGTCCCGAAAGTAGTAGATAGTATGGCTATGGCTTGGAGATAATTTTGTCAGTAAATGCAAATAAGTTTTTGGATACAAAAAGCGTACGTTCTAAGGCTATATTAGTCTTAGAACTTGCGCTTTTTGTTTTTTGAGAAAAGGGGTGGTTCTTGGGTGAGGTATGTCTTGATGTATGTCTTCGGGGACGCCCCTGGATGTTACTTTCGATGCTAACGGTTGTCACACTCGTTATTTTACAGATGAGATTATTATTTAGGGTCTAACGGTTCTGGTAGGGCTTATTGCAATGAAAACGAATGAATGATGGGTTAGATCAGCAAAATAAGTTCTCTGGCAACCATTAGAAATTGAAAACGTATAAATTTGGCTAAATAGCTCCTGTGGTAACCGTTACAGGGGGAGGTTATATGTATTTGCGCCTCAACTTAGGGAATGGTAAGAACATCTTAGCGATTCTGATCAATTTTGATGGAATGAAGAGGTGGATGGCTATGGCAAGAAGAAGCAGGCGAAGGTTGCTTGTCGCAGGTGCTGAACAAGGGGTTAATGCGTTTAAAGCAGATGTCATGAGGCGGGAAGGATTTGTGGTTGATCCGTTGCATCCCGATGATGTGAAGTATGAAGTTGCGAAGTCACTGGGGGTGCCTTTGCAGCGTGGTGACAATAGTCAACTGACGACGGAGTCTGTTGGTCGGGTAGGTGGTAAGATTGGCGGGACGATGGTCCGCGAAATGATTCGACTGGCGCAAGAGAATTTAGCGAAGCAAAAATAAAGCCTAGGTCTAGTGTGGGGAAGGCATGAAATACGGCATCCGACGTAGCGGGGATATAATGTCCTTTTGCTCGGATGCCGCAAACTTTTTTCACACCATTAGCTCGTTATGTTTTAGGCTTGTTGCTCGAATCGTTTGATGACCTCGATAATAACCTTCGTCGCTTTAACCATGTTGTCCACCGACACGAATTCGAATTTGCCGTGATAATTTTCGCCACCTGTAAAAATATTAGGTGTAGGCAGTCCCATATAAGATAGTTGCGAGCCGTCGGTTCCTCCGCGAATAGGCTTAATAATCGGCGTAATATCGAGCGATTCCATGGCTTCGCGTGCAAGATGTACAATTTCGATTACGGGTTCGATTTTGTCACGCATGTTGTAGTACTGATCGTTCATTTCGAGAATGATGTTGTTCTCGCCGTGAGTGTGCTGGAATTCCTGCACGATGTTAGCGAGAAACTCTTTTCTGGCTTCGAACTGCTCTTTATTGAAGTCGCGAATAATATAGCTCAGCTTCGTCTCTTCAACATCACCTGTAATGGAGGTCAGATGATAGAACCCGTCGTAGCCATCCGTGAATTCAGGTGCTTCTTCCGCAGGCAGACGACTGTGCAGCTGCATCGCAATCTTGGCGGAGTTGATCATTTTGCCCTTGGCAGTGCCAGGGTGAACGTTGTTTCCTTTTACCGTAATCTTTGCCCCAGCGGCGTTAAAGCTCTCGTACTCGAGCTCGCCTAGCGGGCCACCGTCAATCGTATAAGCGTATACCGCGTTAAAGGCAGCGACATCAAACTTATGCGGCCCTCTACCGATTTCTTCATCGGGGGTAAAGGCTACACGAATGGTGCCATGCTTAATTTCAGGATGGGCAATGAGATAAGCCATCGCGGTCATAATCTCAGCAATGCCGGCCTTGTTGTCGGCACCAAGGAGCGTTGTGCCGTCCGTTGTGATTAAGGTGTGGCCTTTATATTGGCTTAGATCTGGAAATTGTGTAGGTGATAGTACCACACGCAATGCTTCGTTGAGCGTAATATCTTGGCCGTCGTAGTTGTCTACGATTTGCGGTTTTACATGTTTACCTGTGAAATCGGTTGCGGTATCAATATGGGCCAAGAACCCGATTGTAGGCACTTCTTTGTCCGTATTGGAAGGAAGTGTAGCCATGACATAGCCGTTGTCGTCAATCGTTACTTCTTGCATACCGATGGCGTTCAGCTCGTCCACGAGCATGTTGGCAAGTGTAAGCTGTCCTGGTGTAGATGGACAGGTTTCACTGTCAAAATTGGATTGTGTATCTACTTTTACATACGTTGTAAGTCGATCGATCAATTGTTGCTTCAAAGTTGTGCAGCTCCCTTCATTTTCCTGACGTTATTTTATCACGTTTGGGCGGGATTAAGTCATTTTTTAGAGACATGAATCTAGGCAAAAAAGAAGACCGTCCCGGTGTAGTGTGAAAAATACATTGGGAAGGTCTTTATGATATGGAGCGTGGAGTGGGCGATAAGAGTTAAGAGTTAAGAGTTAAGAGTATAGAGTTTAGCCTCTACGCAGTTGATATTGTGTGATAAGCAATTAGCAATCTGCTATTGGCTATTCTTCCTTGCCTATAAATTGAAGACTGCTTGCTTGGTTGTCCCATGTCTTGTTCGGATACAAGAAGCGGGAGCCTAAGTCCTGAACTTCAGCAGATTTAGCTAAGTAGATGGAGCTTCCCCAATAGTTATTGTGTTCGAACAAGCGAACACCGCTATAGCCATACGTTATTTTCAAAGATGAAATTTTGTCACTCCATGTGTGGAAATCGGGGATGTTTGTACCCCATGGTACTTCCCATAGATCACCTTTGAAGTTCGTCAAATCATAAAATTTGGACTTGAAATGGATAGGTGATACACCGCCGCCATGTTCAGCACGAGGCTCATTAGCAATTCGTTCGATGTGTTGATCCGCGTCTGCTTTGTTCGTGTACCCGTACGTTGTACCGTCGCTCTCGACGACAGTGTGTCTCACGTCAGCAAGCGCTGCCTCGTAGCGGGCCGCATCGGCAGAGCTAAATGTTGCGCCGTTCACGATCATTTCTGAATATGAACTCTTAGCTGCTGATTGAGATGTGTGTGGAGGGAGAGCGGCAACAGAAGATGAAATGAGAGTCAAAAGAAGTGATGAAGCTAGCACGCTTGCCAACATCGTTTTGCCCAAAATCATGTTATCACCTATCTTTCACTAAATTTTGTTTGCTACTCAATTGTAAAAAAGAGAGATTTACAAATCAATTAAGGTTATGTAAATTTTAGTTCAAAGTTTGTTAAAGTGACTATATGAACCAATTAATATGTAAAAAAGAGAGGCTAGCCCGATGTAGTTAACACTACTTGTGGGCTAGCCTCTTCTATTCATAGATGCTTATGATTTAAGCCATTTCTTTCTCTTGAAGAGCAGTGCTGCACCGAGCATCAAAAGTACTAGTCCAGCTAGCTGCATTGGCAATGGGCTCTCTTCTCCTGTATTCGGTAGAAGTTTGCCAGAAGAGCTTGTATTGCTGCCTTCTTCACGATTGCTTGTTGTGTCGGTTGGCTTGCCTTTGTTAGAGCCACCGCCGCCAGTGTTATTGCCCGTGCCTTTGTTAGAGCCACCACCGCCGGTGTTATTGCCCGTGCCTTTGTCAGAGCCACCGCCGCCAGTGTTATTGCCCGAACCGTTGTTAGAGCCACCACCGCCAGTGTTGTTGCCCGAACCGTTGTTAGAGCCACCGTCGCCAGTGTTGTTGCCTGAACCGTTGTCGGAGCCACCACCGCCGGTGTTGTTGCCCGAACCGTTGTCGGAGCCACCACCGCCAGTGTTGTTGCCCGAACCGTTGTTAGAGCCACCACCTGGGTTGTTACCCGAACCACCGCCCGGATTGTTATCCGATCCGCCGCCAGGATCAGGGGAGATTGGATCAACCGGTTGCTGTGGACTGCTCGGTTCGCGCTTGTTCGCGATAGAGATAAGCGTTTCTTGACCGCTAATCACATCGAACGCGGTGAGCTTGTGCTCGATGATAAAGCCGACTGGTGCTGTGACTTCCTCAGCAAAGTACTTGCCTTGCTTCAGATTAGGAACGACAAATTGTCCGTTCGCATCTGTCGTCATAAGCGCCAATGCAACTCCCGCCTTATCCGTAGCAGGCTGCTGATGCTCGTCAAGGATACGGAATTGAGCGCCAGCGAGCTTCACGTTAGGATGACCCGTCTCAATCTTAGTAAGCTTGAGCGATCCCGGAAGCGGTTCACGCTTGTTCTCGACCGTAACCGTTGTTTCTTTACCGCTAACCACATCGAACGCGGTGAGCTTATGCTCGATGATAAAGCCGACTGGTGCTGTGACTTCTTCAGCAAAGTACTTGCCTTGCTTCAGATTAGGAACGACAAATTGTCCGTTCGCATCTGTCGTCATAAGCGCCAAGGCAACTCCTGCTTTATCAGTAGCAGGCTGCTGATGCTCGTCAAGGATACGGAATTGAGCGCCAGCGAGCTTCACGTTAGGTTGCTCGGTCTCAATCTTAGTAAGCTTGAGCGATCCCGGAAGTGGTTCACGCTTGTTCTCGACCGTAACCGTTGTTTCTTTACCGCTAACCACATCGAACGCGGTGAGCTTATGCTCGATCATAAAGCCGTTCGGTGCTTTAACTTCTTCAGCAAAGTACTTGCCTTGCTTCAGATTAGGAACAACAAATTGTCCGTTCGCATCTGTCGTCATAAGCGCCAAGGCAACTCCTGCTCTATCAGTAGCAGGCTGCTGATGCTCGTTAAGGATACGGAATTGAGCGCCAGCGAGCTTCACGTTAGGTTGCCCCGTCTCAATCTTAGTGAGCTTGAGTGATCCCGGAAGCGGCTCGCGCTTGTTCTCGACCGTGACAGACGTTTCTTTATCACTGACGATATCGAACGCAGTAAGCGTATGCTCGATCATAAAGCCATTCGGAGCTTTAACTTCTTCAGCAAAGTACTTGCCTTGCTTCAGTTCAGGAACGATAAACTGTCCGTTCGCATCTGTCGTCATAAGTGGAAGCTCAAGTCCTGATGGACCGATGACAGGCTTCTGCATCTCATCGAGAATACGGAACTGAGCACCAGCCAGCTTCGTATTAGGTTGACCTGTTTCAACTTTAGTCAACTTAAACGAGCCTGGAAGAAGTTCATTTATAAATGTAACTTCGACTTTGACTTCATTCGTAATATCAAACTTGAGCGGCGTCTTGTTAAGTTTGAAACCTGTCGGCGCTTTTGTTTCAACAAAATAATAAGTGCCTACTGCCAAATTGTTTTCGGACAACTTTCCGTTGCTATTAGTAGTCAATCCGCTACGCAGCACATTGCCTCCAGCATCTTGTAGCTCGAATACGGCTCCAGCAAGAGGTGTGGCAGGTGTGCGATCATCGACTTTAGTCAGCTCGACCGAGCCTTTGATTCGCGTATTAGGTACAGATTTTTTTAGCAACTCAATCTGGTTCGTACCGATTGTAAACTTAATTGGTGTTGAATCAAGCTTATAGCCGTGAGGCGCAGTAGTCTCGATAAGTTGATAACTACCTGGTTGAAGCGCAGGCAAGTGGATCTTACCATCTGTGCCCGTCTTCAAGCTTGTAAATCCATTAACATCTTTAAATCCACTACCGTCATCGAATTGCAGTTTGAATATCGCGCCCTGCAATACCTTTGTCGGTGTGTCTGCATCGACCTTCGTCAGCTCGTAATCACGGACCAACTTGTTATTTTCAACATAAGGCGGAACCATATTTTTAATAAATGTAATAGGTTTACCGCTCTCATAGCCGCCCACGCTGTCGATTGCATATCCAGCAGGAGCTTCTAACTCTTTCAGTACATACTTTTTATACTTATATCCTGCAAAAATAGCTTTACCATTAGCGTCGGTTACGACTTCCTGAAGCAGCGTCTTGCCTGAAGCGTCATACAGACCGAATTTGGCTCCTGCTAATGGAGCTTTGGTGACTTTGTCTCTTTTGATATAGACAATGTCGCCTTTACCAGGTGTTGCTCCACCGCCAGCGCCAGCTGCGCTAACGTTAAAGCCACTGTTAGAACTCGTATCTACAGCTCCAGCGGATTGGCCTTTAAAAGAAACCTTATTGCTAATGGTCTCTCCGCTGTCTGCATTAATAAACGACTTGTACTTCAATATATACGCCGTGCGGAGCACCTGCTTGAACGTTAAATTCAGCGTTGTACCAACAATGCTAACCGTATACTGGTCTGGGTTAACTTCCGTAGTAGTCTCACGTACATTACCGAACTGATCCACAGTCGTATGATAGAGCTTGATCGAATCTGGAATCAAAATTTGATTCGCAGACAATGTATCTGTCAATGTCGCGCCAGCTTCAATATGCGATTGGCTATGGTTAATGTTGACCGTCCAAAATGCATATTCTGCGTTAACACCGGTACCTTGTTGGCCCCTTTTTTTCACATACTCTCCGCCATTGGCTGGGTTGACGGTAGCTTTTTTCTCAAACAACGTAACCGTGTTACTCGCACCATCTCGCAAACTAGCATGATTCGAATATGTTTTACCGATGGCTTGTCCATTCAAGCTCGTCTTATATGTAATACGATAAGCGGAGTTAATTGGCTGCTTGAAACTTAATTCGAAGCCATCGTTGCCACCTTGTTTAACGGTATCATCAAACGTATAGTCTGACTCTGGAACAAGGTTGCCTTCTCTAACTTGGTTCTCCGCGCCCAGCAAGGTTAGATGCTTAACAGCGAATGAGCCTTTAACAAATGTCTGTCCTTGCGAATAAAAATCCCGCAGCACTGGACTGGCAATGTTGTTAAGATTATAGTTGACGTCGATTGTCCACGTAATTTCTTTCGTTCTGGCGTCATATGAGCCTTTCTTGCTTCCGTTATCTACTGTGTAGGAATCAGCGGGAACGGTAACTGTCTTCGAGATAGACGGCTGAGAAACATTGTGCTCATCTTTCCAGTTCAGAACGGCATTGTTTTTATAGCTCGACTTTTTGGTAGTCGGATCGAACTTTGTCTTATAGTTGATCGTATGAGCCCCAACAATTTGCTTGTTAAACGTAATCTTAAATCCTTCTTCATACGTTGGAAGCGGAGCAACCGTATAGTCAACATCTTTTGTAAGACCAGTAATCTTTAATTCGTCCTCAAGGAATGTCAGCTTCTCACCTGCAAAACTGTCCGTAATGACAACGTCGTTCATGACTTTACCGTCTCTGTTCAGATCGAGCTGCCATTCAATCATTTTGTTGGCATAATTGACGGGTTTATAACTTTTAGCAAAAACAACTTGGCCGATGTTGTGCCCTTTTGTTATGCCCGTAGGGTTGTCAAATATTTTTACGGTATTGTCAACGCGCACGCTCTCTTGCTGTACACGCTTGATCGCTTTAGTCGAATAGGTGACTTCATACGCTTTGTTAATATCTCTAGCAAAGTGTAGTTTAAAACCATAATTGACTGATCGATCGATCGTATAATCCGTGTTCTCATTGAGAGCCGCGCCAATGCGACTTGCCTTACCATCATTAGCGATGGTCATTTCATAGACAACAATATCTCCAGTAAGCTCGTGCTCAGTCTTATCAAAATGATCTTCAATCCATGCGTCAGACTGTGCAATGTGTCGCTCATTATAGTTATACTGGATCGCCCAATCCACTTTTTGATCAACCGGATGGTATTTAATGAACTGCTTATCAAGCGGCTTGCTGTATGTCACCTGAACTTTAGCAGATGTAACAAGGGGAAGGGTCAGGTTGCTGCCTGTGAGCTTGGCGCTATTTTCATACACTTTCCCATCTACAGTCTCGTTAATTTTAGTCGAATATTTTACACGATATGCGTGCTCAATATCGCCTAGATTAAGTTCAAATCCATTCGCAGTAGGCTGAGGTGCAATGGTGGTGACCAGCTCTTCTTTGGTAGGTTTACCACCATTAAGCGGTATCTCTAGTTTGAGCAACTCGAAATTGCTCCAGTCCATTTCGAGACCGCTTGGGAGCTGATCGGAAAAGACAGCCTGAGTTATTTTTTGTTCGTCTTTGTTAAAATCAACGACCCAATCGATCCTATTCGGGTTCATTTTTTTGTTGGCTTCCCCGCTCTTGACCATGTCGCTACCCGTTTTATTTTGGAAATGGATAGGAATGATCGTGGAATCACCCGCAATAATAAACTCGATTGGCTGCTTCGTTCCTCCTGTAATCTTGCCCTTGTCAAAATGCCTCCAGACAAAGAACTCACCTGTAAGCCCTTGGCCACCTTCGATCTCTTGATTGAAGGTAAACGTTACCAGGCCTTCAGGGGTAACTATAAACGTTCCAACGTCGCCTTCCAAGGGCTTAGATATAGCAGGGCCTATCATAAACTTATCTGGAAGCTGGAACGTAAATGTCGAGCCGTTACCATACGGATGACCGGAAGGTAGTTCCCACTTAAAATCAATCGTGATGCGCTCACCTATATCAGGTCTGACATTCTGAATTTGCTGCCCTTGACTATTTGTCATAATTACAGATGTAATAATATTCTGGGTGATAGAGCCATAGGTTGCACTGGTGACACTAGCGGGGTCTTTACCATAGGTTGCGGCTGTAACGCTTGACGAACTGCCACTGGCACTAAATAGCGCGTTTAGTGATCCTGCAAATGCACCTACTAGCGGAGGTGGTAGCACAAGGTTCACTAACATAGTGACTACTAAGAAACCGTATAATATTTTCCTATTCCTATTCATACATAGAATCTCCTACTCCTTTATGTATTTTGTATAACTGGTCTATTTTCCCCCATATCACCTACCATTGTCAATGAAAAATGGAATCATAGAACTGTTAAACTAAATAATGGTATGAAAGTTAACTTTCATTCCAATCCATAAATAATAAACGATGTGCCTGAACAAACTCTGAACAACTGCTGAACAACCCTTAAAGCTTTAATATAGAAAATAATAGACAACTATAATGCTGCAAGCGTATAGTATGAATAAATTTAAAGGGATTATTTAGGAGGTATTATGATGCAGAGAAAGATAATTGATTTCCCAAACCAACTTATGCACGACAAAATGAGCGGCAGAGGATATGGTTCTGGTAGGTGTAATGAGGTGTAGCGATTAATAGAACACTGACGAGACACTAGATTGTCATGTCTTCTGCCTAAAGGGCGGATCATAGTGAAGACGATGAAATTGCATGCGGCACAAGTATATGTAGCGATGATTTTTATGATGGCACTAGCCAGTTCCACGATGTTTGTGACCAACGGTATTTATTTGATTACCGAGCTTGGGCTGTCACCGTTCCAATTGTTATTGATGGGGACGGTATTGGAATTAACGGTACTTGTTTTCGAAGGGATAACGGGCGTTGTTGCTGATACGTATAGCAGACGAAGATCGGTCATTATTGGTATGTTCGTCATCGGGACGGGCTTTGTGTTAGAAGGAAGCGCGATGTGGGTTCATTCCCTATTGCCTGTGCTATCTGTATTTGCCATTGTGCTAATTGCAGAATTTATTTGGGGACTGGGCCACACGTTCATTAGTGGAGCTGATTCGGCATGGATCGTGGATGAAGTGGGCGAAGACAAAGTAGGTAGCTTGTTTATGCGGGCGAAACGCGTGTCCCTTGTAGCGAGTTTATTGGGGATCGCATTGAGCGTAGGTTTGTCCACGGTAGCCAAGCCTTTGCCTTATGTGGCAGGCGGGATCATGTATATTGCGCTGGGCGTATTTTTGTTGCTGTTTATGAAGGAAACCGCGTTTGTTCGCGCTGAACGACAGGAGCACAGTTCGCATGTGCAGAACATGAAGGCGACATGGTTGTCAGGCGCAAAGGTCGTGCGCCAAAGCCCGATTTTGCTCATGCTTGTGGGCGTGACGCTGTTCAGCGGGGCGGCTTCGGAAGGGTACGACCGATTGTGGGAGATACACCTTATTAAGGAGATCGGTTTCCCGCAAGAGATCGCTTTAACGATGCCGATGTGGTTCGGCATCATTGCGGTTCTGTCGACGATACTGAGCCTCATTGTGGTCAGGGTAACGGAGAAGCGGCTTGATATGGGCAATGAGCGACTTGTGTTTGTCGCGATGTTTGTGTTAACGACGCTGCGGATTGCAGCCATTTTGCTGCTGGCGTTAGCGCCGAATTTCGTTTGGGCGCTGTGTGCTTTGCTGGCGGTCGGTGTGATTCAGTCGTTGAGTGGGCCGATTTATGGGACATGGCTAAACATGAATTTAGAGAGCCGATCCCGTGCGACAGTGCTTTCGATGATGAGTCAATCCGATGCTTTAGGCCAGACCGCAGGTGGCCCATTCGTTGGATGGGTCGGTACGCGCTGGTCGATACGAGCGTCGCTGATTATGGCAGGTGTGCTGCTAATGCCAATATTGCTCGTATTTAGTAGAGCGTTGCGTAGACGAAAGGGTAAATAGAGCTACGGCGTTTAAAAATACGATGTCAAATAGACCTCCCACCTTTTTAGGGTATAGGAGGTCTATTTGACCTTACTAGTCATCTAACGGATACGACAAGCGTTATTTGCGCTCTTTTTCATTTTTTCCCGATCTAGCGGTTGTGACAGAGCTTAAGTTTGAAGATTTACACGGTGTGCTATCTATTTCTACTTGATAACGTTCCTCACGACCGTTACATTGACGGAGGTGTTACTTTCGGTACATTAGCGTTCATGGTGGCTGTTAGAGTGTGGCGAGAAACGCACGATATTGGCTTGCCATGTTGCTAAAGCTTTACCGCATGAATCAAATGAACCAGATGATTCAACTGCTCGACGTACACGTCGTAGCCGTTCTGATGCAGCCACTGCACGAGACGAGAACGATCGGCGAAAAATTCATCATGCACGGCGGCGATGCCGGCTTCGTTGCCGTTTTGTTGCAAATGATCAATAAATGTACGGCGATGCTCCTCATTTTCAAACATTAAATCCGCAATTACAATGCGTCCGCCTGCCAGCAACAGCCTGTTCATTTCTTCAAAAGCGATCAATTTCTGGTCATCTGTTAAATGATGCAGCGCATACGTAGACACGATAAAATCAAACGTCTCATCGAGCAGGGGCAATTTCAGAAAATTGCCTTGAAGCAGCCGAATGTGCGGCCATTTCTGCTGACAGCGCTCAAGCATAGCTTCCGACTGGTCAACCCCTGTCATGCTCGCGCCAGCTTCTACAAAGCGGCCTGATAAATTTCCAGTCCCAATACCTAAATCTAATCCACGTTCTCTTTGCTTCGGCGATGCTTCCGCACATACACGATCCAAAATATCATCGTAATTGGCGTGCACCTGTAAAGCGTCCGTATCCCAGAAGACGGCCTCATCGTATTGCTGCGCCTGTGTATTGAAATGCCAGCGATCCTGCCAATTGTCACGCAGCTGTTGGTAGCGCCGCGACTGTTCACCGAGCCGATGGATTTCGCTCACAATCGCGGTGGGCTCATTTCGATATGAATCTATTTGCTCATGCTGTTGCTCCAGCTCGTTAAAATGCTCCAGCATGCGCAGCAAACGTTTCAACTCCGCATATTGCTGTGCGAACTCCTGCCGTTTGGCATTCAGCAAAGGGCGCAGCTCTGCGATGCGTCCAGCCTCAACGTCTTCTATACAAGAGCGAATTTGCTCCATCGTAAGGTCGAGTTCACGCAAAGAACCGATCGTGCGCAATCGTTTTAAATCTGTCTCTGAAAAGGTGCGATACCCGTTCTGTTCATTTTTTTGAGGTGAAAGGAGCCCCTTTTGCTCATAGAATCGAATCGCACGCGTTGTCATGCCAAGTTGGGTAGCCGCTTCTTGAATTCTCATCTCGTTCATCTCCTTTGGATTTATTGTACAGCTTGACGCTGCGTCAAAGTAAATCTTTTTGGAAAATGAGAGCAGAGAAAAGAAGCGCTGAGATGAGATGCTCGTATGAGTTGAGGATGGAACATTATGGAGTGTAAAGACGCGGCCCCTTTTTTAAAAAAACAAACCGCGTCTTGTGGTACGACTTGACTTGACATGTTACGTAGGTTGTTGTCCCTCATTTAGCTTATGCTGCAACGTCTGAATGAATTGATTCCGCTGGCCGTCATCGCTTTCTTTCCAAATCATTTCAAACAATACGCCGAGTCCGGGTAGCGCCCGTTCATCATGATCAATCGATCCTTCAATCATGTCCACAATTTCTGCGTCGGACTTGCTCGCTACTTTTTGGACAATTGCTTGTCTTAAATTAATTAATACTGACACGCCTGATCCTCCTTCCTTTTTAGCAAAAGTGGTGGGGTCTAATATGAGGACAGCATAGGAGTGGAACGTACAGCTTGCCCATTTTGTCGACCTTTACGTGTTAACTTTCCCAGCTGAGCGGAATTACATGCATTTGTGGGCTAACATTTAGCAAGCGACTCCACCTGTTGATGGAAATTAGGGATTGGGATTACAGAGAGGGAAGATGCACGGCATATGTGATATAATAACGAAGATATTTTTTAACGTTCGGAAAAAAGGGAAGGTGAGGAGAGCAGATGCCAACGAAAAAACAGTACGCCATTATCGGAATGGGTCGTTTCGGTTCCAGTGTCGCGCAGAGCTTGAGCAAAATGGGGTTTGAAGTGCTGGCAATCGATTCAAGCGAGCAAAAAATTCAAGAAATCGTAAACATGGTCACACATGCGGTATCGGCAGATTCGACGGATGAAGAGGCGCTCAAGGCGCTCGGTATTCGTAACTTTGATGTTGTCGTCGTTGCGATCGGACAAGATATTCAGGCGAGTATTTTGACGACACTTATATTGAAGGATTTGGGTGTACCGAAAATTGTTGTGAAGGCACAGAACGAGTTGCACGGCAAAGTGCTAAGCAAGATCGGTGCCGACAAAGTCGTGTTCCCAGAACGAGATATGGGTACGCGTGTTGCACACAATCTGATCTCACCGAACATCCTTGACCATATCGAGTTATCGGATGACCATAGTATTGTGGAAATGCGTGTGGCCAGCTTTATGATCGGTAAAAATTTAAAAGAGCTGGACATTCGCGCCCGTTATGGCTGTAACGTCATGGCGATTAAAAATAACGGCAAAATGAACATTTCGCCTTATGCGGAGGATCGTCTGAAGGATGGCGATATCCTCGTTCTTGTCGGGGAAAATGAACATTTGCAAAAGATGGAGTTGGCATATTCAGAGTCATGAGCAACTATATGAATAAAGATAATATAATTACGTCTGTCCAAAATTCGCGTGTGAAGCAGTGGGCGCAATTGCAAGAGCGGAAACATCGTAAACGCGAGCGACGCTTTCTCGTTGAGGGTACTCATTTGGTGCTGGAAGCGATGAAATCAGGCGCGCGTGTCGAATGTGTTGCCTACGATGAGGCTGTTGGCCTACCGCAGGAGTTGCTGCCGCACGCGGATTCGGATTCAGGACGATTCATCGAATGGATTGGCGTCACGGATGCGATTATTCGGAAGTGCTGCGATACGGAAACGCCGCAGCCAGTGTTCGCAGTTGTAGGGATGTTGGATTCGGAGACAGAAGCCTTGTTTACGAAGGGCGACGGGCTCGTTGTGGTGGTGGACGGGGTGCAAGACCCGGGCAACCTAGGCACTATTATTCGTACTGCCGATGCGGTCGGAGCAAGTGGCGTTGTCGTAGGTAAAGGCTCGGTCGATGTGTACAACGCGAAGACGGTGCGCTCGACGATGGGCTCGATGTTTCATTTGCCGGTCGTGGAGGGCGATTTAGCGGAGCTGCTGCCGCAGGCAAAAGCAACTGGTGCGCGTGTCGTTAGCACGAGCTTGCAGGCGACGTCGTCGTGCTACGAGTATGATTTCCGGCAAGCGACGTGGCTTGTGGTGGGCAACGAGGGCCAAGGAGTGTCGCCAGCGGTTCAGGCGCTGGTGGACGAGGCGGTCATTATTCCGATGCAGGGCCAAGCGGAATCGCTCAATGTGGCGATGGCGACGACGGTGTTGCTGTACGAGGCGATGCGCCAGCGGCTTTATGCGTAGTGCACAATCAGTATCGACGGTCATTGAGGCATGAATTGAAACTTTAGCAGAAATAGTATCATTTAAAGAAGTCCAGCCCATCGCTGCCAATTTAGTTCAATAGATTTTGATTCATATTGCTGGAAGCGGGCTGAAAATGTATTATGCTCTTCGTACGGATTGGTACAATCGTGAAAAATGAAAGAATCTAGTAGGTCATATAGAAGCAGCACATGATACGGCTTCGTTTGCGCAAGTGATTAACACCAGTGAATGGGGAAAAGGTATTGCCCTGCTTCATGACCTAGCTAGAGGAGGATGCATCGAAAGGCACTTTGCTGCAGAGCTTATTTAAGAAGAAGGATAGCGAACGGCTAAAGGGAGAACTGGGGTAATCAGGTAGAACATGTAGGCGCAAAGGAAACCTACAATCCGGAAGGAATAATTATCATTTAATGATCTGAGCGCGAACCTCTAGCTCACATGAAATTCCTAGGGGGTTCGCGCTTCTTTGATAGCAAGGTTTGTAGGTGTTTTGGGTACTGAATTATTGTGATAGTTCATCTTCAACATTTAGGTTCGCTATTTTAATGCTTTGAGTCCTTGTGGTACAAGGGCTGATTTAATACCTGTCGCTCCTTACGCAGGAGCGTGGATTGAAACACATTCCTGTGATTCCGTTTTTACAAATCCGTTAAGTCGCTCCTTACGCAGGAGCGTGGATTGAAACACTTCGATACATACGAGTTAATTCGTTCGGGTAGTCGCTCCTTACGCAGGAGCGTGGATTGAAACATCGTATACCAGCTTGTAAAACTCCTTAGGAAGTCGCTCCTTACGCAGGAGCGTGGATTGAAACTGGCGAGAGAGATTTTCGTGTGCATTCTGTAGTTTAGTCGCTCCTTACGCAGGAGCGTGGATTGAAACTTTTTCCTCATCGAACTCTTTCCCCTGCATAATGGTCGCTCCTTACGCAGGAGCGTGGATTGAAACGTGATAAAACCATTTGGGAGATGATGGTCACGTCGCTCCTTACGCAGGAGCGTGGATTGAAACACAACTCAGAAGGAGGCCAGCTAAATGAACGATGGTTGCTCCTTACGCAGGAGCGTGGATTGAAACAATAAATTGTAGAGACGGTAATCCAATGTATTTAGGTCGCTCCTTACGCAGGAGCGTGGATTGAAACAGCTCGGATATAGTCAAGTTGGATGTGTAGATAGGTCGCTCCTTACGCAGGAGCGTGGATTGAAACCGAAGAATGGGAGTCCGAAGAGGACATCGTTTTGAGTCGCTCCTTACGCAGGAGCGTGGATTGAAACTATTAGGTTTGTATCGAGTATAAAACAAGGTCATTTCTAGAAGTGATCTTGTTTTATATTTTTATAAGTCTTGTTTAATTATAGGTAAGAAAAATTTGAAAACTTCTATTAAGTTTGAATCGTGTCTATTGCGACTTAAATAAAGCTGTGGTAGTCTATTTGTGGAAAATAAATCAACCTCATACTACCCAATATTATTTCTTACATCAGTGAATTTAGAAAATCTTCTAAGTGCTTACATCATGAGATTACATGTTGTGAGCGCTTTTTTTGTTGTGTGTCCGATTCCTTGTTATCATCCTACAGTTACTTAGAAACAAGGTAGTGATGTAATTAGGAAGTAAACTACAAATACGAAGGCCTTAAAATGGAAAGAAACCGTCACGCATACACTCCCGAATTCAAAAAACAAATCATACATAAGTACGCAAATGAAAAATCGAAAAGAGAACTTGTCGAAGAAAAAGGCCTAACCTTTTCTACTCTTAATAGATGGATTCTTTAAAATGAAAAAGACATATTGAAGAAAGCTATGATGATTATAGGCCAGAAATAGGATCTTAGAATGAAATTGAGACATAATAAATGTAATTAAATCGGTTTTATTTGTTAATAAAAGGAGGTCTTATATGTATTATGCTCACCGAACAGAATGTGAAGATCGGAAAAAATGGCAGGAACTTAAAGAACATTTGAAGGAAGTAGCAACCAATACGGCTTTGTTTGCGAAAGTGTTCGATGCTAGTGAATGGGGAAGTGCAATCGGTTTGCTCCATGACCTAGGGAAATATTCTGACAAATTTCAACGGCGTCTTAAAGGAAGCTCAATTCGAGTTGATCATTCGACTGCTGGAGCACAAGCTATTATGAAGCATTGGGGCAAAAACTATGGCATTATACCAGCTTATATCATTGCGGGTCACCATTCAGGGCTACCTAACTACGGAAGTACATTGGGACATTCCTCAGATCTAGCCATGAGATTGGAGAATGATAGGATTGAGCCCTATGAACATGGCTGCAATGAAATTCAACTGCCAGATCTACCAAGTCCACCAAAACTGCGAGCGGGGATAGATTGTGGAATGCAATTTTCTCTGTATACACGTATGTTATTTTCTTGTCTCATAGACGCTGATTCTTTAAATACGGAAAAATACGCAGACAGTGAACGTCATGGGCTGCGTCAACCTTCACTCTCAATCGAAGAGATGATTGAAAAATACGAAAATCATATGAAACCATTTGCGATACCATCTGCTCCTATTGATTCATATCGAAATGAATTGCTTCATGAATGTATAGCTGCTGCCAAAGGTGAAACAGGACTATATTCACTAAGCATGCCGACCGGCAGTGGAAAGACGTTGGCTTCACTTGGATTTGCTCTATATCACGCCAAGGAGCACGGACTATCACGAATCATTTATGTGATACCATATACTTCTATAATTGAGCAAAATGCCAGTATATTCAGGGGAATATTCGGAGCCGATGTCGTTTTGGAGCATCACTCTAATGTACAGCGGATCATGAAAAACGATGAAGTGGAGGGAGATAGGGAGAGCGAAGAACAAGCGGAGCATATCAAATCTTTGAATATTAAGCTCCAGCTTGCAGAAGAAAATTGGGACGCCTCCCTTATCGTAACTACGAACGTACAATTCTTTGAATCGCTATTTTCAAGTAAACGATCGAAATGCCGAAAGCTTCATCGCATCGCAAATAGCGTTGTCATTTTCGATGAAGCTCAGATGATTAACGGTGAGTTTTTCAAGCCTTCTATTTATGCAGTGGATGAGTTGTCGCGGAACTATAAGGTGACTGCTCTCTTTTGCACGGCTACTCAGCCAGAAATAAAACAATTGTTTCCTGAACATGTGCAGAGCAAAATAAATATCTACGAAATCGTGAAAGATGTGCCTCTGCGCTCACGGCAATTCGAGCGCACGCGTTTACATCAGCTAGGACGTCAGACAATTAACGAGATAGCTGGCCACATGAGAACTCAACAGCGAGCATTATGTATTGTAAATACAAGAAAAACAGCACGTGAAGTGTATCGTGCGCTCTCGGAAGAGTATTCCCATCCCGAGGATGGATTGTTTCACCTCAGTGCTCGTATGTGTCCACAACATCGGTTGCATTTCTTAACGATCATCCAACAACGTCTAAAAGATGGTTTACCGTGTCGCGTTATAAGTACTCAGCTTATTGAGGCAGGAGTGGATATTGATTTCCCAGTCGTATTTAGGGAGTTAGCAGGACTAGATTCGATTGCTCAAGCAGCGGGACGCTGCAATCGCAATGATAACCTACCTAATGGTCAACGAGGAAATGTGTATGTGTTTGAGTTGGAACAAGGGCTACCACCGGGATGGTTCAGCACAGTAGGGGCAGTAGCAAGGGATGTAATGAAGCAGTATGGAGAGCAATCCCTTTCTGTTGAATCGATCAAACATTACTTTAACGAACTCTATTTTTATCAGACGACTGGAAAAGATCGTACGGATGCTCAGGACATTCTAGGTCAGTTGAATTGCAACGTAAAACGTATGCAATTTCCCTTTAAAGACGTGGATAAGTCTTTCAACCTGATCGGTCATGAAATGCAAACTGTACTGATTCCTTATGATGACGATGCAAAACGATTGCTAGATAAGTTACGGGATGCCAATTATATCCGACCGCTGCTCCGTTCCTTGCAACGCTATGCGATAACCTTATACAAGGATGAGTTTGATGCATATAAACAGGCTGGAGCGCTCGAAGAAGTACGAGATGGCGTGTACAAACTTACTAATCTTAAATCATATTCGGATGACTTGGGGTTACTGCCTTTTTCCATCGAGCATCACAAGATGGAGGCTTTATTTGCATAACAACGTAAAGGAGACAAGAGAATGGCATATGGAATACGTCTTCACGTATGGGGAGAGCGTGCATGTTTCACTCGCCCTGAGATGAAGGCAGAGCGTGTTAGTTATGATGTCATAACACCGTCGGCAGCCCGAGGAATATTAGAAGCAATTCATTGGAAGCCCGCTCTAAGATGGGTAATTGATCGCATTTATGTGCTACACGAGATACGATTCGACACCGTAAGAAGAAATGAGGTGGAGTCGAAAATATCTGCCAGTAACATTAAATCAGCTATGAAAGGTGCCAAAACCATGGCACACCAAATTATTACCGAAGAGCGGCAGCAGAGAGCCACGACGCTACTACGTGGACCTGCTTATATCATTGAAGCTCACTTTGAGCTGACCTCTCAGGCTGGGGATACGGATACCCCCGAAAAGCACTACAATATGTTCCTTCGCCGAGCCAGACAGGGACAGTGCTTTCACCGCCCTTATTTAGGCTGCCGAGAGTTCGCGGCTTACTTTGCACATTTAGACCCTGAATGTGAGATACCAGCTTCTTATTATAAGGATGCGGAAGAGGTTGATTTAGGCTGGATGTTATGGGATATGGATTATACGCGCGACATGGAACCCGCGTTTTTTCGGCCTATTATGCGACAAGGTGTAATTGAAGTTCCGGACTTATTAAAGGAAGGGGGTTGAATATATGATATTGCAGGCGCTGTATGAGCGATATGTAGACCTCTCGCAAGACCCTGATTCGGGAATTAGTGCACGGTTTTTCAGTTCGGTAGATGTGTCCTTCATCCTGCAAATCTCGCTTGCGGGTGAGTTGTTAAATATAGTCGATATACGAGAAACAGTTGGTAGGAAGTTAAGGCCGATGAAAATGATTGTACCCGAACAAGGTGTAAGATCCAGCGGAGTTAAACCGTATTATCTCTGCGATAAGCTGGAGTATTTAATTGGCCTTTACACACTAAATGACAAGTTAACAGCAGCAAAGAAAGCCAAACAAGTACAAGACGCGGCAGCTAAATATGAGAGTAGTGCACTTCTTCACAAACAGTTATTAGAGGATAGTATCGAAGAATCAGCAATAGCAATCACTCGTTTCTTTACATCATGGAACCCATCACAGGTTAGAGATCATCCAGTCGTCGTGCCGCTGTTGGATTCATTGGACAAGTCTACCAATCAGGTTGCGATATTCGAGGTTAAAGGCCAAATTAAACAATTTGTTCATCAGCACGAATCAATTCGGTCTGCATGGATTGCGTTCAAGGAACAGGAATCGATGAAAGCTGATAGAGGCGGGCAATGTTTAATTACGGGAGCTTTTAATCAGCCTATTGCACGTATACATGATATGAAAATAAAAGGGGTTCGCAATGCGCAATCTAGCGGTGCTGCTCTAGTGTCATTCAATATTTCTTCTTTTGAGTCGTACAACAAGGAAAAAAGCTTTAACGCTCCAGTCAGCGAGCAGGCTGTATTTGCGTATACAACTGCTTTGAATCATCTGCTTGCTTCCGAGAGTAATCGCATGACTAATATGGGGGATATGACGGTCGTGTTTTGGAGTGGATCAAATCATAAAATTATTCCTTCTGAAGAAATTGCAAAATTTACACAATCCTTTTTTGTCTATGATCCGGACCCAACAGAAGTTGAGAATGATCAAGATCAAAATAAGTTGATATATGATTTATGGAGTCGTGTTCAGCGAGGGGATGAGCTAACAGAAGATATGGTACAAGCTCTACATACGCCCTTCTATGTACTCGGACTGTCGCCTAATAATGCTCGTCTAGGTGTCCGTTTTTTTTGGAAAGGAGATCTACAACAATTAATTTATTTCTTCCGTTTGCATGCTACTGATCTAGAGATTGAGCAAGGCTACAGTCAATATCGTTTTCCAATAGTTACAAGAATGCTTTTGGAGACAGTACGGAAGGGAGACAAAGACGTTTGGAAGTCTATATCTCCTTCCTTGGGGGGACAGTTATTTCGGTCCGTCATTGAAGGTAAGCCATATCCGTATTTGCTGTTCACCTCCGTACTGAATCGAATCAAAATTGAGGGTGAGATAAATTCAACGAGAGCAGCAATTTTGAAAGCTTACCTTGCGCGTTATGCACGTGTGCAACATAACGAATCATTAAAGGAGGTTATTACCGTGGGACTTAACGAGCAAACACAAGACGTGGCTTATCGACTAGGTCGCTTGTTCGCTGTGTTGGAGAAAGCACAACAGGATGCTGCAGGTGGTCCAAAAAAATTAAATAGTACGATAAAAGATCGTTATTTTGCTTCAGCAGCGAGTACGCCGGCGAATGTATTTCCTGTCCTATTAAAGTTAGCGCAGCATCATATTTCCAAATCAAAATACGGTTCATTTAGAGATGGTGAGATTGAGAAGATTATGTCAGGGATGGAAGTTACGGAATTCCCGAAGTATTTCAATTTACATAAACAAGGTGTTTTTATGTTGGGTTACTACCATCAAAAAAATTTCATGTACAAGAAAGGTGAGGACAAAGATGAGTAATGAGAAAATTTTTCAACCAATCCAGAAACGATATGATTTCACTGTCTTTTTTGATGTAACGAATGGAAATCCGAACGGCGATCCAGATGCAGGTAACATGCCGCGTATGGATGCGGAAACAGGGCACGGTATTGTCACTGATGTATGTCTAAAACGAAAAGTTCGGAACTATGTGGAAATCGTTAAAGGTGCTGATACAGGTCACGGAATTTATGTGACGGAAGGTGCTGTACTGAACGAGCAGCATCGTAGAGCTTACGTTTCTATTCGTGGAGATGAAGAAGCTAAAGCGCAAGAATTGAAACCAAAGGATAAATCTGAGGCCCATATCCTTACGCAATGGATGTGCAGCAATTTCTATGATGTTCGAGCTTTTGGTGCCGTTATGACGACTAAAGTCAATTGTGGTCAAGTGAAGGGGCCTGTGCAATTTACGTTTGCTCGTAGTGTAGACCCTATTTTTCCAAGTGAAATTACGATTACGCGTCAAGCTGTTACTCAGGAAGGTCAGGAAAAAGAACGTGAGATGGGTCGCAAGCACATTGTTCCTTATGCCATTTATCGAATGAATGGGTTCATATCGGCTCATTTAGCGAGTAAGACGAATTTTACAGATGAGGACTTGAGTCTGCTCTGGGATTCGATTGTTAATATGTTTGAACACGATCGCTCCGCTTCGCGGGGAGAAATGACCGTTAGAAAGCTCATTATTTTTGAACATGAATCACCATTAGGTCAAGCACCTGCACATCAATTGTTTGATCGAATTTCGGTAGAGAAGGCGCAGAAAGATGCAGATCAACCAGCCCGCTCCTATCAGGATTACGTGATTACGATTGATCAGAATCAGCTTCCGGCAGGCGTGTCCATTATCGAAAAGTGATGGCTTATACGGAGGATGAACTACTGGCGTTGTCAGGAATTCAGCATTATGCGTATTGTACGCGTCAATGGGCACTCATTCATTTGGAACAGCAATGGGCAGAAAATGTACGAACATTTGAAGGACGACAGCTTCATCAACGTGTAGATAACGTTTATTTACAGGAATCACGGGGAAATATCCTCATTCGCAGAGCCGTGCCCCTCGTTTCCTATAACTTAGGAATATATGGGGTATCCGATGTAGTTGAATTTCGAAAAGCTGACACTGATAGTCATGACGTGGGATTGACTCTTCATGAGCGAGATGGGGAATGGGTACCTTATCCTGTGGAGTACAAGAGAGGGAAGCCAAAGCCATTAGCATGGGATGAACTGCAACTGTGTGCCCAAGCGATGTGTTTAGAAGAGATGTTGCATATACCCGTACCTGAAGGAGCGATATATTATAAGGAATGGGAACGACGAGTCCCTATTACATTTCATGAGAAACTTCGACAACAGGTAGAAGAGTTATACAAAGAAATGCACCGTTTACTCGCTGAAGGAAATACACCCACTGCTAGATATGGGAACAAATGTAGACATTGTTCTCTGGAATCGATTTGTGTCCCTAAACTGAATCGCAAGACGAGTCAATATCTCCAACAGTTATTTGATGATGAGTGGGCTGGGAAGGAAGAAACCTAATGCGTAAGCTGTTAAATATTTTGTATGTAACTTCTCCTAAGTCTTACATCAAGCGAGATGGAGAAAATATCGTCATTTACAACGATCAGACAGAGACTTTTCGGATTCCAGCACACAACCTTGAGGGCATTGTGATGTTTGGATATATGGGGGCTAGTCCTGGTGCAATGCAACTGTGCACGGAGCAGGGGATTGCCCTCTCTTTTCTGAAGGAAAGTGGACAGTTTATGGCTAGGGTACAAGGTAAGGTGTCAGGAAACGTGCTATTACGTCGCAGGCAATACCGTATGGCTGATATGGATGCGGATTGTGTGCGTATAGCTACCCGATTCATTGCAGCGAAGGTGGCCAATTCCCGAAATGTGTTGATCCGAGGCATTCGGGATCATGGGGAACATGTCAATCAAACATTAGTTCGTAATACTTCAGATGAATTGAAAAAATCGGTACGCAAAGTCATGCATGTCACGTCTCTAGATGAGATTCTGGGGGTAGAGGGTGACGCATCCAAAAGGTATTTTGCTGCGATGAATGAGCTTATTTTATATGGAAAAGAAGCGTTTTATATGAAAGGGAGAAATCGTCGTCCACCTCGGGATCGTATGAATGCACTATTGTCCTATTTATATACTTTTTTGATGCTGGAAACGCAATCTGCTCTAGAGACGGTTGGATTGGACCCGGCAGTAGGATTTTTGCATAGAGACAGGCCAGGCAGAGCAAGTCTGGCTTTGGATGTTATGGAAGAGCTTCGGGCATATATGGTGGATCGTTTGGCACTATCTCTTGTGAATCGAAAGCAAATCCAAGTGAACGATTTTCTTGTTCAGGAGAATGAAGCCGTTATTTTGAAACAAGATGCTCGCAAAAAGGTAATCTCTGCTTGGCAGGAACGCAAGCAAACCGTTATCACCCATCCGTATTTGAAGGAGAAAATACAACTAGGTTTGCTGCCTTACGTTCAAGCTTTACTGTTAGCTCGACATATTCGAGGTGATTTGGATGATTATCCTCCATTTGTATGGAAGTGAGGAACTAAGCTATGATGGTATTAGTTACATATGATGTGAGTACAGAAGATGCAGATGGTCGTCGCCGATTGCGTCAGGTAGCAAAAGCTTGTGTCAATGTAGGGCAGCGGGTTCAGAACTCCGTTTTTGAATGTAATCTAGACCCGTTGCAGCTTATGCAGTTGAAGCACCAGCTTGAGCAAATTATTGATAAAAATAAGGATAGTGTAAGGTACTATAACTTAGGGAAGAACTGGGGTAATCGGGTAGAACATGTAGGTGCAAAGGAAACCTACAATCCGGAAGGAATAATTATCATTTAATGATCTGAGCGCGAACCTCTAGCTCACATGAAATTCCTAGGGGGTTCGCGCTTCTTTGATAGCAAGGTTTGTAGGTGTTTTGGGTACTGAATTATTGTGATAGTTCATCTTCAACATTTAGGTTCGCTATTTTAATGCTTTGAGTCCTTGTGGTATAAGGGCTGATTTAATACCTGTCGCTCCTTACGCAGGAGTGTGGATTGAAACCAACCACAGAAAAGTAGTATGTGGGCAGTTGAGGGTCGCTCCTTACGCAGGAGTGTGGATTGAAACCTATTGAGGCCGAAATAGGAGGGGCTGACGGAAGTCGCTCCTTACGCAGGAGTGTGGATTGAAACCTTTAAGTACCCCACCTAGTTGTTGATCTAATGAGTCGCTCCTTACGCAGGAGTGTGGATTGAAACTTCATCCTCCATACCATTATTTTTTAAACTTTGAGTCGCTCCTTACGCAGGAGTGTGGATTGAAACAGTTACGGCCTGACGTGATTTACCTGTCCGAGACGTCGCTCCTTACGCAGGAGTGTGGATTGAAACGCATTACTCCCCGGAGAGCGCGTGTTCGTTCGCAGTCGCTCCTTACGCAGGAGTGTGGATTGAAACATTAGCCATATAGAAAAAGATCGTCGCATCCCGCGTCGCTCCTTACGCAGGAGTGTGGATTGAAACTGCTTGGATTGTTTTATACGACTCGATCAATTTGTCGCTCCTTACGCAGGAGTGTGGATTGAAACTCTTTGGTATGAGGATTGACGTTCTATCCCCCGTGTCGCTCCTTACGCAGGAGTGTGGATTGAAACCTCGGTAGCTGCGCAACTGTCCAGATTCAATCCGAGTCGCTCCTTACGCAGGAGCGTGGATTGAAACGTGTTTGTTCGGATTCATCCGATTGGCGGTGTCGCGTCGCTCCTTACGCAGGAGCGTGGATTGAAACACCAACTACCAAGGCAATCTATCGGATGTCAATTGTCGCTCCTTACGCAGGAGCGTGGATTGAAACCCTGTTGCCGTAATCGGATATTTCCACTTAGAGGAAGTCGCTCCTTACGCAGGAGCGTGGATTGAAACGTTCATCGTTAAGCGAACGAACCATTTGTTCCTCGTCGCTCCTTACGCAGGAGCGTGGATTGAAACATCATTGCGTTTGTTTTATAGTACTCATCATTGAGTCGCTCCTTACGCAGGAGCGTGGATTGAAACCCTGATATTTTCTCCCACAAAGGGTAGTATTAAGTCGCTCCTTACGCAGGAGCGTGAATTGAATCTCGGCTGTCTTGATTCAAGTGATGCTTATGACGAAGCTTCTTTCCAAATAGCGATGTCGAATGTCGCTGGCAATGAAGTTCAGGGCTGCGGAGCAGGATTTGTGACAAGGCGGTCGTTATAGTCGGTAATGCTAGACAATTTAATCGATTTTCAACAAATGTTCGGGGATACCATTCAAAAGGATAGGGCTATATTAGCAATCTCGTTTCTACTTTGTTAGTAAAGTGGCTCTCTGATTCGATTTATTAGAAATATTATGAATAATATTTCCGTCCAGATGATTTGGAATTTGATCAAAAAGTTTTTTGATGATGAAGATGATCTCGAAGTAAATTGTATGATCAAATATGACGGGCAACTGACCGGCTGCTTTCTATCTATTGAGCTGCGAGGAAAGAGCAAGATATGGATGTGCTGAACTATAGGGATTATCTAATATTAAAATATGGTTGTAGACATGCAGTAGATTTAATTTACGAAATTAGCGATTGAGGCGCAAAAATTTGGAGTCGTTATTTATGGGGCTATCCTCCTCGTTTCCTTATAAATTAAAAGATATGCTGTAAATATCGTTACCCAAAGGACCTACAATTTTGCTAACCATCATAAGTAATGTAGAGCTTTTAGCTTATTTTTAATAGCCCTATTTATGAATTGACGTTGAATTCCGATAGCTATATTTAACGATGATGAGGAGGAGACAAGCCTACCCGTATATACGAATCAACGTATACATGGCGTCTTGCTGGGCCTGTTTCTGACATCGCGTAATTATCATCTGGGGAGGAAACTTCATCATGCGTAAGATTATAGCTATTAGTGCGTTTGCTTTTCTGTTTACCGGTCTATCTTATATGGCCCCATCTCATATGGTTGGGACAAGTTATGTATCAACTGCTTATGCGCAAGAGCAAAGCGGTCTATTCAACATTTCACTTGGTGCTTCCGAAGCAGCGGTTGTAGCTACGCTTGGTGAACCGAATCGCAAAGATCTGAGTCCGCTTGGGTATACATGGTTTATTTACAATAGCGATCCTTCTAAATATGTGCAAATCGGAATCGCGGACGGCAAAGTGGTCGATATGTATTCCAATGCTCCGCAAGCTCAAATTGGAGGAGTAGGTGTAGGGACGAGTCAGGCTGATTTTAGAAAGGCGTTTACCGTAGCAAACAGTGTAACGTTCTCTCACTTAAACGCGAAGCTTACGTTACAAAATCAGTCGTCTCGCATTTTAGTGAATCAAAACAATCAGGCCTATGTGTTTTATGTTGATCGGGCAAACGACAATAAGATTTCAGCGATTCGTGTCATCGAACCGCAAAAATTGATGCAAAGCCGCCTCTACTCGTCGCGCATTTCTTACTACGGGTCAAAAGCTCCTAACTTCTCTGCTCCATCGCTTAACGCTGAACAACAAGTAGCAGTTGCTGAGGCAAACGAAAAACAAGTATTCGACCTGTTAAACGTGGCTCGTTCTCGCAACGGCCTGCCACCGTTAACTTGGAATGAATCGGCAGCTCAAGTAGCGCGGTCTCATAGCAAGGATATGAAAGAAAACAACTTTTTCGGCAGCATGTCGCCTACGACTGGTAAAGATTCGTCCGCACGCTTGAATGACGCAAATATTGCTTTTGACCGCGCCGCAGAATTTATTTCAGGCGGTACAGGCAGCGCCATCGATACTTACGAGAATATGATTGGCAACTCTTCCAACCGTAATACGATCTTGGAAAAAGAGTTCACAACGCTAGGTGTAGGCGCTTTTGCGAATTATTATACGAAGCTGTTCGTAACACCGTCCAATTTCGGAAACGTTGAAGAGCCAAGTACTGTGCCTGGAACAGATACTGGCGTTGGGACTGGTTCCGGAACAGGAACTACCCCTGAAGCAAATTCTGGTATTGGTAATGGTGCTAGTTCCGGGTCTGGCAATAGCAATGGCAATAGCAATGGCAATAGCACAGGTTCCGGCGTGGATTTGAATACGGGTTCCGATACTGGTGTGGAAACGAAAAGTACACTGTTCAATCTCTCTATCGGTGCGATGGAAGAAGATGTCGTAAAGCAGCTTGGCAGCCCTGCCCGCATGGAGCCATCCGGTCTGGGATACACATGGTGGATCTACAACAGCAATCCTTCAACTTACGTTCAAATTGGGATTCAAGACGGCAAAGTTGTTGACGTTTACTCGAATGGCTCCCAAGCCCAAGTAGGCAAGATTGGTATTGGTTCTGGCGAGGAGATTCTTAGAGAAACATTCAGCATCACAAACGAAGTTAAATTTGCCTATAAAGGGTCAAACATTGTTGTTCAGAATCAAAGGGAAAACACGCTCATGGTAAAAGATAATGTGGCGTATATCTTTTATTTGGACAAACACGACAACTATAAGGTGACGGGTATTCGGATCATGGAGCCATTTAAAATGCTGCAAGGCCAAAACTACGCCTTCTCCTATAGCTATCGGGGAGCGAAGCCCGATTTTACCGCGCCGACTTTGAGCGAAGCGGAAAATAAGGCGGTCGCTGAAGCGTTCGAGAAGCAAGTGTTTGATTTGGCTAACGTGATTCGTGTTCGCAACGGGCTGCCCCTGTTCACTTGGAATGAGGAAGCAGCTGTTGTAGGTAGAGGACACAGTAAAGATATGAAGGACAACAACTTCTTCGCACATATGTCTCCGACAACAGGGAAAAGTGTTGGCGGACGTTTGAAGGATGCGAGTGTTAACTATCGCCTAGCGGGAGAAAATTTGGCGACAGGAATGAATAGTGCGATTGTTGCTCACGAAGGTTGGATGAACAGCCTTGGCCATCGTAAAAATATGCTTAATAAAGATTTTGCAACGCTAGGTGTAGGTGTCGTTCTCGACTACTATACGCAAGTATTTGTAACACCTTTCAATAATAGATTCTAAATAAATGAATTGGATATAGCACGTAAAGAAAACAGCCCGTGTCTGCTAGACGGGGCTGTTTTCTTTTTTAGATTCGCTGTACAAGAGAAGGGGAGTCCGAAGTGAAGTTGAAAGTGAGATGTTGGTAAAATATGATAGTACTTAAGAAGTTATTTAGAGGGGGAGATTATACATGCTGTTCGAACATGGCAAACTTAGCGTTCGCCGTCTCGTTGATCAAGATGCTGAATTGCTCGTAAAGTGGCTCTCCAATCCGGTAGTGTTGGAATATTATGAAGGTCGTGATCGCCCACATGATTTGAAGCTGGTGCGGGAACATTTTTATGATGATGAATATGATGGGGAAGTAAAATGCATTGTTGAATATGATGAGCAGCCGATTGGCTATTTACAGTTCTATCCGTTGGGCGAAGAGGAACGAGTAAGCTACGGATATGCCGAGCCAGAGGTAGGCTCCGGTGCAGGTGCGAAATTGGGCCGTATTTTTGGTACGGACCAATTTATTGGGGAAGTAGATTATTGGAATAAGGGGATCGGGCAACAATTAGTTCGGGCCACAGCGAATTATTTGGTTCACGAATGTGGGGCAGACCAAATTGTAATGGACCCTCAGGCAAGGAACGAGCGAGCTATTGCGTGCTACGAGAAGTGCGGATATAAGAAGGTGAAATTATTGCCTGCAAATGAACTGCACGAAGGTGAACTACGGGATTGTTGGTTAATGGAGTACACTGCTAGGGCAACAAGACCGGAAGAGAAGTGGTTGGAGTGGGCGAAGCAAATTCAAGCGATTGCGCAAACGGGCTTAACGTATTGCAAGGACGTGTATGATCTAGAACGTTATGAAATGTTAAGAGAGATGAGCGTCGATATTTTGGCAAACTACACGTTCGCCAGTAAGGATCAAGTGCGAATGAGCTTTGCCAATGAAACGGGATATGCTACGCCTAAGGTGGACGTTCGGGCTGTCGTGTTTAAAGGGAATCAGATCTTATTAGTAAGGGAAAAGGTGGACGGTGCATGGGCGCTGCCAGGAGGATGGGCGGATATTGGGTGTTCACCGACCGAGGTTGCTGTTAAAGAAGTGAGTGAGGAAGCGGGATTCACGGTAAAGGCAAAGCGGCTACTTGCGGTATTGGATAAGAAGTACCATCAGCATCCACCGGAACCGTATCATGTGTACAAGCTGTTTATTGAATGTGAAATTGTTGGCGGGGAGGCAGCGGTGGGCACGGAAACGAGTGCGGTCCAATTTTTTGCGGAGCACGATTTGCCGTCGCTTTCTTTGGAGCGGAATACACCTGCGCAGATCAGAACGATGTTTGAATTTTTAAAAGACCCGCATAAAACGGTGATTGTGGATTAAGCTGTCTGGTCAATTTGCACATCTCCATACCGAATACAAAGATGGAGAGAACAGAATTACGGTTACGGTTGTCAATCATCGCGAGCATACTAAACCTACGTCAATACAAGATCGATGTGTTCGCAAAAGAGATATCGAAAAAGGCCACCCATAGTGGGATGGCCTTTCTTCACATATTATGTTTGCTCTCAACGAAAATTTTGCGATTCAGCCCGTTTAAAAACCGCCCAAAGCGAGCAGCGACCTTATCTCTTGAGAGCAACAAGGTCACGACAACAGAACTTCCCACAATAATAGCCAACTGCATGGCATGGCTAGGCACAAGCGGTGATATCGCTAGTACGATACTAATCAAGTAGGTGTGAAGCAAATACACCGACATCGTATTTTTTCCAATCTTACTTAGTAAGGTTTGTGTCTGCGGAATCAAATTGATAAACACATACACAAACGCGAAGCTTATGCCGTAAACGAATGCAGCCAAAACAATACTTTGCAAATCACTTCTTTCAAATTCGGCATACACACGATCAGCCCACAAAAATTCGACGGGGATACGGGATTGCGTAACAAACCAAATCGCTACCACAACACCGAGGATAGTCATCACAATAGACGGTATTTTTCCAAATGCTCTTAGCTTCTGCAATGTTCCCTTATTCGTATAGTAGCCTGCCAAAAAGAATGGGGTAAATACCAATGTACGCGACAAGGACATAAACACATCGAATTCTGTAAACATACGGGCTACAAGGCCAATTACAACACTAACAACAAGTACATTTTTAATTTTCAACATATCTGGCAGCAGCAATCGCCACAAAAACATGGAAAAGAGATACCACAATGCCCAACCAGGAGTGAAAAAAGAAAAAAGTTGTATCGTAGCAACCCCTTTGCCCACACCCGTAAACCAACCTGATGCGAGCTGCAAGAAGTTCCATATCACATTAAAAAAGAGGAACGGTACGAGCAGATTTTTTACCGCGTTATTACGGCCTTTTTCAATATTTTTGGATAAGTAGCCGGATATAAACACGAACACAGGCATATGAAACAAATAAATGAACACATACATCATTTCGGCCAGTTCATACTCTTTCCGCAAATACTCTAGGCCGTGCCCCAACACGACTAGAAACATTAACAGACCTTTACAGTTGTCGATTAAATAATCTCTTTGTTGTTGTGTCTCCATGTTATTTATTCACAATCCGATTATATGAATGAATCGTTAACACGTAATACATCAAATAAATAACGCCATACGCTGCGGTAGCATACGTAAACGAAGTGATGCTCTCGCGAAGGTCCATGTTGTATTGCAAAGCAACCGACAGGACTAACATCCCTGCATTCAGCATTCCAACGACTAGCGGGAGGAGAAACACAAACAACGTTTGCTTACGTATCGTTCTTCGTACATCTTTCCGGCTTACGCCGATTTTGCGTAAAATCGCATATCGAGGTTGATCGGCATGCGCCTCGGTTAGCTGCTTAAAGTAAATGACACTTCCTGTGGCTGCTAGCAGGACTAGCGCTAAGGAGCTGACGACAAATATTTTCATCCCTGTAAATGCTTTTAATTCGGTGTATTCATCATAAAATGTCATCATCTGCGCATCATCACCAGCGAGCTTCATGATGAGTTCAGACGTTTCTTTCGTCGTTTGTTCGTCGTCTACTGTATATGCCTTATAGGTGATCGGGCTCACCTGATCAGCGATACGGTTAAACATTGAATCGTCAACGACAAGGTATAACAGCTCTGGGCCAGATGTTAGTCTTAGCGACTGTTCTTCAAGTTTCACAAGCTCGAGCTTAGTCATTTGATTCCCTTGTGGGAGTGGCACTTTCACGTTTACCTCGTGACCACTAAACGTTTCGGCAGGTTGATTAATAAATTGTTTAAGTGCTACCGCTTGTCCACCAGTTAAGTCGGGTATCGAAAGATGCTCCCAATTTAAAGCTTGCTTGATCATGTCGAACGTATTTTCCGAGATCAAATGAAGCCCAAGCTCTTCCTTCTGATTGCCCTGAAACGGAGCCGAACTATTTCCTTTCACTTGAACGACCGGAATATCGAGCTGGTCGATGATCGGATGTTCGCTATCCGCAGCAATGAGCCGCTCGAATTGCTTGTCGACCGCATCGCCCTTGGACAGATGCAGATAACTAAACGGAGCGGACGCGCGGGCTTCTTTCTCGACAGCAGCGTATTCCGAGAAAGCGGCTTGCACGTAAGGCAGCGCGGCAGTAATAAGTAGCGCAATGACCGTCAGCATTAGCGCGTTCCCCTTAATCCGATACAGCAAGTTGGACGTCCCGATGATATTAATTCCGTTGTAGTAACGGGCCTTATTGTGTTGAGCGCGCTTCAGCAAATATACCGTCAACGAACGGAACAATACATACGTTCCAACGACCGCAATAGGCATAGCTAGCATAGCCATAGCGTTGAACATGAGCCAATAGCTGCCTCCAAGCAGCACGACTGCAACGATAGCAGCAATAAGAGATGCCTTCGGTACTTGCTCCCCTTTTTTCTCGGCTTGGAATAAATCAATAAGCTTAAAGCGATAAATTAACAAATACGATTGCACAGATGTAAACAGCATAATGCCAATAAATACGATAGCCGTTGTCAAGATAGCTTCCATAGGGATACTAAAACCGACCTCAATCGGTAAGCCCAGCAGCTGTAACAGCAGCATCAAGAACAAGCGGGAGAATAAAATGCCTAACGCAAGTCCGAATTGTAAGGTAATCGCGCCAATAATCATATTTTCAAAAAAGAGCATGCGTGCAATTACTTTTTTTCGTACCCCGAGTAGGGAGTACAGGCCGACTTCCTTTTTGCGCTTTTTGGTAAAGAATGCATTCGAGTAGCCAATAAACACAATTAAAAAGCCAATCAAAATGTAAGAAGTTTGTGACATCGAGCTATCCATATGCTGCACCGTAGCTGTAATTTTTGGGATATACATGAAAGAATTGAACGTATAGAAGATGACGATACTAATGACCATGGACATAAAATAGAGCAGGTAGTTTTTGATATTCCCCTTTATATTTTTTTGCGCCAAACTAAATAACGTCACTAGTACCACCTCCGAGCACGGATAATACATCAAGTATTTTTTTGAAAAAGAGCTTGCGCGAGTCATTGCCTTTTACCAATTCAGTAAACATGCTGCCATCTTTAATAAAGAGGACGCGCTGGCAGTAGCTAGCGGCAAAAGCATCGTGTGTAACCATCAAAATCGTTGCCTTATCTTCCTGACTCAACTGCTGCAAGCTTTCTAGCAAGTCGGTAGCCGATTTTGAATCCAAGGCGCCAGTCGGCTCATCCGCTAAAATTAAACTCGGTTTCGACACGATGGCACGGGCAGCTGCCGTGCGCTGTTTTTGCCCACCCGAAATTTGATACGGGTATTTATCCAATAGAGAGCTAATCCCAACACGCCCCGCAATGTCAGCTACTCTTTGCTCAATTTCCTGCGCATCCATGTTGGCTAAGGCCAATGGCAGCAAAATATTATCTCTCACCGTTAAGGTATCTAATAAATTATAGTCCTGAAAAATAAAGCCGAGCTTGTCACGACGGAAATGGGATAGCTGTTCTTCATTCATATTTAAAATGTTCGTCCCGTCGATCCATATTTCACCCGTCGTCGGCTGATCGATAGTTGCTAAAATATTAAGCAGCGTAGATTTTCCCGCACCCGAAGGCCCCATAATGCCGACAAACTCGCCTTCCTGTACCGTAAAATCCACCTCATGCAAGGCTGTAAATGTATTTCCTCTGGCCCCGTATACTTTTTCAACTTGCTTGATTTCAACGATTGGTTTCATGTATGTTATCCTCCACTTCAGAAGCTCATGTTCGCTTTATACGTTCATTGTAGCTCGTGCAATCTTACAATGCCCTTACAGTTTGAAGGGCCAACCTTACATCATTGATGGGGAGTCCATAAAGCTCATCCCTGCATGTCGGTCTTGGCTAAGTGGAGTATGTACGGGGTATACTGGTTGCAGTTATACGTCTTATCTAACTTTAATATGGGCTTTTTTCGGGAGAATATTGATGAAAATAATGATTGTTGAAGATGAAGCTACGATTCGTGATATGGTCGGTGAGATTTTAGAAAAATGGGGGTTTGAAGTTGTTAAGGTGGAGGATTTTAACCATGTGTTGGAAATGTTTCTAAAAGAAAATCCACAGCTCGTATTATTGGATATTAACTTGCCCTTCTTTGATGGATTTCATTGGTGCAGCCAAATTAGAGAGCATTCCAAAGCGCCTATCATCTTTCTATCGTCACGAGATACACCGATGGATATGGTGATGTCGATGAATATGGGCGGGGATGATTATGTTAATAAGCCGTTCCATACGGATGTGTTAATGGCCAAAATTAATGCCTTGCTGCGGCGAACGTATGCCTACGTTGCGGACATCGTAGTGCATGTAATCGAGCATGATGGTGTGGTGCTCGATCTTAATACGAACGAATTGTCGCATCACCATCACAAGATTGAACTGACGAAAAATGAATTTATTATTTTACGGCTGCTTATGCAACATAAAGGGACGATCGTAAGTCGGGTAAGCATTATGCGCAGCTTGTGGGCGGATGAAAGATTCGTCGATGAAAATGCACTGTCCGTGAATATGACACGTATCCGTAAAAAGCTGGCTGAGCTAGGCAAGGAAGATTTCATTACGACGAAGAAAGGGTACGGGTATATCATTGTATGAGTTTCTTAGCGTATGTAAAGGATAAGCGATTTTTTCTCATCTTGTACTTCGTATTGATGCTATTCGTTTCCTTAATCATGCTGACGACGAATGGGAATTGGAATCTTGCTGCTTCCAATCTCCTGTACACGCATGTGATCGGCCTCTTTCTCGTAAGTATGTACATCATCGGTGGATATTATTATCGTCGGTCTTTTTATATCGAATTAAAGGAAATGATGCATAACAAAAAGGAAGATTTCCTTGTCGCTTTGCCCGAACCGCAAAATGAGGAACAAGCTTTATTTGTCGAGGTCATTAAAAAGATGCAGAACACGCATTATAAGCAGATGCGCAAGTTCATGCACGAGAAACGGGATCATCAAGATTTTATTATGTCATGGATTCATGAGGTGAAGCTTCCGATTGCGGCAAGCGGCCTGCTGCTGGAGAACCGTGCAGGGAAGACGGTCGATTTTTTGGCCGATAAGTTAGAAGATGAGCTTAATAAAATGGACAGCTATGTGGAGCAAGCCCTTTACTATTCACGAATTGATTCGTTCTCTAAAGATTATTTCATTACGGATGTAGCGCTCGATCAAATCGTGAAAAAAAGTGTAAAAAAGTATGCGAAGCTGTTTATTACAAAGCGGGTGCGCTTTCAGATGAATGAGGGAGAGCGACTGGTGCAAAGTGATAGTAAATGGCTTGTTTTTATGATGGATCAAATGGTAGCGAATGCGTTGAAATATGTGCATGAAGCGGGTGAAATCTCCTTTAAGGTGGAGGAGGATAGCACAGAGAAGCGTTTGCTCATTCAAGACTCAGGAATCGGAATTAAGCCGGAGGATTTACCGCGCGTATTTGAGCGGGGGTTTACGGGGGCGAATGGAAGAACGCATGCGAAATCGACGGGAATGGGGCTATATTTAGCGAAGCAGATGGCGTTGAAGTTAGGGCATAAGCTGTCTATTGAATCCGAAGAGGGCGCTTATACAAGGGTGACGATTCATTTTCCGAAAATAAGAAGTTATTATCACCTCTCTTGAGGAAAAAAGAAGCTTTACCGTTACAGGAAAGGGCTGTCGCCTTAGTCATTTTATTGATGACTTGGGGGCAGCCCTTTTGAGTTAATCCGGAGAAACGTTTATTTTGATCTAGTGCAAATGCAACATTTTGGAAATATATGCATCTAAGATAGAGGGATCGGATTATATTCCGCAGGAAACTACCGAAATAGCAAATGTGCTGAGGGGGAATAGGGGATGCAGAAGTTATCATTAGGCAAGACAGGTATACAGGTAAGTGCATTAACTCTAGGATGTATGAACTTCGGGTCTCGTACAGATAAAGGGACATCCTATCGCTTATTAGATGAATTTGAGGCTTCTGGTGGTAACTTTTTGGATACAGCCAATAGTTATTCCTTCTGGATTGAAGGTTGTGTAGGTGGCGAAAGTGAATCGCTCCTTGGCCAGTGGATGAAAGAGCGGGGTAACCGAAGTCAAATGGTTGTTGCCACAAAGGTAGGACTGAATCCAAGTTATATCGGCGGTGGCATTGAACATAAAGAAGGTATGGGACGTAAAGCGATTGAAAAGGCGATAGATGAAAGCTTGCTGCGGCTCGGAACGGATTATGTTGATTTGTATTACGCTCATTTTGACGATAAAGATACCCCTCTAGAAGAGACGTTAGAGGCCTTGAATGGACTCGTTCAAGCAGGTAAGGTTAGGGAAATTGGATGTAGTAATTATGAGCTATCCCGAATTCAAGAGGCAAGAAGGATCAGCCAAGCGAATAACTGGTCATTGTACTCCTGTATCCAACAGCGTCACACGTATCTTCGCCCTCATAAAGACGCGGACTTCGGTATGCAAGTTGTTGTGGATGAGGAGATGCTGCACTACTTTAGAAGCGAAGAAGATATTACACTCCTTGCCTATTCACCATTAATGAGTGGTGCATACACGCGACAACATGTATCTCTGCCAAAACAGTTCGAAGGAGAGGGCACGCAGGAGAGAATGAAAGTGCTGAAGCAAGTGGCTGCTGAGACAGGTGGGACATTGAATCAGGTTGTGCTTGCTTGGATGATGCAACATGTGTCACCGTCGATACCGTTAGTTGCAGCAAGTGGGATGGAACAGCTGCGAGAAAATATTGGCGCTACTGGAATCCAACTAAGTCAAGGGCAGCTAGAGCGGTTAAATCGAGCATAACGGAGCATCTTCAGATATAGGGGGCGTGTGATTTATAGCGTCGCCACAACAGAAACGGCGACCGCTCTCGGACTGGACTCCGAATAGCGATCGCCGTTTCGTATAACGGTTACTTTTTCCCTCTACGCACCTTTAACAGTTTGCCTTTTACCGTCGTATCTTGCATCAATTCGAGTACAAGCGGCCCTTTGCCGTTCAAAATCTCGACATCTGTCACATGATCATATATCGTAATAATCCCAATATCGTCTGCGGTTACCCCGTCCAGCTTAGCGATGGTACCTACAAAGTCTACGGCTCTAAATTTCTTCTTCTTGCCGCCATTAAAGTTAAGCTTCAAGATCTGCTTATTTAATTGCTCGCGCTTATCCTCTTTCGGCTCTTGTCTAACTTTAAGACTCTGCTCAAAATGCTCTCTGCGGCGATCAACAGCCTCATCAGAAGGCGCTTTTACGCGCGGAATTTCGAATCCAATATACGATTCAATATCGGACAAGCGATTGTTATCCTTAGGTGTAACGAACGTAATCGCTTTACCCGTCTTACCTGCGCGTCCAGTACGTCCCACGCGATGCACATAGCTTTCCTTCTCAAGCGGAATATCGTAGTTAATGACATGGGTAATGTTCGTAATATCAATACCCCTAGCGGCTACATCTGTCGCAATCAAGTAACGGAATTGCCCTTTTCGGAACGCGTTCATGACCTCGAATCGCTCATCCTGTTCCATACCGCCATGAATACGATCACAAGGATAATCGAGATCAGACATTTCTCTGAATAGGCGATCTACATGCTCTTGCGTACGGCAAAAAATAATACAGCTGTCCGGACTTTCAACAATGAGTACATTTTGTAGCACAGACAGCTTGTCCGCGTCCATTACTTGAATAAGCGCGTGTTCAATCGTAGCCGTTGTGACACCACTCGCTTGGATCTCAATTTCAACCGGACGATCCATATACTTGCGTGACAGCCTAGCTACATCCTCAGGGAAAGTAGCGGAAAATAACATCGTAACCCGCTCACGAGGCAGCGCTTGAATAATCGATTGAACCTGTTCAATAAAGCCCATATTTAGCATCTCATCTGCTTCATCAATAACGAGATAAGCAATCCGCTCTAGCGATAGCGTACCGCGTTGAATATGGTCGAGTACGCGGCCTGGCGTGCCGACAGCCATATGCGTGCGTTGCTTTAACTCGGCCTTTTGCTCATGAAAAGGATGTCTCCCATAAAGAGCCGTCGCCTTAATCCGCTTAAAACGCCCAATATTCGTAATGTCGTCGTTGACCTGTAACGCAAGCTCACGGGTTGGCGTCAGGATTAGCGCCTGTGGCTTATTCTCGTTCCAATCGACGAGCTCACAGAGCGGGATACCGTAAGCGGCTGTTTTGCCGCTGCCTGTTTGTGATTTGACAACAAGATCCTTTTTCTCAAGCGCGACAGGGATAACTTTCGTTTGCACTTCTGTGGGGGTCTCATAGCCCAAGCTACTCAACGCTCTCACGATTTCTTCACTTAATTGATAATCTGTAAATTGCTTCTCGCTCATGATTAACCTCTTCTACGCTATATTCTATACATACAGAGTTCCACCGTTCATCTTCCGTATACTTGTCTATTATACGCTGAATTTGATTTTAATGTTTGCTGCGTACACGAACGATTGGAGAGAGGTATACTTATTGCAGTGAAAGAATCATATGGGCGAAGGAGGAAGAAGGATGGATTTACGTAAATTACATTACTTTATTGCCGTAGCAGAAGAACTTCATTTCAACCGGGCTGCACAAAAATTAAATATGACCCAGCCCCCTCTGAGCCAACAGATTCAAGTCTTGGAAGAGGAACTTGGCGTCAAATTATTGGAACGCAACAAGAGACATGTTCGTCTGACACCTGCGGGAGCTGTCTTTTTAGAAGAGGCTAAAATGATTTTAGCTCAATTGGAAAGATCCATTAAAATGACTCAGTTGGCCAGCAAAGGAATTACGGGGCATTTAGTGGTTGGATTTGTTGATTCTGCGGTGGGAGATTCGATGGTTGACATTTTTAAAGCTTTTCGGGAGCGTTTTCCGCAAATACAGCTTACGTTACGCGAGATGACCTCTGCCCAGCAAACGCAGGCCCTGCTCGATGAAACGATTCATGTTGGCTTTCTCCGTTCCACCGAGCCGGCCAAGTATATCCAATATCGTAATTTCACCAATGAATCACTTGTTGCTGTGTTGCCTGAGCAGCATCCGTTAGCAGGAGAGCCGAGCTTATCCGTCAGATCGTTAGCAACGGAACCGTTTATCTTATTTCCACGACACCACGGGATTCCTTTGCATAATCTCATCACAGGCTTTTGCGTACGCCATGGCGTTTATCCGAATGTTGTGCAGGAAGCTATTCAAATGTACACGATTGTAAATCTGGTAGCTGCCAATTTGGGTATTTCCATCGTGCCTTCTTCTGTTGCTGTGTTTCAGCGCAGCGGCGTGGTGTTTCGATCATTTGCAGAAAGTACACCGTTGGTTCCTTTATATACTGCGTGGAGAACCGACAAAGAGAACGCTGCATTATCAGCTTTTCTAGAGACCATGGAAGATATCTGCTCTCAGCTCAGCAGCAATTGATCGTGCGCCAATCGTTTGTGAATAATCAGAGGGGCGAATCAAATAGAGAGTCACCCCGTTTTAGCTGGATCACGTTCAATTAGACCATCTAACAGCTGATCGATTTGGTTCATGACTTCAGGATCAAGACGAACTCCTGCGGCCTTGACGTTTTCATGTACTTGCTCTGGTTTAGATGCACCAATAATAGCAGACGATACGTGTGGATGTTGCAGCACCCATGCGATAGCAAGCTGTGGCAGCGTTAACCCGATTTCCTGTGCAACAGCAGAAAGCTGAGCAACAGCAAATAGGACCTCCTTACGCATCCACTGGCCTACCAATCGATCAAAAAATGGCGCTCCCGCCGCAGTCGAAGCGCGGGACCCTTGCGGTATCGGTTGGTCCGGTGCATATTTACCGGATAAAATGCCTTGCGCCAGCGGTGACCAGACCACTTGCCCGATTCCTTCCCGCTCGCAAGTGGGAACGACTTCTGCATCGATAACGCGCCATAACATCGAATATTGCGGTTGGCTGGATATGAGTGGAACTTTCATTTCCCGTGCTAATGCCGCACCCTTCGTTATTTGTTCCGCCGTCCACTCGCTCACCCCTACATATAACACTTTTCCTTGGCGAACTAGATCTGAAAAGGCCAAAAACGTTTCTTCAAGCGGCACGCTTGGATCAAAACGGTGGGCATAATAGACATCGATGTAGTCTGTCTGCAATCTATGAAGTGAAGCATGACAAGCCTCCATAATATGCTTGCGTGAAAGCCCTCGATCGTTAGGTCCGGCTCCTGTCGGATGGTAAACTTTCGTGCACAGCTCGATGCTTTCCCGGCGTACTCCTCGTAACGCTTGACTGAGCACGGCCTCGGCCTTCGTATCCGAATACACATCCGCCGTATCAAATGTAGTAATTCCGGCATCCAGCGCAGCACGAACACAAGCATGAGCCGTATCGTTATCCACTTGAGCGCCATGGGTAATCCAATTTCCAAACGCGATTTCGCTTACATATAAGCCGCTGGCACCTAGTCGTCGATGGTTCATCTGAACATCCTCCCACTCTAACATGTAATCTTTTCTGGAATTTTCACAATCGTATTAGGCCTGTAATAAGTAACAATTCGATTATATCGATCCATTTTTAATAGTTGAAATATTCATTTCCCTATGTATTAAGTCGAAAAACATATTACTGAATCGCGCGATCGCGTTCCGGTTCTCTTCTGCTTGGATATAAAAAGATCTTTCTGTTTGTTCGGCAATGATATACTCTTCATTAAAAGCGTTCCTTACTAGTGGCGTGATAATGGTTGGGAAAATGGAAAGTGGGGGGAGAAGTTATTGTGCGAACACGAATTGGTTGCTTACATGCCCATTACTCGAATATCGAGTACATCGAGCAAGCACTTGCGGCATACGAAGTTGAGCTGCTACATTTTGTCGACCCTGTCTTAGTGTCCAGAGTATCGTCAGATGATCATTTTAGTCTGGAACAAGCTCAGGCCAAAGTTCATGAACAGGTGGAATGGATGGCTCAGAGTAAGATGGATGCGATCCTAATTACTTGCACCAATTATATTGCTTTGCTCCAAGAAGACCAACTAACAACAACAGTCCCCATTATCAAAATAGATGAACCATTTTTCAGACACGTCTGCCGACAAGAGCAGCCTCAGCTACTTATTTTTACGAATCCAGCTACTGTTGAGGGGACCATGAAACGGCTTTATAGCTACGCCGCTCATTTTGGAAAGATTCCATCCATCGAAGTTCAGGTTATTGAAGGCGCTTTTGAGCTGATCATGCAAGGGATGAAAGAAAAGTATAGGCAAGTGTTGTCCGAATACATGGGAAACCTCATAAAATTAACGTCAGAGCTGCAACAGGTTCCCGCCATTTCTGTAGCTCAGTTATCCATGGTTGAAGCGGCAAGCCGTATGTATGAAGAAACCAATGTTCGGATTGGGAATCCGTTAGAACCATTGGTAGCTTACATGGTAGAAGTCTTGCAATTACATGAAAGATAGACCATCTGTAAAGGGAAGGGATAGCCCATGCCTCATACCACATACCTCGACTCGAATATCACGGACTATCCTTCCCTGTTATCATAGAGTGAGAGCACGTCGAACGCGCTTGCGCGGACGGCTGCTGCGATATGTTTCGGTTCCATAATATACAGATCCGAACTAAAGCTGAGCAAAAATCCGATTAAAGACGCATCGTCCTTATAAGCATATTGAGTTCGCACAATGAGCGAACCGTCTGGCTGCCGCTCCGTATCCGCTGCGTCAAACTGATCCATCGCCGGAACAATGGCCGCTCCCTTAAAGTGGAGGATGAGATCGACCGTTTGCTGTTCCCAAGCTTCCATCCATCGCTCATTTACCTCATCCAGTGTCATAGAAGGGCGATTGAAGGAATGGGGTAAAATAATTAAATCCCGCATTCGTGACAGTCGAAATAAGCGGTAATCCTCGCGATTCAAACAATAGCCATGCAAATACCAAGTGTACCCTTTAAGCACCAACATATGCGGTTCAATAACACGATTCGTTTCCGTTCCCTTGCTGTCGGTATACGTAAACCGGATCTGCTTCTTATCTTGCACAGCGTCATGCAGCGATTCATACAAGACCCGTGCTGCGGCACCACTTTTCCAAGGCGTTAAATCAATGACAACACGATCGGTATCGGCCATATGATCATGCTCTGCACGTGTGACTAATGCCCCTACCTTTTCTAGTAGGTTAGCCAGATCGCGCTGCTTCATGGCTTGCGTCGTTTGCAGCCCGCGCACTGCGGTAAATAGGGCATGAAGCTCATCAAAGGAAAGCATTTGGCGATCCAATCTGAAGTTCTCCATGATCTCAAAGCCGCCATCGTTCCCCGTATAGGAGACGATCGGTATGCCGGACATGCTTAATGTGTCTAAATCGCGATAAATGGTACGTAAGGAAACTTCCAGCTTCTCAGCAAGCTCTTGGGCTTGGACTCGTTTGCGGTTCAATAGCAAAATGGTAATGGCCATTAGACGTTCGAGTTTCATGATGATCACCTCCACGAAATGTATAATAGAACACTTGCAACAATTTGCACAAAAGAGCCACGTATGTGACTCTTTTTTCTTTACTGAATGATTAAAGACGCTTTATAACACAACACCTTCATATTTTAAATGTCCGATGCTCACTTTATTTCCGAAGCTTGCGGAAGAACGCACGGACATCCTGCGTGAGAAGTTCAGGCTGCTCCATTGCGAAAAAATGGCCGCCTAGATCATACTCAGACCAATGCACAATGTTGTGATCCCGTTCGGCAAAGTGGCGAATCGTGACATCCTTGGCGAGAGAGAAGAGTACCCCAGTAGGTACCATCCCGCGATCTTTCGGTATCCAAGCAGCTTCGTCATGCCTCGATTCATAGTAGATCTGAGCAGATGAACCAGCGATGCCGTTAAACCAGTACAGACTGATGTTCGTCAGCATCCGATCACGGTCAATCGAGTCTTCCGGCAAACCGTCATCCGGTTCGGTCAGTTCTTTAAACTTTTCGACGATCCAAGCGAGCTGCCCAACTGGAGAATCGTGCAAGCCGTAGGCCAGCGTCTGCGGACGTTGCGATTGGATTTGCAAATAGCCATCGTTGAATCCTTCCATCATGGCAAAGCGACTCCGATCGACCTCGGACAAGCTTTCCATTTCGCCTTCCGTCCCGTTTGGGAACGCGAGCAAGGCATTAACGTGAACACCGATGATATGTTCCGGATCGTGGTGGCCCATTTCTGGAGCGACAAATGCGCCAGTGTCGCCTCCTTGAACCCCATATCGGTCATAGCCAAGACGTGACATCAAGTGGGTGAACGCTCGTGCGATGCGACCTGTGCTCCAACCCGGTTCACTTAGCGGCAATGAAAAACCGAAGCCGGGCACCGATGGAATGACCACGTGGAACGCGTCGGCAGGGTCTCCGCCGTGTGCGCGAGGATTCGTAAGTGGCCCGATAACGTCCATAAATTCCACAAACGAGCCGGGCCAGCCGTGGATGAGCATAAGCGGCGTAGCGTTGGACTCCGGCGACTTCACATGCAGGAAGTGAATCGTCTGCCCGTCGATCGTCGTCGTGAACTGTGGGTATGCGTTCAGCTTGGCCTCATGCTCGCGCCAGTTATACTCGCTGCGCCAGTATTCGGCCAATTCTTTCAAATAATCGACCGGAACGCCGCGGCACCAACCTAAGCCAAGGAGCTCGCTTGACCAGCGAGTGCGGGCCAACCGATATTGCAAATCCTCAATATCGGCTTGCGGGATGTCGATACGAAAAGGGTGGATTTCCGTGTTACCATCAGCAGTAATGCTAGTAGAGTTAGTGTTATCGTTAACCATAACTGAACAGCTCCTCGTAAATTGATTATTTCATTAGTAGACGATTTCGTTAACAGACTACCTTTACTTTGTGAAGCGATGGTCTCGTTAGTTAGTTAGTTAGTTAGTCAGTCGGTCAGTTAGTTAATTGAACGCTTGCACATGCTCCGCGGCCCACTGGGCAAACGTACGAGCAGGTCGTCCTGTCACCTCTTCGATAGTCGGCAACACGGTAAATCCGATTTCCGGCGTATTTGCTCCCATCTCGATAAAGAAAGCAATATCCTCTTCGCCGTAGCCTTCCGCACGCCACTGATCGCGCGCCTCATCTTCCGTCAGCTCGATAAACGGAATGTCACGGCCAAGCGCTTCACTCAGGATGCGAAATGATTCCACGCGGGTGAGCGCCTCAGGGCCGGTCAACACATAGGACTTACCTGCATGTCCTTCGTTAAGCAGTGCCGTTACAGCTACCGCTGCAATATCCGCTTCATGCACCTTAGCGCTTAATGCATGCGGGAATGGCTCCTTCACGATGCCTGCTTCCCGAATGGAATATCCCCAGTCCCAAATGGCGTTGCCCATAAATTCGACGGGATGTAACATCGTCCAGTCAATTCCGCTTGCTTTTACCGCTTGTTCTACCACGCTTTCCTCTGGCCCACACAGCACAGTAATTCGCTGTACACCAGCTTTCTTAGCTAATTCGATGATCTCAGACGCAGAGTTGAGCGGTGTATACGCGTCACCATTAAACGTAATTAAATGCAATCCGGTAACGCCCTGAAATGCCTCAGCTATCGCCGCAGGTGAGGCTAAGTCGCCTGACACAACCTCCACTCCCGCAGGAAAATTCGCTTGTTCGGAGTTGCGCGTCAGAGCCCGTACATGGTGGTTCGCTTGCTGCAATTGGCTCACGATATGTCGTCCTACTTTACCTGTCGCACCTGTTACTAGAATCGTCATCGTTCATTCTTCTCTTATTTCGTCTTGTAGTTATCGTTCTTAGTTGTAGTATAGTAGGGCGTTGTTGACAACTACTTGTCAACTTTGAATAGATACAGCATTTATTTTGAAAAATGAAAACGTCGCTCTGCTTTAACTTTTATAATGGCTCCAAAATTTGACTTCAATTCAGTGCGGAATTATAATTGGTTGGTCGACCAACCAATGAAGGCGGGAACATATGAGTACACAACATAAAACAGGCAAGAAAGAAAAAGACGATAAGCGAAAACGTTTAATAGATGCGGCCTACAACGTATTTGTCAAAAAGGGCTACCTAAACGCCTCGATAAAAGATATTGCCAAAGAAGCAGATATGACATCGGGGCTCGTTCATTATTATTTTAAAAATAAAGAAGAGCTGCTGCTTTCCGTACAGGAGGACGTTCAAAAGCAATATCAAAAGCAATATCAAAACCAGTATCAACATCAACATGAAGAACAGCCAGTTTCTTTGAAATCCATACATGTTGGAGACGTGTTTGGTGAAATTAAATCCAGAGCAGAGCAGAACCCTGACTGGTATCGTTGGCGGTATGAGATTTTTTCATTAGGGATCAAGAGTGAGAGCGGGCAGCTTGAACAGGAGGTCGCTTCGATTTTGCAAAATGGGAGAGACAGTCTCTCCACACCATTGCAGCGCTTAGTAGGAGAATCCAGATCCCAACATGCTGATGCGCTTGCTAGCATCCTTTTGGCTTGTTTCGATGGGCTGGCACTGCAAAAAATAGTTGACGATAAGCTCGATTTTGACAAGTCGTACGCTGTATTGACAGAGCTGGTCGAGCTTTATTTGAATCAATCTAAGCCTAGCAACTAGAATATTTGACTACTAAGGAAGGTGAATTCACATGAAAAAAATAACTCTCGTCTTATTCATCTTCTTACTCGTTGCTCCTTCCTTTGCTGCTGCGGCTGAGGGTCACGATAAGACTCAACAAATCAACACATTTATGAAAAAGGCGCTGGAAGACTATCAAATTCCAGGCGCTTCGCTCGTCGTTGTACATAAAGGTCAAACTATTTTTCAAGATAGCTGGGGGAAAATGAGCGACGGGTCTCCCGTAACGACTGACACGACTTTCTTAATAGGTTCAGTAAGTAAGCCTTTAACCGCGCTTGCTGTCATGATGTTGGCCGAAGACGGCAAAATAAAGCTGGACGAACCGATAGATTCGTACCTCCCTTCGTTTACGTATCAAACAGACAGCACCAAGCCGATAACGGTGCGGCATCTTTTAGAGCAAACAAGCGGGATTAGCGCCTATGACGGGCTGCAAGTGACAGATCAGGCAGGTCGCGATCAAAAAAATGCGATTACGAAAGCCGTAGCACAATTGAGTGGAGTGAAGCTTCGATACGTGCCAGGTGAAGTATACGAATATAATTCAGCGAATTATTTGTTATTGGGAGCCTTGATTGAGCAGGTATCCAAGCAATCATTTTCACAATTTATGAGTACGCAAATCTTCTCACCACTAGGTATGAACAACACTTCAGCCGATTATGTCAGTGCAGTCGCCAAAGGATACGTTCCTGGCTACGAGTCATGGTTCGGCCGACCGATTGCAGGCGATGGCGGGTATGACCATGCGGGAGCGCCTTACGGTTACATGTCTTCAAGCGCCAGTGATCTGGCTAAGTTTATTACTTTCATGCTAAAGGGCGGACCATTACTAACGGAACAAGGCCATAAGCAATTACAAATGCCTCCGGCAGATGGCAGACGCTACGGCTTCGGTTGGCATTTTCCTCGATCAGGCGAGAAATATCCTTATCATACGGGGGCAACACCTGAATACAAATCAGAGGTCTTTTTTATTCCAGAGAAGGAGCTAGGTGCCGTTCTCGTGACGAATAAATACCATGAGCTAGAAGCGCTTGCGTATTTAAGTATGATGGAGGGAATCCGGTCCATTATGAACGGGCAGAATCCAGAGCTGGCTGAGATGAACGTGAATGCGCAATGGATTACGCTTGGGGTCGTACTATTGATTACGATGGTTTGTGTGTGGAGTTTGATTCGTTTAAAGCGCAAGGCATCAATTAGCAAAAAGGTCTGGATGTGCACGGGAGCCCTCTCCGTCATCGTAGCGGTGGGACTGATTCCATTACTCACAACTATACTGGATGTCCCATGGGGAGCGGTGGGCCATTTTATGCCCGACATCGAATTTCTACTTTATAGTCTGATCGCGATTTTGGCTGTTCAAGGTCTGGTGACGTTCTTTTTTATTGCAGGAAAAAAGGGCGGCCACAAACAAAAAATGAATGCCTAATCAGCCATAGCCTCCAATTCGCCGATTGGGGGTTATTTGCGCCTAATGCCCATTACAAATAACCCAGTCCGATTTCCTGCTGAAAACGATTAATGAAATGTTTGGAAATGACGGAGCAAATGGTAGCTCAATGGCGGTGTCGTCGTGAATATGGCCTCCATGCTTGGACATATCGGTCAAGTTAACGGCACAATAAAATATTCAGATACGTAAAAATAGCCTTAGCTCGGTATGAACTGGACTAAGGCTATTTACTACGTTCAGAAACCAATCACGAGCCCATGAGCCGAGCGTGAAGTAGGGACTTTTTAGAAAAATATTCTTGACAAATAATCACTCATGGATTAATTTGTTATTAACAAAATGATATTAACAAATTGTTACGAACAGGTGATGCGGAATGGAATTACGAGAATCAGGAGATTTACGAGAGTTGCAAGACGTACAAGATTTGCGGAACGTACAAGAAATACAAGAAATACAAGAAATACAAGACTTACGCGACGAGAATGGGCTTACAGAGCAGGAATTTTTACAGCAATACCGTGCTGGAGATTTCGAGCGTCCGTCAGTTGCGACCGATATGGTCATTTTTACGGTTACCGATACGGAAGAAAGCAACTATCGCAAGTTGCCGAAGAAGCAACTACGAGTCTTGCTTATTAAACGCAAGGGTCATCCTTTCTTGGGGAAATGGGCCTTGCCAGGTGGTTTCGTACGCCCGACGGAGACGACAGAGCAGGCAGCGAAGCGGGAACTCAAAGAGGAGACGAATGTGGACAACGTCTACCTAGAGCAGCTTTACACGTTCAGCGAGCCTGGGCGTGATCCGCGTACTTGGGTGATGAGCTGTTCGTATATGGCCTTAATCGATAGCACTAGGGTGCAGGTGAAGGCGGGGGATGATGCGGCTGAGGCTGCATGGTTTAACGTGAACTACCGTCTTATGATGGAGCAAAAAGAGCTGCTAGAGGACGGATACGTTAGAACGAAACAGTACGAATTGAAGCTTATCGGTGAGCATGAAACGTTAACTGCTATCGTCGAAAGCAAAATGATAAGGACAGACGCATCATCTGCCGAGGAATATATGATTGTTGCCAATGAAGGACTAGCCTTCGACCATGCCAAAATGTTGAGCTGTGCTATAGAGCGCCTGCGCGGGAAGGTGGAAGATACCGACATCGCGCTGCACCTGATGCCCAAGCTGTTTACCCTGACAGAGTTACAGCACGTATACGAGGTTATTTTGGACAAGGAGCTACTGAAAGCCGCATTCCGCCGCAAAGTGGCATATCTGGTGGAGGAGACGGACTATTACACCGAGAATGCTGGACACCGCCCATCGCGGCTGTATCGGCGAAATCGTGAGGGGGGGTGATACGCGATGATTTACAACTTAGAAGAGTTGCAGAAAGCTTATCAAGCAGGGACGAAATTAAAGTTTTTATTTTTCTGGGGACATACGTCTCCGGCTGATGGTAGCGTTAATCAAAGCTGTTTGAGCCAGTGGTGGAAGAGCTTTTTCACTGTGGATGGCGCAGTATACAGTTGCACGGAGCAGTATATGATGGCGGAAAAGGCGCGGCTGTTCGGTGATGCTGACATGCTCGCGAAGATTATGCAAGCGAAGCATCCGAAAGAGATGAAAGCGTATGGGCGTGCTGTAAAAAACTTCGACAACGGTGTCTGGGAGAGCAGTTGTTACGGCATCGTGAAGCGCGGCAATTTTGCAAAATTTTCGCAGAACATAGAGTTGTGGCATTTTATGAAAGCGACGAAAAATAGGATTTTGGTTGAAGCGAGTCCGTACGATCGGATTTGGGGGATTGGCATGGCGAAGGACAACCCAGCTGTACATAATCCAATGAAATGGCGCGGACACAATTTGCTCGGGTTTGTACTGACAGAGGTTCGGGATGAGCTGTTACGGGACGAGTGATTGCGGAAAAAATAATTACGATATGATATGTTGCGGAGCGAATAATTACGATATGAGCGATTACACAATGAGCTGTTACGAAAAGAGTTGGCGAGCGGCGAGTTGCTTGAAAAGAGATAGAAAGAGGGGAACACCTTGAGATTAAATCGCAAAGAAATTGCACAAGATACGCTTCGTTATATAGAGCAGGGATACTATGAAATTAACGGACAAAAAATCGACATCGCTGATGTGCAGCGCTATTCAGAGGATAATAGTATTCTGATCACGCCCGAGCAGGGGGGAGAGCTGGTGCGAGGCTGCGAGCTGCCGAAGGACGGGCTATATGCGAAGCAAAGCGTCGCGAATATAGCTACCGTTAAGGCTATTTTAGACTTTGCGGCTGGAGTGGGTGTTAGCGGCGTGGGCGTGCTCAACTTTGCCAGCGCAAAAAATCCGGGCGGCGGATTTTTAAATGGCGCTATGGCGCAGGAGGAAAGCCTCGCGGCTTCCAGCGGCTTGTACGGCACGCAGCTGCGCAACGAAGCATACTACTCGGCTAATCGCGCCTGCAAGTCGATGATGTATACCGAATATGCGATCTATTCGCCCGACGTCGTCTTTTTCCGAGATGAGCGGTTTCAATTGCTGGAACAGCCAGTGACCGCTTCTGTATTGACTTTGCCTGCTGTTAACTACGGCCAAGTGCTGTTAAAAGGCGAAGATAGCAAGGTGGCAAAGCGGGTGATGAAAGAGCGTATGCGTCTTGCTTTGACTATTTTTGAGGACAGAGGGGATAAGCATTTGATTTTGGGGGCGTATGGCTGCGGTGTATTCCGCAATAACCCTGTTGAGGTATCTACGTGGTGGAAAGAGCTGTTGGAGATTGAAGGGTACGGCAAGCTGTTTGATGAAATCGTATTTGCTGTTCTGGATCATTCCCGAGAAGGGGCGTGCATCCGAGCGTTTGAAGAGGCATTTGGGTGAGGCTTAGGTATACAAAGGGGACAGCGAAAAATGAATAGGGAACTGGAAAAGTCCAATTCCCTTCATCTGATTGCCAATAATAAGTGTTGTCCAGTGCCGCAGTTTAATGGATGAGCTTATTGATTAGCTCCCAACTCCACCATCTACCATATCCAGTTCCAATGGTAAAAATGCGTACTCTCCCGTTCTCAAAATCTCACATTTTCGAACCGGAATCGCATGTTTAAAAATAGGTCCATCAATTACTGTGGTGTGGAACTCTCCACCTTCTCCGCAAGGATCGATCCCACGCGCTTCAAGCTCTTGTACAAATTCATGGGTTAACGTTCGACCTAAATCGTCTTCTCGCATGCCTAAGGACAAGTTAACCGTGACAATGAGCGTCTTAAAGCCGAGATTAATAAACTGCTCGACAGCTTCGCGATGATCCATTTCCCATAGCGGCATGCCAAGCGACAAGCCAGCATTTTGCGTAACCTTATCGTGCCAGCAGCCGTGCTCAGGCATGTCGAGATCGCCAGTCACTAACACTTCGGCCCCCTCATTTTTACCTTTTGCTAAAAGGCCCATAAAGACGGCTTCATAATCTGCCCAACTCGCAGCCGCTGTAAATACAGGTAAACCGATAGAATCAGCTTGGGCGCGAATGAGCTCTGGGGGCATACCGTGGGAGCGGGAACGTTTCCCTTCCTCCTCCAACATTACGATAAGGCCAACCGCTTCTCCGACTTGCATGGCTTTATATAGAGCGAGAACACTATCCTTGCCCCCGCTAAAAGAAGCTATGAATTTATGCCCGTGGGCGCCATTTTTCCAATCTGTGCTGTGCGTCATCTGTGTGTGTTCTCCTTTATTGTTACCATGTTCGGTGTTAATTGCGATAAATTAGTTATTTTTCAGCTCCATATGGAACACGAGTAATTCACCCTTAGGGCCATCTACACGAAGTCCTCTATCCTCGAAACCACATTTCATGTACAGGTTTTGAGCTTGGACATTAGTATCATTTACGGTCAAAATAATTTCATTTTTATTTGGAAAATGATGTTGGACAAAGGTTGGTAGCAATAACAGTGATTGTTTGGCAATTCCCTTGCCCTGCATGGAAGATTCGATTGAATAGGCTCTTAACAGAATAGCATTTTGGTTGTCACTGTAGTTTTTAACCCCTGCCCATCCGTGCAGTACAAAGAAACCAACCGGAGCCTTGTCACACATGATTAGAAATGGATGTCGATCACTTTCTTGTTCACAGGCTGCTATAGCCTCCAACGGAAGTGCTGTGAAATATTCCTGTTCTTCTGGTAAATGATAGTTCTTCAGTTGTGCTCTGTAATGGGGTTCGTAAAAATCAAGGCTAACGATATCGTTCTGAACAGTTTGCTTCATTATGAGTGTCCGCCTTTCTTTTTCTGCTACTTATTTATTATATCTATTTTCGTGACAGTAAGCTGGATAAAAAGCGAGATTTAGAGTTTGGAGTTCATATTATATGTGAGATTAGTGTCATAAAATAAAAAAGATTTTCGTTTACAAAATTCGACAATATTCTGCTTGATCATGCACTATACTATCTTTTGTGACAGACGTTATTACATTTTACCGACAAAAAATCATGTAAAAGGGGTGTTTGATATTTTTAAGAAGGCAGCTATAGTAACCATGTTATTGCCATTGCTGTTTGTATGGAGCGGAGTGACTCCGCAAGTAGTGGCTGCTGTGAATCAGTCTATAAAGGTCACATCTATGAATACGGACTACGGAGATATGTACTTTAACCCGGAGTTTACCGTGCAAGGTAAGAACTTGCCCAAATTAGAATATAACAATATAACGCAATTGTCAGGTGGAGGATACGGATACAGTCATTTTATGATGGTAGAGCGAGAGACGGGAAGAAAGATCGGGCACTATCAAGGGGATGTGGGAATAACAGTATTGCCAAGTGTAAATGACGTTATTCGCTTTAAAATCGTAAATTCACAAAATCACTATACAGGTGTTTTGGATTTGTATTTAGCCCCTAGTGGGAGCCTAGTAGATGCAACTTCAGCCTTTTATGTTGGCAGTTATAACTTAAGTACGCAGGAACCGATGCCGATTAAAGTCACCTCTATAATTGCGGACTATGGAGACATGTACTTTAACCCCGAGTTTACTGTACAAGGTGAGAATCTTCCAAAACTACAATACAATAACGTAACACAATTACCAGATAAGGGTTATGGATATAGTCACTTTATGTTGGTAGAACGAGAGACGGGAAGAAAAATTGGATACTACAAAGGGGATGTAGGCATAGATGTGCTGCCCAGTGTAAGTAACACTACTCGCTTTAAAATAAGGAAATCATTAACCCACTATACCGGTGTACTGGATTTATATTTAGCTCCCGATGGAAGTCAAGTTAAGGCAACATCAACCTTTTATGTCGGTAGCTACAACTTAGGGACGAAGGAGCCAATGCATGTAAAAGTTACGTCCGTTAATGCAAACTATGGGGATATGTACTTTAACCCCGAGTTTACCGTGCAAGGTGAGAATCTTCCAAAATTACAATATAACAATCAGACACAACTACCAAATGGAGGAAACGGATATAGCCACTTTATGATGGTGGAACGAGAGACGGGCAGAAAGATCGGATACTACAAAGGAGACGTAGGAATAGATGTATTGCCTAGTGTAAGTGACGTTGCTCGTTTTAAGATCAGGAATTCAAAGAGCCATTATACAGGTGTACTGGACTTGTATATTGCTCCTGATGGAAGCCCAGTAGAGGCAACTTCAACGTTCTATGTCGGTAGCTACAACTTAAGTACGCAGGAACCGATGCCAATTAAAGTTACCTCTATAATTGCGAAATATGGAGACATGTACTTCAACCCTGAGTTTACCGTGCAAGGTGTGAATCTTCCAAAATTGCAGTATAACAATCAGACACAACTACCAGATGGAGGACATGGATACAGTCACTTCATGATGGTGGAACGAGAGACGGGGAGAAAGATCGGATATTACAAAGGAGACGTAGGAATAGATGTATTGCCTAGTGTAAGTGACGTCGCTCGTTTTAAGATCAGGAATTCAAAGAGCCATTATACAGGTGTACTGGACTTGTATATTGCCCCTGATGGAAGTCCAGTGGAGGCAACTTCAACGTTCTATGTCGGCAGTTACAACTTAAGTTCACGGGAATTAACAAGCATAAAGGTTACATCTGTCACAGCAAATAAAGGGGATATGCATTTTAAACCAGAGTTTAGCGTGCAAGGTGTGAATCTTCCAAAATTGCAGTATAACAATCAGACACGACTACCAGATGGAGGATATGGATACAGCCACTTCATGATGGTGGAACGAGAGACGGGAAGGAAGATCGGATATTACAAAGGAGACGTAGGAATAGATGTGTTGCCTAGTGTAAGTGACGTTGCTCGTTTTAAGACCAGGAATTCACAGATTCACTATGCAGGCCTTCTGGATCTTTACATAGCGCCTGATGGAAGCAATGTAGAACCCAATCCGAGTCACTACATGGGGGTCTACAACCTAGCAACCGGCAAATTCATTGCCGCCAGCAAATACGGCTATCGCTACGACGAGAACAATCGCCTGCAATCGCACATGTTTACCGTTAACAATCGAACGTTCCAAACCCATTACAAATACGATGCGCAGGGCAATCTTATCGAGCAGACAACCGAAGAGCTCAAATAAGTATTCAGGCTAACAAGGGCTAACATCACAACATAACATTCAGGAGGCAGTATGAACAAAAAAATAGCATACCTTCTCATATTTTTATTACTATTTGTTCAAGCTACACCGCTCTTAACCGCCTTATCCGAGACCAACTCCGCAGCTGACCCATATGCTTCAACGCTCGGACAAGAGTCAGAAGCACAAGCGTCTGTTACCGATCAAGTATACGGTCAATCGGTCACCACAAGCGTGTACAACCATACTGTGAACAAAGAGTACTACGGTATATTTTCCAAACAAGATATATCCGAAATGAAACAGAACTTTACCCCAGAAATGTGGGCTATAGCGGTCTATTATTATCCTGAACTGCTGACATACCTAGCTGAGCAGGAGCAACTATCTAAACAAGTTCAACAAGCAGCCCTTCATACAAGTTCAGACACCATATTCTCTGCATATGAGCAGCTAACGAAGCAGCAGCTAGACGCGCTCCGTCGCTATACACCGTTAGCGGAGATCAGCTATTTGCGTCACAAACAGCCACAGAAATACGCGCAGCTGATTTCCTCTTATGCACCTGAAGTTGCGCAGCTAGGCTATGAAACTGTAACTGAAGCAACCTATGATGCACCACCGAACTTCTTTTCAGCTTTTTCTACCGATTCAATTTTTTCGAGCTTGCCTAGTGTTACCGATACCACATACAAGCGGTCGAAACGTTCATTAACTGCACCTGAACCGACTTCAACGATAGGTGTTGGACAGATCAAACCTTACACATACAAAGAAAATACGGGTCAGCTTGTCGATCCGATCTATCAAACTAGCAATCTACAAGAAGCAGACCTACACCTTGCAGGTAGACACGGCTTAGACGTCGTTCTCTCTCGCAAATACAACTCCATGAACGCTAAAGTAGTGGAGCCAAGCCTAGGTGATACGTGCAATAGCTTCAATAACGATGAGTTCTATGAGGGTGGTACGGATTGCACGGGAAGCAAGCCGGAAGCGGCGGGAGCCGACGACAATTATATCGCAACAGGCTGGGAGCTTAATTTGCCGACGCTGCAAGTTCAGCAGCAGTACGATCAAATCAACGAATATACCGTACCAGGCCGAATTAAAAATGAAGACTCCAAGTTTTATCGCAAACAGTTCTACAATCGGGTGCGCGTAGATGCTAGCGCCGATCCGAAGGATAAGATTTTTCCGAGGCTCACCTTCCAAGTAGGTGATGGTTCTACGTACGAATTTAGAGACAACATTACGGATCAACCATTTAAACAACCGTACAAACATGCCAAATATACCGTAAGCGCTGATCAGACTTATTTGCTTACTCTCAACGAACAAATCACGTATGAATTTAAGCCTATAGGACATCGCTGGGTCATCTCATCCATTACGAATCATCTTGGGGATCGAATTTCGTACGAGGTACATCCGAGTAAAGTCATCATTACCGATACCGTGCAGCGCACGATTGAAGTCAATTACGATACGACTAAGCCTATGAAACGAGTTCAGTCCATTGTAGCTAAGGATCAAAGCGGAGTCGTTATTAATCATATTGAATATGTGTCAGAGGATAAAATGCTGCAAACGACTTTACGCAGCTACGATCCAGTGCTACACAAATACGAACCTAAACCGATTCAAGCGCCTTACGTGCAGTTAAATGCTGTGAAGGACATGATAGGCAATCAGACGTTAAAGTGGTACACGTACTATGCCGCAGAGGATAAAGGGATCGCAGATTTTAATATGGAAGATGATTACCAGTTCCAGCTGCAAAAAGATTTAAAGACACCTGTTCTGGACGTAAATAAATCGACTACAGACACGAACGGTTCTGAGTCCGCGCTTGTCGTGGAAAAAGACAAGCAAACGTACGGAGAGATGGCATACTTGCTCGTTAATCAAGTCACTTCGGATACAGGCTTGACGACAACATTTGCTTACTCCACGTACAATCCGACTTGGAGTGCGGCTGCCGATTATGCGCAGCGTGAACTGGTGCGTGGCACGACGCGCAATTATCTCGATACGTTTAACTTGATGTACATCGGCTATCACAAAGTCGTCAATGTCTCGTATACGTATACCGATTCAGACAACACGCTCAAGCAGACCATCCTTAACGTAGATGCGCATCAAGAAGGCAAAGCTAGAGAAACGTGGATGTACGCGAAGGAAAGCACGAGACGACTCGCTTCGAGTAATGCGTTTAGAAGTGGCGATGTGATGGAGACCACTTTCTCTACGAACATGGGCGACTATACGTCCATGCAGAAGTCCAGTTATAAAGCTGGAGGCTTTTTTAAGGATGGCGTTTTCATTCCAAGGCCAATCTCGCTTACGTACCAATCGGATGGTGGGCAAGGCCTAGTCAATGTGTTGAATACGTCGGACTCTACGTCCAGCTATCGTTATGCACCGTTATCGGTTACCTCATACAAATATGAGCATGACGGCACAAAAGATAATACGAGGCCAACGACGATTTATCGTTTCGATTCTGGGGCAGCGGATGATCCACGAACGGCGAAAGAAAAGGATTATTTGTGGGGCAAATGGCATGTGAAGCCGAATGCGCTAGCCAAATCCGCCGTCATTACAAATATTAAATATGATATGTACGGAAATATTGCTTCCGAGCAAGATCCGTTAGGCAATCAAACCGTAAATACGTATACTGGACCTAAACGTCAAATGAGTCAGACAGAGCGAACTTCAGTAGATGGCAAGCAAAAACTGTTTACTGGTTATAGCTATAATCCAGATGGCACGTTACATAAAATCACGACGCGAAGCACAAGCGCGGATATCACAGACAATATGGAAACGCAGTTTGTGGCATACAACGCGTGGAAGCAGCCTATTCAAGCTAAAAAAGTGAGCAGCGGTACCCAATTTGGCTTGAACCGGCTTACGACCGTAACGATCTGGGAGTACGATACTTTAGGACAACACATTACACGAGAAACACAAAAAGTGACTTTGGCAGAAGGGCAGCAGCCGACAGACATCAGTGTTCAATATGTGTATGACGCTCGCGACCGACTAACCAAGCAGATTGACCACGATTCCAGCATGATCGAATACGAGTACGATTACAAAAATCGTCCCATTTCGATGAAATGGACACCTGCCGGGGGCGAGCCGCGTGTAACGAGCTACAGCTATGAGGATAGCCAGCGTATCGTGACGATCACGCATCCGGATCAAGAGAAAGAAATAGCCTACTACAATCCGTATGGCATTATCGAGAAGCAGTACCGCCAAGTTGGAACGGAGACTCGCACAGTTGTTATTAACAATTTAAATAGCACAGGGCAGCTCATTAAGGAAACGTATCCGAATGGAGATCTGTCTAAGAAGACTACGTTTGAGTATGGAAAAAATGGACAGATATTGTCCAATACGGATGCGCTTGGACGTACGACGAAGATGTATTATGCGAACGCAGCCTATGGAATGAATAGACCTGCCGCTTCTTTGCAAGAAACGAAACTAGTCGTTGAACCGGACAATAAGCAAACGACAACATTTTACGATCCGTATGGTCGCGTGCAAAAGGTGCTGGAGTCCGTACCAGGTTCAGCCCAAACAAGAACGACGGAGCATTTGTACAATTCGTTCGGCAAAGTCACGCAAACCAAGACGACATCAGGTGCAGTCTCGCAAACTACGAAGTACGGTTATGACGCAGCAGGGAATCTTGTCTCCTTAATGGATAGCGAGGGCCAGCGATATAAGTATGTATACAATCAGTTTGGCCATCCGATTGCAACATATATGAATGGCAAGCTGCAAGCCCAGAATAAGTACAATGAAGCCGGTTGGTTGTTGACCGAAACGAATGCAACAGGGCAAAAGGAAGCTTTCGAATATGCATCAACGGGAGAACTCATTAAGCATTCAGACAAACAAGGGCAGACGAAAACACATAGCTATACACCTTATAAGGAGATAGACCGAGTTGCCGTTTCCAAGGCGGGTGCTGAATTGCACTGGACACAGTATCAATACGATCCCGTGACGCGCATGCTTGCAGGCATCCAGAACAGTGAAGGCGAAACCTTGGCCTATTCGTATGACAAATGGAAGCGCAACGATGTTCAAACCGTTGCTGGGCGAAAATACTCGTTCGCCTATGATAATAGCGACAATGTAACGAAGGTCATTTTCCCAGATTCCAAAGAAACGCAGTACACGTACGATGTGCTTAATCGCATGACTTCCGTTAACTACGACAAAATGGGCACCGTTACGTATCAATACGACGTAGCCGCTAACAACAACTCGTATTCGATTATTTATCCGAATTTGTTGAAGCAGCAATTCAATCGCAATGCTTTTAAAGAATTAACAGATGTTAGTCACATCAGCGGAAACACGCCTGTCCAGTGGAAAGAGACTTACATGTACGACGGTTTCGGTAATGTCAATGCAATCACGAGAGGCGGCCAAACGTTTAACTATAGCTATGACCAAGTTAACCGCATTAAGCGAGAAGACTACTCTACCGTGTCCAAGCAGTACAGTTATGATGAACGAGGCAATCGAGTTAGCTTTGAACATACACATATGGCTGTACCAGAGTTGGGCACGAAGAAATACACGTACAATGCACTCAACCAGTTGAAGACATTTAGTAAGGGCACAGATACAACTGCCTACACGTACTATGGCGATAGCTTGCGAGCAACTAAGACGGTCAATGGTAGCCTAACCAGATACGTATATCTGAACGGAAAAGTAATAGAAGAGCTAGATAGCAGCGGTAACGTGAAGGCTCGCAATATTTGGGGGAACGAGCTGCTATGGAGACAAAATCATCCTTCCGGCCAAGACGGGTACTATTACTATAACGGTCATGGCGATGTTGTCGCGATCAAGGATATGGCGGGCAACGACCTGAATACGTATGACTATGATATTTGGGGCAATGTATTATCGCAGACGGGTTCGTTTGATAATCCGTTTATGTACACGGGGGAAATATACGATCAGGAAACGAAGCTGGTATATCTGCGCGCGCGGTACTACGACCCGAGTAAGGGCCGCTTTATCAACGAGGATACGTATAAAGGGGAATTGACGAATCCGCTGAGCCTAAATCTATATACGTATGCGCATAATAATCCCTTGATATATGCAGACCCGAGTGGACATAAAGTATGGCTTATTCATGGAACAAATCTTAATGGCGATAAGCATCCAGAAAAAACATGGAAGCCTGATTTTATTGATTATGTAGAAGAGCTTTTTGAGGAGTCATCAGAAGCTGTGGTTTGGAGTGGTGGTAATACTACTGGAGCTCGTGAAGAAGCAGCAGAAGATTTGACGAATCAAATATATGATTGGCATATTGATAATCCAACTGAGCCAATTAGATTAATCGGCCATAGTCATGGTGGGAATGTAGCGATAATGATAGCCAACAAACTTGCTGAACGTGACATGTCTGTAGAAACCCTCATTACGATAGCAACACCAGTAAGGGAGTATAAGCTTGAAACTAAGGTAGGGCAGCATATTCATGTATATAATAATTACGACTTAGTCCAAAGGAACGGAGGCAGTGTAAACAAGTCGATGAAAGCAAAACGTACATTTAAAGGAGCCCAAAACGTCGAAGTAATATTACCACCAGAGCGAAGAAAGAGGATTAAAGATGGGTTAGGAATATCGAATCACTCTATAATGCATAGTAATAAACAGATTTGGAGGGAATATATCCAACCCCTTTTATTTAAGTAGGCTTAAGTAATAAAGTTTGTATGATGTCGATTTACAGCGTCTATATTTTGAGCTTGGAGTGTTATTTAAAAGCATCTTGTAGTTTTAGAACACAGAAAAGAGGGGGATCTCTTAAGGTCTTTACAGGCCTTTTGAGGCCCTTCCTTTAAAATCAACATAGCAATCCTTACTCAAGTATAGAATCAGATCAGAGTCATGGTTCATCGTATACGCTCCTTCTTCATTGGAACAAAAACAGGCCCGTGCACGTAAGCACAAGCCCGTTTCTAGATGCAATTATCTCAACTCTCCGTCCTATCCGGCACATCTTTATCAGGAATTATCATGGATATAAAAAGGGGTTGCCAAGCAAATGTAGTCGTGGTGGTCGGTGCGTACAAGCGGAAAGTATTATGTTAAACGCAAATCATTCTAAGATTGGGTTGGTCTATTTTGCAATGAGACTGTGTTTATTGGTGGTAAGCATGGTCTCGCCCTTTTTATCTTCTGCGACTTCTTTTTGGGTTCTACTTCCTCTAATTTGAATGAGCCATTTGCGATGCTTCACAACGTGTCACCTCCTTTCATAAATAATGCTTCCATATACATAATCAAGCAGCTGTATTGCTGTATTATCATCATTACACGTGTTATAAACCTCGATCCGTTCGGAATCGGCGTAAATAAGGTTGTATTCGGAGGCCTTTTTAATATATGTAGATAGCTGATCTAAGCTAATTCAATTCGGCCAATTTTTGCATCGACTATTTTTTGTGCTGGAATTTACCATTATCCTGACCTACATCATGCCTTACTTGCGCTCGTGAACATGGCTGACATTAAGCAAGATCCGATTTTTTGATTTTAGATGTTAAATTTTTCAATTATAGATCCGATATAAGGGGTGTGAGGTTTACCTAAATTTACCTAAATGGAGGTGTTCAAATGACTTATATTTCAAAAGCGTCAAGCCGTGCAGCTTCGCCTTCGTTCACAGCAGGTCGTACAACGGCAGCGGATCGGGAAATTCAGGCTTTAATGAAGCAAAAGAGCAACATTACGGAAAAAATAGCTGAAATCAAAACGAATGAAGAACTTAATGTGAAAGTTAAAGAGGAACGAGTAAAATCACTTACAACAGATTTGCAATTAATCGAATCGCAAATTGCGCAAAAAATGACAGAGAAAAATGAGAAGCTAAAAAATGATGCTTCTTCAAATCGTTCTAACCCCAATTCAAACACCACTAACAACTCCTCAAATGGAACGATGGATGTTGCAGCGACAGCTACGATGAATCGGCTTATCGAAGCTAATACGATATACGACCGCCTAGGCAAACTAAGTAACGTACGTAATAAGTTAGACGTGGAAGTTAAAGATTTAAACAGAGAGGTCAAGATGAATAGGAAGCATCTTGGCGATGAGGGACTTACAGAGTCCGCTTTTGGCAGGAATGAAATGAGGCAAAACGCAGAGCTGACGGTGAATAAGAAGAAGCTGGAGCAAGCGATCGGTATTGAAGGAAGAATTGCCAAACTTGATGGCAAAATGAAAGAAGAAATGAAAGCGATATCTGAAGTTACCGAGAACAAGGAAGCTACGGGAACGAAGGAAACTAAAGAAGCGAAGGGTGATAAAGCTGATAAGGTAGATAACAGCACTGCCGAAGGCAATCCTTCAGACAAGCCTGCACAACAGCAAGAGGCAGGCCGAGTCCATATTGATGTACGTGTGTAACCGTCTGAATCGTATGTAGCACCCTGTATCCGAGTATGTCTCGAGCTTAATCGCTAGTAATCGTGCGCAATAAATTGCAAGTGCTACCCAGCCGCTCTATAATATAAGCAACGCACCATGAATCGAGCGCACTACTGCCTTATATACAAATAGGTCGCATACCTTGTTCGAGGGCGGCCTATTCCTTTTTTACAGGTGGAATACAGCTAGATAAGGAATGAGGACAAGTCTTGAAAACATTTAAAAAGGTATACATTGAAATTACGAGTGTTTGTAATTTGGCGTGCACCTTCTGCCCGCCAACAGAGCGCACGAAAAACTTCATTAAGTTAGATACATTCAACAACATTTTGGACCAGATCAAACCACATACGAATCATATTTATTTGCACGTTAAAGGGGAGCCTTTGCTTCACCCTAAGATCGACGAGCTGTTGGATGCGAGTCATGCTAAGGGCTTTAAAGTGAACATTACGACGAATGGGACACTTATTACAAAAAACAGGCATAAGCTGCTCGGCAAGCCTGCCTTGCGTCAAATGAACTTCTCCCTGCATAGCTTTGACGGACATATCGGGTCCGAGAACCGTGAAAAGTATTTACGCGAAATTCTTGATTTTGTCCGTGACGCAGCTGAGCATAACGTTATTTTTTCGTTCCGACTGTGGAACTTGACACAAGACAATATGACGAATGTCGAGCGGCAGCGAAACCGCGAAACGCTAGAAGTATTGGAGCAGGAATTTAACCTTGATTTTAAAATTGAAGAAAAAGTCGTACCAGGTAGCGGTGTGAAAATTGCTGACCGTGTCTACTTGAACCAAGATCATGAATTCCAGTGGCCTAGTCTGCGAGCTCCAGAAGATGACGGAAAAGGCTTCTGTCATGCGCTGCGCAGTCAAGCTGCCGTACTGGTAGATGGGACGGTTGTGCCGTGCTGTCTCGATGGTGAGGGCGTCATTAATTTGGGTAATGTACACGAAACGTCTTTCTCCGAAATTGTCGAGGGCGAACGAGCGAACAACTTGTTCTACGGATTTTCACGTCGGGAAGCGGTTGAAGAACTGTGCAGAAAATGCGGGTACAGACAAAGATTTGGAGCATAACTGTAATAATCAAGGTATATGTGGTATCAAGATTTTTGGTACTCATATCCTTTTTTTTTTTGCCTCGTTGAACATTTTCGCGTTTGTACCTAACTATTATTTTTTATGTATAAAGTCATAGAATTACTATAAAAAGTAATAGGTGTCTACTATTTCAGTTGTATCGAATATCATAGACTACGAATAGGGGAGCGGAATACAAAAAATGGAGGTAAGCAAAATGAAAAAAGTAACTGTCGGTTTGTTAAGCATGGCTCTTGTGTTTTCAGTAGCAGGTTCTGCATTTGCTGCAAATGCAACAAGCGTTACGGAGAACTCCGAAATCAATAGTGCATGTCCTGATGGCGATTTTGACAACTTGAAAGTCGGGAAAAATTGGCCTATACCTGTTAAAGGGGATTCATACAATTTATGGAGTGATCAAAACATAACTCTTTCAGGTCATAATGTAAAAGCTAAAGAACCAGGCAACGCTGATTTGAAAGTGTATAAAAAAGGAAAATGTATTGCGCGTTATTATTTAACTGCGTATAACTAATTCGATAATAGCGCTCCTCTTTTAGTTGTAAGCGATGTTGCATAAATAAAAAACGCAAACCTTCCTGCAAGTTGAAGGGTTGCGTTTTTTATTTATGCGGAAATGAGCAGAAAATAGGGCTGAACAAAATAATATCAACTAAACGCAGTTGGTAATCCCAGTATTATCCTTCGATTCACCAAACTCATGTGGTATATTTTACAATATACATCCATTTGTCCTTTCTAAAGTAACGGTTGTGTCCCTTTATACGATCCAAGACACCTGCCTACTGTGCAGGTGTTTTTTTACTACATGAGACAGCATGAACTTGCCAAAAGGAGTTGATTTTCATGTCCAGAGAAACCGTTTTGTTAGTAGACGATGAAAAAGAGATTGTCCAGCTTATTGAAATCTATCTAAAAAATGAGGGCTATCGGCTACTCAAAGCTACCAACGGTTTAGAGGCGCTGCAATTGCTCAATAGCAACGTCGTCGATCTCATTATATTAGATGTGATGATGCCCCAAATGGATGGCATTGAAGCGTGTATGAAAATACGCGAGCAAAGCAACACGCCAATTATTATGTTGTCAGCAAAAAGCCAAGATATGGACAAAATAACGGGCTTAAGCATCGGGGCAGACGATTATGTCACGAAGCCGTTTAATCCGTTGGAATTGATGGCGCGAGTCAAATCCCAGTTGCGCAGATATAAGCAGTTCAATACGGCATCCCCACAAGACGATACGGAAATTCAGATTGATGGACTCGTCATTAATATCGCTACTCACTCGGTAACCGTCGATGACGTTTCGGTGAAGCTGACGCCGCGTGAATTTGCTGTGCTCAAGCTGCTAGCTGTGAATTGCGGTATCGTACTCAGCATGGAAAAGATTTATCAGGAAGTATGGAACGAACCTTTTATGGAATCCAAAAATACGGTGATGGTCCATATTCGGAAAATTCGTGAAAAAATAGAAAAAGATAGTCAAAATCCGAGATACATTAAGACGGTATGGGGAATCGGCTACAAGATGGAAGCTTAGGAGACTGGAGATGTGAAGCGAGTGAAAAACAAGTTCATTCATACGATTAGATGGAAGTTTCTGTTCGTTTTCGTTGTGAGTGTGGCGGGTACGGCGTTGTTTATTTTACTCAGCTTTTTATTGGGCAGGTATTTACTTGCGTTCGACCCGATTAACATACCTCTTATTTGGGTCATTAACAACATTGGTTCGGAGCCAACAGCTATTGTTGTAGGTATCATACTGTTTCTAGTTATTTATTATTTGCTAAGTAGGAAGATTATTGGCTACTTAGAGGAAATTATGCTCGGGTTGCATGAGATAAAGCAAGGACAGTTCGATTATACGATTCCGGTTCATTCATCAGACGAGCTAGGTATGATTGCTGTTCAGGCTAATGAGATGGCAGCGGAGCTGAATCGGTATTTGGCGGAAATTACGTACGGCTTGCATGAAATCGCGAAAGGGCGCTTTGAGCATAAGATTCCTGTTAAACTGGCTAATGATTTAGGTATGGTTGCCGACAGCATTAATCATATGAGTGCACAGTTAAGCCGTTCGATTCAAGAGGAACGCAACGCTGAAAAGACGAAGAACGATCTGATCACAGGGGTATCACACGATTTGCGTACGCCATTAACGTCTATTCTCGGATTTCTTGAATTAATTGAAAAGGATCGCTATCAAGATGAAGTAGAGCTACGCTATTACGTTAATATTGCCTACTCCAAAGCGACCAGTTTAAAAAAGCTTATCGACGATTTATTCGAATATACACGAATGAATAACGGTCTTCCCCTGAAGCTAGTTGAATTGGATATGACCGATTTTTTGCGGCAGCTCGTAGAGGAGTTTGTACCTTATATGGAAAATGAAGATATCGTCTGTCGGATCGATGCACCGAATGAAGCGGTTAAGGTGCTAGTAGACGGAGATAGACTCGTTCGTGCCTATGAAAATCTGATGTCCAATGCGATTCGATACGGTCGTAAAGGCAAATATATAGATCTTGTCATCGGTCAGAAAGATAGGGTGGTATTTGTAAAAATGACGAACTACGGCGATCCGATTTCAGATCGAGATTTGCCATACATTTTTGATCGCTTCTATCGGGCGGAGCAGTCCCGTTCCAAGGAGACGGGCGGGACGGGGCTTGGGCTCGCGATTGCTAAGAGCATTATCGAGGTGCATGGTGGAACGATATCTGTGCATAGTGACCATCGGCAGACGACATTTGAGACGAGATTCCCTGTGTCGTGCTGATTCGATCCCATTCGCTCTGACTCGATCTGAGTTGATTAGCCCACTAGCTCACTGAGCCCATATGGCAAGTTCTACATTTTTCTTAACAAACGGAGTTATATCATTATGGAATGATAAGCAATCGTTAAGATTTACTGCAAGAAATCGTTAATATTTTCCGTCTATACTTTTGTGTAATTAGATGATGTGGAGGAAAATGGAATGATGAAATATCGGTTTCGGCGAGCCATAGCTACAATGTTCGCAGGCTTGCTTGTTTTCTTGTTGTTTGCTGGCTGTATGGAGAGCAGTGGGGTATCGGTTGAGCTAAATGGAGCAAAAATTGCTGATACAGCTGGTGTAGAAATGGCAAAGGATGGGCAGCTTATGGTGTCATCATCATTTGCCACTACAGTATTAGGGGTAAAGTTGGAAACCGCTGAGGCAGCGTCAGTACCAGCTTCAATTTTATCCTCATCGCCAGCCCCATCTCCGTCCTACTATTCGGATCAAGTGGCGATTTTAATGTATCATCATCTGGCAGATAAGCCGGAACATGATCATATTTTATCGGTTCATGACTTTGAACAGCATATGAAGTTGTTTAAAGAAGAAGGCTTTAATGTACTCACGATGGATGAGTACGTAAACTACATGACGAAGGGGAGTCCAATCCCAGATAATGCCGTCTTGCTAACATTTGACGACGGTTACGAGAGCTTCTACACACACGCCTTCCCGATTTTGCGCATATATGGCTACACAGCTACGAATTTCATTATTGTATCCGCGATTGATAATCAGACGGGCATTCCTAAATTAACGTGGGATCAAATGCGAGAAATGAAAGCAGCAGGTATGAGCTTTTATAATCACACTTATGAATCTCATTTGTATCGTCCTGTCACGTCAGGCGGGGCAACAAGGCCAATGTTAACTCACCCCTTATTTGTTAAAGATTTAGATAGAAGAGAGACAAAAGAAGAGTATAAAGCGCGTATATGGAAAGATTTATCGACGGCTGAGCGAAGATTGAAAGAAGAACTGAACAATACACAAGGAATTATCGCTTTTCCGTTTGGGGCATATAACGACCACGTCATAGAGACGGTTAAATCCCTCGGGATGGAGCTATCATTTACGGTAACGCCGGGAATGAACGGTCCGAAAGACAAAGTCGCTTTTCGATTCGACGCAGGCAATCAAAAGCAATCTCCCAAGCAGCTCATCAGCTTGCTCAAAGGGGAATCTGGCGGCATTGTAAAGCTTGCCGGAAAGGATGTTTATGTTAAGATTGCGGGCAAGCGAGCTTACTTTATGAAGCAGCAACCGATTGTGAAAAATGAGGAGCTATGGCTCCCGTTGCGTGAGCTGAGCGCGATGTCTGGGCTGCAACTGCAATGGAACAATGCCAGTAAGAAGCTGAAAATAACGACAGCCCGTAAGTAAGCGTTCGATTGTACACGCGTATGTACATACAAATCGAAGACTTAAAAAGTTTGTGGAAAGTCTGTACGAAGCTTGTCAAAAGTTTGTGAAAAAGCACGTTCGGACAATGATGATCCTCGTCGTGGCGACGGCTATTTCTAGCCCGCTATTGCACATCATGATATACTGGGTATGTTTGTACGGTTTGTACGAACTATACTTTGATATCAAATGAGAGCTGATACGAAAGGATTTTACACAGCATGAAATTTATCCGAACGGCAGTATGGTTTATTTATTTTTGGTGTTATTTACTATGCTTAATGCCTAAACTGCGCAAAGCTAAAGCGATGCAACGTGAAGGACGCATCGAGGAAATGGATGCCTATGTGGCGAAGCAGGTTGGAGATTGGGCACGATCGCTCTTGCGAATAGCAGGGGCTAAGGTAAAGGTGAACGGTCTTGAACATATGCCAGACGGTGCAGCTGTATACATTGCCAACCATCAAGGCAATTTTGATATTCCGATTCTGCTTGGCCATCTCGGTGCCCCGAAGGCGATGTTTGCGAAGGCGGAGATCGCGAAGCTGCCATTGATTCGCGATTGGATGAAGCTGTTCCGCTGCATCTTCGTTGACCGCTCGAATGCGCGTCAAGCGATGAACAGCTTGAAGGAAGCGGGCGAAGTCGTGGCAAGCGGCTATTCCGTTGTCGTGTTCCCCGAAGGGACGCGCAGCAAGGGCGACCCAATCGGCGAGTTCAAGAGCGGTGCTTTCCGCATCGCGACGAAGTCAGGCGCACCGATAGTACCTGTACGCATCGACGGTACTTATAAGTTGATGGAGGCTAACGGCTTCTGGATTACGCCAGCCGAGGTTGAGATTACAATCTTGCCGCCCGTTCCGGTCGATGGATTGTCTAAGGAAGAAATCGCAGCCTTGCCGGAACAGGTGAGGACGCTCATCGTTAACGCTTAGTCAACCTAACGGAGTATTTACACACCCATCCACAAGCTATCTAAAAGCCATCCTCACGCAGGATGGCTTTTGTTATAATGGAAATAAGAAATAAATGGATCGCTATAGAGTAACTGGCAGCTAAAAATAATTCATATGGTAAGCAGGTGAGCAAATGTTGAATAAACAGCTTGAAACGAGCCTAAGTAAGTTTATGACGAAGCTGCTTCGTCATACTCCCACAGAGTACGGTCTGACTTTAGATCCGTCAGATGGATCGTGTTTATTGCAAGACGTATTGCGAGTGATTCAAGCGCAACCTAGATGGTCAACGGTTACTCAAGAGCAAGTGGAGCAGGTCGTGAGTCAATCAGACAAGCAGCGCTTTGTTATTGACGGGGAGCGAATTCGTGCGAGATACGGGCATAGTCAACAGAAGGTACAATACGAACCAGGCACCCCTCCACCTATGTTATATCACGGGACGAACACCAATGTAGTAGCTATCATTTTAAAAGAAGGAATCCGCTCCATGCAACGGCAGTATGTCCATTTATCGGAAGGGACTCATTTTGCAACAATGGCTGGGAGCAGACGAGGGGAGCTCGTTCTCTTAACGATCGATACGACTGCTGCACGGGAGTTAGGAGCTGTGTTTTACTATGCAGGTAACGAAGTGTGGTTGGCGGAGTACATTCCTCCTGCCGCGATCAAACCTTTGAACAATCTGCAATAAACCTATAGTATATAAGTGATATATACATCCGAAACTAATAGGAATGTACCTTTTAAAGCGATTTACGGAGGGCAAGGAATGGCGAAGCAAAAATATTATGTCGTCTGGGCTGGAAGACAGCCTGGCATTTATACGAGCTGGGCGGAGTGCCAAGTGCAAATTCATCAGTTCAATCAAGCTAAATATAAGTCTTTTGAATCGAAAGCGGAAGCGGAAAAAGCGTTTAAAGCCGGAGCAAAAGGGTACTGGGGACAGGGCAAGGGTGGAGCATCAAGCTCATCGGCCACTTCCAGTCGCGGATCGAAATCGGCTAGTGGTAGCATCGAACCTGTTGATTATGACAGCATTTCGGTTGATGTTGGCACACGGGGAAATCCGGGTCCAGTTGAATACAAAGGTGTCGATACGCGTACGGGTGAGATTCTTTTTTCACAAGGTCCGATTAGTAAAGGGACGAACAATTTGGGCGAGTTTCTGGCGATTGTTCACGGTTTAGCTTATTTGAAGAAAATAGGCAGCAATAAAACTGTATACAGCGATTCGGAAAATGCGCTCAAATGGGTCAGACAAAAGCAGGTGTCCACGACTTTAGCGCGCGATGCGTCGACAGAGGAGATTTGGAACTTGATTGACCGCGCAGTGTATTGGCTCAACACGAACACGTATGAGAACAAAGTGCTGAAGTGGCAAACGAAGCTCTGGGGCGAAATTAAGGCGGATTATGGCCGCAAATAAGAAGTGAGCCGCGTGTGAAAAAGAGGTGCGGAAGCTTTGCGCAGTATCTTCCTTTTCCAAATTTAGCACGGTATATTGTGGAGATAACTTGTGTACAATGCAAAAGGAGCCGACTGCAATCGACTCCCATGCATACAATAGCCGCTTCAAAGGCGGTGGCTTTTAACTTAAGGGAACGTTATAAAGAATAGGCCGAAACCCTAGCCGTGGGCGGCCTATTTCTTTTTGTTTAGAATAAGAGAAATGATCATCACAACGAGTCCCAGCAGCGCCCATGGTTATACGGACGTTAACTGGATAGCCGCAGCACCAATAAAGCATCAAATTTTCAACTTTGCCCACGAGCCTATTTTTGTTTTGCCTCCACCTGTTCTTTTCCATTTCCATCCTGATGGAAAATTATATACTCTATGCTGATGCTCGACTTCTGCCCATAGCGCTTTATTTTGAACCCAAATGGAAAACACATATCTAGTTAATCCACCTGCTTCAGGCCAAGTAGCATCTAAACGATTTTTGCTTCTGGTAAGTTTAAAGTTTCCACCTGTTGGGATACCCAGAATTTTGGGTTTAGCTTCTATCTCACATTCATGAACGGTGTAGTCGACGGTTACACCATCGTAGACAGTAGCCGTACCTGAATGAATATGTGCTCCTTTACCACCTGTAACTGTGCAATCCTGTGTACCTGGCGAAGTACCACCTTCTGCTCCATCCAACACCTGTAAACCACTGATTTCCTCGGGTAGATAACTCAAGTCTCCATAGTTAGTGCCAGTTCTGTCGCTTTTAATATTCAATAATTGAACTCGATTGGTTGAATCATTATAAGCTCCAACCTTAGCAGTTACAGTGCCTGCTATGTTAGGTAGTGTAGTTCTAATTTTTTTACCTTTCAATTTTTTTAATTCCGGTATCGTTATGAGCAAAATAAAGGTTCCGTCTGGTCTCCAATATCCATAAGAACTATCCATAGCAACAACATCCTTTAAATGGTGTTTTTAAAAACCTCAGAGCAATTGTATTCACCCCATATCTTGTGTGCTACGAAAGTTCAACTTTCCCGCAGTTGCCTATCCGACCCTCTCATCTTAAAATATAGTTTGAAACATAGAGAGGAGAGAACAGATGGATACAGTCACGCATACCCTCTTTGGGTTGACGTTGTACGCTGCGGTAGATAAAAAAGATTTCACTCCGAATCAGAAAAAGGCGCTGCTCCTAACGACCGTCGTAGGCTCCAACATTCCCGATATCGATGTCATTTCAGCTTGGTGGGATACAGCAGGTCGTTATCAGATGTGGCATCGCGGCATTACGCATTCTATATTTTTAGTACCTGTCTGGGCAGCAATTATGTCGCTCTTTAATTGGTTGGTATTCAAAGTGAAGGGTTGGAAACTGCTGGCAATGGGTTTGCTGGCGGTATTTATTCATAATACGAGCGATTTGTTCAATGCTTGGGGAACGGGATATGTAGAACCTTTTGCGACAACACGGGTTACGTTTGGAACGATTCCGATCGTCGATTTCACATTTTGGGCGATTATGCTCGGTGGATTGTTGTTTTCTAAAATTAAAAAACCTACTAACCAGCCACGTGTATATAAAATCGTCTGGGCACTTATGATCAGCCATCTGATCATTCAATCTGTACAGGGGTATGCCTTGCATCAGAAGTACGCCGATCAGTATGACGAGTTTGCACTTGCAGCTGGGTTTGTACCAGGGCAATTTCAGATGATCGGCAAAAAAGGGGACACGGTTACGATTAGTAATGCGAACGTGTTCACAGAACCGAAGCTGACGGTGCAATTAAAGTCGAAAGAGAGTAGTAATCTTGATCGTCTGTTTATGGAAAATCCAAAAGCGAAAACGCTGCATGAATGGTCGCCATTCGTTGTCATTGTAGATAATGATAAGGAGATCGGCATTTACGATCCTCGTTTTTACCGCAATGGTGAATCTTTTTTGTATGAGTCGATTTCAAAATAAATTTAATGCCGTCTTTACTGCGGCCGCTTTCTGATCTTGGATCAGGGAGCGGCTGTTTTATTTATCTCCTTCATGTTCACGAAGTTGAAACAGGAGCCTCTCCTAGAAGACACAAGTTATACACATTACTCAACTATGATGAACTCATTCTAATCATTCGGTCCCCTAACTACTATTCTAGAAAGGAATTACCCTATGCAGCGAATAGCATTACTTGATATCATTCGCGGATTTGCGATTCTAGGTACGCTTGGCACAAATATTTGGATATTCGCGAGCTCAAAAACATTTGTTACCGCGGAGCCCGTTATTCTTGAATCGTTAACGTTGATGCTTGTCGACGGTAAATTTTTGGGGATGCTCACCATTTTGTTCGGCGTAGGCTTGGAAATCAAGTATCGACAAGCACTGCGCAATCAATTGGCATGGCCTTGGATTTATATCTGGTCGTCTTTTATTTTACTGCTTGATGGAGTGTTGCATTACGTGCTGTTGGTCGATTTCGATATATTAAGAGGATACGCGATTACTGCGATGATTGTCTCGTTCTTGGTTAGTCGCAGCGAACGTGTGATCAAATCCGCCATGTGTATTGCATTAACCTATCACATAGGTTCGCTTGTCCTCCTGCCAAGGCTATTTACTAGACAAGACTATGATGATTCTTCGTCATATTACGTATACCCTGACACGTGGTTTGGACAAATGCAGAGCCGATTAGATGCTATCTTCGATCCGACCGCGGAGTGGATTTCGGTTATCCCGATGAGTGTGTTTTTGTTCTTATGCGGCGTGCTGCTCATGCGCCGCGGCGCATTTGTATCAGATGCAAATGGAAGGCGAATTCAAAAAAAGTTACTGATGTGGGGGATTGGAATCGGATTACCGTTGAATGCGATCGCCTATCTTCATAAGTATATGTCGCATACAGTGCTCGATTTGGGAGGATTAGATCGGTATGTATTTGCTCCAATGCTAGCATTCGGCTATATGGGACTTATTGCATGGAGGTGGAGACATCCTCGTATTACTTGGCTCAGTTCTCGTATGATGGAGGTTGGAAAGACCGCGTTAACCTGCTACATCTTGCAAAATTTACTTGCGTCCGTGTTATTTTACAGTTGGGGGCTTGGCTTTGCTACCATCATTGGAGGCAGTTCCGCATTGATTATTAGTTCATGGCTTGGTATATGCGTCATATTAATGCTATTCGCACATTTATGGTTGAAAAAGTTTAAAATAGGCCCGTTCGAACTAACGTTAAAATGGTGGTCAGAATTGCCGCAACGGCGATGGAGCATTTACTCACAGAAAGAAGAAGTTGCTAGGCGATTCGTGGATAAGTAGTAAGCGTGGGTATGAAACGAATAAAAGGCTCGTCCATTTACGGATGAGCCTTTTGCTGTGAAGCCTAAGGTTTCACTTCGATGCTTGTGGTTTGGTCATCCCAAGTTACATTTGGTCTTAGGATAAACCAACCCAGGTTTTCCGAAACGGCACCTGGAGCAAAAAATATCGATGAACCTGTGAAGTTGATATTCTCATACAATGTAACACCGCTTCCTTTGTAAGCAGTTTTAATCGAAGAGATTTCATTGTTCCAGAAGTCGCCAACATACGGTTTGTTCTGGGCTAAGCTAACATCAAATGAAGCTCCCGTATACTTATAAAAATCCCAAAACGTTGCGTGATAGTCTCCTTCTTCAGGAACGACCTCATTATTTTGGGCGGCTAGTATACGATCGATATGTTTGTCTGCATCAGCCTTATGTTCGTAACCAAATACACGGCCGTTCGCTTCAACAACCGTATGGTTAACTTGTGAAGCAACTTGAGTGAATGTAGCTGCCTGTTGTGGTGAATAAGATTGACCTTCAAAAATAATAGGTTTAACTTGATTGTGGGTAACACCAGATGGGTTCTCGTTGTTTTGAGCAAACGCTAAGGAGAAGGATGTAGATAGTGCGAGTACAGAGAAGCAGATACCGACTGTGATTGTTTTGATCATTTTCATCAAATACCACCTGCTTTCAATATTGTATTCATTACAGTTTTTAATATAGCATATAATGATTGGTATTAAAATAAATATTTTATAATTATTTGAATTAATACTTAATTATGGTTAATTTATTTTAGTGAGATACTGGGATTAAATAGGGGTGTGAAACGGAGAAAAGGTTCGAATTATGACAAATGGTGTAATTGAATTGTAAAAAATGTGTAATCATTTATTGCGTGAATATTTCAGGAGTATTATAATACACATAGAACAGGAGTCGGCGGCAACCGACTCCCACATACAATAGCCGCTAACAGACGGTGGCTTTGGGATGATAGTTGTAGAAATAGGCCGGTTCCTTTCCCGAGGGGCGGCCTATTTCTTTTTGTGTTGGACAAGCGCCAAGACAATTGTAACAACTAGCGTCAGCAGCATGACCAGCAGCGAACCGAAGCTAACCATTAACGTCAGAGCATCCTGAATCCCCACAGGCTTCACCCCCCTTTCTGGGAGATTAGCCGACCGCCCGTTAAGCCGTTCTATTGTGAACACTATTATATCACGTTCTAAGTATAGGTGGTAATAATTTTCAGTAATAGATATTTTTAATCATCTTTCGCTAGACTGCTTATTTGTATTTATAAACCCTATTAAGTATGTAATGAAACAATAATGGATGTATATTAAAAAGGTTTTTCTACGGATAAGGAATTTGTTGTGAAAGCTGAAGGGGTAGATGGTAAAGGTGGAGCGTAGGCTGATATGGGGCGAGGCCAAAAGACTTGTGTAGCTGTAGAGTTGTAGAGTGAAGAGTTGTAGGAGTCACCATAACCATAACTAATGTTAATTCGCGGTTATGGTTATGGTGACTAACTTAAGCCCGTGTACGAGGGCTTCTTAATTATAACTATTCGCTAGATTCTTGCTGTTCACGCATCCGCGCCATTTGCTGCCACACAGTTCCGGCTGCCGCTTCACCCGAGCGGATTCGCTCTAATGCCATGCGCGCTTGCAGTGCAACTTCAAATTCCGCGTCATTTACCGCTTCTTCAAGTACAGCTACTGCTTGCTCGTCACCCGCTTCATACAAATAGCGGGCAGCACGCCAACGGACAAGTTTGTTGGCATCGCGCAGTGCGACTATCATCGGCTCAATGGCAGCTGGATCGCCAATGTCAGACAGCGTATCTCCAGCTGTGCGACGCACACTGACAGAGCTGTCCTTGAGCGCATTGAACAACAACGGCATTCCTTCGGGCAATTTAAGTTCGCCTAAGTAAACGACCGCTAAGCGGCGAATTTGGGTCTGCACATCGTCTAATGCTTGGGCGATAAGTGGCAATCGCTCAGGCGTAGGCTCTAGCCGATCGAGCGCTGCATAGCGCATGCGCCAATCCGCGTGCGTAAGTCGCTGAGCCACTTCCTCATCAGACAGCGCTGTGCGTTCTTCGATGAACGGGGCATCTGATTTGGCAGAAGCGATCGCTTGTTTAATCAGGGATTGCACACGCTCCTCGTGATAAGCCGCTTCTAGCTCTTGCTCTACTTCACGGGCAATTTCTTTGAGGTCACCGTAACGTACACCATAATCACTTAGTTTACGGTCTCTAATTAACGTTGCACTTGCGACCTCGGTTACAGCACGCACGAACCGTTCGGACAAGCCGACGCGTTCTTCTTCGCCGCCCGCTTGCACCCGAATTTGCATCGGAATGCCGCGGAAATATTGTACATACACTTGGGCTTCCCCAAAAGAGACCCATGCTTGCAAATCTTCTTCCAGGCCAGCTGGCTGTTCCGTTTGACCGAACAGCTCTCGTACGCCTGCTAATATGTTAGCCCAATCTCCATTCGGTTTACGGTCTAAAGCCATAAAATCTGCCGTATGGAATATGCTCTTCACGCCATCTAGCGCAAGTAACTGCTGAATAAGCTGAGGGGCAGTACGTTCATTGTCGGCCGTATAAGTACGGCGTACGCCGGCAGGAAGCGTCTCATCGAGATGAAGCTTCATGGAATTAGGACTAGGCGTAGGTTCGATAGTAATTAATTTCATGATTACGACCTCCTTTGCTCTCATTGTATCCTAACCGAATGTTTGGAACAATGAAGGAGCGGCAATCAGGATGGATTTTGCCATGGTATGAGATAGTTTGTCCCGCGATGAATAAGCCCATGCTGTTGAAGCTGAAAGTATCCATTTGTTATGATACCTATACGAGAAAATAATGATTTGAATACACACTATTATCGAGGTGGGTCTATGCGGCGTTTGTACGAAAATATGGATCGTGTTGAGACAAAAAAGACGTTGCGTGAACTCCGTCGCTGGCGTGCGGAACGGAAAATACGGATGAAGACGAAAGATTTTTCCTTCGTTGTCCCGAACAAGGCGCCCGAAGTAGAATGGCTGCATGACAATCGTACACAGCTGAGTGTTTCTTGGATAGGTCACTCTACCTTTTTGATCCAAGTAGGTGGATTGAATGTTGTAACGGACCCTGTCTGGGCTACACGTATGGGGCTAGAGAAGCGATTGACCTCCCCAGGTATACCTTTGGCAGAGATGCCGCCGATTGATATTATTTTGATTTCGCATTCCCACTATGACCATCTCCATTTTCGTTCCATTCGCAAGTTAGTAAATCCGAATACACTGCTCATTGTGCCAGAGGGCTTACGTGATAAGATGCAGCGCAAAGTGATTTCCGAGACAAAGGAAATGGCGTGGTGGGATCAGTTGCAGATTGCAAGTCTGCGAGTTACGTGCGTGCCCGCGCAGCATTGGACTCGCCGTACGATTACTGATATGAATCATTCGCATTGGGGCGGGTACGTCATTGAGCGATTAGATACCGAGCGTGAAAATGTAGTGGAGACGATATATTTCGCAGGCGACAGCGGCTATTTCCGTGGGTTTAAGCAGATAGGCGAACGTTTTGACATTGATATTGCGTTGTTGCCTATTGGTGCATATGAGCCGGAGTGGTTTATGAGCTCGCAGCATGTTACGCCTGAGGAAGCGGTGCAGGCTTTTGAGGATGTCGGTGCCACGTATATGATTCCGATGCATTACGGCTCGTTTAAGTTGGCAGATGATTCGCCGCGTGAAGCGTTGGATCGATTGGAGAGCGCTCGTGCTGTGAAAAATATTGCAGTGGAACGTGTAAGGGTGTTGGCGCATGGGGAAACGTGGAAGTTGCCCGAGTGAAACGAGAAGGCGATATGAGTTATGGCTGCAAATGAAGAACGCGCTTGATATGAAAAAAGCCAGCCGGCACACGTTGTGAGTTACAGGCAGTTCACGGACTAGATGATTGATGATCAATTATCTAGTCGTTGATCTGACGGTTATGCTCATTAACGAAGTGCTAGATGGCTTTAGTTGTATATCTAAGTTAACGCTGGTGTATAGCTAGATTGTGATGGCTGCGATTTATAGTGCTTCGCTGCTCTACTTGTATGGTTAGCGGGACAAAGCGGCTAGGCTAATCAGTTTAGAGCGCTTAGGTAGCTCAGTAAGCATAAGTGGCTTAGAGCGCTTAAGTGGCTTAGAGCGCTTAAGTAGCTCAGTAAGCATAAGTAGCTTAGCGCGCTTAGGTAGCTCAGTGGGCATAACCAGCTTAGAGCGATTAACTAGCCCAGCACGCTTAACCAGTTCAGTAAGCCCAACTAGCTTAGTACGCTTATCTAGCCCCCAAGCTCCGTTTAAGTCTGCTAACTTACTTGCGCTGTCTAGCTGCGGACTGAATCGATTTGTGTAGCTTCTTCGTGCTGCGGGCGTGCTCCCGCTTCAGCTTAGCGTTCTCGGACCGCTGGATATGGGCTAGCTCACGTTGCAGCTTCCAGTACGAGTTGAGCCGTTGTGGTTCAAGCTCACCTTGCTCAACGGCTGCACGTACTGCGCAGCCTGGTTCATTCGCGTGCTTACAGTCCGTGAAGCGGCAGCTTCGCACGAGTGACTCCACATCGTCGAAGGCGGAGGCTAAGCCATGTCCGCCATCAACGGCGACTAAGCCGACTTCGCGCATACCTGGCGTATCGATAAGCCAAGCACCATTCGCCAGCGGGATAAGCTCGCGATGGGTCGTCGTATGACGCCCTTTGCCGTCTTCTTCCCGCACAGCTTGGGTGATCATATGCTCGCTGCCAGTTAGCGCGTTCGCCAGCGTGGATTTACCTACGCCAGACGAGCCGACGAGCACGAGCGTCTTCCCCGGTGCTAGCAGGGCACGGAGGCGGTCAAGCCCAGCGCCTGTATGTGACGACACGGGATATACGTCGGCACCCGGTACGGCTTGCATCGCCTCGGCGATGTAGCCGTTCTCGTCGTCCGTGGCGTCAGCCTTCGTGAGGACGACAGCTGGCATTGCACCGCTTTCCCAAGCAAGTGCGGCGTATCGCTCCAAGCGCCGCGGCTCAAAATCGCTCGTCATCGCTGTGACGAGCAAAGCCACATCCGCATTCGCCGCCACCAACTGGGCGTCATTGCGATTGCCAGCCACTTTGCGCGCAAATTCGCTGCGTCGTGGCAGGACGCCAACCAGCGTGGCACGGCCTTCCGCTGGGCGCGGCGCGACGGCGACCCAATCGCCGACCGTCGGCCAACCGTTGGGCGCTAGCATCGCATTGCGCGCTTGGCCGGACACTTCGGCCAGCCACTCGCCATCCGCGCCAATGACGCGGTACAAATGCTTATGCGCCAGCGATACGCGCGCCGGAACGAGCTGGCCGTTCCACCGTCTAGTCACGGCATCGCTTAGCGTGCCAAGCCACGCTTCCCAAGCAGCGTCCCAGCGCTCGTCCCAGCCAAGCGTGGTCAAGCTGCCGCAGCCGCTTTGTAGCGGGGAGGCTGCTAAGCCTTCCGGTTCTGCTGTAGCTTCGACTTCTGTTACAGCGTCCGCCTCAATTCCTGCTTTTTGTTCAGTTGTTTGCACATTTGCATTTGCTTTTGCATCTGTAAGTGCATTAGCCTGTATGTGTTCATGCACAGAATCGTGTGCCTTCTCCTGTACATGGTTATCATTTATTTGCTCATATTCGCGATTTGTTGCTGTAATCTCGTTGTTGCTTGTATCGTTATTTTTTTGCTCAAAAATGTTCAATTCGTTATTCTCCCTTTACTACGGCACCCTAATAGGCACTCGCTCGTCGTTTACTTGCATGGTCTTATCAGCCTTGGACAACGTTGCGGCTAGACGTGGCAAGTTCGGGAGTAGACGTTATGAAACGACCTTGGCATGCAATCGCATGTCGCCGATCATGTGTAATGATGGTTTGTGCTTGTGTTGCTGCACGCTGGTTTATAGGCCGAATCGGTCCTCCCGAACGCTGTATGCAAACTTCACCATAAGACATCTCCTCACTTTCATGGAATGGATAACATTTTGCGTAAACTAGAAGCTAAGTTGAGATTTGTGCAAAATGCTTAGATGGAAATTATTATACGCTTTTTTTGTGAAATTGGGTAGTTATCGTTCACTGTTTCGTATTGGCTTCCAATCACGTCCACTCTTGCCCCTGAATGCCATCGCGTTTCTGCTAAATGTGTGCTATAATAAGCGTTTGAAACGAATACTGTTAATAAAGGACGGGAATGCCATGATTAGTACAACAGGCGTTACGCTCCGTTACGGCAAGCGCGCGCTGTTCGAAGACGTAAACATTAAGTTTACGCCAGGCAACTGCTATGGCCTTATCGGAGCGAACGGTGCGGGTAAGTCGACATTTTTGAAAATATTGTCCGGTGAAATTGAACCTTCAAGCGGAGACGTGCATATCACGCCAGGCGACCGCATGTCGGTATTGAAGCAGGACCATTATGCATATGACGAATTTAAAGTGTTGGAGACGGTCATTATGGGCCACCAACGTTTATACAGCATTATGAAAGAAAAAGACGCGCTTTACGCTAAATCGGACTTCACTGAAGAAGACGGTATGCGTGCAGGCGAGCTTGAAGGCGACTTCGCAGAGCTGAACGGTTGGGAAGCAGAATCGGAAGCTGGCGGAATGCTGATCGGCCTTGGTATTCCTAAAGATTTGCATGAAAAGCAAATGTCTGAGTTGGACGGTAACCAAAAGGTTCGTGTTCTCTTGGCACAAGCGTTGTTCGGCAACCCAAGCATTTTGCTGCTTGATGAGCCTACCAACCACTTGAACTTGGAATCGATCGCATGGCTTGAGAACTTCTTGATGGATTATGAAGGTACAGTTATCGTGGTATCTCATGACCGTCACTTCTTGAACAAGGTTTGTACGAACATTGCGGACATCGATTTTGGTAAAATTCAAATGTACGCAGGTAACTACGATTTCTGGTACGAGTCCAGCCAATTGGCTGTTAAGTTGATGCGCGACCAGAACAAGAAGAAGGAAGAGAAGATTAAAGAGCTTCAGGCGTTCATTCAGCGCTTTAGCGCGAATGCATCCAAGTCGAAGCAAGCGACATCCCGTAAAAAGACGCTCGACAAAATTACGTTGGATGATATTCGTCCTTCGAGCCGTAAGTATCCGTTTATCAACTTCAAGTCGGAGCGTGAAGCAGGCAAGCAATTGCTGACGATTGAAGGCTTGACGAAGTCGATTGACGGTGAAAAGGTGTTCGAGAACTTGAATTTGGTCGTGAACAAAGGCGACAAGATTGCTTTTGTTGGTCTTAACGGCTTGCCGAAGACAACATTGTTCCAAATTTTGATGGGCGAAGTGGAAGCAGACGCAGGTACGTACAACTGGGGGATTACGACGTCACAGGCGTATTTCCCGAAAGATAACTCGGTATACTTTGACGGTGTACAGGATACTTTGGTTGACTGGCTGCGCCAATATTCGAAGGATCAAGACGAGACGTTCTTGCGCGGCTTCTTGGGCCGCATGCTGTTCTCCGGCGAGGAAGCATTGAAGAAAGCAAGTGTATTGTCCGGGGGCGAGAAAGTTCGCTGCATGTTGTCTAAGATGATGATGACAGGCGCAAACGCACTTATCCTTGATGAGCCTACGAATCACTTGGACCTTGAGTCCATCACAGCGTTGAACAACGGTCTGATCGACTTCGATGGTACGATGTTGTTCACATCGCATGACCATCAGTTCGTTCAAACGATTGCGAACCGCATTATCGAGATTACGCCTAACGGCATCATCGACCGTGTAACGACGTTCGACGAATACCTCGAGAGCGATGAGGTTAAAGAGCTGCGTCAGCAGATGTATAGCTAATTGTATGATGTGATATAGCGAGGGCTGTTCCCCAAGTAGGAGTATGTATTCTACTTGAGGGGGCGGCCTTTTTTTGTTGATTGGTTTCTCGCTTGTAACATGGTTGTATTGTTCATATGAACATAGTTTGAATAATTTTACGAATAAGAGATACTTTTAGTAAAAGCAGTAGTATAATAATTGGGGTTTGAAAAATTTTAGGGCATTTGGCCTAGATTATGTTGCTGAGAAATAGAAAGATATAGAGAAGAAAAGGGGTATTCTAGTTTGAACTTAAACCAATATCGGGAGACTATAGCAAAGCTACTTGCAAGCATGCTTTTGTTTGGAGCTGCATTTTCGGGTATGACAGGGACTGTGGTGGCATCGACGCAAGCGGGTTCATCTGCAAAGGCAAGCACTTCTGTGGTTGATTCTGTTTATGTTACCGAAAGCAATAATTCCTTTGTGGATATTGAGAACTCCTATGCGAAAAAGGAAATTTTGGATCTGCATGGGAAAGGGATTTTATCAGGCGGGGGTAACGGGAAGTTTGAGCCTAGCCGCTCGATGACACGAGCGGAAGCTGCTAAAGTATTGGCGCTGTCGCTAGGGTTGAAAGAAGATAAAGCAGCGGCTGCTGCATTTAAAGACGTTGCGGCAAATAGCTGGTACAGCGGTTACGTGGGCGCGCTTGTTAAAGCATCATTGGCGCAAGGTACTTCGGCAGCGACGTTTTCGCCGAACAAGCAAGTGACGCGTGAAGAACTAGCGGTTATGTACGTACGCGCACTTGGTTTGGAGAAAGCAACGAAATCAGCTACGGGCTCAATAAAGAAAATTGCCGATATGGATGCGATTTCGGGATGGGCGAAGCCATATATCGTGCTGGCATTGGAGATCGGCCTGATTAACGGCGTTGCTAATGCAGATGGCACTGTTCGTTTTAATCCGAAAGCAGCTGCTGATAGACAAGCTTTAGCTGTACTTACATATAAAGTGATGAATGATAAAGCGGAATTTGTGGATAAAGCCAAGGAAGTGTCGGAAGCTAAGCCTGATGCTAAGGATAAGGAAAAAGAAACAGGGAAAGACGCGAAGCAGCCTGACAACAACAAACCGTCAACTGGCGGAAGTGGAACGATTAGTTCCGGCGGTGGTTCCGGAGGCGGCAGTAGTGGTGGCTCTGGTGGTTCCGAAGGTGAAGTTGTCGTACCCACTCAGACAGCCAAGCCCACTGTTAACGGGACCGTGAGAAACGTCGTGGATGAGATTGTTGCAGGAACTGCGGAGGCAGGTTCTGTAATTACTATTCAGGATCAGGGAGTCACGATTGTACAAGGGAATGCAGATGAGACTGGAAAATTCGCATTGAAGTTACCTATAAAAAGCGTGATTTCTTTAAAAGCTGGCGACCAATTACGTGTAAGCGCTAAAAAAGGTAATATGGCGGAAAGCCAGTCCTTAGTAATAATTATTGAACAGGGCGAGAAAACTATTAAACCTGTAATAGAAAGTTATGTAGATCAAGATGGCGGTTGGGTCGGTTCCCATAGCAGTAATGGTAAGGAGATTGAGTTGATTGTAACAAAGCTAGATGGAACTATATTATCAGGTTCTATCGAAAAAGAACTGTACAAAGAGTATATGATGTATAGTCTTGACCCAGTTGAAGTGCTATATAATTCAAATGAACAGCTATATGTTTATTCCTATAAGTCTGGTTTTTCAGTTAGTGATCCTGCTGTTGCTACCGTTCATTCTGCAAAAGAAGAAACGAAAATACGACGGATGCTTACTGATAATGTGTATGATTACGAACATAGTTCGATGTTTCTTGAATTAGAACCATTGACGAAAATAGTAATCAAAAAAGAAGATGGAACTATACTAGATAAAGGGTATTCAACGGATTTTTACCGATCTTTTAAATTTGATGGTAGCGAGCTCGTTCCAGGAGAGACCCTGTATGTTTACGCTAATACCTTTAGTAAGTCGTTAAGTAAGGCTTACACTTTTAAGGTTTTAAAATCAGAAAAGGCTCCAACGCCAACTGTCACTAGTAATGTTTATGTAACTGGGGGTATAGTATATGGAAATACTCAACCAGGGCTAATCGTTCAAATAATGAATGGTAGAGGAGAAGAATTGGATTTTGATTTTTCTGCATATAATGGCGATTTCAGACTCGTACCTCGTCCGGATATGACATTAGATGTAGGGGAAGAATTGTTCGTAACTACATACCATAAAGGATATAAAAAAAGTGCCCCTGCTGTTCTAAAAGCACTTTCTACTGTAGAGAGAACAGAAATACCCAAAACTGCTCCCTCAATATATAATGATGATTTTTATATTAGCGGTGAGGTAGAGTGGTACTCGACTATTAACGTGAAAGATACTAATGGTAATCTTATATACAAATTTAAAACCGAAAGCAAAACATCTTCAATTCCGCCTAGAAAGTATCAAAGTTTCAGTTTTGAAATGGATGAAATATCAAAGCATAATCTTAAACAATTGATCATCACGGCTACTGCTCCCGGCAAATTGGAGAGTGAGCCAATAATGGTGAAGGTAAGAAGCTACTCTGATTTAACAGAGTCACCTATAATAATTGGAGAGGTATATAGTGAAGAACCAATTATAAAAGGAAAATCAGAACCATATTCATATTTGGCTGTTAAAACGCAAGAAGGTAAAGTGATAGCTAGCGGATATACGATGGATGGGGATTTTACTTTTAAAATTGACGGGAGTTTTACTCCCGGTAAAATTTTTCAAGTATCAGCAAAAGAAACAATTAGAAAGGAAAGTAACCCTACAAATATAACATTAGCTGCAACACTGGGAACAACCGAAAAACCTATAGTTGTAACATCAGTAGTGTACACTGATGGTGTTTGGCTCAATGGAAGAGCCACTCCAAATGCAAAAATTCTATTTAAGGAAAGCAGTTACGATCGTTACTTAACGACATTTGCTAATTCAGTCGGCGAGTTTTCATTTCATACTCGTGATATATGGACTAGAGAACACATTAAATTAGTTGCAGTTGAAAATGGTAAAGCAAGCAGTGAACCTGTCCTTCTTTCTGTGAATCAAGAGATTGGGCAAGCACTTCCTCCTTCTGTAACAGGAGCTATTTATGGGCGTGAAGGTAAAATTAATATCAGCACTGAGCCTTACGCAAAAATATCGGTATTATACGATAGTGGCGGTGGGATGTCTTATTTTGCTGACTCAAATGGAATGTTTGAGTTAGAAGGCCAATATATTTATCGCTCCGGTTTAATGTATCTTAGAATTGCAACCGATCCCTATGGGAAAACAGAAAGTATGCCTGTAATAATAGACGTAGACCCAGCACGTCGTCCATAATTTACAGTAATAAAAAAGGTGTCCCCAAGTCATAATAATGACCGTGGGACACCTCTTTTTATTTTTAAGAAGTCGTTGACGCCTTAGGCTTTAACCGCTTCGCATTACGGCTCCAGCTCATAAACATAATCGTACTCAACACCATTACGACCGCTCCCAGCAAATAAGGGAACTCAACGTTCTTGTCGAACAGAACGCCAGCTACCGTTGGACCAACAATGTTACCAAGGCTCATGTAAGCATTGTTCATGCCCGCTACGAAGCCTTGCTCGCTGTCGTCAACCATCTTCGTTAGCAACGTATTGACAGCAGGGCGAATAATGGACACCGCCGTGAAGAACAATTGCGTAAGCGCGAAAATAACCCAGAAGCTGTTCGCATAAACCATCAGCACTAAGCTGAATGCGGTAAGAATAAACATAAGGTTAATGATTACTTTTTCACCAAACTTGCTCACGAGCCAGTTAAAGATAACCGCTTGAATAACGACACCGACCAACGCGCCGACTGTAATGATGATCGAGATGTCAGTTGCCGTAAAGGCATGTTTGTTGTTTACGTACAATCCGAAGATAGCCTCAAAATTTTGCAGCCCGAACGAGAATATAAAGACGAGCATCAGCAGCATGAAGTAAGGTGCTTTTGTAGAAGTAACCATTTGCTTCATCAGCGACTCACGTCTTACACCGCTTGTTTTGGCTTTAAGTCTAATATCTTCAGACAATGTCTCTGGCAAAAAGAAATACGAAATAATGGTGGACAAGCCCGCCAATACAGCCGCTGTGTAAAATGGAACTCCCATGCCAAGCTTCGATAAGAAGCCGCCGATCCCGGGTCCAATTACAATACCAAGCGACATGGATGCGCCTAACAAGCCGATGCCTTGCGCACGCTTATCTTCCGTTGTAATATCTGCCACATAAGCCATCATTGGAGCTGACATGAGTGCGACACCTGCTCCACCTACTAAACGAGATGCATATAGCATCCACATATCAGTTGCAATGGCGAATACCACTTGGGAAATGGTGAATAACAACATCCCCACGACAATCAATGGCTTACGGCCAACTCTATCCGACATTTCACCAGCAATCGGTGAAAATACGAACTGTGTCAATCCAAAAGCCGCGACTAGAAAGCCCATAGCTTGGCCTGTAGCGCCAAACGCGATTACATACTCCGGCAATATCGGAATAATTAAACCGATACCGACCATCGCCAAAAACATGTTGAACATCAAAATAAACAGTGGTCCCTTAGCATTTTTTGCTGCTGTTGTCATCGTGTCTTCCCCTCTTTATAGAGCAAGCTTGTGCTCTAATCTTTCTCTAAGTAGTTGTAATGCCGGAACACTGTGTATATTGGCAAGCATCCCTAATAGAATAGCCCTTTTAGGCTGGAATTCCTTTAACTCTTGCTCTAAAATGTACAATGACGCAAGCGCGTCTTCTTTTTGCTGCACATCCAGATCGAGCTCTGTAAGCTGTTCCTTCATTTGTTTGACGAGCACAATCGGATGATCCCTTTCAAAGTTCTCACGATATTGCCCGTTTAAATGTTCCTTCCACACTTCCTTGTTAACCAAGGCCGGAGGTTGATCCGCGATAAGTCGCTCCGCAATATAATCCATATGACGAATCGCATAATGACTCAAATCAGATGCTGCCAGCTCCATTTTTTCGAAAATTATAAATTGGGTGAAGCTGTTAATCATACCGTGGAGAGCTATAGTGCAGTCAAGGGTATATGGAGCAATGGTCGGGCCATAAACAGCAATGAGTTTGTTCTCATACCAACGCATTGTTTCATCACGGGATTGAACTTTAAACTGCTTAAGTTCCTCATGTTCCACTAAAATAGTTCCTTGCAGCTCTAGTAAAAAAATTTCACGACAGTTGCTAATCGTGAGCAACAGCATTTCAATTTGCATCCTAAAGCAATCTTTGGGATTGGAATGGTGTTGATGTTCGATTTGTAGCAGCTGACATTGGATATTGAGATGAAAATATTTATAAATATTAAGTAGTAGTTCCTCCTTAGATTTAAAATGCACATACAAGCTGCCCTTCGACATTTCGCATGTCTGCGCGATTTCTTGCATTGTCGTTGCGCTGTATCCCTGAGATGTAAACAACTTCATAGCGGTTAGGATAATGTGCTTTTTTTTGTCTATGGAGTCGTTCTGCATGACGGTCACTCCTTGTCGAGAACTAATCGGTACTGTCTTTGACTTATTGGTCGAACTAAATTGTATGCGATTCAGTAGGATGTGTCAATCAAGTACACATAAAAAAAATATGAGTTGCACTATTTTTATATTTAAGGAAATTAGTTCAACTACCTTTATATTTTAATAGCTTTAAATAAATGAAAGGAAAGGAGTGATTGTTTTGAAATCAATTGAGAAGGCGGTGAATTTTCAAAAAAAGTGAGAGCTGTATAAGAGCGAAGTATTTTGCTATCAAATTTAGACTAGAAATATAAAGTAGGAGGACCAAATGAAAGCGTCTATTAAACTTATATTTTTATCATTGATGGTGTTTTCTATATTACTAGCAAATCCTTTAAGTGGTTATGCTAACCAGACAACTTATCAGTATGAAGAAGGTAATCAACTTTCAGAACTTATAACGAATAACGGAACCGTATTTTATGAGAATGATCAAAATGGAAATGTTACTAGAAAAGGTAAACATAAAGTAACTAATCGAGAGAAGAATATGCTCATAAATCCTTTGTTTGAGACAGGTACTCAGGAACTTGCTTCAGTGTGGGGGAAGGTCGTCAATGGTACAACCACAGCGAGTTTTATCTTAGAAAAGAACGGTAAGCATAAGCAACAGAAAATAATATCTTCAAACATTGCTCACCAAGGAATGGTCGGAATTAGTCAGACTATTTCTGTTATTCCGCATAAAATGTACGAGATTCAAGCTTCATTGGCTATTAATCAACTGACTAATGCTGATGTTCAACTGTTAATTAGCTACCTTGGGAATAGTGGAAATCAGGAGTACAGACAAATAGAAGCATCGAATACTCAAACAAAGGGTATTTTCACAACCATTTCTGGAACTGCAACGATACCCGCTAATGTTCAGAAAGCTACCATTTATATAGTCATCCGAGCTAATGGCCATCAAGCTAGTGGTGAAATTGTCGTAAAAGGGATGAATGTATCGAAGACATTTCATCCAATTGAAAATTTAAATCACGATTTTCAACTTATAACTGCTTCAGGTAATTCGATGTATTGGGACAAAGTGATACATTTGGCGAATCATGCTGATTTCACAACTAGTCAAAGAGGAGTTCAAAAAATAGTAGGTGCTGGTATAGCGAAAGATGGAGAAGTTGCTATTAATCAGCGAGTCAAGGTATCACCGAACACTGCGTATAACTTCAATGGGATTTTTGTTATCGATCATCTTAAAAATGCAACTGCTCAGCTTTATGTTCAATTCCTTGATGGACAAGGGAATATCATTAAGAGTCATTTTGTCAAACATCCTTATGCATATACAAAAGTAGATCCGAAGAATCCTGTTTTTAAGGTGGATACGAGTATTACGCTGGGAGATCATGTTGTAGCACCGAGTTCTGCACAGTATGCGGTTGTTTACGCAGCAATTAGGGCATTGGAAAATGATGCTGCAGGCACGATTACGGTAGACGATATTGTTTTACAGCGCACCACGGAAAAAAATATTTTATCTAATCCTGAGTTGAATGTACCGTATGGTAATCTCGCAAGTGGATGGGCATTAAGTGGATTGGGAATTAATCATTCTAATCATAGATCAGATACGGAAAAATCAATTCAGATTTTTGAAGTTAAAGGCACTCCATCTGTATTCGGTACAATCGGTATACTGCAGCGTGTATCTGTTTATTCGAAAAAAAGTTTTAATATCCATGCACTTGTGTATATTCCAGAATTGGAAGGTTCTTCGGTACAAGTTAATGTTCAATTTTATGATAGTAATGATAAAGCTATGGGATCTAATTATGTAGAAGAAGTTCGTCATAGATTAACTAACCATTATGGAAATTTGAATGTTAAGGGAGATATTCCTGAGGGGGCTGTTACTGCTAGTGTGTCGGTTTTTTTAAATGTTTCTGGCACTTTTGATTTTGTTACACAAATTATTAAGCCTGGTTTTGGTAAATTACATATTGACAAAATTTCAATGGAAGTATCAAATCAAGCTAAAAGTAATCCAACACCTGAGCCGCCTATCCCTCCTTGGGATCAAGTTGAACCCCCAGTCATTATAGATCCAACGATATAGGTGTAGGGAATGTAACGCTAAAAAGCACGGCTGCATGAGAAAATGTCTATTCATTTTTTTGTGGATACGGTTATCCCTAACTCTGGCACAAATATACGAAGAACAATATTAAAGATGGAGTTATATTTGATGTTTATAACTCATTTTAGTGAACTAAACATTAAATATTCTAAGGAGGAGAAAAAGTGAAGAAAGTCCTATCTGTTACACTTGTGTTTATACTCATTTTTACAAGCTTGCCGTTTGCTTCAGCACAGCCAATATTTTCGATAGGAAGCGGAAAGAATGCATCAGTTTCAGAAGCAGTATATGGGATTCCTAGTCATCAACAGCCACAACTATTTGATCCGAACGCTGTTATTACGATTTCGTCAGTAGCAGATCAATTTGGAATTGCGAGAAATTGGGTCCACAAGGAAACGATGAAAGGCTATCCACTACATCATGTGTTTCAGGGCTTAAAGACGAAACAAGCTGGTGGCTCCTATGAGCAGTTCATGCAACGGCTTTATCCTCATATAAAGTCTGATCTAACAAAAGAGCAGAATCCCCTCAATGTCACATTCAACGTATACGGAAATTCACCTAAGATAGATAGTCCAAACATAGATGGAAACCCAAGCGTTACCGAAGTTGTTTATCCTGAACAAAAAAGTCGGAATAAGCGCTCATTAATGTCATCCCAATATGATGAGATCGCTCTAAAACAAAAAGATCTACGTGTTGATCAAGCCCCATTTTCAATTGGAGATGTTAATGTAAATATCTCAACGGTAGATGGCTCTCTGCGAGTCGAAGAAACGGACTTTATTCTTCCTGGACCTAATGGTATGAACTTTGAGCTGCGTCGTACATATGATAGTGCCCGCGCTAAAGAAAGTATATACTTTGATATTACTAATAATAAGAACGCAACGAGGAAACCTCAAGAAGACAAGCAATCTGCCTTAGGAAAAGGGTGGATTTGGGATATTCCATATATAAAAATGAGTGATAATGATTATCCTGGATCGATATACATCCCAGGTAAAGGAACATATTCTATCGATAACAGTACATTGAAGGGCTATCCGTACAAGGATTTAAGTTTTAGGGGAAAGGGGGGCGAAAAGGTAGGGAATGCTACTTTCATCTTGGATGATCATAAGACAGGCTTAACATACTTTTTCAACATCAATGGACAATTAATAGTGATAGTGAATAAGTATGGAAATCAGATTGATTTTCATTACGCTTTCAAAAAATTAATACTTGTCCGCACGGGGACCACATATGAAGGTGACAACGGAAGACGATTGTATAATCAATTAGAATTCAGTAATTACGATGATAAAGTTATTGTAAGTGCTTCGATTCTAGATCCTGTGACAAATCAACCGAATAAACAGACGGTTGAATACAGGAAAGAAACTCGTGTTTTGCAAAATAGAACAGAAAGCATTACTACACAGGTATTGACCGAAGTTATTGATCAAGCGAAACGCTCAACAAAATATTATTATGATGATAATAATTATAATTTTATGTTTTTTAATTTCAGTAAAGATCTCGCAGAGTATACGAGTTTTCATGATCGGATAATGAAGAAATGGGGCACTAATGTTTGGCTTCCATTAAAGACCATTGAGCACCCGACGAAGGCTCATACAGACTTTGACACGGAGAAAGTGTTGCGAAATACAGGCCCATACGCTCAAGAAGAGCAGGTTAGGTATAGAGGGCGTGTAAGATCGTATAGCACACCAAGTGGTCCTGTATGGTCTGATTTGAACAATCTAAATTACCATAGCGATGTTGGTTCGAGATTTGGAGATCATTCCTTTTCAACTAGTGTCTCTAACGGTTTAAGAAATACCCCCAATGATGAATTAATGAATACGACTTATCATTATCAAATAGATTACAAAGAAGATCATTGGGGCGTTATGGAAAATGAAACACCTACTATTTACAACACGAGTATTTCTATGGTGCCTAACGGAAAAACAGAGCGAAAAAATATTTATTATGAATATAATATGTATAAAAGGAACCCTAATCCAATACAAATTACGACAGCGTTTAGTGATGGTCTGAAATCATCTACTCAAAGAGTGAAATATGAATATGATGAATACGGTCATATCATTTTGGAAACAAACCCACTTAATATTACAAGCAAACATGAGTACGTAGAAACTAAATTCACGTCAAAAGTTGATGAGGAGTGGAAGCCTCCAGCAGAAGAATGGGATAGGGAAGTTACCGTATCTCAATTAAAGAAAAGCACTGTACCGATTGGAACTGATAAAAATTTAGTATCTGAATACGAATATTATCCAGATCATGCTGGATTAAAGCAAGTTACTCGATTCCAAAGACAGCACGTAGGCCAAAGACTATTGAGCCAAAGCAACTATGAGTATGACCGTTTTGGGAATCCTACGACTATTCAACTGAAAGGTGAAGGAGTAAATAATACGGTTATCAAACAAGAATTTGATAACAACCATAAATTGATGTTCCTGACCAAACAAACGGTCACAATTAAAGATGCGGACAATAGCCCATCTGAAATTACTAATCAAGCAAAATACAATCCAGTTACAGGTTCAATGATTCAATACATAGACGGCAAAGGACAGGCTGTTACGTATGAATACGATGCATTAAATCGAGTCACAGCGGAAAGTTACGCGGATGGAACACAAACGAAGATTGTGTACAACGATGCTAGCAACACAGTGACTGTTACAGATCCAGCTGATCAAAAGAAGGAAATGACATTTGATCCATTTGGACGACTGGTTAAAGAAACGAGTACACGAGGTGTTGCGTACCGTTCTTATGATAAATACAACCGTCTGACTGCTCAAAGTCAGGTTGTTGCTTTGACTACTTCATATGAAGATGCTATTAAGCATTATTCTACTGAATATGTGTATGATGCATGGGGGCGTGTTATTGAAGAGAAACCCAAATATTTTGCATCAAAACGATATACGTACGACGATGCTCTACTCATGAAATCTACAATCGACGGTGCAGGAAATGTGCTTATTGAAAAGTATGATATATTAGGCCGTGTTGAATATAAGGAAGAAATAAAACCTTCTGGTATCAAGACTACGTTGGCAAGGTATACGTATGATCATGCGGGCAACGTCATCAGTATGACAGACGCCAACGGAAACGTAACTACGTATCAGTATGATGGATTGAGTCGGTTGAACGCAGTGACGGATGCTGAGAGCAAGACGACGAACTACAAATATGATTTGTCAGGCAATATGGTTGAGGTTACTTATGCTGATGGTAACAAGGTGCAAAAAAAGTATGATGAAATTGGACGGCTAATTCAACAAATCGATCCGAAAAATCAAAGCAAAAAACTACATTATGATGCTAATAGTAATGTGATTCGATCGGTAGATCGTAAGGGACAGACACAATATTTTGAGTATAATATGCGTAATTTGTTAACTAGTAGTTTCTTTGCCAGCCAGGCAGAGGAAAGGGTGTCATATCAGTATGATCGGGTCGGTCGACGCACATCGATGACTGATAGTACGGGAACGACGAATTATGAGTATCACCCCTCGGGAGAATTGAATACCATTACATATCCGGGGAATACGAGACTTAACTATGAATACGATGTGCGAGGGTTACGGACGAAGCAAACGATTGCTGGATCTAACTTTAGTCTGACGACGAACTTAGAGTACATGGCGGATTCGCCAACTCCGACCAAAGTGCAAGTATTGAATGAAAGTGGAAGTGAGATAAGTCATTACAAGTACGATTTCAATCAGCAGACGCGTAGGCTGTCTAAATTAAGTTCATCACAAGGATTCAATGAGTCTTATATGTATGATGGCCTTACTAGGATCGGTATTCAGCAAAAGCAGCATGAGTCACTGTTTGGTCAGTATGATTACAGCTATGATAACAACCGAAACATCACTGCGAAGAAAGAAAATGGAAGTTTATATAGTTTCACGTACGATAAGCTTAATCGAATTCAGCGATCGAGCCAGTTTAACGAGTCATACCAGTACGATGGACGTGATAACCGAAGCACGTTAACGAGCGAGAAACCAACGGCAGAAATTATAGGTGGCAGTTATACGTATGACAATCGTAACCAATTAACCAATGTAATGATGGATAATGGAAAATCAGTTGCTTACCGTTACAATGGTGACGGGCTAATGGTGGAGCGAACTGAAAATGGTACGACGATTCGTTACTATTATGACGATAAAGCGAAAATTGTAGCAGAGGGTACTGTAGGAGCCAACAATATTGTTACAATAAGCGCAGGCTACGTCTATGATGCCAGCGGTAAATTGCTAGCTCGTAAGCTATCAGGTGAGAACAGCCTACAGCAATATATCACAAATGGTCACGGTGATGTCACAGAAATTCGCGATGCCAACGGCAAAGTCTTGAATCAGTACACTTATGATATATGGGGCGATCCGCTAAAGAGTGCAGAACAGACACCGAATATTTTTCGTTACTCAGGAGAATATTGGGATTCAACGACAAATCTGCAATACTTGCGCGCAAGATGGTATGATCCAAGTGTTGGGCGGTTTATTAATGAGGATACGTATGAAGGGGAACTGGGTAATCCGTTAAGTCAGAATCTCTATACGTATGTGGAAAATAATCCATTAAAGTGGACTGATCCAACGGGTCATAGAAAAGGGCTTGATTTCTCTTTTGCATATAATACTTTAAGATATGGCTACGAAATGGGAAGTTTAGTGGATTATTGGTGGGATGGTGATATATCTGATCAAGAGTTTTTTGATTCTGTAGGTATAAGTTTTAAAAATTGGGATGATATTAACTTAACTAAAGGTAATGGATATTATGATGATAGCCCCGAGTCGTTAAAATATACTGATGAAATCAACGTCGCTCAAACACTATCGAAAATGGGGAAGAAAGTAAAAACTATACAACGAGATAGTAATAATACACCTGACTTTTTGGTAGACGGAGTAAAGGTTGAATTAAAGACAGCATATCCGGAAGATAAAAAGCTAAAAGTAAAGACTTCAACTCAGGCTGTTGCTAAAGGGTTTAATAAGCAAGGGGCGAGTGAGGTAGTTTTGGATCTTAGATACGGGATAGACGAAGATTTAAGCGCCCTTCATATTTTTGATTTATACTATTTCAGTGTGACTAAACTGAAACAAGAGAATACTTTATTTAAACTTCACATTTGGACAGACAATGGTATTTACTCAGGAAATATTCGTTTAAAGACACCTAATAGTACAGGAAATGAAATTTAATCTGAGAGGAGGTTTTAAGATGGGAAAGTACGTTTGTAAATGTGGGGAAGTTTTATCTACCCACCGAGTACCAAACGACGTTGAATTAATCGTGTATACAGATAGAGAGTGGGAGAAAATAAACTGTCTAGAATCGATTGATGACATGCCTGAGCCGGAATTTGATGTTTGGAGATGCAAACAATGTGAAAGAGTGTACTGCTTTAAAGGTACAGAATTGATTAAAACCTATGCAATTGAGTATTAGTGTCTAATAAGTGCTAGTTACTCATCAAATGATCTTTCGGATTAGTAGTATATAAGTTTAAGGAGAGAAGAAATAAACCTTGATCGGCTCCTTGGGGCTGTTGACAAAATAAAAATGATCCCTCAAATAAAATGATATTAAAGCAACCGTGTAGAATTTGTTCTCTACACGGTTTTATTTTTGGAGGAGTTCGCAAATGATGGGAGTAAATAAAGAAAAGCAACATCAGTTCATGCTTTTTAATTTGGAAGACTACATCCCAGCAAATCACTTACTACGATCTATTGAGAAGGTTGTAGATTTTTCGTTTATATATAAGAAAGTTCAGCATTTGTACTCCCCAATTGGCAGGAAAACAATTGATCCCGTCATGCTTATAAAAATGCTACTTCTTGGGTATCTGTATGGCATTCCTTCTGAAAGAAAGCTAGGAGAACAAGTGCAATTGAATCTGGAATTTCGATGGTTTTTAGGATTAGGTTTGGAAGAATCCATTCCGGATCATTCGACACTTAGTCAGAATCGCCGTCGCAGATTTAAGGAGCGTACGATCTTTCAAGAAATATTCGATCATATCGTTTCAACATGTGTATCTTCAGAGCCTGTGACAGGTGAGGTGATTGTCACTGACTCTACACACATTAAAGCTCATGCTTCCGATTACCAAAGCGAAAAGGTATGGAAAGATTAACTCCCTCCGGACTATTTAAAAGAACTAGAACAGGAAGTTCATAGACTGGAGAAGAAGCTACAAGATAAACGAGAAGTGCAAGGGAAGAAAAAATGTGATCCTTCTAAGCAATCACCACCAGATAAATCTGAACGAAAAGAAGTCAAGCGTAGCACGACAGATCCCGATTCTGGTTGGCTGAATAGACCACAAAAGCCGGTCGGTAACCACTATCTCGGACATACAAGTATAGACACCAAACATGGAATCATAACGGATATCCATGTGACCCCAGGCAATGTAAATGATAACGACCCCTATGTAGAAAGGCTTTCCCTGCAAAAGATTAAATTTGGATTGTCCATTCAAAAAGTTGGCGCCGACAAAGGCTACGACAGTTCCCTGATTCATCACGGATTAAAAAACTAGATATTCGGGGTTATATCGCCCCTCAGCAACATAGTAGCATCGAGAGTATTGATGGAAAAAAATTTATTTATGATCCCGTAATGGATACGTAAACTTGTCCAGCAGGAAAAAAATGTAGGGTTCACTTATATGTCCAGGAGGGGAAATCATTATCATCAGATCTACACAGCAAAAACGAAGGATTGTAAAGCTTGTCCTCTAAGGGACAGATGTTTTACCAAATCGAAACCCTATCGCAGCATAACAAGCCCCTATTTCATGAAGCATTGGAGCAAAATAGAACGCGATCCAAGACACCGGAGTATAAGCGAATTTAACGTCTGCGGAGAATATGGTGTGAAGGAACCTTCGGTACGATGAAGTAAGAGCACAATCTACGTAAGACATACAAAAGAGGCATTCGAAACGCACTCGAACACTGCCTCTTTTCGGCGTTGGCCATTAATCTAAAAAGGATGACAAAAGCGATGATTTAGAGGGGGGAATGATGCACCGGAGGGTGTTTACTGAAGATTATTCAGCTAAAAAGATGCTTAAAAGTTAAGATGGGCCCGGAAATTTAATTCCGAACCCATTTTGTCAACAGCCCCTTAAGCCATTCAAGGTTTATTTCTATTGTTTGGGGATTTTGATGTATCATTTTGGAGCATTCCAGTAGACATACCACTCCGAATAAAACTCTATTTACGTAAAGCACCTTTTCTTAGAGCATATAAAATTGTGGTTCATAGAAAACGTATTATTATCACTGGTTTGTAGTAATCAAAGCGAACTAACGCTTTTATATATTGACTACAGATTGTAACGGTGCAAGTACCAAATTTTTTTCTACTAGTAGGGGTATTGGGATAGCGAAGCGCCGCTAGTTCGCTCTGAATATCCGGCGGTTTATTAGTGAGGATACGTATGAAGGGGAATCGAACATTCCCATAAGCTTGAATGTGCTCTCCTATATTTACAATAACCCGTTAACATATATCGACGATTAATCTACCGAGGTGTGAATAGCGAAGAAAAAAGGTCAAGTTAAGGGAGATTAGCCCTGACTCGACCTTTTTTGCTATTAAGTATAATTACAGGTTACACGCTGTTTAATGGTAATTATGCTGTTGTGGCAGTCATTTAAAAGAAGGCTTATCCATATTTCCGGAAAATTAGATTGTAAGTGTTATTGCGATCATATTCATGACCACGAGTAGACACTTTCATATACAGTTTATGACCGGGCTGAATAACATCATGCCATACATCTGTACTTCCTCCAGAATCAGGAACCTCAAAAGTTTTTACGATATTATTATTTGAGTCGACAGTTATGAGCTGTACGTCGTAGTTAGCAGTGCTTGGTGATTGTAAGGAGAGTTTGTAAATAAATTCGCTTCCTCCATATCTATTATTGGCAAGGAAAAAGTCATAATCTGAAGTGCTGTCAAGAGTGTAATTAACAGAGGTACCCGTGTATCCTGGGAGCCAAATTTCCGAAGCAGTATGCAGCGTATCAGCAAAGCCCTCCTTTGCAAATGCTGCCTGTGATGTCATTGTCATGGATGCAACCACCAAACAAGTTGCCAAAATTTTCTTGAATCTCATAGTTCTCGCACCTTTCCATATTTGGGATATTTAGAGATTGCTCTCTACAAAAATGATAATACCACAACTTGGAATAGTAGTAAATAACATGGTTTTATTTAATATTAAAGAAATTTATTTTATCGATAACAGGGGTGAAAATGAATGAAATATAATACTATTTGTTTTCTTAAATTAGAGAATAAGCTGTATTTAGCCCATATATATAATGTTTCTAATAGAATCATATCTTCTGCTGAAGTTTGTTACTACTCGATATGATTATGTCACTCTGGATGCTTATCCAATGGATTTATTCAATCATTGACCGATTTATAAAGAATCAATATTGCAACAAACCTGCAAACCACAAAGGTAGCTAATTAACTTTATATTTTTTACTATTCTCTGCTTGAAAAAAGGATGTCTGTGAAGAACATCGAATAGTGATGTGAGAAGTGTCTTATAGAGTTGAATGGTTAAGGTGAGGATGAGCAAGAGCAAGAGGATCTGGGAGAAAGCTTCATTTCATTTGCCGAGTATTCGTGCGCAGCTTTATTACTGAAAGTTGGAATAGGCTTGCGCTACATTTATAGTCGGTTGGATACCAGCTATCGCGCTTATTAAACTTTCATGCTCGCGATATCACTATGATTTGGTTAGGTACATATGCAAATGCATCTTACAATACTTAAGGAGTGTATCCTCCATGAAAGCACACATTCGCCACTACAAAGCAACAGATGCTACCGATATCTCAGCATTTAATTTGTTATTTCATTTATCGTACAAATATAATGCGGATTTCAAGTCTGAAAATATATTTTGTGCGGAGCTGGATAATCAAGTCGTTGCAACGGGCCATTTAGAGCCGATGGATTCATGTGAGTATCTTGAGCGCGAAGGAAAAGATTCGGACTATATTCACCGTTTTGCAATGGAAATGGATTCAGTGGATTCCGATGTGCACGCCGAGCTAGAGCTTGAAATATTTAATCGGCTTGTCGAAAGAGCCTATCAAATTAAGCAATCATACCCAAGTAAACGAATTCAAACCAGCTATACTTGCTCGCATGAAGACCACGATTCTATCGACTTTTTATTATCGCAAGGCTTCTATCATTGTTTGAATTATTTCATCATGAGACGTGATTTAACAGTGCCGCTTCCCGAGTACAGGCTCAATCCTGAAATAGAAATTAAGCGATGGGCAATGGATTCCGAGGAGGAGAAGGAGCTGTACCTGCAAGCAGAGAAGGACAGTTCAGATGATGAATCGTGGAGCAAAGCGAGGCTGAATTGGTTCAAAAGTGGACCGGAATGGGACACATTTACTGCGTTTTATCAAGGAAAACCGATTAGCAGTTGCATGACGTGGGGAATTTCTGCGGAACGAAGTGCAACCGAGCAAATATTTACGCATCCTGATTGGAGAAGGCAAGGAGTAGCCAAGGGAACGATTATTGAGGCTTTAACATTTTTACGAGATGAGAAGCAAAGAAGTGAGGCGACTTTAGGCGTTGTTGGGAGTAATGAAGCAGCTATTCGTCTGTATAAGTCGTTAGGATATGAGTTGATCGATGTTCAACTGCTTATGGTGAAGGATATTTTGTGAGGGAGTTCCATTTATGATGGGAAGCATTCCTCAAGCCTATTTTTGATGATGATGAATTGTTTTTAATCGTTACTGTTGCAAAATGATACCCTAAATAAGTGCGGTTCGCACTTTTAGTGTGCGGATTTGTTGTGCTATGCTAGCAAAAATGACTACTGTCATTCCTTGCACAGGTGTATAGATTGAAACGTTGGTTGGCTTCCGGACATGGTTGTGTTGTCAGCGTTGCTCGTTGAGCACGACTATTTGTTGAGGCCCGTTTTCTTGGGGAAATGTTGTTTGGTGTTATTTCACCGAGCGGGTGCGAGTCTAAATGTCAGATGAAATCCCTAGGGGGTTCGCACCCGCGTAGTAGTGCGGGCTAAAAACGTCGCTGTCGCTCTCTATATGAGAGCCAAATTCGGAGCAGATCCAATCATGAACGATTTTACAAAGAAAAGAATTACTAAAATCATGGATAATTACACCCAAAACGCAATCCCGCCTCATTTTCAAAATCAAATGATATTGAGCTCTAACATCAGAGGCAATAACGTCGCCTTAATCGAAGAAAGACCCGCATTTATGAGTGATAGATGGGTTCAACATCCCATGGCTCAGTTTAGAGTAGTAGAGTATCAATGGAGGATATATTGGAAAGATAGTAAAAATAAGGGCATTTTTACTGATGATATACTGCCGGATGCAGACTTTGAGAAACAATTAAGCACGGTAGTAAATGATAATAGGGGATTGTTTCGGGGTTAGCTGGTGTGGGACTTCGCATGACTTTGCCGGTTCAAACGAATTGTGCAAAATGAACCGGCAGCTTCACGTACAAACATCTAACTAATCATCCAACTAAACGTCCAAGCCAACATTCAGCCGAACGTGTGCAAAACGGTAACCTAACGCAGATCTCATACATAATCACCAATACACCTATGCATCTATATATGGATTAACGGCTTTTAACTAATAACTCAATGGCTTCTTGCACCACTTTACTCGAATCTCTTCCTGCCAATTGCTCATCAATAATGCATTGCTGCAAATTTTCAGCAACGATTTGAGCGATGGCTTTGTCCGTCGCATTGCGAATGGCCGACAATTGAGCCACGACATCTTTACACGACTTTTCTTCGTCCATTAGTCGCAGCACTCCACGAGCTTGTCCTTCGATGCGGCGCAGACGTTTTTTGATGTCATCCTTGTAAACGTATCCCACTGCACGCCACTCCTTTCTATATGCAATATACCCATACAGGTATTATAGACAATATCCCTTTTTAAATAAATAAGTTTACTTTCGCATCCACTGCGTCGCCTAAATAGCCCGCTACTCCCGCATACTCAAGCCCATCCACCAATTCTTCCTGCTGCAAACCTAACATATCCATAGTCATCGTGCAGGCAACCAACTTCACTCCTTGCTCTTGGGCTAATTCAATAAGTTGGGGAAGTGATAGAGCATTATGCTTCTTCATCACGTGTTTAATCATTTTCGGACCCATGCCCATCATATTCATTTTGGATAAACCTAACTTTTTGGCGCCACGGGGCATCATCCAGCCGAATGCTTTTTCAAGCCAGCCTTTTTGCACATGAACGATTTCATCTTTACGCAACGTGTTCAATCCCCAAAACGTAAAAAATATCGTCACTTCGTGGTCGTAAGCCGCCGCGCCGTTCGCAATAATAAATGCAGCCATGGCCTTATCCATATCTCCGCTAAATAACACGATCGTTGTTTTTTCTTTTTTCTGTCCCATCATAAAATGACAAACTCCTCTACTCTTTATTTAACCAATGGTCAAAAAATGTTCAGTCAGTCTTACTAGCCTAATCAATCTTTCCCGACAGACCTATTTAACCCAGCACAGAAGCCCAAATTTTCACCGACGTTGCTGCAATCAAAATAACTAAGCCATAATGCAATAGCTTTACATTGATGTTAGGACTTACTTTTGAACCTAGCGGTGCGCCTAGCACACTCCCGATAATGACGAACAAAGTAGCCATAATCGGTATGTTACCGTATGAAATTTTGCCGATCACACCGCCAACCGAAGAAATAAATACAATGACTAGCGAAGTCGCGATCGTTGTTCGGGTCGGAATTTTCAACACGGTTATCATCACGGGAATTAATATAAATGAACCACCTGCGCCCACGATGCCCGAAGCGATCCCGACTCCAAAAGCAGACATAACCGCAATATATTTATTAAATGGAATATTTCTGTTTACTTGTTCTTCGCGCTCCTGCTTAGGTAGAAGCATGAATAGGACAGCAATAACAGCTAATGCACCGTAGATCATCGTAATGGCATCGCTTGAAATGGATCCCGAACTTACGCTACCAATGACACTGCCTATGAGTATACTGCCGCCCATATAGGTAGCGAGCCCGCGATGAATCAAGGGGGGACCCGCTCCCTGTCTTTTTAGATACATGAAACTCCCTGCTAGCGATGCAAAAAAGACCTGAAACATACTCATGGTAGATACTTCATGTGCGGAAAAGGCAGCAATACCAAGCGCAGCAGGTACAAACAATAGCAAAGGGTAATTAATAATAGCGCCTCCGATTCCTAGTAAGCCTGAAAAGAAGGAGCCGACGAATCCAAGCACAACCATCGTTACATATAAAGCGACGTCCACACTTACAACCATAGAGCTCATCATGTGTTACTTCTTTCGTACGAAAAAGGTAAAAATCCCATCCACTACCTCATGCTTTACCAACTCATGATTCGTTTGCTTCACCCACGCTTGAAAATCGTTCAGCGAACCTTTGTCAGTTGATAACACCTTCATGATTTGACCTGCTTCCAATGAATCTAATCCTTTTTTCGCTTTTACGATGGGCATCGGACATGCCATCCCTTGCGTATCAACGGTGATGTTCGTTTCCATATTCCTATTCCTCCTTATTTATCGTGAATCGCGCAGCGGTTTGGACCTATTTCCATATCGCGCTGTTCTTCAGCGGTGGGGGCTAATTTCCCCATATTGATTTGTCTAATCTCCTCGTACGCATGTGGCTGCGGAGGCAAATTCTCTGTTACTGCTCGTCTAAACTGTGCCTCATCTGTGATGTTTAATCCGGGATTGTTCTTGAATAAGTCACCCAAACGTGCCAACACTTTTCCGCCTTCACCGAGTTCCGCGGCTTGTCCAAAGTGGGCCGGAAGGACGATTAAATCATAAGATAATTGCTTGTATCGGTCGTACAACGTATGGCGAAGGTCGCTGACCCAATCTTCTGCCTTTCCTGCCAAGTCAGGTCGTCCAATGGAGTGCACGAACAATATGTCTCCTGAAAATAAATACTGATTGTCCACAATGAGTGACGTACTTCCAATGGTGTGCCCTGGCGAGTAGACAGGTTGAATCTGAATTTGAGTATGCCCGACAGAGATGACAGCATGTTCGTCGAGTGGATTATAGTCAAAGACCACTTCATCCGCATCTTTCGGTGGGAGCCAATAGTTAGCTCCTGTGCGCACTGCTAGTTTCAATCCGCCAGAAATATGATCCGCGTGCAGATGGGTGTCAATCGTATGCTGAATAACGGCTTGTTGTTCTTGGGCAAAATGCGTATACACATCCGTCATACGAACGGGATCAATGACAGCGGCTTCGCCATTCGAAATGACCATATAAGACAGACAGCCTTTACCGATGCGTATGAATTGATAAATGGAACCGCCGTCTGTTAAATCGCCGATTTTAACAGGTACTAAATGTTCGCTCCAAGCTTTCATCCCGCCAGCAAGGTAAGAAATATTAGACTTGCCGTGTGCAATTAATTGCTCGGCTACAAAGATGGAGGAGCCCTCCTTCGCACATACGACGACGACTTCTTTGTCGTCCGGAATGTGATCGAGCACGGTTTCGACACCGTCAAGCAGTTCAAAATAAGGAACGTTCAGCGTTTCTACACTTTGACCTTCCATTTTCCAGTCCGCATAATCACTTTCATTGCGCACATCTAAAATAAAAAGCGAGTCATGGTTGAACATTTTGTGTGCCAATTCGCCAGCAGATATACCGCGCAGTTTAGCCGTAGTCATTATCGTGTCTCCTCTCTCGTGATCGTTTTTAAAATGAGCAATGATTGCCTTAGCGTTATTGAACTAAGTGATTAGACTGCTCGACGGTACCCTTCCATGCGGACATGCCAGGCACAACATTTTTTACATGCTTAAAGCCTTTTTCATGCAACAGCTGAGCCGCCATGTCGCTGCGCTTCCCTGTACGACAAATGACGCAGATCTCATCTTCTTGATTCAGCTCTTGGATTCGTTGCTCCAATTGTCCGAGTGGGATGGAGATTGCACCTGAAATTTTGGCAAAAGCATACTCCGCTGGCTCACGCACATCAACGATCGTGACAGGTGGAGTCTCCTTAATTCGCTGCTCTAGCTCCTCATTTGTTATCGTATTTGGGAAATCTCGTTCATCCTTAGCCTCGGCAGGAGCCGACTTCCGAATAAAATGATGAAGCACGTTCCCCGCTTGCTTGGTCCCTAAATAGTGGTGCCCTGTTGACTTCGCCCAGCTTTGAAGATCGGCTAACGAACCTTTATCCGTCGCTTGAACCTCAAGTACACAGCCATGGGCTAGCTCTTCAAGCGCCTTTTTAGTTCTGACGATGGGCAGCGGGCAAGCCAGTCCTTTGGCATCTAGAACTTTATCTACTTGAATGGTCATGAACACCATGCCTCCTGATTTTTAATCCTTATACATATACCCCTATAGGTATATTAAAAATATAAATGAATTACTTTTGCTCGTCAAGGTTGTTGAATACAGGTTCATAAATCCACCTATAAAGTATAAAATTCCCTATTTGGTTTGCCGAAAGTGAATGTATAGGAGGTGATGGCATGTACGCGGGATTTTGGCAGAGGTTCTTAGCACATACGATTGATTGTGTATCGAATGGTTATATTACGGGCTATTGGAATCGTCCAGATGGCAAGCGACGTTTGGGAAAAGGTCGTTTGATATCGTAGTAGTCGATGAGGATTACGAAAGACTATCCTTTTTGCGGGCATCTGCTAGGTATTGGAGTAAGCTGCTCTCACTATTTCCGTTATATATCGAATTTTTATGATGGCTGGATTGACGCAAAAGAAACAAGCTCTGCACGACAAATTCGCCAATACGTATGTTGTGGATAAAAAGTGCTCAAATACCGACATGAAGCGGGGCAGGTACTTTATTAAGGTAGGCAAGGTACATATGCTTTAGGCAAAGGAGACAGCATATTAGATGTTTTCTTTTTTTGTTATTCTTTTTCGAAAAGGAGGGGAGGTTTAGGGAGGAATGTCGAATAAGGTCTTATGGAAAAGACGGGAGGATGAAAGTGTGATTCAAATCTCACCAATAATAGCTTCTGAAATACTTGAATTGGCTTGTTTATATGAAGAATTGGATGGAAGTCGCCCCTATATCGAACGGATAAAGGAACAGTTTGAACATCTTCAATCCAATAAAGACTACTTATTTCTCGGCGCAAAAAATGAGCAGGGTAAGTTAGTCGGCTCCGTGATGGGAATCGTTTGTTACGATTTAACGGGGGAATGTCGTCCTTTTATGGTCGTGGAAAATATGATTGTATCTAAGGCTAGTCAGCGACTTGGAGTCGGTAAACAATTAATGGAAGAAATCGAGCGGCAAGCGAAGGTAAGAAATTGTCACTGTGTGATTTTAGTTTCAGGTGCAACGAGTAAAGAGGCGCATGAGTTTTATGAGGCTATTGGATATAGCAAAGGCATCATACAGGGATTTATAAAGGCTCTAGATTGAGAACATAGCCGAGATGAATAATTTTATTAAACACAGATACGAAATCATGAACAGCCATGAAAGGATGATGCGACCATGGATGCTCGAATAGTTAGTTGTAACAGTATTGGTGTATATCAGCAAGCGTTGACTCGTGGAAAAGTTTACGTTGTAGTCGATGAAAATAAGGATATGTATAGGATCGTTGGGGATCATGGAAAAAGGGTGTGGATTCACAAAGAGAACTTCTTAAGTGATGGATCGAAGATAGTAGTCATGAAAGATTGGCGTTTTGATGACAACACTGAAACGGAACGTTTTGTAGAAGTGACAATTACCTTTAATGACGGGTCTAAGCGATGGTGCATATTGACGACCCCAACAAAACTAATGGAATATTTCAATAATGAAAGTATGGACCCACCTGGGATGAATATAAAGTATTTAATCATTATGAAAACAATGGAAAAAGAGGATGTAGAGAAGATGTTCATACATCTGGACAATCAAGGTGAACTTCAAGAAAGTACACTGCCTTTAAATAAAAGTTAAAAAAATATATACTAAGCGATAAAACTAGTCATTTTAATCATTTATTTCAAAATGAACAACAATACGGCTCCCTACCAGCGAAGAGCTGATTTTACTGGTGAAAATCCTATAATTAGTAAAGAAGGTACACCATGATTGATACTATCTCCACACAACGATTTTTATACTTTTCGATTAGGAATAAGATCAATATATTAGACTTTGAACAGTGGCTATATAATCATGATGAACTCGAAATAATTTTTGGTGAGCAAGAATATTTGGAATTTATCTCAAGGGACTACGCAAGTATATATGCATTTCAAGAGACAGAAAAACAAATTAGGAAATTAGTCAACTTTGGCATGTTCGAGCAAGAACGGCTAATTTCTTTATTGCATGAGTTAAATCAGGATCAAGGCATAACTCGCTTTCTTGAAGTAATAGCTACTCTTTATGATGAGTATTGTGAGGGGTACGATTTTTTACGATTTATTGCCCTGACCTTTATTACTACCTCGGAAGAATATCAAGAAGTTCTAAGGCAAGGAAATCAAAGCTTTGATTTCAAAAGTCCAGTCATTCAAGAGGCGATAAGATTACTAACTTTTTTTGAAAAGAAAGAACTATTAATAATTGCAGAACATGAATATATAGATAATAGAGCAGAGCAGGATAAAATTGAAATGCACAGTATTAACGAGATGTTTAAAAGTTGAATCGCTGAATGATATTTGTAATACGCAGGTCATTCAAGAGTATCTTTTCATAGCGTTACAGAGCATATTAATGGATCAGCTAAGGAGAAATAAATGAAATTCACTTACGAATTATCCGGTATTGGATGGGCATCTGGCATGCTAGAAATAAACAATCAAGAATCATATTTTAATGTAAGCTATCTTTCAGAGCCGATTAAGGATTTGCTAGATGGGTTGTTACAACTATTGCCGGGATGCGTTCCAGAGGACGAGTTGCAAACAGAAGTTACTTTTGAATGGTACAGCGAGCCGGGTGGATTAAAGTGGATGCTAAAATGTCTTGGACATGAGAAATTAAACATTTCCATTGTTTCGTATGCAGATATGTACTGTAAAAGCGAAGCAAACAAATCAGTTGAAATTGAAACGGAATGCAGTCTTTTTGACTTTATTAACGAAGTCGTCTTAGCATTTGAACAATTAATAGTGAAACATGGATTTGTAGGATACAGGAGTACTTGGTGTCGCGGGGAATTTCCTTTAAGTAGTCTACTCATATTAAAAAATTATATGAATACCCGAAAACCCTTTCCATCTGAAATTGATTACAACGATGGAATTGAGGTTGAAAAGACAAGTATAAAAGAAGAAATGAAATTACTGCTGCAAGTAACTTTATGAGGATTATTACATGGTCAAATGTAAATATATGTGCTGAGGATGGGAGCACTTGCCGATACTGGTTTTCTAATCGTGTTTGATTGGAATGGGTGGATCAATATACCTGAGATGTATAAGGATTTAGACCACAGCATTGATGCGTATATCATGAATGCAGATCTCGAAATATTACGTAAATGGATGACAAGTTATGTTCGGGGGTTGAGCATGAAAGCTTACAACATAGAAGCAATTTTTATTGATCGCGATGGAACAATAGGCGGCACGGATGAAGTGCTCTATCCGGGCAATTTTGAGTTGTTTCCATTCACAAAAGGGGCCATACATAAACTTAAAACAATAGGGACGCAACTATATGGCTTTACGAATCAACCTGGCATCTCTAGAGGTGAAGCAACCATAGAACAGTTTATTGATGAAATGATTCATTTTGGTTTTGATGATGTGTACATTTGTCCGCATCAGCATACGGATGGATGCGCGTGCCGATAGCCTAGTCCTGGAATGTTACATCTAGCAGCAGAACATAAGCGATTAAATTTTAAAAATTGTATTGTCATTGGAGATCGGTGGACGGACATATTAGCAGGGCATCATGCGGGTTGCATGAAAATATTAGTTCTAACCGGAGCGGGTAATGAAGCTTTAAATAAGTATAGGCATAAATGGCCCAACACAGAAGCGGATCATGTTGCTAGAGATTTTGAGGACGCGGTTGATTACATCATTAATTTGGCGAAAAAATGTAATTAGTAGAGGAGGCCGCAGCAAGTGGAGCATTTGCGTTATCCCATCGGGTCGTTTGAACCTGTAATGAATCCTTCCATTGAAGAGCGAACCCGCTTCATCAACCAGATTCCTGATATTACAAAGATACTAAGAAAGTTTATAGCGGGCACCGAACCTGAGCAGCTTAATACCCCTCATCGTCAGGGTGCTTGGTCTACGAAACAAATCGTACATCATATGGCTGATAATGATATGAACGCGTACATAAGATTCAAAAAGGCGCTTACCGAGGACGAGCCTATGTCCGGTACTTATCGCGAAGATTTATGGGCAGAACTCAGCGATTACAAAGATGTCCCGATCGAACATTCACTTGTATTACTCGAAACCCTTCACATTCGATTTGTTATTCTCCTTAACGGTTTACAGCTAGATGATTTTAGCAGGAAATTAAAAACCGAAGTACTAGGAAGCATCACTTTGGATACAGCACTGCAAAGATTCGTCTGGCACAACGAGCATCATATTTCTCAAATCCAATCCTATATGATGTCCAAGGGTTAGTAGTCACAAAGATAGCTGATTTCCCCATTCCTATCCCACAAGGAGGATTCAATCATGATCATTGATCTAACTCGTCTCATCGTCGATAAGATGCCTGTTTTTCCAGGAGACACCGAAACGACATTAATTCAATCCAAGTTCATTCAGCAACATCACTACAATAATCATCAGCTTACGATTAATATGCACGTAGGGACACACATCGACGGTCCGATGCATATGACGGATACCCATGTGTATTTGAGTGATTTTCCATTGGACTCATTTATCGGAGAAGGTTGTGTACTAGATGTCTCTGGCGAGATGACCATTGATTACAAGGTAGAGTATGAGCAATCCATTAAGGAAAATAGTATTGTGATTTTATATACAGGGTATGGGAAGTATTTTGACCAAGCAGAATATTTTACAGCGTACCCTGTGTTGACGAAAGCTTTCGTAGACATCCTCGTTCGAAAAAAGGTCAAAATGATTGGCATGGACACACCGTCACCCGATAAATATCCGTTTGAGATTCATGCATATTTATTCGAGAACACCATCTTTATTGCTGAAAATTTAACAAATGTCGAGCGCTTATTGGATGTTGAGTCTTTTGAAATCATCGCCTTGCCGCTTCATATTAAAGCGGATTCTTCTATTGCTCGTATTATTGCACGTGTAAAATAAGGCAGCTGAATGTGTAGCCTGAACTAGGGGAATTTCGATGAGGTGTATCAGTTTTGGAATTGGCCCATATACACCGCCGACAATTATTACAGGTTATAACTCCATTTGTTAAATGCATAGTATCGGAGGTGTTCACACGTGCCTTGGCCAATGGTTCATTTTGCAATTGCAACAAAAGTAGCTTCGTCCAAGCCATCCCCTCATTTTTTGTTAGGGAGTATTGCACCAGATGCGATTCATATGCGAAATCAAATAACGCGGGAACAGAAGGGGATTACTCATCTCGTTAGTGAAGGCAAGTTCCCGAGTATTGAAACGGTGAGAAGCCATTGTTTGGAGTATTTGAGTCAGCATACCGAGCGTGCGTGGAAAGAGTTTGTGTTGGGCTACTTTGCTCATATCTATACGGATATAAGATGGACAGAGAGTGTATACGCTGAATTTGAGTGTCATTATAAAGGGGACACCGCAGACATTAGAACCACGTATAATCGTGAAGTTAGCCAATTGGAGTTTGACTTGTTGCGCTCCAATTCCGATTACCACCAGATTTTTCATCACTTGCAGAAGTCTAAGCCGTTTACGATCGTTCCGTTTGTGACGGAGACAGAAGTTAGAGGTCACAGAGATGAGAAGATGAGCTGGCTGCAAGATGACCGTAATGAACCAAAAATACAGCCAGCTTATTTTACGGTAGAGGTTGCAAGGGATTTTGTTAATCAGACAGCCAATGAACTGAATGCATTATTTATGGATTGGGAAATTTCTCTCAACATCATGTCAGAAAGAAGTGAACTTCTATGAACAGGCAGTCTTCAGCCAAATCTTTAACTATCGTATTGCATGAAATCTATGGAGTTAACGATCATATTCATTTTTTTCGAGACATTATGATGCAAGAAGGTTTTGATGTACTTACACCTAATCTACTGCACGTAGCCCCTTTTCCTTATGAGCAAGAAAGCGAAGCATATCTGTTTTTTAGGAATGAAGTTGGCTTTCAAAAATCCTTGTTAGAAGTGAAGCACATCGTTAAAGAAAATAGAGAGAAATATGATCGGATTTATATCATTGGTTTTAGTGTTGGTGCAACGCTTGCTTGGCTGAGCAGTGAACTAGAAGTTGATGGTGTAATTGGATATTACGGATCGAGAATTAGGGATTATTTAGAGGTAGAGCCTAATGTTCCGAGCTTGTTATTTTTTGCAAAAGAGGAGAAGTCGGTTGATGTATCGGGTTTAGAAGGACAACTCAACCAAAAGCAGAATACTGTCGTAAAGATTGTCGAAGCTGAGCACGGCTTTATGAATCCATTTTACCAAGCATATCATCCAGAACATCATAGGGATTGTATAGAGATGAGTATTGATTTCCTTAGACGAATCGAAGAAATATAAATAGGGAGATAATTGTAAGAATGGAACTGTCACTTGATTTATATTTAAAAGAGTATTTTAAAGATCTCGAAATCCAATCTCCTCTTTTTTATAACGCACAATATGGGATTAGATTTGAAATCGGAGCTGATGAAGATCGAGGCTATATGGAAACCGTATACTATAGGTCTCTAAACATATTTAATGAAATATTTTCAGATACGACAGACTTTTGGCTTTATGTGAAATCATATCAGCACGTTGAGCCATACCAATTGTTTAATGAGGGAGTAGATATATTTAAAACCTTTTTACTCGATAATTCTCGATTCCATAAGATAAATCTATTTAGGGTAGATGAACATTTTGATGAGGATACTCATGAACTTACAGGATATGTACACCATTTTTCTTTGAAAAACAATAAACAAAGTTTAGACTATATTGAGCTTTTAAAGGCGATTGGGAATCAAGATTATACAATTGATCCTTACGTTTCGGATGGTGTTTTCTTTGTCGAGCCCCAAAAACATATCATTTACTATTTATATGATGATCGTGGTTTAGATGTAATCTCTAATAATAGAGAGTCTTTACTGCCTTTATATAAGAAGTTTAATCATTGGATTCTTGATTATGACAGAGAGAAAATAGATCGACTATTTCAAAAGTAACCAAAATTATTAATAATATGAATATAATGAATGTAACGATGACAGGATTCTCAACGACACCACCTTTCGACAACGGGCGCTACAATTAGACCGTTCATAGTTGCTACGCTACTCAACATTAGCAATTATCGACAAACATTGTATCGATGAAAGGATGGGATGGAGATGAAATTACACCTTGTCAAGTCTACAAAGCTAGTACTGGCATTTTGGTTAGCAATCTGTGTGAGTTTAACGGTTTTGCCAGCCCCAACCGCGAAAGCGCAACAAAGTCTGACATACTACAACGCGGTTGTAGAAAGAGTTGTGGATGGGGATACAGTTAATTTGAGTTATCCGGTGCTTGGTACTACCAAAGTGCGCTTGCTGTCCATTGACACGCCAGAAACGAATTTTCGTGGTCAAAGTCAAGGGTATCATGCAGAGAGAGCGACTAGCTATTTGAAATCCTTGCTTCCAGTTGGAACTAAAATTAGAGTGGCGGTTGGTGCTGAATCCACAGACCAATATGGGCGCTTGCTGGCTCACATTTTTAAAGGGAAATTGAATGTAAACGAAGATTTGGTGAAGAAGGGTCATGCGGTAACGTACTTTATTTGGCCGAATGATACATTTATTCAACAATACCAAAAATCCCAAGAGCAAGCTAAACGCTCAGGACTGGGCATTTGGGACCCAACGAACCCACTGGATGAGCTGCCTTTTGAATTCCGTATGACGATTTCTAACGGTGTGCCAAATAAATTTGTTGGTGATTATACAAAGAAAACATACGTTGTGCCTAGTCAATACACGCGTGTTGATGTATCGAAGCGCATCTTCTTCTTGACGGAACAAGACGCGATTGATGCTGGGTTTAGAAAAGTACGCTAAACGGCAGATTTACGGAGAGCGAAAAGCTACTATTCATACTCACTACCATAAACCTTGCAACAGATTTGCGAGCCACCTAGCCGGCGCCGCAATTCGTTGCAAGGTTTTTTTGCGTTTAAATAAGACCGATCGGCAATCGATTCACATTAACTAGGGAACACATATTGAAACACGTTCAACAGCTTCATAAACGCCCGCTTACGAATTTGACCGTACGTCACCGCGCTAATCGGCGGATCGAACATAAAGCTATACACCTTCGTGTCGGTAACACGCTCGCCCTTCATGTAACGCTCTTTAATGAGAAGCTGCTCGTCAGCCTCCAACTGCTCGACGATATTTTCAATTAACTCACAAAAGGCGAGGCACTCGTTCGCTTTATCTGCATTATGTACCGCAATGCTGGCGGTCGGGTCACCCACACGATTCGTTGCGCCATGCATGCGTGCCTCGTAGTTGGCCGTAACACGTGCCTCCTTAACTGCGAACTTCATCACCTTGCACATCCGGTATTTGGAGAACACATTTTCAACCGTTACTTTCGCTTGCTTCGCGTCAAATGTCATCGTCAATGAAGGAAAATCCATGTGCGTATTCAACATCATTAAGGGTTGTCCTCCTCGTTTCATATAAACATATTATACCACAAAAATAAGAACAAATGTTCTATAAGTTTTTTATAATAACAATAAAAAAATAATGTAACGTTTTTAAAAAGAACCTATAAACCAAACGCATGTTCCCCGTACTATAATGATATTGTGGGAATCGAAAGACGAGAGGTTAACGCACACGGCGAACGAAAGCCTGCAAAGAAGCACACCCCCAAAGTGCTTAGCGAGGCAACAGAACCTACTTCGCTGACGATCCACAACAACTAAAAAAACAGCCGACTTACCCCAAACGGTCGGCTGTTTTTTATTTCTCGATTAAAGGAGGTCCGGAAGGAGGGAGTAAAGATTGATTCAATACCGCGACTATGTTCGCCTTTGGTTAGAACCGATGGCCAAAGATCTCCGACTACCACTGCATCCTGCAGATGCTGCTGTCGGAACTCCAGCTGCCGCGCCGCGCATTTTGTATGATTTGCGGATGCCGTATGTAGATTGCACGCCGAATCACGCTGAAATGAATGGGCCGCTTACCAAAATAGTCGAGATGGAATGGCTCCTTATGGTAGACGCAGCCGATAAGCTGGAAGCGGTTGAACGCACGCGCCACATCCTTGGATGGCTGTGGACGACCGGAACAGACCAGCTGGCTACGCTTGGCGCCGTGTTAGTGCGTGTAAAGGCTCCGCAATGGCGAAAAGAGCCTGTTGCTTGCTTAGGCATTCGCGTTCGCCTGCGGACGAGAGACCGTTTTGAACGAACCTTAGTTTCACCGATTGATAAAGCACCTATAACGATGAAGGAGTGAATTTTAATATGACAATGCAAGACGTACAAGTGACGATTGATTTGCAAAAACCATCTGGCCGCCTCTCTTTCGGTATGCCGCTTATTCTTGGTGTAAAGGCTGGCGGACACAACTACAAGGAGTATGAATCGTTGGAAGAGGTAGCAGTAGACTTTGCTCCAGCGACAGCGGAACACGGTATGGCGACAGCCTTGTTCGCTCAAGGCAACAACGCTCCGGCTCGCATTGCGATCGTGGGCCGCGCGGAGACAGAAGATGCGGTAGTGCGATTGCGTACGGTGCTTGACCGTGGCTGGTATTACTTGCTGACGACGTCCACTGAAGTGAAGGACATCGAGGCGCTGGCGACAGCGATTGAGGGTGAGAATTTCCGCGTGTTCGTGGCACGCGTGCAGGATAAGGTGAAGCTTGATGCGTTGAAAGTACGCAAGCTAGAGCGTACGGCGCTGTTCTACCATACAGATGTTAAATTGTATCCAGATGCGGCGTTAGTCGGGTCTGTCGGCTCGGCTGATGTCGGCTCCGTGACGTGGAAGTTTAAAGAGTGCCGTGGGATTCCGGCGTTGGCGTTAACGTCGACCGAATTGAAAGCAATCCACGATGCAGGTGCGCTAACCTATGTCGAGAAGCACGGTCAAGCTCGTACATCGGAAGGTAAGACACTGTCTGGCGAATATATTGATGTCGTCATGTCCCGTGACTTTGTCCGTTCTAGCATTGAGCAGAAAGTGCAGCAATTGCTGAACCAAGCACCTAAGGTGCCATATACGAATGCGGGTATTGTTCAAGTGGAAAACACGGTGCGCAGCGTGCTGCACGACGCTTATCGGACAGGCATTATCGCTACCGATGAAAATGATGCTCCGATGTTCGGCACTACCTTTTTGCGTCGTGAAAAAATGAGCCCGCAGGACATTGCAAGCCGCGTATATACGGGCGGTTCGTTCTGGTTTGTTATTTCTGGCGCTGTGCATCAAGTGCGTATTAAAGGCGTAATTCGCTATTAATTTTTCCTTGTACGACCATACACTTTAAAAAGCGAGGGATTTGAATATGTCCAATGTTGATATTTCACATATCGGTTTTTATGATGCAAAAAAAGTAACGGTAACCGTTGATGGCACGTTTATTACGGGTTTTGGTGAGAACACATTCGTTAACTGTGAAAAAGAAGAAGAGCAAACGGTGACGCACGTCGGCGCACGTGGCGACGTATCGTTGGCCTACAAGAACAACCCGCTCGGGACGGTTAAGCTCACGCTTATGTCTACATCGCCACAATTGAAATATTTGCAGCAGCTGGCGATTGAGAAGAAAGTGTTCGAAATTTGGGTGAACACCGAAAATGATCCGGCAGAACGCATTGGCGGAACAAAGGCTGTCATCAAAAAAGTGCCTGCCGCTGCCTATGGAGCGGAATTGGAAGACCGTGAGTTCGAAATTACGGTGCTCGACTATCAGCACGAATTTGTATAAGGGGGACATTATAAATGGCTAAGCAACACACAGTTGAACTGAACGGTGAGCAATATATTCTTCAGCATCCGGGCGCTCGCGCCCTGATGCGTTTGTACGACAATGCCTTAAAGCCTGACGGCGGGTGGAAATTAGAAGCTTCCATGGATTTCTTTATCCAGCATGTCATCGTATCGCCGCGTGTGAGCTGGGACTCGTTCGAGGAGAAGACCGATCTACTGACTCCGCTCTGGATGGAGTGCGCCCGCTTCGTCGGCATGGTAGATACGCCCTTGGACGCCACAGCATCCGACGTATAAGCAGCTTCTCAACAATCCGCTCCGGCAATTGCTATGGCAGGTCGTCTTGAATAGCCGGGGCGGAATCTCGTATGAGCAGGCGTGTGCGATGACGGTGGAAGAGCTGTGCGAAGCAAGTGCGGCCATGGATTGGCTGAAAGGGAAGGGAGGGATGATATGAGTAATCAGTTTGATAAATCGATTAAAGACTATTCTCCTACAGATATGGTAAAGGCTATTTTACAAGCTAATCGGGAACTAACAGAAAAAGAGCGTAAAAAAGACAAGGATCCAAAAAGCGATAATAAGAGTGAGCAAAAATCAATGGGGCAGAAGGTTAAAGATACAGTTAGTAAGACGAACGATTGGTCCACGGGGCAAAAAGATTTTTTAGGCATTTTAGCGAAAGGTGGCAGTCTTGTTTACGATTCACATGTCAATTCTGCCCCCATGATGAGAACAGGATTTTTAATCCATGCCAATCTTAAAAATAGTGATGAAAAATCTGCGGATGCGAAGTTTGAACAGTTACAATTAGCAGCTTTCCAGCAAAGTGCAAAAATCCCCTATTCCTCATCCAATATCTCTGAGGCGCAGCTGGCACTTATTAGTTCGGGCCGCAATGATGAAGAAGTTAAAGCTATGATGCCGACTATAGGCAACTTTGCAACTGCGAATACCGTGGATCTTGTCAAGACGGCTAACATGCAAGATAAATTGCTTGCAGCCTATGGGAAGAAAGTAACTGATATTGCAAGTGTGAGTGAAAGCCTCAGCTATGCCAAATCTAAAGGGAAGCTTGAAATTTTTGAACTAGGAGAGGCAATGCAACAGGTTGCACCGCTAGCAACAGAAATGGGCTGGACCTTTGATGATATGGCAGCAGCGTTTGCGCAATTTGGAAATGAAGGCGTTCGTGGCTCAGATGCAGCTAACTCATTGCTAGCGATGATGAGAAAGCTTCAGGACCCAGGCGGTAAGGCTAGGGGACAACTAACAAAATTGGGAGTTAAGTTTCCGGAGAAAGCAGGCGTTGAAATCGGTTTCGCTGATCTTATGCAGCAAATTGGTCAGCTCAATGAAAGCGGTCAAAAGAATGCTATTCAAGCTCTATCACTAGGTGCAAGCTACAATGCGGAGTTGGCGAACCTTTTTAATCAAGGCGCACTTATTAATATAAGTGAATATAAGAGTAAAATACCGAAAATTGAAGGTAATGCAGATGAAATGAAAGGAAATACAGCTGTTATGGCCGCTTCTGTAAATCAAGGTAGTGCAGGAGCGCTTAACGCACAGAGTGCTGCAACAGATCATCTGGCAATGAATGTGGCAAATCAAACGCAAGCACCATTTATAGCAATGTCTTCTGCAGCTACTGAGGCAATGAATGCAGTCAACACTATGCCTTCAATGCTACAGGGGCTATTTTTAGGAGTGGGTGGTACAGTAACGGCTATTGCTGGATTAACGGCCACGCTTTTAACCTATATGGGAGGGGCCGCAGTACTTAGTAAAGGTTTTAAGAGTCTCAACCCTTTTTCAAAAAAAGGGGACAAAGAGAACGCAGCTGAGATTGGTGAAGGCAAAGACAAGCCTGACAATTCGAACACTAATAAAGCGCCCGCAGTTGCTACTAACGAAACGACTAAAAAAGCTGGAGAACAGGCCGTTGACAAAGTTGGTGAACCAACTGCTGTTAAAGATAATAAAAATCAACCAGTTAAAACAGATGATGCCACTAGCAAACCTGCGATAAATGCGGGCACTGAAAGTTCCAAGGCATTAGCTCAAGGAGTAGAGGAAAGCAAGAAAGGTAAAGGTTTTTTTGGAGGTATAAAAAGCTTCTTTTCTAAGAGTGCCCCTTTTCTTCAAAAAGGTCTGAAGTTTGTAGGAACAGCAGCCACAACTGCTTTGAAATTCACACCAGCAGGGATAATTGGAGGAATAGGTCTTAGTTTAGGCAGTCAACTTCTTGATACATTCATGGGCCCAGCTTCTAATGCGCCCGCCGGTACGTCGACAGGCTTAGCATGCAGTTGTTGTACTGCTGCTGGTACTGGTGTGAATGGAGTGCCGGGTGCGGCTGGAACTCCTGGGACTGGCCCTAACGGGGGGCACATACCACCAACGGCCTCACATTCGACTGCTCTTACTCATCCGCATGTAGATAGGACAGGTTATGGAGTTGGGACTCAAGCTGCAACGCATTCAGGAGCAGTTAGATCGGGTGTAGCCAATGGTGTAGGCACAGCCCCAGGAACTATATTGCCTGGGCAACGGATGGATGTGCAAGCAAACAGCAATGTCGTTATGAACTTGAACGTGAACGGCTATATCGATCATCGTATGATCGAGGAAATTAAGCGGATTTGCCGTGAGCAATACGAGGCTTCGTTCCGGACATTCGAACGCTCGATTCAGGACAAGCTGCCTCAGCAAGGAGGTTCGTTGCCAGTATATGAATAAGCAATCTGCGACTAAACCTAAATCTAATCCTAAATCTAAACCTACAAAAAGTTCCCCAAAAGCGAAAAATCCTCAGCAACGCACGATGCTAGGGAAAACTCCGTTGTTCGTTACGATGGAGGAACCGCAGTATGGGGTGACCGTATCAGAGCATAACGTTGAAAAGGGCGCGCCCATTACCGATCACATTCAGAAAGAGCATACCACGCTACGCTTAGAGGGAATGCTGCTAGGCCTTGACGCTGCTAAGCTGCGGCAAGATCTCGTTACTAGTATGGAGCGTGGTCAAATCCTTCGGTATTCGGGCCGCAATCTGTTTAAAGGCTGCATGATAACGAGCTTAAGTACAGCTCACGATTATAGTATTGCTAACGGTATGACTTTTTCAATGATGTTACGTCAGGTACAGCTTGTTAAGCCAGAGTTTACGAAGCTGCCACCCAAAGTTAAGGTGCGACTTAATAAGAAGAAAAAAGGTGGTACAAAGCGCAAAGCACCTGTAAAAAAATCCACTAATCGGTCAATACAGAAGCAAACGTATAGGGTAGCTTCGGGGGATTCTTGGTACACGGTTTCCATTAGGTTTGCAACATCGATTGGAAAGTTGAAATACTGGAATCCAGCAATTAAGCATCAGAATCTACGGACAGGTATGTTGCTAGCAATTGGATACATTGCAACCCCGCGGCAAAGTTCTGTGATGGGTCAACCGAATAGAACGCACAGAGTTCGTCTCGGGGATACTTGGCAATCGATAGCGAACATGTATTACATGCCAATTGGTTTGTTGAGAGACGTTAATCCTCATATCAGACAATTAAAAGCGGGCGATGTTCTGAATATCCCTACTCGGTAACGGTGAAAGGAGGACTGGCAGTGGCGATTTTAACTATTGATAAGGAGCTAATACCCTATTCTTTTGATATAGAAATTGGACAACGTCTATACACGATGGAGTTGCGCTACAATGCGCGGCATGACTATTTTACGGTAGACTTGTCCGGAGAACATGGTCCGCTCGTGCTCGGAGCCAAACTCAACTGGGGTGTGCCGTTGTTTGATAATTTAGAAACAGCGGACTTCCCGAATGAGCCTATTATCGCAGAGGGCATCGATGGACACGAACGCATTAGCTGGGATGCACTTGGTGAAACGGTTCAATTGAGAGTGGGGGAAGACGATGGAGAATTTATTTAAGCGACGGGTAGATGTGCTTGTTGGTGGATATCGTTTTTCTAATAAAGATTTGACGATTAGCTTTGATATACAGTTCGATGATGATTCGGAGCCGAATGAGTCTTCGGTAGATATTTATAATCTATCTCCTAATACAATTGCTAATATTCGCAAAGGTATGTATGTCCTTGTGAATGCTGGCTATGATCGTGATGTGGGCACCGTGCTACAAGGTGAAATCACTGAAGTGTCCACCTCAAAGGAGCAGGTTGATCGAATCACGACTATTTATATCAAAGATACGTCTGATCGCTACAAAACGGTCGTCAAGCAATCTTATCGTAAGGGTGCGAAAGCGAGTGAGATCATCCGGGATCTAATTCGGATTGCGCAGCTTCCTATTGGAGACTTACAACTACCGGAGGATAAGGTTTACACATCCGGCTACGTCGTAAACGGTGACCCAATCACGGCCATCCGCAAACTGGCGGCTGCTTGTGGAGCAGGCACTTACATTTCGCATGGAAAATTAATGATTCGCGGTAAAGGCAAGCCCGCGGACCGAAATGTAATCGTTCTGTCGCCGTCAACGGGCATGATCGAATCTCCTCAGCCTCACGAGTCGGGCAAAAAACAAGGACTGAAAATAAAATGTTTAATGAATCACCGTCTGCTTGCAGGCTCTTATGTGAAGGTAGAGAGCGAAAAGAAGAGCGGTTTTTTTGTTGTGAAGGAAGGTAGACATTCAGCAGCTAACAATCAGTTCCACACTGAAGTTCAAGTGGAGGCCATATAGTAAGTAGAAAGGCTAAAGGAGGGATTCGATGGGAAGCAACAAAACGGTTAGCGCGCTTGATGCATGGATCGAGCATAAAATTAACGGTTCTCCGTCTGCAGCAATGGGCAGTATCCAGAGTGTGCATACCGTTTCACAGCGAGCTGATGTTACGCTGGATGGAGAAGAGGGGCTTATTCGTTATGATATGCCGTTGGTTGAACAGACGCGCCCGTACATTGTGGGTGATCGTGTGCTGATCATATTTACAGGCAGCAATCAAGCGGGTGGGGTCGTTATAGGAAGGGTGAGCGCAGGATGAGATCATGGGCTCTAAGGGATGGAGATCTTTTTTTTGAAAAAGGACAAATGCAATGGGTTGAAGGTGCTGAAGAGCTCGCACAAGCGGTACAAGTTCGATTGGGAACGCGCTTGGGCGAGTATTTTTTTGCTCCGGACATGGGAATCGACCACGAATTAGTTACGGGCAAGCACGTAACGGAGGACAGTGTGCGTGAAGCGCTAACAGATTGTATTGCTGAAGAAGAGCGGGTGAACTCGCTCGAAGTCGAATCCATGGAATTCGACGAGCAAACAAGGCAGTTAAATGTGGAACTTTTCATTGCGGGTCAAGATGGTGAGGAGGTGAGCGTCACTTATGCTAACGAAGGATGGACTTAAGCGGAAGACGTATAACGAGATTTACGAAGAGATGGTTAATGATATCCGTTCTAAAATGGGCAGTGACGTGAACACAACGGAAACGTCCCCGCTCGGCATGCTGATGCAAGTGTTTGCTTGGCATTTGTCCTTGTTGTGGGAGGATGTTGAACACGTCTATCATGGCGCCTATCTGAATTATGCGGAAGGCGTGCAGCTAGATGCGTTAGCTGTTTTTTATGGATTGCGACGCAAACTTGAAATGCCAGCCATGGGGAGAGTTGAGCTACGTGGTACGCCTCAATTTGTCGTCCCCGCAGGGTACAAGGTGGGGACGACAGCTGGTGTGTGGTTCGTGACGGAAGATGATTGCGTACTTGATGCTACCGGTATAGGTTCAGTAGCTGTTATGGCGGAACGTTCTGGCAGCAGTGGAAACGTAGCGGTAGGTACGATAGCGCATATGTTTACACCGCTAGTTGAAGTGAAGCAAGTGACGAATCCAGCTGCAACCCAGCACGGCAGTGATCGAGAAAGCGATAATGAGCTACGTATGCGATTACGCTTTGCTCGCGACGGCAGTAATGCAGCCACGGTGGAGTCCATCATTTCAGCATTACAGCAGCTTCCGGACGTGGAATCGGCTGCCGTATTTGTAAATGACACCATGCAGATGGATGCGCGCGGCGTACCACCAAAATCGATTCAAACGTATGTATATGGTGGTAAGTCGGACGAGGTTGCCAAAGCGATTTTTGCGAAAAAAGCAGGTGGTATTGGTACGGCTGGCGTAGAAAATGTAACGGTTAAGGATATTGGTGGCTCGGATCATATTATTAAATTCAGTCGCATGACAGAGCGACTTGTACATTTAGATATCCAAATTGAGGTGAATTCTACATTCTCAAGTCATGGCGTGGATGAAGTGAAGGACGTCGTTGCTCTCTATATTGGAGGATATGGTGTACAGGGACAGCGATATGTTGGGCTACCGCAAGGCTCCAAAATTGTGTACACTCGCTTGCTAGCCGTGATTCAAGGTATTGCGGGCGTCGAAGATGTGACCGGAGTCAAAATTAAATTAGGCGATGGTCCGTGGGAAAATGGGAATGCAGATATCGCAGATTTCACAGTTGCACGTGTTGCGCCGGAGAGAGTAAAGGTTACGGTGCGTCATGTTTAGCGTACAGGAAGTACTGCGTATGTTCCCTGACGTGATTGATAAGGAAGGCAGCCGTATGGCGGTGCTGGCCGAGGTGATGACGCGGCAGTTCAATGATTTGGCTATGACGATTCAACGAATAGAACTGTGGCGCAGCATCGATAAAGCCGAAGGCAAAGCGCTTGATATGATCGGCCACAATCTGGGACAACAACGTGGACAGGCTACGGATGAGGTGTATCGCATTCTGCTGCGTTCGAAGATGGCTCGTATGAATGCCAGTGGTGATCTAAATTCGATTATCCACGTGTTGTCGCTAGCACTGAATGCTGCACCGAATGATTTTGCAATCGAAGAGAAACAAGCAGATCCGCATAGTCCAGAGCCCGCAGCGATTAGTGTTGTACAGGTGCCGTATGACAAGTTGAACAGCGTGGGCATGAGCCCATCGCAGTTTGTACGACTCGTGCAAAGCGTAGTCGCTGCGGGGGTGCGTGTGGCGCAGGTGGATTTGTCCGGCACATTTGCTTTGTCGAAGGTGTACGATACGCTGGAGCAGGGCCAGCATGGTCTTGCGGACGAAGCCATGACGACTGGTGGCACACTTGGTGATATGTACACGCCAGGGCAAGATTATCAGATTCCGATTTAATCGCTGCACTTATTTTATAGAAGCTTATAAACTTTTTAGGAGGGACTGGGAAGATGGCATTTACTAAACCGCTACCCGAATGGAAAAAGGCTGGCACGCGCCCGCCTGATTCAAAAATTATCGAAGGCTACAACGTTATGGATAAGCCACCAGCATCATGGTTGAACTGGCAGATGAACACTACTTATGAGGCTCTGCAGGAAATACAGCAGAAAGCTGCCGAAAAGACAGAGCTGACCCAGTCGTTAACGGATGCGAAAAATCATGCGAACACGGTGGCAGCACAGGCGGAAACAAATGCGAAAAATGCAAGCTTGTCACGAGGGGGAGGAGCTATATCAGGCTCATTATCCGTGAATGACATTTTATCTGTTTATTCTTGGGGTGCATTGTCATCGGGTACTGGTGGTAATGTGCTGTTAGGTCAAAATTGCTATATAGATAAAGCTAAAAATACATTCCATTTCAAAGAAAACCACCCTAATATGGGGGCTCGAGGAATACTTCTTATACATGGTAAAGAGGGTTGCTGGATTTTTGATACTGGTGTTATGGAAACGAAGAAGGATGTAGCCTTTACTCCAACACTTACTAAATTGGAAACGGTAAATGAAGCTGTTGCAAGAATAGAGCAAGCTGTAAAAAAAGGTGAAGAAATACGTTTCGATTTAAAAGCAGGTTCAAAAAGTCAAGGTATCACATGGGAAGGACTTTCAGATAAGTTCCGTATCTACGCAGAAGAGATAGCTGGAATTGAGACATCGCGACTAGTAATAGAGTCATCCGACAATGCTAATGATACGATTGTGTTCAGAAACAGTGAAATCGGTACAACTTCAAAAGATGTAATGGAAGTAAAAAGAGATTCAGTAGATGTGCACGGTCGTCTTGTGGCAAACGGCATGGATATTATTGGAGAGATTAATCATTTAAAGCAATCTGGCGTTGACGCGAAACATAAAATCGCGGGTGCCATCAACGCCAAGGGAATTGCTGCATCCGCGAATGATACATTTAATGATTTATCAGGGAAAATTTCAAATATTTTTAAAGGTTATGCGAATGGGATTAGGACAGTTGCTAGATTTGAAGCAGCTATATCTGTTCCACTTGAATTCATGCCAGCTGTAGTAGTTATGTATTTAAAGGTAAACGGCATATATACTTGTGCGAGCATGTTTGTTCAAGTATCGCCTCATCACACACAAGTTGTACATGGTGATATGACTTTGATTAAATCCATTAATGTTGCCGGTAAGGGATTTACATTTGATATCGATTGGAATAAGCCTCTCAGTGGCAGCAGTCTTGATGTGAAATGGATAGCATTTTAAGTATAATACAAACAAATAAAGTATATATTGTAAGGAGATTACGTATGGAAAAATGGAATTTAGCCCTCAAAACGGGGATGGCCGCGGCTGGCGGTGCATCCTCGTTTTTGTTTGGCGGCTGGCCCGTGCTGATGCAAGCGCTGCTCATCATGGTCATCATCGACTATGCCACTGGCCTCATGGCCTCGGGCATCGAAGGCAAGCTGCGCAGCAGCGTCGGACTTGTCGGCATTGCCCGCAAAGTATTTATTTTTATGGTGATCGCGCTTGCTCACCAAGTGGACAAGGTGCTCGGCGGCCAGCACCTGCTGCGGGACGCGACCATCTTTTTTTATATGGCGAACGAGTTGCTGTCCATTATCGAAAATGGCGGCCGCATCGGCGTGCCGCTACCGCCTGTGATTCGCAAGGCGGTTGAAGTGCTAAAAGGGAAAGGGGAAACAGAGCGTGACCATCGACATTAAGCAGCGGCTGCTACCGAACGGTCGGCCTAACAAGCCGAACCGCTCGATGAAGCCGCTGTATGTGACGCTGCACAATACAGACAACGAAGCGCCCGGCGCCACAGCCGAGGCGCATTCGCGCTATATCATACATGGCAGCGGCGGCGCCAAAAAAAGCTGGCACTACACGGTCGACGATCGTGATGTGTACCAGCATTTGCGCGATGATGAGCAAGGATGGCATGCTGGTGACGGAAGCGGGCCAGGCAATGCGCTGTCCATTGGAGTCGAAATTTGCATGTACAACGGGATGAATGAGCAGGCCGCATGGCGCAATGCGGCCGCGCTCGTCGCCGAGCTTATGCTTAGGCACAACATTCCGTTGCACAACATCGTGCCGCATCGTCATTGGTCGGGCAAAGGCTGCCCATCACGGCTGTTGCCGCATTGGTCTACCTTTTTGCAAACCATTGATCGACTCTATGCATCTGGCAAGGTGAAGTTGGAGGCAACTAAAAAAGCGGCAAACGATCTATTAAATAGAATGAATCAACACCATCCTAAAAGCCATCATCAACCGAGTAAAAAGCAAGCCAACCAACATCTATTCAGCCAGAATGAGTCCAGCCAGCGCCAACCTAGTGAAAATCCATTAAGTCAGAATCATCATAATAATGAAAATAGCCCAAATAAACAGGATTCATCCAATCCCTTACCACCAAATCGAAATCGAAACTCAAGCTCAAGTTCAAACTCAATCGATTTAACAAATTACAATCACAATCACCATCGAAATCGAAATCATCCAAGTACAACACTGCAATCTCCCAAAACCGAACTTGAAATCGTGACCATTACGCTGCCAGACCAGTCCTCCTTGCAAGGCATCTTAATAAATGGAAAAGTGTACGCTCCGGTACGCGAGCTTGGCGAATCGTTCGGTCACGCCGTACAGTGGAACAGCGTTCAGCGTAGCGTGCTGGTTAGCAGTAAGAAGTAGTGATAATTAGTAAGAAGTGAAAAAAAGAAAAGTAGCAATCGAGCAATCCGGTAGAAGTCCAGTAGCCAAGTAAGCAATCCAGCAAGGAATCATCCCAGTAGCAGCTAATCAACGTAGCAGCATCTAAGCACCGCAGCAGCGGCTAACCAACGAAGCATCTCTTAAGCACCGCAGCAGCATCTAAGCACCACAGCAACAGCTAACAAAGCATCAGTAGCCAAGCAATGCCATGAGCATCAACGCAGGTTCAGAAAGGAGTTAACTCACACCTGCGTTCTCATTTACATATTATAGAAAAGTAAACGAGTTGTGCAAACGATCAGCCCAGTCAACGAATGTTTTGAGCAAGGCCAACTTTTCTTAGTCAACTCAACTTTTATATCCGGTTACAACAGTTGTTGGACATTGCAAGACTTGTTTCGCGCCACAACATTGTTTCTCTAGACCCACACGGTTTGCATTTGCTACTATAAGATCCGGCGTTAAACTTCACACTTAATACGGATCAGTAGACGTTAAGATTGCGCAACGACAATTATGGAAATGATGTTTGATGTTAATCGCAGTAACTGCAACCTCGAAATCATTCTAAATAAGGTGCAAAGCAAACAGGCGAAGCAAGTGATGTCACTCAACAAAATGGCCAGGAGGATATTAGAAGTGGACGACATACAACAATTACGTCAAGGGGAACGAGGAGCATGGCTTAGCATAGCGGCTTACATTGTGCTGTCCGGCTTAAAGTTGACCATTGGCTTCCTTTTTCTGTCCGAAGCGCTCCAAGCTGATGGATGGAACAACTTAACGGACATTATCGCATCGGTTGCGGTGCTTATTGGATTACGCATCTCTCAAAAGCCTCCAGATGAGGATCACCCATATGGGCACTATCGAGCGGAAACCATTGCCGCGCTTATCGCTTCATTCATTATGGCTACCGTTGGGCTTCAGGTGCTTATTACGACCGTTCGCTCTATTTTTAGCGGTAGTTCGACCGTTCCAAACATGCTTACAGGATGGGTCGCATTAGGATGTGCTGTCGTTATGTTCGGTGTGTACACCTACAATAAACGGCTTGCAGATCGTATCCGCAATCAGGCATTGCTTGCAGCCGCGCAAGATAATCGTTCGGATGCGCTAGTAAGCATTGGCGCGGCGGTAGGTATTTTCGGCGCACAGTTGGGAATGCCATGGCTGGACCCGGTGGCCGCGTTGACTGTTGGTGTCATCATTTGCAAAACGGCGTGGTGCATTTTTAGAGATGCGACCCATACATTGACAGATGGCTTTGACGAGTTACAGCTTAACAACATACGCGCCACAATTGAAAAAACAAAAGGTGTTTGTGCCATCCGCGATGTGAAGGCTCGACTCCACGGCAGTCATGTTCTGGTTGATGTGGTCGTGTTAGTCGATCCGCAGCTAACGTTGATCGAAGGCCATCTTATTAGCGACAATATAGAATCGCGAATGAAGCGGAAGCACAATATTGCGAGTGTGCATGTTCATGTGGAACCTTTAGCAGAAGCGCTGGAACACCACGAACACACCTAATCAGACGACTCGAACGCATCGATATCGAAGTTATCGACTAGCTAGAGAACGTATTTACTAACCGATCAGCACCGTTATCAAGAGCACAGCCTGCTCTCGAAAACGGTGTTTTTTGTCATTTTATGATTTACATAGTGTTGAATAATTGTAATTAAGTTCAATTAAATGGGCATATAGGCCTAGTTTTGTTTACAACTTTGTCAACAAATAAGCAATATGTCTTATAGAACTGACTTATAAGCCATGTTTAAATTAGAACCATATTAAAAATGGCATCAGATAACAAATATAGAAAAGAGATGTCAAATTTATATTTTATAACAATCGGATCATGACTTCATATGAACATCGCTTCATGATATGAACTCATACTTCGATTGCGTTGGACAAGCTTTCATTCATGAGATTCAGTAAGCTTTCAACAACCAGACGTAACTATAGGAGGCTATTATGAAAAAAATACTACTCGGTTTACTAATGGTGTCGATGACAAGCCAAATGATAATTGCACCTACTACAAATGCAGCACCGCAAGCAACGAATACGAATGGGCAAGTTGCAGCTGCAACTGCGAACTCGAGCCAAAAAGGAAATATCGTCGCGGCTGTTAACTTCCGTGATCTCCCTTCTATGCAGGGTAAGGTCATTCGTATGTTGAAAAAGGGAGAGCAAGTTTCGATTTTGGACAAGCCTAGCAGCGCTTGGTACAAAGTACAAGATAGTAAAGGTCAAGTTGGATATGTAAGCACAAGCAGTAAATATATGAGTGTATCAGGCAATGTAACGACGCCGGAAACACCGAAAGAGCCAACAAAGCCGCAACCGGAAACAAACAACAATGTAAACACGAATTCATCGGATAAAATTGAAAAAATTATTGCAACGGGTAAAACGTATATGGGAACTCCGTACGAATTTGGTTCCAACCGTAACGATACGTCTACTTTTGATTGCTCGGACTTCGTTCGTCATATCATTAGAGAAGTAACAGGTACTGTGATACCGGCAGACTCCCGTAAGCAAGGGGCATATGTGCAGAACAAAGGCAACGCTGTGACGAGCCTTGATCAGCTGAAGCGTGGAGACTTGGTCTTCTTTATGTCCTACAAAGGTTCGAAGCCTGCCAGCTATGCAGGTATTAACAAGTCCACAGAGCGTATTACACATGTCGGCATGTACTTAGGTAATGGTGAAATTATGCATACGTACTCACAGGCATCTGGTGGCGTTCGCATTGATAAAATCGGCGACAACACGTGGGGTTACCGCTTCTTGTACGGTGGTAGCGCACTGTAAAGTACTATAAAGTACTGTAAAGTACTGTAAAGCACTTTAAAACGCTGTGAACAGTAAAAAAAGCAGGGTCGCATCTGTAAAGGATACGGCCCTGCTGCTATTTATCGTTGATCGTCATGTGGATGATTCACATGGTTTGGATGTTGCGGCTGTTGTTTGCCCATAGCAAACATGGGATTCGATGGCTGGTTACGAAAACGCGGGTTGCGCGTTAAATAACGGGACACTACCGCACTTATTGCTCCAAATGGGAACAGCAGGGCAATATAGAACCACTCGATTTGAGCCATCGGAGCAAAGGCGTACAGCACGCCGAGCACCATGAGGGGCAAATAATCAATCGTACGTACTACACGATGGCGGTATCCAAACTGGTTCTCTGCGATACCAATACATATAAACCCAGCTAACACAGCAATGCCTACAATAATATAGTTACTTGTCCAGCCAAAAGTTTTAGCAAGCATCGTTAACGTAATAATAATGTATCCTGTGAAGCCGGAAACGGTAAACATCATGACATTTCTTGCCTCCCTATTCATAAACATGACCGTCTGGCTAATGCAACAGGTCTAATACGGCACGTGGACATTGCTCTGCCTCAGTCAGTGACCGTTGGCTAGCTTGTCGCTTATTTCGCAGCAGTTCATAATGATGCTGCAAATCGGTAAACCAGCGTGCAATCGTCTCTCTGGATTCAATTCGCTCGCCTAACCCTTGTTCAATAAAATAATCACAATTTTCCTCTTCTTGCCCTGGAATCGGATCATAGAACAACATCGGAATACCTTTCATCATGCCTTCCGTAACCGTCATACCACCTGGCTTGGTCATCAGTAAATCAGAGGCGTCCATTAAGGCCGAAATTTCATTCGTATAACCATAAATCCGGACATTAGGATGCTGAAATGCCGGGTCCTGCTCCATCCGTTGAATCGCTTTATGATTGCTGCCCATACAGAAGAGCAATTGGATATGCTCCCGCCAAGTCGTCATAAACTGTAGCAGGTCATCATGCAGCGACAATCCCCATCCACCACCCATAACCATTACAGTTGGTAGCGGTCGTAGACCTAGCGTACGCTGAGCTTCGGCCTGTGAACAGTTTCCCCAAAATTTAGGATGAACCGGTATGCCAGATACGACAATTCGTTCAGATGGCACGTTGTGCTTCAGCAGCTTTTGTCTAACCTCAGGAGTAGAAACAAAATATTTGTTCACTTCTGGATCAATCCATGTTCCATGCGCATCATAATCCGTTATTAACGTATATAGCGGAATACGAAGGCCAGAACGCTTCAAACGTGACACCACGATATTAGGAAACGGATGCGTACAAATAATAGCATCTGGTCGCAATTGATTAACGACATGAGAAGCTTGCGTGTAAAAAACACGATGCAGTGCCGATTGTGTAAAGCGATTCAGTGATTTTTTATATTTTTTTCGATATAAAAGACCGACTAATTTCGGTTGTGTGCTTACTGTCTTACGGTACGCAGCGAAAATAAGGGGCCCGACCGTAGGATTTAGAAATTTACCGAGCTCAATAACTCGCGATTGGATGTCGGGATCAATTTGCCTCAGTCCGTCAGCGAGTGCGTAAGCGGCTTGTGTATGTCCAGTACCGAAACCTTCGGACAACAGAAGGATTCTTTTTTTTCGCATGTTCTCACCCATCATTCATTATAACCGGAAAAGCATGAGGAAGCACCAACCAATAGGATGGTTTTGGGATATATAGTAGTTGAAAAGAATAATGAAATGTGTTATCTTACTAAAAGCTAATAAATGACCGAAATTACAAAGTGGTCATACAGTCATCTGAAGGGAGGATGCGACATGTCAGTTGACCGACGTAAACAGATCGTAGATGCAGCAGCCCAATCGTTTGCATTGTTTGGATACAAGGCAACGACGATGGATCAAGTAGCGAAAATCGCTAAAGTCGGCAAGGGGACAATATATACATTCTTTACAAACAAAGAAGAGCTATTCAACGAAATTTTGCAGCAGCTTATTTTAGAAATGAAAGAGATTGCTGACCGAGAAATTCAACCACATAAGCCTTTCTTTGAAAATTTATATTGTGTGCTGGATCGTGTACTTGAGTTTCGTAGTCAACACGAATTGGCCATCAAATTGTCTCAGGAGCTGCGCGACATCGGAACGCCGATGGCGAAGGAAGCATTAAACCAATTCGAAGGCGCATTGCTTCAATATATCGAACGCCACCTCACTATCGCAATGGATAAAGGCGAGGTTACGAAGGGCGATCCTAAGGTAATTAGCTTCGTCATGCTGCGCCTGTATATGGCCTTGACGACGGAATGGAATCATTTGAATGAACCGTTAGATAAAGAAGCGATTAAAGCGTATTTTCGCTTGCATTTTATGGAAGGTTTGACGCCGCGAGGTTCGTAATCGTTCCATATGAGGATATGAACAACAACCTTAACTTAACGTCACGTGCTGAAGCCCCATTTTGGAAGTAAGGACAGTTGTGGGCAGCGAGTCGAGGCGTTTTGTTTCGCTTAAAATGACTAGATGAAGATTATAGTCAGGTAGTTTTTTGGCTAACTGGCTATGAACAACTTCACAATTTTAAACGATCGTACACATTTTTTTAATTTATAGAGGTGAGGCTAATTATGAAAGGGTTTAAATTGTTTGGCGCTGAATGGGGGCGCGTGTTTCGTAATAAGAAGGTGCTAATCCCTGTTATTGCGGTTCTGTTTATCCCGTTAATGTATAGCGGTATGTTTCTGGGGGCGTTCTGGGACCCTTATGCACGGCTAGCTGATTTACCAGTAGCGGTCGTCAATATGGATAAAGGCGCAACTATCGAAGGTGAGAAGCTGCAAGTCGGAGCCGATCTCGTTGAGCAACTGAAAGAACGTAAAGATTTTGATTTCCAATATGTAAATCAATCCGAGGCAGAAGCGGGACTGAAAGATGATCGTTATTATATGTCGATTACGATTCCGGCTAATTTTTCTGAACAAGCTACGACGTTGATTAAAGATAATCCGCAGCCAGCGGAAATTTTGTTCCAGACGAATGAAGGGCACAATTTCCTTGCAGCGCAAATTGGAGGATCAGCCGTTAAAGAAGTGAACGCGGAAGTGTCGCGTCGAATTACGGAAGCGTACACGGAGCTGATGTTCGAGCAGGTTGAAAAAGTGTCTGACGGCTTGCAGCAAGCAGGTGAAGGTGCAGGCAAGTTGAATGATGGCACGAAGGAATTGCGCGATGGTGCGCAGGAGCTTAAGCGTAACATGGCGAAGCTTGCAGACGGTGCCTTGCAATTGAAGCAAGGTACCGCGCCACTTGCGGACGGTGTGAATCGTCTAGGCAAAGGTGCGCAGGACTTGAAGCAAGGCGCAAGTTCATTGACGAGCGGCTTGGATCAATTAAGTGCTGCGCATAAGCAATTGGAGCAGGGTGCCGTTCAAGCCCAGCAAGGTACGAACAAGCTGGAGCAAGGCTTGCAGACGTCAGCGGCTGGCAGTGCCAAGCTGAATGAGGGAGCTGAAGCACTTGCTGAAGGATTGGCACAGCTAAGCAAGCTTGATCCAGAGCTGGCGAACAATCCAGCGGTGAAACAATTAGTAGCCGCTAGCCAAGGCGTGCTCCAAGGCTCGCAGCAATTGAAATCCGGCCAGCAGCAGCTGTTGGCAGGTGCTGGACAGCTTAAATCCGGCCAGAATCAGCTAACAGCAGGCATGAAGCAGTTTGGCACTAAGCTGAACGAAGCGGCCCAAGGTAGCCGCAAAGTAGCTGGCGGCGCCCAGCAATTGTCCACTGGTGCAACACAGTTGCAAGCGGGACTAGGCAAGGCGACACAAGGCATTAGTGAGCTGTCCAGCGGTGCAAGTCAGCTGGATGCAGGGGCTGGCAAGCTGCACACAGGTACGAACAAGCTTGCAGACGGCTCTAACGAACTGGCTACTAAGTTAGACGAAGCAGCAGATAAAGCTTCTGCGGTCAAATCGTCTGAGGCACGCATCAAAATGTATGCACAGCCCGTAAAAGTTACTGAAGGAAGCATTAACAAAGTTCCGAACTACGGAACAGGCTTTGCACCGTACTTCTTGTCCCTTGGTTTGTTCGTCGGTGCATTGATTATTACGATTGTATTGCCACTTGTTCAATCGCCAGATCCTTTGGCAACGGGCTACAGCAGATTTGTGAGCAAAACGTTGCTCTTCTTATCTGTCGGTGTCATGCAAGCATTGCTCGCAGATGCGGTGCTGCTGTTCGGACTAGGCTTGGAAGTGAAAAGTGTATCGCTCTTTATTTTGTTTAGCATTATTACAAGCATGACTTATATGTTTATCATACAATCGCTCGTTACGATTTTGGGCGATCCAGGTCGATTCGTTGCAATCGTGCTGCTTATTTTGCAGCTCGTGACGTGTGGCGGTACGTTCCCGATGGAATTGACGCCAGGTGTGATGCAGGCAATTGGACCATGGTTGCCAATGACGTACTCGGTGTACGGATTTAAAGCGGTTATTTCGAGCGGTGACTACTCCTACATGTGGAGTCAGGCTGGCATTATGTCCATTTATATTGTTGTGTTCGGTGCAATGACGCTGACGTTCTTTATGAAAAAAGGGAGCGAAGCGAAGACGCAGGCGGCTGTATAAGCCGTCCATGAATCGCGAATAGGACTGACGCCATAACGTGAGAAATCAAAACACCTTCAAGAGAATGATCCTATGTCGTAACACATAGAGTCAACCTTGGAGGTGTTTTTGCGTTGGCAATACCTCATCATTTTTTAAGGTAGTATACAAAAAGTGAAAGAAGGTAAATAACAATGGAAATTCTCTCATTCATCGGATTTTGGGCACCGTATGTGTCAATTGCTCTGTTTGTTTGGCTGTGCATTTTCCTGTACAAGAAGTTTATGAAATAGGTTAGAGATGCTGCGCATTGGTTTAAATACGCTCTCAATGAGCTGCTAGATATGAAAAACTGCCAACGCAAAAACACCTCCAAAGTTGTCTCTACATCTTACGACATAGGAGCATTCGCATGAAGGTGTTTTGATTTGTCTCACATTAGGGTGCAGTCTCTATGAAAGAAATCTGTGCGAGGGAGATTTTTTAATTATTTTTCAATCCGGAACATTTGCACTCCATTTACGATTTTAATAAGCTGAGGAAGTAGAGTGTCGGGATCTTTGTTTACATGTACGACATTGAATTTCGATGTCTGCGCGTGTTCTTGTTCCCAATCCGCTTGATTCATAACGACAATTTCATCGATATAGGAGCGGCCTTCACCGATGACGATATTGCCGCCATACGTCACTTTCAGCTTTGAATCCCCGGTCTTAACGGACGTTTTTTCGCTTCTAGCAAACAGCAGGGGCAGAGTTTGTTCAGGAAGTGCGTGCAAGCGACTGTTTTTGCTAACTTCAACTTGCTTAATAGCGCCTTGCTTCACGAGTGCTTCGGCAGTCGCTTTTGTAATGAACAGGGTGCGATTTTCGTCGTTGCCGTTGATTTTTCCCTCGTAGCTCACGTTTTCCTTAATTGACTTTGCAGGGATAGTGCTGACGGCTTCATTTATCTTTTGTTCTGTCCCGTACAAAATTAACGCGTTGTTTCGACCTAATAAATTATCAACTGCGGAGCAGCCTGTTCCTATCGTTAAAATAAGTAAGGCAATCGCCGTGAATTTTCCCCATGTTGTGTTTCTCATGTTGTAACCACCTCGTAGAAATAATAATCATATTGTGCATGATTAAGGTTAAAGGAACATAGGTGGTTGTTCCATCGACTTTGATGACATAAAGCTTGCAAAGATGTAAGTTGGGAAGTGTTGTTATTAATTGTAAACATCGCCGCGTGAACCAACCTTGATTACGACAATAATTAATTGATCCTTAAAAATAGAGTAAACAACTCTATATGAACCAACTCTAAGACGAAAATGATTTTCAATGCCTTGCATTTTTTTGATATCTAGTTCAGGACTTCTTGGATTTTCCGAGAGGATATGAAGGTGATCGAGAATCCGATTTCGTGTAGCCTTATCTAATTTACGAATATTTTTTATTGCTTCCTTGTAAAATTTAATTTCGTAATTCATGTTCAATATCCTTGAGACTGATGAGTTCTCCTTTACTCATTGCCTCGCGAGCCCCACGTATAGTATTTAAATCATCGTGAGTAGTGGGTTCATCATCGATTGTTATTTCAGTTTGATTGTGACGAACAAGTCGTTCCATTAAATCAGTTATTAGTTCAAGATCTTTATTTGATAAATGTTGTATGAGGTAGTCAATCCGTTCTTTATTTATTGCCAAGTTTAACACCCCTTTCAAATTCATTATCACCATTATATCACTCATGAAATCTTACCTAAAAGCGCATTTTTCAATGCACTTGTTCCCTTGAATTCCGCCTTCCTTTATCTTCACTCGAACCAGCTAATTTTTACAGTCCATCCCCCAGCTTGCAGCCAGCCTAGCAGTTGCCCACGGTGGTGGTAAAGGTGCGCATTCATTTCAACGAGCCAGCCGAAGCGGGTGTATGAGGCTCCCCAGTAGGCTTTTGTTTCTTCATTTAATTGCTGTTCTGAAAATTGCAAATAAGCAGCCTCACATTTTTCGTAGCCTGCACGCAGGGTTAGCAGCATGTGGTCACGGGATTGTGGAGTATGCTGCTTATAGAAGCGTTCCATCTCCGTAGCTGATGTTCCTTCCATTAATAATAGATCGGCTTCAAGCAGCAGTGTGAGATGTGCAAGTAACTCTTGGATCGTTCGGGTAGCGGGTGAAGGTTGGTAATGCCATGCTTCCTCAGGAATTTGCAACATCACTTGCTCGATGCTGTCTACCGCAAAGGCGATATGATGCAGCGTTGACTGTACGATTGGATGATATGCGGATGTTTGTAAATGACTCATATGCGATTGCTCCTTATGCGGTCTATTTCTAAATCTAAGGACTTGAAGCGAATTATATAGGAACATAGTCTCAAAAGTGCGATCTAAACAAGAAAAATCGGCTCTAGACGTTAACTTCGCCTCCCGTTATACCGTTATATAAGTATATACACTTACATTCGTGTTCGCGCAATGTAATGGGAGGGAAAAAAGTGAACGCTGTAATAAACAAAACATGGCGTGTGACACTCGTGTGGTCGCTCGTCCTAACGCTTATGATAGGAATATTGCCGTTCAATGGTGTTGCACATGCGAATGAAACGATAACGGGGATTGAGTTTGAATCGTCTTTATCTCCTGTGCATGTCATCGTTGATGGGCAGTCTGTCCAATTAAAATTAATGGCAAAGATAAAAGACAAAACAGAACGCAAAGACGTTACAAGTCTTGCAACATGGACGTCTTCGAACCCGAGTGCTGTAAAAGTTGACAGCGGTTGGGTAAGCGGTGTCAGCAAAGGAACTTCAGAAATTACGGTGAAATATCAAGGATTCACGCTGAAAAAGCTCGTGCAATCTGATTATATGTTCGAGAAGTTGTCGATTACTTCTGTGGACAATGGACAAGCGGTACCAAGTGAAGTGAATGCGGCGCTTGGCACGAAGCTGAAGTGGAAGGTGACGGCAGCCGATAAGGCTTCCGGAACGAACAATGATGTGACGCAAGAAGCGGTATGGACTACTTCTAAGTCAGAAGTGGCTAGTGTAGATAAAGGAGAGATTAAACTCCTTGCCAAAGGCGAAACGGAAATTACCGTGAAGCATAAAGGTCTTTCGAGCAAAGTGAAATTGATCGTTGCTTTGCCGTATGAAGAGTTTACATTGTCGCCGGACAAGCTGCTGGAGTTTGAGTACGGTGGCGCAGAACAACAAGTGAAGGCGACAGCTAAGAAAAAAGATGGAGCGATTGATGATGTTACGGCAAACGTAGAATGGGCTTCCAGCGATGCAAATGTCGTTGAAGTGAAAAATGGTGCCGTGAAGCCAATAAGTGTCGGTACAGCAACGATCACGGCGACACATTTGGGACGCAGCAAAACGATTACAGCAGTCGTGCGCCCATCTTACCATGCGATGCGCCTGACGCCGGACAAGAAGCAGCATGCTATTTTGGGCGATGCTCCCATGCAGTTGCGAACGTTCGTGTTAAGCGACCGCAACAACCAAAATGAAGTTACGAACGATTCCGAATGGGAATCTAGCAATATGATGGCTGCAACCGTTGATCGTGGCATTGTGACGTTTAAGGGCGCAGGTACTACGACGATTTCAGCTAAATATAAAGGTCTTGTCAGAACGATTGAGATTACTGTGTATCCGATCATCGATAAGTTGAAGTGGGCTGAAGTCAAAGATGAAGCTATTTTGTCTGGAAGTAAACCGTACAAGCTGAACCTCATTATGGATGAGGCGCAGGTAGCAGTCCCGAAAGTAAACGGCATCGCACTAAATGGTGAAGCGATGGACGTGACACCTGTCGTGAAATGGACGGCGAGCAATACGTCCGTTCTAGCTGTGGAAGACGGCAAGTTGAAGCCACTTGCGTCAGGCTTCTCTTACTTGGACGCGAACGTCAACGGTCAATCGTTGCGTATTGAAGTGAACGTGCAGCGCAAAGCGCTCATTTTGCAGACGAACGTAACAAACCTTGAGTTAGTAGCTGGGCGTGAACAAGCTGTCCCGCAAGTGACGGTTGTGTATACGGATGGAACAGAAGAAGAAGTAACATCGAAAATGGAATGGGAAGCATCCTCAGCGAACCTCTTCGTTCGTGATGGTAAGCTTAAAGGCTTGGTTCCTAGTCGTGTGACGTTAAATGGTAAGTTCGCAAATGTAAGTATGAAGCTTAGCGTTATTATTGAGGAGCCAGTTGTATCCTTTAAGGTGGAGCCGCAGTCAATTACGACAACGATAAAAAAGAGCCAAACGCTTAAAGTGACCGGTACTTACCGTAACGGAAAGACCATTTCGCTCGGTTCGCGCATCAAATGGAAAGTAGAAAATGATAAAATAGCTACGGTTCGTGGTGCTTCGGTCAGAGGGGAAGCAATTGGCAGCACGAAGCTGGTTGGCGAGTATCAAGGGAAAAAGCTAGAAATTCCGGTACAAGTTAAAGCAAAATTGCTGAAATTGGAGACTACACCATCCAGCGTTAAGTTGGCTGTAGGTCAAGGTGCAAGTTGGAAAGTGACAGCGATTTATGATACAGGCGAAGTTGTGGATGTAACGTCTCAAGTGACATATGTGCCATCCAATACGAAGATTCGTGCTGGACGTGGTACAGTAACTGCGGTTGCTAAAGGCAGCGGTTCACTAAAGGTATCATTCGAAGGTAAGAGCGCGACGTTGCGCGTTAGTGTTAAATAATTAGCATAGGGTCCGCATAGCTCATTTGAGTTATGCGGACTTTTGTTATTTATTCATTAAAATGAATAAATATACGGATTTGCATGAATGCGTTTCTTTTTTGCACTAAACAACCTGTCCGATGAACAGTAAAAAAGTGTCAGGCTTGTTCCTTGCTGCGCATAAAATATTTGGGTGTAGTTCGTGAAAAGTCGAGCATTTATAAGCTTCGTTGAATTTTTGGGCATGTGTAGCAAAAACAAAAATTATCGTGCTCATAAAAATATTAAATTGCCACTCTTTAGTCACGGTGTTAATATAATATAATAACTAAAATGAATAATTATAAATTTTGTCATTGATGTAGACATAAATTTATAAAAGCGGATTTTATCAAAAAGGTACGTAGAGATTTAGCAGTATGGTATCGGATATGAAATAAGAACTACATTTTATATAGAAAGGTTGCATCCCATGAAACTTAACGGCTTACCTCCAAAACAAGGTTTATACGATCCTCAGTTTGAGAAAGACGCTTGTGGTATGGGCTTTGTTGCTCATATTAAAGGAAAGAAGTCCCATGACATCGTTCAGCAAGCATTGACTGTACTCGTCAATATGGAGCATCGCGGCGGTCAAGGAAGCGAGCCTAATACAGGTGATGGAGCTGGCATTATGCTGCAAATTCCACACCGCTTTTTTGTACAGGAGATGAAAGCGCAAGGTGTTGATCTACCTGCTGCAGGTCGTTATGGTGTCGGGATGCTATTCCTGTCCCAAGACGATCAAGTGCGGTCAAGTCATGAGTCAGCGCTTTGCCGCATTATCGAAGAAGAGGGGCAAAGCTTTCTCGGCTTCCGTACGGTGCCGACGAACGATGAGAAACTCGGTCAATCGGCGAAGTCGGTTAAACCTTACGTGCGCCAAGTATTTATCGGGTGTAGCGACGACGTTCAAGATGAGTTGTCGTTTGAGCGTAAATTGTATGCCATTCGCAAACGGATCGAAAAAGCGATTCGCTATTCGAATGACGAAGCGGCGGAATCTTTTTACATCCCAAGTATGTCGTGTCGTAAAATTGTATATAAAGGCATGTTAACGACAGAACAAGTAGGCCACTTCTACTTGGATTTGCAGAACGAGTCGTTAGAAACGGCTATTGCCCTTATACACTCTCGCTTTAGTACGAACACATTCCCAAGCTGGGAGCGTGCGCATCCATATCGCTACATGATTCATAACGGAGAAATTAATACGTTGCGCGGTAACGTGAACTGGATGCACGCCCGCCAGACGATGTGCGAATCGGAGCTGTTTGGCACGGAGTTGGATAAGATTAAGCCTGTGATCGACCACGATGGTTCGGATACGGCGATGTTCGATAACACGTTCGAGTTTCTATATTTAGCAGGACGGCCGTTAACCCATGTGGCCATGATGATGGTACCAGAACCATGGTCCAACCATGACACGATGGATGCGGCAAGAAAACAATTTTACGAATACCATAGCTGTGTGATGGAGCCTTGGGACGGACCTGCTGCCATGGCCTTTACAGATGGCGTGCAAATTGTGGCCACACTAGACCGCAACGGCTTGCGTCCTTCGCGTTACTATGTGACGAAAGACGACCATATTATTTTAAGCTCGGAAGCAGGCGTGCTCGACATCGCACCGGAGAGCATTTTGTACAAAGATCGTCTGCGTCCAGGTCGCATGCTCGTTGTTGATACGGAGCAAGGCCGAATCATCGCAGATGAAGAAGTTAAGCAGAGCATTGCTGCTGAGCATCCGTATGGCGAATGGCTGGAGGAGCATTTGGTTGATCTGTCTGATTTGCCGGATGCACCAGAAGTGCCGGAACCGAAGCACGAAAGCGTGCAGCAGCGTCAGCAAGCATTTGGCTACACGTTTGAGGAGCTGCGCAAAGTGTTGGAGCCGATGGCGTCCAGCGGCGTGGAGCCTATCGGTTCGATGGGCTACGATGCTCCGTTAGCGGTGTTGTCGGAGCGCCCACAGCGCTTGTACAACTACTTCAAGCAGCTGTTCGCGCAGGTGACGAATCCGCCGATTGATGCAATCCGTGAAGAAATCGTTACGGCAACAGGCACGACAATCGGTCCGGAGCGCAACTTGTTGCTGCCAGAGCCGGAAAGCTGCCGCCACATTAAATTGGCGACGCCATTCTTATCGAATGAGCAATTTGCGAAGCTAAGACATATTCGCCGTCCAGGCTTTAAATCGATTACGTTGCCGATTTTGTTTACAGCAGCAGACGGAGCAGAGGGCTTGCGTCAAGCGCTGCACACGATGTGCGAAGCGGCGGATCGGGTTATTAGCAAAGGACATAACGTCATTATTATGTCCGACCGTGGCATTGATGCGGAGAATGCAGCAATCCCGGCATTGCTTGCTGTATCGAGCCTGCATCACCATTTGATTAAACAAGGCACACGCACAAAGGTCGCGCTCCTTCTCGAATCAGGTGAGCCGCGCGAAGTGCATCATTACGCGCTGTTGCTTGGCTATGGCGTTAACGTCGTCAACCCTTATTTGGCGTTTGAATCGTTAGACGATATGATTCGTCAAGGGTTGCTGCGCGGTATAACGCACGAGAAAGCAGTTAAGAACTACATTAAAGCCGCCACTAAAGGCGTCGTTAAAATATTGTCCAAAATGGGCATTTCGACGGTACAGTCGTACCGCGGAGCGCAAATTTTTGAAGCGATCGGTCTGAAATCGGACTTTATTGACCGTTACTTTACATGGACACCGTCGCGTATTGGCGGTATCGGATTGGAAGAAGTTACGCGCGAAACGTTGATTCATCATGAACGCGCGTTCTCTGAACAAGAAGGCCGTGATACAGAACTTGACTCCGGTGGCGATTACCAATGGCGCAAAAACGGGGAGGACCATCTGTTCAACCCGCAGACGATTCATACTTTGCAAGAGTCTTGTCGTAAAGGCGATTACAAGTTGTTTAAAAAGTATACGAAGCTCGTGCAAGGTGAATATGCGCAAAATGGCACACTTCGTTCCATGTTTGAGCTGAAGCCGGCAGGTCCTGCTGTGCCACTGGAAGAAGTCGAATCCGTCGAATCGATCGTGCGCCGCTTCAAGACGGGCGCGATGTCGTTCGGTTCGATCTCGAAGGAAGCACATGAGACGCTCGCGATTGCGATGAACCGCATCGGCGGCAAGTCGAACTCAGGTGAAGGCGGAGAAGATTCAGGCCGCTTCTTCCGTGACAGCAACGGCGACTGGCGTCGCAGTGCGATTAAGCAAGTTGCTTCGGGTCGCTTTGGCGTAACTTCGAACTACTTGGTTAACGCGGACGAGATTCAAATTAAGATGGCCCAAGGCGCGAAGCCAGGTGAAGGCGGACAGCTTCCAGGACGCAAAGTGTATCCATGGGTAGCTGAAGTACGCGGCTCTACACCAGGTGTTGGTCTGATCTCGCCACCGCCGCACCACGACATTTACTCGATCGAGGATTTGGCGGAGCTGATTTACGATTTGAAAAATGCGAACCCGCAGGCACGCATCAACGTCAAGCTCGTATCCGAGGTTGGTGTGGGTACGATTGCGGCTGGGGTAGCGAAAGGCCGTGCTGACGTTATTCTCGTCAGCGGCTATGATGGCGGCACAGGTGCATCGCCACAAGGTTCGATCCGCCATGCGGGTCTGCCGTGGGAGCTTGGACTTGCCGAGACGCATCAGACGCTAATATTGAACAATTTGCGTGACCGGATCGTCTTGGAGACGGACGGCAAAATGATGACGGGCCGCGATTTGGCGGTTGCAGCATTGCTTGGCGCCGAAGAGTACGGCTTCTCGACAGCACCGCTCGTCGTTGTCGGCTGCATCATGATGCGCGTCTGCCAGCTGGACACATGTCCGGTCGGTGTCGCTACGCAGAACCCAGAGCTGCGCAAAAACTTTACAGGTGACCCGCAGCACGTCGTCAACTTCATGCTCTTTGTTGCACAAGAGTTGCGTGAGCTGATGGCAGAACTCGGGTTCCGTACATTAGATGAGATGATCGGTCGTACCGAATGCTTGAATATTAAAGAAGCTTCCGACCATTGGAAGGCGAAGCATCTTGATCTGTCAGCCCTGCTGCACCAGCCGGAGCTGCCGGAAGGCTCCTCACGTATTAACGTGCGACAGCAAAATCACGGCTTGGAAGAGACACTCGACATGCAGCAGCTCGTACCACTTGCTGCCCCTGCATTGGAGCGTCAAGAAGCTGTCGAGGCTGTGTTGCCGATCTGCAACGTGAACCGGGCGACGGGGACGATTTTGGGCAGCGAAGTGACACGCCGTTACGGCGCTGCGGGCTTGCCGGATGACACGATTCGCTTCACGTTTATCGGGTCGGCTGGTCAGAGCTTAGGTGCTTTCGTGCCGCGCGGAATTACGTTAATGGTCGAGGGCGACAGTAACGACTACGTGGGGAAAGGTTTGTCTGGTGGCAAAATTATTGTCACGCCGTCTACAAAATCAACGTTTGCTGCGGAAGAGAACATCATTATCGGAAATACAGCATTTTACGGGGCAACGAGTGGCGAAGCTTACATTCGTGGTATCGCAGGCGAGCGCTTTGCGGTACGGAACTCGGGCGTCAACGTTGTCGTTGAAGGCGTAGGCGACCACGGCTGTGAGTATATGACAGGCGGACGCGTCCTTGTTCTCGGTCAGACCGGGCGCAACTTTGCGGCAGGGATGTCAGGCGGTATTGCGTACGTGTTGGATACGGATCGCACCTTCGTTCAGCGCTGCAACTTGGAGATGGTGCTGCTAGAGCCGATTGAAGATGAGCAGGAAGAAGCAGCAGTTAAAGCGATGATTGAAAAGCATGTTCAGTATACAGGCAGTACACATGGTGAACGTTTACTGTCCAACTGGGAAACGACGTTGTCGCAGTTAGTGAAAGTTATTCCGAAAGATTATAAGCGGATGCTAGAGCAAATCGCGACGATGCAAAATAAAGGCTTGAGCGGCGAAGCCGCGCTGTTGGCCGCGTTTGAAGCCAATATGCGCGAATTATCCCGTGTTGGCGGCAACTAAATTATGGTAAGATAGCTTTAGCCCAATCACTGTAACAAGTGAGGGGCTAAAGCTTTTTTTGCCCTTAGACCGTGTATTCGATCCAGCAGCAACCACACTACATAAGAAACAGCGGTGATATGACAATGATGCAATCTCCTTGGAGCATTTATCGCACCTTTACCCGTGAAATGAACGTGTTTATCGGTGCAAGCATGATTAGCGCAATTGGCAGTGCCCTCATGTGGCCTCTGACCACGATGTTTGTCTATTCGGTTCTGGAACGTTCGCAGGCCGAGGCGGGCTTCGTTATTTTTATGCAAATGCTTGGAGGCGTACTAGGGCAATTCGTTGGTGGAAGTCTTTATTATCGGTTAGGCGTACGTCGTCTGTTGATTGGATCGTTAGCGGTAGCATCTTGCCTGCAAGTGTCCCTAATTGTGACGGCATACGGGGAATGGTGGATATACGTGACAGCTATGTTTCTGTTGGGACTGATGACGTCCATGTCGATGCCAGCCATCCAATCGTTTATCGGTTTTCGTTGGGCAGAGCGGAGAACAGAACTGTTTAGTGCCATTTATGCGGCGAACAACTTGGGTGTCGCGATTGGTACGGCTTTAGCCGGAGTGCTGGCCGCTATTTCCTTTAATTTCTCATTTTTCATTAACGGCATGACTTCTGCGGCATTTGCGCTGTTCTTTTATTTTTATTTAAAGAATTGGAAGGAAGACGGGATGTCCGTTCAGCAGCAGGCAAAGCTGCAATCGAAGCTGCAATCGAAGCAGGATGACGTCCATTCAGATGTTGGCCATGATCGAGCGGATACACAAAAAAATACGAAATCATCATCGATCCGCAGAATGACGATTAAGATAAGTTCCGATCAGGCGCATGTAAGCAGCAGTTCGAAGGAGACTAGTACATTCCAACAAGCTAGAGTGTCTTCTGATGAGGATGAGAGTGGCGTGCTATCAGAACAAAGCCTATGGTACAAGCTAAAGCAGGTTCATATTTATTTGTTTATGGCACTTGGCTCCTTGTGTATATGGTTTGCCAACTCGATGTGGAACAGTGGGGTGTCACCACATATCACTGATGAGAAGATGGAACCGATCACATACAGCGCATTATGGACGCTGAACGGGTTAGTTATCTTTTTCGGACAGCCTTTTATTATGTGGTTAAAAAGTAAAATAGCCAAGTTACTAACCTCGCAATTGATTTGGAGTGCGGTATTTTACAGTCTTGCTTATATGGTTATGTTAATATTCCCATTCTATCCGGGCTTTGTGTTGGCTATGGTACTGGCAACGATAGGGGAAATGCTCGTATCTCCGGCTGTACCTGCATTTATCGCAGATAAGGCTGGACGGGGGGCCCCCTTTTATATGGGGCTTACGGGAGGAATTGGATGGTCTGGCCGTATGATAGGCCCGTTGCTATTGGGCATAACGTATGATTACAGTGGGCTTACAGGTGTCGCCGCTATTTCTCTTGTCGTCGCAGTGGCCGCTATTGCATCTTATGCCACACATGCTTCTTTACAGAAGCGGGGAAGGCAGTTGGAAAAATCGAGCGAAACCCATTCTTTTGACAGATGTTCATAAAATTAACTTGTAATTCGACAAAAATAGAACGAAAATTTTGCAAACTTTCTTCCAGATTCCGACAGTATTACGCAATTGGTTAAGATATAATGATTATTGTCGCAACGTAACGGGTTTATGCTATACCTGCGGACTATTATGAAATAAGAGAGGTACAGGTTTATGATGGAGAAGCAACAAGCGGAAGACCGCAATGTACAATCGTTGTCTACGTACGTTAGTCATACGGAAACCGTTAAGCTAGACATCATGCATGTGCTCCAGCAGCTAGGTATTGGCCCAGAACGGTGTCCGGAAGAAATTCGGCAAATGTTCCCCATGCATTCTGCATGTTAACACAGAACATCCTCCGTTCATGTTCATTCTAACGGAGGATGTCTTATTCCCAGCTAGGGGCGCATCGAGCGCTCTGCGCGTACGAAAGCGATAAAGCGCCGAGCTTCCTCATCGGTTAGTTCGCGTCCATCTACAGTTAAGCGGAATTTTTTCAATAACGCTTCGTCTGCCAACTCCAGCTCATCTGCAAAGTCTCGCACAGATGGATCCAAGGTGAGATCCGTTTTTTCTGTTCTTCCTACTAAATAGTCAATAGATACACCAAAAAGATCAGCTAACTTTGTTAAGGTTTCAAAATCCGGCTTGCGGCGGTTTTTTTCGTAGTGCGACAAAGCTGCACGTGTAATGCCCACCATTGATGCTAATTCTTCTTGCGTCCATCCTTTATACTCTCGCAGTTCTGCGATTCGGTTTCCGGTACTCATCTACTTCCGACTCCTCCTCATTTTTGCCCTAATGAAACAAAATGTCGCATAGAAACAAAATAGGCACAAAAAAAATGTTGACACGTTACATAATGTATCGTAAATTAAAGAGGTCTTATGATACTTATTGTATCAATTCAAAGAAAATTCTAAAAAAATTCTAATAAAAAGAAACAATTAGTATCATTATACATCATTTTACGTGATTGCCACCACAGATTATTACTTCCACATGTCCAATCCATACACGCACAGAGCGTTCAGTGTTCCGACAATATTTTACTATACTTAGGTCAATTCCGCATCCATCATTTCAAACTTGTCTATTTACCTTGATTGAGAGGAAGCGTTGAACATGATAGATATTCATTGCCATTTGCTGCCTGGTATCGATGATGGCCCAGCTACCGAAGCTGAAGCGCTCCGCTTAGCGGCTGAAGCTGTGCGACAAGGTGTGCGAGTGATCATCGCCACTCCACACCATGCCACGAAGCGATACTCCAACGAGCGAGAGCTTATTCGCGCCAAAGTAAAATCACTGATTGCGCTGCTCGACAAGCATCGCGTACCCCTTAAAGTACTGCCAGGCCAAGAGATGCGTCTGACCAAGCATTATGCCCAAGACTTTGAGGCTGGTGCGTGGCAGCCGTTGGCGGACAGCCGCTATATGTTAATCGAATGGCCGTCTACAGGTATGCCGGACGACTTTCTCGATTTTGTTCGCTATGCGAAGCAGAGACGCTTGCAAGTGATTGTGGCACATCCAGAGCGCAACCGCTCGATTATTCGCAAGCCGGAGCTGGCCTTAGCGCTGATCGAGCATGGCGTACTGTTTCAATTAACAGCCAAATCGCTGCTCGGCGGCTTTGGCCTCAAAGCGAAGCGCACAGCGCGGGCATTGTGCCGCCAGCGCTGCGTTCATTTCTTGGCATCGGACGCTCATCATGTACAGCGTCGCGGATTTCATATGCGCGAAGGGTATAGAGAGCTGCGCCGCTATATGGGGGCATTTTATGCTGAAGCGGTCAAGCGAAACGCGGTCAAGCTCGTAGCGGGTGAGTCTATTGTGCCGTTTCGCACGGCTTCTGTGCAGGCTCATCATTCCCTGCTCCTCATTAAAGGAGGCTTTGACGCGTAATGGAACTCGATTTAAAGCATATGCTCCATACGATTTGGAAGCGGAAATGGCTTGTTGCGTCCATTGTATTGGTAGCGATTACAGCATCAGCCTATTACAGCTACGTCGTCCTTAAGCCTATATACGAGGCATCCACTAAACTCATTGTCAACAAGACACGCATCGAACAAGGCGAAAGCCATGTAAACCTGAATGACTTGAACGCAAATATCCAGCTTATTTCAACTTATAAAGAATTAGTTCGAACGAATTGGGTCGTTAACGATGTATTAAAGGCGAAACCCGACTTGAACATGACTGCTGAACAATTGCTTGAAAATATTAAAGTATCCTCGATGAACGACACGCAGGTGATGACGATTTCGGTCAGAGATGAGTCTTATGCGCGTGCCGTCGATATAGTTAGTAAAATTACAGAAGTGTTTATGGTTAAAATTCCTCAACTCATGGAAGTCGATAATGTCACGTTGTTGACGGGTGCTGATCCGAAGGCGAACGCGAAGCCGGTAAAGCCGAATCCGGTGCTGAACATAACCGTTGTAGCTGCTATTGCGCTACTGATCAGCACGGCAACCGTGTTTATTCTTCAATATTTTGATCATGCGGTGTACAGCGAAGAAGATGTTGAAGGTGCGATTCAGCTGCCAACGCTTGTCGTTGTTCCGAAAATGACACGGCGCGACTTTAAAAAGCCGAATATGAAGACGCGATCCCAGCAGGAGGACGACAACTATGCTGCGTCACTTTGATAAGCATGCGCTGCTTGCCACGCGTAATCCACTGTCTCCGGTATCGGAGGCGTATCGTTCACTATGTACACAGCTCCAATTTATAGGGAACGACGTTAACGTGTGGACGCCACGCGTTATGGCGGTTATGTCTTCGGGTGTCGGTGAAGGGAAGACAACTACGGTTACGAATATGGCGATTACATACGCAATGGAAGGTAAACGAGTATTGCTGATCGACGGTGATTTGCGCCGATCCAGATTGCACCGCATTTTTGGCATGGATATGGGGAGAGGGCTGAGTCATTTGCTCCGCGGTGGGCACGACGCCGCAGATATAGCTCGGGAGACAGGGGTACGCAATTTGTCCCTCATTACGGCTGGCGCTAACGATTATAACTATGGAGAGCTGCTTGCTTTAAGCGGCTTTGAACTTTTTTTGGAACGAGCTCGAGAAGTTTATGATGTCATTTTGTTTGATAGTCCGCCGGTGCTCGTTGTTAACGATGCCAAGTTAATTGCTTCCTGTTGCGATGGTGTGCTGCTCGTCGTCAAGGCGGGGGTCACGAAGCGTGAAGCCTTAATGAAAGCCAAACAGCAGTTGGAACGTGTCCAAGCGAACATACTGGGCGTTGTGCTGAATGAAGGCGAGCAACTGAGTAAAGGCGAATGGCGGGCTTATTTCAAACAAGTGCGTCGCACAGCGCGGGAATAAAATCATATTCATGTTGCAGTAGGTAATGTCTCCTATACCTTTATCATTGGAGATACTCGATCATGCTGTGGGCTTAAATAGCCTTAGACGTTTATCGTCAATGGTGTGGTGTGAGGCAGGGTTCGATGCCCTTACGGTACTTGAACTACGGTACTCAACGTACAATTCGCGAGTTATAAGTGAGGAAAGGATGTATGGCATGAGCAAGACTAAACGTTTAATGCTGTTGCTCGGTCTTGATTTTGCTTTGGCAGGCTTTAGTGTATATTGGGCCTTTGTGTCTTTTTATGGGATAGACTTTTATAGAAGTCATTTGGTGGAGTATGTGAGCTTTGCATTCATTACGATGTGCCTTTCAGTGTGCTGTTTATACCGTTTTAAGTTGTATAACCGGGTATGGGAATACGCGAGCGTGTCTGAACTCATTTCCATTTTAAAGGCCGTGTTTGTTAGCGCAGCACTCTCTTATAGTTTGTCTTTGCTCGTGATGGAGCAGGCTGTATCGCTGCTGATAGCGTTAACGACATTGGAAACGCTTATCTTGACGATAGGTGGTACCCGCTTTATTTGGCGCATGGTTCGGTCGCGTATCGCACACAACATGCCGCAAGCACAGCCTTGTTATCGTGCGCTTATTGTTGGGGCAGGTCGTTGTGGAAGTATGGTTGCGAAGGAACTGCTCCAATGCCGCAGCAAAAATACGACGCCTGTCTGTTTCGTTGATGACGATATACGGAAGCACCGTTTAGAGGTTCACGGTATTCCGGTCGAGGGCGGACGGGCACTAATTCCTTATTTAGTTGAAAAATATGGCATCACAGACATCGTTATCGCGATGCCCTCGGCAGCAAAGGCGGAAACGAATCACATCGTTGAAATTAGCAAACGAACGAAGGCAAGACTGCGGATCATTCCGATCTTAAATGATCTGATTCAAGGAAAAGTTAAACTTCAGCATGTTCAGGACATTAACGTGGAAGATTTGCTAGGAAGAGAACCTGTATCGGTTCAATTGGATCAAATCGCTACATACGTCACGGGAAAAACGGTGCTAGTCACGGGAGCGGGCGGTTCGATTGGCGCAGAGTTGTGCCGCCAAATTGCCTTATTCAAGCCGAGCCGTCTATTGTTGCTTGGGCACGGCGAGAACAGCATCCACTCCATTGAGGTGGAGCTACGGCAAAAATACGATCAGCTCGCGATTGACTCGCTGATTGCAGACGTCAAAGATAAAGAGCGAATGGACGAGTTGTTCGCTCACTATGCGCCGCAAGTTGTATTTCATGCCGCGGCACACAAGCATGTTCCGCTTATGGAGCGCAACCCGGCTGAAGCGGTAAAGAACAATGTGCTGGGCACCAAATGTGTGGCGGAATGCGCGCATCAGTATGGTGCAGAGCGCTTTGTGTACGTGTCGTCGGATAAGGCCGTGAATCCGACGAGTGTGATGGGGGCGACGAAGCGGGTCGCTGAAATGATCGTGCAAGGTTTAAGCACGCGCAGCAGCACGATGTTTGTTGCTGTTCGCTTCGGCAATGTGCTGGGCACGCGGGGGAGTGTTATCCCGCATTTTCAGCAGCAAATCATGCAGGGCGGACCGGTAACGGTCACCCATCAAGAGATGACGCGCTACTTTATGACGATACCAGAGGCGGTACAGCTCGTTATTCAAGCTGGCTCGTTAGCTAAAGGTGGCGAGCTGTTCGTGCTGGATATGGGCAAGCCTGTCAAAATCGTCGACTTGGCCACTAACTTGATCCGTTTGTCGGGCTTTGAGCCAAACGTCGATATTCCGATTGTTTTTTCCGGACTTCGTCCAGGCGAAAAATTGTATGAAGAGCTGCTAACCGAAGAAGAGGAGCTGTCATCTACGACGCACGATCGGATTTTTATCGGCAATCCGATGTTAATGCCTTCTCTTATGTTGGAGACAGGGCTGATGAACTTGGAGCGATCGTTGACAGATGATGCGGAGACGGTCAGAGAAGCGTTGCAGAAGTTGGTGCCAGCCTATTCATGGCTGAAACCGATAACGGTGGCACCTGCTGCGCATGCCATAGCGTTCAATCCACACCGTTCATCATCGGATTGGCCGGAGAAGAAGTGGTCGCTCGTCTAAGGCGAAGCCGTGCTGACGAAATCAGCTGTCGTGTGTGCAACTGCGTCATTTCGCTATAGCACGAATGAGGGCAACTGAACGCCAGTAACTGAACGTGAGAGACTGAACGCGAGCCACTGAATGTGAGCCACTGAATGAGGGCAACTGAACGAGGCCCACTGAAGGAGACGATACTCAAATGAATGAGAACAGCAGCGAGTCGAGTCTGTCACGCGTACGCACGCGGCAATTGGCACACGCCCAGCGCAGACCTTCACTTGCGCGGCTGTTCTCTTGGACACTTATCGGCAACGTCATCTATGCTGCTTGCCAATGGGGCATGCTCGTCGTGCTGGCCAAAGGCGGAACGGTACACGATGTAGGCCTATTCTCGTTAGCACTTGCGATAACAGCGCCGATTTTTTTAATGAGCAACTTGCAGCTGCGGGGTATTTTGGCTACCGATGCGGAGCGAACGACAAGTATTGGTAGCTACGTCGGTTTACGATTGGGGATGACGATGATTGCTGTCGCAGCTTCGATCGGGACAGCACTGCTAGCTCCAATCGATGAGACAACTTTCATCATTGTGCTGCTCGTTACGGTGTCAAAGGCAGCAGAATCGATGAGCGACATCATATATGGCTGGTGGCAGCAGCACGAGAAGATGGATTGGTGCTCGTTATCGCTGATGATGCGTGGAGTGTTGTCGCTAGTCGTGTTTGGAAGCTTTTATCAGACGACGGGCAGTTTGACGATTGCTCTAATCGGTTATGCCACAGTCTGGGTGTTGCTACTCTTGGTGTGGGATTGGCCGCTTGCGTGTCGATTACCACAGTTCGGGCTTACGCTGCAATGGCACGACTGGGGAAAATTAATTGTTGTCTGTTGGCCAATGGGGGCCGTCATGCTGCTTGTATCGCTGCAAACGAATGTACCACGCTACGTCATTGCCCATTATTTCGGCAGCGAGGCGGTAGGCTATTTTTCGGCGCTTATGTACGTGCTCGTTGTAGGGAGTACAGTCGTGATCGCGCTCGGTCAGAGCGCAAGCCCACGAATTGCGCAAGCGCTGGCGAGCAGGGAACGAACGTCGCTAATTCAGCTGCTGCGTAAGTTAATAGCTATCGTGCTAGTAGGTTCTATACTACTTATGTTAATAGGCATGATGTGGGGCAGAGGGCTGCTCCTCTTTTTATATAGTGCTGATTATGCCCAATATGAACTGCTATTGCTGCTGTTGTTGGTGGGGGCAACGGTAGGCTTTATTGCTTCTATATTCGGGTTTGTACTGACAGCAGCCCGTAAGTTCAGAAGTCAGTTGCTCATAAGTATGCTGGCTGTGGTTACAACTTGGCTCGTTCATATTGCACTCATTAAGCTTGGTCTTGGGCAAAATAGTGTGGCCTACGCGCTGATGGCGGCAAACGTTGTGCAGGCTGTTGGTTGTGGCAGTGTCGTGTTCAACATGCTGCGTCACATGGAGGCACCAAAAGGCAAGATCGAGCACGAAAGAGGAGTGTATGTATGAAGCGAACGACTGTCGCCATCGGGAGTGGTGCTGTCCTGGCTACCCTGCTGCTTGGTCTGCTCTGCCTGTGGACATTGGAAGCTGAACCGTTGCTGTTCTATATCGTAATGATCGTGTTGCTCAATGTGTCATTCGGCATATGGTATGCGCGGCGTACAACGACACGTTCGTTTTTTAATAATATCGTGCTGTTGTTTTTATTTTTTTTTACCTTATATACGGTTGGGATGCCGCTCGATCATGTGTTGGGCTTGCTGCACACGTATTCGGAACAGAAGCTTGTTTACAATTTGCAAATTTATTTTGCAGCTACGGTAAGTTTGCTGGTAGGGATGATGATTGCGAGTAGCATCAGGGGCAAAGGTGAAGAAAATGGAAGAGTTGAAGATAGATCCAATGACAGAGGTAGAGGAAGAGCCAGAGATAGAGCCAATGGTAGTGGCAAAGATAATGAAAACGGCGGAGAAAAAGACAATGGCAAAGTAAAAGACAACATAAGAGACAAAAACAACGGTGGAGACAAAGACAGCCGCAATGCTGACTCCGCATGGGAACAGACGCGGCTGTTTGTGCCGCAGCTATTTTGGCCCGCGCTCATCGTCTTATTTGGCGGAATTGTATTGCTCGCTATCGACCAGATTCGGCTCGGGGGGTTCAACGTAATCGGCGTAGCCAATCGGCTTAGCAACTTTCAAGCGCAGCGTCAGCTGGAAGGGGTATCCATTCCTTGGAAAAATATTTTGACGAGCGCGTTGTTTATGCTCGCCCTCTCCATTCGCACACGGAAGCAATTGTGGTTGTTTATGGTCATTGCGGCGACGATTAGCTCTTTCTTTTTTGTGGGGCTCGGCAGTAGGAGCTTAATTTTTAATACGATGTTACCATGTACGGCTGTGCTTATGAGTAAAGGGCTTGTTCGCATCAATCCCAAATTAAATGTGGGGCTGCTGCTCGTTATTTTGATTCTCATTTCACCACTATTCTCAAATGTTCGGTTGTCGATCATTCACGATATCCCACTACAATCGATGACGAAACAAAATTGGGCCTTTTCCAACGGAGATACAGGCGCATCCTTTGTCGTCACCGCCAACATTACAGCTTATTCGGACTATCCGGCCGCAGATCCATCTTATTTAACTTCAACTGCTTATGCGTTGCCTTCCATCGTATACAAGACGCTATTTGGCCAAGATAAGCCACTAAATTTAGAGGATTGGTATGCGTGGTATTTTTACCCCTATATTTATGGCGAAGGCGGTGGGATGGGGTTCTCAGCTATTGCGCAGGCGTGGATGAATGGGGGGATCGGTGCTGTCATTACGGTGTATGCGCTGGTCGGCTATATGTTGGTGCGCATGTCGCGAGGTTATATGCTCCAGTATTTATGTATGCCGCTCGTCATCTTGTTTCATCGTAGTGCGTTTCATCAGATTGCGATTGATCTGACTTACAACTTGTTGTTTGTGGGCATCATCTTGGTGATGGCTGCGTTCATGCAGAAGCAGGACAGTATAAGAAACAGGTTCAGAAACGGGAACAGGTACAGGTACAGGTGCAGGAGCGGAGTAACACATAGCGTCAAGCATAGAGCGAAGCATTTGGTGGAAACGGCATTAAACATTGATTATGAAAAAAGAGGTGCAGCGCAGCATGAGCGAATCGAATATGAGCATAAGTGATAGAAGTCATAAAAGTGATGAGCATTTGAATATGAATCGTTGGCATGGCGAGCTTTGGAATGATGAGTGTTTGAATGACGAACGTTTGCGAGATGATCGGATGCAGCAAACTCGTTATATGGAACAGGCTGGACAAAAAGAAGCTCGGCCCCGCATCGCGTTCTTTATCACTTCACTAGCTGGTGGCGGTGCGGAAAAGGTAGTCACGATGCTATTGCGCGGGCTTGATCCGGCACAGTATGAGTTGCATTTAATCGTAAATCGACTGGAGGGGCCCTATGTGCCCCTCCTTCCTTTTTATGTGCAGGTTACGGAATTGCAGTCTGCTCGTCTGCGCAGCGCTTTGCCGATTTTGGTGAAGCAGTTGAAGCGGATTCAGCCTCACGTTGTTGTGTCGCACATGTGGGAGAACAATGTGTTGGCGACATTAGCAAATATTTGGGGCGGATTCGGGTATGGTACTTTGCTCTGTGAGCATAGCGCGATCAGCTATCGACGTGCTTTAGGCACGGATGCGCTGCGCGGTTGGTGTTACCGTCGTTCGGATGCCGTTGTCGGCTGCTCCGAGCAGATGGGGATGGAACTGCACGAATGGTTAGGCATTCCAGATGAGCGCATTCAGGTTGTGCCTAATCCAATTATTGATCACGAGTTTGAGGCGCGTGCTGCTGAGCCTTGCTCGCACCAATGGCTTTCCCAGTTGTCCTTGGAACAGGAAATGTTCGAGCAGCAAGTAGGTCAACCAAAGGAGCGGTTCATGCTAGAGCATGGTGCTGAACGACGATTTTCGCCTGTACTTATTGGGGTAGGTCGTCTCGTACCTGAGAAGCGCTTTGACTTATTTATTACTGCGATCTCACGTGTGCGAGAGCTTCATCCCCATTGGGATGTGAGAGGCGTCATCGTGGGCGAAGGTGTACAGCGCAGACAGCTGGAAGATTTGAAAGATGCGCTGCGATTGCAGAACGTCGTCGATTTGCCTGGTTATGTTAGCAACCCACTCCCTTATTTGCGGGCAGCTCATCTGTTTGTACAAACATCGGACGTTGAAGGGCTACCTACAGCGCTGGTTGAGGCTGTGGCTTGTGGGACTGATGTGGTGGCAACTTGCACCGCGACTGGAACAGAAGAAGTGTTGTGCGGTGTGCATAACGCTGCGCTAGTTCCGTGCGGAAATATGGACGTCATTGTAAGCAAGTTGATCGAAATGCTGGAGCGGCAAGAGCAACAGTGGTTGCAACGGTTTGAGCCGCAGCAGCTAGAGTTGAAGCTGGACATGGGGCTAGAAATGAAGCTAGGCGCAGAGATAGGCATGAGGATAGGGATGGATCAAGGACAGGATCAAGTGCAGGAGCAGCAGAATGCTTCTCCGCGAGGGGGAGTCGCCATATTGGTACCGCAGCCCGACGAACTTCATACAAGGCAAGTACCGTATAAATTGCCACTGGCCCAATCGGTGCATGCGTCACATTTGCAGCGCTTTACGTTAACAGAAGCAACTAATCGTTATGCAGAGCTCATTAATGAGGCGTTGGCGCGTAGAGGGTGGCATCACAATAGCGCGGGCAGTGAGGTGAACAACTGTGAAATTACTGTTCGCATATGATGTCGCCATTGAGCATGATCGGGCAACGAACTCTTTTTATCATAATTACTTTGATTATGAGTTGTGGAGACGATATTTGGAAGTGTTTCAGCATGTTGAGGTGGCGTCAAGGCAACTGCATCGTACGGCAACTGATACGCTGCTGAATCAGAAACGCTCTAGCGGGCAAGGTGTCAGCTTCTGCGAGGTGCCTTCGCTGAGCAATCCGGTCGCTCTGTTGACCAAGCGAGCGGATGCGATTCGCATCCTATCACACAGCTTGTCCCAAGCGGATGTTCTTATTGCGCGCTTGCCGAGCGAAGTTGGAGCGGTCGCTATTCAGACCGCGCACAAGCTTGGTAAGCCATGGGCGGTGGAAGTCGTCGGCCACGCTTGGGATGCGCTTTGGAATTATGGCACATGGCAAGGGAAAATATACGCTCCCATCATGACGTGGCGTACGAAGCGGCTTGTACAGCGTGCGCCATATGCGCTTTATGTGACGAATCAATTTTTACAGCGGCATTATCCTTGTAAGGGACATACGATTGGCTGCTCGGATGTGTTCATCCCAATGATGGATGATGCAGGTTGGGAGCGGCGGCTTGAGCGCATCGGCGGTCGCCATCGTTCGTACGATACATCTGAAATGCAGTCGATGCAGCCAATACGAATAGGTCTTATTGGTTCTATGGCAGCACGCTACAAAGGAATAGACACCGCCTTGCACGCACTTGCTATTTTGCATCGCGAGCGTGGTATTGACTCCGTTCCGATTCAATTGCGTGTGCTTGGTGAGGGGGATAGCTCCCCGTGGATAGCTTTAAGCCAAAAGTTAGGCGTCGAGTCGCAGGTGGAATTTTGTCCGCCTGTGCCAAGTGGGGCGGCGGTGTTCAACTGGCTGGACGACTTAGATATTTATGTGCAGCCAAGCTATCAAGAGGGGCTGCCACGTGCACTTATTGAAGCGATGAGCAGAGGGTTGCCTGCTATCGGATCTACCGCAGGCGGTATACCAGAGCTGCTGGCGCCGGAGTGGATATTTCCGGCTGGCAACGCGCAGTTGCTTGCCGCAGCTTTGCGCCGGATGATTCGGAACGAAGCTACTCGGCTGCGTGTAGGGGAGTGTAATTTCATCGCAGCTAAACAGTATGCCAAAGAGAAATTGGATGCACGGCGCACTGCATTTTTGCGTGATTTTTGCTCCTTTGCAATGGGGAGTGCTCTATCGCCTCGAATCAGCCTTACTTAAATAGTTGATAGGACCCGGGTTGGCATTTGATAGAACTAGACAGTTAGATAGAGCCAGTCAATTTGGTAGAGCTAGGCAGTTAGGTGGAACTAGACAATAGGATAGAGCGAGTCGATTCAATAGAGCTGGGCAGTTGAGTAGAACTAGACAGTTAGATAGAGCTAGTCAATTCAATAGAACTAGGAAGTTGGATGGCGCTGGACAGTTTGTAAGGAGACTCACGCAGGTTCGTGTAGGCTCAAGGAGGCAAGTGTGAATGCCATTTTTTTCGAAGGTGACTGAATCCGCAATCCAAACTGCAATTGAACTGGGGATGAAACCGAAGATCAAGCCGGGAGTCAAGCCGTTGATCGAAATCACCAATCAAATCCGGCCACGTATCGTATTAGCCGTTACACTGCCGGAATGCGTTCTTTTTTTTGAAGGTCATATTCGTTATTTACGTGAGCAAGGTTATGAAGTCACCGTCGTATCCTGCGCTAGGCCGCAGGCCGAACTGCTGGAAGGCGCTTCGTTCGTGCAAATTCCGATGAAGCGATACATGTCTGTATTCCGCGATTTGGCCAGTCTGTGGCATGCATGTCGTGTGCTGCATGAGTTGAAGCCAGATATTATCAACGCTGGTACGCCTAAAGCAGGGCTAATTATGATGTTAGCCGGCTGGTTGTGTCGGGTTCCGCATCGGGTGTATACGTGTCACGGCTTGCGCTTGGAGACGATGAAAGGCTGGCGGCGAACCGTGCTGGCGTGGACCGAGCGTCTGTCAGCGCGCTGTGCGCATCGTGTTATCGCCGTGAGTGACAGCGTTCGAGCTGCACTGATTCATTTGCAACTGGCGCCAGTCAGCAAAGTCGAAGTACTCCATCATGGCAGTTGTAAAGGCGTGGAGGCTGCGCGTTATGCGCCGACGGCCGAAAGGTTGGCGGAAGCAGCGCAGCTGCGGCTGCAATGGGGCATTGAACTTGATGCCCCGGTCATCGGCTTTGTCGGGCGGCAAGCCCGTGATAAAGGAGTGGATTTGCTCGTAGAAGCCTTTCTAGCTGTTAAGCAACTTTATCCGCAAGCGATATTGCTTATGCTAGGCAACGATGAAGAGACCGATCCGATCGAGGAACGGACGAAGCGAATCATTGCAACAGAACCGAGCATCAAAAATGTAGGCTTTATAAGCCAGATAGAGCCTTACTATACCGTTATGGATATGCTCGTTCATCCATCGTACCGTGAGGGCTTCGGTAACGTCATTTTGGAAGCGGGTGCGGCTGCACGGCCTGTGATCGTGTCCCGAGTCACGGGCTTGGTTGACTCCGTAAAGGAGCGAGTTACCGGCTTGTTTATTGAGCCTGGAAATGTTGCTCAATTGCAGGACGCGATGCTGGAACTGCTCCGCAACGCGGCGTACGCCAAGCAGCTTGGCGTAAACGGCCGCAGGCGTGTGCTGCGTGACTATCGACCCGCACATATCATTGCTGCTCACGAGCGATTGTATCAGCGCATGCTGTCACAATCGCGGCAGAACAAAGAGCGAGGGAGGCAATAACGAGCAATGAAAATACGGAAAGCGATTATTCCAGCTGCAGGTCTGGGTACCCGATTTTTGCCTGCTACGAAGGCGCAACCCAAAGAAATGCTGCCGATTGTGGATAAGCCCACCATTCAGTACATCGTCGAAGAGGCCATCGCCTCGGGCATCGAAGACATTTTAATTATTAGCGGGCGTGGCAAAAGAGCGATTGAGGATCATTTTGATAAATCGTTTGAACTGGAAGAATGCTTAGCAGCCAAGCAGAAATTTGCGGCTTTGGAGCAAATACGCTCTATCTCGCGTCTAGCAAATGTACATTATGTGCGCCAGCGGGAGCCACAAGGTCTCGGGCACGCGATTTGGTGTGCCCGTACCTTTATCGGCAATGAGCCGTTTGCTGTGCTGTTGGGCGATGACATTGTCCAACACGATATTCCTTGCACAAGGCAGCTTATGGACGTATACGACCGCTATCATACGACGGTCGTAGGAGTGCAATGGGTTCCCAATTCAGACGTACATAAATATGGAATTATCGACCCATTAGGAACTTCCATTGAGGCGCAGCTTATGTATACGCGTTCCTTCGTCGAGAAGCCGACGATTGAGGAGGCACCATCCAATTACGCGATTATGGGGCGCTATATCTTGCGACCCGAAATTTTTGAGGTGCTGGAAACGCAAGCGCCTGGCACAGGTGGAGAAATTCAACTGACGGATGCCATCCGCCAATTAAACCAAACGCAAGCCGTATTGGCCTATCAATTCGAAGGCGTTCGCTACGATGTGGGGGATAAGCTCGGATTTTTGCAAGCGACCGTCGACTTTGCTTTACAAAGAGAGGAACTGCACGCTCCGTTTCTGAGCTATTTGCAAGACATCGTTGAAAAATGCTTCGACAAGCGTAATTAGCGTTCGGGTATTACTAGCAAGGCTGACACTAGCTGACTAAATGAAGAAAGGTGAGTGTAACGCGTGTTTAAACGAATTTATTTATCGCCGCCCCATATGAGTGGGGAGGAACAACAGTGGCTTGCGGACGCGATCCAAAGCAATTGGATCGCTCCAATTGGACCAATGGTAGATGGATTTGAGCGAGATTTGGGACTTATTATGAACACGCCTAGTGTGCTAGCCGTCCACTCGGGTACGTCAGCGTTGCATTTAGGTCTGCGGCTGCTGGACGTTGGACCAGGCGATGAAGTTATCTGTTCGTCCTTAACGTACGTAGCAAGTGCCAACCCGATTCGCTACTTGGGGGCAGAACCTATATTTATCGATTCGGAGCCTTCTTCTTGGAATATGTCGCCGCAAGCGTTGGAACGAGCCTTATATGATGCAAAGCGTAGAAATCGGATGCCCAAGGCTGTTGTGGTCGTTAATTTGTACGGCCAAAGTGCGGATATGGAACCGATTAAGGAGCTGTGCAACCATTACGGAGTGCCTATTTTGGAGGATGCCGCGGAATCTTTCGGCGCGACTTACAAAGGAAAGGCAAGTGGAACGTGGGGCAAGTTCGGCGTATATTCGTTCAACGGCAACAAGATTGTGACCACTTCCGGTGGTGGGGCACTCGTCGCTGAGAACGAGGAAGCGCTGGCGAAAGCCCGCTTCTGGGCTTCCCAAGCCCGCGATCAGGGAGCCCATTATGAGCATAGCGAGCTAGGATACAACTATCGCTTAAGCAATGTGCTTGCAGCTATCGGCAGGGGACAGCTGGATGTGCTTGAAGAGCGCATTAGGGCGCGGCGCAAAGTGTTTGCGCGCTATGAAATTGCTTTTTCGCATATTGAGGGTATTTCCTTTATGCCTGAAAGAGATTATGGCCGTGCGACGAGATGGTTAACGGCTTTGACGCTGGACCCACAGCGGTTTCAAGTACACCCATCTGAGATGGTTGCGAAGCTGGAAGAGTGGAACATTGAGGCGCGGCCTGTGTGGAAGCCGCTTCACTTGCAACCGTTGTACAACGGCTGCCGTTATTTCGCGCACGAGGAGCATGTTAGCGTGTCGGAATATTTGTTCACCCACGGCATTTGCTTGCCTTCTGGCTCAAGCTTGACGGATACAGAGCAGAACCGCGTCATAGATGCGGTTGAGAGCGTACTCGGCTGTGTCGTGCGCTAGCTCATACTGGAACAAGGGAGGGGAGAACGTGTGAAGCGAGGTTTTGACATCATTTTATCAGGATTATTACTCGTCTTGTTGGCACCTGTACTAGTAGTTATCGCCGCAATCGTCAGAATTAAGCTTGGTTCGTCGGTATGGTTCCGTCAAGACCGGGCGGGCATCGGCATGAAGACGTTCTGTCTTATTAAATTTCGCACCATGACAGAGGAAAAAGATACAAACGGTGAGCTGCTCCCAGAAACGTTGCGGCTGACTCCGACCGGAATTTGGCTGCGAAAATGGAGTTTGGATGAGCTGCCGCAGCTGATTAATGTCATCAAAGGGGAGATGAGTCTGGTCGGGCCGCGGCCGATGCCTGTGCGCTACAATCCGTTCTACACGACGAATGAATTAAGGCGCTTCGCTGTAAGACCAGGCATTACGGGGTTAGCACAAACGTCAGGTCGTAACTATTTGCCTTGGGGCAGGCGGTTTGAGTTGGATATTCAGTACGCTGAAACGAACAGTTTATGGTTCGATATCATCATTTTGTACCGGACTGCGGTGCAGGTCATTTTGCGTAAAGATGTGGCGATCTGCTCGAGTATGGTCATGCCAGATTTAGATGTTGAACGAAAAATGAAAATAGAGCGTTCTATTTAAAAAATAATGAGGGGATAGTAGCGTGCACGCGATGGAATGGATGTCCAAGGATGATGGGTGCGATAGCAGCAGCACTAGCATTAGCGGAACTAGCGATAGCGTCAGGGTAACTAGGGTGAGCCTGATACTATTCGGTAGTATGGGCGTAGCGGTTGCCTGTTTACGCTGGTTGTTGGAGCAGCCTTATGTCGATGTGCTAGGCGTCGTCTGTTCACGACAGCCACGTTCACGTTGGCGAGCTGCGGTGCAAGATGAAGACATGCAGGAGGAGGCGCCACGATGGGGAATACCACTGCTCACGTTGGAAGAGGTGGCCCATATCGAGGCTGATTTAGGGCTGAGCGTACGCTACCATGAAATATTGCGGCAGCGCCACTTGCAGCGCTTTCGGCTTGGTGTCGTGAACTTACATGGCGCACCGCTGCCGGAGATGCGCGGTTCCATGTGTGATGCGGCTGCCTTGTTAGAAGGGCGCGAGCATTTTGGCACGAGCTTGCACTGGATGGATGAAGGGATTGATACGGGGCCTATCATAGCTGTGGAACGTTTTCCGATTGAGCCGCATCATACGGTCTATCATTTGTTTCAGCATAGCAACGAGCGTGGGCTCAGACTCATTCAAGCATGGCTGCCTGCAATCGTGAACGGTACAGCCCCACGGATAGAACAAACAGAGCAATTGGGGATGCGAGGCGGTACAAGCCGTACTTATGTTGCGAAACAAGTATTGCAGCATAAAGAAATCGCCCAGCCTGTGTCGATGTCGATGAATCAGCTCTGGAATACGGTCCGCGCCTTTCAATTTCCCGGGCATGATCCGGCCTATTTACGAATACCGAACGGTTCCATTAGCCTAACGTACAAGTGGGGGGACGTTTATGCAAGTTCAGATTCTTGACGTGAACTCCCGTGACGAATGGGATCAACTGATTCAACGCATACCGCGTGCGGATGTATACTTTACAGCCGATTATTGCCGCATTTATGAACATCATTTAGAAGGACAGGCACAGCTGTTTGTATATAGGCAGGATGACGATTTCATTTGTTATCCGTACCTGCTGCGCGACATCTCTACGCTCCCTTTCATGGATCAACTCCACTTCGGCAGCGGGGCTCAAGACATTACGACACCTTATGGCTATGGTGGCCCGATTTGTAATGTGCAGCAAAAGGAGCGCAGAGCGGAGCTGTTTCGCCAGTTTGAGCACGAGTTCGATGCGTACTGTCAAGAGCAGCATATCGTAACGGAATTTGTCCGTTTTCACCCGCTGCTGCGCAACTGGCATGACTATACAGCTGTGGAGCCAACTTTTTCACGGCATACTGCTTTTATTGATCTGAGCTTAAATGAAGCTGAAATATGCAAGCATTATTCTAGGAATAAGCGGAATCAAATCAGGCGCGCACGGGAGGACGGATTGGCCGTACAGCATCGATCGATCGATGAAATCGACGATTTTCTAGCGTTGTACTATGCTACCATGGATCATTGCCGTGCCCAACCGTACTATTATTTCAGCCGTTCCTTTATGGAGCGTACATGTGCGTATTTGGCCGAACATATTGCACTTATGGAAGTCACTTTTGCTGGGGAGGTCATCGTTTCCTGTCTGGTTATGCACTACGGAGACTATGCGCACTATCACTTAATGGGGTTGAACAGAGAGAAGGTACGGTATTCACCTGTAAATATACTCGTTCATGAAGCGGCCTTATGGGCGAAGCGATTAGGGTGCAAATGGTTTCACTTGGGAGGTGGAGCGACAGGGGACGACAGCTTATATCGGTTTAAACGTGAGTTCAATGAGCGAACACAGGCTGAATTTTATGTGGGGCGACGGATTAGAAGGCCGGATATGTATCAGGCGTTAATCGAGAGGAGCGCTCATCGTGAAACGGGTCATTTTTTTCCGTTTTATCGTGATCCTACATTTTTGAATCGATATTGTGTAACATAGGTTCACCCACTGCACCATCTCGTCTTGGGTTGCATAAGATAAAGCAGCTCTTACCTAATATGATCGACTCGACATCGAGAAACAGACAAGCTGGAAAGTGGGGGGGATATGAAGAAGTTTATTTTTAAAAAAAGGAATGTTTGGCGTTGGACACTGCTTGCACTTGTACTCCTTTTCGCTGTTGTGGTCACGTCTGATCACCATGATTCTCCATTTGTAGATGCTGCCGTAGGAACGCCAAAACCGCAAGGAATTAGTATAAAAAGCTTTGGTGCAGTAGGTGATGGGTCCACGGACGATTCGGCAGCGCTAGTTAAAGCAAGTCAATTGAAATCAGGCGTCATTTATTTCCCAACAGGAACGTATGTATTGAACGAACGGCTAACCTTTCCAGCACAGGTGACGCTTGTATTTGGTCAACATGCGCAGCTCCACCTTGGGAACGGGAAGTCGATCACGATTAACGGTAGCCTCAAGGCAGGGCTATACCAAATATTTAGCGGTACAGGCAAAGTTGTCGGTTCGAACAAGATGAAACATGTGTACCCTGAATGGTTCGGAGCATTAGGTAATGCCAGTGCCGATGATCGTTTGGCCATACAGCACACGCTTGATTTTGCAAGTCAGCAGCCGGAAAGTAGCACGGTTCATTTTTCAGCAGGCAAAACGTATCTTCTGCGTACGATGACCAAACCTGCCCAACATGTCCTTATTGTGAATGGAAAGGTGTCGTTGGATGGCAATGGAACGGTAAAATTAGCTGATCAAATCGGCATCTACAATAGCGTATTTGAATTTCCGCATCCGATTAACAATGTCTCGATTAAACATCTTACCGTAGATGCTAACAGTGCGAACAATCCGCAGAACGGCCAGCCTTCAGACGCTTTTGACCCGAGGCGAGAGTTTCAAATGTACACCGGAAACGGAGCAACATTTGAGCAAGTGACGATTAAAAATAGCCTCGGTGTACAGTCCATTATGACGAATGTCGTTGATCGTGTCGTCATCAAAAATTGTTCCTTTCTCAATATGGGCGTAAACGCAGCCAATCATTTCGATACTTCTGCCATTTATGTGGTCGGCAACCATTCCCAAATTACAGGTAACGTGTTTGAAGCGAAGGGAAAAGGTGCAAATACAGCAATTGAAATACATGGCGGTCAAAAAATCGTAAGTCGCAACGTAATTAATCAGTATCGGACAGGTGTTATTTTTGCTACCGAACCGTCACCGCAGTATAGTAGCGACAATATTTTAATAACGAACAATACGATTCAGGATGTGATGTACGGAATTAGTCTATGGGGCGTTAGTGATCACGTAAACGGACTGACGATTAGCAGCAATCGCATTCGAGTGAAAGCGGATGCAGGTGGATTTTTACCGGCAAACGAGCTTTCGACAGGCATTCAATTTTATCATCCGAGCAATCAAAAATGGAGCAATATTCATATTTCCACCAATGTGATTGATTTTGTGAAACCGAGCTTACCGTATTTGACTTCGAATCAACACTCCGCAGGCATTGATCTTGGACTGCATGGGAGTGGTAGCGAAGCAGAGGGCATTATGATTCAGGGCAATTATATTCGAAATGCTTATGCAAACGGGATTTCGTGGAGCGTGTTAGGCCCTTCTAAGCAAATTATCATCGAGCACAATACGATCGTGAATTCAGGCAGCGCATACAATGGCAATGCAGGTTACAGTTCGGGTATCGCACTGTTTGCCAATCGAATATATATATCTTGTTATGTACGTAACAATGTCATTGTCGAAGATCGTTCACCGGCCAATATGTATACCGGATTATTGCTCTATAGTATCGGGCCTTCTGACAATGCCAGCACGCAGCTTTATTGGGTGAACAATGCAATTGCTACCGATGCTGTGCCGTTGAGCGGGAAAGACATCGTAACAGACGGTAACACACCAATTATTCAATAGACACCGTTGAAACAACACGAGGTTAAGTTTCGGAGGGTGTAGGTATGAAGGTCAGACAAACCGAGCTAGCTGGCGTATATGTGCTAGAACCGAATGTATTTGCGGACGGACGCGGTTTTTTTATGGAAAGCTATCATAAAGCGGTATTAGAGGCAAACGGTGTCCTGTACGAGTTCGTGCAAGATAATCACTCGCTGTCGATGCAGGTAGGAACGCTGCGAGGACTTCATTATCAGCTATCGCCAATGGCCCAGACGAAGCTTGTGCGTGTGTTGTCTGGAGCCATCTATGATGTGGCGGTCGATATTCGTCGTGATTCGCCCCAATTCGGTAAATGGGTTGGAATCGAATTAAGCGCGGCCAATAAAAGTCAGCTCCTCATTCCGCAAGGCTTTGCCCACGGATTTTGTACATTGATGCCGAATACAGAAGTCATGTATAAAGTAGACCAATATTATTCACCATCTCATGACCGAGGTATTCGTTGGGATGATGCGGATTTAGGCATTGAATGGCCAGAGCGCATCTCTCAATTATCGGACAAAGATGAACGTCTTCCGTCTTTAAAAGACGCGGAATTGCCAACAATGCCAGCAACAAGAATGGTGGAAGATACGAATGAAATATAAGAAACCTAAAAAGGTGCTCGTTACTGGCGCACAAGGGCAACTTGGCGCCGATATGATGGAGTTGCTAAAGCGCAAAGGGATTACGGCAGTTGGATACGGAAAAGATCAACTAGACATTACAAATGCGGAACAAGTGCTAGAAGTGATTGGCTATGAGCGCCCGACGCATGTCGTGCACGCTGCTGCGTTTACAAAGGTAGATGAAGCAGAAGGGGAGCGGGACAAAGCTTACGCCATCAATGCATTCGGAACGCGCAATGTTGCGGTGGCTGCGAATAAAGTCGGAGCACGACTCGTGTACGTTAGCACGGATTATGTGTTCGATGGTCGAGCGACGACTCCTTATCATGAATTTGCTCGTCCGCGCCCGATGAATGTTTACGGGGCTACGAAATATGAAGGAGAAAATTTTGTTCGCAATCATCATGCCCGTGCTTTTATCGTGCGTACCTCTTGGGTATTTGGTGTGCACGGCCCTAACTTTGCTAAAATGATACTTCAATTGGGTCATCAACAGCCGGAGTTGAAGGTCGTGCATGATCAAGTAGGCAGCCCTACGTATACGGTTGATTTGGCGGAAATGATTTTACAGTTGATGGTGACAGAAAGATACGGAACGTATCACGTTTCGAATAGCGGCACATGCTCTTGGTACGAATTTGCATGCGCCATCATGGAGGAAGCGGGTTTGGCAGTGAAGGTTCGCCCAGTCCCGACGTCTCAATTTCCACGTCCGGCGCGACGTCCTGCATTTTCAGCGCTAGAGGGAATGGCTTTACGTTTAAACGGATTTCCGGCGCTGCGGCCTTGGCAGGAAGCATTGCGAGATTTTATTGCACGTTTGCCGAAAGATTGAAGGCTTCCATTCCTATTGCGATCAAACGAAATAAATAGGAAGCGAGGATAACGGTATTTTGCCGCTTGAACGAGCAAGGGTGAGCATGGTGGAGGTGCGGCGTATGAGGGGGAGTGAACGTGAGATGCGCCGTGCTTGGTACAACATTCGGTGGTTTGGCGATGGCGTGGCGCTTGATGAAGCTTGGGCATGACGTATGGCTAGTCGCGACCGAGGCAGAAGAAGCAGCCCGTTTGCGCGAAGAGGCGCAAGAACGACTATTGTGCACGATTCATGCGTCATATGCTGTTCGACGTGCTGATGTGGTTGTTATTGGTGATGAGTGTCTGAATCACTGCGGGCAATGGGCACGTGGAGAGTTTCCGTCAGCGGGTATGAAAGCTAAAGTTGATCTGAAGGCCAAGGGTGGTATGGGCGAAAATACACAGGCAGGGGGCGTCGGAGGGGCGGGCAGCATTGTGCGGAGAGATAGTGACAGTCTACTTCAGAGGCTGGCCACTTGGCTTACACCGCTGCTAGCTCCACACGCCAGCGTGATCTTAGCAGCAGAAGTGGAGCCAGGAACGACAGCAAGGTTGCGAACGGAATTGGCATTACACATGCAAGCTGAACATACAATGGCTTACGTGCCGCTGATCGCTTTCAGCGGCAATGGCCCGCTTGTGCTGGGCACGTCGAACGGAGTGCCGTGCCCGCACATGGTCAAGCTATTCGCCCCTTTTCAGAGGGCGGTATGCTTTACGAAGGATAGCGTAGCAGAGCATTACGCTGCCCTAGCAATAGGAGGCGCCAACCGATTGCGGCGCCCGATGCTCAACGATGAAGCAGAGCTTGAAGCGTGTCGACTGTGGCGTGCCCATCAACAAGTGTGGCTCCAAGATGTAGAGCTATGGCGAGGCCTTGAATGATGGGCAGCAGTGAGCCCACAAGGAATTGGAAATGGCGGGATGAAGGGGAAAATACGCCCCCAACATATTTGCAACATTTTGGATCAAAATGCTTGACATATTTTTCTTTTTGACGTACATTAATGATACATAATGTAACAATGAAGCTGCTAGCGCAAAAAGGTATGCCAATTATTTGGCGAATTATACTATTAAGGAGGCTCGTCCCATGAATGCACGCGGGTTACGTGATGACCAACCTATATTTTGCTTAGGCTGCAAAAGGTTGTTCATTGCTGAAGATACTATTTTGCAATTCCGCACAGGCTTCATACAAGGACATACTCCGGTCGGGTGCTGTCACGGATGTGTATCCGAGCACAAGTCGCTTAACGCCTTATGGATTTCGTTAACGACTGAACAGCCTTACGACTGCGTCATGCACGGATAACCCTATTAATTCTTCTTCCTCTATATAATCGAATGAGAAGCAAGCGTTATCCTGCTTGCTTCTCGTTCACTTTGTCGCTTCGCTTTGACTTACGTTCATCAGCCTTCGCTTTGTTCGACGACTCCGACGACTCTGCTGAGTCTGAAAGCTCCATTGCATGAGCATCGTCATGAGTAGACGTGTTCTCAGTGTGCTCCATTTTTTCCGCATGTTCGGATTTTGACGGATGTTCAACTCCGCTCGCGTTGCTACCTTCCTTAAGCTGATCTTCTTTTTCCATTACACTTGTCCCGTTCCATATACCGCCCTCAAGTACTATCAGGAGCCCAGACTCACACAAGCCTCGAATTTGGCCTGTTTCTGTAATCGTCAGCTTTTCAGCTGCACGTATCTCACCAAATACTTTTCCAGCTACGATAACCTGCTTGGCTGTAATATTTGCATACGCCTCGCCTGATTTGCCTATGACAATGTTACCGTTCCCCGTAACATCACCCTTTAGCGTCCCATCGATGCGCAGACTTGATTCGCAGTGAATAACGCCCTCAATAATAGTGCCTTTGCCGATCAGGGTATCTGTTGTATCTGTATGGGATGGATGTTTGCGAAACATATATTCACTCCTTTAAGATCGTACTCACTTAACGTACTTAATTCACTTAACTTGCTTAATAACGGTCACGTATTCGCTTAGTAGCAGTATCTTTAGTAGTATCTTCAGTGGTATCTTCAGTAGCAGCATCTCTAGTAGTAGCATCTTTAGCCGCTGCTGTATCGACAACCCTCGTACGCCGTTTTAAATAAGGAAGCGGGTTAACCGCGTCGCCTCGCTGCATCACTTGAAAATGCAAATGCGGACCCGTGCTGCGCCCCGTGCTGCCTAGTTCCCCAATGATATCTCCCTTTTTTACCGTTTGATTAACGGCTACATGAATGTCATGCAAATGCATATACCATGTTTCGATACCGTTTACATGGCGGATAATTATATATCGTCCGCGAGCCGAATTAAATTCAGCTTCTATAATACGTCCATCCGCAGCCGCATAGATGGGATCACCCAATTGACCGCCAATATCTAGACCAGCATGAAAAGCAGCGCGCCCAGAAATCGGATCTTGCCTATAGCCGAAGCTTGATGTCATGCGCCGTGATGGGGTAGGCCAGTAATTTGGTGTTCCCGCTAGCAACAGTTGCTTCTTTTCCGCCTGCTGCAACGTACTTGGGGTGCTTTTTTGGATCGTAATCAACATATCGCGAATTTGCTCTAAGTCTAATTGGGAGCGCTGCGATAGCGCTATGATTTGCTCCGTCGTCCAAGCATGCTCTTCCCCTCCAACTTGTTGTTGGGCGTTCCAAGCAGGCTGATACGCAATAGTAGCTGGTTTACTCGACATGTTCATAGGTGCAGGTAACGCAGGTTCAATATGATCCTCAATGAACTGTTGCAGCTGCTTTTCCATGCTGTTTATTTGCCCGACGCGTTTCTTCATCGTTTGGGTCTGTGAGGACAAGCGAACCACTTCATGTTGCAGACGAGAAATGGCGGCGTTTTTATCCTTTACCGTAATTTCCAACGACATCGCTTGCTGAGCGACTTGCTTCTCCAACTGTTTAATGTGGGCTGCTGCTTTCCACTGCATACTCACAATAAGCCCAGAAATAGAGAGTACTGCCGCTAATGGCACAGAGATGACAAGAAGCTTAGGGACATTCAACTGTTTCACTGCTTGCTCGGCGTCACGAATGACTAACAATGTCATGCTGTCGTTCCACCAGCGTCGCTTCATGACATCACCTCGTCCTTCAAGTTCAGATACAGTGTGTTATCCTTCATGCCTATATGCAATTTATTCGTTTGTCCGGTAGAACATGCCTCAAGATTGCAATTCATGCACAAGGATGACGGAATATGCTATCCTTGCACACGGCTCATTTGTGGTTAAAGGTCAAATATGGTATAGATTGTATATGGATGGATGTTCATGTTAAAGAGGGGGTAGTGCAACGTAAATGATTTGGTTCATCATCTTGATGATCATCTACTTATTTCAAATTGTGACGATAGTGTTATTGGAGTTTAAGCACCCATCCAAAGCAGTCGCGTGGCTGCTCATTTCGTTTTGCTTCCCGCTAATTGGTTTTGTGATGTATTACTTTTTAGCACAGGATTATACAGCGCGTCGTCGTGTACGAAAAAGAGAAACATGGGCAGGGTCTAACGAGCATGTCTATCAACTGACCCGCATGCAGGTCGTGCAGGAGTCGGCTCAACTAACCAATGCCGAAATGCGTAGTCAAGAACGGCTATTTACTTTAATTAGCTCCGTATCTGAAAGTCCTGTAACCGGATGCAATAAGACGACGGTGCTGACGAATGGACAAGTTACGTATGAATCCATGCTTGCGGCGATTCGTGAAGCTAAGGATCATATTCATATGGAGTTCTACATTATGCGTGATGATGCGATTGGTGCTGTATTTCAAGATGCATTAATTGCAAAAGCAAAAGCAGGGGTTAGGGTTCGCATCATTGTGGACGGAGTAGGCAGCATGGAACTTCGTCGCAAATATTTACATAAATTTCGCCAAGCTGGCGTGGAATTTCATTGGTTTTTGCCACTCGTTGTATCCTTTTTTCGTCGTCGCTTAAATTTTCGCAATCATCGCAAAATTGTTATTGTCGATGGGACGATCGGGTTTATCGGCGGGTTGAACATTGGGGATGACTATTTAGGCTTGAATGAAAAATTAGGCTTTTGGCGCGATACGCATTTGCGGATAGAAGGAGATGCGGTGTATACGCTGCAAGGCGTGTTTTTACACGATTGGGCGTTTGTGACGAAAGAAATTATTGTGCGACGAGAGTTATTTCCTCCACATGCTTGTCAGGCGCAGGAACAAGTCAAAATGATATCTAGCGGACCGGATAAAAGTTGGGATGCGATACAGGAGTTGTTTTTTTCCGCGATCACGGCCGCGAAATACCGTGTGTGGATGATGACCCCTTATTTCATACCCGATATTAGCATTTTATTTGCACTAAAAACGGCGGCTGTCAGTGGCATTGATGTGCGCATTATTATTCCAGGTAAATCAGATTCCCGCCTTGTTGATTGGGCCTCTTTATCGTATGTGGAGGAGCTGCTGCAAGCGGGAGTGCGATTTTATCAGTATCAAAAAGGATTTGCGCATGCAAAGACGCTCGTGATGGATCGCTCGCTTGCTTCTGTAGGTTCAGCGAACATGGATATGCGCAGCTTTTTTAGTAATTTCGAAGCGACAGCTGTACTTTTTGATACGGCAACGATTGATCGTGTAACGGAAGATTTTGAACGCGATTTTGCGGATAGCGTGGAAATTCGTTATCGCGAATTCGTCCAGCGTTCACGCAAGCAGCGGATGACCGAGGCAGTTGTACGCCTACTATCGCCGCTGCTTTAAAATAGCGAAGCGGTTGTGCGTTTGCTATCGCGATGCTTTAAATTAGCGAAGCTGTGAACCTAAATATCTTGTGTCCTCCTCGTTAGCATGTAGGTGATTTCTGCAAATGGTTGTTGCCTTGTCGATTTCCGTTTTAATTTGTTCTCAGTATGCAACGGAATGGCTATTACTACCTATGTATGAATACACCAACTTTGAGTTACGCTAATCATGCAAAAATGTTACATGTATGGAGGTAAAATGATGGATGTGACGCGTGCTAAACAAATATACGAGATGAAGGATACAGTACCTGTACTGTTAGACAATGAGCATCCTGTCTGGATCGAGAACGTCGATGAACCGAACAAAATGGCCACGGTGCAAGTCGGTAACAACCCACTAGATACACATACGGTTTCGGTTGAAAGGCTCGATGAAGATAAAAAGCAATAACGACTTTTAGCTGTAGTCTGTGTGTAACAGGCTTCAGCTTTTTATTTGTGTAGAAGGAATATTTTGTATCCGAATTTTGTTATTTATTATGGCGTTCAGTCTATTAGAGTCGATATTACAAGAAAACGTTATTAGACCGATGTTCATTTTTTCATAAATTGTTAGATATCTATATAATTTATAATTTATAATTATACATATTTATTTATAATTATTGACAAGACAGCGCTTACATAATATATTCTAGCTGTAACGTTACAAAAATTTACTATTGGAGGGTGCTAGTATGGAACAGAATGAAAAGAACTGGGAATCGACCACTTCGAAAGACATGTCTCAATCAGCAGGTTTACCTTTGGTGAAGTCGATTGGTTGTGCTGCATGCTGGGCTGCTAAGAGTATTTCTCTTACGCGTGCCTGCTGGATTCCTACTATTCCTAGCCGTGCAATTTAATTGAGTAAGGTAGGGGGCCTGAAAATGAAAGGCCCTCTATTCGAATTTCTATTTAAACGACTAGTGTTTAAGGAGGAATTTATAGTGGAAGAACAAATTACGTATCATCCTCATGAACTTTGTATACACCTGCAACCGAATGGAGCACTATTGCTAGATAAAAAGAGTATGTTTTATTTCAGATTAAGTGGAAAGGCTGCACAGCTTGCCCTGCTTCTATCCAAAAATGGAAGTCTTAAAAAGACGGCGAGAGTGTGGGAAATTATTTCATCTGAATTATTAAGTGAGCAGCAGTTAAGTGATGAGTTGGGCAACCATCCGTTTACATCGCTTTGGAAAGAAGGTTTGTTGGACAAGCCATTACTAGTTACAGGTTCTAAAAAGGCATTTATCCCGATTAGTTGTACCCTACAATTGACGAATGCATGCAATTTAAGTTGCTCGTTTTGCTATGCTAGTTCTGGTAAGCCGAATGAGAATGAGCTAAGTGCCGAACAGTGGATAGATGTCATGCAGCAGTTAGCTGCTCATGGCGTTGCAGACGTCACTATAACGGGTGGTGAAGCCAAGCTAGTAAAAGGATTTAAGCAGATTATTGCGGCGGCAAGTTCGTTATTTACGAATGTGAATTTATTTAGTAACGGACTCAAATGGTCCGATGAGGAGATTGAGTTAGTCCAACAATTAGGGAATGTGTTTGTTCAGGTAAGCATTGACGGAAAAGCCGAGATACACGATATACTACGTGGTCGAAAAAACAGTTTTAATGAAAGCATGGCAAATGTAAATCGTCTTTCACAAGCATCTGTACCGGTACTTATTGCTATGACCGTAAACAATACGAATTATGAAGATTTGTTTGATGTGATAGGACAGTCTGTACAAGCAGGAGCAAAAGCGTTTCGCGCAGGTAAAACATTGTCCGTTGGGCGAGCCTCTGATCATTCTTTTGCACTAAAGGACGAACAAGAATATCGCATAAAACGTCAACTCAAAGATGCCATTCAACAATGGGGAGATCAGATGTGGATACCTGATTGGGATCAAGATGATAACAACGGGTGCACAGATTTTTGTACTCCAGGATATTTAGCTTGGTATATCCGATCCGATGGGGTTGTTACGCCTTGCCAAATCGAAGATGTGGCATTAGGACATATTTTGCAAGATGATATGCTAACAATCGGGTCTGAAGATAGATTGTGGCAGGCTAAATGCAGTGCCAAACATTGCAATTGTATTAGCAAAGTACAGCTTGCTGAAGTTGATCTTCCGTTTGTCCAAACTCGTTAAGAAGAGGGATATATCATGGAATGGTTATTGATTATTTTATTATCCATTTTAGGATTGCTGCTGTTTTTCAAATTTAGACCAAAATCGTATCAGTCGATGCTAATTGATAAACAAAGTGCTGAACAAATAGCCGAACAATTTATTAAGAGATATGTTGGGGTAGACGTACATAATTGGAAGAAATACTCCATGTTTTGGCATGATCGGGATACAGTAAACAAACTCCATCATATGGATTTATTGAATAAGAACAGACAAATTTTATATGAATGGGGCCTTGTAGAAGCTTGGAGGATTCGATTTGTTAGTGCACATAAATCAATCATTATTGGTATTAATGCCAATCAAGAGGTCACCTTTTTGCAAGTTGATGTGAAAAGGCAAGACATTCCCAAAATAAATGGAGAAGTTCAATCTCCTGAACATTTACTTCATTCATTAAATGCGTCGACGCACGGCGTTTGGGGTAATGCTTTCGTAACAGGTAATGGCAAAAAAGAAGAGGACTTAAACAATACAGATCTGTATTGGTATACCGTTGAATCCGAAGAAATACGGATGAAAATAGCGGTGGAGGTGCAAAATGGCTACCTTGTCAGTATGGGATCAGCGCAAGAAATACTGACAGATAAAATGAATGTGGCCGTTAAAAAAGAATATTTGGAATCGACTTTAAATTTATCTGGCGTGTTGGGCTCTTTTGTTGCTGTGATAGCGGCTTTGATCATTCTTATCACGCAAGGTGGTGAGGTATCTTTAGCTTATAGCTTGGTCATGGGATGTATTATGGCAGCTATTAGTTCTTTAACTGCAAAAGAAGATATTGAGCTTAGTATCGTCAATGCATATGATTCCCGCATCAGCATAAAATCAGTATATTTGTTAGGTATTTTGTCTACAGCTCTAGCAAGTTTGGCTGCTGGTTTTGTCGTGTTTATCGCATCGTTGGCAGGGAATTTCATCAGTACAAAGAAGAGCTTATATTTATTTGAACAATTGGAATGGCAAAGCGCTGTGGGCGTTTGTGTAGGCATAGTGACTTTAGGGGTATTTGGTCTCTTTTTTTACATCTTAGAAAAGAAAAATTGGTTAAAAATCTCTCCGGAACTGTCTGATCGTACTGTTTATTTGTCCGGATTTAATTTGAAGCAAGGGCTAAGTGTTGCTTTGCAAAGTTCCTTGGCAGAAGAAACGGTCTACCGCTTGCTTGCTATTCCTGTTATTTGGTGGTTGAGCGGCAATGTATACGTCGCAATAGGTATCTCTTCAATGTTGTGGGCTTTCCTACATCAAGGAACAGGGTACCAGCCCCGCTGGATAAGATGGTTTCAACTGTTCGTCTTTGGTTGGATATTAGGATTTGTATATGTGTATTACGGATTCGTATCTGTGTTGGTAGCCCACTTTGTGCACAATTTCATACTCGTATCCGTACCTCTTTTTCAGTATCGCTATGACAAACAGAGACTCCATAAACAGGCGAAACCACAGTCCATCCATAACGGATAGTGAAAGGGATTGCTCACAATGGATATTTTAAAAGTTGTCAATCTGCAAAAGAAATATGAAAATGGCGATGGTGTAGACGATGTCCAATTTTGTATACAAGCTGGGGAAATTGTCGCGTTGCTAGGCCCGAACGGAGCAGGTAAAACGACTACCATTCGCTGTATTACAGGGCTTTACAGGCCAGATCAAGGTCATATTTCGATTGGAAATCATACTCCTGGATCGGTGGCAGCCCAACAAATGGTTGCCTTTATCCCTGATCAACCATTTTTATACCCAACATTGACGATAGCTGAACATGTGCAGTTTCGTGCCAAGGCATTTAAGGTTCCCAAACAGCAGCTTAAAGAGCGTGTCATGCAAGCCTTGGCTGAAGTCCATTTGACGGATCTTGCTGATCGGATGAGTGGGCATTTATCACGCGGGCAAAAACAGCGGGCCATATTGGCTGGTGCTATTGTGCAAAACGCAAATTTGTACGTATTGGATGAGCCAACAGTTGGTTTGGATATACCGGCTAAACAATGGTTAGCCAAATGGTTAACTGCTAAAGCAGAACAAAAATGTGGTGTATTTATATGTACACACAGTCTGGAGTTTGTTCTGGAAATTGCGCATCGTGTACTCCTTATTCAAGAGGGGCGTATTGTAAAAGAAATGAGTGTCCCTAAACACGAGGCAGATTGGCCAGAATGGCGTAAAGACGTCATCCATGCTTTAGGGGAGTGGACGGAACATGGGTGATATATGGCAATTGTACCGCTTGCAATTATTTAGAAGCTTATCCAATCAGGAAAGAAAAACGAAAATTCCTTTTTTATTATTGGTTACACTAGCCCTCTTTGTTACGCTACAGCTCAATATAGGTGATGCTGGTAACGAGGAATCACTAGTCTATTTCGGCTGGGGATTAGCTGTTATGTTTCTGATCTACACCGTTTTAGGGATTGGGTCCAATCGTCTTCCTTCTAAAATGGAAGATGTGATTTGGCTCTATTCAATGCCACTTCATTTATCACGTATTGCGCACGCGACAGTCCTCTGGCAAGTTTTTTTGCGGAGCTCGTTGTGGTTGCTTGGCGCCGTTATTGGCGACATCATACGCTTAAGTATTTCAATGTCATACGTTAATTTAACAGGAAAAGCATTGCTTACCCTTGTTGTGATAGGTGCGATGGAGTATTGGCTCGTTGCGTTATCCTGTGCCAGAATGAACCGTGGAATTCGGATTGTTTTCGGTCTGGGCGCCCTTATTTTTACGGTGTTATTAGGATTCGCTAGTTATTATACCTTTTTCGTACCTGAATCCCCTTATGTATGGAACATGGTTGCCGATGTTATTTCTGAATTTGGACTTATTTTTAAAGGAAGTTATTCTTGGAAAACAGGGACAACAGTGTTTATTTTAATATGCCTTTCGTTTGCCTTGATTCATTACTCTACACGGTCATTGAAATGTAAAGAGCAGCTAGTAAGAGAAGCAGACTTCTGGTCAGAATTTAAAGATTATAACGCATTTAGCGCCAGTATCCAACCTCAACAGTTCAAAAGTTGGTGGGGAGCGCAGTTTTTAACAGGTCTAGGCTCTTTTTTGTGGTTCGAAATTAATATTGCAAAAAAAAATGTATTCACGCATCTATTTCAACTCCTTTTTATAATAGCCATCGTGTATTATGTGATCGTATATCGTTTCGATTGGATCATCATTGTGAATGTAGTACTTGTTGCCGCCATATTAATGAATTCCTATTTTTCAGGTTTAGTGCGCCATATGCAATCGGGGGATTTATTTTTGCTCCCAGGTAAATTCTACTTAAAAGTGTTGGTCTTAGAGCTCGCACATATGATGTGGATATTCATTCCTATCTCTGTGTTTATTGGTTTTGGCTGGTCGAATGAGCGTTTAAATATGGAGCAAGTAGGAGTTGCTATTGGATATGCAATTGGTTTGTTTGTTCTTTTGTTAGGAATACGTTTAACAGCTGCAATGCAGACGTACGGTCGTCAAGAAGGTTTACCAATCATGATTTATTTTAAAAATGTATTATACGTGGTTGTTGGGAGTACTGCTCTCGTTGGTTTTTTCGCAAATATATTGCCTTTATTGTTGGCAAGTCCATATGTGCTTCCGCTAGTTATGATTTTAATTGGCTTATCGTTATGGATGGTTTCGATTCGTAATCAGGGGAGAGCTTACTTTATTCATTTCTATGCGCTTATTTCTATAGGGGCTTTTTTGTTAAGTAGGTTGTGATGCATTTCATATGAACTAAGAGGTGAACCATGAACAATAACAATGAGATGGTATTGAAAAATATGGATAAGCTTGCTAGTGATAATGAGCGGGAGGCATTTCAGGCAATTAGGGAGATAAAACATACGGGAAAAACAGCAGTCCCTACGCTAAGAAATGCTTTACGTGACAAAGGTCCATTACGAACAATGTCAATAGTCGTATTAGGGGAAATTGGTACGGACGCATACGATGCTGTTCCTGAGCTAGCTGCTTTATTGCATGAAGAGCATGAAGAAACGCAAATGGCTGCGGCTTTGTCCTTATCGCGGATTGGGGAAAAGAGCATACCTTGCCTTTTAGAAATCGCAAACCAACTTAAGGGAACAGCGAGCTTTTGGGCGATATGGGCACTTACTATGTTGAATCCAACCTTAATCGGAAGAGAAATGGTTGACCTTTTAAACGATGAACGTTTAGACGAAGCAAGTATGTTCCGACCCCTTGCAGCGGAAGAAGCGCTTGCTAAAGTCATTGCAGCTGATCTGACGGGACCAAATTAGGAGGTGGGCAAATGGAACTGGGGCAAAGTGTACCTTCGGTTGAATATGATTTGCCTTACTTAAACTGTTCGAGTTCAAACATTTTGACAGATAGTTTTGAAGAAGAAACGCTGTTATGCTACTTCTGGTCGATAAGTTGTGGCACGTGTAAAGAAATCGCTACCCATTTACAGCGTGACCTGAGTGAATATCCAACACAAGTGAAGCTCGTTAGTGTGCATGTTCCTTTTTCGGAAGATGAACGTTGTGTAGAGTCGATAACGAATTTTTCGAATTCAAACCATTACGCTTTTCCGATCATTTTAGACCAGTACCATGAATATGTATCCTTGTTTAATTTGAAGATTGTGCCGGTCTTTTTATTGTTTAATAGAGATAAAGTGTTGCAGCACAAAATTATTGGAGTAGATGGGTATAAGAAAGTAAAGGAGCTATTAAAGGGTAATTAAAGAGCTATTAAAGAGCGAACAAAAGGATACAATAGCAAGTGACTTAACATGTGGTTGTCTCTTCAGTATATTTACTGTGGGGGGAACCACTTTTTGTATGCAGTGACAAGCGTTCACGGATAGTGCTTCGCTTTTGTGGTATAATAGGGCGTTAGAAATTCATTTGGTTGCTGGTCGGATGGAGGAGGGCATAGGAGCATGTTTCAAACAGCGGAATTTGCTTATCGTTCGATGAACGAAGCGGATACGGAGAAATTGGCTGTACGGTTGACGGAAAAGTTTCAGCCAGGAACGGTCATCGCCCTTGATGGGGACCTTGGTGCGGGTAAGACACGCTTTTCGCAAGCTGTCGCTCGTGCACTTGGCGTAAAGGATGTCGTTAGCAGCCCAACTTTTACAATCATTAAAGAATATGAAGGCGAACAAATGCCTCTTTATCATATGGATGTGTATCGTATTTCAATGGCAGAAGCGGACGAGCTCGGCTTGGACGACTATTTTTACGGTGAAGGCGTGTCCTTGGTGGAGTGGTCAAGCATCGTGACGCCGATTTTGCCAACGAAATATTTGCATCTGTTCTTGCAGTATGAAGGTGAACACGAGCGGATCATTCGGTTGACGGCTTATGGCGAGCCGTACATTTCTTGGGTTAACGAACTAAAACGGATGGGAGTATAAGAATGATGGAACAACAAGCAGTTCAACTGCTAGCAATTGATACATCGACGAATGTGCTGGCCGTTGCCGCACTGCGTGGGAGTGGAATGGCGCCGCTAGCGAATCTTCAATCAGAGGCAGAGCGTAATCACGCGATTAAGCTTGTTCCAGCGATGCAAGCGATGATACGTGATCTCGGTTGGACGCAAGACGATGTAAATGTGCTGGCCGTCGGTATTGGGCCGGGATCTTACACAGGAGTACGCGTTGCTGTTACGGCGGCAAAGACGCTCGCGTGGGCTTGGCGCAAGCCTGTTGTGGGTGTGTCGAGCTTACATGCGTTAGCTTTGAGTGGCTGGGAAGCGGCGCAGCAGCACATGGAACAAGCGCAAGGTTCAGTATGGGTGTATCCGCTTATGGATGCGCGTAGAGGACAAGCTTATACTGCGCGCTTTGCTTTTGAACATGGTGAGCGAGCAGCGGTGGACAGCTTAGGTGTTCGTCAAAATGAAGACAGCATTCGCTTAGTTGCTTCGGTTGTTGAGGAAGCAGAGGTGTTGCTTGCTCATAATGAAGGCCAACCGCAAGCGCAAGTCTGGCTTGTGGGCGATGTAGAGCCTCACCGTGAGCTACTGGAGGCGCTTCAAGCGAAATTAGGCAGCCGTGTTCGTATCGTAGGCTGTAAATTAAGTGCGGCTTGGATCGGCCGCTTGGCGCTTGCTGATCTAGAGCGGGGCGTGCCAACTGCCGATATCCATCAGTTGGAGCCTAACTATGCGCAGCTAACGGAAGCGGAAACCAAACTGCTAGCGAAGGAAAGAGAAGAAAGGGCAGCGCGAGCAAACGATGTTGCAAGCAGCTCGCCATCATAATGACTCGGAAAGGACGGTCACTTCATTGAGCAAAACAGAACGATTTGACGAATTAGCCCCACAATCGACTTCGTCAGCACCGATGTTTAGAGCAATGGATATCGACGATATTCCAGGTGTTATGACCGTGGAGCATGCTTCGTTTACTGTACCATGGTCGGCTGATGCTTTTCGCAATGAGATGCTGCACAACCAGAACGCCAAATATATCGTAATGGTTTGTGATGAGCAAATTGTTGGCTATGCAGGAATGTGGACCATCTTAGACGAGGCTCACATTACAAATATCGCTATTTACCCTGATTATCGAGGACGAGGTCTTGGTCAACAGCTGCTCTATCAGTTGATGGAGCTTGCTGTTTATTGTGGCATGGTAAGTATGACGCTGGAAGTTCGGGTATCGAATCAGGCGGCTCAACATTTATATACCAAATTTGGCTTTATCGCAGTTGGGGTTCGTAAAGGGTACTATTCAGATAATCAAGAGGACGCACTTATTATGTGGGCGGATTTAAAGCAGTTCGCACCGATCATTATTTCCAGTGAGTCCAATCAATAAAGCAGGTGAATTCATTGACATTCATACAATCGGACGAAAAAGATAGTATTATTTTGGCGATAGAGACGAGTTGTGACGAGACATCTGTCGCTGTCGTACGCAATGGTCGCGAAGTGCTTTCTAACATGGTGTCAAGCCAGATCGATGTTCATCAGAGATTTGGCGGTGTCGTGCCAGAAATCGCTTCGCGTAAACATGTGGAGACAATTACGGTCATGATTGAGCAAGCGGTCGAGCAGGCTGGCATTACGATGCAAGATGTCTCTGCGATCGCGGTTACACAAGGCCCTGGCCTAATTGGCGCTTTGCTAGTAGGTAATGTAGCAGCTAAATCGCTCGCTATGGCGTTCGATATTCCGCTAATTGGCACACATCATATCGCAGGACATATTTATGCGAATCAATTGGTTGCAGAGCTTCAATATCCTTGTATGGCCTTGGTCGTTTCAGGCGGTCATACCGAATTGGTGTATTTAGAAGCAGAAGGTAAGTTCCAATTGATCGGCCGGACGCGTGATGATGCGGTTGGCGAGGCTTATGACAAAGTGGCTCGTGCCATTGGTCTGCCTTACCCAGGTGGCCCGCACGTTGATCGCTTAGCTACGGAAGCTACGGAAACGGTCGATCTGCCGCGTTCGTGGCTGGAGCCAGATTCGTACGACTTTAGCTTCAGTGGCTTGAAGTCCGCGGTGTTGAACGTCATCAACCAGACTCGGATGCGCGGTGAAGAGCCGAAGTACGGGGCTATCGCTCATGGCTTCCAGCAGTCTGTAGTCGACGTCCTCGTCGGTAAATCGATGCGCGCTGTCAAGCAATACAACGTGAAGCAATTGCTGTTGTGTGGCGGAGTTGCGGCTAATCGTGGTTTACGCGAGGCATTAACGAAGCAGTGTGAAGATGAGGGAGTGCCGCTTATTATTCCGCCGTTCGAATATTGTACCGATAATGCAGCAATGATCGGGGCGGCCGCCTATTTGAAATGGAAGCACGGTCAATTTACGGAGCTTGATTTCACAGCACATCCTCAGTTTTCGTTGGAACAATGGTCGGTGTAAATCGATTGCAATATGTGAAGCTTGAAAGCGGGTCTGCATAGCGATGCAGGCTCGTTTTTGGCTTTTTTTGATTTTTGGCATTCGTGAGTGCTTATTTTTAAATAACATTCAAACAATCAATTGAATATTATAATGAATTGAGTTATAATAACAATCAATCAAGGAGAGTTTATTATTAAATCCGAAAGGGGTTTTCTAAATATGGGACTGCATCATGGGCATAGTCATGGACACGGACACAGTCACGGGCATGGTCATCATCACGGAGGCGGGGCGAACAAAAAGGCACTTTTGTTGTCTTTGATCATCATTTCGATATTTCTTGTGGTTGAAGTTATTGGGGGCTTTATTACAAACAGCTTGGCGTTGTTGTCTGACGCTGGACATATGCTAAGCGATGCATCAGCTCTATTTTTAAGCTTGCTTGCAATGATTTTTGCGGCACGGAAACCTTCGCCACGCAAGACGTATGGCTATTTTCGCTTTGAAATTTTAGCCGCCTTTATTAACGGGATTACGTTAGCCGCTATATCGGTATTTATTTTAATTGAAGCTTATGAGCGTTTATTAAATCCGCAACAAGTCCAAAGCTTATCGATGATAGGAATCGCAATTGTTGGATTGTTAGCTAACATTGCAGCTGCTTTCGTGTTAATGCGTGGAGACATTAAAGACAACTTGAATATGCGCAGTGCTTTTCTGCATGTACTTGGTGATATGCTCGGCTCTGTCGGTGCGATTGTTGCTGGAGTGTTGATGTGGAAGTTCGGCTGGTTTATTGCAGATCCGATCATTAGTATTATCGTAGCTGTACTTATCTTGTTGAGCGCATGGCGTGTAACGAAAGATTCGGTCAATATTTTGATGGAGGGTACGCCTTCGCGAATCGATACCGCACAAGTAACGGAAGCTCTTACCGCGATTCCAGGTGTTAACGGTGTGCACGATTTGCACGTATGGACGTTAACTTCAGGTTTTGATGCGCTTAGCTGTCATTTGCGGGTCGAGGATCAGGTGTCGAGTTATCCCATTTTACAGCAAGCCCTAAAAACGGTTAAAGACAAGTTTGAAATTTCTCACGTCACGATTCAGATTGAAGATTCCAGTATCCAGCATGGGGATCTTGTGTGTGAGGTTGGTGTGCAAGCTAGCCAGCAATGTGCGGGCGACCATAATCACGATGATCACGATCATAATGATGACCATAGTCACGATAAGCAACATAATCACAAGCATGATCATGACCATAATCACGATGACCACAAGCATGAGCACAACGGTGAGTGCAGCCACAAACATTAAAATGTTCGTTAGTATGCCTAACTTGTTATGTATGCGGGAATAGTAAAGGTATGCTAATTCGTAGAAATAGGTGATGTGGTCATGAGTAAAAAGATCGGGCTTATTTGCGGGAGTTTACGAGCCAATTCTTACAATCGTATCGTTGGAGAAGCAGTAGCTGCGTTGGATGTGCCCGCTGAATTTCACTGGATTGACATCGGAAATCTTCCGTTGTTTAACGAAGATCTAGAAGGTGACAATCTTCCAAAGTCTGTAGCTGTGTTTAATAACGCTGTGCGGCAATCAGACGGTATTCTAATTGTAAGCCCCGAGTATAACTCGGGGATGTCGGGTGCTCTTAAAAATGCACTTGATTGGGCGTCGAGGCCTCCCCGATCATCTGTGATTCATCGTAAGCCAGTTGGCCTAATTGGTGCAACTCCGGGCGGGCTAGGTACTGCTTTTTCACAAAGGCAAATTAGGCAGACGCTAGATGCGGTTCAAGCACTCGTTCTGCCTTTTCAAAAGGTACTTATATCTCAAGTTCATGAGAAGATAGATGCCGAGCAAAGAGTGTTAACGGATGAAAAGACGAAGCAATATGTTCAACGGTATGTATTACAGCTTATAAACTGGATCGATAACGTGCCTGTACTTGACTAAACTCAGACTGGCGTCGCTTTTAGAGCGGCGTCAGTTTTTTGTATGCTCGTTCAAGTACTACAATCTCGTTGTGGATAAAAATTATACACATATCCTGTAAAAAATGTGGATACAGCGCTTACATCCTTACTGTGTGGGTGTTGTTAAAATGATGAAAGAAGGGGATACATTTTTCAAAATAAAATGTGGGTTTTGTGGATAGTGTGCATAAAACAGTGGATAATGTTGGGTTTTGGCGCTGAGTCGCGCTGTGACAGCTTGTTTTCGACAAAGATTAGATCACACATTCCAAAATTCGACATGCAATTCTGTGGATAACATTCAGCGGTGTAAATGTTATATGACGAATTGCCATTATGAAGTGCGATAGTCATCATAAAATCTTCATCGTAGTATTGATTCTCATGGCATCCGCCGCTAACGGATCTCACAGAGCTTAATTCGCTCATATTCATAGATGTTGATTTCTAACGGTTATTAGCAAGCTTATTTGACGTGTTGAATGCAATTTCAGCTAATTTCATTAAAATAAGCGCTACCTGAACCGTTAAATTTTAAAATTGCAGTTATCCCTAAGAATAACGACTATTGCGACCGTTAGAGGTAAGTGATGAGGGACGATCGATAGCCATAGTACGTTTGCCATGGATCGGTGTCAGGTACGCTCAATTCAACAAACACGATTGCCCCTCTATGACACTACTTTTATTGGCTTCAGGCTTTCTCAAATTACTAAGCAGCTTCGGGTATATCGCGTTACGATCAGCTTTTATGATTTGCAATTTATCCAAGCAATCCATTACACGAAGGAGTCAATCATGAGTTATACCCATTTTTACACAACAGAAAGAGCGAAGCTAGAAATCCTACATGCCCACGGATGGTCCGTACGGATCATTGGTTTGGAACTGGGACGTCATGACTAAAGTGCTGCACGTGAGTTGAAGCGTAACCGAAAACCGAATCATTATCATGCGGAGGCCGCACAGATATCGTGTGAGCAGCGTCTTAAACCTGCAGCAACCCGAGCAACATTTAACATGGGCAAACTAATTTGCCAGCGTCCAAAAGGGGTTCGTAAATGTGAAACCTTTGGGCATTGGGAACTCGACAAGGCTGTATCCTGCGGCAGTCTTTAAAATAGCTACAATAGACGAACTATTCCATACACATGAACTCATTAATCACTGACCAAGAAAATATCTTGGACGGAGAACAGTTTACGAATCATTCATGAAAGAGCTGCCGAACTTGGCTTGACCATCCGTTATATAAAAAAGAGTCAAGTGAAGCTTACGCTCACTTGACCCGCTGCATTTGTTGCGCTTCCAGACGTAGAAGCGTTTCTATTCCATGAGTTGTTCCCACTCTGTATAAACGTCGTTCAAATTAGCTTTGCATGCATCAATGTGTTGCTGAACTTCTTGGGCGCGCACATAATCTTGATATACTTCCGGATCTGTAAGCTTATGCTCCCAATCAGATAGCTGTTGCTCCAACTCCGCTATGCGCTGCTCTAGCTGTTCTAGCTTACGTTGGCGGTTGCGTTCTTCACGCTTAGCTTGCTTATCCGCTTCATAAGCAGCAGCGCCTCTTTTGGCAGCTTCGTCTTCCAGCGCATCAGCAGCTTGGGTGTGATTTACCAACGCTGGCTTATACGTGTGAGGAGACATACTAGCAGCTTCAATCGCTTCGTCTTCTGCAATCTCTTGTATTTTAGTCATATAGTCGTCATAATTTCCTAGGAAATGACGCGTGCCGTCAACACCTAATTCAATGACTCGTTCCGCCATTTTATTTAAGAAATAACGGTCGTGAGAAATAAATAGCACGGTGCCATCGTAATCGATTAACGCCGATTCAAGTACTTCTTTGCTGAACAAATCCAAGTGGTTAGTGGGCTCGTCTAAGATGAGTACATTTGCTTGCAGCAACATCAGCTTCGCTAACGCGACACGCGCCTTTTCGCCGCCACTTAACGTGCCGACTTTTTTCTTCACATCTTCACCGCTAAATAAAAAGCTGCCAAGGACACTGCGAATGCGGACTTCTTCCAAATGAGCATACGAGCTCCACACTTCTTCCAACACGGTGTTCGCAGGGTTAAGCGATGTTTGCTCTTGATCATAAAACCCAATCGAAACGTTGGTTCCCCATTGTGCACTGCCGTGCAGGAAGGGGTGGTCACCAATAAGTGCCTTTAAGAGCGTAGACTTACCGATACCGTTTGGTCCGATCAAGGCGACCATTTCACCGCGATTTAAATCGATTCGTGCTTGAGAGAATAGCGGTTTTTTAGCATCATAGCCTACGGAAGCATCTTGTAGACGCAGCACATCTTTACCGCTCTGACGCGTAATTTCAAAGCTAAAATGTGCTTTTTTCAAGTCGCCCATCGGTCTATCCAACCGATCGATCTTGTCCAATGCTTTACGACGGCTCTGCGCTCGCTTCGTCGTCGATGCGCGCACAAGATTCCGCTGGATAAAGTCTTCCATCCGTGCAATTTCATCTTGCTGTTTTTCATATAGCTTCAGCTGCTGCTCATACTGTGCAGCTTTCAGCTCCATATACTTTGTATAATTGCCTGGATAACGTTTAGCTTGATGACGTTCAATTTCTATAATGGTCGTAACCATCGCGTCCAAGAAGTAACGGTCATGGGATACGACGAGGACAGCGCCCGGGTATGAACGTAAATATTGTTCAAGCCAAGTGAGCGTATGAATGTCCAGGTGGTTCGTTGGCTCATCGAGCAGCAGCAAATCAGGCTGCTGCAACAAAATGCGAGCCAGCGCCAAGCGTGTCTTTTGACCACCGCTTAACGTGTCGATAGGTGTGTCCGGGTCCATATGGCTGAAGCCCATCCCGTGCAAAATGCTACGCACGCGCGTCTCCATTTCGTAACCGCCCTGTTGACGAAACCACTCTGAGCGCACAGCGTAACGATGGAGCGTATCCTCATAGCGCTGAGCGTCGTCTGCGAGTGCAGGATCAGATATTTGTCGCTCTAGATCGCGTAGTTCCTGTTCAGCTTCTAATAAATGCTCAAATACGAGCATCATTTCACTCCAAATGGAATTGTTGGATTGTAAGCCGCTATTTTGCGCAAGATATGCGATGCGCGTTTCTTTCGATTTATAGATGACGCCGCTGTCAGCAGTCATTTCTCCTGCAATCAATTGCAGCAGTGTAGATTTGCCCGCACCGTTAACACCAACGAGGCCAATACGTTCACGTTCTTGAATTTGCAAAGTAATATTCGTTAATACGGGGGTGATCCCGTAATTTTTGCTCATGCCGTTCACTTGAAGCAGCATAGGTGTATCTCCTCCGTTTATAAAATCTGTATGTCTAGTTTACCTGAAATTGAGGTGAAGTGCGAAGTGCTTTCCGTACTTTCTCTTATGAAGTGTTCATAAAATCGAATTTGTGTTCGTTTAATGTTAGCAACATGTTGGCAGGGGACGCGCAAGGATGGTAAACTAAGGTTGGTATTCGTAAATGAACGTGAATAAAGATAGTATGAGACGGTACGGTTAAATGAGACGGGGGTGCGGGGAGTGCATGAGTCAAAAGCGGAGTTGCGCAAGCGAATGAAGCAGCGTCGCGCGAACGTTCCAACGCATGAACAGCACGCCGCAGCCAATGCCGTATATCATTTTGCTGTGCCTTTGTTAGATCGCCTGCGCCAGCAAGTTGGACGATCATTATCCGTGTTTGGCTATATCCCTTTCGGAGGAGAGCTTAATATTGGTCCAGTGCTTCAATATTGCCAGCAAGCAGGGGATCATATATATGTACCACGCACACATGCAGAGCAGAAGCAAATGACGCTTCATCGTTGGGACAGTAATCTCGTGATGCATACAAATGCTTGGGGATTGCAAGAACCTGCACCTGAGACAGAACTATGGCCTGAAGCAAGCTGGTCCAGCATAGATGTCATATTCGTCCCGGGAATTGCGTTTGATGCTGACGGAGGGCGCTTAGGTTTCGGTGGCGGCTACTATGATCGGTTTTGGGAACGATTTAAGCAATTTGAGCACGATAAAGAGCAGGCAACGCAACTGATCGGCTGCGTGTATAGCTGGCAGCTCGTAGACCGTATTCCAATGGAGCCACATGACATTGCCGTCAACGTCATCATTACTGAACAAGGCGTGGTTTCACTTTGATATGAGGTCATCATTTAGCAGGAGTTGTAGAAAGGAATGCGAACATGAATCAGAACGGGGAGCAATTAACCCATTTTAACGATCAGGGCCGTGCACGGATGGTAGACATATCTGACAAGCAGATTACGTCGCGCAAGGCGGTAGCTAGCACAAGTATTCAGATGAGAGCGGAAACTTTGGCGCGCATTAAAGCAGGTCACATCGAAAAAGGTGATGTCCTTGCTGTTGCGCAAGTTGCGGGTATTATGGGAGCTAAAAACACCTCGCAGTGGATTCCGATGTGTCACCCGCTAATGTTGTCAGGAGTTAATGTCACCTTTTCTGATAACGGTCTGGACACCCTTTTTATTCAAGCGGAAGTTAAAACTTCTGGAAAAACAGGTGTTGAAATGGAAGCGTTAACGGCAGTGAGTGCGGCTGCATTAACGGTATATGATATGTGTAAAGCGATGCAAAAAGATATGATAATAGGTCCGACTATGCTCATGCATAAGACTGGTGGCAAAAACGGGGACTATAATATACATAAATAAGTCATGAAGCATGAAGATGGTTTGTCGGCGAAAGGAGGAGCGAACATGCGCTGGAAAGTTGCCATGTTAACAGCAAGTGACAAAGGTTCAAGAGGCGAACGTGAGGATACGAGCGCGCAAGTCATTCGCGAGTTGGTGGAAGAAGAATTGAACGGAGTTATTGTTGAATATCGAATTGTGCCAGATGAGCTTATCGATATTTCTGCCGCTTTGATTGAGATGGCGGATTATTTTAAAGCAGATCTTATTATTACGACAGGTGGCACTGGGCTTGCTCCACGAGACGTTACGCCAGAAGCCACATTAAAAGTAATTGACCGTCAAGTTCCGGGATTGGCGGAGGCGATGCGCTTTGCTTCTATGCAAAAGACTCGCCGGGCCATGTTGTCACGTTCCGTATGCGGCATTCGGGGCAAGACACTTATTATTAACTTACCAGGCAGTCCTAAAGGTGTACACGAAAACTTAAAGGCGATCATGGACCAAATTCCACATGCACTGGACATTGTAAGTGGGCGTTTTCATGATCACGAGCAAGCGTAACCCAATTCGTAATCGAATAAGTGCGTACAAATGATAATATCTTCATAAAATTGTTACATTGGATTGGTATTTTACGGATTGTGCTTATGATATGATGGTAATAAAAGATAGATGTCATTTGTCCGTATCGAAAGGAGAACATTATGCTTGGTAATATTGGTTTTGGCGGTATTTTACTGCTATTAATTGTTGCCTTGTTGTTGTTTGGGCCAAATAAATTGCCGGAGCTTGGACGAGCATTCGGTCGTACATTAAAAGAATTTAAAGCAGGTGCGCGTGATATTATGGGTGATGAGGATCAGTCTAAATCAGCGCATACGGACGTGCAAGCGGTTCCGGCGGCAACTGCAACTGCAACAGCGGGAGCTGCGCCGGTTCAAGCAAATGCACAGCCAACTACTCAACCAAGCTTGGACAAACAACGCCGCTTGCCGGAATAATAGGTTTGGCGTTTAAATGGACGCTTCTGCACTCCATTAGGTTTAAGAACAGGTTGGTGTTGGTATGTCACAAATGAACCAAATGACAGAAGAGCAAATGACGCTCGTTGAGCACATTACTGAGCTGCGTAAGCGGGTCATCTATGTGCTCGCCGCGCTGATCTTCGGTCTTATTGTAGGCTTTATATTGGCAAATCCTATTTATGATTTTTTACGCAATACGGAGCCGGCCAAGCAGTTAAGCTTAAACAGCTTTTCGCTATGGGACGGCATCGGGATATATATGAAGTTTGCTTTTATTGTAGCCCTAGCGCTAGCACTTCCGACAACGTTGTATCAAGTATGGGCGTTTGTTAGCCCTGGCTTGCGGGCGACGGAGCGGAAGGCTGCGTTGCGCTATGTGCCGTTTGTATTTTTATTGTTTGTGTTAGGTGTAGCTTTTGCTTACTTCGTCGTTTTTCCGATGGCGTTTCAATTTACATCGAACATTAATAAACATTTAGAATTAACGGAAACGTACGGTATTACCCAATATTTTGCGTTTATGTTTAACATTATTTTGCCGTTGTCACTTCTGTTTGAACTGCCGGTTGTCATCATGTTTTTGACACGGATTCGAATCTTAAATCCGTTGCGGCTGCGCAAAATGCGTCGGTTTGCCTATTTTGGCTTAATCGTGCTAGCAACGTTTATTTCGCCGCCAGACATCGTGTCGGACATTCTAGTCGCGATTCCGCTCCTCGTGCTGTATGAAATAAGTGTCATTTTGTCTGCGACCGTATTTCGCAAGCAGCTAGAAGAAGATATGAAATGGGAACAGCAGTACGAAGACGATGCTGACAAGACAACCGCATAACTCATCATAAGAATGATGCAGGCGAAGGAGATGCGAAAGCGTTGAATGGAGCCTGCATTTTTTGTTTATTGGTGTCGTAATCGTAAAAAAGTTTAGCGAAATGGCTTAGCTTAAAAAAATTTAACGTCAACCCTCTTGCATTCGAAACCCAAAATCAGTATTATAATTATTGTTATTAGCACTAATCGAGCTTGAGTGCTAACACTACAAAATTGTTGTTAAGAACGAACCTTTTCGTCCTTAGGCGGAGGTAGTTCTTTACCTTATAACTCTTTTTACAAGGAGGCTCTTTTTCATGATCAAACCTTTAGGTGAACGCGTATTGATCGAAGCAAGCGCGAAAGAAGAAACTACAGCTTTCGGTATCGTATTGCCGGATACGGCAAAGGAAAAACCGCAAGAGGGCAAAGTTATTGCGGTAGGGAATGGCGTATGGAAAGACGGACAACGTGTGCCATTGGATGTTAAAGAAGGCGACCGCGTTATTTTCTCCAAATACGCTGGCACTGAGATCAAATTCGAAGGCAAAGAGTATTTGATTATGAAAGAAAGCGACATTCACGCGATTCTTGGTTAATTGTACTAAGAACATCAGCGATGATTAGCTTACGCACTTACCGGTTGCGCTGACAGTAGGTCGGCATAACCATTTACTTTATACATTTCGAATGAATCTGAGGAGGTTTTCACGATGGCTAAAGAAATTAAGTTCTCTGAAGAAGCACGTCGCTCTATGTTGCGTGGTGTTGATGCTTTGGCAAATGCCGTGAAAGTAACACTCGGTCCTAAAGGCCGTAACGTCGTGTTGGAGAAGAAATTCGGTTCTCCACTAATCACGAACGATGGTGTAACGATCGCTAAAGAAATCGAGTTGGAAGATGCATTCGAGAACATGGGTGCTCAACTCGTTAAAGAAGTTGCTACGAAGACTAACGATGTAGCGGGTGACGGTACAACAACAGCTACGGTATTGGCTCAAGCGATGATTCGTGAAGGCTTGAAAAACGTAACTGCTGGTGCGAACCCTATGGTCGTTCGCAAAGGTATCGAAAAAGCGGTTAGAGCGGCTGTTGAAGAATTGCAAAAGATTGCGAAGCCAATCGAAGGCAAGCAAAGCATCGCTCAAGTTGCTGCTATCTCCGCAGCTGACGAAGAAGTTGGCAGCTTGATCGCTGAAGCGATGGAGAAAGTCGGCAAAGACGGCGTTATCACAGTTGAAGAGTCCAAAGGCTTCAACACTGAGCTTGAAGTTGTTGAAGGTATGCAATTCGACCGTGGCTACATCTCGCCATACATGATTACGGACACAGACAAGATGGAAGCTGTGCTTGACAACGCTTATATCTTGATTACGGATAAGAAGATTTCGAACATCCAAGAGATCTTGCCAGTGTTGGAGAAAGTCGTACAACAAGGCAAACAATTGGTTATCATCGCTGAGGACGTTGAAGGCGAAGCGCTTGCTACACTCGTAGTGAACAAACTTCGTGGTACGTTCACTTGCGTGGCTGTTAAAGCTCCTGGCTTTGGCGACCGTCGTAAAGCAATGTTGCAAGATATCGCAGCATTGACTGGTGGCCAAGTGATTACAGAAGAACTCGGCCTTGAGTTGAAATCGACAAACGTTACTCAATTGGGTAGCGCTCGTCAAATTCGCGTAACGAAAGAGAACACGATCATCGTTGATGGCAACGGAGACAAAAATGACATCGACGCTCGTGTTAACCAAATTCGTACGCAATTGGAAGAAACAACTTCCGAGTTCGACAAAGAGAAATTGCAAGAGCGCTTGGCTAAATTGGCAGGCGGCGTAGCGGTTATCAAAGTTGGTGCAGCTACAGAAACAGAATTGAAAGAGCGCAAACTTCGCATCGAAGACGCTTTGAACGCAACACGTGCTGCGGTTGAAGAAGGTATCGTTGCAGGTGGTGGTACGGCGCTGTTGAACGTATACAATGCAGTTGCGGCTGTTCAAGCTGCTGGCGACGAGCAAACAGGCGTTAACATCATCTTGAAAGCTTTGGAAGCGCCTGTTCGCACAATTGCTGACAATGCTGGTCAAGAGGGCTCCGTTATCGTTGAGCGCTTGAAAAACGAGAAAGTTGGCGTAGGTTACAACGCTGCTTCCGGCGAGTGGGTAGACATGATCCAACAAGGTATCGTTGACCCAGCTAAAGTAACGCGTTATGCATTGCAAAATGCAGCTTCTGTTGCAGCTATGTTCTTGACAACTGAAGCAGTAATCGCTGACAAGCCAGAAAAAGATAAGCCAGGCATGCCTGATATGGGCGGCATGGGTGGTATGGGTGGAATGGGCGGCATGATGTAATAAAGGCCTTTAGCCTTTAGTGCATGAATGCTCTAAGCTTTGTAACCCATTCAGGGTAACAATAGATTAGCTTTCCACAATTGTAAATATGAAAGGCCTCTTGGACTGTTCCGAGAGGCCTTTTTTGCGCAAAAAATCGGTTCAGTTATTGTTCAGAAACATCGATTATGATATCTGATGAATGATTTGGTGTTGTACCCATCTTAACCGTCATAGACTAGCATGTACCAGCTAGGTAGAAGACAGAAGATAGTCCAATGTGTTATTTTATGATGAAAAGGAGGTTGATGATTGTAGGAGCTGTGTGTAGTTGCAACAAGTAATAAGAATATAAGGAGAAAGGAGTGCCAACGGAATGACGCGATTGATGAGGCCGTATGCCGCTGTATGGGCGCTGATGCTGCTGTTGAATACCTTGCTTCTCCCAGTTACCGCAATGGCTAACCCAGCCAGTACGAGTAACAGTACGAGCGGTGTTCAGATCCAATTAAGTAGTAACGAAGCTACTGTGCTCACTGGAAAAACGTTTACGTACACGATCGATTATAGTCTCGCCAGTACGACGGGTCATTTTTCGAACGCCAAAGTGGTGTTGCCATTGCCAAGTGGAATCGTATTTGATCGTACGATTGATTCTGTTCACGCTGTAGGTAAGCTTGAGAAGCTTAATGGCGTTGATACGATCACGTTTACGTTCAAAGATCCGACTGCGTCTGGTGCGACAGGAAAGCTGCAAGTCAATGCCCATTTCCCCAACCTCACTACACCAGATGGGACATCTGCCACTACTAAAGCTACCTTCCAGCATAATCAGGGATCGGTTATCGTTGAATCTAACCCTGTGACCATCACGAGCAAAGCATCCGCAGTGTGGAAGTTGCAAAAAGAGCAGGCTGTTCCTGTCCAATATGTAAAACCGCTGCCCGGCAGTCAAGTACAGTACAAAATTGTATTTGACGATACGAAAGACTTAAAAGAATACGGCAATTTGAACATTCAGAATGTCGTCATTACAGATACTCTTCCAGATGCAGCTACCTTCGTTTCATCCAACCCTGCGCCTACTACCAAGACGAACAACGACAAAGTGTTGAATTGGCGAGCGGATGCAGATGGTCATTTTCCAAAAGAAATTTACGTCACGGTGTCCTATCCGAAAAATGTCCTTGATTTGATCAACAAAGATCCAGACAAATACCCAGATAAAAAAGTAACGAATCGCGTGCAAGTATCCTATCTGCCTGTAGGTTCATCTAAGCCTAGTGTGGTTTCGGCAGAAGCTTCACATGGCTTTGTGAATGTTCCAGAGGGGGGCATCTGGATTTACAAAGGCGTGGATCAGAATGAGAAGGAGCTTTCAACCGGTCAAGAAATTACCTATTATATTGGTGGTATAGGTAATTCGGCCAACGTGGAGCTGAAAGATGCTAAGGTGACAGATTTGACACCTAAAGGCTTGCAATTGAAATCGTTCAAGACGCCTAAATTCGTCGGTATTTCTTTTTACAAAGTGCAATACACCACCACAACAAATCCTCAAAATGATAGTGACTGGATTGATTGGGCTATATTAAACCCGAGTGTAGTGCATCCTTTCAATGCTACTGCGAACATGAAGGGAATTCGACTCGTATTTGGTGATGTGCCCGTGCATTTCCGCCAAGTAGAATCCTTGCAAATCCGCTATGAACTTACTGCGGAATATAAGGATTTGGAACACCCTTACGCCTTCGGGAAATACCAACCTGGTCCTGATGGGAAGTATGAATGCGTAAAGGATCCAAATGGCGGTGTGAAGCCTAAATGCCATTTTCCTGAAATAGATGAGCATCACGGTCTTCCTAAGAACGAGGAGAGCCCTCCTGATCGGAAGCAAATCGTCAACTACGTTGTTGCCACACACAAAAAAGCAATCAACCCGAACGATACAGAAGAGTTCGTATCGAGAGTGAAAGTTCTTGCGGTCGACAAGCTTCCAATTATTACGGTTGATAAGCAAGCTAGCGGTTCCTCCTTCAAGCCTGGCGACAAGGTCACGTATACGATTAGCGTGAAGAACGCGACGCGGGGCAACGTGAATTTTGACAACCCGATTGTGACGGATTTATTGCCCCAAGAGCTTGAGTTTGTTGCGGATTCTTGGAAAGTGGCGAGTAGTAGTGGGCAGATTCCACCTCAGCCTTTTGTTCAAAAAGGAACTCCCGACAAGCAAGGACGTGTTCCGATAACTTGGACTTGGAGCAACGAGAACGATAACGCCTGGACGCTTAAAAAGGGTGAAACGCTAAACCTAACCTTCGATGCCAAAGTGTTCAATGGAGCCTTGACGGGCGCCATTCAAAACGAGGTTGAAGTGACCTCGGCTACGCACAAATACTTAAATAACTTCCATAACTTTAAAAATCAGCGTTACAAGGCTGGAAAATGGTACGTGTACAACAGCGCGGACATTTATGTGAATTCCTCTGCGAATTTGGAGTCGATTAAATGGGTGCAGGGAGATTTGGACAACGGAAAATGGACCAAGTATCCCGACACTGGAAATGTCACGCCTGGTGGAGAAATCAAGTATAAGCTGGAAGTGACCAACAAAGGCACAACCAATGTGAAGAACGTGCTCATTGTGGACGCACTTCCTCGAATTGGTGATCGGGGCGTCATTGACACTTCGCCACGTGACAGTAAATGGAGTCCTGTCCTCACGGATAAAGTGACTACACCTGCTGATGTGACTGTTTTCTACAGCACAGATGACACGGTCACGATGACTACAGGAACGTGGACGAAGGAGCCTCCACAAGATTTAGCCAAAGTTCGGGCACTCAAATTTGTGTTTGCAGATTCCCTTGTATTGGCGCCACAGCAATCGAGAGAACTGACATGGACAATGCGGGCACCAATAGGTGCGCCGACGGGCCCAGAGCAAATTGCTTGGAACTCATTTGGGTATACGGCTACATCTGTAGGTAGCAGCACGCCACTGCTTCCAGCAGAGCCACTCAAAGTCGGAATCAAGATCATGGAGAACCCGAAGGCGGAGATCGGTAATTACGTCTCATTCGATGAGAATGGAAATGGGCTTCAAGATGAAGATCCGAAACACGGCTTTAATGGCATACGTGTGAGCCTCCATCAAGCAAGTGATGGTACGCTGCTGAAAAGCACGTTGACCGGAAACGATCACAAAGGAAATCCGGGCTACTATTTATTTACACCGCTTGATGCTGGCGACTACTACGTCAAGTTCACCTTGCCAGACGGCTACACCTTTACGAATAAAGGTGTAGGAACTGATCGAGCCAAGGATTCTAACGCGAATTCCGATGGTCAGACGGACGTCATTAAGTTGAACACAGGTGAGAAAAGACATGACATCGATGCGGGTCTCATCAAGAAAGGCAACCCTCCTGTTAAAGGGAAGGGACAGATTGGGAAATATGTCTGGATCGATTCGAACGGCAACGGAGTTCAAGATCATAATGAAGCGGGTCTAAACAACGTAACCGTACAGTTGTTCGACGAGAAGGATCAGAAGTTGACGACTACGGTGACACGCTCCGTGTACTACAGTGCGGTAACCAATTCCGTCTATGACCCTTCTGTAACGGGTTCTGTGTATGATACGAGCGTGACGGATTATGTGTATTCGTCAGGCTACTATCTGTTCCACAACCAAGATTACGGTTCGTATAAAGTTCGGTTCATTGTACCGACGGGCTACGAATTTACGAAGCAGAACCAAGGTCATGACCGCGTGCGCGATTCAAACGCCGATTCGCAGGGCTGGACGAACATCGTTACGATAAATCAAACGCAGCCAAATGATTTAACGGTCGATGCTGGACTCATCCTTAAAAAAGATGGAGGTCCGGACCCGAAGCCTGTAAAAGGTGCGCTTGGGAAGTACGTTTGGATCGATGAAAATAAAAACGGCATTCAGGATGACGGTGATACAGGTCTGAATGGCGTTACAGTCGAGTTGTACGATAACAGCAACAACTTGTTGAAATCATCCGTAACGAAAGCTGTATATTACAATTCGGTCACGAATACGGTCTATGATCACTCCGTAACTGGGGCTGTGTACCAAGCAGGCTATTATTTGTTTGATAACCTTGAAGCGGGCAAGTACAAGGTAAAGTTTAAGCTTACTCCTGAGCTGCAGCAAAAGTACGAGTTCACGAAAAAGGGCGCCGGAAATGATCGCGTACGTGACTCGGACGTTGATGTTAGTGGGTGGGCAGACGTTATTTCGCTCGCGCAAGGTCAACAGTACTTGGTCGTTGATGCGGGGTTAGTTCGTAAAACGACTACACCTGGTACGAATCCAGGCACAGGATCTGGTGACTCTGGAGGGTCTGGTGGTTCGGGTGGAACGTTTACGCCGAGCAAACCTGAGCCTAAAAAGCCTAGCCAGCCTGAGGTTCCTAAACAGCCAACTAAGCCTGAGAAGCCTAGTGAGCCATTGAAACCGAACCCTAAACCTAATCCTGATCCGAAAGATAAGAAACCAGGTGATGGTAAAAAAGGTACGACAGATGGGGCGAAAAATAAGGACAAAAAAGATAAGACCAAGAACAAAAATTCAGATACAGATACGGCTTCGAAGCAAAAATCGAAACAACCAACGACGTTGCCGTTAACGGGTGAAGAGGCGCCAATTGCACCTGTTGTGGGCATCGTTCTCTGCGTCTTTGCGATTGGGATGTGGCTTACACGTAAGAAGTTGTTCATGTAACGCTAAGTTGTAAGTGAAGCAAAAACCGTCAGGGAGGCTTGCGGTTCTCCCTGACGGTTCTTTTTTGCATAATTAAGCTTGTATAAGTCCATATTAGTTCATAACTGGCATGAAGCAACGCAAACCCTTCATCACTCAAGTACTGCAAGACTTAAGGACTGCATGACTCAAGGATTGTACCACTCAAGTTCAGCTTACCCTTGTTCGTAGAGCTCTTTAAACGATTTTATTTTGCCATGAGGATGTGGTGTCTGTTTACGGATTTTGTCTGCATTTTCTCGACGACGCTTCTGTACACTCATGATTAAGCAGCTCCCTTCGTTGCTTCTTGCAATTCCAAGCCGATGGAGTGCATCGGAATGTGGTCTTAATATGGTCTTTCCTTCGTGCTCGTATCCCCGCAAATGTTTGCCGTGAAAAGAGATAGTTGTTCGGATCGAATTACATCGTTATTACAAGGTCGTTCATTACATGTTGGTTGCGAACAGAGCCCCGTATACAATGCACGCTTGTGCGGCAACATAAGTTATCCATATCCATAGTCGATGGTTAGGGACACGACGTTGTCCAATGTCGGTATAACCGATTATTAAATCGGAGAGGACAAATAACACACCACCAATAGCTGGCAGCCACCAGAGGCCGTCTAGAGCCCACCACATCGCAAATGCAAATACTGCTGTACCTGCAACCCATAAACCGTACAAATAAGACCCGATATTTAGTATGCGTGGCTGGCGATCGTTGCGAACCCACTTGGTCCACCCAATCGTATGAACAATTAGCGCAATAAAGGTGGCAATCAGGAAGCCTGTATTCCAAATGGTTCCGCCAAATTGTGTGGCCATATTGGCAAAGCCGATCATATAAAATACGTGACCGATACCGAATGTCAGCATGCCGCCAATGAGCCAATTGCGCCACGGCAATAGCTGAGCCATAGATAAGTCCCCGACAAACGAGAACAACATACCGATAGCGATCCAGAGCGAGTAGGCTGGAACAACTTCCAGTACGTACAGTGCAGCGGCAGCTGTTACTAGCGAAATGCTAAGCAGCATACTTTCAGCGAGCGGAAAACGGCGTTCACCCGACACACAGGGCTTAGCTCCCCATAGGGCACTTGCTAACAGCCCGAGCTGGACAGCTGCGATAATACCAATAACCCACAACATTCGATCAAATCCCCTTTTTTAAAAAAGTAGGTTAGGCGTTCTTGCTCCCTTGCATCGCAAGTTACTCCTTGCTAAATACCATATAATTACGATATACGCTACATTCACAGTATAGCAATAAATGATTTGACACTGGTAAATTTTAAATGTTATTATTAATTAGACATTTATCTAACAGTTGAATTATAGCCTGATGTTAACGATTACCTCGATTGAATGTTCACTTGGTTTTGTTTATTTTTTGTTACTAGACACATCTGTATAAGGGGAGTGCATAGACAATGAAAAGTACAGCTTGGAAATGGATGTTGGCTTCATGTATTGCGCTTAGCAGTACGGTACCATTTGCGCCAGAGGCGTGGGCTATGGACAATAAACGGGCAGTAGAAGCTCGCGATGACGAAGTACTAACAAAGCTTGTTCCTTTGCGTCAAGCTGCAGCAACAATTGGGGCTCAAGTGCAATGGGACAATAGCAAGCAGACAGCAACCGTTACATACGGTGAACGCGTATGGACGATTGTACTAAACAAGACAGAATCGAGTGTAAATGGTGAACAATTAGTGCTAGCGAAGCCAGCGCAATTAAGTAAGAAACATAACGGCGAACTTACGGTGCCTTGGAATGCTATTCAGCAAGCGTTAGGGGTATCAGGCCAGTGGGTTGACGGGGCTTATATTGCTGGGACAAATGATTGGTCGGCGCGTGCGACGCAATTTTTGGGTCAGTGGATAAAGGCTGGTAAGCAGCCGCAAGGCGCTGAATTAGCTAAGCTGCACGAGTATATGACGCCCGAGCTTAAGCAAGTAGTGACAGCTCAGACTCTGACAGGGGAAGGCATGTCATTTCAATATTTCGGTACACCGGAGAAGATAGTTTCTGTCAAAGTGAGCAATAATGGGGTCCATCATACCGTTTCGGCTGTATATTTGACCGATAAAAAAATGCCACTTTATTTCGATGTTAAATTATCTTCGAATGGTTTAGTTAATGATTACATTGGGCTACCCATGACTTCACAAGGCTATAAGGCACCAGCATACGATGATGCTTCTGCCTACAAAGAGGAGTCTATTGTAGTAGGTGAAGGTCAATTTAAGTTGCCAGGTACACTGACGCTGCCGACGACGAAGGTTGAAGGTGGATATCCTGTTGTCGTGTTAGTACACGGCTCTGGTATGCATGACCAAGATTCGACTATAGGTGCGAATAAGCCATTCCGTGATCTGGCTGTTGGTTTAGCTAAGCAAGGTGTAGCATCGATCCGCTACAACAAGCGGAATCTGGAATATCCGCATCAAATCGCAGGAATTCCGAAGCTTACGGTCAAACAGGAGTCTATCGATGATGCGTTGTTAGCTGTAGCAGGAGCACAGCAGGATAAGCGCTTGAATAGTAAGCGAGTTTTTGTTCTTGGTCACAGCCAAGGAGGTATGATTATGCCTCGTATTATTGAGCAAGACAAGGACAAGGCGATTGCTGGTGCTATTCTTGCGGCCGCACCTTCTGGCGCGTTGGAGGATATTGCGTTAAGACAATTTGAAGATCATTTGGCGCGTTCTAAAAGTGAAGGACGTCCAGCGGAAGTGATTGCTCGTCAAGAAATGATGGTTGCATCGGCGAAGAAGCTTATTGCTATCCTTGATGATAAGCAGTATTCAGCGGACAATTACCCAGCTGATTTCCCATTGCCGCCAGCCTCTTGGTGGTTCGACATCGCGAACAACGATGGGCCAGAGCGAGCGAAGAATCAGCAAGTGCCGCTCTTTATTTTTAACGGCGAGAATGACTTTCAAGTTGATCTGAAGCAATATGAGGGCTGGAAAAAAGGCTTGGCATCGCGCAAGGACGTTACTTTTAAGCAGTATCCGAAGTTAAATCATGTGTTTGCGTCTTACGATAAGCCGTCTACTACCGATGAGTATATGCTTCCAGGCAACGTTCCGCTGCAATTAAGTGAGGATATAGGGGCTTGGATCAAGGTGCAAAAGTAAATATAGAGGAATGGCATCGGCTGAAAGACCGACAAGACCTGAAAGACCTGCGATACCTGTAAGGCTTACAACACCTGTGATACCTGTAAGTCCTGTAAGGCTTACAACACCTGCTATACCTGTAAAAGGAATGTACGAGGATACCTGCATTGAATGCGGGTATTCTTCAGATTGCCGAGAAACCCCTGTCTTTTTCTCAAGACTTGGGTTTCTCATTTTTTACAGATACAGAAGCGAAAAGAAAGGTGATTACCCCTGTTTCTCTAGGCGATCCAAGTGGATCGCTATCTTTTTCATATTGTGCACGGCTGCCGTCATCAAGGCTTGTTCCTTGACGTTATGCAATCCGCGCAAACGGCAATAACGAAACCCACGGAGCTCTTTCGCATCCGCGAAGCTTCGCTCAATCGTTTCTTTTCGTTTGCTGTACAATCCTTATCCTGACTTACTGAATCGGTTGTTCGCATTTATCTTGATGTGAGTGGAATCCGAAATCAGAACACGCCCTCCGGCCATCCGGTGTTGAATGGATTGCAGGACGCCCATTGTCTGCACAGTGCAAAGGCCGAACCTTCTTATCTATAAACGAGAAGTCTATATATTTATCCACTTTACGGAGCAATAATCCCGACGACCCAAATCCTCAATAGAGACGAATTCGTAAGATTGTTGTCTTTCCCGATTGGAACGTAGCATAATCGAACACAATCCGTGCTTAACGGTTGCCATAGTGGTTATTTCGCCAGATTTACCTCGTTTTGATTTCTAACGGTTATAGGCGAGCTTATTTCTCCAGTTTCATTCAAGATCCGTCTGTTTTCATCGTAATAAGCGCCATCATGACCGTTAAATATTGAATGGGTTCATATTCGCAGAAATAACAACTGTGGCGACCGTTAGGAGAGGAGGCATAGTGAATCAGCTAACCATCAACGGTTAGGGCATAAGGATTCAACTGACTACCAATCGAAAAGTGCGAAGCTGCTTGCCGTTATCTCAATGAAGAGAAACCTTCGTCTTAACAAACAGAGGTTTCTCGACAAGCTGGAGAGTATCTGCATCGAGGATACCTGCGTTGAACGCGGGTATCCTTTTTCCGTTATGCGTAAACGTATTGCTGTACGATGCCCTTGTCCTTAATTAGGGACATCCAGAGCTAGTCTGCATAAATGGCCAAGTTACCACATAGACATGTTATCAGTTGATGAGGTGTTAATGAGAAGTGTTAACCGAATCGAACAATTTTACATGTCAAGGGGATGATCTCATGCGTCGATTCACATGGTTGTTAGCCATTGTGATGAGTGTCGCGCTTCTGTTGTCCGGATGCGGCAAAAAGGATGCGACTGCGGTAGTCGAAGAGCTCGACCAAGTAATGACGAAGCTAGACAGTTATGCGGGTATCGGCACGATGACGCTTAACTCTGGACAGCAGCCGTTGCAATATCAGGTGGAAGTATGGTACCAAGATCCGTCTTACTATCGCATTGAGCTTACGAATGCGAAGAAGGATGTGAAGCAAATTGTGCTGCGCAATGAAGAGGGTGTCTTCGTGCTGACGCCAAGCTTGAACAAAAGCTTCCGCTTCCAAAGCGATTGGCCAGAAAACCAAGGCCAAGTATATTTGTACCAAACGCTAGTACGCAGCATTATGGCGGATAAGAACCGTCAGTTCACGACTGATGGAGACAGCTATGTTTTTGAGGTGGCGGCGAACTATCAGACGGATACACTCGTCCGGCAAAAAATATGGCTGAACAAAGGCAACTATGCACCTAGCCAAATTCAAGTGACAGATGCGGAAGGCCAAGTTGTCGTTGAGATGAAGTTTAATCAATTTGATTTTGGTAAAAAGTTCGATAAAGAGCAGTTTGATATGCAGCGCAATATGACATCAAGCCGCAATGCAGATTCCATACCTACTGCTGTCGATCAGCCAACGATGGCTACGCCTGAGCCGACGTCAGATGGCACTAGCGGAGATCAAGCTGTGCAAACACCAGTAGTTCCAGATGGAGCCGATAAAGGAACGGGTGTGAGCAAGCCAGCAGAGTCGAGTGAGCAGGGAGAGGCGACTAAGCCAACAGAGTCAGGAGAGCAGGGCAAGGCGACCAAGCCAACGGAGACGGGAGAACAAGGCGAGGCGACTAAGCCAACGGAGACGGGAGAGCAGGGCGAGGCGACTAAGCCAACAGAGTCAGGAGAGCAGGGCAAGGCGAACAAGCCAACGGAAACGGGAGAGCAAGGCGAGGCGACTAAGCCGACGGAAGCGGGAGAGCAGGGCGAAGCGGCTAAGCCGACTGTTGCGAATAAGTCATCTAATGGTAAGCAGAAGAGCAACGGGCAACCTGATATCGCGCCGAGTGCCCAAGGCCCATTCGGTTTTATCGAGCCGTCCTATATTCCAGAAGGTGTAGCCTTAAAAGATAAAACAGAAGTGCCTAATAGCACAGATCATGCTGTAATGTTGCGCTATACAGGTACGTACAATTTTACAATCATGGAATCACGGCCGAAAGATGTTGAGGTTGGTCTTATTTACGGACAGGTCGTAGATTTAGGTTTTACGATTGGACAGATGACAGGCGATGAGCAGAAGACGTTGACATGGATGTATGACGGTGTCAAATACCGTGTTGTCAGCGCAGAGATGCCGACTGATGAAATGGTGAAGACCGCACAGTCGATGATCGACCAATCTGGAAAATAATTTGGAAGGTGAGTTAAATAGTTCATATCGGTCCGTATTCTGGCGTTTGACTCAGAGTTGCGGGCCGTTTTATCCTATACTTTCAAGGTAAACTACGGAACTCTTTCGTTCTTTTTACCAGATCTGTCGTTGACAGCGTTCTTCCAGAGCATTAACATAGTTTTTGTTGACGTTTGAACGGATGAGGAGAGAACGAGAAGGTGACTAACATGGAGACGTACTTTCGTCCAACACGTGCGGAGATTTCGCTAGACGCTTTGCGGCACAATATAGACGCATTTCGAAATGCGCTGCCTACAGCAACGAAGCTTAGCGTCTGTTTGAAAGCGAATGCTTACGGACATGGTGCAATTGAAGTTGCACGGGCGTCAGAGCGTGCGGGCGTCGATTATTTGAACGTCGCATTTATAGAAGAAGCGGTGCATTTGAGAGCAGCAGGCATTCGATTGCCTATTTTAATATTAGGCTACACACCACCGGAAGGAATCCAATTAGCGTGGGACCAAGACATAACGCTAAATGTATTCTCTGAACAGGTGTTACACGTGTTAGAACGTGAAGCTTCAAGTCTATACGCCAAAAATAATGGGCGGCCGCTTAAAGTTCACGTTAAGATCGATTCTGGCATGAATCGCCTTGGGTTGCGAACACCAGAAGAAGCGGTTGCATTTGTTGAGCGTTTAGAAGCTATACCTGGCGTTGTACTTGAGGGTGTATTCACTCACTTCGCGTGCGCTGATGAAGCTGACAAGCAGCATGCAAATATGCAGCATGAACGTTTTCGAGCGGTTATTGCGGCGCTAAGAGCCCATAATGTTGATATTCCAATTGTACATGCCAACAATAGCGCAGCTACTTTTGATATGCCGGAATCGACATACGATATGGTTCGAGTCGGGGTTAGCATTTATGGCTTATATCCGTCTGCTGAAGTGAATCAGCAGCGTATCGAACTTGAGCCTATGCTGACATTGAAGTCAGAAGTCGTGCACGTGAAGTTGGTGCCGGAAGGCGAAGGAATTAGCTATGGTGCTCGTTATCATACACCACACGCTGAAATAATCGCCACACTACCAATCGGCTACGCGGATGGGTACTCGCGCATGTTAAGTGGCAAGACCGAGATGCTCCTTCGAGGAAAGCGAGTTCCTGTCGTCGGGCGAATTTGTATGGATCAATGTATGATTTCGCTTACACCGCTCGGTAAGGATGCCGAAGATGTGCAAGTGGGCGAAGAGATTGTCATTATCGGCACTCAAGGAGCGGAGTCGATATCGACGAGTGAACTAGCTGATCATTTAGGGACGATACACTATGAAATCATTTGTGCGCTTGCACATCGAATTTCACGAGTGTACACGGAGCAAGGCCGCCCAGTTAAAATTGTAAACGCATTGATTAACGATCATCTTATGCAAATGCATTCCGTTTGACGATTTAGTAGTAATATACAATAATTCCCTGAAGATGTTTTCGGTATTTTTAGAGGATTTTTGACGAAACACCGCGAATATGATCTTAGGGCATAGTGCAGTCGGAAATTTGCGCTCTTTGCAACATACTGAATCTGCATAAGGCATATATATGCTGTTGTATAATTTTTCTACGGAATCGACATAATGGTAATAGGCAGGAAAGGTTTTGGGGGTGCGAGGATAGGTGGCAAACATTCAGAACACCAAAAGAATTATGATCAGCTTGCCCGACCAATTACTACAGGAAGTGGACGGTATCGTCGCCATGGAAAAATCTAATCGGAGCGAGTTCATTCGCCAAGCGATGAAATTATACTTGAGTGAACGAAAAAAGCGCCATATTCGTGAATCCATGCAGCGTGGCTACATGGAAATGGCAAAGATCAATTTAACGATGGCATCAGAGGCTTTTTATGCGGAAGAAGATGCGGATGGCACTCTCGGTCGTTTAGTTAGCGGGGTGTAGACATTGATTGTAAAGCGCGGCGACGTATTTTTTGCGGATTTATCGCCGGTTGTGGGTTCGGAACAAGGTGGTGTCCGTCCCGTTCTCGTTATACAAAATGATATCGGAAATCGCTTTAGTCCTACGGTTATCGTAGCTGCGATCACAGCGCAAATTCAAAAGGCTAAACTGCCGACCCATGTCGAAATCGATGCGGAAACGCACGGTTTCGACCGGGACTCGGTCATTTTACTCGAACAAATTCGCACGATCGACAAGCAACGGCTGACCGACAAAATTACGCACTTGGACGAAGAAACGATGCGTAAAGTAGACGATGGGCTGCAAATCAGCATTGGTTTGATAGATTTTTAAAGGAATAGACAGCATAAAATTAGTTTGGAAACGAGGGCTGCCTCGTTTTTTTTTGTGCGCAGCGATGTAAAAAACAGTTAGAGGGTGGAAAAGCGGCACAAGAAATGAGAAAATATGTAGTAGACCAAGCCGCACTTTTTTTGTGAAAGGAATGACATAATGACAGATCAAAATACGATAGTTGAATTCACAGCGTTGGAAGCGCTTTTAGTGGAAATGAAAGAAAATGAGCCGAAGCGTATCGTTAAACAGCTCGCAACCGAGTTGTCGTTGAGTGAGAAACAAGTTAGAACCGTTGTCTCGCTGTTAGACGAAGCGAATACGATTCCGTTTATTGCCCGATACCGCAAAGAGATGACAGGCGAAATGGATGAGAATCAGCTGCGTGATTTGGAAGAACGGCTCCATTATGTGCGTGGCTTAGAGCAACGGAAGAGCGAAGTGCTGCGTCTGATCGCAGAGCAGGGTAAGTTAACGGAAGAGCTGCAACATAGCGTTGTGAGAGCTGTCAAATTGCAGGAAGTCGAGGACTTGTATCGCCCATATCGACAAAAGCGCAAAACGCGGGCAAGCATCGCCAAGGAGCGCGGCTTAGAGCCATTGGCGAACTGGATTCAGGCGCAGCCCAAGCAAGGTGACGCATATGTGGAAGCTGCCGCTTATGTGAATGAAGAAAAGGGTGTCGCTACACCTGCGGATGCGGTGCAGGGTGCGTTGGATATTATCGCGGAGATTATCGGCGACGAGCCGAACATTCGCGCATGGGTACGACGTTACACGTATGATAACGGTTTAGTGCGCACAGATGCGAAAGACAAAGAACAAGAATCTGTATACGAAATGTATTATGCATATACCGAGCCTGTAAAAAGGCTTCCAGCCCATCGGACGTTGGCGATCAACCGCGGTGAGCGTGAAGAAGTGCTGAAAGTGTCTTTAGACGTGCAGGTTGAGCAGATCACAGCCTATATCGAAAAAAGGGTGCTCAAGGGCCCGTCTGTTGTCGCTGATTTGCTGCGCACGACGATTGAAGATTCATATAAACGACTAATCGCTCCCTCTATTGAGCGCGATGTACGTAACGAATTGACAGAGAAGGCTGAGGAGCAGGCAATTGAAGTGTTCGCGCAAAATTTGCGCAGCTTGCTGCTACAGCCCCCGGTAAAAGGTAAAACCGTACTCGGTGTCGACCCTGCCTATCGCACAGGCTGCAAGCTTGCTGTCGTGGATGATACAGGGAAAATGCTAGAGGTCGCTGTTACTTACCCGACGAAGCCGCATCATAAGGTGGAGGAGTCGGAACGTAAATTTACAGAGCTGGCTAACAAATTTGACGTAGGGCTCGTCGTGATCGGCAATGGTACGGCATCACGCGAGACGGAGCAGTTCGTCGCAGATTGGATAGCAAAATGCAAGCAACAGCAATTGCAATATTTAATCGTCAACGAAGCGGGGGCGAGTGTGTACTCTGCTTCAAAGTTGGCACAAGAAGAGTTCCCAGCGTTGGATGTTGCTGAACGGAGCGCTATCTCCATTGCGCGTCGAATCCAAGACCCGCTGGCAGAGCTTGTCAAGATTGACCCGAAAGCAATTGGCGTCGGTCAGTATCAGCATGATGTATCGGCTAAACGTCTAGAGGAAAGTTTGGGGGCGGTCGTGGAATCCGCCGTAAACCATGTCGGTGTGGACCTGAACACAGCGTCTCCGTCGCTATTGTCGTATGTATCTGGTATTAATGCGACCTTGGCGAAAAATATCGTGAAATACCGTGAAGAGAACGGGAAATTTACGAAGCGTCGCCAGTTGCAAAAAGTGCCACGGCTTGGGCCGAAGGCATTTGAGCAGTGTGTCGGCTTCCTGCGTATTGCAGAAGGGGACGATACACTGGATAAGACACCGATACACCCTGAATCATATGGGGTCGTGGATCGCTTGTTTAAACATCTGAGCTTGGATAAAGCGCTAATTGGAACAACCACTTTAGCCGAAGCGCTTCAGCGCATAGATGTAGCGGAGCTAGCTGCGCAGTTAGAAGTCGGTATCCCGACACTTAAGGACATTATCGACAGCTTGCTGCGTCCAGGGCGCGATCCGCGTGAGGAGTTGCCGCCACCTATCTTCCGTACCGATGTGCTCCAAATCGAGGATTTGAAGCAAGGGATGGAGTTAAAAGGTACGGTGCGCAATGTAATCGACTTTGGTGCGTTTGTGGACATCGGCATCAAAAATGACGGACTTGTCCACATCTCGCAGTTGAGTGATCGTTATGTGAAGCATCCACTTGATATCGTCTCGGTTGGAGATAATGTGACCGTGTGGGTATTGAACGTGGATATGAAAAAAGGGCGTGTAGGCTTGACGATGCGCCAGCCTAACTAGAGTAAGGCCGACCTTCCATCTGAAATGGATGAGGTCGGCTTTTTTACTATATATACGATGTATACGTTTCTGCTTCCCGAATTTCACCCAATTTTATAGTGGCGATATAACAACCTTTAAACGAGGTCGCTTATCTTCGAAGGACTCCGATAGGAGTTTTACTCATGGTCTGGGCCGGAGCTTAACGGCGTGTTTGTGAATGAAGCGTGCGAGCTTGCGGCTTCGAGCGATAAAAAAACCAGCACTCGTTCAGCAGTTTAATTTGCCGGCGGTCCTTTTTGTTAAAGGCACGCATCATTTGATTGCACAGCCATTGCGGCATAATACCCCTCCTTCAACCGATACAAACATTTGTCGTTGTAACGCTATCTTATGGGCGAGTGCCGCAAGTCGTGCAGGTCCGAACAGAAAAAGCCGAAGAATGAACGATTAATCGGGGTAGTCCCCTCATCACGTCAGCTTCGGCTTTGTTTATCGGTTATAGGATTGTCGATTTAAAAGTATGCACAAACTACAGGCTGAACTCTTCTTCTTCGTACCACTGTTCCATCTGTGCCTGTAAGGCACGAATTTCAGTTAAGAGTGCAATAAGTGGATACTCTTGCTCGCGAATATTCGCGAAGGAGCGCTCCAATTGATTTAAATATTCGAGTCCATTTATAATGGTGTGGCTTTCATGCAGTAGTTCCAAGTTATCGCATTCTGCTACAGCAATAGGGAGTAGCGGGACGTGAGCAGCGGTTAGCTTGCCAATTTCTTTATGTAATCGCAGATTCAGCGCACTAAGTTGGTAGGCGTAGTCGGTTGGCATTTCAACATATTCCAGCTCACCTTCACGCTGAAAAATAATGTAGCGCATTTTCGGCATTAGTAGGTCCCCTCTTTTCAGCTCTAATCTTGCTCTTGACAGTTTACTGAACTTCTTTTAGAAATACAAGTAGGCTTATGTCAAATTGCAATAAGGAGGAAGCATGAACAACCAGCATGAAAAAGGGCGTAAATCCAGTCCGCTGCCACCGATATCTAACAACCATTTCGATCACGCAGCGACCATGTTGTCGGCCTCCGATACATCTCAGACCAAACTTCCTTCGAATAGGCAGCTGCAAGCATGGGTAGAACAAATCTCTATTCGTGACTTTGGCAAACCATTTCGCCACCAAGTTTCCTGGAACGCAAGATTGAAATCAACAGGAGGAAGATACTTGCTTCGAACTCATCACATCGAGATGAACCCGAAGCAGTGGGCGGCAAATGGTGCTGATGAAGTGGAGTCCATCATTAAGCATGAGCTGTGCCATTATCACTTGCATCTTGAAGGAGGAGGATATCGCCACAGAGACGCCGAATTTAAAGCTTTGTTAGCAAAAGTTGGCGGGTCACGCTTCTGCAAGGCGCTTCCTGATACCCGAATAAAGCGGCAAGAGCCGTATCGGTATCGTCTGGAATGCACAAGCTGCGGACAAGTCTATTTGCGCAAGCGGAAAGTAGATATCCGTCGTTACGCTTGCGGACGTTGTCATGGTCCGCTGCGGATGCTGCGTCTAACAGGGGTGTCTGGCGACAGCTAGAGCGAAGCTAGAGTGAAGCTGGAGTGATCTTGAGGGAGGATGTACATGGCAAAGTTAGCAGGGAAGACCGTAGCACTCACAGGTCCGCGCAAAGCGGAAGAGATGGCGAACATTGTGAGCAGGCAAGGGGGGACGCCGATTATCCGTCCGACGCAGGGCACGATGTTCGAACATTTTGAGCGTTTGGAGGAAGAAGTGGACAAGTTGCTCGAAACTCCACTTACATGGGCGGTCTGGACGACCGGAATGGGGCTCGACAAGCTCATGGAGGCAGCCAGAGAAGCGGGCAAAGCAGATATGCTGATTGCCAAGCTGAAACAGCTACGTCATGCTGCTCGTGGCTACAAGACGTACAACGCGCTGAAGCGGTTAGGCATTATGCCTGATGTGCGAGACGATGACGGTTCTACGCTTGGTCTGGTACGCGCGATGCGGGAATACGGAGTGGAGCAATGGGCTGGACAGTCTGTTTCTTTACAATTGCACGGCGATCCGGCACCTGTTCTTGTGCAATTTCTTCAAGAGAGCGGCGCGACGTGGGTTGAGCTTATGCCATACCGTCATACTCCGCCTGAGCCTAGCGTGCTGGCGCAGCTAACGGATGAACTATTACAAGGCAAAGTGGACGCAGTCGCCATGACGAGCGCACCGCAAGCTCGGTTCTTATTTGCTTATGCGCGGGAGAAAGGGATCACGGAGCAGCTTCTGCATGTGTTTGCGACACGTACACTTGCGGCAGCAGTTGGGAGAGTAACCGCGGCTGCATTGGCGGATGAAGGCGTTGAGCGTATTCTTGTGCCGGAGGAAGAGCGTATGGGCGTGTTGATCGTTACGCTTTCGCAATGGTTTAACCAGACGGAGCAGCAAGAATAGCAGAGCCTAGAAACAGCTAGGAAACAGCAAGGAGACAGTAAGGGCAGCAAAAATAGCAAACTCAGCAAAAATAGTAAACTCAGTAATGTCAGTTATGACAGTGTGATTCATTAAGAAAATATTTTGACAACCAAAGCACCAATTACAACATGAACATGCTACATACTCACAGCGACTTGCGAAAGATAACACCATGGTAGAAGGACATCTTATGCGGGTCGTTTTTTTAGTGGCAAAAAGAGTGATAAATATTTACTGTATTACCATCTACGATTAATATCTCGTTAACAAACGTTCATTACGATGTATGAATACGCACTAACTATTCTTTATACATTCATTCGGAGGTGTTGTGACTTGAAATTTACATCAAAATGGTTCAAATGCACAATCGCAGTAACAATTGGAGCATCTATCTTTACGACATGGGCAGGAGGGAATAATGTAGTACACGCGGAAGGCCCGCTTGATCCAGCTCCTGTAATCGCACCAGTAGGCACGCCAAATGGGAAAAAAGTATTGTTTGATAATACACATGCTCAAACGGCAGGTGCAGCAGACTGGGTTATTGATGGTGCCTTTTCTGATTTCGGTAACGCATTAGCCGGAACGGGCTATGAAGTGAAGGAATTGCGCAAATCTACACCAATCGTATTGGCTGATTTGCAAAGCTACGACGTATTCGTCATTCCTGAGCCGAATATTCCGTACAAAACATCCGAACAAGCTGCGATGCTTCAGTATGTTCAAACAGGCGGCAGCATCTTGTTTGTTAGCGATCACTACAATGCGGACCGCAACAAAAACCGTTGGGACGCTTCCGAAGTGTTCAACGGCTACCGTCGTGGCGCTTGGGAGAACCCAGCTAAAGGCATGAGCAACGAAGAAGCTAGCTCTGTTGCTATGCAGGGCGTAGCAAGCACGGACTGGCTCGCTGATAACTTTGGTGTGCGTTTCCGTTACAACGGCATCGGCAACGTGACAGCGAATCACATCGTACCAAGCGATCAATCGTTCGGCATTACGGAAAGTGTATATGGCTTTGCTATGCATGCAGGCTCGACGCTAGCGATCACGAATCCAAAAATCGCGAAAGGCATTATCTACTTGCCACCGACGCAAGATAAGTGGGGTCACGCTGTCGATCAAGGTATCTACAACGGGGGCGGAGTTGCTGAAGGTCCGTACGTGTCGATTTCTAAAGTATTGGCAGGTAAAGCGGCATTTATCGGCGATTCCTCGCCAGTAGAAGATATTACGCCGAAATATTTGCGTGAAGAGAACGGTCAAGCTAAAAAGACGTATGACGGCTTTAAAGAAGTAGATGACGCTAAATTGTTGATCAACTTGGTTAACTGGTTGGCGAAAGACGAAGCGTATACAAGCTTTGAGCAAGTTCCGGGCTTACAATTGGATCAGCCAACAGCGCTGCACAGCTTTGAAATTCCACAAAACAGTACAGAGCCTAAAGCGGAGCCATGGGCACAACCAGCAGCAGGTTACAAATGGTGGGATCCTTCCACATTTAAAAAAGGTTCATACGGTGCTAGCGGAGGAGGAACAACTCCGACTCCAAATCCAGATCCAACGTCCACTTATGCACTTAGTTATCCGAACGCAGTAACGGCGGGCCAGCCCTTCCAAGTTACGGTTAATGTGAATGGTGGAACACCGAATGCAACACTGCAACTCAAGTTGGGTATTTATGTGACAGGTGGTAAACAAATCGGACAAGTGCAAAATGACAACGGAACATGGCCTACCTCATACGGTTACCAAAACGTTTCCGTAACGACGGATGCACAAGGAAAAGTGTCAAAAACGATTAACGTGCGTACAAATCCGCTTGATGTAGGCGGAGCTACGATTCGTCTTCGTGAAGGCAGCAAAAATCTCGTTACGAAAGCGATAACGGTAAATTAACATTGGGATTGTAAGTGTAAATGAGTTAAAACATCACATTTTGACCATCTAACATAGGTCTTTCGCACGCGCCCTCTTGTTCGTTTAGAGAGGGCGCGTGTTTGTTTGTAGCAGGAAAAATAGGGGGATGACGAACATGACTCCATTTTCGATTGCGATCCTAATTTTTTTGTTGCTCTTTGTTGACAGCCTATATTTATTATGATAAATTAGTAATTGTCTTTCCCTGATAGCTCAGTTGGTAGAGCACTCGACTGTTAATCGAGTTGTCACAGGTTCGAGTCCTGTTCGGGGAGCCACATACGGGGAGATACCCAAGAGGCCGAAGGGGACGCTTTGCTAAAGCGTTAGGGTGTTACAGCCGCGAGGGTTCGAATCCCTCTCTCTCCGCCATTTACTTTACAATTATGCATGTTTGATAAGGAAGCCCTTCGGGGCTTCTTTTTTTATATCCATTTTCCAGATTTCCATCTGTACCTAACATATGAAGCAAGGGTGACCGTAAAGAAATGATGGATTTCTGCGGTTAACCCTTGCTTTTTTTCATACACTATATACACGACATCCGGGATTGATTCATCGAAGTACAGGTGTGTAAGGATGTAAGAGGAGGTGCGGTACATGTCCGACCACAACAAGAATGAAAATAACGACAAGAAGGCCACTAGCTCTGAGAAGGCTGAACATGTACATAAGGCAGAGCAAGTCGACAAGCTTAATCCTTATAGACATATTGAAAATGAGTCTGGCAACCCGTGGAGCGAAAGTGATGCGCAAGCTATCTTAACTGGCGAGAAGGAATATATTCGTCAGCAGCTGCGTTACTGGCAGCCTTATGATATAGCCGCGCTGTATCGAGCGGCGGGATTTGCAAATCGTGCGCGGTTGTTAGACGCCTTGAAGCGCGATCAATTGACAGAGATGATGCGTGAGCTGGAACCAATGCTTCAGCTCGAAGCGTTGCGCAGCCTCGGGCACGAGCGTGCGGCAGAAGTGCTTAACCGCATGGATAACGACGATGCGGCTGATATGATGGCCGAGGTTGGCGATGAGGCAAAAGAGTATTTGCTGTCTCTGATGGCACGTGAGGAGTCGGACACGGTACGGCAGTTGTTGACCTACGAGCCAGAGACTGCCGGCGGTTTGATGACGAACCGTTATGTCTGGTTCTACGATCGGTACACGGTGCGCGAAGCGGTGGAGAAAATAAAGGCGTTCGCAGAGCTGACGAAGCATGTGCACTATTTTTATGTCGTAAATGAACAAAAACGGCTTGTAGGTACCTTATCCTACCGCGAATTAGTGCTAGCTGCGGAGGACGAGCTTATTAGCCGTCTGATGAACGAAAAAGTAATTTCCGTCACGGCCGACCAAGACCAAGAAGATGTGGCGCGCTTATTTGAGCACTATGACTTTATTTCGATGCCAGTTGTCGATGCCGAAGACCGCCTAATCGGTATCGTGACGGTTGACGATGTGATCGACGTGTTGCGCGAAGAGGCTAACGAGGACATTAACAAATTGTCCGCCACAGGCAAGGCGATCAATTTTCGTACGAACGCTTGGACAGCCTCGCGTCGTCGTCTTCCGTGGCTCATTATGCTGCTGTTCCTCGGTTTAATTTCGGGCAGCATTATTAGTCGCTTTGAACATACGCTTCAGCAGGCTGTGGCCCTGACCTTTTTTATGCCGATGATAGCGGGCATGACTGGTAATACGGGCACGCAGTCGTTGGCTGTAGTTGTGAGGGGGCTTGCTTCTGAAAAATTAGACCGCAGCACGGTTGTGCGCCTCTTGCGACGTGAATTGTTCGTCGGACTCATAATCGGTACGGTATGCGGCTTAGCGGTGGCACTTATAGCGGGGATGTGGCAGTCCAGCTTGGCGCTCGGCTTTGTCGTCGGCAGCTCGCTCTTTTTGACGGTCATCATCGGAACGATGGCGGGCACGGCCATTCCGCTGTTATTGTATCGACTTAATGTCGACCCTGCGGTTGCATCGGGGCCGCTCATTACGACTTTAAATGACATTTTCTCTTTGACCGTTTATTTTGGTACGGCGACCCTCTTTTTATCGTATTTAATTTAGAGTTTTGGGGCATGTTATAAAGGTGGATATAGCGGTTATTTTGATGGATATTTTTACAAATAAGTTTTTTTGAAAAAGGGGTTGTCAATCTCGTTATTCTTTGATATATTATTACTTGTCGCCGCGAGGTGACGGTGAGAATAACGAGCACGGCCCGTTGGTCAAGGGGTTAAGACACCTCCCTTTCACGGAGGTAACAGGGGTTCGAATCCCCTACGGGTCACCAACCTTTATTTTAAGTAGAGGTTACGGCAAACAGCAATGTTAGTCATCGAGAGCCATTAGCTCAGTTGGTAGAGCACCTGACTTTTAATCAGGGTGTCGTAGGTTCGAGTCCTACATGGCTCACCAGTTTTATTTCCCTAAATGTGCGGTAGTGGTGGAATGGCAGACACGCTATCTTGAGGGGGTAGTGGGTGTATACCCGTGGAGGTTCGAGTCCTCTCTACCGCACCATAATTATTTAAACTAGAAGCCTTAGTACAAGGGCTTTTTTTGTTTTTATAAACCACTTACCGATCAGAACAATAACATTCTGAAAGGGAGTGGTTTTTTTGTTGTTTACATTTGCAATTCGATTACTTCCTACTTACTAATAAATTCTCGATTAAAGAGAGCGACATTTACTCAGATGTGGTGTCATCTACTTGCGATCCTTAAATAAATGGGTTGCAAACAACGGGGCATTTAACTCATTTTAAAATTGCTCTCTATTCATTATATTTAATCTGAAATGTTATAATTATGTAGTGTAATCATTTGTGATAGCTTAGGAAAATGTTTTATGGTAACTACATGTATATATGCTCAACTATCCGTAGTCATTTCACTAATGTGCATGATTCCAGAAAGTAATCGTTCTAGTGGAAAGGGGTTATGAATGTATAAAAAGATATTAATAGTTCTTCAGTTGTCCAAACACACTCATTGGATCAATTATCCTCCAAAACCGACAATGTGTACCTTCAACGTTCCTATTCCTTTGTTTTGATTTTCCATTAGTAGGAGTACTCCAATTTCACAAATTCTATTTGAATAGTCGATAGAGAAAGAGATAAATAGATTTATTAACTGTTATCAGGAGAGTGTGTTGCACATGCATATTCCGTATAAGAGCTTGTTAAAAGAAAAAAACTTTACCTATTTATTGATGGGAAGGCTATTGAAAAGAAGTGCGTTAATTTTATTTAGCATGGAGATTATATGGTTGACTATGGAGTTAACTAATAATTCGCCGTTTTATGTATCAATGATGGTAATAGCAGAGACATTACCTTTTTTAATTTTAGGGATTTACGGTGGCATTAAGGCTGATGTGTGGAATAAAAAAACAATAATGGTGATTTGCGATGCGGCAACAGCAATTTTGTTGATAACCATTCCATTTTTATATTCATTAGGATATATAAACTATGTTACTTTAATGGTTTTAGCTGTTGGTATAAGTATTTGTAACTGTTTTGCTGAACCAAGTTTCAGAGCTATATTGCCAGAGATTTTGTCAAAAGAAAAGTTACAAGAAGGAAATGCGTTACTAGATTCGATTCAACGTGGGGCAAGTATTTTAGTTCCAGCCTCTATAGGTGTTGTCTTGAAATTAACTACTCAAATCCATTTATTTAGTTTGGCTTTTCTTTTCGTATTAGGCGCTGGTATTTTTCATTTACTAATAACTTACACACCAAAAAAGACAGACGTTGATGTGCCGCTTCAAAAAGAAGGCACAATGACGGATTTGAAATTGACTATCAAATATTTAAGGGAAAATAAAGATATTTCATTCATTGTGATTGTTCAAGGGCTAAGTATTTTAATCAATACTGGTTTATGGCGTGTTGGTCTACCTATTTATTTAGAAACATATTTGGAGAGCGGAATATCAACATTTGGTTATATAACAGGGATACTTGGTGCAGCAGCATTTATAAGTTCTATTTTACTGGGCTCATTTAAACGTATTAACCCGATACTTATATTTAATTTTGGTATTATTATATGGGGAATAGGACTTGTATCAATAAGTATTGTCCCCTCGATACCTGTCATATATACAGCTACAATTCTGATAGGAATAGGGCAGGCATGTGAGGGACTTTCTAGAATTATCATTATTCAAGATCAAGTGCCCAAACATATGTTAGGGAAAGTATTTAGTATATCTTCTTCAATAAATTATGCTAGTGATACACTTTCTCTCGGATTTATTAGTGCTATATTAGCTCTAGTGTCAATTGCTACTGTATTTTCTGGTGGTGGATTATTAATAATCGTAACAGGAGTAATTGGGGCTGTATCTTTAAAAGAGCGGTATAACAAAATGAAGAATGAACAATTAAACGAAGAAAGGTTGAGTTAAAGGGGTTCATTTATCAGTTGAATTAGTTTCTCACCATGGATTCGTAGCTGAAGACTTTGAGGCTTGTAATTGTGTAGGACAACAAAGCCCAATTCCTCAACCGTATAAGCGAGAAATTAGGCTTTGTATTTGTCCTTCTTATTAGACGATTATTCCGTAAGATACAACTGATCGGTTATTGATTCAATCAATGGAGTTAAATCCTGAATTAAAGCACGATATCTTTCACTATTTTTCATCGCATCTAACTGCTCTTTATTGTCCCAAATGCTTATTACACCAAAAGAGTGATTATCAGCAGTAGGTTCTAGGAAATGTACTTGCTCACAGCCTGCATCTTTATTAATAGGTACAAGAACGTCCCGCCCTATTTTCCGTAATTGCTCTTCCATGCCTGCTTTGCTTTTGAAATGAACGACTCTAACGAACATTCTTTTTCCCCCTCCTTCATTGACTACGAAACCATTTTTGTTATCAACCACGAATCCATCTTATGGAGAGCGTCAGTAGAAGATGTGTGAATAAGTGCATCATGTAAAGAAGCGATCGTTGTACGTGTTAAAATAGTCTGCCAAGCATGTTCTGCTTCTTCCATCACATCATTGAGTAGACAGTTTTGCTCTTCCTTTAATTCAAATAGGGCACGAAACACGCCGTTTGAGCGATAAAGAGATTCGACACCCTCTATGGCCATATACACATCGTATGTTCGAATATGTTCAGGACTAGCTAGTAAACGAAATCCACCTTTTACACCTGGCACTGAAGACGCAAGTCCTGCTTGTACAAGCTTTCTCATTAGCTTTTGTAGATAAGTTGGCGAAACATGTAACAATTGACTTAATGATTCGCCTGACAACATGGCTTGATTAGGTAATCGATGAAGTAGCAAGAGAGCATATACGGCTTGTTCTAAGCCAGTCGTCATTTTCATGCGCTATCATGCTTCGATTTTTTTGGAGTAACATCATGACCATGAGCATCTAATATCGTTAATCCTGTAAAGGAAGTATTGACATGCCCCCGAATAATTTGTAAATACTGTTGGCGCAAGACATCGCGTTCTTCTAACTCGGAATGTGTTAGACCGTTCCCCTTATTTTTTCTAGCTAATACGTTGATTCGATCCAAAATGTTAATCATATATGTTCTCTCCCTTTTTTATAAAAGTTCTGTTGCAAGCAAACGGTAAGACTGTAGCCTTGCTTCATGACTATGGCTGATTGTTCCGATTACAGCTTCATTGATATTAAATTGCTCGTCGTGTTGACGGAGTGTATCTGCTACTTCTTTTGCGCTTCCTACAAGGAATCGACTACGGTTGTGCTGAATACGCATTTTATCCATTTCCGTATAGGAATAATTCATTGCTTCTTCTGGCGACAATATTTGAAAAGGAATTCCTTTTTCTAAGAACAATAAATTCAAATCTAAACTAGCTGCATGATACTCAGCTTCTTCAGATGTTTGTGCCGCCATCACGAAATAACCTACATTGACTTGTGGGGTAGCCATGATTTCTGATGGCGTGAAATTGGTGCGATATGCATCCAGCATCGAAGCTGATAATTGCCCGCTAATAAATTGCGCATATGAATAGCCGATACCGAATCGTCCTGCTTGGGCAGCACTGCTTCCGCTTGAGCCTAATAACCACACTTCTGGTAGTGGAGCACCCGCAGGAGCAGCCAATGTACGCTTATACACGCTATCATCGGGAATATTTTCAGTCATCAGCATGATGGTGTCTTTTAGTTTATCGTATTGGTTATCCATCTTGGGCTGCCTGCCCTCATGCAAAGCATAGGTAGACATCCGATCGCCGCCAGGTGCACGGCCGACGCCAAAATCAATTCGATTTGGATACAACGTCGATAAGGTCTTAAACACTTCTGCCATTTTTAATGGTGAGTAGTGCATAAGCATGATTCCACCTGACCCGACACGAATCTGATTCGTGACGGATGCGATATGAGCAATCAAGATTTCAGGTGATGCACTAGCTATATTTTCAGATCCGTGATGCTCGGAGTACCAGATTCGGTTATATCCTAATTGGTCAACTAATTGAGCCAACTCAATCGAGTGTTGTAACGTTTCAGCAGAAGTCTGTCCATCTGAAGTTGGTGTTTGATCCAAGACGCTTAATTTCATAATATAAACCTTCTTTCGTTATTATTATAGATACACAATATCCACGATTAGATGAAATAGAAAAGCGTACAGAACGTGCTAATGCCTGTGCTATACGCTTTGCTAAAACATCCTTCTAAGGAACCGTTATTTGCGCTGTTGACTTCTGTTGACTCAGATGAGCGTAAGGTAACGGCTCCTTATTGTATGAAGAATGTCTTATAGTCGAATGATTCGAATGGAGATTAGAGCTTGCCATTCCAAGTTGTTACTTCGTCAACACCCAATCTCACCGTTGGGAACCCTGGTTGCGCTGCTTTACCCACTGGAATCATAATGACGTTGACCAAATGGTCTGGCACATTAAACTCTTTGCGGAATTGTTCAGTACTATAGCCGAGCATAGGTACCGTATCATAGCCTCTCGCTTTTGCTGCGAGCATCAACTGCATCGCTACGAGACCACCGTCAAGATTGTGCCATTCTCTTTTTGTTTGTTCACTTACAGAACCGTAGTAACCCTCTACACTGCTGTTAATTCTGTCTTTAATTTCTGTCGTCATATAACCAGCATCTACAGCTCTTTGATTGATTTTATCAGCGTTCTCCACGGTATAAGCGTCCATATCACCCAATATCACAATGACTGCGGATGCATCAGCTACTTGCTGTTGTCCCAAAGCCATTGGAAGCAGCTTTTGTTTAAGAGCTGGGTCTGTAAAGACCATAAAACGCCAAGGATTTAGGTTCGTTCCACTCGGAGCAAGCATAGCTTCTGCAATAATTTCTTTGATTTCTTCGTCAGACATCTTGAACGAAGGGTCAAACATGCGCACCGAACGGCGGTCCTTGATTACGTCATAAAAATTTGCATTACGATTAACTATTTTCATATTTGAAATACCTCCAACATGTATTTTGTATAATGATAATGAACTCATTATGGATGAGTCATTTTGATGTTAGCCTCTCGCGCTCACTCCATATAAGTTGCTTACGAGACTTATTATGTTATAGTACGGAGATAATGAAAAGTACGCACTTTTTTGTGATATAGACACCTTTTTGTACGATAGGCACGAAAAAGTACCTATAAAAAAGAAGAGGGATTCGTATGGAGAAGCAATATAACAACCGAATAGAAGTCGTTTTAGAGGTTATCGGGGGCAAATGGAAAGCGCATATTTTGTATCACTTAGCTAGAGGCCCCATTCGAACAGGAGAATTAAAACGGTTGGTAACGGGGATCACCCAAAAAATGCTGACCGAACAATTAAAAGAGCTTGAGCAAGATGGATTGATTTCGCGGAAAGTATACAATCAAGTTCCGCCAAAAGTTGAGTATTCACTTACGGAATATGGTGAGTCGTTGAAAGAGGTGTTGAAGGTGCTTTGTGATTGGGGCGGAGAGTATATTAAGTACAAGTATCCGAATGGTGAGGTTGTCGTGAGAAATAGTGAGGGTGATATTTAATTACTATGTATAGGCGGCCTTATGGTTCTGAGCGGTAGTGGTGAAATGGTAGACACGCTATCTTGAGGGGGGAGTGGGTGTATACCCGTGGAGGTTCGAGTTCTCTTTACTGCGCCATAATATTTTAAGCGATTTATAATATCGAACTTAGAAGGTGTGCACAGAGGCACACTTTTTTTTGTTCTCATTTTGATTATTTGCATCTAAAACCTTTTTCCTCTAAATAAGCGTAATTAAACAAAATATGGTTTACACGTATGTAGGTTGATGGTAAGAACGACTGAATGTATTAATCTGGAACTTATCTGTGGGAAGGTGATAACGTGAATCGTGAAACGACACCTTTGGGAGAACTGCTGCAACAATACAGGTTTAAAGCAAATCTGTCTTTAGCTAAATTAGAATCATTGGTTAAAATATCTAAAGGTGGATTGTCCAACATTGAAACTGGGGAGCAGATCGCGAATAAAAGATTGTGAAGTAATAATTTCATTTAAATGGAAAATAGTACTTGGTCTACATGATAAGTAACACAAGTGGATTGATCTATTAAGGAGTCTAACAATGATTGTCGTCAGGCTCCTTTTCTGTGTCCATTATGTATGTTTAAAATCGTTTATTTCAGAATACTTGAGTCGTACTTTCCATTGCCCGAAGATTTTTTAAATTTTTATCTATCACAAACGGCTTTAGACCATTTTCGAATGTCGGATGTACGGGAGAGATTGAAATTTTCTCAATCGATGACATCATTCAATGGAACAAACCATACGATCATCCCTCACGGATTATTGTTGCCTGCATCATTGAGGATAATATCATCATCGACCTGAATGATGTAGCACAAGGAAAGAATACATGTATTTGACAGAAGGCCCGTGCCATTTCGATCTTGCTCGTTCATTGTTTTGTGATTTCCAAACTTGGCTAGATAGATTTGTAATAAACTCCGCAAGGAGGGGATTTCAGGAACAATTCGGTGGCTCCTGAATGACATTATAGTTTGCAATTTTACAATCAAAAACATTGTGCATGTGTGTTAATCGGAATGAACCTAGAATGCATACATATCTCTACAAAATGAACATTACAGGGCCGGAATGAAAATGTAGGGATATGAATAAATCATACCCCGCGCGATTTATTAGAAGAAGAACGGAAGTAAGAACAAAGACGCAATAAACGGGAAGGGAAAACGGCGTTGAATAAAACGGCGTCTCGGAAAGAAGCCAGAATGAAATCCGAATTGTCTGGAGCTACCTTGCATCGGATTCATCATTTCATCGGTAGGAATTGCAAGTATGACATGATCTTGACCGACGTGTGCGATGAAGCCATCATGCTTATTACCGTCATGGGTTTGGATACCAACATATTTGTTCATGCAGGTCCTGCAAAGTTGATTTAAGTAATTTGAATCCATAACCAACCTCCTAGATTGTTGTGACTACAGCAATAGTCTATTGTCGTTTAAATTAGGTGGTCACGGCTAATGTCTATGAGCTGGCTGGTTAAATTAACTTAATAAATCTATGAGATTTGTAGAGCCCATCTTGGTATATGGGTTTTTTTGTTATTCGAGTCCAAATTTATGGATGAGCCAGTCTAATTCTGGTTTTTTAACGGGTGTACCAAACATGCAAACGAAGAGGAGTTCCACTTGTTTTTGGCCGCGAAGTTCTTCACTATAACCACTAAATGTCATGTCATAAATCTCCCTTCTATTTTTTCCTAACATAGTTCTACAATTACCGCAAAAGACCTGTTCCCGTTTATTCCCTCAAGCTCGCTCATTCAATAATCGGTGTGTGATTGGATATTTTAGTGCCTGTTCTCAAATAGTAACAAGGATGAAGAAATCGTCTATAGCTTAGAATCTGTTCAGGAATAGGAAGGGTTTGAGCGCATGTCACAACCTACAATCCCACAGCCGAAGTCGTTCGGTCCATTGGGCAATTTGCCGCAACTTAATCTCGAAGCACCTGTGCAGTCCTTGATGCGATTAGCGGAGGAATACGGGCCTATATTTCGCTTGGAATTGCCAGGAGGAAGAAAGGAAGTTTACATTTCAGGTCATCAATTGGTGGAAGATGCTTGCGATGAGTTGCGGTTTGATAAACGAATATGGGCGCCGCTGCAAAAAGTAAGTGCCTTTACCGGAGACGGCTTGTTCACGAGTGCGACTCAGGAACCGAATTGGCAGAGGGCGCACCATATTTTACTGCCCAGCTTCAGCCAGTTGGCGATGCGCGGCTATCATGAGATGATGGTCGACATTGCTGTGCAGCTTGTTCAGAAATGGATGCGCTTGAATCCGGATGAAAGTATCGACGTGGCGGAGGATATGACGCGTTTAACGTTGGATACGATCGGGTTATGCGGTTTCAATTACCGCTTCAACAGCTTTTATCGCGAACAATCTCATCCGTTCATTACGAGCATGACACGCGCATTAGATGAAGCGATGAGTCAATTGCAGCGACTGGGCATCCAAGATAAGCTGATGGTCATTACGAAACGCCAGTATCAACATGATATTCAAGCGATGTTCTCACTCGTAGACAAGATCATTGCCGAGCGGAGAGCACAAGGGCAGTCGGGCAGTGACGGCGATGATCTACTATCTCATATGTTGAATGGCAAAGACCCGGATACGGGTGAAGGGCTGGACGACGAAAATATTCGTTATCAGATTATTACGTTTCTCATTGCTGGACATGAAACGACGAGTGGATTGCTGTCGTTTGCGCTGTATTATTTACTAAAACATCCTGACAAGTTGAACAAAGCCTATGAAGAAGTGGATCGTGTCCTCACAGATGCGATACCTACGTATAACCAAGTACGTGAGCTTACCTACATACGTATGATTCTGAACGAATCGCTGCGTCTATGGCCGACGGCTCCTGCATTTGCCCTCTACGCGAAGGAAGACACGATGTTGGCGGGACAATACCCGATGAAGCAAGGGGATAGTGTCAATGTGTTAGTTCCGGTGCTTCATCGTGATCAAGCCGTGTGGGGAGAGGATGTTGAAGCGTTTCGCCCTGAGCGGTTCGAAGATATCAGCCAAGTACCGCATCATGCGTTTAAGCCGTTCGGTAATGGACAGCGTGCTTGTATCGGTCAGCAGTTCGCGATCCAAGAAGCTGTTCTCGTGCTAGGGATGGTGTTGAAGCATTTTGAGATTATTGACCATACGAATTATCAGTTAAAAGTAAAGGAAACGTTGACCTTGAAGCCGGACGGTTTCACGATGCGTGTTCGTTCGCGGAGTAAGCATGGGCTGATCGTTGCGCCAGCCGACGGTGCTGCATCAGCCTCTGGTGTGGCTTCTGATTCGGCTTCTCCTGCGCCTAAAGATGCTCTAGTTTCCACGAGTCGAGTGGATGCTCATCATACGCCGCTGCTCATTCTCTACGGTTCCAATCTGGGGACAGCAGAAGGAATAGCACGGGAATTAGCGGATATGGCTCGTTATCAAGGGTTCAAGACGGAGGTCGCGCCACTGAATGTTTGGGCCGCCAAGCTCCCGAAGGAAGGCGTTGTTCTCATTATATCTGCCTCCTATAATGGCAAGCCACCAAGCAATGCACGCGAGTTTGTCGAGTGGCTTCAGGGAGCAGATGCCTCCGAATGTGAAGGCGTGCGCTATGCAGTCTTCGGCTGCGGGGATCATAACTGGGCATCCACGTACCAAGAGGTGCCGCGCTTTATTGATGAGCAGCTTGCAGCTAAGGGGGCGACACGTCTTACGAAGCTCGGCTGCGGGGATGCGAGCGGCGATTTTGAGATTCAGATCGAGCAATGGCGCGGGCAGCTCTGGCAAGATGTCATGGCAGAGCTTGGCTTACAAGTGAATGAAGATGCCGTTAAGGAAACGAGCAATCTAACCGTTCAATTCGTAAGCAGCATCGTTGGTAGTCCATTGGCACAATCATACGAAGCGATCAATGCCAAGATTGTGGAGAACCGTGAGCTGCAAAGCTCAGATAGTGGTCGTAGCACTCGCCATCTAGAAATTGCGCTCCCCGAAGGAGTCAGCTACAGCGAAGGGGACCACATCGGTGTGCTGCCTCTTAATCGGCAGGATGTGGTTAAGCGAGTGCTGCGTCGTTACCGACTCAACGGCAGCGATCAACTCATTTTAAGTGGCACAGGTAGAAGCGCGGCACATCTACCTTTGGAGCGGCCCGTCAGCTTATTTGAATTGTTGAGTCACAGTGTCGAGCTGCAAGAGGCGGCGAGTCGTGCCCAATTGCGTGAGCTTGCTTCATATACGGTCTGTCCGCCGCACAAGCGAGAATTGGAGGCTTTATTGGAGGAAGATGCCTATAAGGCCCACGTGCAAAAGAAGCGGGTGACCATGTTGGAGCTGCTGGAACGTTACGAAGCTTGTGAGCTTCCATTCGAACGATTTATCGAGTTGCTGCCGCCGTTGAAGGCAAGGTACTATTCGATTTCCAGCTCCCCTCGTGTCCGTCCGGATCAGGCTAGCATTACGGTTGGCGTTGTACGTGGCCCTGCATGGAGCGGCGAAGGGGAATATCGCGGCGTAGCTTCGAACTATTTGGCGGAGCGGCAGAGCGGAGATTCGATTGTGCTTTTCGTGCGCACGCCGGAATCGGATTTCCAGCTGCCGCAAGATACGGCGACGCCGATTATTATGGTCGGACCGGGTACAGGCGTGGCTCCGTTCCGCGGCTTCCTACAGGCACGGCGCGTCATGCAGCAGGATGGGGGGCAGCTTGGCCCTGCTCATTTGTACTTCGGTTGCCGCAGCGAGTGCGATTATATTTATCGTGACGAGCTGGCGCAGTATGAGCGCGACGATATCGTAACGCTGCATACTGCGCTTTCTCGTGTGGAGGGCAAGCCGAAGACGTATGTGCAGCATCTTATGGAGCAGGATGGAGAGCTGTTGATTCACATGCTTGATCAAGGTGGGCACTTGTATATATGCGGTGACGGCAGCAAGATGGCGCCAGATGTAGAAGCGACGCTGAAGCGAGCGTATGAACAGGTTCATGGGGCAAATGCGCAACAGTCGGCAGCTTGGTTGGAGCGGCTGCAAGATGAGGGGCGCTATGCGAAGGATGTATGGGCGGGGATTTAAGTACAACATTTAAGACTAATTTCTAATTCTAGTGTGCTCATCAATGTGATCAGGGCTATTTACGTTTCTTTATCACTTTGATTATGTGTAATCAATTAAGCTAAGCATCAAAAAAAAGCCTTTGGAATGACCTCCAAAGGCTTTGTGCTTGTCTGTGGATAACTTTTTTTATCGAGACCCTATTCAACATCATAACAGAGCGTAAAGAAACAGTCTATACTTTTGTTGGGATTTTTAATAAAGTTAGGTAGCCGGCAAAAAGAGAAGAAACGGAGTGTTGATGCGTGGAACTTTTTTGCCACCTCAAGCAAGCTGATTTACAGGATTATGTGGAAAAAGTATTGGGAACGGGTTATTTCGTCGCGAATGTAACGAAAATGCATGGCGGTGCCCAAAAGGTTGTCTACAAAATAGATTGTAGCAATGGGTTCTCCTGCGTTCTGTATGTATGGGATCTGACGATGAATTATTTTCAAGAAGAAATAGCAAACCGTGATATTAATGAACAATCTTACGGGAGTCATTTATTTGAACGGAACAATCAATTTTTAATAGAACGAGGGCTGCAAACGCCTGCTCTTTATGATTTGAATAAGGAAAGAAACCGTTATCCCTTTGATTATGCGCTCGTTGAATATGTAGAAGGGCAAAAGGCGGAAGTCTATTTCGATCATCCTGATGCACATGTTCAAGATAAAGTGTTTCAGCGGTTAGGAGATATGCTCACGGTTATGCATGGCAACGAAAGTGATAGATATGGCAAGTTGAATCATAACGCAACGAACACGGGAAAATGCTATCACTCGCAAATGGAAAATGCACCAGCCCAGTTAGCCTATGCCTCGCAACACATTGCAAGCATCGGGGCCAATCAAAGCAAGCTGCTTGATACGTTATATGAGATGGAAGCAAGGCTTGAGCCTAGAAGTCGCTATGGTTTTATACATGGGGAGCTTGGGCCTGATCATGTGCTCGTGACGGATCAATTGGAACCGTATTTTATCGATATTGAAGGGGCGCAGTTCTTTGATATTGAGCATGAACACAGCTTTTTGGAGTTTCGGTTCGGGGATCATTATCGTTATCTCAAAAATGATCATCTCGATCGCGATAGGATGTTATTTTATCGGTTGCACCATCATATCGCGCTAACATCGGGTGGTTTGAAGCTACTGCATAGAGGCTTTCCGGATCAGCAGTTTGCAAAAGATCTCGCCGAGTATCACAGCGAATGTGCGCTGAGGTTTATTCAAGCTTATAAATAGACGTTATGAAGCCGCTGAAATCATCAGCGGCTTCATTGCGAATCGGATTAGAAATAGGTAACTACGATATAATTGACGTATAAATTTCCATCTGCTGCATAATTATAAACCGTAGCATTACCAGGTTTCAACGCGGTGGCCTTCCCATATTGGTCTAGACTAACTACACCATGGCCGCTAACAAGTACCACTCTTGAGCCCTGCATGCCAAACCACTTAGACCAGCCGACTCTTAATTTTGTAATCGGATTAATGATTGTTGCTTGGGTTTCAACTGATTGCTGATTCAAGGATTCGGCGCCAACCGAGCCTGACAGAAGACCGAAAGCTAATACAGTGGATAATATGGCTTTACTTAACATTTTCATTTTAAACACCTCCAGTTGTGAAAATATATGCGGTTGTTTGAGGAACATGAATTCCAAAAAATACCTATAAATTAACTCTCCTTATGGTGTTCATTTCAATTGGATTCAAAAAGAAAAAGCTGCTTCATTCACGCGTACTTTCTTATATTTTTTTGAGCCAGGTCAGACTATTTACCTCGTAATTAATTGTGGGGAGAGTGGCTTCGACTATGCTACTCATGTTAGAGGGAGTTATCTTTTTAGGAACGTCACACTAGACCCTGGAACATACGCTGCATTGTACATTACTTATGCTTATTTTCCAGTTAAGGTTGATGGTTGGGTGGCAACTCGTTAAAAATATATTTTCAAAAAAAGAAATAGACCGCGTTCCTTATTAACGGAAACGGTCTATTTTTTCTTAAAACGCTTCTAGATAAAATGCCCAACTTAATTTCTAATTTCAAAATAATTAATATATAGATTACCGTCGGCTGCATAATTATAAACCGTAGCAGTACCAGCTCTCAAAGCAGTTACCATTCCGTATTGATTCACACTGACTATACCATGGCCGCTAACAAGCACCACTCTTGAGCCCTTCGTGCCTATCCCCTTAGACCAGCCGACTCTCATCTTATAAATGGGATTAATGATTGTTGCCTGCGTATCAACTGATTGTTGACTCAAGGATTCAGCGCCTACGGAGCCTGACAGGAGACCGAAAGCTAATACGGTGGATAATAATGCTTTGCTTAACATTTTCATTCTAACACCTCCAAAAATAATTCTATGCAGATGTTAGAGGATCATGAATTAGGATTTTATTTTCCCGATCGATAGATTCACTCGATAATTTCCATGTTTCAGTAGATGAGCGAGAAATACTTCAAGATCCTCATTAGCAGCAAAATGTCCAGTTAATACATAGCATCCTTCTCCACTAATCCGATGCACTTCGGTAACGGCATCCTCCGCCATCACGAACTTGTGGAAAGAGGTATGATTGGCTGATTCCACAAATAATGTAATAAAAGCCGTTATAGGTAGTCCTAGCTTCGCTTTATTCGTAACGATCGTATATTGCTCGATAATTCCCATATCTTCTAACCGCCTAATGCGATTTCCGACTGCTTGGCCCGTCATATGTATCTGTTGGCCGATGTCTTTCCACTGGATTCTGGAGTTTTCTTTGAGTAAAGCTAGTATCTCAAAATCGATATGATCAAAAATAAATATCAATCCTTTCATCGTGAAAGCAAACGGACGTAAAGCGTTTCGCCAACTTATTTAGCTTGCAGCCACGAATATCTATACTTAGTTATATCCTGATTCACTAGTTAGTAGCCATTGAAACAGTGATAACTCTACAACACTTCAAAGGAGGCACCAAGAATGCTCTTACAAGAAATTTTGGAGTACAACGATCAGTTTGTAGAAGAAAAAGAGTATCTACCCTACGAGGGAACGAAATTCCCTAAAAAGCGCATGGTTGTCGTAACGTGCATGGATGCTCGGCTTATTGAGCTGCTACCTAAAGCTCTAAACATACAAAATGGTGATGCCAAAATCATCAAAACAGCAGGTGGGACGATTACGCATGCATTTGGCAGCATTATGCGTAGTATCGTAACGGCTGTCTACGAACTGAATGCGGAAGAAATTTATATCATCGGTCACCACAATTGTGGGATGAGCCAGAGCAATCCGGAAGGAACCTTGCAAAAAATCATGGATCGGGGAGTGGCGACACCAGAAATTCTATCTTCACTTGAATATGCAGGCATCGACCTGCATAAATGGTTGTTCGGCTTTACGAATGTCGTGGATTCGATTAAAGGGAACATTGAATTAGTGCGGAATCATCCGCTCATTCCGAAAGAGGTTGCGGTTCACGGCCTGGCGATTGCGCCAGATACAGGCAAGCTGGATCTGATTGTAAACGGATATGAACAAGCGCCAGCTCAACTTAAGCAATAAGCGATATTCATTATACTAAACCAAAGGGAGCAATGAAACATGAATAGAAAAGAAGCGACACAACACATTTTGGAAGCTAAATTTGCAAAAGGATTAACTTGGAGTGAAATCGCGAAAGAAAGCGAGCATTCGGAGAGCTGGGTTGTAACGGCATTGCTGGGTCAAGCGACAATGACTCGTGAAGAAGCAGATAAAATGGGCAAATTGCTCGAACTCGATGAAAAAGTAGTACAAGCGCTCACACAAATTCCACACCGTGGCGATGTGATTGACATGCCGCCTTCAGATCCAGGCTTGTACCGTTTATACGAAATGCTGCTCGTATACGGTCCAACGGTTAGAGAGCTTATTTTGGAGAAGCTTGGCGAAGGTATCATGAGCGCAATCGATTTCCAATTCGACGTGCAAAAGCAAGAAGATCCGAACGGCGATCGCATCATTCTGACGATGAACGGAAAGTTTTTGCCATACCGTAAATGGTAATCGATCAAGGACGATTTGTAGCATAATCCATGAATAGGGAAGCCACCTTTTTACGATTTTCCATCGGAAGGTGGCTTTCTTTTTGCAAAGGTGAGTTGAAATGAAGAACAAGTATGTTAACGATAGTCTCAGCACTGTTCAGTGGTTTGTTTTTTTGCTAGCTAATGCTGTAGCTCTTCCGATTGTAATTGGTGGTATTTTTCAATTGTCGTTGGAACAAATCTCGACTCTCATGCAGCGGACATTTTTTGTGGTCGGAATCAGTTCATTTATTCAGGGGTGGTTGGGGCATAAATATCCGATTGCGGATGGACCTGCGGGATCATGGGTAAGCATATTTGTCATATTAGGGAATTTAGCCTTGATTCAAGGACAAGATTATATGCATACCTTGCAAATTTTAGAGGGTGGTCTAATCGTAGCAGGTCTGTTTCTCTTCGTATTAGGAGCGACAGGGCTCGTCTATCGGCTTCAATTTTTGTTTACCCCGTTAGTAGCGGGCTCGTTTTTGTTCATTCTTGCCCTGCAATTGAGCGGTGTATTGTTAAAGGGCATGCTCGGACTACAAGGAACGAACGCCCAACCCGATTATGTGGCCGCACTCCTATCCCTGTTTATTTTTGGGCTTGTCATCTTTCTCTCCATTAAAGGAAGAGGGTGGATTAAAAGTTACGCCGTATTAATTGGAATCGGCTTGGGCTGGGGGCTGTTTGCGTTATTTGGAAAAGTGGAACCAACATTTTCAGCAGCAACTTCCATCCTGACATTTCCACAGGTGTTTGCTTGGGGTGCGCCTCGATTCGATCTAGGGATCGTGATCACCGCCCTATTGTTTACGTTTCTGCTCGTTTCGAATACCATTGCCGCGATTTCAGCAGTAAGACAAGTTGTTCCGGTTGTATCCAAAGTTGAAAGAACGGCATTAAGCCGAGGGATTTGGACTGGGGGGATCTCGCATATATTAGCCGCCCTATTTTCAACGATTGGGGTTGTTCCGCTGCCAGCGTCGGCAGGATTTATGCAATTAACGGGGCACAAGCGGATTCGTCCGTTTCTTATCGCTTGTCTATTATTAACGGTGATCGCGCTCATACCGTCAGTTGTCAATGGATTAGCGCTGCTTCCAGGTCCGGTTGCTAGTGCTGCGCTGTTAGCTACTTTTGTGCAAATCATAGGGATTGCCTTACAGTCCATGCTGCGGGAGCAGCTTGATCATCGTCGATTAACGATCTTAGGAATAACGTTGTTAGTGAGCATTGGACTTATGTTTTTGCCTGCAACTGTATTTCAGAACCTTCCTTCCACGCTGCAATATATTTGCAGCAACGGGCTGCTTGTCGGTACCTTGATCGCCATTCTATTAGAGCAAATGTGGAAGCATGAACAGGAAACTGCTGGCGTTGGTGGTTAAGATTTGAGAAGAAGAAGACTCGCAGCTACTATGCGAGAGAATTCTCTGAACCGCACAGTATGGGTGAAAATCGTTCGCATAACGAGATTATTTAAGCACATATCTGCAATCGGGCGCCCGTGAAAGATGTCGGCTTTATTGGTTGTTTGTCGAAGATGGAAAGGTATAAAGATAAAATTAATTTAATATTAAGGGATAAATGAAGGTTATAGAGCTGGCTGCATAATCGGCTCTATTTTCTTATATCATGATTTTTGCATCGCAAATGATATCATAAACTTCCATTTTACGCCCTCAGTTCCTTGAATTTGGGCCAAAACCCCTTGATTCAACACCTTAGATGTAAAACTATCTCAATTTGAGATGAATATCATCTTTAATTTCTATCTATTATTTCGCACTCTTTTTGATTCAAGTGGAGAGACTTCTAGTATAATGAAGACGTTTCCATTTAATTTAATCGTCATAATAAATTCACAACTAGAACATGAACTTGTAACCATCCAGTATAAACAACGTAAGGAGGTCCTGATCGATGACGGCAGGATTGTCACACAAGAACGGGCCATGGGAGCGATACTTCGGTCCCAATCTGGGATATGTTTATGAACAATATGAGCAGTATTTAGTAAATCCAGATGCGGTAGATGCGCGATTTCGGGAGTGGTTCGAACAATACGGTCCACCACCGGAGGTTTCCGGTGCAGAACATACATCTGATTCACAAGCAACCAATCAAGCTGTAGTTTCAGGAATGAACCATGTACTTAGCAGCGAAGCATTAATGCAAGCAGTAAATGCGGCCAAGCTGGCTGACCATATCCGTATGTACGGACACTTGGCAGCTAACATCGATCCGCTAGGTGTGAATGCGGAACCTGATCCGCGTCGTTTCGAGCCAGAGGCATACGGCCTAACACGTGAAGGGCTGCAATCTTTGCCGGCTTCACTCGTGTGGAGTGATCATCCCGCTGAGCTACGCACAGCTTGGGATGCGATTCAACGCTTGAAACAAGCGTACACAAGCTCAATCGCTTATGATTTCGGACACGTTCACGATGTAAACGAGAAGCGTTGGCTGCGTGAAAAGGCAGAGCAAGCAAACTTTGCGGTTTCCTTGTCCAAGGAAGAGCGTTTGGAACTGCTGCGCCGCTTAATGGAAGTCGAGCATTTTGAAAAGTTCCTGCACAAAACGTTTGTCGGTGCAAAGCGCTTCTCCATTGAAGGTAACGATGCACTTGTTCCGATGCTGGATGAAATCGTGCGCGACTTTGCACGCCGAGGAACATCCAATATTTTGATGGGAATGGCTCACCGCGGTCGTCTCAACGTGCTTACACATGTGTTGGGCAAGCCTTATGCAGCTATTTTCAATGAGTTCATGCATGCACCGAACAAAGATCAGAACCTTTCCGAAGGTTCTACAGGCATTAACTTTGGCTGGACAGGTGACGTGAAATATCACTTAGGTGCTGACCGTAATTTTGAGGAAAATGAGTACAAAACAACGATTAGCTTGGCTAACAACCCGAGCCATTTGGAGTTCGTTAACCCTGTCGTTGAAGGCTTTGCTCGTGCAGCTCAAGAAGATCGCAGTCAACCAGGTTTCCCTGTGCAAGATACACAGAAGGCAGTAGCTATCCTCATGCACGGTGATGCAGCATTCCCTGGTGAGGGCATCGTGGCAGAGACGTTGAACTTCAACAAGCTGCGCGGTTACCAAAATGGCGGGACGATTCATTTTATCGTTAACAACCGCATCGGCTTTACGACTGAAAGTGAAGATTCCCGTTCGACGTTGTATGCAAGTGATTTGGCAAAAGGTTATGAGATTCCGATCATTCATGTGAATGCGGATGATCCAGACGCTTGTATCGCTGCAGCGCGGATGGCTTTTGAATACCGTGATACGTTTAAAAAGGACTTCCTGATCGACCTTATCGGCTACCGCCGTCATGGTCACAATGAGATGGATGATCCGACTGTAACTAATCCGAAGACGTATGAGAAGGTGCACGCTCATAAGACGGTTTACTTCTTGTATATTGATAAGCTGAAACAAGAAGGCGTTGTTACAGACGAAATCGTAAAGCTCATGCAAGATGAAGTAGATGCTACTTTGCAGGGAGCTTATGATCAGGTCCGTGATATGACGGATCAGGAATATTACTATCAAACGACGAAGACGCAAGATGAGTATGTTCCGAACCAGAAAATAAAAGTCGCTACGTTGGAGCAGCTCAAGGCAACGAACAGCAACTTGTTGAACCTTCCAGCTGATTTCAAAATTTATCCGAAGTTGGAGCGTATTTTAAGACGTCGTGAGTCTGCACTTGATGAAGGTGAAAAAGTGGAGTGGGCAACGGCAGAAGCGCTTGCATTCGCGACGATTTTGGAGAACGGACAGCCTATCCGGATTAGCGGTCAAGATTCTGAGCGTGGAACGTTCGCACATCGTCATCTGATGTTGCATGACTATACGAACAATAATACGCACTGTCCGATGCATCATTTGCCAACAGCCAAGGCATCGTTTGCTATTCATAATAGCCCGTTGTCTGAAGCTGCTGTACTTGGCTTCGAATACGGATATAACGTGTTCTCGCCAGAAACGCTCGTCATTTGGGAAGCGCAATTCGGCGACTTCGTAAATACAGCACAAGTAATTATTGACCAATTCATCGTATCTGGTCGCGCGAAGTGGCATCAATATTCGAATATGGTTATGCTGCTACCACACGGTTACGAAGGTCAAGGACCAGAGCATTCCAGCGCACGTTTAGAACGCTTCTTGCAGTTGTCAGCTGACAACAACTGGACGGTTGCGTACTTGTCCAGCGCGGCGCAATATTTCCACTTGCTTCGTCATCAAGCATCAATTGGCGGAACGTACGCTTCTCGTCCGCTTATTGTGATGTCGCCGAAGAGCTTGCTGCGCAACCCTCGCTGTGCTTCACCTGCTGCGGAGTTTGTGGAAGGCTCATTCAAACCGATTTTGGAGGAGCCGTTGACTGGCAGCAAGCCGACGAAAGTAAACCGTATCGTATTGTGTACGGGTAAGATTTCGTTGGAATTGCAAGCGGAGATCGACAGCCAACCAGAGTTGGATTGGAGCTGGCTGCACATTATTCGCGTGGAACAGCTCTATCCGTTCCCAGCTGAAGAAATTGCCGAAGTATTCGCACGTTTCAAAAATGTGAAAGAAATCGTATGGGTTCAAGAAGAGCCGAAGAACATGGGTTCGTGGACGTTTATGGAATCCCGTTTGCGCGCAGTAGCGCCTAAAGGTGCCGAAGTGAGCTATAGAGGACGCGTTGAGCGCTCCAGCCCATCCAGCGGTTATGCGGATGTACACAGCTATGAGCAACGCCAAATTATCGAACAAGCATTGAACCTGCATCATAAATAACCGACCGGCTTGAAGGAGGAAATCATCGTGGCTGAAATTAAAGTACCTGAGCTAGGGGAATCCATTACAGAAGGCACGTTGCATAAATGGCACGTTCGTGAAGGCGAAGCAGTAAAGTCAGGCGATGTGTTGGCAGAATTGGAAACGGATAAAGTTAACTTGGAAATTAGTGCTGACGAAGACGGCGTCATTAGCCAGCTTCTCGCGCAAGAAGGCGACAACGTGGCAGTAGGCTCTGTTATCGCGTTGATCTCGGCAGGCGGCGCAGCTGCGTCCGCTCCAGCAGCGTCTGCTGCACCGGCAGCGGTACCAGCATCTGCACCAGCTGAGCAACCAGCAGCACAGGCTGCTGCTCCAGCACCGCAAGCTGTGGCTGCACCTGAGCAAGGCGGCGCTGATGGCGTACACGCAACACCGCACGCTCGCAAGCTTGCTCGCGAGCAAGGCATCGATCTGAAGGACGTGCAAACGCGCGATCCGATCGGCCGCATTAATCCAGACGACGTGCAAGCGCGCGTCCAAGGACACACAGCACCAGCTGCTGCTCGTCCGGCTGCACAAGCGGCTCCAGCACAAGCAGCGCCAAGCCCGGCATTTGCTGACGCTGAAAATGGCAAGCCAGTCGAGCGCACGAAAATGTCTCGCCGCCGCCAGACGATCGCGAAGCGTCTCGTCGAGGCACAGCAGACAGCTGCGATGCTGACAACGTTCAACGAAGTCGATATGACGGCGATTATGGACGTTCGCAAACGCCGCAAAGATGCGTTCAAAGAGAAGAACGAAGTGAACCTTGGCTTTATGTCCTTCTTTACGAAGGCAGTCATCGGCGCGTTGAAAGCATACCCATTGTTGAACGCAGAAATCGATGGCGACGAGCTGCTCGTCAAAAAATATTACGACATCGGTATCGCGGTATCCGCGAAAGAAGGCCTTGTCGTACCAGTCGTGCGTGACGCAGACCGTCTCGGCTTCGCTGGCATCGAGAAAGAAATTATCTCGCTTGCAGGTAAAGCACGCACGAACTCGCTAGCGTTGTCTGATTTGCAAGGTGGCACGTTCACGATTACTAACGGTGGCGTATTCGGTTCCTTGCTGTCCACGCCGATCTTGAATGCACCGCAAGTCGGTATTCTCGGCATGCACAAAATCCAATGGCGTCCGATCGCAATCGATCAAGAGCGTATGGAAAATCGCCCGATGATGTACATCGCGCTTTCCTACGATCACCGTATTGTCGATGGCGCAGAAGCGGTAAGCTTCCTCGTGAAAGTGAAAGAGTTGTTGGAAGATCCAGAATCTTTGCTGCTTGAAGGCTAAGCGCAACAGAGAATAATAGCTTACAACAGCGCACAACAGCGTACAACAAAGCATAACGGGATGCAGCAGTAACAGCGTGGCACTCCGGCCGATATGCTTGTAACGACTTATAACCGCACTTAACGAACCAGCGGCCATTTCCCGACACGTAATCGGGAGATGGCCGCTTTATTTATTGGTCTTTTTTATCTTCACTCGGGAGTTTGTTATTTGTGTTCGCGACATGATTTTTCAGTTCCATTTTCTTTAAAATAGGCGTAATAACTACACCAGCGGCAATTAAGATGGCGTATACAGCCAGCAGTCGATAACTCAAATCACTCGCACTTAAATTATTTATAACGATTACCGTTAACGATATAGTAAGTACAGCAATAATGCCTAACGTCAGAAAGTTAACCCATTTTGAGTATCCCTGACCAAAACCAATATTCCACATTAACGATGCAACCGAACCTAAAACCGACCACACATTCATGATCATAAGAACTTTAACCCATATTTCATCGTCCCAAGACATCGATCCCCAAATAAATAGCAAGTCCCAACACAACGTTACGACCAGCAAAATCAATCCAATTAACCCTACCGCCTTTTTCTTATCATCAAATAATTTTGCTATTGGAATACCTAAAAAGCTAAACAAAAATACGAGGAACGCCGTACCTAATATTTTTAGCTGTGAATAACTAAAATCGCTGATCAAAAATAGAACGACAGCAATAGCTACACACAAAGCTATGGAACCTACAAAGACCTTTAAAAATAGATTTTTCAAACTCACTAGTATCACTCTCCTGTTCTTTGAATATTACTTGAGTAGTTAAGAGAAGAAAAGTATAAAAATTGGGTAATAAAACCATGTTGACAACTGGGAATTATAGGTATTATGATAGTTGCAACGTATTAACTTCATCCCACAAGTGCCGATTGGTCAACCAAAGGCTCCTTCGTTTATTTCGAATCCGGATAAACGTAGGGGCCTTTTTTATATTTGAATAGAAGGAGGGGGCAGGATGCAAAAGGTGCGTTGGCGATACACTGGAATGTTAGTAGTAGCACTCTGTTTCATGTTAGGTGTCGCGGGTTGTTCACCGTTTGGGAACAAAACGGAAACGAATCAAGCTGTAGATGGCACGCCAGCGACAGTCGTGAATTTTGCACTCGACACAGCAGGAGGAGGAGCGTTGCAATTTCGTATGGCAAAAGCAAAAGGGATATTTAGCAAATACGGTATAGAGCCTGTATTTCATAACTTTCCTTACGGCATTGATACGTTGAATGCGATGCTGATTGGACGCTCGGAGACGGGCACGGCGGCAGATTACGCCTTGTTGAATTCATTGGCGAAGGGAGATATGACTGTCGTCAGCACATTAGGGCGTTCGCGAAAAGATTCTGGCTTTAGTTCTGTTCTGCTGGCAAAAGGCGACGTGCAATCAGCGACTCAATTACGCGGCAAGCGGCTTGGGGTAGCTAAAGGTACGGTGTATGAATACATTTGGGCCAAATATTTGGAGCAGCAAGGTATTCCGGAGCAAGATATCGTCTACGTGCCGTTTCAGTCACCTGATGAGGCAATCGTAGCTATGGAAAAAGGCCAAATGGACGCAGTGTGGGCAGGTGGGATATTAATAGAGAAATTTAAAAAGCTCGACGGCGTGCATGTATTGGCCACGTCTAAGGACGCTAACATTAAAATTGTGACTTATTTCGTGATGCAACAAGCATTCGTCAAGCAACATGAGAAGGCAGTGGGACACATTTTACAGGCGTTAAATGAATCTATTGCCTATGTGCCTAAGCATCCAGAAGAGACAGCTGATGTGGCGTTCAAGGAACTAAAGCTGCCGAAGGATGGTGTGCTCAAAGATATCGATCAAGTGAACTATGTCATTGGGTTCAGCCAAGAAGATTTTGACCATTTGCAAGCGATGAAGACGTGGCTGGAAAAAAGGGGACTCCTCAAGGTGAAATATAATCTCAAGGATAAAATTAATGTTGACCCCTTGAAGCGAGTGCTGCCGCATAGCGTAACTTATTCGCCTTAGATATTACCATTCAATTACCATATACATGGAAAGGATGTTAGAGCATGACCTTAGCCCGTCAACCGGAACCGATTATCATTGAAAAGTTAAAGAAGACATATGCCTCTCCTTCGCCAAATAAGCAACCGCACTACATTATTCAAGACGTCGATCTTGTCGTACGAGGCGGTGAATTTTTCGTGCTGCTCGGCCCGAGCGGCTGCGGCAAGTCGACGCTCTTAAATATGATTGCGGGCTTTATAGCCAAGTCAGAAGGCCGTCTCGCGATCGGGCACAAGGAAATTACGAAGCCGGGAAGTGATCGGGCGGTCGTCTTCCAGCAGGCAGACGCCTCGCTGTTTCCTTGGCTTACGGTGCGCGAAAATGTGGAATTTGGATTACGGATGAAAAAGGTACCGAAGGACGAGCGTCGCGAACGGTCGGATAGGTACATCCAGCTTGTTGGGTTAACTGGACATGAGAACAAATTTCCGAAGGAGTTGTCCGGTGGAATGAAGCAGCGCGTTCAATTGGCGCGGGTGCTTGCTAATGATCCGGCTATCCTGTTAATGGATGAGCCGTTCGGTGCGCTGGACGCGATGACAAGGCGTTCGATGCAGCGCGAGTTGGTTCGCATTTGGCAGCAGACGAGCAAGACCGTCGTCTTTGTCACTCACGATATTCACGAAGCGCTGCTGCTGGGGCAGCGAATCGGCATTATGTCCGTTGGGCCGTCTTCGCGCATATCGGATATTTATGAAGTTCCGCTGTCCTATCCACGGCAGCTTGGCGATCCTGCTTTTCATGAATGGTACCACACGATTCAATCGCACTTTGATGATTTGGAGCAAGGACGGGAGGACGGAGTTGAGGAGGTGCCCGCAAAAAGACCTGAAGAAAGACCTGAAGAAAGACCTGAAGAAAGACCTGAAGAAAGTCCTGAAAAAAGACCTGATGAAAATCCAGATGGAGGTCCTGAAGCAGCGCGCGAGCAAATACTCGAAGAAGAAGTCAAACGAGGGTGGGCGTAGAAAAGGAGGGATAGCTAGTGACGCTATTCAAAAATCTGCTTAACACGGGGCTGCTCACATGGATTATAAGCTTAGTCATATGGCAAATTGCCTCTTGGTGTTCAAACCCCGATTTTCTCCCTGGTCCTTACGAGACGCTACGTGGTGCAATAGAACTGTCGCAGGACGGTTCCCTGCTGCGTTACATTTACGTTAGCTTTGCCCGCGTATTTACAGGCTGGCTGCTCGGACTTGCGCTGGCAATACCGATTGGGCTTGTGATGGGCAGGGTGACCGTTGTCCGCGTGTTGGCCGAGCCTGTCTTAAATTTTATTCGTTTTATTCCTCCGCTTGCGTTTATTACCTTATTTCTACTTTGGTTCGGTATTGGTGAACAATCGAAAATTGTACTCATTATTTACGCCACGTTGTTTATCGTCATTTTAAATACGATGACCGGTGTGCTAGCTGTCGAAGAAGATAAGATTCGGTCCGCGCGCAGTATGGGCGCTTCGGAGTGGCAAATCTTGCTGCACGTCATTATTCCTGCAACGGTGCCCCATATGTTCACCGGGGCGCGGCTTGCGATGAGTACTTCGTATATGGCCATCATCGGTGCTGAAATGGTTGCAGCAAATGAGGGCGTTGGCTACTTAATATGGAATTCTCGCTTATATTTTAAGACGGATTGGATATTCGTAGGGCTTGTTGCGCTGGGGTTAATGGGCTTTTTGATGGATCGTTTGCTTGGCTTGTTCGGTAGTATGGCATTATCTCGATACGGAGTGACGAAGGGGCAGGTATTCAGGGGCAAGCTTTAAGCGCTTTGAGTGTTGATGAAGGCTATCGCGGTATCGGATTTTGGTGTGCGGATTAAGCATGTAATGAAAGCGAATAGGAGTGAAGAAAGCATGAGCGAGAGCCAACAGAGCCATCAGAAGTCGTCTTCTTTTATAAAGGATCAGCAGCCCGTGATTGGTATTACTGTTGAGGAGTCGATCCCCCATTGGCCTGATCCGGTTCGAGCGCCGCAAGGGGCACCCAATATCGTCTTAATCGTGATCGACGATCTAGGATTTTCGCATTTAGGCTGCTACGGTTCGGATATTGCAACGCCCAATATCGATAGCTTGGCACAATCCGGACTAAGGTATAACAACTTTCATACAACCGCGATTTGCTCGCCAACGCGTGCGTCGCTGTTAACGGGACGCAATCCGCATGCCACGGGGGTCGCTTTTGTGTCCGAGTACGATAGCGGATTTGATCATAGCCGTGGCAAGGTTAGCAAGGAAACAGGGCTCTTAAGTGAACTACTCGTTGAGCAAGGGTATAACACATTTGCGGTAGGGAAGTGGCACTTAACGCCTGGGGCGAGTCAAAGCCAAGCAGGGCCATTTGATGATTGGCCGTTGGGACGGGGCTTCGAGCAGTATTACGGCTTTCTCGGTGGTGCTACAAGTCAATGGCATCCTGATTTGGTAGAAGGAAATCGGAGGGTACAGCAGCCGCAGCTCCCAGAAGACGGTTACCATTTAACCGAGGATTTAACGGAGCGGGCTATTGCTTATATTCGGGAGCAGCGAACCGCGGCACCAGATAAGCCGTTTTTTTGCTATCTGGCTTATGGAGCTACACACGCGCCGCATCACGCACCGCAAGCTTACATAGACAAATACAAAGGCAAGTACGACAAAGGCTGGGACGAGACACGGGCTGACTGGTTCAAGCGTCAACAGCGATTAGGCATTGTGCCGACAGATGCTAAGCTCCCGCCACGCAGTCCTGATGTTAAGGCGTGGGCCTCGCTTTCTATGGAAGAGAAGCGATTGTTTGCTCGCTTGCAGGAGGCATTTGCCGGATTTTTGGAACACACGGACGTTCAGATTGGCCGTTTGTTCACGGCCTTGCAGGAAGTGGAGCAATGGGACAACACCGTTATTATACTCTTGTCTGACAATGGCGCATGTGCCATGGGGGGCGATGAAGGAGCAGTAGCCAATTGGCACAATCTGAATGGCGTAAAGGAATCACTCGACAGCAAGCTAGCGCGAATCGAGGAGATCGGCACACCGCTCGCGAACAATCATTACCCAGCAGGCTGGGCGCAAGTTGGAAACACCCCGCTGCGCTGGTACAAATCGTTTGTCCATGCAGGCGGGGTCAAAGACCCGCTAATCATTCATTATCCGCAGCTTATTCGTGACGGAGGAGGAATCCGGCAGCAATATCATCATGTCGTTGATATTGTGCCGACTTTACTAGAATTAACAGGCATCACTCTGCCTGAAACGATTCGTGGCGTGCGTCAGGAGCCGCTTCATGGCGTAAGCCTTGCCTATACGTTTGCACAAGCGGATGCACCTACCGAGAAGCAAGTTCAATATTACGAAATGGTAGGCAATCGCGGCATTTGGCATCAGGGGTGGAAAGCGGTAGCTGCTCATGAATCCGATACCCCTTTTCAGGATGACAAATGGGAGCTGTATCATGTGGACAGCGATTTTAGTGAAGTAAACGATTTGGCTGAAACGCATCCAGAGAAGCTGCAAGAGCTTATTGATTTGTGGTGGATTGAAGCGGGAAGGTATGGCGTGCTGCCACTGGATGGCCGTTCGTTAGCGAATAAGCTGAAAGGCTTGCGCAATGCACGGAAAGAGACGGTAGGGCCAGTTCGACGGACGTATTATCCATCACGTGTAGGATATGCTCGCACAGTAGCGCCCGACATTCGTGACAAATCCTTTCAAATTGAAGCGATTGTCGAACGAACCGTGATTTACGATGGCGGTGTGATCGCGGCTTTCGGCACCCGTGCTGGAGGCTATGTGCTGTATATCCAGCATAATCGTTTGTTTTTTCATATCCATACGCCGGGGTTGGCCCAGTCTACATTTATTTCATGTGAAGAGCTGCCACTTGGCAAGATTCATTTACGGCTGCAAGTCATCAAATCAGAAACAGCAACTGGGGCAGGCTTTATTAAAGGGTACGCTAATGACCACTTCATAGGAGAAGGTAAACTGCTCGGCCTAACACAGCTAGGCACGGGCGCTGGACTCCTTCATATTGGCCGTGACAGCTATTCGTCCGTTAGTGCATTGTACACGCCGCCATTTGCGTTTCAGGGAACGGTTCACCGTGTGGATTTCACGGTAGGGGGTCATGAAACGGATTGGGAGACACGAATGATAGAGGAGCTGGCGACGGAATGACACAAAGAAGAGGCTAATGATTCTTAAATAAATAATTATGAACAAACGATCGTGGTCTCATTGGATGGTAAAAAAGTAATATCTAAAGATACAAATGCGTGGCGTTTTAGCGATGGCATTCAATTTAATTTTAAGTTCACTAATAATGCGGATAAAGATGTGCGAGCATTTAGAGGTGTGGCGAAGTTTAATGACGTATTCGGTGAAGAGATTTTGTCGATGAATATGGATTACGACGAAGGTGTGAAGTCCAAGCAATCCAAGCAATCCAAGCAATGGACAGGTCACCTTGAGTTGAACCAATTTATGGATGATCATAAAAAATTAAAAACGACCGAATTTAAAAATATTAAGTTTGAATTTGAACCTAGAACGAATATTTTTAGCGATGGTACGACTGTCGGTGAAACAAGCTAGTCAACATAGATTCAAGTTGGAAGAGTCCGCGTAGGCGGGCTCTTTTTTCATGTTCCCACCCGCAACTTATGTTACAATTTCACAGAAGCAAAAAATAAGATAGTGCCTGTCGATAGTTATAAAAATACAACAGGAGTGGTGGGCAGTGTTGACAACTGGAGCATTATCGTCAGAGTCTTTGGGCGATGGAAGTCGCAAGCGACAGCTTAAATATTTGTATAGCTACATGTTTATGATCTTTACGCCTGCTGCATTATTTTCTTCTTTTTTCCCGCTTTATTACAAGGACATCGGTTATACGGATGCGATGTATGGGATGCAAAATGCGATCTTACCGATTATCGGTATGGTCGCCAATTATTTGTTCGGTTACATAAGTGATAAGTTCGGCAGCATGAAACCGATGCTTATTTCGATGTACGTCCTATTAATGGGCGTGTTGTATTTTATTTTTCAAACTTCCGATCCATGGATCGTGATGGGGCTCGTGTTTTTGTTTCAATTTTTGTGGATTCCTGCGATGATGCTTACGGATAGTATGGCGATGCTGGCAGCACGCCGACTAGGAGATTCCTATGCCGTCATTCGAGGGTTTGGGGCGGCTGGGTTTGCTGTGGCCGCGTTGTTGATTGGCTGGCTACTTGATGCACTGCCTGGCAACAGCTCGATGGGCTGGATCGCGATTGCGCTTGTTGGCTTAACATGTTGTGCGTTGCTGCCGATTCGTGATCCGCGTCGTCAATCGGTGGATGATCGTAAAGGTTCGACGGGTACGTCTGCCGCTACGGATGCCACTGAACCTACTGACGCAACTGTTGCGTCTGACCCAAAAGGTGCTCAGCGTGAACCTGTGCAAATGAGGGAGTTATGGAAATACGTCCTGACCAAACGTTTTATTTTATTTGCTTTCATTATGCTGATTTATCAGATGACGTTTGTGTTTAATGACCAATACTTCAGCTTTTTGATTCGGGAGGTTAATGGTACAGCGTTTGATATCGGTCTTGGCTGGATGCTACCCGCGGCAATCGAGGTGGGCGTGTTCTTGTATCTAGGCCGCAGTAACAAGCGGTTTAAGCCTTTGCCGATGCTGGCAATCTCAGCGGTCATTATGGCGGTGCGTGCGTTCGTTATCGGAATGACGGATTCCCTGCCGATTATTTTATTTATGCAGGCTGTGCAGGGCGTTGCGATCGCGATATTTTTCGTCTACTTGGCGGAGTATATGATGGAGCTCATTCCAGATCGGTTTCGTGTCAGTGGTCAAGCGACACTGTCTGTAGTGCTTAGCATAGGTGCAACGATGACGGGAAGTCTGATCGGCGCATACATATACAATCAATGGGGCTTGAAAATGTTGTTCTATGCGATGGGAGTATTGCTCATTGTGACAGTGGTCGGCTTTTTCATCGCTGAAAGGCAGGAGAAGAAAAGACGGGCGCAAGCGTCTATTTCTGAAAGCAATTGAAAAAAGATTGAAAATAAATGGTCTTTTGGGCGAATACGTATTTTCAAAAACAAATTATTTATTTATAATCATTATTATAAAGTTGCCTCAATTCAAAAAAAATGACTTTGGTGAAAATAGATCTCATTCTCAACTTATCCATGCTGTTTCCTTTCTATAGGGAACAGCATGTTGCATTTTTAGGGGTCTAAAAACGATTGTCATTCTCAATGAAAAGAGGAGATGATGTTTATGCGGAAATTAATGATGATTATTTTTAATATGAAAAATGGGGCTGCAAAGCTCCGGGACTTGAAGCAGTGGGCAGCAGGGAAGGAAAAATACAGCGAAGCAGCGGGAGCAACGGGAAGTGCTTTATTTTTACTGCTGGCGTGGATTGCAGGATATGCAGCGGAGGGTTGGGCCATTCCATTATACGTGGCGTCCTACGTCTGCGGCGGCGCATTGAAATTGAAGGATGGCATTATCACGCTCGTGAAGGAGCGTGACTTGGACGTTAATTTACTCATGATTGCAGCTGCTGCTGGTGCTGCCAGTATTGGTTATTGGGCTGAAGGTGCGGTACTTATTTTTATTTTTGCATTGAGTGGGGCCTTGGAGACGTTTACGATTAATCGCAGCTCGCGCGATATTTCGGCTTTAATGGAGTTGAAGCCAGAGGATGCTTTACGTATTGTGAATGGCATAGAAGAGCGTGTGCTTGTCGAACAACTGCAAGTGGGCGATATCGTGTTAGTGAAACCAGCTGAGCGTATTCCGGTTGATGGGGTGATTGAGCAGGGCGGTTCGGCTGTTAATCAGGCTTCTATTACAGGGGAAAGTGTACCTGTCGACAAAAGTGTCGGGGATGATGTGTTTGCCGGAACGATGAATGGTCAAGGCGTGTTATATGTGAGTGTGGCCAAATCGAGCGAGTCCACGATGTTTGCTAAAATTGTGCGGCTCGTGCAAGAGGCGCAAAGTGAGACGCCCAAATCACAGCGCGTGGTGGAAAAGTTCGAGCGTATTTATGCGCGGGCAATTATTTTGTTCACGGTGCTGCTTGTGATGGTGTCGCTGTATGTGCTCGGGCAAAGCTGGGAGGAATCGTTCTATCGCGCGATGGTGTTTCTGGTCGTGGCGTCACCATGTGCGCTTGTCGCTTCGATTATGCCCGCGACGTTATCAGCGATCTCGAATAGTGCCCGCAAAGGGGTGCTGTTCAAGGGCGGGGCGCACTTGGAGCATTTGTCACGTGTGAAGGTGGTCGCGTTCGACAAGACGGGGACGCTAACGCAAGGCACGCCGGATGTGACCGATGTTGCCGTGTATCAGGGCTATTCAGCGGAACAAGTTATGCAGGCAGCGGCTGTATTGGAGTCTCTGTCGACGCATCCGATTGCACGTGCGATTGTACAGCACTGCGAGTCGCAAGTTGAAGCGTCGTATGTGCCTAGGGACGCTGTGCTGAATGTTAGGCGGCAAGTTGAATCGTCACACACGGAGCCGCGGCATACGGAGTCGTCGTACATGATGCCACTGCACACGGAGTCGTCGTACATGATGCCGCCGCACACGGAGCCACCGCAAACGGGCTCGTCGTACATGGAGCCACCGCACGCAAAGTCATCGCACACCGTGCGAAACGATGTAGAGCGTGCGCGTGTCGCCTCGTATACTGGGGAGCAAGTTGTCGATAGGCCAAGCGAACTGTACGCTACAGGATGCGATGCGCGGATGCAAGCCCAAGGCTGTGACGCAGCTTCACATCGTAAATTGCTGTCGCACATATCCGACTTCCAAGCCTTGACGGGCATGGGGGTTGAGGCTCGGCTAGACGGCGTGCAATGGCGCGTCGGCAAGCCAAAGTACATCATGAACCTCGCCTGCATACACAATACGGCGGTGCAGGATGACATCCGTCGTTTGGAACAGCAGGGCAAGACAGTCGTGCTTGTACAGCGCAATGATGAAGTCGTAGGTCTCATTGCTTTGCAGGATCGCATTCGCCGACAGGCTAAAGCGCTTATTCAACAGCTCAAGCGGCTTGGCATACAGGCAGCGATGCTGACAGGTGACCAGCAGCAGACAGCCCATGCCATTGCGGAGGAAGCGGGCATTGAGCTCGTGTATGCAGAGCTCATGCCGGAAGATAAGCTGCGTATTGTAAAGCAGCTCAAGCAACAGTACGGCGCCGTTGCCATGGTCGGCGATGGCGTAAATGATGCGCCAGCCCTTGCCGCGGCTACAGTTGGCATTGCGATGGGGGCGGCAGGCAGCGACGCCGCCTTGGAAACAGCCGATCTTGTCCTGATGAATGACGACTTGGATCGGATTAAAGATGCTATTTTGCTAGGCAGAAGAACCCATGCGATCGTAAAGCAGAACATTATATTTGCGAGCATCATTATTTTATCGCTGATTGGTACTAACTTCTTGTTTGGAATTCCGCTTCCATTAGGTGTAGTTGGGCATGAAGGGAGTACTATACTCGTTATTTTGAACGGATTACGTCTTCTTAAATAAACGCCAAAACATACATGCATGCTGACTATTTACGATGATTGATCATGAGGTTAAAAAACAGATCACCCTTATCTGGCTAGATTGTACGGATAATGGGTGATCTGTTTTTTGTTATGGCAAATGCTCAGGCATACACTAGTATTCGACATTTTTTTCTCATAACAAGCATCTATAAATCCGCTATCCATTCTCTTTTTTTAGAAAATATTTAGAATTACGAAATTACATAAAAAGTACATGGAAAGTACATGAAATAATTGTCGTTCAGTGTAAAATATTTAATTGCATAAAGTATCACTAACTTACAAAAAAATTTAATAATTGACAATTGACACGATGTAGTGAAATATATTACTATCAACTCAACTTCATCAAACTATTTAAGTTTTAATTGTTTTTGTATTTTTTATGTAGTGTTGGGATCATCAAGAATTATGTGTAAATGAAAACAACCTTCTCTGTAGAACAATGTATGGATCTATGGTGATGAACAGGGGTTGGAGATTTACTCGATTGACTGATTTAAAGGCGCCGCATAAGCTTGCCCGATCAGAAATATTTACTTTATGAGCAAGATTACATGGCACATGTAAGCAGCACGATTGATACTAGGCTTGAGGATATGCATTCTTTATTGCAGCTACAATACTTTTCAATCCGTAAGTAATAATGAGCACAACTTCTTCTGTACCACAAGCTCTCACATCCTGTAATAGCTCGTTCCAGACTGTGCGGATTCCGTTGGAGCAATGGTATAGGCTAACACTTCTTTAGATCCATCCTCACGAGCACCAGCCTCCAGATATGAAGCTTCTTTAGAGACGGGCTCACGCTTACGGCATTATAGCTCACATCAGTGTAATCACAAACATAGCGCTTGTCTAACGTTCGCTTAGTGAAGGCATCTATCTGCGCGACTAAAGCTTTCGTTATATTAGAGGTTGTCTGCGGTGTGGAATGTACGCGTATACCCACCGTTACGGCATTTTTCTGAATTCATCCCTTAGAAAGTACATTAGTACCTACTACAACTACCTACTACCGACTATTCAACCGAGAATAGAAGCCCATATTTTCTTCTGAGAACAGCCTCTAGTTTATTAACAACCGACTTCAAGGAACTTCTTCAGAGCGCCTTAATACGACAGATGAGCGCTACTATAACAAACATCCAACAGAACACACATAAACGCACCAACAGAATCCTCTCATGCGATTCTTGAGCTGAAGAACTATCCATGTAACACACTTGAGAACAGCACAGTAAATCTAGGAATAACGAGCGTATTTCTTCATGAATACAATCATTATCGTTAATCCGGGACATCTACGGCTTGTTTTCATCAAGGATACTTTATAACTACATTCGATATTCGATACCGATAAACCAATCAAAAGTAAATTTTACATATAATAGTGTATGAAGACAAAAGGTGAATGCTAGGTGTTTTTAAAAGTGAGGATGCGTTCCAATTCGCAGTAAGCAAGGTTGATATATGGAACGAATAAATCAAATTTAGTTCAATATGAGGCTATGTTTTCTTTATTAAATAAGTAAATTAATTTTACGTCTAGTGATATGAACCTAACAGACTTGTCTGGTGAACAATTGGAATGACATCATTGTGTGGCTTATTTATGGAAATAAATAATTAACTTTTGACTATGAAGATTTACGACCAATGGCTGAGCATCAGCAAGCAACGGTATATTCGATCGTTTGGAGCTTCCATCCTGTATGAACAGATGCCAATTATGATGTCGATGTTACCGTTATAAACGGTGAGGATATACAGATTTAGTTCCAATACAATGCCGGTGTGTACGATGCTGCATGTATACAAAGAGTAGCGGGTCATTTTTCTCGGACCATTAAACAAGTGTTACATAATCCTCATATTTGCTTAGGGGATTTGAATTTAGTAATAACGATGCAGTCAAATGAAATGAATCAAATACGAGGAGCGGGGGGTTGTTATGCTATATCAACGCATGAACCAACTGATGGAAATGAATCCACAGGCACCGGCGATATTACTGGAAAATGAAGAAGTGTCTTATCAAGATTTTATAAAGGAGGTGGATAAACTTGTTGATGCCTTTAGAAAGTTGAATTTGGATGGTTCGACACCATTAGCTATTACGATTAACAAAAGTGAGGTAATCTGGTCGGCTGTTATAGCAGCAAGTCATCTGGGCATTTCAGTAATGCTAGTAGATCCGAACTTAAAAGAAGAAGAAATGAACAAGCTAATGACGTTGTACAAACCTCATTTTCAATTATCTGAAGATAATAAGCCTGAATGGCAAGCGGAATCAGCAAGTCAACTCGAATGTTTTGGATCTACTTTTTGGTTAAAAGATATCGGTAAACATGCACAATGTTGGGATGAATATGTAAATCCACCTAATCATGAGACTTATTTTGTTCTCCTTACATCGGGATCGACTAAGGTGCCTTCTGCAGTTGTCAAAACGGTGAGCAGTGTTATGGCAGATGGAGAACAAATTGGTATATCACTTGGCATTACGTCAGAAGATCGGGTGCTATGTGCAGCTCCCGTATATCATGCCTTTGGTTCCATCTGTGGATGTTTTGCTACTTTTTTAAGAGGAGCATCTGTATCTTTTATTGGGGCTTACGTACTTCCATCTAGCTTAGAGAACAGAATGTATAAGCGTGATTGCAATATCTTAATGGCTTTACCCGCGCATTATAAAATGATTGTAAAGCATGTTGAGCGTCCGTTAGACCAGATTCGTTTTGCACTTTCTTCAACAGCTCCTTTGACCAAAGAAGTCATTGATTACTGTAAAGAGCAATTGAATTTACCTATCTACAATATTTATGGTTCATCAGAAGCGGGTGCCATATCTATTCAGAAAAACCATTTATTCGACAGTCAAGCCGTTAATTTAGGACAACCTGTCACAGGCGTGCATGTGAAATTCGATTCTAGCGATGTTTCAGAGTTTCACGGTGAAGTAGTGAGTGAATTGTTAATAAAGAGCCAGTCTCTGGCTAAAGGTTATTTGCAAGTAGAAGGGATAGACGATAACGAGTTTGCCATGGAAGATGGTTGGTGGAGAACTGGGGATCTGGGATATCTCGATCAAAATAAAGAATTGAACATTGTTGGGCGAGTGAAAACGACCATCAATGTAAATGGAAAAAAAGTTAATGCGTATGAGATTGAAGAAGTGCTTAGTAGACATGCTGCTGTCTTAGAGGTAGTCGTCGTTGGTATTCCAGATACGACGAGAGGAGAAATACCTGTTGCGTTTGTTGTATTAAAAGAGTCGGTCACTGAAATTGAGCTCTTAAAATATTGCCAGCTTCATTTATCAGATTATAAAGTTCCGCGGCAAATTGTTATTAAAGACTCTTTACCAAAAACGGCGACGGGTAAGATTCGGAGAAAAGAAGTACACATTTGAGGGGGCGTTATCAATCATGAATGAAGTATTAGTGAGCGAGCAAGATGCACAACAGAAAAACAAGCAAGATATCGTATTGAATGGAAATGAGTTAACGATTGAAGATATTGTAAATGTAGCCAAAGGTGAACATGAATCCTTTATGTTTACGGTGTCAGATGAGGCATTGGATCGTATTGAGAAATGCAATGAGTTAAAACACGAAATTATTAATCAGCAGCAGCCTATCTACGGTGTTACAACTGGTTTTGGTGATAGTGTAATGAGACAAATTTCACCACAAAAAACAATTGATTTGCAACGAAATTTAGTTCGATTTCTCTCTTGTGGTGTAGGTCCTAACTCCGAAGAAAGTGTTGCTAGAGCAACGATGTTAATACGGACAAATTGTTTGATTAAAGGCAATTCAGCTGTCCGAGTAGATGTCATTAATCAACTTATTCAGTACATGGAAAGAGGAATTACTCCTGTTATACCTGAGCGAGGCTCTGTAGGAGCTAGTGGAGACTTAGTTCCATTAAGTTATTTGGCTGCTATCTTATCAGGAGAAGGACAAGTCCTTTACAAAGGTGAGTCCCGCGACATCAAAGAAGTACTGAAAGTAGAAGGGCTGCAACCATTAGTATTGGAAGCAAAAGAAGGGCTCGCTCTAGTAAACGGAACTTCGTTTATGTCTGCATTTGCTTGCCTAGCCTACAAAGATGCTGAAGAAATTGCATTCGTAGCTGATATTTGTACAGCGATGGTTTCAGAAGCATTGCTTGGAAATCGAGGTCATTTCTACTCTTTTATACACGAGCAGAAACCGCATTTCGGTCAAATGACGAGTGCTCAAAATATTTATTTGATGTTAGAAGGCTCCCAGTTATCTAAAGAGTATTCGCAAATTATTAAAACGAATGAAAGTATTGAATCCAAAACGTATGTTCAATTAACACAAAGCATTCAGGATCGCTATTCCATCCGCTGTGCGCCGCATGTTACAGGGGTATTATACGATACATTATCATGGGTTAAAAATTGGCTCGAAATCGAAGTGAACTCCACGAATGATAATCCGGTGTTTGATATCGAAACGCGCGAAGTGTACAACGGGGGTAATTTTTACGGTGGACATGTGGTGCAAGCTATGGACTCCTTAAAAATAGCAGTTGCGAATATTGCTGACCTGTTGGATCGACAATTACAGCTAGTCGTAGACGAGAAATTCAATAAAAATTTAACGCCAAATCTGATTCAAAATTATGAAGAGAATGATTATGAATTAGGTTTACATCATGGTTTTAAAGGGATGCAAATTGCATGCTCTGCCTTAACGGCTGAAGCTTTAAAGCTAACTAATCCTGCCAGTGTGTTTTCCAGATCTACGGAGGCACATAATCAAGACAAAGTAAGTATGGGTACGATTGCATCAAGAGATGCGCGTACGATTGTTGAATTAACGCAACATGTAGCAGCTATTCATCTTATTGCACTCTGCCAAGCTTTAGATTTGCGTGGTGCAGATAAGACATCTCCACAAACCGCTGTCATTTACAACATGATTAGAGAAGTGACTCCTTTTGTAGACCGCGATCGCCCCTTAGACAATGATATTCAAGCAGTGGTTGAGTTGATCCGTTCCGGAAAATTAAAAAAAGCAATTCAAACTAATTAGAAGTGGAGTTTGAGACATGACAGAACAAACTATGAAAGCAACGCTGCGAACCATTATTTCCGACGTTACTGAAATTAATGATTATGAAAATGATGAAAAATTCAATGAGCGATTAGGTGTTGATTCCATGATGATCATTGAAATCGCTGTACGCATTGAGAAAGCATTCAACATCACTGTACCGGAACATTACCTTCCTCGACTTACTAACTTAGACGAAACTCATCTTGCTATTAATGAACTTGTTTATCAACTGAAATAACCTTCACCAGCACCATCATCAAGCCGCGACAACATTAACTCAATAGAGGTGGATTTTATTGTTTACGGATCAAACATTTTTGGTTACAGGTGGCACTCGTGGAATTGGAAAAGCAACTGTTCAAGCGCTCATTGAACGAGGAGCAAATGTTGCTTTTACATATCAAAGTAATCGAGTGCTCGCGGAACAAATTTGTGAAGAGCTTGGACAAGGCAATAACATTTTGGCGGTAGAAGCAGATGTGCAAGATTTTACTCAAGCCCAAAAAACGATTGCACAAGTGAAAGAGCGGTTTAATCAATTGCATGGAGTCGTGCTAAATGCCGGAATTGCTAGAGATAAACCTTTTTATATGATGAGCGAAGAAGATTGGGATGTTACGATCCAGACGAATCTTAAAGGAACATTTAATTATGCAAGAGCTTCGGTGTTTGATTTCATTAAACAAAAATACGGCCGGATCGTGTGTGTGAGTTCAGTAAGTGCGATGAAGGGTGTATTAGGGCAAGTCAACTATTCTACTACCAAGGCTGGCCAAATCGGGTTTATCAAATCGTTAGCTAAAGAGGTTTCCAAATTTGGGATTACCGTAAATGCAGTGGCTCCAGGATTTATCGCTACGGATATGTGGAATGACATCCCAGACGATCGCAAAGCGAAAATTTTGGGCGAAATCCCGCTTGGCAGAGCTGGAGAGGCTTCGGAAGTGGCAGATGCAATTTGTTTTTTATTGCAGTCCAATTACATCACAGGTAGTGTGATTGCTGTCGATGGCGGAATACTGATTTAAACCATAAACCATTCAAATGGAGGAACGAATATGACTACGAATTTGACGAGTGAGAATACAAAAGAAGTGATCAGAACCATTGTTGCGGAAATTGCAGAAACTACGGAATTTCAGGATACCGATCCGTTTAACGAAACATTGAATATTGATTCCATGATGGTTATCGAAATTGTCGTTCGCATTGAAAAAGCATTCAAGATTTCAATTCCAGAAAGCTACATCCCTCGTTTTACAGATTTAAATGAGTCCGTTCTTGTGGTACAGGAAATCGCGTCGGGTGAAAAGTAATGAAAAAACGGATCGCAATTACGGGTCTTGGTGTTCTTTCCCCAATCGGATCTGGAGTTAATAAGTTTTGGGAAGCATTAATTGCAGGTGAGATTGGTACGAGAACCATAACATCTTTTGACACTTCAATATACAGTGTTAATCAGGGAGGGGAAGTGCTGGATATGGATCCAGCCTCCTTCTTTCGGCAGTTAGACCCTAACGTATTGGGGAGAACAACGCAATTAGCTGTGGCTTCATCATGGATGGCATGGGATGATGCTCAGGTACCAAGCGATTATTATTCCAGCGAGCGGGTTGGTGTATGTATAGGCACTGGAATTGGTAACAGCTCTATTTTGGAAAATAGCCATGATATTGAATTAAGCGGGGAACAAAAAGTGCGTTCGGAATATGTAGCTAACTATCCCTTAGCTTCTGTTGCAAATGCAGTTTCTACTGAATTAGGGTTTGAAGGACCCAGCCTAACAATATCTACTGCCTGTGCATCTGGTAATTATGCGATTAGTCGGGGGATAGATTTGATCCACGAAGGAGTTCTAGATGTAGCTGTTGTAGGTGGAGCGGATGGCATGTCTAGATTTTGCTATACCGCATTTCATCGTCTGGGAGCGATTGCACCCGAAGTATGCCAACCATTTACAAATGATCGAAAAGGGATGATCGTAAGTGAAGGGGCAGCTAGTTTAGTATTGGAAGATATGGAAAAAGCAATTGAACGTGGTGCTACCATTTATGCTGAACTTGTAGGATATGGCCTTGCTTGTGACGCGTACCATCTTACTGCACCTCATGTTGAAGGATTAGGTGCAGTACTTGCCATGAATAGAGCCATCGAAGATGCTGATATTGAGAGAAATGAGGTCTCTTATATTAATGCCCATGGCACTGGAACGAAAGCAAATGACTCGAGTGAGTCGCTGGCCGTTTACACCACTTTTGGGGAACAAGCCGATTTAATTCCTGTTAGTTCGATTAAATCTATGCTAGGCCATACGATGGGAGCCTCGAGTGCAATTGAAGCAGTGGCTTGTACCTTGGCTATTCGCCATTCTGTTATTCCTCCAACGATGAACGTATCCGAACTCGATGCTGATTGTGTGAAAAATGTTGTACCTAACCAAGCGGTTCATCAACCAGTCAAAGTTGCAATTAGCAATTCCTTTGCTTTTGGAGGCAATATTTCCACTATTGTGTTGAGAGGAGTAACGGAATGAATCACCAAGAAGATCGTATCGTAGTTACAGGAATGGGGACCGTTTCAGCTCATGGTGTTGACGATCAGGCTTTATGGTCCTCTATTCGGAATGGGGATCTTCCACCTCGTCATACACACTCGAATCCATCAGAGACCCCTCCAGTTGTTAGGGTAGATAAGTTTCAAGCCGCTGATATTTTAGGTAAAAAAGGATTGCAATTTATGCAACCTTCTTCATTGTTCTTATGTGCTGCCTCACTAGCAGCTTTAAGCAATGCGTCTATCGATTTAAACACGGTAGACCCTGATCAATTAGGCATTGTAATAAGCACGAATTACAGTGGTTTTAAAGTAAGTTCTCAATTCGACCAAACGACAATAACGGAGGGTCCTAAACATATAAGCCCTATGGAAGTACCCAATGGGCTTGTTAACGCACCCGCCTCTCATCTAGCTATTCGTATTCAATCAAGAGCATGCAACACGACGATTTCTTCTGGATTTTGCGCAGGATTGGATGCGATTGGTTATGGTATTAGCATGCTCAGAAAGAAAAATGCGGATTTCGTCGTTGTTGGCGGTACAGATGAGTGGAATGATGAGGTGCATTGGTATTACAACCATGCCGGATTATTGTCTGCTGGCCCAAAGGGGAGTTTAATTCCGGGTGAAGGCGCAGCAGTTGTTGTGTTAGAGCGGTATGAAGATGCGATTCGGCGTAAAGCAAATATATTAGGAGAAATTACATCTTGGTATTCTTGTTTTGCACCAGTTGCTAATCAAGAAGCACGAATTAAAGGGTTTATGAGATGCATGGATACCGTGATTCAAAACGGTACCGCTCCAAATCATGAGGTTGATCTTGTTATTACAAGTACAAATGGACTTGTTGATCAGGATCATATCGAATTAACGGCCATAAATGAAAAGTTCAAGCAAGTTCCGATCTTGGATATCAAAAAAACAATTGGGGAAACAAGCGGCGCGGGCGGACTGTTTCAAGTTATTTCATCGATTCACGCCATAAAAGATAACGCGATTCCGAGTCATGCCTTAGTTAACGGTTCTTCTAACGAAACCGATTCTATTAGCACTGTACTTTTAACTGCAAATGATTTATTTGGAGGGATCAGTTCCGTTCTTGTAAAGGCAGTAAGCTAAAATTAGAGGAGGTTAACACGTATGTCCGCGAAAGTTTATTTTGATGAAATTAAACGTTTATTGCCACAAGACTACCCATTTATTTTCGTCGATCGTGTAGAGCATTACGAAGAGTTTAAATCGATTACTTGTGTGAAAAATATTACAGGAAATGAGTGGGCTGTAACGGGACACTTTCCTAAACAAGCTATTTTTCCAGGTGTGCTTATAAATGAAGGATTTGGTCAAGCAACGATACTATTAATCAAGTTGAGTCAAAAAAATGAAGAGCAGCGGGTCATGGAAATTAACAGTGACTCGACCTTTTTAATGACCTCAGCAAAGATAAGATACTTAAAAACAATTGTGCCCGGGGATCAGCTGTATTATCACTGTAATATCGTTAAATTGACTAGCAATTCAGGCGTTATTGAAGGGATTGCGAAGATCGATAATGAGGAAATTGCCGCGAAAGCAGAATTGGTTTTTTGTGTAAAATGATTCTTCCGTTTATAACCGTTAGGGGTGAATAAAATGAGTTTAGACGATATTCAGTTGTATCCATTAACTCAGGCACAGCAGCGCATTTGGAATACGGAGTTGTTGTATCCGAATACATCAGTGTGCATTCTGGCGGGTGCAATAAAAATAGAAGGACAACTGCATAGAGACTTGTTGGAACAAGCTATTAACTTGGCTGTGCAGCAGCATGATGCATTCAGAATCATGTTGATCAATGACCAAAATGAAATGAAGCAATACTTTGAAACCTACTCCTATCAAACCATTGACTATATTGATTTTAGTGCAAATAACGATGAACGCCATGTGGATGATTGGCTGCATGAACACAAATTAAAGCCTATGCAGTTAATTCAATCTGCGTTGTATCACTTTTTAATGTTTAAGACGGATCATGAACAATATGGATATTGCATAAAAATTCATCACATTATAGCTGATGGAATTTCATTGGAAATTATCACAAATCAAATTACTTCAAACTATTTTCAATTGTTAAGCAATAATCCAGTAGCAAGTCATGAACCCAAATCGTATATCGATTATATTTCTGCGGAACAAGATTATCGTTTTTCTGATCGATTTCAACAGGATCGTAATTACTGGATAAACACATTTGACACGCTGCCTGCTTTTATCGAATTTAAAGCCTATCAACCTATCCTCTCAAGTACTGCTGCGAACAGAGCAAGCTTTACCATTAAGGGTGGGTTGTACCAAGATTTGAAACAATTTTGCCAGGATCAGCAAATTAATGTGTATGCCTTCTTTTTGTCTGTGTTATATACGTATATTCATAAAGTGTCGAACGAGCAAGATATGGCAATTGGAGCTGTTTATTCAAATCGGTCGACGAAAAAAGAAAAAGGTACAATGGGCATGTATGCGAGTACAGTTGCCGCTAGAATAGCTATCGATCCTGAAGAGCAATTCGGTTCATTTTTACAACGTGTTTCCCTTAATTTATCTAAAATTATGCTGCATCAAAAATATCCCTACAATCAATTAATTCAAGATTTAAGAGTCGAACATCACAATATAGAGTTGCAGCGACTGTTTAGTATTATTATGGAATACCGAGTAATGAACTTCTTAAAATCGGATCAAACACAAAACGATAAAAAGCTAGCATCTCAGCACCATTTTTGTGGACATGAAGTCAACGATTTACTTATCCGAATAGAGGAAGAGCTTTCTGAACATGTGTTACATATTCATTTGGATTACCGTACATGTGTATTCGAAGAACATGAAATAAATAAATTGATTGAATATATGTCCGATATTGTGCGATATATCATTGGAAATAGTCAGCAAAAAATATCAACGTTTTTCCTTATTCATGAAGAGGAGAAACAAATCATTTTAAATGAGTTTAATGATACAACAATAGCGTATCCCCAACATAAGACGATCCAGCAATTGTTTGAAGAGCAGGTGCAGCGCACACCTGATCGTATTGCTGTAGCATTTGAGGGTCAAACGCTGACTTATCAGGAGTTAAATGAGAAATCCAATCAGGTAGCTCGAGCGTTAAGGGCGGAAGGTGTAAAAGTTGATCAATTAGTAGGTATTATGGTTGAGCGCTCTTTGGAAATGATGATTGGCATGTTGGGGATTTTAAAAGCAGGTGGTGCATACGTACCTATAGATCCTGAGTATCCTCAAGAGCGTATCCATTATATTTTAAACGATTCTAATGTGGATGTATTATTACTGCAACATCATTTGCAAGAACGAGTAAGTTATGAAGGCAAAGTGATCACTTTAGAGGGTGAACATTTTCACCATGAAGATCGTTCGAACCTGCCACACCTTTCACAACCAAATGATTTGGCCTATGTCATTTATACATCAGGTACAACAGGGAAACCAAAAGGCGCTATGATCGAACATCGCAACGTCGTCCGATTAGTCAAAAATACAAATTCTCTTCCATTGAACGATCAAGTGCGTATTTTACAAACAGGCTCTATCGTGTTCGATGCCTCTACATTTGAAATATGGGGAGCCATGCTTAATGGTGGTCAGCTGCACCTAACGGAACACGCTAATATTATTAATGCAGTGGTGTTAAAACAATTAATAAATACGAACGATATCAACTTGATGTTTTTGTCTACAGCATTATTTAACCAACTCGTACAACAAGACCATACGTTATTTGAACGTTTACAAACCTTAATTGTAGGCGGAGAAGAACTATCTATAGCCCATGCTAATAAATTGATACTTCATTACCCTACAATAAATTTGATTAATGGTTACGGGCCTACAGAAAATACAACATTTTCAACCACGTATCCGATCCATGGAGAGCAGCTGAAGAAGGCTCCTATTGGACGCCCTATTTCGAATTCCACTGCCTATATCGTAGATCAAGGTATGAACTTACAACCAATTGGTGTGTATGGGGAATTGATTGTGGGTGGAGACGGTGTGGCGCGAGGATATTTAAATCAGCCTGAACTTACGGCTCAAAAGTTTGTGAATGGTTTGTTTAAAGACGGTGAGCGCTGCTATCGAACAGGAGATTTAGCTCGTTGGCTACCTGATGGTAACATTGAATTTTTAGGCCGAATGGATCACCAAGTGAAAATTCGGGGATACCGAATTGAATTAGGTGAGGTCGAGACGTCACTGTTAAGTGTAGATTGCGTTCAAGAGGCAACCGTAGCTACACACGAAGTTAAAAATGGTGAGAAAGTGATATGTGCCTATTACGTGGCCAAGCAGTCGCATACGATCCATGAAATTAAGGCTGCATTGTCAGAGAAATTGCCTAGTTATATGATACCGACTTACTTTGTGGAGTTAGACCAAATTCCGCTCACGCCAAATGGAAAAGTTGATCGTAAGTCATTGCCAGCTCCTGAAAGTGGTATGCAAATGGGAACGGAATACGTACCGCCTCAAACACCAGCTGAAATCATCATGTCTAACGTATGGGAAGAAACGCTTGGACTAGAGAAAGTAGGCATTACAGATAGCTTTTTCGATCTCGGAGGACACTCATTAAAAATTATTGAGACGTTGCCGAAATTAACTCGAGCAGGACTACAGGTCACGATTAAGGACTACTATGATTTAAAAACGATCGCAGCTATTACGTCAAAAATAAGTGGTGAACAGCCAGAAATTCGTACAGACGAACAAGTCAACGAGATGATTTGGAATAAACCGCCTAAAAAACGGCTGACGGATGAGCAAATAAGCAAGCCATTTAATCACAGCGGTCATCTATTACTAACAGGCGCAACAGGATATTTAGGGGCCCATCTGTTAGAACAATTATTACGAACAACGGATTGCACCATTACGTGCATTATCCGTGGTCATTCCGATCAAGAAGTGACGGAAAGACTAGTAAATAAAGTGCAGTATTATTTTAAAAACGACGATGTTATTCCATGGTTGAATCAACGTGTCAGCGTTCGATGCGGGGATTTAAGTCAGCCCAATTTAGGTTTGGCAGAAGCCGTTTATAACGATTTAAAAGTTACCGTAACTGAAGTGATTCATGCAGCCGCGTTAACGAAACATTTTGGAACTCAAGAAGAGTTTACATTGGCCAATGTGAGTTCGGTTGAGCAGCTATTGAAATTTGTAGGGCATGATAAGAAGTTTCATCATACGTCTACCATAAGTGTGTCCGGTCTTCAAGTCGATGAGGATGAAGATGTGTTATTTACGGAACACGACTTTTATATTAAACAGGACTATTTGTGCAATGTGTACATCGAAACCAAATTTTTAGCTGAAAAATTAATATATGATTATGTATCGACAGGTACGGATGCAGTCATTTATCGAATAGGTAATTTAACAAACCGATATACTGACGGTCAGCATCAACAAAATATGAACGAAAACAGTTTCTTGAAACGATTAAAGTTTATGATCAAATACGGTGTGATCACAGATCTATTCCCAACCGGACTAGAATTTACACCAGTAGATAAATGCAGTGAAGCTATGCTGAACATCATCACGCAGCGGGGAGATTCAGCCGAGCATTATGTGTTCCACTTATCGAATGATAAGACGCTTGAAACGGAACAATTTATCGAAATGTTAGATGAACACGGTTATAAAGTGGAACTCATGAAGCAGCAACGTTTTGAACAGATTGTGGCTCTGAATCAGGAAGATGAACAGTTCAATCAAGAGCTTCAATTTATGATGGGGTACGGTTCTGACGTTGACGTCCATTCTCGCTATCGCTCAAAAGTGAACATAGACTCTACTTTTACGAAGCAGCGATTAGCACAGCTGCAATGGCACTGGCCAGACATTAATCAAACATACATTAATCAAGTACTCCAGCATATGTTCGCTACGGGTTACATTCGTAAGGAAGAGCTTCAAAATTTGCTCGTATGAATTTCATTTTCTTAGCTTTAATAGGGTAGATAAGCCTTGCTAGAGTTAGGAGTTAAGAGAGGTAAAAGGAATGGATCTGAAAAATAAAGTCGTGTTGATTACAGGCGCTTCAACGGGAATAGGAGCGGAAGCAGCTCGTTTAATGGTGAATAAAGGTGCGAAAGTCATTATGACAGCTCGTTCTGTTCAAAAATTGCAGGACCTTGCAGACCGGTTAGGCCCAAATGCTTTTTTTTATCCCCTTGATGTGTCCAATGGCACGGAAGTTAACGATGTAATACAAAAGGTTATTCACGATCATGGTCGAATCGATGTACTTGTAAATAATGCAGGTACTATTCAATGCGGTCATTTTGTGGATTTGCCATTGGAATCGTTTGAACAAATGATGGATGTTAATTATTTTGGTACAGTACGTTGTCTTAAGGCCGTGGTACCACATATGATTCATAACAAAAGTGGACACATCGTCAATGTTGCCTCTATGGCAGGGAAGTTTGGACAAGGAACATTTTCCGCATATTCGCCTTCCAAACATGCTCTATTAGGATTGACGAATAGTTTGAGACAAGAATTACAAGGAACAGGAATTCATTTTACAGCTATTAATCCAACGTTTGTTAATACAGCCTTTGTGGATCAAGCAGATCCAACAGGGGGCTTAAAACGAAAAAATAACTCAAAGATGTTACAACCTGTTGATGTCGCAAATAAAATTGTGCTCGCAGTTGAAAGAAATATTAGGGAAATCGACTTGCCATTTTTAATGACGATGTCTGGGAAGTTACTATTTCATTTATTCCCTAAATGGTTTGATAAATTTTCAATTAGTGGACCTGAAAATAAGTAAATTCAAGCTTAATAAGCGAGCCGAACACTAAAAATGTTCGGTTTTTTTTTGATTTTAGGGTAAAAAGTAAGCTATAATGATATTAGCAGAGATTATATGCGATTTTATAGTTAATTTGCTTGAAAATCGACGATTATGGGGGGAAATGGCTGAAATAAACATAAAGGGGAGATGCAATCTTGTGGACTACAGATGCAATGATGCTTTTATTCGGAACATTACTTTTAATAGGTGTTGCTGGGGCTAAATTTTCTAATCGCTTTAATGTGCCTTCACTCGTACTATTTATTGTGGTAGGTATGGCACTTAATCCGCTTATTTATTTTGATAATGCTAAATTAACGCAGTTATTAGGTGTACTCGCCCTAATTATTATATTGTTCGAAGGCGGTATGCAGACGAACTATCGAGAGATACGTCCCATCTTAGGCTCTGCCTTGTCGTTGGCAACGGTAGGCGTTGTACTGACGGCGGGAATTATCGGGGTGTGTGCCAGCTATATTTTGGACATATCTTTGTTAGAAGGCTTACTTATTGGAGCCATTGTCGGTTCTACAGATGCGGCAGCGGTATTCGCCGTATTAGGAAGTCAAAATATTAAAAAGAGACTTACCTCCACGCTTGAAGCTGAGTCAGGAACGAATGACCCGATGGCGGTCTTCCTCACGATTTCATTAATTGAACTAATTAAAGTGCCTGATACGCCTTTGATCAATATGTTACTCGCATTTTTCTGGCAAATGGGCTTCGGTTTAGCGATGGGGCTTGCCTTAGGTTGGCTGTTTACACAAGTGCTAAATCGCATTCAATTAGATACATCGGGACTTTATCCCGTGTTAGCAGTTGGCGCGGCGATATTTACGTATAGCAGCACTGCAATGTTGCATGGAAGTGGTTTTTTGGCGGTCTATGTATTGGGAATGGTCATTGGAAACAAAGATATTACGTACCGTTACTCGATCGTACGCTTTAATGAAGGCTTCGCATGGATGATGCAAATTATGATGTTTGTCGTGCTGGGCTTGCTCGTATTCCCGAATCAACTGTTAGAAATTACTTGGCAGGGCTTACTGTTGTCCGTTTTGCTTATGTTTATCGCTCGTCCAATAGGGGTGTTTATTAGCTTGGCAATAAGTAATTTCACCTTTAAAGAAAAAACGCTGATTGCTTGGTCGGGGCTTCGTGGTGCTGTACCGATCGTTATGGCTACGTATCCGCTTATTGCTGGATTGGAAGGCGGGCAAATGTTCTTCAATGTCGTCTTTTTCGTGGTGTTAACGTCCGCATTGTTGCAAGGGGCAACCATTTCACCGTTGGCTCGTCGCTTAGGGCTAGTAGGTGAGCGGAAGGTAGAGCCTATGCATACGATGGAACTTATTTCGGTCGGCAAAACGAATATGGAAATGGTTAAAAAGACGGTCGAACCTGGGACAGCCGTTGTAAAGTATATGCTGCATCAATTAGAACTGCCACAAGATGCGCTTATCACAGCTATTGTGCGTGGAGAATGCATGATTTCTCCAAATGGTACAACGCAGATGGAAGCAGGGGATGTTGCCTACATCTTAGTTGCCAAAAAAGATAGAGAAGCTTTGCGATCGCTGTTTACGGTGCTTGTTGAAGAGGTTGACGACGAGCAAAAAAACGATGAAAATAACGGTGAGGGTAATGAGAAACATACCCTGAGATAAGGGCCGATTTAGAGACATAAAAATAATCATTGAATCGTGACCCAATTTATCTTCATAGCTCTTCTGAAACGGAAGTGTTTTGCCGATATTAATAGATAAGGGTTAGGTGAGTAGTTTGACTATTCCATATGTGCAATTAGATAAAGAATATAAACATGTCGGTTATTTTCCATCACGCTATGTGCACGTTGTTAATGTAACGTGTGAGACAGTGGACTTCGACTATCAGGAGAAAGAGCGCGTTGACCAGCTTGTTATTGGTTCTGAGGAGCCGATTACGGAAGCAGAGTTGCGTGATATAGCACGTGAGAAATTAATGGAGGAGCATCAAGATTTTCATTTTTACCGTGAAGTAACGGTAAGTGAGCTTGAAATGGTGCGAGCATTCGATCTTACGCTGACTTAGTGGTGAAGACACCGCTTACGCCTTGGCGTTCGCGGTGTCTATTTTTATATGTTTCAATGAGGGAGCTGGAGAGAGATGAAAAATAAAGCACGTTCTTTTTGGAAAGCGCTTACCAAATCTGGTATGTTGCAACGACCTTCGAAATCAGTCGGCGTCAAGTTGTTTATCATTTTTGTCGTCAGTATCGTCTTATTTGTGTTTAGTGTAGGAACGATTTCGTACATGTTATCCCGTGATGCAATCAAAGAGCGTGTATCCACATCCAGTTACCAAACGATGATCCAAGCAGCTGAGAAACTCGATTTAATGCTGAATCAATTTTCAAACTTGACGATGCAAATTATGCTAGACCCAAACCTCACAGAAAGTATGGACAAGCTCGACGAAGTGAAAGAGGGCACCTATGATAAAGTGCAGTTGATAGAAAAAATTCAAGAGACACTGCAAACGTACTCCGTGGGCAACAACTTAATTGAGAATGTGTACTTAATTCCGCTTGACGGCGAACGTCAGCAATTTTCTGCACTTGGGATGCGGCGTGGTGTGCAATCTGCTGCGGACAAGCCTTGGTTCGATGCAGTGCAGAATAGCAAAGGACAAGCTGTATGGATCGATACGATGCCAACGGGTCTTGAACAGTCTCATGCGCCAACGTTTGGTATCGCTCGACCTCTGCGCGATCTGCTTTCTGGTAAAGCGCACTATATTATATTTTTAGAAATTCGTATGCATGCATTGGCTCAGGAACTGAAAGGCATACAATTAGGGGATGGATCTTCCGTTCATGTCTTGAATCCTACAGGGCAATACATATATACACTGGACCAAGCGATGCTGACGAAGGAAGCTCCGCAGTGGCTTGTTCCAAAAAAGGAGCAAGAATCCAGCGAGCTATTATCCGGTAGTAAAACGGTCACCTCCGATCAAGATGAGCAAATATTGCTAGCGTACCATCCTTTGAAATCTAGCAATTGGGAGCTGGTCGGTACGGTACCGGTTAAGCAGTTAGTGAAAGATGCGGACTTTATTTTGTTAGTCACGTTTATATTAATGATTGCGGCGGCGATCTTGGCAGCTGTTATCGGTTGGTTTGTGATGCGAATGATCGCGAAGCCCTTGCATACGTTGCGCGACTTAATGAATGAGGGAGCGCAAGGTAATTTGGCTGTGCGGGCGTCCGTGAAGACGAAGGATGAGATTGGTGAGCTAGCACACGGTTTTAATACGATGATGGAGCAAATTACAACGCTTGTGCAGCATACGGAAGCAAGTGCGCGATCCGTATTGGAGACGGCGGTGTCGCTGACCGATGCGTCTCGTAGTACGGCGGTGTCAGCGAAAGAAATCGCAATTGCCACGGAGGAAATTGCGAAAGGTGCTAGCAGCTTGGCGGTCGAAGCAGAGCGTGGTCACGACTTAACGCATCAGATGGCGATGCAGATGCAGATGGTTGTAGCGGCAAATGAACAAATGGATCATTCCGCACAAGAGGTTTCGCGCTCGAGTGAACTCGGTGCGAGCAATATGACTACTTTGCTGACGCGTACGAGTACGACGGAAGAAACGATGCGTACTTTGTCAGACAGAGTGAATAAGCTGAATGAGAATACGCAGTCGATTCGCAAAATATTGGAGCTGCTGCAAAATATGACGAAGCAGACGAATATTTTGTCCCTGAACGCAACGATTGAGGCGGCCCGTGCGGGAGCCGCGGGTAAAGGATTTATGGTTGTTGCGGACGAAATTCGTAGCTTGGCGGATCAATCGCGGCAATCGATTGACGTAGTCGGGCAAATTACGGTTAGTATTCAGGCCGAAATTAAGGAGACGGTAGACGCCCTTGCGCAGGCGTTTCCGATGTTCAGCTTGCAAGCCGAGGCTGTAAAAGAAACGGATAGCATTTTTAGCGCCGTTACGGAGCAGATGGGCGGAATGGTTGGGAAATTAAGCGATGTGACCGAATCGGTTGAGCGGTTAAATCATTCGCAAGCGATCTTAGTGGAAGCGATGAGTAATGTAAGTGCTGTAGCCGAAGAAGCGTCAGCGACTTCTGAAGAGGTGGCGTCATTGAGTACGGAGCAGTTGAGTATTTCGAACCGTTTAGTCGATTTGTCGCATCAGTTGGAAGAGGTGTCCCAGCAATTGAAGGCGACGCTGTCCAAATTTAGTTATTAAATAAGGAATATTAATAAGGAACATAAACATAAATGTCGCGCTGTCCTCATATTGATGATTAATAGTTAATGAGGGTTCCACTTTAGAGCAGGAAGGTGGATGAAAGCGTGACACAGGAGCAAGTGCCGTCGCAGGTTGTGTATCCTATTGATCCTTATGTCGTTCAGACGCTGCAATCCGTTACCGATAAGGTTGTGGTTGTTGAAACGGTGCGCGGTCCATTGAAGGGTAAGGTCAAAGATGTAAAGCTTGATCATATCGTCCTCCAAATTGACGATCATCTATTTATTATTCGCATTGCGCAAATCGTATGGGTAAGGCCTGAATCGAAGTAATCAGTTTCAACCGTTTATGTAAAGTACCCCCTAGCGTAGACATTGGACAATACCTTGATGGTACATTCCGATGAATACAATAGGGGGTATTGTTTTCAGTGTTAATAGAACATTCCGGCAATGGATGCGCTTAGCAAATTGGCTATTGTTCCAGCTAACACAGAGCGAAAGCCTAGCTCCGTAATAATACTGCGCCGATTGGGAGCAATGGCCGAAATGCCGCTGATCTGCATCGCGATCGAGCTGAGGTTAGCGAACCCGCACAGTGCAAAAGCGGCAATCATAAAGGATCGATCGCTTAGCTGACTTTGGATTTTGACGAGTTCGGAGAACGCGACAAACTCATTGATAATTATTTTTTGTCCGATTAGGCTGCCTGCAAGTATCGTTTCAGACCAAGGAACGCCAATTAAAAAGGCAATCGGGGCAAATAAAAAGCCGAGAATGCCCTGTAAGGAAAGCGTCGGCATGCCGAACCAGCTTCCCACACCGCCTAATAAGCCATTGACGAGCGCAATTAGCCCGATAAATGCGATCAAGGTGGCCGCGACTGCAATTGCAATTTGGACACCGTCAACGGCACCTCGCGCCGCAGCGTCAATAACGTTGGCAGATGTATCATCTTGCTGAACCGTTACCTCTTTGCTCGTTTCCGATATTTCGGTCTCGGGAATAAGCAGCTTGGACACGAGCAGTCCCGCGGGGGCAGCCATAAAGCTGGCTGCAATTAAGTAATTAAGCGGTACGCCGATTAAGGCATAACCGGCCATTACGGAGCCGGACACCGAGGCCATGCCGCCAGCCATCACGGTAAACATTTCGGATCGAGTCATGCGGTCCAAGTATGGCTTGATGACAAGCGGGGCCTCAATTTGGCCGACAAAAATGTTCGCCGTCGCTGATAACGATTCGGCCTTGCTCGTGCCGAGTAATCTGCTTAAACCACCTCCGATTAAGCGAATGATCCATTGCATAATGTGCAAGTGATACAAGACGGCAATTAATGCGGAGAAAAATACGATTACGCTTAGCACCTGAAAGGCAAATACGAAGCCTTGACCTGCGGCAGGGATTGCACTGCCAAACACAAAAGCTACACCTTCGTTGGCATAGCTAATAATTGAAGACACGCCGCCAGAAATGGCGTTAAGTACTTCTCTTCCCGCTGTCCATTTCAGGACGATGAAGCCGAACAACAGTTGAATCGCCAATGCGCCTAATACGGTGCGCCAACGAATACGCCGTTTATTTTCCGATAATAAAAAAGCGATCGCCAAAAGGCCAACAACTCCAAGTAACCCCCATACGTACTGCATCAGATTCACTCCTTTGCGTTAACGACAGGGGTAGTATTGGAGATTGTTGGCCTCCTTATGCATATATTCCAATTACAAAATATTAAGACTTGGCTGCACGGAATCCAGCATCTTTTGCAGCCTGCTCTGTACAGAACATTTGCTCCGCCTTTGTCCGTTTATATTGCGAACTATCTGTGGTGTGGTATATTTTTTCGCCATCACGATTAATGTTGCCTTTAATCTTCGGATCTTGGCATGTCTCAGCAGAATTGCTTGAATTGTTCGAACTTTCTGAACTGTCAGAACTGCTCGAACTGTTGGCATCATTTTGGTCATTCGCTTGGCTTGATTCATTTTCTTCGCTTACAAGTGTTGATTTACTTGAACCCTTTGCTGTACTTGCATCGCGCTTGTCGCTCGCCTGTAGACTGTCATCGAAGCCCTTTTCCGTAGCATAATTCTCGATGCTCCAAATGCCGCGCTCTGCTTTACGCGCCTCAGTCTGCACCTCACGAAATTGGTCCACGTATTTTACGTTAGGCGGATAAACATAGGCTACACGAGCAAACCCTTCCCGCAGCAGCTCTTCGTTAAACATTTGGCCGTCAACCCAGATGTAGGCCAGCAATCGGCCGTACTTATCCCGCTCAGAAACGTCGAATTCGACCTCTACATCGCGATTTTGTAGCTTTTTCTTGGCAAAATCAGATGCTTCGCGTCCAAAAGGCTGAACCGGTTTTTTCGGATGTACCGATTCCGGTGTATCGACAAGCAGCAATCTGATGCGCTCATTTGACTGCCCATTTTCGAGCTGAATGTCCAGCGTGTCGCCGTCTACGACTTTCACGACTTTTGCAGAAATACGACCAGCGGTGGTTTCCTTTTCTTCTGATGCGCCACACCCTCCAAGCAGCAACGAGAAGGCTAATAGCAATGTCGTTGACAAGTAGACAGTACGAACGAGGCGTGCCTCATTTTTAAAGCGGGATATGATGTTGTTAAGTATGTATTTCATGTTGTCTCTCCCTGAATATTTGGTATAGATCACAAAAAGTATTAATAAAGTATGGCTTTTTTTCTTGAAAGTGACAAGGGGATCTTGGATTATTTTATGCGAAAAAAGCAAAAACAGAGCTTGTGGCTCTGTTTTTGATAAAATCATTAATTTTTATTTTCTTCGAAAATGACAAAATCTTGTTCCAGGAATCTCAAGTCATTTGGCTTAAACTCGTCGGGTATATTATAATTACCATGCTCGTCGGGTTCAATCTTATGAACCTCTTTAGTATTCATTTGTCCAACCTTCAACGGAATTCTCGTTTTTTGGCCATTTTCATCGGTTCCAGTAACATTAATTACTTTAGTATTAGTCGATGTTTGAAAAATGGTCATAGGACCAGTCATTTTATTATGAAGTACATTTACTTTAATGTTGGGGTCGTTATCATTATTACGCGATAAATTATAAAATATATTAAATTCTCCATTTTTTATTCCGTTTATAAAATATCCAGAAGCTAAATATTCTCCTTTTTGGTTTTTTATATCTAAGTATCCATGAGGTATTAAATATTTACCATAAGATAAAAATTCACCAAACAACATAAAATCACCAACAATAATGTCGCTACGGTGAGTGGAGTATACTGTATCTGAATATCTAGCAGGTTTGTATGCAGCTTTTCTCGCGTTTTCATCGAGTATTACATTTTTCTCATTATGATCAATCAATACATCTTTTAGGGTCAAGTCTGATTTCTGTTGTTTTAATTCCACGTACATAATCCCTTTTTGAACATCGTGCTTTACTTTACTATTCGTAGCTTTGATCATAACATTTAAAGGAATATAAGTTACCCCGTTTTTTGTAAATGGTCTTCCATTTTCAGCATAGTCAATCGATTCAGTTTCGTTAGCCTGACTTGCACGATACGGAGCCTTACTGCGATTTACGGAAGCAGAGCCTCTATCCATATAGATATCGAGAACGAAATCGTACAGTTCGCCAACTTTTTTACCCTTAATAATCTTATTTTTGGAATCATAGCTCACACTAATATTCATTGCTTCAAAAATGGAATTATAAGGAATGAAAGTTGCACCTTTTATGACCAGTGCTTTTTCTTTTAATTGCCGGTTATCTACAAACACAACTATGCTATCTGGATTTTTGCTTGCTGCATTTGTAAAATGAGGGAAAACACAAACGGTGCAGAGCGTTAAAATAGTAACCAAACATAACAACTTGTTGACTATTCTCATGATTGACACACCCTTTATTTTTTTGTAACTTTGTTATTTTAGTAAATAGTGGGGTGATTGTACATGAAAATATTGGGTTTTATCGTGGGTTGATAATATGTTGAGTCTTGCACCAATAAGAAAATTATGGTACATTAACTTCAACTTCAAACAAACATCGGACGGAAGCACCGTCATCAATTGTTTATATCTATTTTAGATATGGACTTGATGGCGGTGCTTTTTTGCGTATTTTTGGCGTGCTAAGGAGGCATATCGAGATGAATAAGCGGGACGTTGTACTCGCACTGCATGATAAACGGATGCTGGATAGCATGACTGCTTACTGGAAGCAGTCTAAGTATGTCGATCAGTTGCAGTTGCGCGTGTTCTCGCAAGTAGACACGTTGCAGCATTATTTACGATTACAGCCAGGCATCGCTTTGCTTGTCACTCAGGGGGATGTGCTAGATGCGCTTGAAGAGGAAGATGTCCAAGATTTAAGCATTATGTTGCTAGGTGAGCGTACAGATATCGTGTCAATGAAGCATAGAAATCATCCTCAGTGTAGTACGGAGCTGCTGTATCAACCACTGCCTCATTTATTGCAAAAGATGTTAGAGCGCGTCGGTGCGCCGTCGGAAGCAGAGAGAGCAGGTGACGGGGCGGGAGGGGCTAGCGAATCAGCAGCCCGTACTGGTTGCTCTATCATTGCAGTAGCTTCCGCGTGCGGCGGCAGCGGAAAAACGACGGCAGCATGCCAGCTTGCACGTTATGCGGCAGAGAAAGGGCTGCGCACTTTTTTATTAAGTGTGGAGGAGCATGCGGGATTTCATGTCTTATTGCCGCAGATGGGTCGTGCTAATGACCATGCTCCGAATCATTTTTCGCAGCTGCTCTACTATTTGAAGCGAGATTTGAAGACGTCTGCGAAGCAGGGTGAAGGGTATAAAATAAAGTTCGATTTGCAGGCGGAGGGAGATAAGCAGCAGGCGCTTGCTCCGGAATCGTTTGTCGTGTCGCTGCCGCTGCTGCGAGCAGATACGTTTGTGTCTCCTGCGAGTAGAGCAGAGTGGAACATGGTAGACGCAGACTTAACGCGTGGGCTTATTCGCTGGCTTGCGGAAAGCAATCGTTATGACGTGATTATTATCGATTCAGGGGCGGGGCATGTGCGTGCGGAAGCCGCTTGGGAGATGGCACACCACATTGTGTGGCTGCTAAATGATGATTTAGCTCATCTCCATAATACGCTGCAACTTTTCAACCATTGGGAGCAAGAACACAGCGATCATTACCGGCAGCGGATGACTCGATTAAAGCTCATTGTTAATCGGTATATGGGGACGATGATGAATCGGTGGCAGCATGGTGATGCAGCAATTTGCGGCTTTTTACCGTATATTCCGCATTGGAAACAGGTGCATCGTCCAGAGCAATGGTTCAGCTCAGCAGTGTATCAGACTGCGCTGGCAGATTGGGCCGATACACAGCTTATGCTTGGTGGTATGCGCGCTGGCGAAGGTAGGTCGACGGCAACATGAATTCATCATGGTATGGCCTAGGGGGAATGTGGGTGTGGCTATGACATCGCTTGAGCAACTCAGTTTAGTTGTGCGGCAAAAAGTTCGCGACAGCATGGAGTGGGGCGATCCTTTGCACGATGACGAGTTGCTGCGGCGCATCGAGACTACGTTATTTGCGGAGTCAGGAATGAATTATTTAACGGCTAGCGAAATCGAGCACATTGTACAGCGAATCTTTTATGCTTTTCGCGGCTTGGACGTGTTGCAGCCACTCGTCGATGACCCGAGCATTACGGAAATTATGATCAACAGCCATGAAGAGTTATTTATCGAGCGGAAAGGGAAAATGGAACTGCTTCCTATGTCGTTTGAAAACAAAGAAAAACTTGAAGATATTATTCAATCCATAGTGTCACAAATGAACCGTGTCGTTAATGAGTCATCTCCGATCGCGTTAAAAGGTCCTACGGTTACGATTCGGAAATTTCCGGACAAGCCGCTTACGATGAGTGATCGTGTCCGCATAGGAGCGCTGACCGATGAGGCGGCGGCGTTGCTGCAAATGCTTGTTAAAGCGAAGTATAACTTGTTCATTAGCGGTGGAACTGGTTCGGGGAAGACGACGTTTTTAAATGCGCTATCGCAATACATTCCGGCAGACGAAAGGGTCATTACGATTGAGGATGCGGCGGAACTGCAAATTCGGACGGTTCCGAATTTAGTCTCTTTAGAAACGCGCAACGCCAATACGGAGGGAAAGGGAGAAGTTGCGATTCGCGATTTGATTCGAGCATCATTGCGGATGCGGCCGAACCGGATCGTGGTCGGGGAGGTACGTGGACCGGAGGCTTTAGATATGCTGCAAGCGATATTTATATAATAGGACTTAAATAAGGTGGTGAAAAATACGGAACATTTGTATTTAAGTAAGAGCAAATCTTATCTATATTCTTTATTTTGTGAGCTTGCGTATTGAATTGAGAAATACAGTTTTTTCTGAGGTAGACCGAAAAGAGTTACCATTCTTGCTAGTAAACTTTTCTAAGCAGTTAGAGTTATAAAAGATTCATCGATATATAACCTCGAAGTTTTTTCCACATGTCATAATGTGATCGTCAAACTCGACTACAAACTCTGATAAGTCACCAACAACTCTTTTTATCTTTGTTGAATCAATGATTGTTCTGATTGTAATTCCTTTTTTCTTTTTACCGTACTTCCACCATCTTAAAGGTCTAACATTGTGATTTAGTCCAAACTTTTTTCCTTGTGGAAATAGAAAATTTACACCTTGAAAATCATCCTGAAGATATTCAACTTCATCTCTCAAATCTGAGGGATATCCACAATCATAATAAGCACAATAATCATATATTAAGTCCCAGATGTTCTGTTGTGCATCCTCATTTTGTAAATCGAATTTTGACCATTCATTTATAAATGTTAATGGATTTAGATTGTATTTGTTTGTGAGTGCTGTTCTAAATAATTTATATTCATTATCTTTTTTTCCAGAAATCTTTATATAGCTGCTGAAAACATTATCTAATCCATATATTTCTTCACGTAGTTTTTTGTCTTTTTCCCAAGTTAAAAATACAGGTGTTTTTGCAATAATGAAAAATGGCATTTTAAGCACCTCATTAAATTATTATTATCTCTATCTTATTGTCAGAACTTGAAGTATACCAGTTTATGGTAAAAACCACCTAAATTTATTTGTCACGTTCTTTGTTTATTACTTGAACTAGATTGTTCAGGTGTCGTTCAATTTTTTCTACTACTTTAGTCAAATGATGAGTAGTTTTAATTGTGATTTGATAACTGCCCTGATACATATTTGCATCTATTAGATATTCACGTTTATATTGATTATCTTCTAAGTCTGAAAAATCAATGGATACATTATATGTAGGGTATTCATTGTTTGAATTTGTTAAAGCGAATAGCGATTCTACACTGCATTTTATTATTTGCTTTGGTGCTAAAAAAGCTATTGGATGCCTGAATACATAAAGCTTTTCAAAATGTTCTGTATTCACAACTTCGTTAATTGGAATTAAAGTAATTTTAATGTTTTTAGCAGCAATTGCGCCTATGTTTTCGACTTTAAAATCCAAATTATTCATGAGTTCCATATCAAAGTACACTATGACATTTGGAGTATTATTTTCTTTTCTGATCTCACTATTTAGCTTAACAGAATCTGAACTGTATTTTTGTGATTTCATTGCAAAATAAACGTTCAGGCCTGTTAAAAAAAGAGTAAGCAAAAAGCTGATGAAGCCGATGAGTGATGCATTTTCACTTAACCAGTCATTCACAATATCACTTTTTTCAAATTTTGCAGAGTCTTCAAGTGCAAAAAGCCTAACAATTGTCGCTAAAACAGAATCAGTTTGTTGAACCAAGAAGTCTTCTGGCATATTATAACCTCCTAGACTTTTCAGGTGCTTTGACATAATTTTTTTGGTATCAATTAACTTTATGTTTAATATTTGAAGTACTAATAAAGTTGATGTCCCAGTAGAGTGGTTTAGTCAGCTAGCTTTACAAATGCGAAAGGATATAGTTTAATCTTTAATTTCTTCCAATTTAATTGGATGTCATCCGTGTAGCCCAGATTAAAGTCATTTAAGGAGTCTATATCTACCTTTCCATAAAAAGCGGAATAATATTTAATTGCATCTATATAAGTTGACTCAATAATTTGGATTAGCTCTTCTCTACTAATTAAATCAGGTGCTTTCCTTTCTATATTGACCATTGCACTGTCCAAATTAAAAACATTCCTTATTAATGCTGGTAAATACGTGGATTCAGAAGATCTCTCGGTGTTAAGTATAATAAATAAGACATGCATGGATAGAAAAAATATTCTGTAAAAATTCGAAGTTGACTGTACGCAATCATATATGATTGGATCATTATGTATCTTGAAAATAGTTATATCTATTAATTGTGATATTGCGAAAGCATCTGCATCCATCTCTAAGGTATGGAAATCTATTTCTTGTAGTTCTTCGATACCTGAATTTATCAAACCCACATGCCCATTAAGGAGATGCCCAAGTTCGTGTAGAATTACAAATTTAATTCCAAACATAGCCATGTATTCTGCTAAAATTTTTCTTTTTTTGTCTATTGGTAAGTGAAAGTTATGTACGAACGGTATTAAATCATCCACATAATTAATATTATTCCTTATGCCTAAACTGGTTTCAGGTGTGTTTTTAATGGGATCAATGATTGGAAAATGAGATAAAATATTATAAAATACTTCGTAAAGTCTGTATATAACTCCTTCGTTTATTAGTATTTCAATTTTATTATTTTTTAAATTAACTGCACCATTAACTTTAAATTGCTCTACGTAGATAAGTTCTAGCGGCTTCGGATGCATATTTAAAAAAATAGATTTCCATAAGTTTTCTATAAAGTTTTTATAGAAATCAAAACCTGATATCTCAGGTTCAGGATTAAATCTAATTAATGAATATTCTGTTACCCCACCCAAAAAACTATAATCAGCGAATGTTTTATTAGAATTCATAGCTTTTTTCTCCTAATTATAATAATTATTAAAATCTAGAAATATTTCACTGACAATCTGTTGAGCTTTTTCTTCTTTAAAAGTACTTTGTTCATTAAGCCATAATGCTGAATAAGTTAATTTGGGATTATGGGATGATACTAGGGAGATTTCAAAACCTATAATATCCCCGTCATTAATCCCCAACTCTAGCAGCGTTTTATTGTCGGTTATATTACTTGATAGGATTTTTCTCCCTTTTATATTTATTGTGGTAATTATTTTAAATTCACCATAATTTGCAGAATAGTATTCTTGAAGATTATACAGTATCCCCATGTACTGGTGAAATTCTTTTAAAGTAAAGCTTGTAGGGATAGGTATTTTGCTAATTCTAGAATTTTGTTCACTGTAGAGAAGTATATGTATTACATTATCAGAATCAGAGAATTGAGGAGCTAAATTATTTTTAAAGCCACTAAGTAAGAATCTTTCTGAACGGAGTATATCTATATCAGATATTTTAGTGACGATACAAAAATTTCTTCTCACTTGGTCTGGGTATCGTTCACAAATGTCGACCCAATAATCTTTTGTTTTAATATCAATAGTGGGATAAAAGGCTCTTAAGCTCTTTTCTTGCTTTCCAGACAAGTTTACATTTAAGCAAAGCGTAAATGTATCCCAAGGTAATGAGGTTTTGATACTTATTGCTTTTGTAATGGAATTAATGGTATTTGTAACATTGAATTTATTGTTTTCGTTTATAACACACTTACACTGGTATGCTATTTTATTGTCTCTATAGTAGAGATCGACTCCTTGCTCTGGTGGAGTTCTTCTCACAATACTGTTTGTTTTTAAGTCAAGTTTGAGTAGCTTTAGACAGAATACTTCCCACATATCAGGAAAATTATTTTCTTCCTCAACAACGAGGAAAGGGGGATAAAGTAGATATTTTTGCAAACGAACCACCTCTGTGAGTATTTTTTTGTACATTTTAAAGTTAGTATTATAATAATCCAAAAAAACAAAAGGCAAAATATTCATAATTTAAAAGTGGAATTGTTAAGAATGATAAAGCAGGCAATGTATAGATATTAGAACTTACTTATAAAGGAGTAATTAATATATGATAAATAAAAAACTATTAAATAATGATGACCTAGAAAGAATGATGGTATTTAAACGCCCAGTGCGTGTAGTATTTGATGATATTGAAGAGGTTGGATTAATTGAATCTCATAATGATACCACAGTGAAGATTAATGGCAGTTACTTTATGAAAAACTCCTGTCAGTTCTATGCGATCCGTCCCACTGTATTTTAAAAAATTCGAATTTTATTTGGAATTATATATTGAATAAATCATTCGTAATATTTAAGCGAAATGATAAAAATTAAAATCTCTCTTTGGAGTTAAGAGTGTTATCAGTGAGGTATACAATTTAAGTGTTATAGCTATAATTATTTGAAATATGTGAGGGGTGTAGGAAGATGTTATTTGAACTTTTTTCAAAAAGGAATAAAAAAATTACAAAGAACATTTTTACATACGACAAAATTCCCAAAGAATTTCGTATTCAAGCTATACATATTTGGTCAGATGCAATTGGAGAATATTCTGAGAGTGTTCAAATGCAAATCCCTAAAGTTCTGTGGGAAACCATACATAAGAGTTTATGTAAAGAGTACGGTGTTTTTAGACTAAACCCTAATGGATATAATCATTATGAAATATGTTGTAATTTTATAATGGAAGAAAAATCAATAGAAAAGGTATTAGACATTGTAGAAATAAGCTTTAGGCTTATTGATAAATATATCAGGAATTTAGACTCAAGTGACCGAAGAAAGTGTAAAATGACACAAAGTCCAGATGATGCCATAAATGAGTTAAATGAGCGTTTTCGAGAACACAGTTTGGGATATCAGTTTATCGAAGGGCAGATTGTCAGAGTTGACTCAGAATACATTCACGATGAAGCTGTTACACCTGCGGTTAAGTTATTATTTGATGAGGATTTTCAAGGAGCCTCAGAAGAGTTTTTTTCCGCACATGAACATTTTAAGAAGGGAAGAAGTAAGGAAGCTATGACAGATGCATGTAAAGCATTCGAAAGTGTTATGAAGACTATCTGTCAGAGAAAAGGCTGGGAATCCAAAAAACATACTTCGCAGGCATTAATTGATACTCTGTTTAAAAACAATCTTATACCTCAGAATCTTCAAGCTCAATTCAACTCGTTGAGGAGTACTTTGGAAAGCGGACTTCCAACTGTCAGAAATAACTACAGTGGACATGGACAAGGGGAAACGCCAGTGGAACTTCCAACTCATTTAGTTGCCTATGCACTTCAATTAGCAGCCACAAATATATTGTTTTTGATTGAATCATATAAGGCGTCAAAATAATTCGCAATCAGGGGGGGATGGAATGTTTGGATTACTCTTTACACTGTCTGGCTCTATACTATTAGCTGTTATGGTTGCAGCAAGAGAGGAATATGCAATAAAAGAATTAACTGCTACTATTGTCCCTACAAAGGGGAAAGTGCATCCTCGTGTATTGGAGATATTAAAGGAAACATATCTTTTTAGAATGGGTTTACTATATATAATTCTTGGCACAACACTACAAGTGTTGGGGTTTGATGTTAGTGTTGATAGTATTAATATATTTATTAAATTGACTTTATTTATCGTGGGGACTTTCACATTATTGTGGGTGGGGAAGAAAGTTTCATTTTATTGTGCAGAAAAAAATGTGTCTACTTTTCCACCATATAATCCAGATATAAAGAGACCAAAGATAGGCGAAATATTTTTAGATAATGATGAATAAATAAAGTGTTATTTTAAATTTATATAACAACATGTGATAACCTTACATAAATAAGTGTATATATGGTGCAATAATAATATGGTAAATTTCTATAGTGAGGTGGGGAAAATGGATAAAGTTCTTCATTTTCTTGATACATCAAAGGGAATTAGCGATGCAGCAAAAGAAGCCATGAAAAATATAGAGAATCGATTTGGTGTCTCATTTTGGGATTACATGGCGTTGAACGGAAAACGAAGTGTAGAGGTTCAAGCTAAAATGGATTACTCTTTATTTAAGGAGACAATTTATTTCCGTAATACATAGCAACTTTAATACCTGAGGCGGTCATGCCAACTGATATGCATTTTAAATGCATAATTCTAAGTAAGCAAAAAGAAAACACTACGTGAATACAAGTGGTGTTTTTTCATCATAAGATGATTATTACATTAAATTAAGGAGGATTCATGGATACGCTACTTTTTGTCCGAGAGACTATAAAAGATATTGATGAGAGCAAATTAAAGCTTAGTTTGATACTACAGAAGTGCAAGAGAATTGCATTCGCTGTTAATGATTTTAGATCTTTGTACTGGATTGTTATGGAATTAGTTGAAATGGGTACTAATGATCAATTTGAAAAAGAGAAAAAGGAAATTGTCAAGAAATTGAGGGGACTTTTTGAAGAAGACGAATTAGAAAAACTACACAATCAACTTATCTCAGAGTATTGGGGAAGAAGAAAAGTACAATTTCTTGATAAGAATAATAATAAAAGCGAAGAGGTTTGTACAAATAGTATATATGAGATAGAAAATCATCTAGAAACTACAAAAATGAAGGTAATTAGAAATGATATTCCAGATGGCATGCATACACTGGATCTATACTATGCGAAACAAAAAAAAGATATAAAAGATGATTTTTACTCCAATGAAATAAATAGTCTTCTTAATATCCTTGAAAGAATTAAATCTAAAATATATGGTTTTCTTATCGAAATAGAGAATAAATTAGTCAATTCAAATGATCAAGGGGGAAGAAATTTGAAAACAGAAGTACAGAATAATAAAAATGTCTTCATAATTCATGGACACAATGAAGCGAGATGGAGAGAGCTCGAAAAAATGCTTAAAGAGGATTTTAACTTAGAGCCAATTATTCTTCAAGAAAAACCAGATGGAGGAGCTACAACAATAATCGATAAATTTGAAGCCTATGCTTCAACGTGCTCGTACGCTTTTGCAATATTTACACCTGATGATATTGTCGAAAGTAACGGTAAAAAGTATGTCCAAGCAAGGCCTAACGTTGTTTTTGAGTTGGGTTGGTTCTCTGCTATGTTAGGTCGACGTAGAGTATGTATTCTGATGCAAGAAGGAGAAAACATGGATATCTTCTCTGATTTTCAAGGAGTAATGCAGAAGAGATTTTACAACTCGGTAAGTGAGGTATACCGATCCATAAAACTAGAATTAGAAGATATAGGTATGATATAAGGTTTGAATTTCATTCGAATTTGGAGGATGTATGCTACTATATCATGGAACTACACTCACAAATTCAATCTCAATTCACCATGACAAAACACTGAGATGTAAAATTGAAAGGTACTATAATAATGAAGAGTTTCCGACGACTGATGGATATGTGTATCTGAGTAATCGAATTAATCATGCTATTTACTATGGTAATAAAAATTCAGTGTATTCCGATGAAGAGTATTTTGCAGTATATGAGATAGATATATGCTACGATAATTTAAAGATAGATATAGATGAGCTGAAATATGTAGCTAAACTTAACGATGAAGAGATCAAAACGTTTTCAGTCGATTCATGTTTAGAGTTAGTGAGTAGTTGTAGAATAGATAGGGATTTAACGTTTGGTGTAGATGTCAAAAGATACGCTGTACTACCTACAACAATGAATTACAAACATGAGTTATGTGATATTGCTTATGAGATTATATCCGATAGGGAAAATCGTGATGTTGACTATTTGAGTGAAATACGATTAAAACTTCCTTGGGTTGATATTTGAATAATATGATGAATACACGAAAAGGCCGCTAATTTTTTTTTTAGCGGCTTGCTTATTTTTATAATACCATCTTTATTTATTATATAGAGAGAGTATGATGAGTTGGATGAATATCCTAGTAATAATAAGGATTTAGAGAACTATTTTTCGAAAAAGTTATGGTATAGTTTTGGTTGAAATACATCTAACTAGATTAGTCACAAATAAGAAGATGCACACTGTAATTAGTGGGGGTGCTGAAACCATCTCATTATTTTTCCGCTTCGCTTCAAAATAATGACCTACCCCCCCCACCCCCTTCACGGTTTGTTATTGTAAAGTATCTTAATTCAATTCTTTGCTTTAAGTAATATGCACTTAAGACACGTTCCCTCTAAACAAAAAATAAACTAAAATATGGTTTACACGTATGGGTATTGATGGTAAAATTGAGTAAATGTATTAATTTGGAACTTGTCTATAGGGAGGTGATGACGTGAATCGTGAAACGACACCTTTGGGAGAACTGATACAACAATATCGGAATAAGGCTAATATGACTCAGACTGAACTTGCAAGTAAAATCCACATCACCAAGGGTGGCTTATCCAAAATTGAAACTGGGGAAGTAAAAAAGCCTGAATTAAAGACCATGCAGTGTATCGCATCTGTGCTGAACATTCCCTTTCACGAATACGTTGTATTATACATTGAGTTAGAACAGAAATCCGAATCACTAATGGGTATATTAGAAATTGCCATTACAACTTCAGAAAACACTTCAATTGCCCCCAAAATTGCAACTAAATTCCTTGAAACCGAAAAGGAAGATAGTTTAGAATTAGTTGAGAGACTATATTCAACTACAGCATCTATAACAGACACCGCCATCCAACTCGACTTGTACAACAGCATCATAGATTACTCCCGAAGTCACGGAATTATGCCCTATATTGCACAAGGTATGTATCAGAAGTACATGATTAAACGAAATGATTTTACTAAACTTAATGAAACATATCACTTAGGTGAGAAAGTGTTAGATTATGTCCAATTTCTAAGTGACCGAGACAAAATTAAGTTTTATTATTGCTTAGCAGTCCATGCATGTGTTCTAATGAATTACGAATATTCAATCAAACTAAGCAATTATGTAATCGAAAATGATACCCTTCAAAGTGAGTTCAAGGGAGAATATAAAGCGCTTGCGATACACAACGTGTGTTTTGCTTTGTACTTTCTAGGTCGATATAACGAGAGCAAAGAACAATTAGAAAAATACAAGAAATTTGAATTTAGTTATATTACAGATAACTATAATTTTTTCACTGCATTGTTGAGCTCAAAAACTGAAAGTACTGATTCCGCTCTACATCAACTAAATAGTTATTTGAAATATTCTTCTGAATATAACCTTGTTTATGTAGTATGTGAATTAATGAATATCTATTATGATTCTAATGATTTTAATTCTGCAATGGATTTATTGAAATATGAAACTCGCATGATTGAATCACTCAATGATGAGCGTATAAGACCAAGTAGACGAGTGAAGTTTGCCAATTTCTATAGGCAAGTAGGAACTATATTACTTAAAAAAAATGATGTAGAGATGGCTTTTGAGTATCATCGTAATAGCGCCCTAGAATATGCGAAAGTTGGAATGTACGATGATGCTTTAGCGAGTGTCACTCTAATAAATGAAGCACTAATTGAAGATTTTTCAAGAGTCAGTGTAGACGTACTTAGAAATATTAATACCTTGTACCTTCGAATAATAAACAAAAAATATTAGAAGGGATTGGTTAACATGAGAAAGATTCTATCTAAGTTACCGATTCTTTTTGTTGCCTTATCTTTTTCATTATTGCTCTCAGGGGATATTGTGTTTTTTGATTCTCCATGGATTGGTCCCAAATAACATACCTTCATATTTGGCTTTTTAAGATACCTTCGGGTATCTTTTTTATTTGCCTAAGCTTTTTCGTTTTACAAAATATTCAATGAAAAATATAGTAGAATCTTTTATTTCCACATATGCAGTAAACCATATTTATACTTGTATTAACATTAACAAGAAGTACTGGTGGGGGTGATAATATTCTTCCTTCATGCTTTATATCAGGTGTAAGTGATGGGGACATTCCATTGATATCCGACATCGAACATCTTAGAGAGAAATTGGTTCAAGCTGTTTACGAACATCAGAGCTTCACGGCTTACCCTGTCGTCCTCATTAGTCAACAACTTGATGGTTACATTCTGGAATATCAGAAAGCGTTCTTTACGACACGAAAGGAGGTGAAAAATGATGAAGCATCGCAAATGGCTCATTCAATGTAGAGGATGCAAAACCCAAAAAGAAGTAGCGGCATTATCAGGCATTGAGCGAAGTTCTTACTCTAACATAGAGAGGGGGAGACGTGACCCAAGCGTTCAAGTAGCAATGCGTATCGGACTAGCATTACAATTCGATTGGAAACGTTTCTTTGAAGATGTAGATGGTGAGACTGTGCTTACTACCCATAAACACAGTCTCGGAAAAACAATCGTTCACTAAGTATTATAAAACAAGTTTCCTAAGAAAGAGACTCTTGCATTTTTATGAAAATCACCACGAATATACTTCCTTTGCAACCCCTTTAACATACCCATGAAAAACCTGCATATAGAACTTTGCTTGGATAGGATAGAGAGAACTAAATATCGTGAATGAGGTATAACCTTGACTAATAAATACAGCGTATTCAAAATTATGAACTGCTTGCAACAACGTGTAGCCTTTGCTCAAAACAAGACGTTGCTTATCCCTAATGTTTACGGAGAATTATATGTAGGGAAGTTTGCATTTAATTCCTCTGCAACGAAAAGTGAAATTAGAGCATTTATTGATAAATTCAATATACAGCTCCCTATTGAATATGAAGAGTTTCTAAGATGCTGCAATGGTGCAATCCTTTTTGATATTGGCTTAGGAATGCGAACGGAGATTTATGGCTTGGACATGCTTACAAAGTTTATGAATACTATTTTTGATAATCGCCCACAATTCCTTCCCGTTGCTTCAAACCCGAAAGCCAACTTTTTTATAGATGCTACACGACACGAGAATTATTTATTTTGGAATGAGGGCAGTCCTAAATATATCTGTTTGGAAATGGAATTTGCAGAATGGCTGGGGCATTTGATAACAGCTAACGGTTCTGATTTTTGGAATTGGAATCCGATGTTACAGTGCAGAGATATATATAATACGGTTAATTTAGAATGTATGAAGGTTAAAGTCGTATATGATTAAGCAATTCTAAAAAGACAGATTCAAAAAGAAACATCCATCACATTTTAATATAAGGTGTGGATGTTTCTATTTGCTACTATTTGTTACTTATAGAAACAATTACATAATCAAAAAAAGAATATAAATTCATGTAACGTAGTTTAATATCCTATTAAGGGAGGCCATAGTGCTAGAATTGCTCAAATCCACGACGAGCATAAACACCAAGACATCCATTATATTGTGAAAATAAAATATGATAGGAGCGTTTTGCATGAAGCTTAAAAGAATGTTATTATCTTTCTTGACAATTGCTTTACTTGTCACATTGATCTTTCCCTCATCCTTTGTCTCTGCACAAAACAATCATCTACAGCCGCAAAGCGAAGTTACTATTTCTCAAACTGAAACACTTGGTGAATATCAAGACCACAGTCATCTTGCAAGAGAGTTGTCCGTACCTGTTGGTAGTTACGAAGAGTTAAAGTCAGACCCCAATGCCCCTAGAAAGACATATTATTATGTCGAGTTTTCATCAACCGAGAACAACACAGTAAGTTCCTCAGTCTATTCAGAAGGTAACTCAGCAAACTCCTCAGTAGCAAGTGAGCCTACGATAACGGTTGTCCCTGAACACGAATATCAAAAATTCATTGAAGATAAAAAAAGAGAATATTCAAGTGATACAACTCTTAGAGGAGGAAAGGTTGGTGGTATAGGAGTAATTGTTACACTACGCTCACACGTATGGCCAACCATTGAATCAAGTGCTGTAGTTGATACTCTAGTTGGTAATAAGCCTAAAATGATTCAATTTCACACTACTTTTTACAGAAACGACACCAGAAGTTATGGTGGTTGGGCTGTAAGCACTACTTACAAAAAAGAGTATCAAAAATCCGATGTTAGAGTGGGAGCTGGCGCCAACCACTTTCATTCTGTAACTCAAACTGGTTTTTATTATTCGATTTCAAAACTGAAAATTTTTGATGGTTTTATTATTGTAGTACCAGTTGGTGAAAAAGATTTCTTGAGTAACATGATACTTTTGAACTCTAAAGGAGTAGCTTACCCTTATTATTATGACAACGATGCAAGACGTGTATTACCAGAGCCGACTTCAGCGTCATACCCTAAAGGAAAACGTCCAAATCAGAAGTGGGGGACAACGGAAAGAAATAACTTTATTAAAGATTACAATCGAGTCTATCCATGGAATAGAATAAATTGGGCTGGGGAATTTACTGAAGTTCATCACATTAAACCTCAAGATAGACATGGAGATAACAGCTTTTATAATTTAATGCCGTTGCCTAGATCATTTCATCGTAGTGTAGTTAGTCCATGGTGGACTGCATACTAAATTAAAGGGTGATCCCAAGATGTTTGTCCAGCAAGTATTGAAATCATTATCAGAACTGTATTCTCAAGGCTCTCGTAAAATCAATGCAGACAATGGATATTTAATTGATAGCGTAATAAAACTTACAAATCCTGCGTCTTCTGAATCAATCTCTTGGCTAACAGAACGCTACCCATCATGGCCAGAAGACTATTTGAATTTTTTGTCGATAACGAATGGTTGTAGGCTCTTTGAAGATGTCGTGTATTCAGGGGAAAATGAAATTTTCTCAGCTGAAGAGGTTCTAGAGACGAACTCGCATTACAATCACCCATCAAAAATTATTGTTGCATATATATGTGGCGATCACATTTTTATTGATTCAGAAGATGTGAAAAATAGTGGTGGTCAGTATATGTATGTGTCTGAGGGCGGTGTTGATTTTGATGATGCACGTTCACTATACTGCGATTTCCAAACTTGGCTAGATAGGTTTGTGATGGCTCAAGGAAACAAGTATTGGACGTGGCGTGTAGAGGATCGAAAGTTTTAGTGAGTTAGAAATAAATCCTGTTCTTAAACGAACAGGATTTATTTACTTTTTTATGCAAATGAATAGTTGTACAATATGTTTATACGGTTAGTATAATTTGCATTGACCTTGAATGTGTTCCCTCATTATAAGACATACAGGAACTGACTCGAAATTTTAAACTATCCCCCGTACATATGAAGTTAAGGCTAATCTACACATTGTAACGTTATCGCATCCATATTTATGTCCAATTGCTACGTGTATGTGTACCGCTCTCTATGGTTAAGCACAATTTTGTTTTAATTGTAAACCACCCCCCTACCCTCTTCAACATAGCAAAGAACCACTCAATAATAGAGTGGCTAATCCTTAAATAAGTTATTTACTGCTTCCTGCTTATCTTCTTCGGACGGCATACTGTACCTTAATATCATATCTGCCGAACTATGACCACTTAAACCCGGAATCACGCTAATATTATTTCCCGCTCGAACAAGTCCTGTAATAAAAGTATGTCGTGTTTGGTGTACATTGTGACCGTGTTGTTCCATTAGACAGTTTATCGACTTTTTAAAAGGTTTAGACGTTGATAACATAACAAACGCAATTTTAAGAAAAATTGTTCATCGTATTGTAGCAACAACAAATAACGAAAATGAGCTTATCATTAATACACGGTAATTATTTTGAACCTCATACATTAGATATTGAATGGAACTTTATGGACAAAGCTGTATCAGACATCATAGGAAAATTGGCTGAAAAATCATTGAAAGAGTACCCCGAAGAGATGGCTCATGAAGATTATTTATACGATATGAAAGTAAAAGAGGCTTACGGTATTATACCGTAAGTCTTTATTTTTTAGGCTTGCTCGATTGTTGAAGCCTGCCTAAAAAAGAAAACAACCAATTCGTAGCAGATGAATTGGTTGTTTTTGTCGTTGCTGTTATCATCTTTTTCAAAGTGTCTCATGGCATTAGCCATTATCTACAGAGGATCGTTGTTAAAGAGGTTAAGAAGGCCTAAGATTGACTCTCAGGGCTTCTTGTAATGGATAAAATACGAGTTTCATTTAGATTCACTCATCAGACTTTGATATCAATATATCAGAAATCCATGACAGTCTAATTTGACTCGTTCTGTTCGGAATTAGGAAGAGTATCTGTACTACCTTGGTCACTCTTACAACTGTTTAGTATCTTCAAGACTTCACTGTAATCATTTAAATCGACATTCGGAACATTCGTTATTTTAGCTTTGTTTTTACAAATTATCCGTTCGCATCTTGATTTAAAACTATAGCCATTCATTCTAGATGCAGAATTAGACCTTGATTGCATACTTGATTCTAATTCAACGAGTGCATAATTTATGATTCCAATACTCTCGCTATCCCATTCCAAATAGTTTAAACAGAGTTCAACATATTCAGATTCTTTAGACTGAAACTTACTATAGTTATCATATTGTGAACCTGCGTCTGTCTTAAAGAACCAAGATGATACTTCAATAATATATTTTTTGAACACATCGTTACTGTTAAGTATCCGCAATTTTCTTTCATCTGGTATAAAAGAATTAATTAGTTCGATGGTTCTGCTAGTTACAATTTTATCAACGTTTACATGTACTTTATACCTGTCTAAAATCTCAACAAAAATATCCCAGAACGTTTTCTTAAAATCATATGCAAAATAATATGGTTCATTTAGCCATTTTAATAAATCGTTCACAATAAATTTTGAGTTGAGCGAAAAGGACATTTCGAGTAATTGAGGGTAATAGTTGTAGAAGTTAAAGAAATCTAGCGGATCATTTGAAATCACTTCTATTATGCCATCCCTTACATTTTCATGACTCGATTCTAATATACGTTTCCAAAATTTCTTATTTTCATCATTAACCAGTTCCCCTACTCTTGTAGTTTTCTTTAGGTTTTCAAATAGTTTTTGGAAGAAGTCTTTAGAATTTTTATTACATATCACATTTACATCATTCAATATTGTGGTTACTGTCTCTGGATTAACTATCTCGGGATATCTATAGAATTTATACAGATTTTCTAATTCCCTTGATAAGTACTCCTCACCACCAAGAACATAAAATTTACTTAAATTATCAATCATATAGTTCCAGAAACATTCTACTGTTGAACTATCAATAGTTACTTGTCTTTTTGCATGAGCGCAATCATTTCTAATATCTTTCCAGTTATTATAAGCTGTTTTAACCTGTTCCCCATTTGTAAAATGTAATATTGCAATATCCTTTTTATTATTCTTATCTGCACAAGATGCTTCTACAATTGTATTTAAGTAACTTTCCCAACCATCGTCATTCTCTAATTTTGTTATAATTTCATTTTCCCAAAATTTGGGGTTAGACCTAACGAGTTCTTTGCCGTAAGTACATCCCAAAATTCTATTTCTGATAGTAGTTTTAAAGGCAAGATAAGACATAATAAAAGCAGACTTATAAGCTCCAATTTTGTAGCAACGTACAGATTCCTCAAAAAATTCATTGGCAGAGTCTGATTCCTTAAAAGGCCCCGCTTCCTCAACCCATTTTTCGATTCGTAGCTTCATAAATATTACCTCCATGTATAATAACTACCATGCTATAAATGTACATCTTAGTGCCTTGGAAGTAAACATATGTCGAGACATGCAACTCTTTCGTAGCTAATTTTAATATACGTCCTATTATATAGACATGCTGCAAGCAATGAATACTGGCCATGACGGCAGTTTGTCGACAGGCCATGCCAATGGAACAAAAGACATGATCAGCCGTCTAGAGACGATGGTGTTGAGCGGTGCTCAGCTACCGCTCCCTGTTATTCGTCAGCAAATTGCATCTGCGATCGATATTATTGTTCATTTAGCACGTCTGCGTGATGGCTCACGCAAAGTGCTGGAAATTGTCGAAGTTGTGGGGATGGAACACGATGAAGTCAAGCTGCTACCGCTCTATTTATTTCAGGAGCAGGGGGAAGAAGATGGGGTTGTGCTCGGATCATTAACGAGTACATCGAACAGCTTACTAGATGCAAGGAAGCTGGAAATGGCGGGGCTATCAGAACTGACGCTGAGAGGAGGTGATAGTAAGTAGTGAAGAAGCAGGCTTTAGAGAGGCTGGGTGATTCAAAAATGCTGCGATTTGTCTCAAGAAAAACGGGAAGGTCAGATGGTGATGCAGCGCGAACACAATTGCCCGATTATACGCGCTATGAATTGACCACGGGAGAGAGAGGAAGGGCAGTTCTAGTTGGGGCAGTAGTAATGGGGGCGGTTGGCTATTTATTTTATCAGCATTGGTTAGGCATTCTCTTGTTAGCAGCTCTGGGGTTCAAGTATGCAGGCATGCGCGAACAAGCGCTACTCGAACGCAGGCGTGGACGTTTGACGCAGCAATTTAAGCAAGCGCTGTATTCGATTTCGTCTTCGTTGAGTGCGGGACGTTCGATCGAAAATGCATTTCGCGAAGCGATACAAGATTTGAAATTGTTGTATCCGGGTGGCGAGGTTGATGTTATTCGTGAATTGCGTATCATCGGTATGCGGCTTCAGAACGGAGAGCCAATTGAGGAAGCGTTGCTGGATTTTAGCAGACGTGCGAAGCAAGATGATATTGCTAATTTTGCAGATGTGTTCGTTACTTGCAAACGTACGGGTGGTGACTTGGTAGAAGTAGTTCGCCGAACGTCAGCCGTTATAGGTGAAAAAATGGACGTCATGCAAGAGATTGAAGTCATGGTGGCACAAAAGCGTTTAGAAATGAAAGCCATGATGGCAGCGCCTTTTTTGTTTCTCGCGTTTTTGAACGTGACGGCCCCTGATTTTATGACGGGGCTATATGAGGGCGTCGGCCGTGTAATAGCGACATTTGCCTTACTGTTGTTATTTGCGGTGGCATGGATGATTCGCAGCATGATGGATATCCGGGTGTAGGGATGTAGCATCGGCCAGTTGAGGAGAGGATTGTGCAATGCTCATATGGTTGTGGTGGTTTGGTGTAGGGGCGTGCGTGGCGGTGTTTGGCTTAATACATATGAAAGGGAGCAAACGATATAAGGAACTTGTCTATAGTGCAGCAATCGAACTGAAATGGGCGAGCTGGCTGCCAGCAGGCTTGCTCGTGCTGGAGCGATATCAGGATGAGGCTGATCAGCATCCGATGTTAGCGACGCTGCGGCAAGCTGTGATGCAGCTCTACGGTCCTGCTCGTGCGCACGGCATGTTCCGCATCGTCTTGGCGGAAATGGTGCTGTACGCGTACGGAGGAATCGGTTTTGGGCTGCTGCTGCCTGCTCTGACGGATGGAAGTGCTGTTAACTTTTTGGCCGGCAGCCTTGTAGGGCTTATCTTACCGCTTGCCAGAGTACGAGATTTATTGAACAAGGCTGAGCGCAGACGGCAAGAAGTGCAATTGGAGCTGCCGGAACTGTTAAGTAAACTTACGCTGCTTGTTCAAGCGGGAGAAACGGTGCAGAAAGCGCTGACGACGTGCGTCGATCGTAAAAAACACGAAACGAAACATTCTTTATACGCCGAGTTGACTAAGATGCTGCAAGACGTTAGTAACGGATACTCGTTTCCGCAAGCATTTGAGCAATTTGCGAAGCGCTGTGCGATGCAGGAAGTATCGATGTTTGCTACGACTATTTTAATTAATCAACGGCGTGGTGGAGCAACGTTCGTACTTGCAATGGAGGAGCTTGGTCGGCAGTTATGGGACAGGCGTAAGGCAGTTGCGCGCAAACGGGGAGAAGAAGCTTCAACAAAGCTCGTATTTCCGATGATGCTAATGTTTATCGTCGTGCTGGCGGTTGTGGGCGCCCCTGCATTATTAATGATGCGATAGCATTTTTGGATGGATGTTGGGTATGGACATGCCTTATAAACAGGCTGCGTGGATGATTATTTTTGAAGAGGAGCGGGTTGTATGCAAAGTGTGACACAGATGTGGAAGCGGTTATGGAGCGAAGAGGATGGACTCGGAATGGTTGAAATCGTGGTCATTATTGCGGTTATCGTTGTACTGGCGCTTGTGTTCCGTACGCAAATTACAGAATTTCTGACTTCTCTCATTTCTAGGGCTAAAGGGGAGACAGATAAAATTTTCAATTAAGATGTAAGGCTTATTTTTATAAAGGTAGGAGCTTCGCATGATAAAAAGTTGGAAACTTTGGCAGCTGTGGCGGCAGGAAAAGGGTTCAATGACGCTGGAAGCGGCAATGGTATTTCCGATCGTGTTTTTATGTACGGTAATGATGCTCTTTTTAGCTGTACTTATTTTTCAAAGTGTCTTAACGGCTCATGCTGCGGTGCTTGCTTCAGAACGTGGTGCTGCATTTTGGGATAATAGTCATCGCGATGGAAAAAGTGGTGTGTACAACATGGGACAGCATGACGATCTGTATTGGCGGTTGTTGGATGACAAACTGCTAGATCGCGTATTTTCTGGATTGTGGTCAAATCAGGCTTACAAAGTGACTGTGCCAGCTGGAAATAGTCGCGGTGGATTACCAGAACAGAAGTTGGCACGCGCAGCAGCATATGTACCAAATGCGATAAGTGGGGAATTGTCATACGGAAATTCAGGCTTGGAACGTACCGTCACGGCAAAGTTTAGTAAGCCTGTCAAAAGTGTGGCACTCGCGCGCTTCACGGGGCAATCGATCCCTGTTGAAGGTGAAGCGGTATCTGCTGTAGTCGACCCTGTTGAATTTATCCGAACAGTGGAATTAGTGCGATATGTACATATGAAAATGCAAGCTTGGGCTGGTAGTGGCTTTACCGTCGGGCAAGCGGTGCAATTGCTTAGGGGTTCAGCGGCTAGATAAAGATGTGCATGCAGAGGGAGGGGGAGGCTATCGGTAGAGGTCGAACAAAAAAATGGTGGGGGACAGACGGTTCAGTGTCTGTCCTACTCATTTTCATATTAGCGGTTATGTTTTTGTTTATGTCCGTACTGATCGATTATGCGCGGATTGCGGCGATCCAATGGCGCACGGAACTGATTGCGCAATCAGGTATTCGCTCCGTTATGTCGGCTTATGAGCCAGTACTACAGGAGCGATACGGTTTATTTGGCTACGGGGAAACAGATCCTGCTCTTATTACGGAGTATGTGACGCAAGATCAAACGAAGCTGAAATCGAAGGATACGTTCTCGTGGGTAAATGCACAAATCGAGTCGCACACAACGACAGTTACTAGACCGCTAGGCCGTCATAATGAATTCGAGCGCCAAATTTTTGAGGATATGAAGTATAAAGCGCCTGTGCAAATTGCGTTCGAGCTTGGGAGCAAGCTCAAGCCAATGGCTGATGTCATGAAAGAAGCAGCGCAAGTAACGGATATGCTCGCGCAGTTGCAAAAGATCGTAAACCGTCGTAACGATGCCTTATTTGAGGCACTTCGTCTGCAAAAGCTCGCCCAAAGTGAAGCAAGTGGGTCGGATATCAAATTGAAAATTGCAATCGATCTTGTGTCCACGATTCCTAACGACCCGCTTGGAAAAATTAACACAGCGGCAGATATAGCCGCGCAATATGACGATTACATCACCAAAAAGCGATCGGATGATTCGCTTGCTGAAGATCAGAAGCTGCACACGAATGATACGGATGCTTACGAAAAAGATTCCAGATTGGCAGCGAGCCAGCTGCGCGGTCTGTCATCTCAAGTTCAGCGGGTACATGCAGATCGGTTAAATGCTGCGTTGCAGCAAATTGAGAAAGCGCGTGAAGCAAACGATGAAATAGTTATCGTCATCCGCCGCATTCGACAAAGTAATGCTCATGTTAACTACGATCGCGTCAACAATGCTGCAACGCCGACGAATGCGGCATCGACTGCACAGCTGGAAGAAATTTTGCGAAGATTAAACAGTTCCGCTGATGATTTGGTGTTGCCACAAGAGTTTATGCACACATTTAAGCAAGAGTTGCTCAACCATAAGCTGGCCTATGCCGAGTTGGACAATAATGTAGGCTCTTTTCAATCGATGGTTGGTCACGCTGTTGGCGGTTCGAATGAATCAGGATTGTCATTTAAATTAAAAACGGCTGTGGTCGAATTATGGAAGCAATGGAATGACTACGAACAGAACTATGTTCGATTACCAAATGTCATCACGACTCGCGAAAGAAAATTGGCTAAGTTATTGGAGGAAGACAACGCACGCCGGTTTCATGAAAGTAACGCAAATAAAAAGCTGAACCAAGCGAGCGATATGTTGTTCTTATTAGCTAATTTGGATAGTCGTTTAGCCGCGCATCGCGAAGGGTTTACTAAAGTAAATAAAATGGCTGAATCAATAGCGGTATTCAATTCGTCCCCGCTGCCGGACGGGCAACGAGGATCGGAACGTAGGAGTGATCCGATTTCTGAAAGCAAACTTGCCATGGATCAAGTTACTTCATTGTTCGGAGCGTTAGCAGATGGATTAGAGGGAATGCGTGATCGAACGTATCGAAATGAGTATGCCTTTTTATATTTTACGAGTTACGATCCGACAAAGCTGCAATCTATGTTCCAATCGGGCCAGCCAGCAGATGATCTTATTCAATCGCTAAGTATACATAATCAGGAGCTCGAATACATTTTGTACGGCCAAAACGGCCCGATAGGCAACATTTGTGCTGCCTATAGCGAAATATTTTTAGTTCGGCTTGCTATTCGTACTATGGAGGGGTTGGTTGAATACAGGAGCCTTGTTCATCCGTTAGTTATTTTGGCAGCAGCCGTTGCTCACGGCTTGGAACAAGCAATTCAAGATATGATCTTGCTCGTCACCCAAAATGAAGTACCTTTATCTGAGTTTATCCCTGCTGTCACACTTAGCTACAGCGATCATTTACGTTTGTTTATGATGCTGCATGGCAAGCGGGAAGCGATGATGAATCGTATGTTAGGGCTTATTCAATACAACACCGGAGTTGACCCAACAACGAGGGGAACTTATGGGGAAGTGGATCTTCAAATGAGTGCACCGGTATGGTTTTTGCCTGGTTTAATGAAGTGGTTGGGGCATGCGGGATTATGGGACGGTGAATTCAGTGATGGTCGATACCGAGTATCGCGGAAATCGGTGTTTTCGTATTAGAGTCCAGTCGTTGCGCTCTAGACGGGGAAGCATCGTTGTAGAGGCTGCTTTATTGCTACCGATGGTACTCATTTTGTTTTTATTTTTTGTGTATTTAATTAAGGCGGCTGTTATTGTGACTTCGTTGCAAGCCGCCGCCACAAATGCGGTCAAGCAAGTTGCCGCTCATATGTACCCCGTTCAGCTGGCTACAGCTAACATCCCGCCGATATTGGATCAAGGCCCATGGGGGCGACTGTTACAGCGTCCACCTGCAATGATGATACGTATGGCAGCACGCGAAATGGGTCAGGCCTTGGGAGCGGGACTACCTCCTCCTATTAGTGAATGGGTGCAAGGCGGAACGAAATGGGCCGAGCAAACAGCTCAAGCTGCGGGTGAACAAGGGCAAGCACTTGTAGGGGAAGCGACGTTTAAACCGCTACTGTCGCGCTACGGTATTCAAGGGGTACTCCACATGAGCAAAATACGTGTAACCCACTTAAAATTGCCTGATCTGCAAGAGAAGCTGGAGCCGTTTATCGCACTCGAAGTAGAGTATGACTTGCCTATGAGAGTGCCTTTGTTGATGAGCAAGTTGACTTTGTCGGTCAGGGCAACGGAGCGGGTGTGGATCGGAGACGGGCCGCCTCCTAACATGGGTGATACGAGTAAATCTAAGCCAAATGATAAACCAGCACCTCAAATTTCTACGTTGTCGCCTGATCCGCTAAAACCAGGACAACGAGCAACTTTGACTGCGAAAGCGGCTCCTAACGAGAGGGTGCAACTAGTTGTGTTCTACAAAAGTGGGCAAAGTGAAGCGAAACATATCGGCTGGGCAACGGCTGGGCCAGATGGCACTGTGACGTGGGACTGGCATGTGTCTGGAAACACGACAGCAGGCACGTGGCGCTTAGTCGTTCGTACGGAGGATGGGCGCGCTGCTGAACGGATGTTCAATGTGAAAAAAGAATCAAAGACGGGCGCATCGTAAGGAGGGGAAAGGTATGAGCTGGGCCGCAGGAGCATGCGGTGTGCTATTAATAGCTGCATTTGTGACCGATGTACGGTCACGAGTTATCCCAAATCGGCTTACAATAACGGCTTGTTGTGCAGCATTGCTGTTTCATCTTGTCACCGCCGGATTAGATGGCTTGTTACATAGTGTTGTAGGACTTAGTTGCGGATTTATTATTTTGTTGTTGCTATTTGTTTGTAGAGCGGTAGGTGCAGGTGATGTCAAGCTGTTCGCTGCAATTGGAGCTTGGATGGGCGCAGCAGTTACGTGGCATATTTTTATGTACGCCATTATTTATGGCGGTCTTATCGCCGCTTTTATTTTGTTATTTGGCCGTACAGGTCGCTTGCAGCGCCTTATGCTTACCTTCAAGCAAGCCATTTGGCTGCGTACATGGACACCGCTAAAGGAGGAAGCGCACAATCAGGCTACATTTCCGTTTATGTGGGCCGTACTTCCTGGAGCCGTGACAGCGGTCTATACAGGAGGAATCGTATAAATTGCCTTTGGGGAGGGATACGCGGTGTATGGCTTTCGGGCTGATTTTTTATACGAGGGCAAGGCCATTATGGCGCTAACTCGGGACGGTTCGTTTCATGCTGATGATCTGGATAATCATCAAGTTAACATGCTTAAACATAACCGAATACCCCATTTGCTGCCGATGGACATCAGAATTGTCGATTATGACGTTAGGCTTCTGTATGATATTAGCGGTAAAAAAATGCTGCACCATATGCTTAAGGGAGCTACTTTAACGAGTGTGCAATTTTATGAATGGATGCTCCAACTTGTACGAATCTTAGAAGATTGCCAAGCTTATTTTTTGCATCCTAATCATATGCTTTTGCATGAGCAGTATGTTTTTGTGAGCCAAGAAAGCCCGGGAGCAGAGCTTTATGTAACTTATGTTCCTACAACGGAGGGGCTTCACCCGAGGGCTGGAATGGAAGGTTTACGTAGGATGGGTACATTAATGTCTTTAAGTGTTAGTCGTTGGGAAGGCAACGGTTTTCAGCGTTTGAATCAACTGTTATGTGATGAAATAAGCTCTTTATCGGATGTGCGTTGTTTGTTGCAAACGCTCATTGTGGAGCCTGTTTCAAGCTCGGTGCCGGTAGGGGAAGCGAGCTATTCAAGTTACTCGAGTCATTCAAATCATTCGAGTTACAGTTCGAATTCGCCTGAAAATAAGGGGCACCATGTAATCGGAATGAATGTTGTACCCGTACGTGATGAGTTTAAACACGGTTATGCTAAGAAAGCAGATAGTCATTTTAATGAATTAGCGTTTGGTAGTAAATTCGAAAAAACAGAAAAGTTCGGCAGCTATTATGAAGTTCCAGTACAAGAACCAGTACAAGAATCAACACAAGAATCAGTACGAGCACCAGCACCAGTAGCACCGGTAGCATCAAAGCGACTATCAGAATCAGAATCGAAATCAGAATCCAAGCACAGCCTAAGTCAAAGTCCCGCTATTTGTGCGGCTGTATTGGTGCTAATATGTGCTATTGGCTGGAAATTCGGCTATTTGGATCGACCCTCTTCAACATCTTTAATGTTTAGTAGCATTTGGAGTATTCTTGCCGTCTTTGCAGGTTGGGGTTGGATGACAAATGGATGGGAAAAATGGAGAGGGAACGCAACGAACTCAACTGATATTAATGTAGCGGAACGACAAGCTCATTATGCTCGGACAAGGGCGTCTTCATCAGATAAATCCTCGGACAAACCACTGGTCAAGGAGTCGGAGTTTCAAGGCGCTTTCAGTGATATTGAACGGGAGCAAAGGGATGGTGAGCTATATCGGCCATGGCAGTCGGAAGCGACACATTTGGTCGATTCAAACCGATATTATGAGTCTTTGCAAAGGCAGACGACCGTATTAGGTAATCATTCTACGGATTCGACAACTGTGCTAGATGAAGCGACGTTTCCAATGCATACACAGTCTTTGAGCGGGCAGCAGCCTATCGTTCGGCAGCCTTATCTTATAAGGGATTCGGATCAGAGTTTGCCGTCTGAAGCGAATAGTAGGGAAATACCTATCAGGCTTGATTGTTCTCCGTTTGTTATAGGCAGGGCAGAGCAAGGTGTGAACTATCGAGACGAGCGATCGGGTGTGTCCAAAATGCACTGCGAATTCGAGCTTACTTCAGAAGGAGGCTGCTTCGTTCGTGATCTTGGCTCCAAAAACGGAATGGACATTCAGGGAGAGCAACTTATACCGTATAAATCCTATGAATTAAAGCACGGAGATAGCTTTAAAATAGCGGGAAACAGCTATCATTATCGTGAGCATTAATAACATGTAGTAATCCGGATACTGTATTGAGAAGAATGGCATGCTGTATTTCCCGACGCGCGTCAGAAGAGGTTATCCATTGTAGTGCCTTGTATAGCGCGTCGGGAAGCGATTACATATTCGTGTTGAGTTCATCTTCTTTCAATGCATGTAAAGCGCGTTCTACCGTACCATAGTGGAACGTGAATCCATGCTCCAGCATTTTAGCTGGATATACGCGTTGACCGTGCAAGAGCAAAGTCGACATTTCACCGAATAAGATATGAAATACAAAAGCAGGAACGGGCATCCAATGCGGGCGGTTATACACTTTGGATATCGTTCGGCCAAATGTATCGTTTGTGACGGCTTCGGGAGCGCTGGCGTTAACGATGCCCTCGATCGTATGATCTTGGACGATAAAGTCAATTAGTGAGATTAAGTCTTGTATATGAATCCATGAAAAAGGTTGTTCCCCGTTTCCGAGACGGCCACCGACACCTAACTTATAAGGAAGGCGCATACGTGGAAAAGCTCCGCCTTCATTTGCGAGCACAGGTGCTAGGCGAAGAATTACACGGCGTGTTGCAGGTACCGCGTGTGCAACTGCTTCCCATTTGTGGACGACGTCCGACAGAAAATCGTCGCCTATCGGTAGGCTCGTTTCGTCAAACGTACCTGTAGTAGAAGGGCCGTATACCGAGATGCCTGATGCGCTTATATAAAGAGGCACAGGGCGGTTGATACTGTTGGCCCACTCAGCAAGGCGCTTTGCAGGTAAAATGCGCGAAGACATAATACGATTTTTGGCGATGTCTGTCCAACGCTGGCTAATGGACTCACCAGCTAAATTGACGACAACGTCAATGTCTGTGTACTCATCTGTACGGCGCGTCAATTCTGACCAGCGCACAGTAGTTAAGCGCGGATGAGTATCCTCAGCGCTAAGTTTGGAGCCAGATCGGGACACGACAATGATGTCATGCCCCTGCTGCAACCATGTTCTGCTTAATGCTTTGCCAACAAGGCCAGTTCCGCCGCAAATCATTATTTTCAAGTGTAATCCCTCCTTGGAGGTTTCTCCATGTCATTAATGTTCTGACTGTACATGTGAGCGCATAATTACATGTTAATTATTTGTTTAGCATGTGTTTGTACGGTGAGTAGTCGATGTTGTTCTTGTTAAGAAATCGGATCAAGCTGCGGTAATCTCGCTTTGGTGTAGCCAAAATATAGCCTTGCAAGCAGTGATCGCGCGTTACTTCGGTTGCGCCACTTTCAATGGCTACCTGCCCAATTCTTGCCGCAATCGTATGTTTCGCAATATCGCGGAACGCATTCGGAACAGGCTCAACAAGTACATTAAGAAATGCTTTTGACTCATCTGTCCACAGTGGCCGACTGCGCTCGACCCAATAATTTTGCCAGTCGAGCTTTGATTTTCCGTCTTGTTTAGGTAATACCTTCAAAAACTTACGGAACATAAAATAGCCGCCAATAGCCATCGAGCCAATCATGATAAAGGTCCAGAACGCGATTGTGTTCATAAACCAAGTTGCGGGTTGACTCGTTGCCAAAGGAAATATTGTGATTGATTGAAGCATATGTGTTCACCTCTCTAGCCAGTTGCCTAATTTTACAAGGGATACCTATAAGAATTATACCGCATTCCTAGATTTATTTCGATAATCCCTGTAAAATAGGAACATCACTTGAAAGGGGTTGTACCATGCTGAAAATCGGTTCACATGTTTCTTTTTCCGATAAAGGTTTGTTAAACGCAGCGAATGAGGCCGTATCGTATGGCTCTAGTTCGTTTATGATATATACGGGTGCCCCGCAAAATACGCGGCGCAAACCAATTGAATCGCACTACATTGAAGAAGGTAAAGCAATGATGGCAAAGCACGGCATCGATGAGATCGTTGTGCATGCGCCATACATTATTAACCTTGCGTCGTACAAGCCAGATACATTTGAGCTGGCTGTGAGCTTTTTACAGGAAGAAATGCGCCGTACGGATTATATTGGTGTTAAAAATATTGTTCTGCATCCAGGTGCATACACGGATAAGGATGCTGAGTTTGGAATTAACCGGATTGCAGAAGGGCTGAATGAGGTGCTTCGCAATACGAAGGACACATCGGTCAACATCGCCCTCGAGACGATGGCTGGCAAAGGGACAGAAATTGGACGCAGCTTCGAAGAGCTCGCTTCCATTATTGAAAAAGTAGAACATAACGAGCGCATAACGGTATGTCTCGATACGTGTCACATTCATGACGCAGGCTACGATATCGTCAACGACTTGGATGGTGTATTGGAACAATTCGATCGTCTTGTTGGTCTGGATCGGATTGCTGTTGTGCATTTGAACGACAGTAAAAATCCTGTCGGAGCAAAGAAAGACCGTCATACGCCAGTCGGCTCTGGTTGGATCGGTTTTGATGGTATCCATCGCATCGTACACCACGAGGGATTGCAAGGCCGTCCGTTTATTTTAGAGACGCCATGGATCGGTAAGGACGCTAAAAAGCAGCGTCCAATGTATGAAGCTGAGCTTGCTCTATTGCGCGGTAACGTGGAAGAGCGCTTTGGAACTGAATTTTTAGCGGACGTTGAACGTTTAGCTCACTTCTTCAAAGGAGAGGAAATCGACTCTCGTCAGTTCGTGCTTGATACTTGGAACGTGCTGAAGACGGATGCGAAAGCGAAAAAAGCAGACCCGCGTGAGCCGCTGGAACGCTTATTTGATAAAGTCGAGGAAGCGAAGCTGTTCTCAAGCTTAACGGAAGAGCAGATCAATCAACGCATCACTGCTTGGCTTTCTGGTAAAGCTCTAACGAAATAATGATATTCAGCGGATGTGTGACCCTACGCAATACGCACAACGTATCTCAAGTTGTGCAGTTGGTCGCACACCGCTGTTTTATAATTTATTATAGCGCTTCGCGACTAAATGCAGTGCATATAACGGAGGAGTATGGCAATGACACATCAGCATACTATGATTCATGCCCGCAAGCAGGCGGACGAAAGCCGACGCAATCGCGGACGCATGCTCATTTCATGTCCAGATCGTGCAGGCATTGTAAACGCAGTTTCACGTTTTTTGTTCGATCACGGAGCTAACATTGTACAATCGGATCAATATACGATGGACCCAGAGGGTGGCATGTTCTTCATGCGCATTGAATTTGATGTAGAAGAACTAGAGCAGCATATTACGAAGCTAAACGATGATTTTGAAAGTATTGCGGCTGAGTTCAAAATGGATTGGCGCATATCCCGTGTAAGTGAGAAAAAGCGCCTCGCTATTTTTGTTTCGAAAGAAGATCACTGCTTGGTTGAGTTGCTGTGGCAATGGCAAGCTGGGGATCTGGATGCGGATATTGCGATGGTTGTTAGTAATCATCCGGACATGCGCGAATATGTGGAGTCATTCGGTATTCCGTATGTGCACATTCCCGTGACGAAGGATACGAAACCAGAGGCAGAGCGCTTGCAGTTGGAGGCGATTGAAGGGAAAGTGGATCTCATTATTTTGGCACGCTACATGCAAATTATTCCGCCAAAATTTATTGAACATTACCCGAATCGAATTATTAACATCCACCATTCGTTCTTGCCAGCATTTATCGGAGGTAAGCCATACCATCAAGCGTATACGCGTGGCGTTAAGTTGATTGGGGCTACAGGGCATTACGTAACTGAAGAACTTGATGGCGGTCCGATCATTGAGCAGGATGTGGAGCGTGTTACACACAGAGCTGATGTGGATGAATTAAAGCGCATTGGGCGCACGATTGAGCGTGTGGTATTGGCTCGTGCTGTGCATTGGCATATTGAGGACCGGATTTTGGTGCATCAAAATAAGACGGTTGTGTTTAACTAAATCATTTCAACAAGAGCAAGGCACTCGTTTCGGTATTTTATCGAATGGAGTGCTTTTTTTGCGATAAGAGGATAAATCGTGATTCTAATTGTTAAATATAGGGGTAAAGTAAGATTGTTAACACGTTCTTCGTATAGTAATATAGTGGGATGAAAAGGGTAAAATAACCATCTCCGCAGATTCATAGAACGAAGACATCAAGATTAGGGGGATTCTTGGATGAGTCGCATATCGTATCAACGCTCTCCTCGTGTGGTGCCTCCGATTGCACGCACCGAGGTCGAAATTTTCAAACCGTCCATGGCGCCACCTGCCCCTGTTTTTAATACGGTTATGATCGTTATTCCATTGTTGATGACGGTGGCAGGGGCGGCAGCCATGTTTTATTTTTCACGTAGAATGCAAAATAGTCATTTTCTCGTCTTTCAAATCATTTCATTAGCAACGGTAGCTGTTTCGTATACGCTGCCTTTTTTTATGTACATACAACAAAAAAAGCAATTTCGCAACCAAATGACTGAGCGTGAACGCGCTTATAAGCAGCAGCTAGAGCGACATCAGCAGGAGCTCACCGAGCAAAGTGATGAATTTCGTCAGCGTATGCTGAAGACCCATCCATCTGCACAACAGTGTAGCAACATCGCAGAGCAGCTAGAAAGAGAGCTGTGGGAGCGCGGTCCAACTGAAGAAGACTTTATGTCTGTTCGAATCGGGCTTGGCGACGTCAAGTTTCCAGTACGAGTAAAGGCGCCGAGAATGGACGGCTATGACCAAGATCCGCTTCTGGATGAAGCACTACACCTTCAGGCGCAATTTGATGTTGTACCCCATACGCCTGTTCTAGTAGATTTCAAAAAAAGTAGAGTAGTAGGTTTGGTGGGCGACCGACAACGTGTGAACGGGGTTATTCGTTTTTTATTGATGCAATGTGCCGTCCACCATGCCCCAGATGAGCTTAAGTTAGCGGCTTTCTTTCGGGCGCATGAAGGGCCGCAGTGGGATTGGTTACGATGGCTTCCGCATACATGGAATGACAATCATTCATGGCGCATGGTGTGCAAGGAGTCCCATTATACGAATCAGCAGCTGGAATGGCTGCATGCCGCACTGCAACGGCGAATTATGCAAAAAAAGTCCAGCAGCGACGCGAAGCTAATGTTGCCGCAGTGGTTGGTGCTTATCACGGATTTACGCATGTTGGAGGATGAACCGCTGCTATCCTTGCTTTTGAAAGAAGCAAAAGGTTGTGGGGCAAGTACGCTTATTGTGGCTGATCGGAGAGAGCAATTGCCGAATGATTGTCAAATTATTATTGATGTTCACGCGGAAGACGAGGCACGGTTGATTCATACGGTGATGCAGGAGCTTGATCCGCAACGATGGAGTCGTGATGTTGGCGATCCGCGGGCGTCGCTTTCTACTGGTGTAGAAAAAGTGGTGCCTGACAGCATTTCGGTCGAGGAAGCGAATCGGTTTGCACGTAGGCTTGCGCCAATCGAGGTAAAGAAGGCAGCCGCAGAAGAGCTGCCAGATGTGCTGACGCTTATGGAACTGTTGCAGCTGCGCAACATGGAGGAATGGGATGCGGCATCAAAATGGAATGCAAGCCGCTATCCGCTGACACTTCCAGCTGTTGTGGGAGTGCGTGGCGGCTCGAAACCAGTAGTGCTGAACATTCACGATAAAATAGAGCGCAAAGGGCACGGGCCGCACGGTTTGGTAGCAGGAACGACAGGTTCGGGAAAAAGTGAGGCGATACAATCACTGATTGCTTCGCTTGCGGTCAATTATCACCCACATGATGTTGCCTTTATGCTGATCGACTATAAAGGTGGGGGCATGTCGAACGTATTTTTAGATCTTCCACACGTCATCGCGACGGTGACGAATTTGGAGGAAGAAGGACTTATTGAGCGTGCAAAAATTTCGTTGCGTGCGGAGTTGGAACGCAGACAAAAGCTGTTTGTCGCCGCGGGCAATGTCCAGCACATCGATGAATATTATGCTTCTTCACATAAAAGCACGTATCCGCTGCCACATTTGGTCATTATTATTGACGAGTTCGCCCAGCTAAAAAAAGACGAGCCTGAATTTATGAGCGAGCTTGTCAGCATCGCTGCGATTGGCCGTACGCTCGGGGTGCATCTGCTGTTAGCAACGCAGAAACCAAGCGGTGTTGTGGACGATAAAATATGGAGCAACTCCCGTTATCGCATCTGCTTGCGCGTTCAAGATGAGGCGGATAGTCGGGATATGCTGAAGGTGCCGAATGCGGCGTGGCTAACAACGCCCGGCAGAGGATACATTCAGGTGGGCAGCAATGAATGGTTTGAGATGGTCCAGTTCGCGTGGAGTGGGGCGCCTTATTATCCAAACGCAAGTGAGGAGCAGGAGGCGCGAATCCATGTGTCTACGCTTGATTTGAACGGGGAAGCGGAAAGAGTGAAGCTTCCGAATAACCAGACGGATCAAGCGATACAGACAACACAGGCGGTACAGAAGCACAAGCAACTGCAAGTCATTATTGATCAGTTATCTCGCTCCGCAGTACGTCATGGCATAGAGCGCTTACCGGGGCCATGGCTACCGCCATTGCCACAGCAAATTGCGCTGCAAGCGGTACGCGGTGGGGAGGAGCCGACTTGGCTACAGCCTATTATCGGACTTGTAGACGATATGGCCCAGCAACAACAGCCTTCACTGCGTATGGATTTATCAACAGGCCATTGGCTTATTTACGGTATGCCAGGAACAGGTAAGACGACGCTTGTGCAGACGTTTATAACGTCGCTTGCGCTGGATCATAGCCCACAAGATGTGCACGTGTACGTGCTGGACATGGGTAGAATGCTGAGTGATTTTTCATTGCTGCCGCAGGTTGGCGATGTCATTCAGGAAGATGAAGCGGAGAAGATTGTACGCTTCATCAAAATGATGCAGCAAGAATTGATGCACCGTAAACAATTGTTCGCTGAAATCGGGGCAAAGACACTTGCTTCGTATCGCGAAGAGACGGGAATATGTTTACCGGCATGGGTCGTTGTAATAGACGGATATGCGACTTTCCGCAGCTCTTATCCGGAAGAAAATGATCGTTTAGAGCCGCTGCTCCGCGAGGGCGCTAACTTTGGCCTTTACGCTGTTATTACAGCGAATCGGCTATCTGACGTGCAAGAACGAATGCGCAGCAATTTTGCTAACGCGATGACATTGATGCTCGCCGATAGCAGCGATTATTATTACGCTGTCGGAAGGCCGTCCAAGCTTCCGTCCCACATGCCGGAAGGACGAGGCTTCGTTAAAGGTAAAGTACCGCCGCTTATGTTTCAGGCGGCCTTGCCGATCGAGGCTGAACAGGATACGTCACGGGCAAGGCAATTACGCAAGTCGTTTGAACTTCTGAACGAACAATGGACAGGAGCACGTCCAGCTAAGATTGCGACCTTGCCAGCTCGGATATCGCTCTCCGATCTCATCGATCAGCCGCTAGACGAATCTCCATCTGTGCAATGCGCAACACACAGAGGCGAAGGCGATGTGGTACTTGGCTGGATGGCAGAGGAACTGACCCCCTTCCATATTCGTTTGGAGGACGGGCCATATTTCATGGTTGCTGGAAGAGTGGAGAGCGGTAAGACTACGGCGCTCCTTACTTGGTCGTTATCGTTAGCAGCGCGGATGCATCCTGAACAGTTGAAGTTGCACCTCGTTGATTTTAGCCGAATGAACGAAGGGTTGTACGGGTTAAGACATTTGAAGCATGTACGTGGCTGTGCTACGGACTTGGCTGCTTTTGAACAAATGTTAGAGCAAATAGAGCAGGAGATGGAACAAGCTATTGCTGCATGGGAAGTGACGGAACAACCAGCAGAGCTGCCTGTCACCGTACTCGTTATGGACGATTTAGATTTAATCGCGAAGCAGCTTGCGGGTTCTTTTCAGGCCGCGCAACGTCTTGAAACGTTGTTAAAGCGAGGGCGCGGCAAAAACTTTTACATTATCGCAGCGGCAGGTGCCAATGATTGGATTCAACTGTGGGATTCTTGGGTAAAAGAGATTAAGTCCACCCCTATCGGCATTTTGCTAGGGACGACCGATTTGAATGACTTACAGCTATTCCAATTCAAGCTGCCATATGAACAATGCAACAAAGTGTTGGAGCCAGGTGAAGGATTTTACGTCAAGCGCAAAGCAGTACGTATGAAAATGGCTGTGCCAGATCCGAATGTGAATCATGTTGTACAGCAGCTAAATACGAAGCAGTTGTCTCCAAGTTTGTAGAGGCTGGTCTTATATTCGATTCGTTAAATCCGCCTTGTACAATATATTTCAATCATTCACACATCATTTACGAACTCGAGGAGGTTCCACCATGTCACAACGCATTATGATTACACCGGAAGAAATTGATGGAGTAGCAGGTCAATTCAAGCGTGCTAGCTCAGAAAGCCAAAGTTTAATTGGCAATCTAAATACACAAATTAATGGCTTGCATGGTCGTTGGGAAGGGATGACACAGCAGCGTTTCTTCCAAGAATTCGAGCAAGCGAAAAAGAACATGAACGAGTTCGTTACGTTGTTGGAAAGCATCAACACGCAACTGACGCAAATTTCGACGCGCTTCCGTCAGGCGGATCATCAAGGATAACATTCGTTATCGTGTGTTCATTAACTATTAGAGGCCAGGTGCATAACGACCTGGCTTCTTCATTGAAGTTGAAGGACAGAAGGAGCTTAACAGATGACTTATCGTATTCAGGCAACGCAAACGACGCCAGCACTCATCATTTATTTACTCGATATAAGCGGCTCAATGAATTTAGAATGTCATGGTCAGCGACGATTGGATCTGGTGATGCAAGCGTTGCAGGCTGCTATTCGCCAAATGGTATTTCGCTCGACGAAAGGAACACGGATGTCGCCTAGGTACCGTGTGGCGATGCTTGCCTATAGCGATGAAGTATATGATCTGCTTGGTGGAGTAAAGCGAATTGATGAACTGATACATATGGGCGGAATTCCTGCCGTCACCCCAATGAAATTTACGAATACCGCTTTGGCCTTTGAACAGGCCGAAAAAATATTAAAGACAGAATGGCCGCAACTGCAACAATGTCCGGCCCCACTTATTTGCCATCTAACCGACGGTAGTCATACAGGGGAGGACCCTGAACCTATAGCAAAACGAATTATGGATATGCAATTGGCGGACGGTAACGTCCTTATTTCTAATATATATATTTCTGAATCTATGACTGTTCGTTCACCAATAGATGTTAAGAGATGGACAGGTGTACTGCCGACAGAAACGTTTGACGAAGAAACCGCGGACAAGCTGAAGCGGATGTCTTCTGTCATCCCAGAAAGCTATCGCGATATGATGCTAGAATCGTCCTATTCGATCGGATCAGGTGCACTCATGTTGTTCCCTGGTAACAGTCCAGAGCTGATTTCGCTAGGGTTTCAAATGTCGGCTGCAACGCCAGTTCGAATTTAAAATTGGAGGCGTTGTAAAAGGTGCAACAACAAACCGATGTATGGCGTTTAAGCGCTTCCGGAGATATTCCAATTACTTTCACTCAACAACCATGGCCGCTTCGGTATGCGATGAACCGTGCCGCAGAAAGTCAGCAGTGCAATGAACCAAGTCAAGATTGTTTGCATGTGACGGGTGACAAGGATGCACTTGCTTTTGCGATTTGCGATGGAGTGAGCTTATCCTTCTGTGGGCAAGTTGCAGCACAATTGCTTGCTGGACGTTTGTCCGATTGGCTGTATCACGCGTGCGAAAGTGGTAAAATGGACCAAAGGCAAGTTGTGAATAAGCATGATGAGCATGATCGCTTATTACGGCACGTTGTCAGTTGGCTGGATCAATTGCGCAGTGAAGGTTTACAGCTCGTGCAAGCGTATGAGCTCCCGTCACAAATGAATCCAATCGTGCGCGATGTACTCGAAGAAAAGCGACGTCACGGCAGTGAAGCTGCTTTCGTGGCAGGTGTCATTCAGAAGTACCCGGAGAGCGACGAATGCGGTTTGTTTTTATGCTGGCAAGGCGATATCCGCATTCGATTGTGGATACAGGACGAGGAATGGATGCTGCGCAAGCGCGAGACGATGTGTACCGAGGAACGTTGGTCGACGAACAAAGGCAGTATCGGAAACATACATACGAGTTATTATCGCTGGTCCGTTCAAGAATGGAAGCAGGCGAAGCTAGTTATTTATTCAGATGGTCTAGCGTTGTTAGATTCATTTGAGCAAGTGCCTGATCCTAACCAGTTAGCTGCTGCTATGAGCAAGGCGCTAGGGCTGGCGAACAGTGATGACATGACATACTTGGAAATTAGTTTAAGTAGTCTGGCAAATGAAGAGGTGCAGAGATGTCCTTAACGATTGTCACGCTAAAATGGAAGCCCGTTACGACGACGGTGGATGTGCAGCTATCTGCGCATATCTCATTAGAAGATATGTTGCCTTATATGCTAACTGCTTTAGGTGTCCCTCTATACGAAGAGTATGGTCATGTACGTTATGACTATGAGTCTAGCTGGGATGCAGAACGCTGGGAGCCATTAGATGAGCGGCGATCTCTTCGCGATCAGAACGTGTACGACGGGATGTACATTCGCTTGACGAAATACGTGTCCTATTCCAGTTCCTTGTTGGATCAACCTGCATGGATTCATGATAGGCTACCCTTATTTGAGTTATAACGCGTATTCAATACTATTTCGTAAGATATGGGAGAAAGTTGTATGCCATTTCAACCAAATGTAAACGACGAACTTCATATAGGTGAACATAGCTACGTGGTTGAGCCACATCCGTTGTCTGCCGATGTGCCTTATGGGCAAGAGGGTAGGCAAGGGACGGTATATCGGCTTAAATCGACCGAACTAGCGACAGCGTGGGCGCTTAAAGTGTTTCGCCCTAATTTTCGCCATCCTGCACTTGTGTATCAGGCAGAGCAATTGGCTCCTTATGCCAAGCTGCCTGGCATGCAAGTGTGCAAGCGCCAGATCATGACACCGCAGCATCAATTTTCACTGATCTCGCAACATCCAGAGCTGTTATATGCGGTCCTTATGCCGTGGATTGAAGGCCCGACATGGATGGATGTGCTGCTTGATAAGCGGCCATTGTCCCGCGACACAACGTTGCTTATTGGTGAGGCTGCGGCTATGTCACTGGCTACTTTGGAGCAGCGCGGCATGGCTCATGGAGATTTGTCGGCAGCGAACGTGATTCTTGCTGGCTTAAATGAAGCGAATGAAGTAGAGCAGCGTGGAAACGAGGGGATCGTTTCCTTTGTTGACGTTGAGCAGATGTGTGCTCCGGGGTTGTACAAGCCGGAAATTATGCCAACAGGGACATCTGGCTACGCTCGCAAAAGCGGGACGGCATATGCGTGGAACTCGATGATGGATCGTTTTTCAGGTGGTGTTATGCTGGCGGAGATGCTTGCATGGTGTGATGAAGGAGTACGGAAGGCCGCGTGGGGCGAAAGTTACTTCAATCCTGAGCTAATGACGCTGGATCAGGAACGTACGGATATTTTGCTGCGTGCATTAAGTGTACATTACGGGGAAACGACGGCATTTCTATTTCAGCGTGTGTGGGGAAGCACGGACAATACGCAGTGCCCAACCTTCGGGGAATGGGCTGTTGCATTGAAGTCTAAACTGCTGAGTGCGGAAGAGGATGAGGCAGATAGAGTGGTTTCTGGTGCTGTTACTGATGCTGTTGCTCAGCGTGAGCGGCATCTTGTAGGGCTGGTCACGATGACAGAGCAGGCAGCTGCCAAGAGTAATGAAGTAGAGCATAATGGTGAGCGTGATGATGCTGAATCTAACAATAAACATAGCGTTATATATAAAGCTGTGCATGGTGATGACAACCAAACTGGTAACTCCAGTACTGCGGCAGGGGCACAAACTCAGCGACAATCGCAAGCGCAGGCACAGGCACAGGCAGAGGCGCAGCAAAGAATGGATTTCACTACCGATATTCGAATTGCACAGCAAGATGAAAAAGATGGACGTTGGGAGGCGGCTGTTAAACGCTACGAACAGCTACTGCTACGTATTCCGAATGCGTCTACTTCAGACATCGGAGTCGAAATTCAAATTGCTTTGCAAGAAGCAAAGCAAGCCATCGAACAAAGGGAAGCGCAATATCAAGCCGAACTAGCCGTTGCGTTAGCGAAGCGCCAGCGGTTACAGCGGGTAGTAGGTCTTGCAGGAGCGATATGTTTGCTGCTTGGCGGCGCGGGCGGCATCTTGTATTGGGCACCTTGGAACTCACTTGTTAGCGAACAAGTGGTGGTGACAAATGTTTCAAGCACGTCGTCAGCGGGCCAAGTGAACGGTGCAACGAACAACCCAGCGCAAGACCAAGCGCAAGACGAAGCGAAGAGTCAAACGAAGGGCCAAACAAAGAGCGAAACAAAGAGTCAAGTGACAGGGGAAACGGCTTCGAATAACTCGTCCAAGGACGGAAGCGAGCGTCCGGATGTCTCTCCCCCGCCAATAAAGAAAGAGACTCGTACGAGCAATGATAAACCGATTAATCCAACGAAGCCGGATGCGCAGAACAAGCCAGCCAACCAATCCGACACCAAAAAATCGGGCGCCCTACCTTCATCTACATCGAACAAGTACGCTTCTAATGACGCGAAATCTAATCCATTAAAGCGCAATGTAGAGTCGAAGTCGGAGCCTAAAGCGAAATCAAAGCCGGCAAGAGAAGCGGAATCAAAGAACACAACAAACACCAAGAACACAACAACAGTAAAACAAACGAAACAACCTGAACAAATCAAGCCGGCTAAAAAAGAACCAACCAAACAAGAACCGACCAAACAAGAACCATCGAAATCCGATACGCAGCAAACAAAGAAGAACAAAATAAAAGCGTTGGAAGACAGCCTTTTACAGGCCTTTAACGTCGAGGACGACACAGAAAAGGCGATCAAGGTGGCGAAGCAGCTTAAGCAACTCGATCCGACTAACACTTTAGCCAGTAAAATGTTGAAGGAACTGGTCGGTGGATCGTAGTCATCACAGTGAACGTAGCATTTTTTAGATAATCATATTCATTGAAAAAGCAAGAGGGGGAGCTTTAGATGAAAAAGTTTATAGCTGGATTTGTGGCAGGAGGGCTACTGTTTGGTACGGTTGCAGCTTTTGCGCAAGATTTAAAAAATGTCTTGTTCGATATTAGCTCGGTTCAAGTAGATGGTGTTGAAGTGAATATGAAATCGAGTAATAAACCGTTTACTTTCAACGGCTACGCTTATATTCCAAGCTATATGCTTCCAGATATGGGTTACGTTGCGACACGCTCCCAAGATAAATCGGGTGTCGTATTGCGAAGTGTCGGACAGGCCTATTATCCGATCAGCGAAGATGCAAAAATTGCGGAAGCAAACGTGATTCCCGTTAAGACCATTTTGAATTCCCACGCATTTGTAAACGTTCAATATAAGAGCAAGGAACTGCTGGAAGACGATCAAAAAAAACCGTATGAGAACTACATCCACATCTCGCTCGACAATAATCGAGACAGTGCAAGTTATTCAGATATCACGATCCATTTAGATGAAAAATTTCGGCGCTTCGGGGCTAAAGCACAATTGCTAAAACAAGCTTCCGATGCAAAGTTAAACGGGGCCGTGACCGTATCTGCATATGTTGTGAATGATCGCAATCAAGAGACGCTAGTGAAATCATGGACCCTCGATGATAACCGTTTATCTGAAGATATGACGTTGTCGTTGCGTTACGCTAAATCGGTTCGCTTTAAAGTGACAACGACACATAAAGGGCAAATCAAATTTGCGCTGTTAAATCCTACGATTGTAAAGTAGAGCGCATAATAGCTATCGCTCAAGCCTATTTGTAGCTACTTTGCTTTATCAAAGCCTGTTCCCGTTAGAGGGGCAGGCTTTTTTGTTTTAAATCGATTCATGATAGAATTAATATAGATGGAATATTATTCAAGGGTGGCGTTTTTATATGTTTTATTTTTTATTAAGCATTAGCTTAATTCTTATTGTTTCAGGGGTATTTTTACTCATCAAAAATGTAATCATGTGGGGCGGGATTCTCCTTGCAGTGGGCGTAGCTCTGCTTGTCCTCATTCTGATCCTTTACTACGACAGAAGAGATAACAAATGGAGCAAATGGGATTGTGTTGACTGCGCCTCTTGCGCATCTATAGGAGTCTGTAGTTGTGATTGAGCGGCGTTTAATTCCGTGCCATCGACTACGATCTCGCTCTTTTGTTATTAGGGGCAGGCAATTTCCGATCTGTGCAAGGTGCACAGGGATTTTCGTAGGCTATTTCCTGTTACCTCTTTTTTTGATGTTTCAACCGAACACGGTTTCTATGTTGAACGTTCTCCTGTTCGTTTTTTTGCTGAGTGTTCCCATGTTAGTCGACGGATTTACGCAAAAATGGAAATGGCGTGAGAGCAATAATGGGCTTCGTCTGATGACGGGTGTACTGTTTGGTGCAGGACAAGCCACGTTAATCGGTAGTGTGGTCAATGAGATTGTTCGTTATTTCGTATGACTGCGATAAGGATACAGCAAGTTGGGGCAACTAGACCTACCTACTGCAAATTAGAGTTTGATAGGAGGTTGTGACAAGAGTGCTATTTCTTTACGAAGTCTGTTCCTGATTGAGGGGCGGGCTTTTTTTGTGCTTACAAGATCGATGTATCTTAGTTTACAAAAACAATCCTTCTATATATAATATAGTAGATTATAATTATAAAGTTAAACCATTCAAACTTTGCTTCTCACCTCTGCACCTTGTATTTTGCATCTATGTACCTTTTTACTTTTGCAGCTAACGGGTATGTAATGAAATGTGACCAGCATTTTCTAATTTAGTGTTAGCCAGCTTCTAGGTACAATCTTCCTAGAGATTTTCAGCACGTTGAAGTAGCATAGTGGTCATAGTAATGGTACAATAATGCAAAATGGGGCAACATAAAAAAATGATGAGTATCTTAGAATCTCACGCCATTTTCGCAAAAAAACGATAAGAGTTGGAGAAGGAGGAAGTCAATTATGACTTTAAACCAAGCTAACATTGATCAATTGTCAGTTGCAGCGATTCGTACGCTTGCAATTGATGCAATAGAAAAAGCAAAATCAGGTCACCCAGGTATGCCAATGGGTGCAGCTCCGATGGGCTACCACCTGTTCGCGAAAGCAATGACTCATAACCCAGTTAACCCTATGTGGATTAACCGCGACCGCTTCGTATTGTCTGCAGGTCACGGCTCCATGTTGCTATATAGCATGCTTCACTTGAGCGGCTACGACTTGCCGTTGGAAGAGATTAAGAACTTCCGTCAATGGGGCAGCAAAACGCCAGGCCACCCAGAGTTCGGTCACACAGCTGGTGTTGACGCAACTACTGGTCCGCTTGGACAAGGCTTTGCTATGTCCGTAGGTATGGCTATGGCTGAAGCGCAGCTTGGCGCTACTTACAACCGTGAAGGCTACGATGTTGTTGACCACCACACATATGTTATTTGTGGCGATGGCGACTTGATGGAAGGTGTATCTAGCGAAGCGGCTTCGCTTGCAGGTCACTTGAAATTGGGCAAGCTTGTTGTGCTTTACGATTCCAACGACATCTCCTTGGATGGCGAATTGAACTTGTCGTTCAGCGAAAATGTACGTCAACGCTTTGATGCTTATGGCTGGCAAACGCTTGTCGTTGAAAACGGCACAGACTTGGCTGCTATCGCTCAAGCAGTTGAGCAAGCGAAACAAGAGACGAACAAGCCTACATTGATCGAAGTGAAGACAGTTATCGGCTATGGTAGCCCGAACAAGCAAGGTAAAGGCGGCCACGGCGGTACTCACGGTTCTCCACTCGGCGCAGAAGAAACAAAGTTGACTAAAGAATATTACAACTGGCCACATGCTGACTTCGAAGTTCCGACTGAAGTGTATTCCCACTTCGAAGAGAACGTGAAGCAAAAAGGTATCGTAGCTAACGATGCTTGGAACAGCATGTTCGCAGCTTACAAAAATGCTCATCCTGAGTTGGCACAGCAATTTGAGCTTGCTATCAATGGCCAATTGGCTGACAACTGGGATGCTGATCTTCCTAAATATGCAGCAGGCGACAGCGCTGTATCGACACGCGTAGCTTCTGGTAACGCGTTGAACGGCTTGGCGAAAAATGTTGCTCACTTGACAGGCGGTTCCGCTGACCTTGAGAGCTCGACAATGACGCATTTGAAAGGCTTGCCTGTATTCCGTCCAGGTAGCTACGAAGGCCGCAACATCTACTTCGGTGTGCGTGAATTCGCGATGGCTGCTGCGATGAACGGTATGGCTTTGCATGCCGGCGTTAAAGTATTTGGCGGTACGTTCTTCGTATTTACAGACTACTTGCGTCCAGCAGTGCGTTTGTCCGCATTGATGAAATCACCTGTCGTTTATGTATTGACGCACGACAGTATCGCTGTTGGTGAAGATGGTCCAACGCACGAGCCGATCGAGCAGTTGGCTTCACTTCGTATCATCCCTGACTTGACAGTTATCCGTCCAGCTGACGGTAACGAAACGTCTGCAGCATGGGCATATGCGGTAGAGAACCAAGAGAATCCTGTTGCGCTCGTATTGACGCGTCAGAACTTGCCAATTCTTGATGCATCCGCAGAGCATGCACGCGAAGGTATCAAGCGTGGTGCATATGTTGTAGCCGACGCAGCTAACGGTCAGCCGCAAGCGCAAATTATTGCGACAGGCTCTGAAGTACAGCTTGCAGTTCGTGCTCAACAAGCACTTGCTGAAGAAGGCGTACAAGTACGTGTAATCAGCATGCCGAGCTGGGATTTGTTCGACAAGCAATCCCAAGAGTACAAAGATTCTGTCTTGTTGCCTAACGTTAAGGCACGCTTGGCAGTTGAAATGGCTCATCCGTTCGGATGGGAGCGCTTTGTTGGCGACCAAGGTAGCGTACTTGGTATCTCTACATTCGGCGCATCCGCTCCTGGCGACCGCGTAATGGCAGAGTACGGCTTCACAGTTGAGAACGTTGTGAGCCGTGTTAAAGCATTGCTTAAATAAGCACTCGTAATCGTGTGCGTTCGTAATTGACGTTACTAGTCCACATCTCAGAATTGAGATGTGGACTATACGTATATATGAGCAAGTTAATGTTGAGGGGAGTAGGAGAACATGTCTAATGTATCGCAACAATCAGTAACGCAATTTGAGCAAGTATCTGTAGTAAAGGCTGCGAATGTTTATTTTGACGGTAAAGTAACAAGCCGTACGGTGTTGTTCGCTGACGGAACGAAAAAGACGCTCGGTATTATGTTGCCAGGTGAATACGAATTTGGCACAGATGTGAAAGAGTTAATGGAAATTATCGCGGGTTCGTTGGAAGTGAAATTACCTGGCAACGAGGCGTGGATTTCGATTAATGGCACGGGTGAATTTATCGTACCGGCCCATGAAAAATTCCAGCTGCGCGTGCATCAAGTTACAGATTACTGCTGCTCCTACCTCTAAGATTACTCATCTGTACTCGTACATGTCATACGAAAAAGCCTGTCCGCTCATTCGCTCCTAGCGAACACGGACAGGCTTTTATTTTAACGCCACAAGTTTCTCTTACTTATCTGTCGGCTGCCCAATTGAACGACCGATCCACTGCTCGTACATTTTAACAACAGCACATAAATCCTCTTCGCCATAACCAGCCGTTTGCCCCATTTGGAACAAACTTTTAGCTGCATCAAGCATGGGGGACGGTGACTGCATGTCCTCTGTCAGTCGTGAAGCGAGCTTCAAGTCTTTCAACATGAGCTGGAGCGAAAATTGATTGTCAAAGTTGCCAGCAATTATTTTTTGCCCTTTTAAATCGGCCGCTCGACTGCCACCAGTTCCGTTTTGCACGACATCCAAAAACGCTGTTGGATTTACGCCTGCTTTTGCAACAATGGAGAAGCCCTCTGCCAAAGCCGCGTTATTAATGCCTACAAGCGCGTTATGCGCCAGCTTCGTAATTGAGCCGCTACCCGTAGGGCCCATATGTATAATTTTACGTCCCATCGCTTCCAATACATCCATCGCGCCTTCAAGCACGGCTGTGTCGCCACCTACCATAAAGACGAGTGTCCCTTCGATTGCAGCTGGCTTGCTACCTGTAACAGGAGCATCCAAAAAGCTCGCTCCCTTTGCGCTACAATCTGCTGCCAGTCGTGCGACGAGCGACGGTGAAATTGTACTGCTGTCAATAATCGTAGTGCCTGGTCGTGTCGTTTCCAATAAGCCATGGTCACCATAGTAGACTTGCTCAATCGAGTGATCGTTGCTTACCATCGTGAGCACGACATCTGCATGTGCTGCTGCTTCGGCAGGCGTTGCCGCGACTTGCGCTCCCATTGCGCGTAGCGGTTCTGCTTTTGCGCTTGTCCGATTATAGACGGTAACTGCGAAGCCTTTGCGCAGTAAGTTTTCCGCCATCGGCGCTCCCATTGTGCCTAATCCGATTACTGCTACCGTTTTCATGTGTGTCACCTCGTCATAGTCATAACCATATTTTGTCGATATCCATTCTATCATATCAACATACGCCAAGTAAGCAAGATATATATGGTCCGTGAGTGTTACCGTATCATTCCTTAATATAATAATTTGTGGACCCCTATAAAATTGTTTTATTTTGTAAACCCTTACATTCGGATATGTTCCCTTGTGTTTCTTTTCAAAATCCTTTATCCTGAAATTAGTGATTTCGCGGGTTAAAGTGGCAAAGTCAACCAATACTCGACGAGGAGGCTGTACAATGACTAAAAAAGTACACTTTGATTATAGTAAGGCGCTGGCATTTGTGGGCCAGCATGAAGTAGATTATTTTGCAGAGCCGATTCGTGTGGCTCACGAGCAATTACATAGTAAGACAGGAGCAGGATCTGACTACTTGGGTTGGGTTGACCTTCCATCCAACTACGATAAAGAGGAATTTGCACGCATTCAAGCAGCAGCAGCCCGCATTCAAGCGAATTCTGAAGTTCTTATCGTAATTGGTATCGGTGGTTCTTACCTTGGCGCACGCGCAGCGATTGAAATGTTGAGCCATTCGTTCTACAACATGCTGCCGAAGGACAAGCGTAAGACGCCTGAGATTTATTTTGCAGGTAACAACATCAGTTCTACATATGTCACGCATCTGTTGCAGTTGATCGAAGGCAAGGACTTCTCGATTAATGTGATTTCCAAGTCTGGTACAACGACAGAGCCAGCGATTGCTTTCCGTATTTTCCGTGAATTGTTGGAGAAAAAATACGGCAAAGAAGAAGCGCAAAACCGTATTTTCGCAACAACCGATACAGCTAAAGGTGCATTGAAGACGCTTTCTACAGAAGAAGGCTATGAGACTTTCGTCATTCCTGACGATGTCGGTGGCCGTTATTCCGTACTGACAGCAGTTGGTTTGCTACCCATTGCCGTGGCGGGCATTAATATCGAAGAAATGATGCAAGGTGCGCAAGCGGCAGCGGAGGAGTTCAGCAACCCTAACGTAGCTGAGAACTTGAGCTATCAATATGCGGCTGTACGCAACGCATTGTATCGCAAAGGCAAGACGACAGAAATTCTCGTCAATTACGAGCCTTCCCTTCACTATGTATCTGAGTGGTGGAAGCAGTTGTTTGGTGAGAGCGAAGGTAAGGATAACAAAGGTATTTATCCGTCTTCTGTTGACTTCTCGACAGATTTGCACTCCATGGGTCAATTTATCCAAGAAGGAACGCGCAATCTGTTTGAAACGGTTATTCAAGTGGCAGAAGTGCCACATCAGATTACAATTAATGAAGATCCAGCAGATTTGGATGGCCTGAATTTCTTAGTAGGCAAGACGATGGACTTCGTGAACAAGAAGGCATTTGAAGGAACGATGCTCGCGCATACGGACGGCAACGTGCCTAACCTTATCGTGACGATTCCGGATATGACGCCGTATACGTTCGGTTATTTGGTGTACTTCTTTGAAAAAGCTTGCGGCATTAGCGGTTACTTGCTTGGTGTTAACCCATTTGACCAGCCCGGTGTCGAAGCTTACAAGAGGAACATGTTTGCCTTGCTAGGCAAGCCGGGCTATGAAGAAGAGAAGGCAGCCTTGGAATCAAGACTGACTCAATAATCATTCACAACTAGCTGACTTACATCATAATGGCAATTTAGACATCTTAGACATACGATCAGCAGCAGGAAGCAGTTTACCATATTGGTGAACTGCTTTCTTAGCAATCTCGGAAGGTGAACTTATGTTAGAACGTTACAAAACCGTACGACAAGCAGGTAATAAAGAAATCGTGATTAAGAAATCGCGCTTTATCGGTTACGGCAAGCCTGTCGAAACAGAGGAAGAAGCGATTGCTTTTATAGAAGATTTAAAGAAAAAGCATTGGAATGCAACGCACAATTGTTCCGCTTATATGATTGGCGAGCGTGACGAGATTCAGCGCGCATCTGACGATGGTGAGCCTAGTGGAACGGCGGGCAAGCCCATTTTAGAGGTAATCAAAAATCAAGGCCTCAAAAATGTAGCTATCGTCGTGACACGTTACTTTGGCGGAATTATGCTTGGCGCAGGTGGGCTCGTTCGTGCTTATACGGATGGAGCGGTAGCTGCAATCGAAGCAGCACAATCGATTACGAAGGTGCTGCATCAGGAAGTGTTTGTTGAAGTGGATTACACATGGCTAGGAAAGTTAGAGAATGAACTTAGAAATAGAGAGATGCGGATGGGAGATACGCAATTTACGGATAAAGTAACTCTTACTTGCTTACCGATCCAATCGGAGAGCGATTCGTTTGTTGCGTGGATAACGGATTTGACACAAGGTCAGGCCGATATTCGGATGGGAGAAGCTGTCTATTACATTGAGGGAGAATAAGGAGAACAGCCTATGCCAAGAAAAGCAGTAGATCAGGAATTGTCCCGCGAACGTATTTTGGAGGTTGCCCGCCATTTGTTCGTCACGAAAGGGTATCGTTCGATTTCAATGAGAAGCATTGGCCAGCAGCTTGGGTATAGTCATGGATCACTTTATTATCATTTTAAAGATAAAGCTGAGCTGTTCTATGCACTTGTGCAAGAAGATTTTTTTCATCTTGCACGACTGTTTGAACGTGTAATGGCACAAGTGCCAACCGAAGGAATGACGAAGCTGGAGCAAATTATGCTGGAGTTTACGCGCTTCGGTTTAACGAATCCACATCATTACGAAATCATGTTTATGACGCGAGACGAGGAATTGCTTGCCTACGCACGTGCGGAGCAAGCGCGACTGCTTGAAATGTTCTCTGTTATTGTAAGACAAACTATGGCTATTAACTTGCAAGGCGAAAATGAAGGACACAATATACCGCGAAGCTTGTTTCTAGCCATGCACGGTTTTATCTCCTTCTACATTCAAGATCAAGTCAGCTTTGAAGATGTAAAACCTGCGGCAGCGGCACATGTGCGATTTTTGTGCCGCCGTGCGATGGAGGCTGTTCAATCAGCTTCCGCGTAACGCCGAAGAGTCGTATGAAAATTAATGACGCAATGCCTCACGTTTTGTTTACGTTCACATATAGTGATATTAGCCTAACTTCAAACGCGGTTAAACAATCGGCACACGAGGCAGAGCATCTCTGCTGAGTTGTTGCTTAATCATACAAGACGTTGGTGTCTGCAACGGGCTGCACTTAGCATTTCCATGCTTTAGTGCTTTCCAGCTTGACAAAAGTGCCAATGCATCACGATACCCGTTTCAAGCTTATATGGTGAATGATGAACAAAACGTGAGGAGGTCAGATATTAATGATTGACTATGTTGTCCAATCTGGCGAATCGCTTTACGCGATTGCACAGCGTGTTGGGGTACCTTTTCCAATGATTGCTCAAGTAAATGGCATTACAGATGCCAGCTATATTTATGTGGGGCAAGTGCTGAAAATTCCGGTAGCTGACAATACGCACGCTGCGCCGCCCCTCCATTTTACGCCTATGTATGCAGCTCCGCAGGTTGAGATGCAATCTGCATATGCATATGCAGCACCATCCTATGTGCCTGTACGATATGGTTCTGTACCGTATACGGCGGGGCAGTATGGTTCGTATGCAAATGAACCAACTTCGTCCTATGTGTATGCTCAACCTCAATATGGCGGGGTACCGCAAGTATACGGTTATGGGAGCCTATCATCACAACATGTAGGTTGGAATCCACAATTTGCTCCACACGTCGCTCCTCACGCCGTTCACGAAGCTCATTACCCCGATCATATGCCTGTACATCATGAGCAGTGCCTCGTTCATTCTATGGTAGAGACCGCCCATCATCATGAATGCTATACGCAATACAATGAATCTCCTTTAGCGGTTACAACTGACGATATTATGGTAAGTCCTTCGTTGCGCCTGATAGAGCCTGTTAGGGAACATGAAGCAGAACCTAGAGTAGAGGCAGATGTAGATACCGAAGCAGACGCAGAAATAGAAGCGGAACTTAGAGCAGAAATAGAAGTGCAGCCTGAAACATATTATATCGTACAATCAGAATGGGTTGCAGCGCCTTCGTCAGACAATGAATATGTCGCACGGAGCGAGTGTGATATAGAGCCGACAGGTGAAGCTGAACATACTGGACACAGTCCGTTAACGAGTTCGTATCTGATAAGCGCCGCTACTTATAGCCAACTTGATACGTCTACATTTGACCTTGAGCAAGAAGTGAGAAAGTTGAACGAGAGAGGATATTTACCCCACATTTAAAAATGAGAAGCATTGACGCGCTCAATTCGGTTAGGGTCAATGCTTTTTTCATGGCATAAATTATGCACATCTACATGTTCATAGCCCCTGCATTTGTAGCATCACCATTTATAATTGTTTCGAATAAGTTGCATAACAATCCTTTAAGATAACTATTGACGTTCCGTTCTAACATTTGGTAAAGTATTTTCATAACACCAAGTAAACAGCTAGGATTTATTATAATACAAAAATTGGTGATTTTCATATAGACAGAGGATGGGGGGACATTTTTGAACTCGGTGCTTCGTCATCGTAGCGCGGTGTGGGGATTGCGCACGACCTTATTACTATACGTATTTTTGCTTATTGTACTTCCCATTGGGGGGATATACGTCCATTCATTCGCAGGCGGCTGGTCGGTATTCGTAGACAGTATAATGGAACCGCTGGCTTGGCAAGCCGTGTGGCTAACGTTTCGGCTTGCGCTGGTGGCGACGTTGATCAATGTTGTAATAGGTACGATTGCAGCTTGGGTATTGCATCGCTATTCCTTTCCAGGGCGCACGCTGCTTAACAGCATCGTTGATTTGCCATTTGCATTGCCGACTGCGGTAGGTGGATTAATGATCTTAATGTTGCTTGGCCCACAGAGCACGATCGGTCAAATGGCGGACTCGATGGGATTGCGGATTGTATTTGGAGAGCCTGCAATTGTCGTTGGGATGGTGTTTGTTACGTTCCCATTCGTTATTCGGACGGTGCAGCCTTTACTAGAAGAGGCTGAGCAAGCACAGGAAGAAGCTGCGTATATGCTTGGCGCGTCTAAGCGACGCACTTTTTTTCAAGTGCTGCTGCCACAAATGCGGCCAGGTATTATAAGTGGGGCGATGCTCGCTTTTTCACGGGCGATGGCTGAGTTCGGTGCAGTCGTGCTTATAGCCGGCAACATTCCAGGCAAGACGCAGATTGCATCTGTCTATATTTTTGGTGAAATTGAAAGTGACCAACCGCATTCCGCTGCGGCTGTATCGGTCATGCTTTTGTCGTTATCTTTAGCAGTGCTATGGTATGCGAATTCCCTGCAAGCAAGGAGGGAGCAACGATGAGCAGCAACGAGAATCTACCTCCTGTCGCTGGGAAAGCGGTCAATAACCGTACCAGCAACTCTACTAACCATCACAATAACCATCATCAAAATGGTACAGACATCCCAGTTAATCATACTATCAATAGTTCGATCGTAAGTTCCAATGTAAATTCTAGCGGGACTGCTGTCCGCTCGCTACGTACTGCGGCCAGCAAGTATTCACGTTCAAGCCTAGGACTAATCGTGTTTACGTATGTCGTGTTCTTTGTTCTACTTATTGCTCCGCTTATTCAAATTGTAATCGGTGCATTGGAACAAGGGAGCACTACATTTATTCAGGCAATTATGCGTCCAGAGGCCCTGCACGCTTTGGCGATGACAGGAGCAGTCGTGCTTGTTGTTACACTGCTCAATACGATTTTTGGCGTAATGACTGCTGTTATGATCGTACGTGGGACATGGCTAGGCACAAAGCTGCGACAGCTGTTAAACAGCATCATCGATTTGCCGTTTGCGGTATCACCGATTATTGGCGGCTTTATGATCGTCTTGCTACTAGGGCCGCAAACCGCATTAGGATCTTTGTTTGCAAGTGCGGGCATCAATATTGTATATGCATTTCCGAGTATGGTATTGGCAACCTTGTTCGTGACGTTTCCACTTATGGTTCGTGAAGTTGTGCCTGTCTTGCAAGAAATTGGCACACAGCAGGAAGAGGCGGCATCCATGCTTGGGGCTTACAGCTGGACTACATTTTGGCAAGTGACATGGCCCTCGATTCGCTGGGGAGTCATTTATGGCGTCGTGCTTACGGTAGCCCGCTCGTTAGGCGAATTCGGGGCGGTGCTTGTCGTCTCCGGCAACATTATGAATAAGACGCAAACCGCGACAACCCTTGTGTACCAAGATGTCGAAAATTTTAATATCCCGGCGGCTAACAGTTTAGCACTCGTTCTGGCTATATGTTCAATCGCGCTGCTCTTACTTATGGAATGGGCCAAGAAACGAAAAGGGGTGCACTAATATGCATATTGAAGTACAAGCGCTAAATAAGTGGTTCGGGTCGTATCACGCTGTTAAAGATGTGCATTTCTCGGTTGAGCCAGGTCAGCTTATTGGCTTGCTCGGTCCTAGTGGAGGCGGTAAGACGTCTGTACTCCGTATGTTAGCGGGGCTGGAGCACCCAGATTCGGGTGAAATCCGCTTTCACGGCAAACGAGTAAATGAGGTGCCGCCGCAGGAGCGGGGCATTGGTTTTGTGTTTCAGCATTACGCGTTATTTAAGCATATGACGGTGTTCGAAAATATTGCATTTGGGCTAAAAATACAAAAATGGCCAAAAGATCGGATTGGGTATCGCGTCTCCGAATTAATGGAATTGACTGGTTTGAGTGGAGTTGAAAAACGCTATCCGCACCAATTATCAGGCGGGCAGCGCCAGCGTGTTGCCTTTGCTCGTGCCTTGGCGCCCGAGCCGCAGCTGCTGCTCTTGGATGAGCCGTTTGCCGCGATTGACGCCAAGATTCGTAAAGAGCTGCGCAGTTGGCTGAAAGAGCTCATTGATCGTGTGGGGATTACATCGATATTCGTCACGCATGATCAGGATGAAGCGATTGAAGTTGCGGATGAAATCATGATTATTAGCCAAGGTCGGGTCGAGCAAAAAGGAACACCGTGGGACATTTATAAATCCCCACAAACACCGTTCGTGGCCGAGTTTATCGGGGAGTCTACGATTCTGGCGAATGTTCATCAGCTCAAAGGATACGAAGCAACGGTCGAATGGCCGAGCGTTAAAGCACTTATTCGCCCAGAGTATATCGAGATCGGCAAGCGTGGTGAGTTGCGTCTGCCTTCTGCGAGCGAGAGTGGGCGTGTGAAGGCACTGCATTTTCGAGGTAGCGAGTGGATGATAGAAGTTGAAGTGGGTAGCTTAACGCTAAAAACGTATCGTTCGCTTGAAAGCTCTACGTTGCAAGTTGGGGATGAGGTGCAAGTGCTCGTCCATCGCGTGTATTTGTTTAATGAGAACGATAGCTGGGTGATGGAAAACCACTTAAAAGAGGACCCCATGCCCATTCATATTTAAGGACCACAAACACCGTGGTAAACGACCACTTTAAATTTGAAGTACATGCTTCATAACTTCAGAAGGAGGGCACTCATGAAGCAAGGGTGGAGCAACCGAGCGTTTGGCATCATAAGCGCAACGTTGTGCATGATTATGCTCGCGCTAAGCGGTTGCAGCAGCACGGCCTCGACTGGAGATCCAGCCAGCCCAGTTGTTGCACAAGCCGAAGCTACATCTGGCGAGTCGGTTACACTTGTTATCGGTGCCTATACCGTTGCTAAAGATGCGCTGGAGCGCATTATTCCACAGTTTCAAGCGCACTGGAAGGAGCAGACGGGGCAAACAGTTCATTTTCAGCAATCGTATGAAGCTTCTGGAACACAAGCGCGCTCGATTGCGGGCGGGATGGAAGCTGATGTAGCCGTATTTGCGATGGAAGGGGATGTGGATAAGCTCGTAAAGGCGAATCTCGTTCCACAGACATGGAAGTCAAAAGACGCTTACAACGGTATGGTGACGAGTTCGATTGTTGTCATCGGCACGCGGAAAGACAATCCGCTCGGCATTAAAGAGTGGGAAGATCTGACGAAACCTGGTGTTGATGTGCTGTACCCTAATCCGCGCACGTCTGGTGGCGCACAGTGGGACATTAATGCGATCTATGGCGCTGGCTTAAAGCTGGCGGCTGAAAAAGGGGTGGACGGGCCGCAGTATGCGAAGCGTCTGCTTATGAATATTCATAACAATGTCATCTCGCTGGACAAAAGCGGGCGCGCATCGATGGCTGCATTTGAATATGGCGTGGGTGATGCGATTGTCACCTATGAAAATGAGCTGCTGTCTCGCATCAGCCAAGGCGTGCCATACGAAATCGTCGTTCCGAAACATACGATTCGGATCGAGAATCCTGCGCTCGTTGTTGATGCTTATGCGAAGAAGCATGGCACGGAAAAGGTGGCGCAGGCGTTTGTCGATTATTTGCGTAGTGAGCAGGCGCAGCGCCTGTGGATGGAGGCGGGATTCCGCCCCGTTAATAAGGAGGTAGCTGCTGCGTTGCCGCAAGCGAAGGCAGATCCTGAGGGATTGTTTACGATTGAAGATATGGGCGGCTGGGATGAAGTGCGTAAGACGATTTATAGCAAGAAAGGCATTTGGTATCAGGTGCTAGCAGGCATTGAGTAATTGAGCGGGGATAAGCAGAATATACGGACATAGCAAACGAGCATGAGGTCAGGCTTCAATAGCCAAACTCATGCTCGTCTTTGTTTAGTTGATTCTGGAATGCCTACACATTTACAGCTGTTTGTTCCATATAACCGTTCAAATAAAATCAATTTGCAGGTGTCATTTCTTTTTGCGCCGAAATCATTAAAAACATAGGTCTGCGAAGTTCATCCTTCATCTCCGGCACAAGCTTCAGCATTTCATCAGAAGGTTCAGACTCCTGCACGGTTTGGATGCGAAAGCCCGAACGAATGACGTCGTTCATATACGTCGAAATCGTACGATGATATTTTACGACGTCCGCAGCTAAAAAGGTTGTCTCGCGGATTCCTTCTACCTGATAGTTATCAACGGGCCAATGCAGTCGATTGCCTTGGTCATCAACAACCCAATCTTGCTCGCTGCGAGCTGTAAAGATGGGATGCTCCACAGAAAACACAAAAGTGCCTCCAGGCTTTAGGCAGTCATACACTTTTTTGCAAATTGTATCAAACGATTGAATATAGTGAAACACCAACGAACTAATTACAACATCAAATGGGGAGTCTGGAAAATGGATGTCTTCTATAGGCATTTGTATATATGAAATGGAAGTATCATCGTTGAGTTCGCGGGCTTTTTGGAGCATTTTTGCAGATATATCTACACCGATCACCGAACTTGCGCCCTGCTCACGAGCATAACGGCAATGCCATCCATAACCGCAGCCCAAATCGAGTACATGCTTATTTCGCAGCTCGGGAATGAGTGCTTTCAACATATGCCATTCGCCAGCACCTTCGAGTCCTTGGACGGATCGAGGCATTTTTTCGTATGCAGCAAAGAAATGGGCATCATCATATTTGTTTTGCTTCATCATTCATACAACTCCTAACTATTAAAATACGTCCATCTCTTTGTGTTGATCACTTATTCCTATCATATCACAAGGCTTATGCAGCTAAACGGCTTCGATCGTGGAATCTAACACATTACATAGCAAGAAAGGGGGAGGCGAATATGCTGAAAAAGGGATTCAATTGTGTTGCTCTTGCTCGTGTATCCATAGAAGTGCTACGATCTAGGTTATAGGCTGATGCGCATATAGGAGGATATTTTCAGCATGAGTGAAATAGTAGATGTTCATGAATTGGTTCATAACGAATCAATTTCAGATGTGAAAAAATGGGGAGTAACGTTCTGGGGGACGGGAGATTCGATGGGCGTTCCTCGTGTGTATTGTGCGTGCGAGGTGTGTCAAGAAGCGAGGCAAAGTGGGCTTAACCGTCGCTATCGTTCATCGGTGTTATTAGCACGGGGCGAGGAGCGGTTGCTCGTTGATTGTGGCCCGGATTGGACATGGCAGATGGAACAGGCGGGTTTATACTGGCTAGATCATATATTAATTACGCATGCGCATCACGATCATATTGCAGGTCTGCCTGCATATGCCGACGCTTGTCGTTGGTTGGAGCGAACAGGGTGTGTGATTGCCCCGGCTGAAGTGAATGATACGATTCGAATCATGTATCCGTGGCTGGACAAACATATTCGATTTGTAAATATAGATGGTGATTGGTGTTGGAGCGACTGGAGTATTAAGCCGATTAAAGTGAACCATGGTAAAAATGGTTACGCGTATGCGTATCGCTTTGAGCGGGATGGTACGAGTTGGGTGTATGCCTCAGATGCGATCGGGCTTGAAGCGGAGGAATTGGTGTTATTTCGCAAGGCTGAGCTGCTCATTTTAGGAACGAACTTTTATTATGAGCAAGCGCCGTATCATACTCGGTCGGTGTACGATATGGTGGAGGCGATGCAGCTGATTAAAGATGTGCAGCCTAAGCGTACTATTTTTACACATATGTCGCATGATATTGATTTGCGGCGTACGTATCCGTTACCAGATCATGTTGCGTTAGCTAAGACAGGATTGACTGTCTCTGTATAAGGGGCTGGGGCGGATTTCTTGGTAAAATGCAAAAAAAAGCCGCCCAGCTAGATAAAGGCTCATGTCTTGAGCTGGTTCATCTGATTGGACGGCTTTACGGTTTTATATAGCGCTAAGGCTAAGCTGAGAGCGTAGGTTGCTTAGTTCGTGTGCGTTTTATTTAAAATGAATTTTTCGATAGCGTGACGAACACCCTCATCGTTATTCGATAACGTAATATAATCAGCGATCGCTTTAAGCGAATCTACCGCGTTCTCCATTGCAACGCCAAGGCCAGCCGTTTCAATCAATTCATGGTCGTTCCACGAATCGCCTATGCCGATCGTTTCCTCTAGCTTGCAGCCGAAATGGTCGGCTAGAAAGCGAAGTGCGTTCCCTTTCGTACCATCGCGATGGGTCACTTCCAAGAAGTTCGGCTTTGACTTGGTAATATGCACGTCAGGACCGAGCAAGGCACGCAGCTCTGGCGCAATGCGATCGAGCGTTTCGGGCTCATCGATCATGAGCATTTTCGTCGATGGTGAAGCGAGCAAACGATCCAAATCAGGCTCGATCGTGTACGGAATATTGTTATTTAATGTGCAGTAATCGATTAATTTTTGATTTTCTTCGTGCGCAAATAAGTGATCGTTGATATACAATTGCAAATGAATGTTGTGCTCTTTGCAATATTGTAGCAGGCGCAGTGCCGCGTCGTGTGGTACTGCACATTCGTACAGCACATGGCCGTCGAGCACATTTTTGATGAGCGAGCCTTGGTACGTAATCAGCGGAACGTTGAGGCCGGTTTGCAACGCTATTTTGTGGGCGGAAGCATACATGCGTCCAGTTGCTAGTGTAACGGTAACGCCTTGCGCGATCGCTTGTTCGAGCGCATGTTTCGTGCCTTCGGTTACGATTTTATCGTCCGTAATCAGGGTGTCGTCAATATCAATTGCGATTAGCTTGTACATCGTTTGGTTCTCTCCTTTTTGTAGCTAGAGCGGAGGCAGTGAGGCTGCTGTGCGCTACTTACACGCGTTACTGATGCGTTGCGGCGGCTAAGCTCACGGTTCCTGCACTCCAGCCTTATCTCTAAGTTCTTGCTTTGAATGTCATGCTACATACTACATGTTAGGTGCCTTACATTTTGCATTTTACATTTCATATTTACATGGTACATTGTGCATTCCTATTTCTCGTATGGTGTACACCTCTATTGTACCTCATGCTTGCCCCATTTCAATTCCGCCAAAATCATCGCGGCAAAAATAAGGACGCAACCCGCTATGGCCCACGTGCCAAGTAACTCTCCCGCAAATGTAACACCTGTAATGGCGGCAAATACAGGCTCCGTCGCGTAAATAACAGCGACGCGTGACGCAGAGGTGTAGCGCTGGCACCACGTTTGTGCCCAGAACGCAAACGCCGTTGATAGGCCGATGGACACCGTCAAGGCAATCCAGACAGGCGGATGGCTTAATGCTTGCCAGAGCTCTGTTAGAGTCATCAGCGGCTCAAATAAAAGTGAACTGAGTGCAGCGAGTACGCCCACTGTTGCGAGCTGCACGGTAACGAGCGCAACGGTATCGTAAAGCGGTGCGTATTTCCCCGTTAACGCAATATGGAACGCAAAGCAGAACGCACACAGCAGCACGAACAGATCGCCGCGATTCCAATCCATCGCGCCGCCGTTAAACGTGAGCAAATAGAGGCCAATGAGGGCAAACGTTGCTGCCGCCCATGTCATTAATGGCAGCCGCTGGCGTGAGAGCCATACGGTAATGAATGGCACGAGCACAACGGACAGACCAGTAATAAATCCGGTATTCGTCGTCGTGGTGTGCAGCAAGCCGATCGTTTGGAAGGCGTATGCGCCAAACAACCACACGCCAAGAATAACGCCGTGCTTCACGAGCGGGCGATTTCGCAGCTTGCTCAATCCGTTACCTGCGTGACTTGTGCCACTATGTAGCCCACTAGGCAGTTCGTTAGGCCGCCCACTATGTAGCCCACTAGGCGGCTCGCTAGGTAGCCTGCTAGGTAGTCCGCTTGGCTGTTCACTAGGCAGGCTACGTTGCGCTCTTCGGCCTGCGATCAGCAGGACGATCACGAACAATAGCGCCGCACCCAAGAAGCGCACCGCATTGAAGGCAAGTGGCGGCAGCGTATGAATAGCATGCTGCACAATAATAAACGTTGAGCCCCAAATAAAGGCGACAAATAGCAAGCAAGCATCCGCGATCCAAGAACGTTTCATCGTCGTCATGTTCCCCTTATCGTAAAGTTTCCTTCATCATTTACATAGGGCATTTGCGCAAGCCCACACATTCTATCGTAGGATGATATCGCAGGATGAGGTTCACGGCAAGAGAAATTACGTTTATCTGCCGGCTAGCATCTATTTTCCACAACAACTTTTAACTGCTTGCAAGCGTCTTTGACGCCTTTCAAGTCACGGATTCTCTGCTTTACAAAGTTTCGGGAAGCGTGCTACATTCGGAGTCAGACAAGCAACGAACGATAAAAAGGAAGGGGAATCCCGAGTGAAATCGAGTCAAGCGAATGCGTTGCTGCTCATGCGCAGCTTGTATCCGTCCTTTTCGTATACAGAGAAAAAAATCGCAAAGTATGTGCTAGCCCATCCTGATAAGGTATTGTATGCCACGGTTACAGAGCTGGCGGAAAAGACAGAAACAGGCGAAACAAGTGTCCTTCGCTTGTGCCGTAATTTAGGGTTTAGCAGCTATCAGCAATTCAAGTTAGCGTTGGCCAAACATCAAGCCAGTGTGAGTCATCAAGTGGATGATAGGCTAGAGGAGGAACAAGATCGAAACGAGGCCTTAGCTATGCTTGCAGATAAGCTTGCGTCAGATAGTTGCACATGGCTAGAACATATTCGTAAGCAGCTTGATATAGGGCAGTTGCAGCGTGCAGTGCATGCGATAAATAGCGCAAATCAGGTGTTATTGATTGGCATGGAGAGTACGGGCTTTCATAGCGCAGTCATAAGTGAGGCTCAGGATCAATTGCTAGAACTGGGGATCGACACTATAGCTGTGCAGGAGCTCGGACTGATGACGAAGCGAGCTGCATTTTTAACGAGCAAAGATGTGCTGTTCATCATTTCTTCAGGGCAGGAACATGATGAAGTGCTAAGCGCGATTCAATTGGCGCGGCAGAAGCAGGCCACGATTATCGGGCTCGCTGCTAATAGTGGGTCGGAGGCGGCGGAACGCGTAGATATTCGATTGTTAGTGCAAGCTGATCAAGAAGTCCACCCATCATTTCAGGCAAAAATGATGCAGCTGTATGTACTTCAGGTGCTACTATCAGCGATTGCATTAGAGGCCAAGCCAAGTGATCCAGCGCGTAACGAAATACATATACATAACTAGAAAAACGGCCGCTGTCCCTTATTTAAAAGAGACTGCGAGCCGTTTTGTGCGATTATTCAACGTTACTGTTCAACTACTGTTCAACTACTGTTCAGCGCTACTATTCAACGAGCATAACAAGATTGACGAAGTCGTCTAACTCAATGTTGCCAAAATAGTGGCGAATGTCCACGTCTGCCAATGCTTCGCGCACAGCTTGTTCTTCGTGGCGGACGTTGTTCAATTTTTCCTCAATATCGCTAACTTCACCGACGCCGAAGAAATCACCATAAATTTTGATCATCTCAATCCGACCGTCCTTCAAGTCCATCCGAACATCAATGATGCCTGCTGGGAACTTTTTGGCATGTGCAATGTTCGATTGTGGGGAGCGGCCATAGTTCCAATCCCAATTCTGGTAACGCTCTTCGGAGATGCGATGGATCTGCTCCCAATCTTCCTCTGATAGATGGTATTGTGGAACTTGATCCGCTTCCTTATCAAAAATATAGTGCAACAGTGAATTCCTAAATTGCTCCATCGTCAGCGGCTCACTTAAAAATTCAGAGATGTTCGCCACTCTTGAACGCACCGATTTCGTGCCTTTGGATTCAATTTTGAGTTGGCGTACTTTCAAAGCGGAAGCGACATGCTCCATTTCCGAATTGAACAGCAACGTGCCGTGACTGAACATGCGGCCGCGCGTTGCAAACTGGGCATTGCCCGATATTTTACGCTCACCGACTTGAATGTCGTTGCGACCTGTTAAGTCCGCCTCAACGCCGAGCGAGCGTAGCATATCGATAACAGGCTGGGTAAATTTACGGAAGTTGTGGAACGATTGCCCGTCATCTTTAGTTAAAAAGCTAAAATTCAGATTGCCCAAATCGTGATAAACGGCACCACCACCAGACAAACGGCGTACGACATGAATATGTTGGTCTTTCACGTAGTCTGCGTTGATTTCTTCAATCGTATTTTGATTTTTACCAATAATAATGGAAGGTTCGTTTATATAAAATAACAAATAGCTATCTTCGTCCATCGGCAAATGTTTAAGTACGAATTCCTCAATCGCTAAATTAATGCGCGGATCAGTGATACCGCGGTTATCGATAAACTTCATTGCTAGTGTGCCTCCTCATGTAAAGAGATTGTCCATGTTAGACATTAATCATAAATGGCGAATTAGTCAATCGGTCGATGAATAACCTTTATTAACTATAGCGTGGAAGGGGAGAGGAATGCTCTGTTTTTGAGGTGAAAGTCGCTTATATCATTCCCTATCATTCCCTACAACAACCGTAATAATCAATTTCAATTTGTAATTGATAATCGTTATCAAATATAATGGATAAGTACGTATTTAAAGAATGGGGGAACGAATTAAATGTCGATCGCGAGTGTTGTCCGAAATCGTCGGAGCATCCATCATTATAATGATAAACCTGTAGAAAGAGAACTTATTTTGCGTCTGCTTGATGATGCAGTCTGGGCTCCTAATCACGGCATGCGGGAACCGTGGCGTTTTATATATGCAGATGGTAATGGGAAAAAAAGATTGGTCGATGGCCTTATTGAAATCGTAATGAAAACGTTGAAGTTTAAAGCGATGTCCGATGAGCAACGGGAAAAATTCAAGACTCATGCACACTCCGTGCCCGCTTACTTAATCGTTGTTATGCCTGAAGATGCGCGTCCGGCGATTTGGGAGGAGGATTTGGCGGCGGTTAGCAGCCTGATTCAGAACTTCCAACTGCTCGCTTGGGAGGAAGGTATCGGTATGCTGTGGCATACAGGGGACTACATTTACAATAAAGATTTTCGTGAACTAGCTGGTGTACAGCCAGGTGAAAAAATTGTCGGCGTGCTCCGTCTCGGTTATTTCGATGAAACTCCAGCAGCGCGTCCGCGTACACCGGCTAAAGAGTTGTTTACGGTTCTAGAATAGATAGCGGATTCACAGTCCGTATCAGGCGAGTAACAGCTGTGAGGTTACTACTAGGTACTCGGTACTCGGATAGCCCTCACTTATGCACGATATTTTTGTGCCTGCCAAAATGGAGCGAGGGATGTCTTGCCGTCATTTTTAATGACGGTTAAGACACCCCTCTGCTCGTCAATCTGACCAGCTCTCTAAGGAGCTGGTTTTTTTATTTTGTGTGGCGGAACAAACACGAATGTGAATTCCTTATCGCCTCGTATTAGAAAGCGTTTTCAAAATTGATCCTGAAAATCATCAGTGGATTGTTTTTTCCGATCACGAAAATAGAACAGTAGCTCCATCCCATGCTTAATCATCCATGCTGCTAGTAACACGCTAACTAATAAGTGCGCCCCAACTAGCGGAGATAAATACAGATCGTTGCGGCCGGACAAGTTAATTAAGTATGCTGCGCAGCAAGCAACAGCTAGTACGAGAAACAGAAGCGCCTTTTGATTGGCGCGATATGAAACTTGGCGTGCGAACTGCTTATCTGGCAGCTCATCTTTGGACATAAATTTAATAAACATCGCAATGGCTTGAAAAACAATGGCAATGCCGAACACGTTGCGTGCAAGTGCTGTCATCTCTGCGCTGTACAGTCCGATGTCCCCTTTTAGATGTAAGTGGAACAATACTGATGCGTAATAAACTGTAACGACGATGGCGGCTCCTAGTGATGCCCAGGACATCTTATGGTGGACCGACATAGTAGTGCCTCCTTCTAGTTAAAGTACAAGGTGCAGACAATGAAGTCATTTCCGCATAGGTTTATTATACAACATTTAACAGATGTGTCATAGTGTGCGCTTTAAAATTGTGTAACATTTTTGTGCGTGATTTATTCGTTTGACGGGTGCAGCATTGTTGCGCATAATTTAGCTTTAGACTTGACGTAAGTGATCGGAAAATAAGTGTGCAATACGATTAAGACCGGGTACAAATGAGAAGAACGGTTCTTGGGGTTAGTTGTAGGTTAAGAGGGAGGATAACGAGAGTAATGCAGCCTTTTCGTAAGGGTTCTACGATGTATGCGTCCACTTGTTTGCCAGGGGTGAGCCTAACTTGGCGCGAGGAGCATGTCGTCGTGACGTTACCGGAGCTAGTGCCGGTATGGAGTAATGCGGTATATCATGGCGGTTCGTGGCTTACGGAGCGTATCGTTAATCATATGGTGACAACTGAATTCGATTGTTCTGATCCTGTTCAACATATGAGAAATAAATGTGAGCAGTGGGAGTACCATCCTGTCACTTCTGTTGGTTTAATAACAGCTGCCAAGCTGTCTCATACTTCGCTGAAGGAAAAAGAGGGAGATGCTTTTTCGGTACTGTGCTGTACAACAGCAGGGACGTTGAATGCAGCTCGCGCCGGAATTCCGCGACAAGTGCATTCAGACTATAAGCCGGGGACGATTAACACGGTCATTATTGTAGATGGTGATATCGGCCAAGCAGCGGTATGGAATCTGGTCATGACTGCAACCGAAGCGAAGTGCGCAGCTCTGGCTGACACACAATTGATTGACGGGGAGACAGGGAAGGTCGCGACGGGAACGACAACGGACGCCATCGTGATTGCGGTTATAAACAGTGGTCGTTACAGAGCGGAACACCTTTACGCGGGAACTGCGACGACGATAGGCAATACAATCGGGTGTCTCGTGTATGACACGGTGTCTGAAGCAGTTCGAACCCAGCATGAGGTTGACTAAGGTTGGTCCTTTCTTTTCTTATATGATCTTTAGAGCACAGCCCTAAGAACGAAGCGTGGGACTGTGCTTTTTAGTGTGCCCTCTAAATAATTAACATTAGATTACTAAATAAATATATTATTTACAATAATATCTAACTGCTGTAATATGGTAATAAAGTCGAAATGTCGCTTGTTGCTGCATATTGTTGATTGTTGTTACGTGTTGAATATTCGAGAAAAATAAGTTTTTAGGAGGATACTGTATGACCTATCACCCTAAGCACTTTCCGTTAAGCCATGCGCAAAAGCGTATCTGGTACACGGAAAAATTTTATTCTCAGACCCCGACATCTAACTTGGGTGGGGTTATAAAGTTCAATGGCAGTGAGGATATCGAACGGTTTGGACAAGCTATTCAATGGTATATTCGACACCATGAAACGATGCGTTTGCGAATTGGATTGCAAGATGATGAACCTTTCCAATATGCCGTTCCGGACGAACCTGACGAGGTTCCACTTGTCCATTTTTGTTCAAGTGAAGGGGAGGAGAGCGTTCAAGCATGGATTCAGCAGCAGTTCAGTACCCCATTTACATTGTACGATCGGCCGTTGTACGATTTTGCATTACTCCTTTTGGACGGTCGCCTGCAATATTTTTACATTAAATTACACCATATCATGTACGACGGCATTGCATCCGTCCTTATCGCGAATGAAATCTTAGACATTTATATTCGAAAAATGAGTGCGTTGGAGCTTACTACTAGCAGTCATTCCTATCTCGAATATACACAGACAGAGCAGGAATACCTACAGTCTAACCGCTTTAAAAAAGACCAAGCATATTGGCGTAATGAGTTTTTGACGCTGCCTACCTTTACGGGATGGTCTTCTCAACCTCTATACCGCATTCCTACTCAAGCAGAACGAGAATCGTTTATTATTTCCCGTGAACTGCATGAGCGCCTCCTCCAATTTTGTAAAGATCACCATGTAAGTATTTTTAGTTTAGTATTCTCAATCCTTTATATTTACTTGTACCGAACGACGAATCAGCAAGATATATCCATCGGCACTTTTTTTGCCAATCGAACGAACTCGATAGAGAAAAATATGCTCGGCATGTTTGTAAGCACGGTTCCATGCCGCATTGAGATTGATCCCGACATGGATGCTCTATCTTTTATTCGCTTAGTAAGTAAAAAAATAGCGAACGTGGTTCGATATCAAAAATATCCTTACGACTTGATCTTACACGACCTGAGAGAAGTGCATTCCCACGCTACGGGCTTGTTCGGCATCGGCATCGAGTATCAGCCTATGGTAACGTCCCGACATGATCAGCTCGATTTTAAGTATGAGATGTGTACATCTGGGCATGAAATCAATGAAATAACACTGCATATTAAAGATTACATAAACGAAGGGGAATTGCACTTCGTGTTTGATTACCGGACGGCTTTATTCCATAAATCAGACATCATGGCTATGTTTGCCCATATGGAAGTGCTGCTTGAGGACTTGCTAGAGCAGCCCGATAAGCAGCTGGCAGAGCTCGATATTTGTACCGTTAGGGAAAGGGCACAGCTCCTGTACGAGTATAACGAGACTCAGGCAAGCAGTCCGTTGGATCAGACCATCGCGGAGCTGTTCGAGCAGCAGGTGGACAAGTTTCCCTCGCACCCCGCGGCAAGCTGTGGGAACAAGTCCCTTACTTATGAGCAGCTGAATCAGCGATCCAACCAGTTGGCGCGTGTGCTTGTAGCAAAGGGAGTTGGGCCAGATCAGCTTGTGGGCATTATGCTGGAGCATTCGCTAGATTTGCTCGTAGGCATATTGGCCGTACTAAAAGCGGGTGGCGCTTATGTGCCGATTGATCGGAGCTATCCGCAGGAGCGTATTCGATATTTGTTACAGGACAGCAAGGCGAGTCTGTTACTTGTTAAGCAAGGCGCGCAGCCAGCAGACTATACGGGCGAGCTTGTCGATATAGCGGATGCTGCGATCTATGAAGGCGATGCATCGAATTTGCTGCGCAGAAGCGAGCCGCATCATTTGGCGTATGTCATGTATACGTCTGGCTCAACGGGACAGCCGAAAGGCACGATGGTCGAGCAACGGGGCGTCATTAACTACATTCATTGGGCGAAGCAGATGTATATACAGAACCAGACGGAAGCGTTTGCGCTATATTCTTCCTTGTCGTTTGATTTGACCGTCACCTCGATTTTTGCGCCGCTACTTAACGGGAATGAAGTCATTGTTTATGTTGATGACGGCTCTGAATTTATGTTGCATACGATCTTGCGTGACAATAGGGCAAGCGTGCTGAAGCTGACTCCTGCTCACTTATCGTTAATTCAGGAAAATAATTATGAAGGCTCCCGTGTTAAGCGTCTTATTGTTGGTGGCGAGGATTTAAAAGCAGGTCTGGCGCAGCGTGTGTATCAAAGCTTTGGCCAAAGGATTGATATTTTCAACGAATACGGCCCTACCGAAACGGTTGTGGGTTGTATGATATACAAGTTCAACCCCGAGGTTGATCAGGAAGGTTCTGTGCCGATAGGACGCCCAATCGACAATACGCAAATTTATGTATTGAGCGAGCGTTTACAGCCAGTACCATTCGGTATTGCGGGCGAGCTGTTTATTTCCGGTGCTGGGGTAGCAAGAGGTTATTTGGACCGCTCTGAATTATCAGCTGAGCGATTTATTCGTAATCCGTTTGTACCCGAGCAACGGATGTACCGGACAAGGGATTTAGCCCGATTGTTGCCGTCAGGCGAGCTTGAATATTTAGGTCGGATCGACCACCAGGTAAAAATACGTGGTCACCGTATTGAGCTTGGGGAAATCGAGGCAGTGCTACAACTGCATCCTAGCGTACAGGACGTTGCAGTTGCTGATTGTGTAGCAGAGCAAGGGGACCCGTATTTGTGTGCGTACATCGTCACCGCTGAGGATGAGGATATTCCGCTGGGAGAAATAAAGGAGTATGCGGCACAGCGGCTTCCAAGATATATGGTTCCTTCACATTTTATCACTTTAAAGCAGCTTCCTCTTACCCCGAACGGCAAAGTAGATCGAAACCATTTACCTGTACCTGGTGAAAGTGGGATACGTATGTCTGTATACGAAGCCCCGCGGACTGAAATGGAAATGTATGTGGCAAAATTGTGGCAGCGGGTGCTGAATGTAGAGCGGGTTGGGATCACGGATCATTTTTTTGATCTGGGAGGACACTCCTTGAAGGCGATGCAAGTTGTCTCCCTTTTACAAAAAGAATGTGGCATAGACCTTGCACTGCGCACGGTGTTTGAGTTGCCTACGATTCAGGAGCTTGCTGGGTATGTACAGCATCTGACCTTGAACGGTAACAGCACAGCTACCTACACTCCTATTCCGCCTATCGAACCTAGACCTTACTATAAGCTGTCTTCTGCCCAGAAGCGGCTGTTTATATTGCAGCAAATGGATACAGCGCTGACAACGTACAATATGCCTGGGATGCTGGACATAGCTGGTGAGCTGGATCAGGTAAGGTTGCACGAGTCCTTACGGGTACTTTTGCGCAGACATGAGTCTTTGCGGACTTCCTTTACGATGGTGAACGGAGAGCCTGTACAAGTTATCCACCCTGAAGCGGACATAAGTTGGAATGTTACAAAAGTAGACAACGAAGAGCAGCTTCAAGACGTGATGAATGCGTTTATTCGACCATTTGATCTGGAGCGGGCGCCGCTTATTCATGCTCAGCTTGTGAAGTTGGCGGAGGAACGCCATATCCTGCTGCTGGACTTTCATCATATCGTCTTTGATGGGATTTCAGCACTCCTTGTTGCACAGGAGTTGGTCAAGCTTTACAAGGGCGAGTCCTTGTTAGAGCTTCGAACTCAATATAAAGATTTTGCGGAGTGGCAAAATAGTTGGCTTGCGAGTGAGACGATGCGAGAGCAGGAGGCTTACTGGCTTCGTGTGTTTAGCGAGCAGGTTGCGGTGCTGGAGCTGCCGACGGATTTTGTTCGACCTGCTGTGCAGAGCTTTGTCGGAGATCGGCTGTCGTTCAACTTGGACGGGGAGCTGACTGAACAGGTGCGTCAGCTTGCAGCACAGACTGGAAGCACCTTGTATATGGTGTTGATGGCTGCCTATCATGTGCTGCTTCATAAATATACGAGTCAGACGGATATTGTTGTCGGCTCACCGATTGCTGGCCGCTCCCATGCTGACGTTGCCGGAGTCGTCGGGATGTTCGTCAATACGTTGGCGATAAGAAGTCGTCCTGAGGGGGATACGTGTTTTGCTGATTTTTTGGCACAGATCAAACAGCAAGCGCTACAGGCGTTTAAGCATCAGGACTATCCGTTTGAAATGTTGGTGGAGAAGCTGAAGCTAACACGCGATGTAGGTCGCAATCCGCTGTTTGATACGATGCTGGCGCTGCATAACTTCGGCGATGCGCAAACAGAGCTCGAGCCTGCTAATTGGCGTATATCGCCGCTTCATTACCCGATAGCTAAATTCGATTTAACTTTAACGATAACAGAGCATGCCGTTGGCTTGGAATGCTGTCTGGAATACTGCACAGCACTGTTTACGCGAGCTACGATGGAACGGATGAGCGGTCATTTTCGCCAAATTGTAAGCGAAATGGTAGCGGAACCGACGAAGCGTCTAGCTGAGATAAATATGCTGACCGAACAGGAGGAGACTCAGCTCCTTGTGGAGTGGAATGAGACGTGGAGTGAGTATCCACGCGAGGTTACGGTGACGGAGCTGTTCGAGCAGCAGGTAGCTGCAAGACCGGAGCGTACCGCGCTCGTGTACGAGCAGGAAACGTTGAGCTATAGGGAGCTGGACAGGCGGGTGAGCCGACTGGCGCGGGTGCTCGCGCGTCGTGGCGTGGAGTCGGGAGCTTTAGTGGGGCTGATGGCTGAGCGTTCTGTGGAGATCGTAGTTAGCATGCTCGCGATCTTGAAGCTGGGTGCGGCTTATGTGCCGATTGATCCGGAGTATCCGGTGGAGCGGATTCGGTATATGTTGCAAGATAGCGGGACAGGCCTGCTCGTTACGCAGCGGCATTTAGCGGAAAAGGCGGAGCAGACGGGGTTTGCGGGAGAGCTGTTTATGGTTGGGGCGGCTGAGCTGGGTGATGTGGGTGAGGATGTTGCTGGTTCAGACGCTGAAGCTGGTACGGCTAATACGGTCAGTGACGCGAGTGTGGGTAGCACCGCCGTAGACGTTAGTACGGCTAACGTTGCAAGTTCAGTCCATTCTGCAAGTCTATTCAATCCCGTCGAGGCGGGGAAGAGCGGGGAGCAGCTGGCGTACGTGATGTACACCTCGGGTACGACGGGAGAGCCCAAAGGGGTGCTGATTACGCACCGCGGCATCGTCAAGTTGGCGAAGGAAGGCGACGTGATTGACGTCACGCCGCAGGACGTCATGCTGTCGTTGTCGTCGTTTGCGTTTGACGGCTCGACGTTTGATGTGTACAGCGCCCTGCTGAATGGCGCAGCATTAGTGATCGCCTCGAAGCCGACGATGCTGGACGTGTCCAGGCTGACTCGTGTGATGGAGGAGCAGGGTGTAACGGTATTTTTGGCCACGACGGCGTTGTTTAACGTATTGGTAGATGCTCGAATCGAGGCGTTGCGTGGGGTGAGGAAGCTCTTTTTTGGCGGGGAAAAGGCTTCGTTAGAGCATGTGAGACGGGCACTGGAACAGCTGGGCACCGGAAAATTAGTGAATGCGTACGGCCCAACGGAGAACACGGTTATTGCAACGTGTCAGCGGGTGGATAGGATCGCAGAGGATGCAAGTGTGATTCCGATTGGTCGGCCTATTCGCAATACGACCGCGTACGTGTTAAGTCCGCATGGACAATTGCAGCCGATTGGTGTGGCGGGCGAGCTATGCGTGGGCGGAGAAGGACTTGCACTGAGGTATTGGCAGCGGCCGGAGCTGACGGCGGAGCGGTTTGTGGCGCACCCGTTTGAGGAGGGGGCGAAGCTGTACCGCACCGGAGATTTGGTGCGCTGGCTGCCGGACGGCACGCTGGAATATGTGGGCCGCCTTGATAATCAAGTGAAGCTGCGCGGTCAGCGGATCGAGCTAGGGGAAATCGAAGCGGTGCTGAAGCGGCATCCCGATGTGCAGGATGCGGTGGTGCTCGTATGGAACCGAGCGGGTCAGCTGCCCGATCTTTCGTTAGGTCATGCGGAGGATCGCGAGGAAGGACGTGCAGAGGGTCGCGCAGAAGGCCCTGTGGAAGGTCGCATGGAAGAACGCACGGAAGGTCGTGCGGAGAGTCTTACGGAAGGTCGTACGGAGGGACACGAGGAAGGTCGCACAGAAGGTCACACGGAAGGCCCTGCGAAAGGACACGAGGAAGGTCGTACAGAAGGTCACACGGAAGCCCCTACGGAAGGTCAGAGCGGGTTGTTTCCTAGCGAGAGTGAAGCAGAGGCTGGTGTAGGTGGAAGCGGCGATGCGTATTTATGTGCCTATGTGGTAACGCGTCCTAACGATCCGTCTCGGGGCGAAGAGTTGGTAGCGCTGCGAGCTTTTGCACGGAGTAAGCTTCCGTCGTATATGGTACCAGCGTTCTTTGTGAATCTTGAGCAGTTGCCACTTACCGCGAACGGCAAGGTAGATCGGCGCGCCTTGGCGGAGCCGAATCTGGAGCAAGCCGAAGCGATCATGGGCGCATCAACGTACACCGCACCAGCTACCGAGCTAGAAGTCGCACTCACCGAGCTATGGCAGCAGGTACTTGGAATCGAGCGTATCGGGGTGTTGGACAACTTTTTTGAACGAGGAGGCCACTCCTTAAAAGCGATGCTGCTTATTGCACAGTGCGAGAAGGCGCTTGGCATCGAAGTGCCGCTTCGGCTCCTATTTGAGCGGCCGACGATACGGGAGTTGGCGGAGCAACTGGTGCTTATGCAAGCAAAGGAGCACGCCGAAGCGTTGGAACCATTTGATACGCCTGATTCATCTGATCCAACTGATCCAGCTGATTCATCAAGGCAGAGGTCTGCGGAGAGAAAGCTCACGGAAATCGCGGCTCTCGCAAAGCAGCCGTACTATTCGGTATCGTCCGCGCAGAAACGGATATACGTCTTGCAGCAGTTGGATGTATCATCGACCAGTTACAATGTGCCAGGTGCGTTTATGTTGAAAGGAAAGTTTGATCTTGAGCGGTTAGAGCAAGCTTTTGAACATCTCGTTGCAAGGCATGAATCGTTCCGTACTTCATTTGCGCTTGTTGATGGCGAGCCTATGCAGTTTGTGGATGATGAGGCTAGTATTGCTATCCCGTTTAATGAAGCTAATGAGGATGAAATGCGGGATATTATTCAAACGTTTATCCGTCCATTTGATCTCGCGTGTGCGCCGCTTATGCGGGCTCAATTGGTTAAGCTGGAAGCGGAGCGATTTTTACTCTTATTGGATATTCATCATTTAGTGTTCGATGGAACCTCAACGAGTATCGTGCTAAAAGAGCTTGTCCAACTGTATGAGGATGAGACGGAGCTATTGCCGGCTCTACGTATTCAGTACAAGGATTACTCGGCTTGGCAGCAGCGGCTGCTGCTATATAGCGAACAATTGGAGAGACAGGAAGCCTACTGGCTAGAGGTGTTTGCAGGGGAAATCCCGATACTAGAGCTGCCAACCGATTACCCAAGATCGGCTGCCAAACACGATACAGGCGATTACGTCACGCTTTCACTCCATCATGCGCAGGCCAATGCCTTAAAGCAATTGGCTTTTGAAACGGGCAGTACATTATATATGGTGTTGTTATCGGCCTACAATGTTCTTCTGTATAAATACACGAATCAGACAGAAATTGTGGTAGGTTCACCGGTTGCAGGTCGCTCGCATGCGGATGTTGCTGGAGTTATCGGGATGTTTGTGAATACTTTGGCGCTGCGCAGCTATTTGGCAGATGATAAGGTATTTAAGGATTTGTTGGGTGAGGTGAAACAGCAGGCTTTACAGGCTTATACACATCAAGACTACCCATTTGAAAAACTTGTTGAAAAGTTAAATCTTTCACGAGACCTTAGCCGAAATCCACTATTTGATACGATGTTTGCTATGCAGAATTTCGGTGGTATGGGCCTTGAAGGAAGCTCGCTGGATTGGAGTCCGTATGAGCTTGAGCAGCGTACGGCTAATTTTGATATTTCGGTGTTCGTTAAAGAGGAGCAGGATGAAATCCGCTGTGAATTTGTATATAACTGCTCTTTATTTAAAAAAGAGACGATGCAGCGGTTCGCTGGTCATTTTGGTCAAATTGTAGCCACGATTGCAGCCGATCCGACGAAGCGTCTAGCCGAGATAAATATGCTGACCGAACAGGAGGAGACTCAGCTCCTTGTAGCGTGGAATGAGACGTGGAGCGAGTATCCGCGCGAGGTTACGGTGACGGAGCTATTTGAGCAGCAGGTGGCTGCACGGCCGGATCGTACCGCGCTCGTGTACGAGCGGGAAATGTTGAGCTACGGGGAATTGGACAAGCGGGTGAGCCAACTGGCACGAGGGCTTGCGCGTCGTGGCGTGGAGTCGGGAGCCTTAGTGGGGCTGATGGCTGAGCGTTCTGTGGAGATCGTGGTTAGCATGCTTGCGATCTTGAAGCTGGGTGCGGCTTATGTGCCGATTGATCCGGAGTATCCGGTGGAGCGGATTCGGTATATGTTACGAGATAGCGGGACAAGTCTGCTCGTTACGCAGTGGCATTTAGCGGAAAAGGCGGAGCAGACGGGGTTTGCGGGAGAGTTGTTTATGGTTGGTGCGGCTGGGCTAGGTGATGTGGGTGAGGATGTTGCTGGTTCAGATGCTGACGCTGATGCTGGTACGGCTAATGTTGCAAGTTCAGTCCATTCTGCAAGTCTATTCAATCCCGTCGAGGCGGGGAAGAGCGGGGAGCAACTGGCGTACGTCATGTACACCTCGGGTACGACAGGAGAGCCCAAAGGGGTGCTGATTACGCACCGCGGAATCGTCAAGTTGGCGAAGGAAGGCGACGTGATTGACGTCACGCCGCAGGACGTCATGCTATCGTTGTCGTCGTTTGCGTTTGACGGCTCGACGTTTGATGTGTACAGCGCCCTGCTGAATGGCGCAGCACTAGTGATCGCCTCGAAGCCGACGATGCTGGACGTGTCCAGGCTGACTCGTGTGATGGAGGAGCAAGGTGTAACGGTGTTTTTGGCCACGACGGCGTTGTTTAACGTATTGGTGGATGCTCGAATCGAGGCGTTGCGCGGGGTGAGGAAGCTCTTTTTTGGCGGGGAAAAGGCTTCGTTAGAGCATGTGAGACGGGCGCTGGAACAGCTGGGCACCGGAAAATTGGTGAATGCGTACGGCCCAACGGAGAACACGGTTATTGCAACGTGTCAGCGGGTAGATAGGATCGCAGAGGATGCAAGTGTGATTCCGATTGGTCGGCCTATTCGCAATACGACCGCGTACGTGTTAAGTCCGCACGGGCAATTGCAGCCGATTGGTGTGGCAGGCGAGCTATGCGTGGGCGGAGAGGGACTTGCACTGGGGTATTGGCAGCGGCCGGAGCTAACGGCGGAGCGGTTTGTGGCGCACCCGTTTGAGGCGGGTGAGAAGTTGTACCGCACCGGAGACTTGGTGCGCTGGCTGCCGGACGGCACGCTGGAATATGTGGGCCGCCTCGATAATCAAGTGAAGCTGCGCGGCCAGCGGATCGAGCTAGGGGAAATCGAAGCGGTGCTGAAGCAGCATCCCGATGTGCAGGATGCGGTGGTGCTCGTATGGAACCGAGCGGGTCAACTGTCCGATCCTTCGTTAGGTCATGCGGAGGATCGCGAGGAAGGACGTGCAGAGGGTCGCGCGGAAGGCCCTGCGGAAGGTCGTATGGAAGGACGCACGGAAGATCGTGCGGATGGGCGTGTGGAGAGTCATACGGAAGGTCGCACGGAAGGTCGTACGGATGGGCGTATGGAAGGTCGTACGGAAGGTCGTACGGAGGGACACGAGGAAGGTCGCACAGAAGGTCACACGGAAGGCCCTGCGGAAGGTCAGGGAGGGTTGCTTCCTAGCGAGGGCGAATCCGAAGTAGGTGCAGGTAGAAGCGGAGATGCGTATTTATGTGCCTATGTGGTAACGCGTCCTAACGATCTGACTCAGGACGAAGAGTTGGCAGCGCTGCGAGCTTTTGCACGGAGTAAGCTTCCGTCGTATATGGTACCAGCGTTCTTTGTGAATCTTGAGCAGTTGCCACTTACCGCGAACGGGAAGGTAGATCGGCGTGCCTTGGCGGAGCCGGATATGGAGCAAGTCGGAGCAATCATGGGCGTATCTACGTACACGTACACTGCACCAGCTACCGAACTGGAAGTCGCACTCGCCGAGCTATGGCAACAGGTGCTTGGAATCGAGCGTGTCGGGGTGTTGGACAACTTTTTTGAACGAGGAGGCCATTCCTTAAAAGCGATGCTGCTTATTACGCAGTGCGAAAAGGTGCATGGCATCGAAGTGCCGCTTCGGCTCCTATTTGAGCGGCCGACGATACGGGAGTTGGCGGAGCAACTGGTGCTTATGCAAGCAAAGGAGCACGCCGAAGCGTTGGAGCTATTTGATACGCCTGATTCATCTGATCCAGCTGTTTCATCAAGGCAGAGGTCTGCGGAGAGAAAGCTCGCGGATATCGTCACTCTCGCCAAGCAGCCGTACTATTCGGTATCGTCTGAGCAGAAACGGATATTCGTCTTGCAACAGTTGGATGTATCATCAACCAGCTACAATGTGCCTGGTGTGTATCGATTGGAAGGGCAGTTGGACAAGCATCGATTGCAACGGGTGCTTCAGCAGCTTGTGGATCGTCATGAGTCATTCCGAACCTCGTATACGATCGTGAATGAAGAGCCTGTGCAGGTCATTCATGATGAGGTGTTGCTAGACATCACGTATACCGAGATTGGGCAATTTGAAGGTCAAGAACGACATCATTCGGAATCAGACCATGCTGTACAAACAGACAGACAAATTGAAGAGCATATTCAAGCTCATATAGAATCTTTTATTCGCCCGTTCTCGCTTGAACAGGCACCGCTGATGCGGGTAGAAGTGCTCAAGCTTGCTACAGATGAGCATCTGCTCCTGTTGGATATACACCATATCGCAGCAGATGGGCTCTCATTCAGCATTATTTGGCAAGAGCTTGTTCAGTTGTATGAGTTCGATCAGCTCGACGCGGCGAACCCCAGCGCTTGCGAAATAGCGCAAGCAGGCGAGCAAATAGATACGTGCAGAGCGGATATAAGTGTAGTGAATAATAATGAAGCGCACAAGGGCAATACGACCAACACGACCAACGCGATCAGTATGGCCAAGCGCAAAGCACTGCCCGAGCTGCGCATCCAGTACAAGGAGTATGCCGCATGGCAGCAGCAATGGCTGCAAAGCGAGTCGATGCAGCGGCAGGAAGCATACTGGCTCCATGCCTTCCAAGGAGAAGGCGACATTCCAACCTTGGAGCTACCAACCGACTACCCGCGCCCAGCAATACGCAGGCCGGAAGGGGATTCACTCCTGTTCACGCTAACTCGTGAACAGACGCAGGGCTTGCAGCAGCTAGCTCGCGACACAGGCAGCACGCTGTATATGGTGCTGATGGCCGCCTACAACGTGCTGCTGCACAAATACACGAACCAGACGGACATCGTCGTCGGTTCACCGATCGCGGGGCGCTCGCAAGCCGACCTTGCCGATGTGGTCGGCATGTTCGTGAACACACTCGCCTTGCGCAGCCGCCCCGAAGGCAGCAAATCGTTCCTAGACCTGCTGAACGAAGTTAAGCAGCAGACACTGCAAGCATTTGCACATCAAGATTATCCTTTTGAGCTGCTCGTTGAGAAGCTTGAGCTGACACGTGATATGAGCCGCAATCCGTTGTTCGACACGATGTTTACGCTGCAAAATTTTGTCGGCCTCCATCATAATAAAGGGCCTCTCATTTGGAGTGAATTTCCGTTCTCGTATAAGCAGGCCAAATTTGACATCACCCTCGTCATTACAGATAACATCGATCAATTGTCTGGTTATTTGGAATATAGTACGGCTCTGTTTACACGTGAATCGATGGCACAATTTGTCTCCCATTTTCAAAAAATCATTGCATCCATCACGGCGGCACCGAGCCAGCGAATAGCGGACATCTTGATTTTGTCGGAAAAAGAAACCGAGCTGCTGCTTGTGCAGTGGAATAATACCGCGGTGCCATACCATGCTGACCAGACTATTCATGGGCTGTTTGAACAACAGGTAGCAAGAACACCGGATCGACTAGCGGTAGCTTTTAACAATGAACAGATGTCGTACCGCCAGTTCAATGACAAGGCAAACCAACTGGCGCGTAAGCTTCGGGCACAAGGGGTTGGTCCCGAACAGTTGGTGGCGTTGATGCTTGAGCGATCCATGGAAATGATGATAGCGATCATGGCTATTTTGAAAGCCGGAGGGGCTTATGTCCCGATTGATCCGAGCTACCCACAGGAACGAATCGCTTACTTATTAGCAGACAGCCAAACGCAGCTACTCCTTACAACAGGCAACAAGCTGTCTATTCCGTTTACTGGAACGGTCATAAATATGGAAGACGAAGCGCTGTGCAGTGGAGACTGCTCGAATCTGGATTGTGAGACAGAACCGCATCATTTGGCATACGTCATTTACACGTCAGGTTCAACGGGGCAGCCCAAAGGCGTTATGATCGAGCATCATTCTGTCATCAACCGCTTGGAGTGGATGCAGAAGCGGTATCCGTTGCAAGAACGCGACGTTATTTTGCAAAAAACACCGATCAGCTTCGATGTATCAGTGTGGGAGCTGTTCTGGTGGGGAATGGTTGGTGCATCTGTCGTGCTGTTAGCGCCGGGAGATGAGAAGGAGCCAAGCGCCATTGTGAGCGCAGTGGAGCAACACAACGTCACCGTCATGCATTTTGTTCCGTCAATGCTGCAATGGTTTCTGGAATATGCAGCGCAAGCAAACAATTCCCCTGCGCGACTGCGCTCGTTGCAGTACGTGTTTACGAGCGGAGAAGCTTTGCAAGTGATGCATGCGCATCGCTGTAAGCAATGGCTTCCGCATGTGGCATTGGTGAACTTATACGGCCCGACCGAAGCAACGGTCGACGTATCGTATCACGAATGCACAGGAGATGCGGAACTCGTGCGTATGCCAATCGGCAAGCCCATTGACAACACGTGCATGTACATTGTTGATGCGGAGCATAACCTCCAGCCGATAGGCGTTCAAGGTGAGCTATGTATTGCAGGTGTTGGCCTTGCCCGTGGGTATTGGAACAAGCCAGAGCTTACCGCACAAAAGTTTGTACCTAATCCATTTAACCGATTTGCACGAGACGATGTCGACAATTCGCTTACGAACATGTACAAAACGGGCGACTTGGCACGTTGGCTGCCCAACGGGGAGATTGAGTACCTAGGAAGACTCGATCATCAAGTGAAAATTCGTGGGTATCGGATTGAGCTGGGTGAAATCGAAGCAGTCCTGCAAAAGCATCCAGCTGTACAAGAGGCCGTCGTGCTCGTGCGGACGAACGCGCAAGGGGATAAGCAATTATACGCGTACGTTGTGGTGCAAGCTAGCGAATCGCTGGTAGACATCAAGCAGCATGTAGCCCAACTGCTCCCCTCTTACATGGTGCCTCCCTTTTTTATTGCGCTGGATCGCTTACCACTTACTCCAAACGGCAAAGTGGATCGGCGTGCCCTGCCTGAATGGGACTCAGCTGTTGAGCGTGAGCAGGAGTATGTGCCGCCAACTACCGAATTGGAAATACGCTTGTCCGAAATGTGGCAGCACGTGCTACGTGTACCGCGTGTCGGTTTGACCGATAATTTTTTCGAGCTGGGTGGAGATTCCATAAAAGCAATTCAGTTGTCCGCACGCTTGCAGTCATTTGAACTGGAATTTGACGTGAAGCAGTTGCTGCAACAGCCTACGATTCGCGATATGACAAGCTATGTTCGCTCTGTCAAAGTCGAAATCGAACAAGGCACTGTTACGGGAAATGTACCTTTGACGCCGATTCAGCGCTGGTTTTTTCAACACCATGTTACAGATATACATCACTTTAATCATGCTGTCATGCTGCATCGGGCAAGCGGCTTTGACGAAAAGGCTCTCGTGCAGGTGTTGACCAAAATAATGGAGCATCACGATGCGCTCCGGCTCGTGTTTACGAAAGCGGCTGATGGGGAATGGTTGCAGTTTAATCAAGACTTACCGTCAACTCGTTTCGAGTTGCACAAGACAACATTCCATGCTGAATTAGCGGTCGAGGACGTAATCGCTCGCCTATCAGCAGAAGCAGATCGCTTGCAGCGAGAAATCCATTTTTCCACAAATACATTGCTCAACGTGCATCTATTTGAAACCGAACATGGTGGCTATTTATTGTTCATTTTGCACCATCTGATCATTGACGGTGTTTCATGGCGCATTTTGCTTGAGGATTTAGCAGTAGGGTATGAACAAGCTCTTTACAACGACCCAATTCAACTACCTCCTAAGACGCATTCTTATTTGGAGTGGGCCAAGGGCTTGCAGCAGTACGCAAATGGGGTCGAAATGAACAAGGAACGGGATTACTGGATACAGCTTGAGGCACAGCATGTTCCGACTTTACCGACAGACTACCCTATGACAGATGCTCGCACGAAAGACTATGCTTCGATTTCCGTTGCTTTATCCCGTGAAGAGACAGACCAGTTGTTGAGTCGCGCGCATTTTGTATACAGCACCGAAATGAACGATCTGTTGCTGACGGCGTTAGGTCTAGCATACAAGGATTGGGCTGGTGTGGAAAAAGTGCGCGTGTTTATGGAAGGGCACGGTCGGGAATCCATTATTCCGCTTAACATAACACGCACGGTCGGTTGGTTTACGAGTCAGTTTCCGGTCATTGTTGAGGTGCCAGAGTTGGAGCAAGCGATGAGCGCTGATGATCTCATTGGACACCATCTTAAATCGGTCAAGGAAATGCTAAGAGGTGTACCTCATCGTGGTATTGGCTACGGCATGATGACATATTTGCGTGGTCAGGGCGATCACGATGTGTCGCGATCCTTTACACAGAGGGAAATTCTTTTTAACTATTTAGGGCAATTCGATGATGAACAGCAGCATAGCACGTTTAAGCGTGCCGACTTGGACTTGGGAGCGATGATTAGCCCCGAGCTTGAACGGAATTTTGCGCTGGAGATTAACGGAATTGTGATGGACGGGATATTTCGATTGGAAATGACGTACTGCAAAAAGGGTTTTGCAGCAGCATCGATCCAACAATTTGCGGCCAGCTTCCAGCATCAATTAACAGCCATTATTCGTCATTGTGTTCATAAACGAGACAAGGAATTAACGCCTTCGGACGTGGGGAATCGTGATTTGACGCAAGCGGAGCTTGATGAGATTACGTTGTGGTTTGATGACATCGAAATTTAATATTGGGATGGACGAGGTGCTGTTATGGCGGGAAGAGCAATCGTGCAAAAGGTTTACCACTTGTCTCCAATGCAGGAGGGAATGTTGTTTCATTCCCTCCTGCACAACGAATCGTCGCCTTATTATGAGGTCATGTCTTTTCGCGTCATAGGCGAGTTGAACGTCGATCTGCTCCAACAGGCTTTTGATCAGTTGATTGCACGGCATGACATCTTTCGGACTAACTTTATGGCTGCCAAATCCAAAAGACCGCAGCAGGTTGTATTGGAAACTCGGAAGCTGCGCCTTCACGTTGAAGATCTCACACACCTTGACGAGACTAGCCGAGCGGCTTGTATCGCCCAATATAAAGCGCAAGATAAAGCGCGAAGTTTTGATTTAGCGAAGCAAATGTTAATGAGGGCTGCTATTTTTAGGCTCGATGCTGAAAAATTTCAGGTCGTGTGGAGCTACCACCATATTTTAATGGATGGCTGGTGTCTCGGGATTGTGTTTCGCGAGCTGTTCGAAATGTATGCGGCTTTACATAAGGGAACAGGCATCCAGTTGGAGCGGCCAACTCCTTATGCGGAATTTATTCAGTGGCTTGAAAAGCAGGACAAGCAAGCTGCGCAGCAATATTGGCAGACGTACTTGGAGGGGTATCATCAAACGGCATCGTTTCCTAAGCGTAGGCAAGAACATGGGGCGCATGAACAGCATGAACAGCATGATCAGCGTGACTATCAGAATTCGGATGGAAGAAATGAAAAAAGTGCAAAAAGTGCAAAGGCATTTTTGCACGCTGAGGCTGCTTTTTGGCTGGATCGAGATTTGACCTCGCAGCTGGTTGAGCTTGCAGTTCAGCAGCAAGTGACCTTAAGTACGGTGTTTCATGCGGTGTGGGCGATATTGTTGCAGCGTTACAATCATTGCCGAGATGTCGTATTTGGGAGCGTTGTTTCAGGGCGCCCTCCTAGTATTGCGGGTATTGAAAAAATGGTCGGTCTCTTCATTAATACGATTCCAGTACGCATAACGAGTGATGAGCTTACATTTGATCAGCTGCTGTTGTCGTGCAAACAGTCCGCTCTAGATTCCGAGGCGCACAGCTATTATCCGCTTTACGATATTCAGGCACATTCGTCATTAAAGCAAGCGCTGTTTGATCATATCGTTGTATTTGAAAATTATCCGCTTAGTGATGAAGCGAGCTCGCTGTTGAGCTCGTATGAGCTAGGATTTGTCGTAGATAAGCTGGATACAGTCGAGCAAACGAACTATTCGTTGACGGTAGCGGTGCTACCCGGCGAAAAACTGGGCATCAAAATGATCTATGATGCTCACCAGTATGAAGCGCACACGATTCAACAAATTGTAGAACATCTTCAGGAAGTGATAAGCAAGGTGGTGAGTAATCCGGTCATCGCTGTTCACGAACTTGAAATCGTAACCGAGCAAGAACGGGCCAAGCTCCTTGTAGAGTGGAATCAGACGCGGAGTGAGTATCCACGCGAGGTCACGGTGACGGAGCTGTTCGAGCAGCAGGTAGCTGCACGGCCGGAGCGTACCGCGCTCGTGTACGAGCAGGAAACGTTGAGCTACGGGGAGCTGGACAAGCGGGTGAGCCAACTGGCGCGGGTGCTTGCGCGTCGTGGCGTGGAGTCGGGAGCCTTAGTGGGGCTGATGGCTGAGCGTTCTGTGGAAATCGTAGTTAGCATGCTCGCGATCTTGAAGTTGGGTGCGGCTTATGTGCCGATTGATCCGGAGTATCCAGTGGAGCGGATTCGGTATATGTTGCAAGATAGCGGGACAAGTCTGCTCGTTACGCAGCGGCATTTAGCGGAAAAGGCGGAGCAGACCGGGTTTGCGGGAGAATTGTTTATGGTTGAGGCGGCTGGGCTAGGTGATGTGGGTGAGGATATTGCTGGTTCAGACGCTGAAGCTGGTACGGCTAATACGGTCAGTGACGCGAGTGTGGGTAGCACCGCCGTAGACGTTAGTACGGCTAACGTTGCAAGTTCAGTCCATTCTGCAAGTCTATTCAATCCCGTCGAAGCGGGGAAGAGCGGGGAGCAGCTGGCGTACGTGATGTACACCTCGGGTACGACGGGAGAGCCAAAAGGGGTGCTGATTACGCATCGCGGCATCGTCAAGTTGGCGAAGGAAGGCGACGTGATTGACGTCACGCCGCAGGACGTCATGCTATCGTTGTCGTCGTTTGCGTTTGACGGCTCGACATTTGATGTGTACAGCGCCCTGCTGAATGGGGCAACACTAGTGATCGCCTCGAAGCCGACGATGCTGGACGTGTCTGGGCTGACTCGTGTGATGGAGGAGCAGGGTGTAACGGTATTTTTGGCCACGACAGCGTTGTTTAACGTATTGGTGGATGCTCGAATCGAGGCGTTGTGCGGGGTGAGGAAGCTCTTTTTTGGCGGGGAAAAGGCTTCGTTAGAGCATGTGAGACGGGCGCTGGAACAGCTGGGCACCGGAAAATTAGTGAATGCGTACGGCCCAACGGAGAATACGGTAATTGCAACGTGTCAGCGGGTAGATAGGATCGCAGAGGATGCAAGTGTGATTCCGATTGGTCGGCCTATTCGCAATACGACTGCCTACGTGTTAAGTCCGTATGGACAATTGCAGCCGATTGGTGTGGCGGGCGAGCTGTGCGTGGGCGGAGAGGGACTTGCACTGGGGTATTGGCAGCGGCCGGAGCTGACGGCCGAGCGGTTTATGGCGCACCCGTTTGAGGTGGGTGAGAAGTTGTACCGCACCGGAGATTTGGTGCGCTGGCTGCCGGACGGCACGCTGGAATATGTGGGCCGCCTTGATAATCAAGTGAAGCTGCGCGGTCAGCGGATCGAGCTAGGGGAAATCGAAGCGGTGCTGAAGCAGCATCCCGATGTGCAGGATGCGGTGGTGCTCGTATGGAACCGAGCGGGTCAGCTGCCCGATCCTTCGTTAGGTCATGCGGAGGATCGCGAGGAAGGTTGTGCAGAGGGATGCGAGGAAGGACGTACAGAGGGTCGCGCAGAAGGCCCTGTGGAAGGTCGTATGAAAGGACGCACGGAAGATCGTGCGGATGGGCGTATGGAAGGTAGCACGGAGGGGTGTGCGGAGAGTCATACGGAAGCCCCTGCGGAAGGTCAGGGAGGGTTGCTTCCTAGCGAGGGCGAATCCGAAGTAGGTGCAGGTAGAAGCGGAGATGCGTATTTATGTGCCTATGTGGTAACGCGTCCTAACGATTCGTCTCAAGGTGAAGTGTTGGCAGTGCTGCGAGCTTTTGCGCGGAGTAAGCTTCCGTCGTATATGGTACCAGCGTTCTTTGTGAATCTTGAACAGCTGCCACTCACCGCGAACGGCAAGGTAGATCGGCGTGCCTTGGCGGAGCCGGATCTAGAGCAAGCCGGAGCGATCATGGGTATTTCCATGTACGCCGTACCAGCTACCGAGCTAGAAGTCGCACTCGCCGAGCTATGGCAGCAGGTGCTTGGAATCGAGCGTGTCGGGGTGTGGGACAACTTTTTTGAACGAGGAGGCCACTCCTTAAAAGCGATGCTGCTTATTGCGCAGTGCGAAAAGGTGCTTGGCGTCGAAGTGCCGCTTCGGCTCCTATTTGAGCGGCCGACGATACGGGAGTTGGCGGAGCAACTGGTGCTTATGCAAACAAAGGAGCACGCCGAAGTGTTGGAACCATTTGATACGCCTGATTCATCTGATCCAGCTGATTCATCAAGGCAGAGGTCTGCGGAGAGAAAGCTCACGGAAATCGAGTCTCTCGCAAAGCAGCCGTACTATTCGGTATCGTCTGCGCAGAAACGGATATTCGTCTTGCAGCAGTTGGATGTATCAACGACCAGCTACAATGTGCCTGGTGTGTATCGGTTGGAAGGGCAGTTGGATACGCATCGATTGCAGCGGGCGCTTCAGAAGCTTGTGGATCGTCACGAGTCATTCCGAACCTCGTATACGATCGTTAATGAGGAGCCTGTGCAGGTCATTCATGATGAAGTGTTGCTAGACATCATGTATACCGAGATCGGGCAATTTGAAGGTCAAGAACGACATCATTCGCAACCAAACCATGCTATACAAACAGACAGACAAACGGACAGACAAATTGAAGATCATATTCAAGCTCATATAGAATCTTTTATTCGCCCGTTCTCGCTTGAACAGGCACCGCTGATGCGGGTAGAAGTGCTCAAGCTTGCTACAAATGAGCATCTGCTCCTGTTGGATATACACCATATCGCAGCAGACGGGCTCTCATTCAGCATTATTTGGCAAGAGCTTGTTCAGTTGTATACGTTCGATCAACTCGACGCATTCTGGCCTGACGAAGCTGGCCCCGATGCAGCTCGGTTCGACTCATCCCAGCCTGATGATGTTCGTCTCGACGCGGCGAACCCCAGCGCTTGCGAAATAGCGCAAGCAGGCGAGCAAATAGATACGTGCAGAGCGGAAATAAGTGTAGTGAACAATGATGAAGCACACAAGGGTGATGCGCACAATGATGAAGCGCACAAGGGTGATGCGACCAACACGACCAACACGACCAACGTGACCAACGTGACCAACGCGACCAACGCGACCAGTATGGCCAAGCGCAAAGCACTGCCCGAGCTGCGCATCCAGTACAAAGAGTATGCTGCATGGCAGCAGCAATGGTTGCAAAGCGAGTCGATGCAGCGGCAGGAAGCATACTGGCTCCATGTCTTCCAAGAAGAAGGTGACATACCAACCTTGGAGCTACCAACCGACTACCCGCGCCCGGCGATACGCAGGTCGGAAGGGGATTCACTCCTGTTCACGCTAACCCGTGAACAGACGCAGGGCTTGCAGCAGCTAGCTCGCGACACAGGCAGCACGCTCTATATGCTGCTCCTGGCCGCCTACAACGTGCTGCTGCACAAATACACGAACCAGACGGATATCGTCGTCGGTTCACCGATAGCGGGGCGCTCGCAAGCAGACCTCGCCGATGTGGTCGGCATGTTCGTGAACACGCTCGCCCTGCGCAGTCGCCCCGAAGGCAGCAAATCGTTCATTGACCTGCTGAACGAAGTTAAGCAGCAGACACTGCAAGCATTTGCGCATCAAGATTATCCTTTTGAGCTGCTCGTCGAAAAGCTTGAGCTGACACGTGATATGAGCCGCAACCCGCTGTTCGACACGATGTTTACGCTGCAAAGCTTTGGCGATGCCAATATGAACATGGGGGATATAACGTGGAGTAACTATCCTGTACAAGCAAGGAGCGTCAAGTTTGATCTCGTGCTGACAATCGTGGCTACAGAGGAGCGGTTGGAATGCAACTTCGAATATAGCACGTCATTGTTTGCCAAAGAGTCGATGGAGCGCTTTGTTCGTCATTTTTCTCAAATTGTACAGGGTATCACGGCCGCTCCGCACAAACTAATCCAAGACATCGCTGTATGTTCACTGTCCGAGCAAAGGCAGCTACTCGTCGATTGGAATAAAACATGGTCTTCGTATCCACGCGAACAAAGCCTGCATGCTTTGTTCGAACAGCAAGTTGTGCGAACACCAAATCAAACAGCAATCATCTTTGAACATGTACAGCTCACATATTCCGAGCTAAATAATCAAGCAAATAAACTTGCCCACGCGCTACGCAGTAAAGGTATTCATTCACGAAATACGGTAGGACTATTGCTGGAGCGCTCGCATCTCGTTGTGGTCAGTATTTTGGCGATATTGAAGACGGGCGGAGCTTATGTACCTATTGATCCTGAATATCCGGCGGAAAGGATGGGCTACATTTTACACGATTGTCAAGCTGACTTGCTCTTAACCGAACAGCATTTGCACGATAAAGCAGCACAATCGGGATATAATGGAGCGGCTCTGTACGTGGATGGTATGGATTGGCAGGAAAAGGCGAGGCCTAACGCTACTCTGTCAGGGGATAGCCGTGATAAAAGTAAACTGATAGAAAGTGATGAGCTGGCGTATATCATTTACACCTCAGGCACGACCGGCAAGCCGAAAGGGACGTTAACGACCCATCGTAACATTTCGCGTGTTGTGATGAATACGAATTATATTCAAGTAACCGAGAAGGATGTCGTGCTGGGGCTTTCCTCGTTTGCGTTTGATGGTTCTACCTTTGACATCTTTGGAGCGCTGCTAAATGGTGCTACTTTAGTTATCGCATCTAAGCAAGATGTGCTTGATATTTCTAAATTAGTCTCCATTATCGAACGACAGCACGTAACGGTGCTTTTTATTACGACAGCTTTGTTTAATCTAATCGTCGATTTGCGACTGAGTAGCCTGCGCGGGCTGCGCAAAATTTTGTTTGGCGGTGAGCGTGTATCCGTCCATCATGTCGAAAAAGCGTATCAAGCACTAGGAGCCGGCAAGCTAATCCATGTGTACGGTCCTACGGAAAGCACGGTGTTTACGACCTATTTTCCGATAGATGACTGGAAGCAATGGTCCACGATTCCGATCGGCAGGCCGTTAAGCAATACGACGGTTTATATATTGGGTAGTCACAATCAGCTACAGCCGCTAGGCGTTGCAGGTGAGCTATGTATCGGTGGGGAGGGGGTGGCGCAAGGATATTTGCATCGACCTGAACTGACGCGCGAAAAATTTACGGCACACCCTTTTCAAAAAGGGAAAACCATTTATCGCACAGGAGATATGGCTCGCTGGCTGCCAAATGGGACTATTGAGTATATCGGCAGAATAGATGATCAAGTCAAAATTCGTGGGCATCGAATTGAGCTGGGTGAGATCGAAACGGTATTGCGTAGCCATCCGGTTATAAGGGATGCGTTTGTGACGGAATGGACTGATCAACAAGGAGATAAGCATATATGTGCTTATGTTGTAAGCAGGAAAGACGGGCTAGATAGGGTAGGCGAGAAAGACAAGAAAGACAAGGAAGACAACGACGGCGAGGGTGGCAAGGGTGACGTGGACAGCATGGGTGATATGAACGATATAGGCGACATGGATAACATGAACGACATGGCACAAATTAAGGCGTATCTTAGTCAGCAGTTGCCTAGCTACATGATTCCTACGTTTTTAATTCCGGTGTCTGTCCTTCCGCTTACACTGAATGGAAAGGTGAACCTAGGTAAGCTCCCGCAACCTAGCGGGGAATGGCTAAGGGAGCTAGGACAAGCATGCTATGCTATGCCTGTTACCGAAAGTGAACTGTATTTGCTTGAACTGTGGCAGGACATTTTAGGAGTTGAGTCGATCCGTACCGATGATAACTTTTTCGTTATTGGCGGAAATTCACTCAAGGCCTTGGCACTTGCTGCAAAAATAAGTGATCAATTCAAGATAGAGCTGCCGACGACGGCCCTATTTGAACATAGCACGATTAAGTCTTTGGCGACGTATTTGGATCACGCTGGTGGTCATTCTGGTGAAGTACAGTCTGTTTTCAAATTGAATCAGCAGGCGGAAAGAGCTGTTTTTTGTTTCCCACCTGTTATCGGAAATGGCTTTATTTTTTACGAGCTAGCACAAGGTTTGCACGCACATACTTTGTACGGCTTCGAGTTTCTTGCAAATGATCTTCGGCTTGAGCAATATCTCGCTCACATCCTAAACATTCAACCTGACGGGCCATATGTACTGCTTGGGTATTCGGCAGGTGGTAATCTTGCTTTTGAAGTTGCGCAGAAGCTGGAAGAGCTAGGGCATGAGGTATCGGATATCATTATAATGGATGCCGCTGCGAAGTCAGATGCTTTGGCGCTAACCGACGCGGAACGCGCGGCGAAGTTGGAGGAGATGTTCCAATATTTTTTCGAACATGAACTGTACAAGGATTATCTTACCCATGAGCGGGTGCGGCGCAGCGTAATGAGGTCTACCAGCAGCTACTTATCTTATTGGAGCTCATTGCAGCATAGTGGTCAGGTGAATGCGAACATTCATATGGTACGTCATCAAGTGCAGGACTGTAACGAGCAGGAGATGGATGTTCATAAGGCAGAGTGGGCTTCCTTCACAACGGCTCAGTATTGCGAATACGCTGGATTTGGCAAGCATGATGAAATGTTGTTTGGCGGTTACGTGGGGCGTAATCGTGAGTTGATCAAAGAAATTTTGGAGCGTATTGAATCGCGGAGTGCGCTTGTTACGGTTTCGGATGAACATCTTATTAAAATAGAGTAAGGGATAAAGCCGGTAACGCCGATTGCAGCGATGCATAGGGTTATCGGCTTTTTAGAGTGCGATTTGATAGCGTTACATTTGACGAAATGAACAAAAAGTATGGATACTATTAGTAGGGTGAATTCAATGTTCGGATAGTGTTAAATGCTAGACGTAAAAGGGGTATCTAATCTAGTAGGATGAATGTTGTTACTTTGAGGGTGCTTATGTTTTTTGTGTTGTAAGTCGACATAGCTGAATGGAGAGGGATTGTTGTTATGGGTAGAGGAAGTAGTAGGGTGAAGTGGAAAAATAATGTGCGACACCGTATCCGTAAACGTGGGACAGGTATGGGGTGGTGTTGCCTAGGTGAGCGTCGTTCGTTGCGAGTAAATCGCATCAGTAAAATGCCAAAGATCGTCCGCATCGTACTCATGCGGCACGGTACGACGCAAATGAATATAGAGCGGCGTTATGTGAGCCGCACAAATGCCCCGCTGCTGCCAGATTCGCAGGCTGAGTTGCGCCCCCTGCGCGGCGCCTTGGCAAGCGGGCGACCGCTCGCTTATACGAGCGACCTGCAGCGCTGCCGCGATACGCTGGCGTACGTATGTCCTTATAGCGCTTCGCGGGCTACCGTGGATGTCCGCTTGCGCGAATTGGACTTCGGCCAATGGGAAGGCCGGACGTACAATGACTTGCAAGCGGAGCCACGCTACCGCGCGTGGCTGGACGACCGCACCGCCGTCGCACCGCCGGACGGCGAGTCATGGAGCGCCTTCAGCGCACGTACCGCTGCTGTATGGGCAGCGGTGCTAGAGGCGGCGCATCCAGAGGGGCGCGCAGTAAGGCGCACAACGCAGCACACAGCACGCTCCAACTCGAATCGTAGTCGCCGGCCTTCTGTCCGCAGTTGTTTGCATAAGAATTCTCGCAACAGCCGCGCGACGCAGTTCAAGCCAACAGCGGATGTACTGATCGTCACACATGGTGGAGTTGTCCGCGAGTTGTATACGATCGCTTTTCCACATACATCGTATTGGGACGTACCTGCACCCACTGGCGGCGGTATTCTAATCGTCGCACAAATGGGCAGAAATAAAGCATGGCGCTTCCTGCGCAGCGTTTCACTTACATAGCCTAAACTAGCCTATACCTTGTAGTATTCCATAAACAGGGATTTCCCATAAATGGTTTGCATATGTCGAGCGCATTTTTTAGCTCCTTAGCGGATTGTGAGTCCGCCAAGATGTTCGTAAGCTTCAAAAAATAGGCGCGATGGCGGATTCACAGTCTGTATTGGACAAGTAGCAGATGAGAGGTTACGTAAAGAGGCGTGTCTTGCCGTCATTTTCAATGATAGTTGATGCACATCCTGCTATTCTGCTTAGGGATCGATCTATTTTTCTTTCCTGATTGATTGCTGATAGCCATACAATAATCGACTACGAATGGAGCGAGTGCAATGCGTAAACGACATATTCTTATTTTGGGCGATGTGCATAGTGTAAGTGCTTATATGGATTTTTTCGAAAATGAGTATTCTATCATTACGTCAGAGTACGAGTATCGGTCGATGGCCGCTGCCATCAAGTATGCGGTGAACGTTGCCTATAAATTGGCGACACCGGATGTTTTTGATGCATCATGTTTTGAACATAGAATGGATGAGGTTCTGGCCTACGCCGCGCAAATCGTAGAGCAGTTCGGGCCGCTTGATTGCGTAGTCGCCACACATGAGCATACAGTGCTACCTGCGGCGATCATTCGCACTCATTTTCAAATTCAAGGACTACAAGCTAATGAAGCTTACGCACTTCGAGATAAAAATAAAATGAAGCAAAAAATAAGTGAATACGGCCTGCCTATCCCTAAGTTTGCCCACGTTGAACAACACCATTATCCACAGCAAATTGATGATTTTTTAAACCAATTCGATACGATTGTCATTAAACCTGCAAATCAAGGGGGCAGTCAGGGTGTCCTCGTCACGAGCAATAAAGATAAAGTACAGCTGCATATTGAACAGCTACTTCAACAGACGAACAACATCTCATTGGAGCAATACATCAATCTACCAACGATGCACATTGACGGGGTCATGTGTAAGGGCGACATTCATTTTCTCTCCGTTTCTTCCTATGTGGGCAGCTGCTACAATTTTGTACATCATCGAACGAATATCGGTAGTGTCATTCATAACGATAAACAGCTCTATGACAGAGCGAAGCAGTATGCTGAACAATGTTTGGCTGCATTTCAGATTGAGTCGTTAGTGTTCCATTTGGAGCTGTTTGAGCAAGATTTGGACAACTTTATTTTCCTTGAAATGGCCGGCCGTTACGTTGGTGCGGGTATGACGAAGTTAATTGACAATGTGTTTGGCTTTGATCTCGTGAAAGCAAGCTACGATTTGGATTGTCTGCATCCGATCGATCGAAATTACAGCGAGACGATGTTAGCCACGATTAAACCGTCGGGCGTATTGCTTATACCGTCTCCTATAAAGAAATCTATTCGAGTCAAAGGAATAAGCGGATTAGGCGAATTACCACACAATGTTGCAGCTTCTGAGTTTGCTGGTCCTGGTTCGACAATACTTTTTTCCAACATTGAATCCTTCAAAACACTTGCCCGGATTACGATTACAGACGATACGATAGCTTCTATTAAGAGCACGATGGCACAGCTGAACGACCGCGTACAATTTGTGTACGAAGAAGTACAATGACCGTGCTGATGTTGGATTGCCATTTATAATCGTGTATAATTAGCTACAGTTAAAGCGATTGCAAGAAAACGCATACAAAACCCTGATCCGCAAGATCGGGGTTTTATTACGATTTACGATTAAAGGAGAGAAATGACATCATGAACATGAGCTGGAGCAAAATAGGAACGACTGCTTTGGTACTTCTTATGGCGGTCAGTTTAGCAGCTTGCGGGCAGCCTAAAACGGTTGACAATAAAGCAGCAGAACAGCAGGGCCAAGGTACTGGTGCTGGAACGACCGCTGGCAATCAGGAGCAAGCTAAGGATCAACAACTAAAGACTACATATCCGTTAAAGATTAAAGATTCAACGGGCAAAGAATTTACATTTGAAAAAGCGCCTGAACGCATCATTTCGGTCGCTCCATCTGATACAGAAGCGTTGTTCGCGATTGGTCTTGGTGACAAAATCGTAGGCGTATCCGATCATGACGATTATCCAGCTGAAGCGGCAGCTAAGCCTAAAATGGGCGGGTTGGAGCCTAATGTGGAGGCGATTGTTGCTGCGAAGGCGGACATCATTTTTGCAGGGGCATTAGGGGATGCAACGATTCAAAAATATCGCGACCTTGGTTTGAACATGATCAAGCTGGAAGCGAAAACATATGACGGCATTATGAAAAATATCGAAACGTACGGCCTCATCACCGATCACCAGCAGCAGGCGAAAGCGGTCGTGGACAAGATGAGCAAGACACGTGCCGACATTCAAGCAGCCGTTACTGGAGTGAAAGAGAAGAAGAAAGTGTTTATTGAGTTCTCCCCAGGATGGACAGTCGGTAAAGGGGAGTATATGCATGATATGATTGAGCTGGCAGGCGGCATGAATGTGGCGGCGAGCGAAGAGGGCTGGATTGAAATGAGCGAGGAAAAAATCGTGAAATCGAATCCAGATGTCATCTTGTATGGTGAAGGTGTAGAGGACTTTAAGACGAAGCAAAAATTAAAAGATATTATACAAGGTCGCAGCGGTTGGAGCGGCATCAATGCGATGAAAAACAATCAGGTGATTGGCTTGGCCGATGATATGATTAGCCGTCCAGGACCACGCGCAGCTGAAGCGCTGCACGCGATAGCGAAGGCCATTTATCCTGAGCTCGTAAAATAGGGCCTATAACTGAGCTTATGGTGAGTTTGAGCTGGTGAAGTGATCTATGATTGTCCAGTTGAAGAAGACTCAATATAGGAGAAACGTATGAAAAAAATAACATTTTACGGAGGAGCAGCGGTCACGCTTCTCCTTTTGTCCGTTATTGGATGTTTAGCGATTGGAACGGTTCAGATGCCGTTTGCTGAAACAGCACGGATTTTGTTGCACCAAATTCCAGGGGTGCAAGCGTTGATTCCCGTCACTTGGGATGACATTTCGGCGCAAATTATGGTCGATATTCGATTGCCACGCGTTGTGTTGGCCATGCTAGTGGGAGCAGCGCTAGGTATTGCAGGAACCGCGTTTCAAGGTGTGCTGCGCAACCCGTTAGCTGATCCTTTTACACTTGGTGTATCTTCCGGCGCGTCTGTAGGAGCGGCATTTATTATTTATTTTGGATACCAGTATGCTTTATTTGGCGAATGGACGGTGCCTGCGGTTGCCTTTTTGACGGGCAGCATCACGCTATATGTCGTCATGCTCCTTGCTTATGATGAAGGCAAGCTGCCTGTTACGATGCTTATTTTATCTGGAGTCGTCATCAATGCGTTTCTTGGCGCGGTCGTTTCCTTTTTGTGGCGATGACCAAGGAACCTGTGAATGAAGTGTTGTTCTGGTTAATGGGGAGCCTGTCCTTACGAGGGTGGACCTACGTGGCCATGCTTGCGCCTTATTTGATCGTGGCGCTTGTCGTATTGTTGTCGTATGCGCGACAACTTAATTTGCTGGCGCTAGGTGAGCGGCAAGCGATGCATGCAGGTATGCATGTGGAGCGGACGAAGTGGATCGTCCTGTTGGCAGCGACACTCGTTACGGCAGCAGCTGTGTCTGTGGCTGGTGTTATTGGCTTTGTTGGGCTTGTTGTACCGCATATGCTGCGGTTTATTGTTGGTTCAGACTATCGGATTCTGATGCCGTTATCCGCTGTGGGCGGTGCCATTTATGTGATGTGGGCGGATACGCTTGCCCGCTGGGTACTCGCGCCAATCGAAATTCCGCTGGGGGTAGTGACTGCGTTTATAGGCGCACCGTTCTTTGTATTTTTGCTAGTGAAGCATAAACGTGAGAAACGGAGGCTGACGTAGTGATGAGTGAGTGGAGCGAGCAGAGTAAGCAGAGTGAGCAGTATACACAAAAAGCGGGAGAACAGGTGCTTCGTGCAGAGCGGCTTGTTGGACGCTACGGTCAGCGGATCGTTCTGCATCATGTTTCATTAGCCATTGCTAAAGGGGAATGGGTCGGCATTATTGGGCCGAACGGTAGCGGAAAATCAACGCTGCTAGCGTTGCTCTCTGGCGCGGAAGTGCCCGCTGCTGGTAGCGTCAGCTTATTCGGCAAGCCTATTCCGTCCTATAAGCGGAAGGAGCTTGCACGCAGCATGGCAGTGCTTCAACAGGAAGCGCTTCCAGCTGTCGGTTATACGGTGCGTGATGTGGTTGAAATGGGCAGGTTTCCTTACCAGAAGTGGTTCGGTACAGAGAGTGAGGATAGCGGTCCATTTATCGATCTCATTATGGAGCAGCTACAGCTGACGGCAATCGAGGAGCGACCGCTTGATCAACTTAGTGGGGGGCAGCGGCAGCGCGTGGCCTTGGGCAAACTGATGGCCCAGTCACCCGATATTGTGCTGTTGGACGAGCCGACGACGTATTTAGATATTCATCATCAGGTACAATTTTTGGACATTGTGCGGGAATGGCAGCGTACTGCCAGTTTGACTGTAGTATCTGTTCTGCACGATTTAAACTTAGCTTCTTTGTATTGCGATCGGTTAGTGGTGATGAATGAGGGGCAGATCGTAGCAGAAGGGAAGCCAGAGGAAGTCATTACAGAGCAACTGCTGGCCGACATTTTTGCAACACGAACCTCTATTGTACAACACCCAGAGTACGGGCGACCGCAAGTGCTTGTGTGCACGAATGAGTAGATGGCGGTGGAATAAAGTACACGGAATCTGAATTTCAAAATAAGAAACACAGAGCACAAAAGATAGAGCACAGAACACAGAACACATACACGGAAGATGGAACACAGAAATGGAACAAGGATGGGCAAACGGAACGGAATACGTGTTGAAAAAAGAATGCAAGAATAAATGATATAGGATTCGATTCGGATTGGTAGTAGGCTAATGGAGCTAATGCGCAGGGGAGATGGAAATGAAAATGGCTAAAGAGTTATACGATTACATCCAAAATATTATTTCGTTGGACGAACAAGCGATGCAAGCGGCGAGAGACCACCAGCTTCAACTGACGAAACCACCTGAAAGCTTGGGAGTTCTTGAAGAGATTGCTGTTCAAGTAGCTGGAATCACGTCGGAACTGACAACGGATGTATCGAAAAAAGCAGTCGTCGTGATGGCTGGCGACCATGGTGTGTGTGCGGAAGGGGTAAGTGCATTTCCTGCCGAGGTTACGGCACAAATGGTAACTAATTTTGTGCGAGGCGGAGCGGCTGTGAATGTGCTGGCTCGTTCCGTTGGCGCAGAAGTCGTATGCGTTGATGTCGGTGTGAATGCGGATTTTGAAGCACCTGTAATGGCTGGTGAACCTACTCATTTTGTCTCACGCAAGGTGCGCAAAGGGACGTCAAATATGGCCCATGGTCCAGCGATGACGCGGGCTGAAGCGGTGGCTGCGATTCAAGCGGGTATAGACACGGTAGAGGAGCTAGTGAGCAAAGGCTATCGGATGTTTGCAACTGGGGATATGGGTATCGGCAACACGACAGCGAGTTCAGCGCTGCTGTGCGCATACACAGGCCTTGCACCAGAGGATGCGGTAGGTCGCGGAACCGGGATTGGCGACGCCCAGTGGGAGCATAAGTGCACGGTCGTGCGTCGCGCTCTGGAACTTAATCTGGCGCAGACGGATGATGCGCTGGACGTGTTGGCCAAAGTCGGCGGCTTGGAAATCGCCGGACTTGTCGGTGTGATTATTGCCGCGGCTCGTCACCGTGCTCCGGTCGTAATTGACGGCTTTATTTCAACAGCAGCGGCGTTGGCAGCAGTGCGCCTTGCACCTGCGGTAAAGCCTTATATTATCGCTTCTCATCTATCCGAGGAGCGTGGTCATCACGCACTGCTCGCTGCGCTGAACGTTAAACCAGCGCTGCACATGAATATGCGCTTAGGCGAAGGAACGGGTGCAGTACTTATGTTCCAGTTGATCGATGCCGCGATACGCATCATGGACGAAATGGCGACATTTGCCGAAGCGGGAGTGTCGAACAAGGAGGACTAAGCGATGGCAGAGGCGGCAGAGAAAGCAGTGAAAGCGGAGAAAGCAGGACGGATTATTCTTGTCACGGGTGGGGCGCGCAGCGGTAAGAGTACGTTCGCAGAGAGATTCATGATGAAGCACGAGCCGGCTGGGGCTTTGTACGCTGCGACCGCACAGGCGTTTGACGAGGAGATGGCGGCGCGTATTCAACAACATCGCGTTGATCGTGCAGCAACTAACTATCCATGGAGCACGGTCGATTGCCCGCTTTCCTTACCAAAGTGGCTGCATACGTGTACGGCCCCAGCGGTGTTGGTAGACTGCCTAACGTTGTGGTTGTCTAACGAATTACTGACGCTGGAACAGCAGGACGAAGTACAGCAAGACGTGGAGCAGCATGACATGAAACAGCCTGACATTAAATCACATGCTGTGGAGTCGCACGATACAAACGTGCCAGCATCCTCGTCAACACGAACATCTTCTGTGGAAGATGTCTTAAATGAGCGTATCGATGCTTTAGCGGCAGCGGCACGAGCTTTTTCCGGCACCTTGGTGCTTGTGACGAATGAGGTCGGCAGTGGCGTTGTGCCTGCGTACAAGCTGGGACGCCTGTTCCGCGATGCAGCCGGACGGATGAATCAGCGTCTGGCAGCTGTCGCGGATGAAGTGTACCTTGTAACCGCAGGGATTCCGATTGAGTTAAAAAGCAGGATGGTCGAGCTATGAGTAGTGAACCATCGATTGCTGCGGGCTTGAAGGGCTGGCTACAGGCGCTTGCAGCGGCTGTACAGTTTTTGACACGTATTCCTGTGCCGTGGGCTGTACCATTTACGAATGAGGTGCTAAAGCGCAGCACTACATTTTTTCCGTGGGCTGGATTGCTTATCGGATTCCTGGTGTGGGGGACGGGCTGGGGGCTTGCGCTCGTACTCCCAGCATGGCCTGCGGCAGCGTTGACCTTATTTGTAGCAATTGCGCTGACAGGCGGGCTTCATCTCGACGGATTAATGGATACGGCAGATGGCATTTTTAGTCACCGTTCACGCGAAAGAATGCTTGAAATTATGAAGGACAGCCGTGTAGGTGCGATGGGCGTGATCGCCTGTGTCGCTGTACTCATCTTGAAGTGGTCGTTAGTGGCGACCATGATGGAGGCAGGCCAGTGGCAATGGGGCTTGGCAGCTGTCTTGCCGTTTATTTGGAGCCGTTATGCCATGGTGTGGGCAATGGCTAGAGAGCCGTATGCACGCCCTAATGAGGGGCTTGGCGGCTATTTTAAAGGACTTGGCACCGTTCACCTGTGCGGTGCAGGTCTAATGTCCGTTGCTGCGAGTGCCTTAGTCATATGGCTGTGGCTACAACTAGCGCAACCGTTGCACTTCACACAACTGAAGCAACTGACACAATTAACAGAGCGATTCACTCTAGCTACAACGCACGGGCAAATATCGCCCGTATTAGCTTCACTCGTCCTAATCGCTACGCTTGCTGTTGCGGTTAGCTTGCTTGCGTGGGTATGTTCACGCGCACTTTCTCGCAAACTGGGCGGTTTGACGGGCGATACGTATGGAGCCATTAACGAACTGATAGAAACAGCCGTGCTGATCCTCATCACGCTGATTTTTGTAGGGAAAGGGTGAGCGGGATGAGTGAAACAACAGAAGCTACAGAAGGTACAGGAGCAACAGGGAAAATAGGAACAACAGGGACAACAAGGACAACTGGCAAAGTGGGCAGAACAATCATGCTCCAAGGTACGGCATCGGATGTCGGAAAAAGTGTGGTCACGACGGCGCTGTGCCGTATTTTTAAGCAGGATGGCTATGCTGTTGCACCATTTAAGTCGCAAAATATGGCGCTGAATTCGTATGTAACGCTGGACGGCAAAGAAATTGGCCGAGCCCAAGGCGTACAGGCAGAAGCTTGCGGCATTGCAGCGACGACAGATATGAATCCGGTGCTCATTAAACCGATGCACGGGATGCAGGCGCAAATCGTCGTGCATGGCAAGCCGTATATGAACTTGAGCGCTGGCGACTATCGGTCGCGCTTCTTGCCAGAGGCAAAGCGCACGGTCGTTGATGCGCTAAATCGCCTGCGCGAGCAATATGACATTGTCGTGATGGAAGGGGCAGGCAGCCCAGCGGAAATTAATTTAAAGCAAAATGATATTGTTAATATGAATATGGCTGCATGGGCAGATGCGCCCGTTATTTTAGTGGCAGACATTGATCGCGGCGGTGTATTTGCATTTATTGTTGGTACACTGGAACTGCTGGAGCCACATGAGCGGGAGCGGGTGCGCGGCTTTATTATTAATAAATTTCGCGGCGACATTAGTCTGTTGCAATCCGGCTTGGACTGGCTGGAAGAGCGCACAGGCATCCCTGTGTTAGGCGTGCTTCCTTACGCTGAAGATCTGGACATCGAGGCAGAAGATTCGGTGGCGTTGGAGCAATGGAAAGGGAAGGGGAATGTGCAGCCTGAAAATGACCTCGACATTGTCGTGCTCGCATTGCCACACATTTCGAATTTTACAGATATGGACCCGCTCCTAGCAGAGCCAGACGTGCGGGTTCGTTATGTCCGAAGCCCTGACCAATTCGGCAACCCTGATGCTGTCATTATTCCCGGAACCAAAAGTACGATGGACGATTTGCAATGGCTGCGCGATACAAAGCTGGCGGACTGCGTGAACAAGTATGTTCAGCCGTGGATTCAATCTCAATCTCAATCTCAGTCTCAGCCTGAGTCTCAATCTCAGTCTCAGCCTGAGTCTCAAGCTCAGTCCCAGCGGCCATCCGAACCCCCAGCCCAGCCCCCAGCACGACATAACGGCTGGGTGATAGGCATTTGCGGCGGCTATCAAATGCTTGGTCAGAGTTTGCATGACCCTCACGGTGTGGAGGGGGCAGCGGGTAAAGCGATGGAGGGGCTTGCGCTCCTGCCACAAACAACAGTTTTTGCGGCAGAGAAGCGTACGGAGCGGGTTGCGGGCTGCATCCAAGCGGCCGCTGCTTTGCCTGCCTCGCTGCATGGTTTGCCTATGGAAGGATATGAAATCCATATGGGCCGCACTGAATTCACGTCTGCGGGGATACCTGTAACGGAAGCGAACACGAACACAGCTTCCATTTTCAACGAACAGGCTAACGAACATGCTTCCGAACAGCAGACACCATTCCGATTTGAACCGCTCATGACATTAACGGGCAACGATGAAGGCAGCGTATCAGATGGCTGCGTGCATGCTCAGGGGCATATTGTTGGCACGTATATGCACGGTTTATTTCATAATGATGCTTTCCGGCGTACGTGGCTCAATGAATTGCGTGCGGCCAAGGGATTATTGCCGTTGAGCGATCGGATTAACGTAAGCGAGCGGCAGGAGCAAGCTTTTGACCGTTTGGCAGACATTGCTCGCCAGCATATGGATATGGAAAAACTGTACCATATTTTACATGGCCAATAGTGTTTGTCAGATCGTATTTGCTTTTTGTTACATTGTTCCACAGGGTTGCTTTATGAGCAAAGATCGTTCACCATTAGCAAGGTTCAACTCTCAATTATGTTCTCTGTTTCAGGAGTAAATGTTGGGGGTAATGACCACAATACAACTGGGAAAAGGCAGTCAGGAGAGATTGGATCATGCTAACGATTCTTATAGCTATATTTGTTATACAAATTGTGTACGTTTCCTTCTTTACGCTTCGTATGATTATGACGCTAAAAGGGCAACGATATATAGCCGCAGGGCTTAGTTCGATAGAAATTATTATTTACGTGCTTGGGTTAAATATGGTATTGCAATACTTGGATGAACCGATCAGCTTGATCGTGTATGCGGTCGGCTACGGCATCGGTGTTCTTGTCGGCACGTGGATTGAGGACAAAATTGCACTCGGCTACGTTACGCTTAAAGTGATTATTAATGATCCTGAAAGTTCGCTGCCGAATCATCTGCGCGACTTAGGGTATGGTGTAACGACTTGGTTAGGTAGCGGGCGTGATGGTCATCGTCTGATGTTGGAAGTGCTTGCGCGTCGTAAAAATTGCAACAAGCTGTACACGTCCATTTTGGAACGTGATCCGAAAGCATTTATCGTTACTTCAGAGCCTACGCGATTGCACGGTGGTTTCTGGGCGAAGGCGACACGTAAATAGAGGAAGACCGGCAAGAGGGGCTGCATTCGCAGTCCTTTTTTATATGTGTTGAATCGATTTTGCACACAAAAAAAGTGCCCTTTAAATGGCACATTAGAGTTTAGAGTTAAAATATTGTTTAGTAACGTTTAGCTGCTGCTTTAAAATTTTAGCAAATAGTCCGGGGGAAATTTCGCCTGTGCTCTTGGATACCCGTGTACGAAGAATCGTTCCATCTTCAAGTTGCTTGATATAAATATCATCTCGGCTGCCGTGTCTTAGCAGCTTATAACCGTCTCGTTCTAGAAATCTACGCAAGTCCTTCCAACTAGCCACGTAACAATTGGACAACTCCTTTCCGGTCATCTTGCAGCAATACACGCAGGATGTATGGGAAATGTTCACGACGATTAGGAGAGTGATAATACATGTTGAAATTGTCGTAGTACTCTTTAGCATAATCGTACAATTGATCAGCTAAGTCTTTTATGAGTTCGTCTAAACTAATTCCTTCTCCGACGATGTCAGGAATTTGTACAATTGAACCATTGAAATGTTCATTTTCTATGCTGTATTCTATCGTGATGTCGTGGCTTGCAAGGAGATCGAGAGTATGTTGGATAGACAGGGCTGCAATTAAATCGCGATTGCGTTTAATGACCTGAGGCTTATCATGGACGACATTGTCAATGAATGACCCGAAGTTTGCTCGAACTTCAGTGGAGTTTAAAATACTCATATGTTCAATCACCATCCTTTACCTCCTTTCATTATATCGAACGAACACGTAAGTGTACATCATGTACACAGTGTGCAGAATGTACTTTTTTAAGTTAATATGCGAGGTCGTTCTAAATGAGAACATCATTTTAATCCTTCAGTTGTATTTCCAGCCATAAGTGTTCCCATCTAAATAAGCATATATACGGTAATCCGATAGAATCGTGTATGATTCAAGTAAATGTGTGTTACATCATAAGTCTTGACGCTTACAGTCGTTGCTGTTAAAGTAAGGGACATACATTTTAATAGCCCCTTGTATAAGTTCGTGAATATGGCGCGGACGTTTCTACAAAGCTACCGTAAAAGGCTTGGCTACAAGGAGATACCGGCAACAGTTACCGTTTCATGTTTCGAATTTTCGAAAGTCACCATTCTTATAAATGGGTGCAACGTGTTAGGTGTGTTACGTTATATCTCTTTTCGTACTCAAGCTTTGGCCTCTTTTCTACACAGAAAAGAATTGCCAAAGTTTTTTTCATTTTATGGCATAGCGCTATTGGCTTGGGGCATGATCGTATGAAGAGCAATCATCAGGAGGCGCATCATGAAATCATTTTTTGAATTTGAACAAAGGGGAACGACGTACCGCAAAGAAATAATGGCGGGATTAACGACGTTTTTGGCCATGGCGTACATTTTGGTCGTGAATCCGCTTATTTTGAGTGATGCGGGCATGGATCGTGGTGCGGTCTTTACGGCAACGGCTGTCACAGCTATTTTTGGTTCCTTGCTCATGGGTGTGCTGTCCAACTACCCGATCGGTGTGGCATCCAGTATGGGGCTTAATTCCTTCTTTACGTATTCGGTCGTGATTGGCATGGGAATTCCGTGGCAAACGGCGTTAACAGGCGTGCTCGTGTCGAGCGTGCTGTTTCTTATTTTAAGTGTCATTAAGATTCGTGAAAAAATTATTAATACGATCCCAGAAGATTTGAAATATGCGATTGCGAGCGGTATCGGTTTTTTTGTTGCCTTTATGGGTTTGAAAAATGCGGGCATTATCGTGAGCAGCGAAGCGACATTTGTTACACTTGGCAACTTGCGGTCAGCGCCGACGTTACTTGCTTTGTTCGGCTTTATCGTGATGGTCGTGCTGCTCGTGCGCAATGTGCACGGCGCTATTTTTTACGGTATGGTCATTGCCACTGTCGTGGGCATGGCCTTCGGTATTATTGAGCTGCCGCAACAAATTGTCGGCACAATTCCAAGCTTAGCGCCGACGTTTGGCGTGGCGTTCGATCAATTGTCAGCTACGTTTACACCCGAGCTGCTGGCTGTTATCTTTACATTCCTGTTCGTCGGTTTCTTTGATACCGCAGGAACACTCATTGCGATTGCGAGCCAAGCAGGAATTATTAAAGATAACAAAATTCCAAAAGCAGGCCAAGCCCTTGCCGCAGATGCTGCGGCGTCGCTATTCGGTGCGGTTGTCGGTACGACGACGACAGCGTCCACGATTGAATCGTCCGCAGGCATTGCAGCTGGCGGTCGGACAGGCTTTACTTCCGTAATCGTGGCAGGTTTGTTCACGTTAGCACTGTTTTTCTCGCCGGTATTGTCGGTCGTGACGACAGAAGTAACGGCTCCGGCCTTGATACTGGTCGGTGCGATGATGGCGTCGCAGGCACGCTTTATTAAGTGGGAGAAGATTGAGGTCGTTATCCCAGCATTTATTACGATTGTAGCGATGCCGTTTACGTTTGGCGTAGCGACAGGTATCGCGCTCGGCTTTATTTTGTACACCGTTATTAAAGTGGCTAAAGGTGAGTACCGTGAGGTGCACCCAATTATGTATGTGCTAACGGTGATGTTCTTGGCGTATATCGGTTACGTGGCATAACGTTAAAAGAAGTTATTGAAGGAGCTATTCATGATACAAATAGCTCCTTCAGTTTGTCGAGAAACCTCTGTTTGTTAAGACGAAGGTTTCTCTTCATTGAGATAACGGCAAGCAGCTTCGCACTTATCGGTTGGTAGTCAGCTGATTCACTGTGCCTTCTTTCCTAACGGTCGCCACAGTTGTTATTTCAGCGAATATGAACCCATTCAACATGTAACGGTTATGAGGGAGCTTATTACGCTGAAAACAGCTGGATGTTGAATGAAATTGGAGCAATAAGCTCACCTATAACCGTTAGAAATCAAAACGAGGTAAATCTGGCGATATAGCCACTGTGGCAACCGTTAAGAACTAACTTTGCTTGCTCGACAGCCTGAAGGAGCTATTCATGATATGAATAGCTCCTTTTTTGTGTAAATGTGTACATTTACAAACAGTTATTACCCTCCGACTCTCTTTTCGAGGATAGCAAGTTGTCTGTATCTTGACTTACAAAGTAGCTATCGTAAAATGTTATTAGAAGATATTAACATTTATATTGTTAGTTTGTTCAAGACGATTCAACCTTCATTTATTTACAAAATGATGTTACTAGGAGGAGCAAATTTGAACACGAACAAAAATGAAAATAAACCGTCCCTACTTCAAATTTCTCAAGAATCGAAAGAAAATTCCGCGCAGGCTATTCAAAATATAAGAAGTTTTAATAATCATTTGGATGAAATTTTTAATAACTATGTCGATAAGGGAGGCTTAGATGATTTAAAAGGGCAAGGTAAGCCTCTACATGTTTCCGAAGGCAGTGTGTTAGATTCTGTACTTAAAAATGCCAATTACTTACCACCGTGGCTTGAACTTCAGAAGGAAATTAGAAATACAATAGCTGCGACAATAGACAAAATAGACAAGGAAGTTGAACGAGATCGGATTGCTATAGCAATTGACGAAATTAATGTTCGCATTCAGTTATACAACACTAAAGTTCCCAGCAGTATATTGCAAAAAGGTTTAATTTCGTTTGAGAATATAAAAACGAAGTACGCGATGTGGGAATAACCAGTTACAGAGCAGTTAGAGTGGAAACGGGATATAATAATGGCCCACAAGGAGTATGAAGGGGTTCCTTTAAGTAGTCACCACCTACTTAAAGGGCCTTTTTTTGATTTTAAGAAATGACAACAACCAATCTTAAAGAAAATATAAAATTTTTTAAATTTAACACTAAAATATGTTCCTTTGTAATTACAAATATTTTTAGCGAATGATGTCTGAATAAGGCGTAATGTTGCACTGATTTTTAAATAACATTTAGTAGATTAATTTCTATTTAATATTTATATATCATATTTAATCTATATAACAACTTAATTACCAAGGAAAAAAGTGGTTTACAAGCCTATTAAATAGGAATAAAATAAAGTTGCAGCTGAACACCACCTACTTCTCCGCTAGAAATTATCAGATATTAATTATCACCTGTTCATCTAAGTCGTACACCGCATCCATGACACCTGCAGCTCTATTCAGATTGAACCCGTACAACAAGATGAAATGATTTACGTTACTTTCGTTGTGGCATTTGCTTATGTGAATTGCAATTACGGCTTATTTGCTCTATTACATAGCGCAATTTACGTAAGTTTAATGTATAAATTTCCTTAACGAGGAGGAAGTCGTATGTTGTTCAAAGGTACAGTGGTCAAGTCATTAGTCGTTGTCGGTTTATTGGGAGGTCTTGCAACTTCTGCGTTTGCAGCCTCCAGCGAGTACAAGGGTTGGTCAGAAGGGCAGCAAAGTGCGGTTGTGAGCAAATCAAGTGAGATTAACCCACTTGCTCCTAGACACGTTGGCCGCGCGGAGACTAGAGGCACATTGAAACGTGCTGTTGGAGAAACATGGTGGAGTGAAAGACATTATACGAGAGCGCGTTTAGAGAGCGGAAGTCTCATTGTCGGAGACAGCGGACGGGTGTGGGGAACTGGCTATACAAAGGCAGTCTCAGGTTGGGGGCCAATCTTATATTCAGCTAGAACGTACTACGGTCGTTAATTGAACAAGGTGAAACTGCCAGCTGGCAGTTTCACCTTTTTTAAGAAAGGTATTGATAACATGAACAATTCGACCATAAAGACACTGCGCAATAACGGGATGCTCTGGATTGTGATTTTGTATCTCTTATTAAGCGTCATCATCGTCGCCACAAGCTTCTATCAGACCAAACATCAAGAGCTGCACACGCTAACCAGAGGCTTATACGATGCCAATAGCTTATCGTTTACGCTAAACAATCCAGAGCTGGTAGATTGGCGGCAATTGAATACGCCACATGCCTATACGATATTTAAAGAATTGGAAACGACCTCAATTGATGTAAGGGCCATTTACTATAACAAGAATACATACATTCCGCCCATGATAAAGGGCCAATTTTTCCAAGAGCGTGATTTTTATAACGGAAAAAAAGTTGCCGTTGTCGGTAAGCAAACCGATGAGTCGCACCTGATTCAACGCGATGGCAAATGGTACTACGACTTTCAAGGTCAATATTTTGAAGTAATCGGTAAGATGGGGGCATCCTATCATTCCAAATTAGATACGACCGTTTTATTGAATTTAGATGCAGTTGAGAGTGGGCAGCCTGATTCATCCCGTATTTACGTGTTAAACATGGAAGATTTCCGGCCCGTTATGAAAGAAGGCGCCTTAAAGTTGACTCATGCTGACGTTAGCATTCATACGTTTGATCGGGGTGAGCGAGGGGCGCAGCGCTATGTGGGGACAGGAAATATGGATCAGCATATCTTGTTCATCGTGATTGCACTACTCGTTAGTTCTAGTGTTCTATTTACCCAATATTGGTTAGGCAAAAAAACGACCGAAATCAAGGTTCTATGGTTAATGGGAGTCTCGCTTCAACATGTGTATCGGCGATATAGGATTACTTACATCTCGCTTGCCCTACTAGGCTATGGTAGTGTCTGTGGCATGAGCTATTTGTTATTGATGCCTTATCTAGATCATCATGCATCTCTCAAGATGTATGCCTCCTATTTAGTGTTGGGCTTTGGTGCGGTGCTGTTATGTGCTTACATTTCGATGTGGTTATGTGAAAAGGTGATAACAAAACAGATCGCGCAGAAAGGTATGCGAGGCCTATGAAAATGATTATGAAGGAAGTTGGCGAGAGTCTCAAACAGCGCAAAGGATTTACCTTTTTCATTATGCTTCAAATCTTCGTCTTGCTGCTAGCCGTAACCATTTTATTTCTTCATTATATTCAGATTGAGAAAAAGTCAGCTCAGGTTCATGCTTTGCAATCGTTATCAAGCTTTCAGTTATCGGACACGCTGCTTAGCAACAGCGATTTCAACGCCTTTTTGGATGAGCCAGATTCGCTTCTGCGTTTAAAGAAGTTGTATTCCAACCTAGAACATCAATTAGGGGAAAAGTATATTTATATGTTTACACAACCGATTGATATTCGGACTAGCGCTTATCAGGAGAAATTTTTGGTAGGATACGAGGATGGTGTAAAAAGAGAGCCTTTTTTGATCGAGGGTGAAGGTCCTTATCAAAACGTAAAGGCGATTCAGCTTAATCAACAAGCATGGGAGAGCTACCAAATTAAAATAGCGGACGGTGCTAATTTTTCCGCTGTCGACTTTCAACATCATAGCCAAGGAATGATTCCTGTGCTGCTTGGAGCTGAATATAGCGGAACATATCAAATTGGTGATCGGTTAGCAGGGAATTATTTATTTAAAGATTTTCAACTCATCGTCAAAGGATTTATTCAGCCGAATACGCTTGTATTTAACAAAAATAATCCAGAGCTGTATGTAGATCGATATATTGTAATGCCAGCACAACAATTTGCTGTAGTCCCTGCCGACGAGAAGGAGCTTTATTTTCAACAAATTCATTATTTGCAAATGATTAATGGGACTATTTTTAGTGCGGAAAATGAGTATGTTGTACGTAGCAAGTTTGAACACATCAAAGCGATTTCTGATTTTCCAGATACGATGTTAATTGGAATGACCAACCTTCCGCTTCATTTTATTTTTGCCGCACTTAGTCAAAATATGCTGCTGCTAGCGATAATGGCTGTTTCATTGTTCGTCGTCTGTATGTTAAGCATCGCGATTTTAATGAAATCTAAGCTGCAAGATAATATGAACAATTATTCCATTCATCTCGTTTCAGGAGCCACACGAAGCAACTTATTTGCCTATATGTTGGCCGAAATGATCGTATTGCTTGCGATTCCAGGCACAATAGCCGTGCAGTTGTATTCAACAGTAATTGATGTTCATGTTGGAACGTATGCGTTGTTAGTTGCAGCTTGTATAGGCTGCATGTTGATGTTAAGTGCAGCTCCAATCTATTATCAATTCCGCAAATGGCCGGTAAGCATGCTTCTAAAACGAACGGGGTGATCGCGTGATTCACATTCAAGATATGAAAAAAAGCTTCGCCGTAGGGAAACAAACGTTAGAGGTGCTCAAAGGAATTAACCTCGTTATCAATCAAGGCGAAATGATTGCCATTATGGGGAGAAGCGGCTCTGGAAAATCGACTTTATTGCATATTATTGCAGGCCTAGATAAAGCGGACAGCGGAAGCTATCAACATCGTGAGTGGCAAATGACGGATAAGAATATGGATGAATTAGCAGCATTTAGAAAAGAGCATATCGGGTTTGTGTTGCAAAATTACGCGTTGATCGATAGTAAAAATGTGTTTGAAAATGTAGCGCTGCCTTTACGCTACAGCAAGCTGCCGAAGCGCGATATCCAAGCGAAGGTTGAACAAGCTCTGCGGGTAGTGGGAATAAGCGATCTCACCAACAAATCGATTGACATGCTGTCTGGAGGGGAAATGCAGCGGGTCGCCATCGCACGGGCAATCGTGCAGGACCCTGAGTTATTATTGGCAGACGAGCCGACAGGCTCGTTGGATGAGCAGACGGAACAAGATGTTTTGGTGTTGTTCAAGGAATTGAATGCGCAGGGAAAGACGATTATTATCGTCACCCATGATCAGCAAGTTGCGGCGATATGCGATAAAATATACTACATTAAAGAAGGTGTATGCACGGAGGTTGTAACCGATCGCCGGATTGAGCAATACGGCTAGTGATATGCGCTAACGGATGATGGGCGTTAATAGATGTATCGTGTAAAAAGAACACCCGCTCTTTCAAAGGAAAGAGCGGGTGTTTCGTTCCGTATACAATTAACTCGTTGCGAACTCAATCGGTCCGACGAAGCTTCTTCCCTTTCCATACAATCGCAACTGCAATAATGAGACCGATTAAGCTCATGACGCCCATAATCGATTGAATCGCAAATCCGACTGACAGTAGCACCGCGATCACGATATGCGCAACCGGATCAAAAGCATTTTGCGACATCGAGACGATCCCCATGACGCGACCCATTTTGTCCGTGTCCGTCGTTTCTTGAATAATGACTTCACTCGTAATAAACGTAACAAAGCTGCTTAATCCGATGAACATGGCAATTAGAACTAACCATATCAATGAAGAAGTCTGACTAAATACAAACATAAGTATTAACGACATAATTAAACATACAGATACAATTGCACCGCGCTTTTTTCGCAATAAAAAGACCGATAGACCAACGGTAGCCACTAACGAACCTAACGAAAATGCGCTTTCTAAGAAGCTAACGTGCAACGGAGTTCCGTCCATTGATTTTACGATAATAGGCAGGCTTAAAAATAAAGGCCCCAAGATGAACAGATTAATCATAATAATGATTAAAATGCTGGAAATATGCAGAGGGGACTGTTTAACGTAAACCCAACCCTCGATAAAATCGGCCTTAAAGCTTTGTTTATGCTCACGCTGCTCAGGCACGGGGTCTTGAATGATTTTAGGGAAAATAAATAGACAGTGAACGAGCTTGGCAATAGCTGCGATCAATAAAGCTAGCGAGATCGAATAGTAATTCATAATAATACCTGACACGATAGGTCCGGTAAAAAATATGAGCTCTGAAGCGCTATGCATCACCGTATTCGCGCGCTGCAATTGAGATTTATCAACGAGTTGGGGAATGATGGATGTGGCCGCTGGGTAATAAATGCCTTCCGTTAATCCCATCACAAAGCAAATCAGTAATAGCGTTGTAAACGTTAAAGCTTGGTTGCTTTCAAGCATATATAATACGAATAACAGCGCAGTTGTAATGATGCCTGCGATAAACATGAGTTTCGATTTGCGTACACGATCGGCAAGCACGCCGCCGAACAGCATCATACATATACGTGGAATGGATGCAACCACAATGACCAAGCCTAAGTATTGCGGGAGCTTTAATTCAGCTACGACATACCACGATATCGTGCTTATAAAGATGGAGAAGCTTAAAATAGCTAACAGATTCGATACCCATAGCGCGCTGTAAGCTCTATTTTTGAATAAACTGCGTGACTCCGTATGTTCTACATTTCTTGCTGACTGACTCATGATTCCTCCTGATTTTTTCCTTTCATCGTGTGCGTAATCGATTCCATTACGTGCACAAGATGCTCTAGCTGCTTCAATTCAACTTTGGAAAAATATTTTTGAATGAGTGTTTCTGTAGTGTGATCCATATCTTTTGCAAATTGCTGACCTTTAACACCTAGCAAAATAAACGATTCACGCCGATTGTTCGGGTTGACCTGTTTATAAATCATTTCTTTGCTTTCTAATTTAGATAGAAGCTGGCTGACGGCACTTTTGGATACCCCTAAATAGTCCACGAGTGCGGAGGAAGTAATATGCTCACGGCTGGCAAGATAAAACATGACTAACTCCTGTGAAAACGTTAAGTTGTATGAATCTAACCGAGTTGACTCTTTGAACAGCAAAGCATCCAAATTGTCAGAAGCATTAAAAAATTTATTTACAACATCGCGGTATGGATTGTGCAATGATAAGCATCCTTTCTGAACTTAAGTATCTGAACTTAAAATTCTTAAAATTAATTATAATGTTAAGTTAAGTGAACTAAACTATTAGCTAGTGACTATTTTACTGTATACGAAATGAGTTGTAAAGAGGATGAAAGGCAGGAGAAATAGAACTATTTTTCAGAAAATAGTCTGAAATTTAGATGCAAAATCTTTTCGCTTTCATATAATCTAGTAATCTTCCAAGAGAAGGGGTGTGAAATAGATGGAAGAAAATACAGTTCAATCCGTTCCGATTACGATTGTATACGCTGGTTACGGCGTTTGGAATAGTGTGAATGATGCAACACAGGCAATTCGAAATGCTTATTTTTTAAGAGGCGTGCGTAATTTTTATGCAAGCAACAATTGGGCGGGTGATCCTGCCCCAGGTGAGCGTAAATATTTGTTTATCGTGTGGACGCACAATGGCGTTACGAGCTCTGCTGTTGTTGGGGAAGATGACTCAAGGGGCGTTTGGTTGCCATAAGTGATTTTTGAAAATAGTTGATGAAAGCCGGGCATTTGATCGAAAAGGATCGGGTGTCCGGTTTGTTTGTATATGGTGGACAAACATTTAATATGTCTATACAAAAGTGGACAGAAAGGGGGATATCGGGAGACTTCGTTTTAATACGGGAAAAATCCGTATATAGATATTTGGGGAATGATATTGACTATATGTGGAGTGGGGGAGGTTGGGCTTGATGTGTCTCCTTTTGAGAATAGTGTCCACTATTTGAAAGACATATTGTTATTGAATTCCACAAGAGAAGGACATTGAAGTATATGTATAAGACTTTATATGTTTCAATTTATATATAACTGTTTATATATATGACATACATATATGACTTATATATGACTTATATATGACTTACATATATGATTTGCAAGTGATTCATGCGATTCAACATACGTGTAACTGCCACTACGCTAGGCCGCTAAACCTTTTGTTTCCCCCATGTTTTAAGGGAAAGTGCCACAGTTTATCATTTTCGATAATCACGCATGATTAAAGCGCGTACAGCTAGGCAAATCTGACAATGAGGTGATCTATGCATGATTGAATTTAAACAGGTGATGAAGGTTTATGACGACGGCTTTGAGGCGTTGAAAAATATTAATCTAACGTTTAAGCAGGGCGAGCTTACGGTTCTTATTGGGCCGAGCGGCTGCGGGAAATCGACGACGATGAAGATGATTAATCGTCTGGTGGTGCCGTCCAGCGGGAAGGTGCTGGTGAACGGCAAAGATATTGGGCAGCAAAATCCAGTTGAGCTGCGCCGCAACATTGGTTATGTCATTCAACATATTGGATTGTTTCCGCATATGACGATTGGGAAAAATGTAGCGGTTGTCCCGAATTTGAAAAAGTGGGACAAGGAGCGCATTGAGCAGCGCGTGGATGAGCTGCTGCGGTTGGTGAATTTGGACCCTGACGTGTATCGGGATCGATATCCGTCGGAGTTAAGTGGTGGGCAGCAGCAGCGCATCGGCATTATTCGGGCGTTTGCGACTGATCCGGATATCATTTTGATGGACGAGCCGTTCAGTGCCTTGGACCCGATTAGTCGTGAGCAGTTGCAGGATGAGTTGGTTCGTATGCAGCAGGAGCTGAATAAGACTATTGTGTTTGTGACGCATGATATGGATGAAGCGATTAAAATTGCGGATACGATCGTCTTGATGCAAGACGGTGAGGTTGTGCAATCCGGTTCGCCGGAATCGATTCTCCGGCGTCCTGCTAATGATTTTGTGCGCTCGTTTATCGGGCAGAAGCGGATGGACGGTGGTAGCGGCTACGATATTCCGGTCGTAGACGAGGTGATGGTACCGCAGCCTGCGACGGCAGCTCCGACGCGTGGCTTGGCAGAGGCGATAAAAATGATGGAGCGCCGTAAGGTTGATTCTTTGTTTATTGTGGAGCGGGATGGAACGCTGCAAGGCATCGTTTCCATTTATAACGTGTTGGATCAATATGGAGAAGAAGGTAAGACGGTACGGGATGTGATGAAGCCGATCGGTTATGAGGTGCGCCAAGGAACGCCATTGCCAGAGGCGGTGGAAATGATGACGAAGCATGGTCTGACCAACTTGGCGATTGTGGATGATCACAATCGGCTTAAAGGTCTGATTACGCGCGGCAGTATCGTCAAGCATTTGTCGGAGGTGTATCCGATGATTACGGAGCAGGCGGCTACGGCGGCCCCGATGTTTAGCCGTGCCGAGTATGCCGAGCCTATTGAGCTAACAGAGCCTACTAAGCTAACTGAGCCCGCCGAGAATGTCGAGCCTAATGAGCTTACAGAAAATGCTGAGCCTACCGAGCCTACTGAGCTAACTGAGCCTACTGAGTTAGGTGAGTCTTCCGAGTCCACGGGGCATGCGCTCGAAAAGGAGGCATAACGAATGAATGCGGTTCTTAGCTTTATTCAACAGCGCAGCGCCGATATTGGCGTGGCGTTTCAAGAGCATTTGATTATTTCGTTAGCAGCGGTGTTGCTTGGCTGTGTACTCTCTATTCCGCTGGGCATCGTGTTGGTGTACAACCGCTTTGGCTGGTTGAACAGCTTCGTGTTCTTTGTGGCAAATTTGCTGCAAACGGTGCCGAGTTTGGCGCTGCTGGCGATATTAATTCCGTTTATGGGAATTGGGATGAAGCCCGCGATTGTCGCGTTGTTCTTGTACTCGATTATGCCGATTTTGCGGAATACATATGATGGCTTCCATTCGGTTGATCGCGGCGTGCTGGAATCTGCACGTGGGATGGGGTATGGCACGTTTCAACGCATCGCGCAAATTCAGCTGCCGTTGGCGCTGCCTTATATCATGTCCGGCGTGCGAATTACGACGGTGTACATTATTAGCTGGGCGACGTTGGCGACACTTATTGGGGCTGGTGGACTTGGACAGCTTATCGTGTCGGGCCTAGGTGTGAATAAGCCAGAGATGATTGTAGTTGGCGCTGTCGGTGCCATTGTGCTGGCATTAATTGCGGATGCGTTGCTGGGCTTGTTGGAAAAAGCGTTAACGCGTCGATTTGGCCGTTCGAGCAGTGTGACGGCGTAAGGTCGTGAATGAGCGACAGCGTGCAGGAGGATGACGACGTAAGGTCGTAAATGAGCGACAGCGTGCAGGAAGATGGCGACATAAAGTCGTGAATAAGCGACATCATATAGCAAGGTGGCGGCGTAAGGTCGCCAATAAGTGATACCTGTAGGAGGTATGGCTGAGGAGGATGCACAATGAAACGACGGTTATTGTCGGCTAGCTTGGCGACAGTCCTATTAGCACTGACGGTGCTATTGTCTGCATGCGGTGCGGACAATCGGATCGTTATCGGCACGCAGACGTTTACAGAAACTAAAATACTAGCCGAAATGTATAAGGCATTAATCGAAGATCGCACAGATTTGGAGGCAAAGGTAGTGCCTGATCTGGCTTCCAGTGGACTTGTGCTCAACGCGATAAAGAAGGGCGAGCTGCAATTGGGGACGCTGTATTCGGGGGAGATTTTCAACAAGCATTTTCCAATCAAGGAGACGAAAGATCGGGCAGAAGTGCTGAAGCAGGCGCAAGTCGGTTTTGATAAGCATTTTAATTTAAAATGGTTCGATCCGTTAGGCTTTGAAAATACATATGCGTTTACGGTGCGCCAAGATATAGCTGAACAAAAGGGATATACATCTATTTCTGACATTCAGCCAGATGCGAATACGTTGCGTTTAGGGGTGGATACGACATGGCTGGAGCGGGATACGGACGGGTATCGCAGCTTTCAGAAAGCGTACGGTTTTGCTTTTGCCAAGGAATTTCCGATGGAGCAAAGTCTCGTGTATCAAGCCGTTGCGGGCAACCAAGTGGATATCGTGTTAGCTTACTCTACCGATTCGCGCTTGAAGGCGTATAACTTAAAGACGCTTGCAGATGATAAAAAGTTTTTTCCACCGTACGATGCTTCGCCCGTTATGCGTAAAGAAGTGTTGGACAGCCACCCGCAGTTGGCCGAAATTATAGGGCTATTAGTCGGGCGTTTGGATGTCGAAACGATGATTAATTTGAACTATGAAGTGGATATCGAGAAAAAAAGCGAGCGCGAGGTGGCGCTGAATTATTTGAAAAAAGTCGGGTTGCTAAAGGAGGGGTAAGACGTGGTTGATTATGAATGGACGTTCGCCGACTTACTAGCATATATGAGCCGGAATGCGGATATGTTGTGGGAGTACTTTCTGTTGCACGTGATGATGGTACTGGGTGGACTTGGTTTGGCACTGCTGGTTGGGGTGCCGCTAGGTGTGCTTTGTACGCGCAATGAGAAGTTGGCCAAAGGAATTTTGCTGCTGACGAGCGTGCTGCAAGTCGTGCCAAGCTTAGCGCTGCTTGTCCTGCTTATGCTCTTTTTCGGCCTCGGCAATACGACGGTCGTTGTCGGCTTGTTTCTTTACTCCCTTAACCCGATTGCACGCAACACGTACATTGGCTTGAAGGAAGTTGACGCCAGTTATGTGGAGGCGGGGCGCGGCGTAGGCATGAGCCCGATGCAGCTCTTATGGAAGGTGCGCTTTCCGCTGGCGCTCACCTATATGATGACAGGTCTGCGCATTGCGGCCGTAATCGCCATCGGCGTGGCGACGATTGCTCCACTCGTCGGCGGCGACGGATTAGGCCGGGAAATATACTCCGGCATTAACAATCAAAACCCGCTGCGTATTTTCGCGGGTGCTATTCCGGCAGCGCTGCTGGCCATTGTGGCCGATATTGTACTCGGCACCTTGCAGCGTAAGCTGCGCTTGGACAATCGGAAGTCGAAGCGCACGAGCGGCGGCAGTACGCCAAATGTAAAAACGTCGTAGTGTCCGCAGAGGCTGTTACGAAAGCGAAGATGTACATGGGTGAGTCTGGAGAGTCTGGAGAGTCTGGAGCTATTCCGATCGGTTACGACAAGTAAGCTGTCTAGTGCTTCAACAAATGAACATACACAAACTGCCCCGCATAGCATCAGGCTACAGCGGGGCAGTTTTTACGATTATGTTATTTCCAAATCTTACTTACCCATTCTGGGTGGTCAATAAAGGGATTGCGATTATTTTGATATTTGCTGTAAATAAGCTCGTTACGTCTTTTTTCGAATGCATCGACCGGATCTTCCGCATGCCATTTCAAGAGCTGGCTCAGCTTGCCGTGCAGCGGTTTGCCTGTATTGCCAACACTTTCGGTCAGTTCCAAATTAGGATCGCCACTGTCGCCTTCATAACGAACAGCCATATAGAATAGCATGCGAGCAACGTCGCCTCTCACTTTAGCTGGCGGCTCCCACGAATCTTGGTCGTATTTGCAACCGCACTCTGGATTCGTTTTGTTGCCACCAAGATCAAAATCGAGGTTGCCACGATTGGAGTTGACAGAAGCGTCAGTCGGGCGAAGATGATGCAGATCGGAATTAGCTACTGAAGATTTCAAGTTGCCACGTGAGCGAGCCCACACATGTTCACGGTTCCAATCGTCTACACCTGGTCCAAATGTGCTTTTAGCTTGCGAGCGTTGTGTGTACAGCAATAGAACATTATTTTTGTTGTTCGGGTCTTCGTCAGTTTCCTTTAAGGCGTTGGTAACTTGGCTGTAGGTGATGACGCGATGATCGTCAATAATGTTGTGCAACGCTTTTTTGAGTGCGTCGCCGGATAATCCTTGGGCGGAAGCATAGTAATTGGAGCTAGTAGCGTTACTGGAGTTAAGATCAATCGTACTGCTCGCTTGTGTTAGGGAAGCGCTCAGCAGCCATATGGAGGCCATTGTAATACATACTTTTTTAATTTTTTTTGCAACCTCATTCTTTTTCATGAAAAATAAACAACTCCTCAAATTGGATACGTGCGGTATTCCTTATGTCAGGATTGCTATCTGCGATGAAAATGGGGTGTTTCGTATTGAATCCTCCCTTCAAAAGGTTTTGATACAATATGTATCCACCTATCTGTCTATCTATCGAAAACACGAACTATAAAGTAAGACGGGACGGAGTGGAGGAGAGCTAAGAGAAAGCACTTAGTCGTAAACTTTTCATTTAGCTCTCCCGTTCCCCCACCGCGCTAAGCTAACGCCGCAACCCGCGCTCATTAACGAGCTGGCGAAGTTGCTTGAGCGCACGGGAAAGTTCCTCGTCCGTCATCAAATAGTAAGTATTTGCAATCACTGTAGTGCCGTTCTGCTGTTCAAACACGAACTGTGGAAATTTAGGGAACAGTCCTTTTTGAATACCCGACGATGTCAATTCGACTTTGCGAATTTGCGACCAAGCGACTTGGTCGCGGTTCGTCCACACATGTTGATGATCATACGATAGCAGCACTGTATTCCGCTTCAGGAGATGAATAAGGCTCGCTACAAAATAAGGGCCAAAAAACGTATATCCAATTAGTGCAGCCGTGATCGAAAAGAAGCGGCGTAATCCCGAAATATGCTCGGTCAACATGCCTGAATAGGCTAAAAAAGTGCTGCCTAGTAATAGAAGTAGTGAAGCGGTCGCTTTCCACACTGCAACCATGCGGCGATAGCGAATAGTCTTAACTTCGTGCTGCATGATCGGTGCTCGCTTTCATCGCAGCTGCAATTAATTGCTGGGTGCGATCTGTCCAGTGAGCTTGACTAACTGTGGTCATCCAGAGCGACGGTGGCTTCGTCAAATCGGCCTCTTTGTTGTAAATGAACCACGTACGTTCGGTTCCGATGACGAGGAACAACACGTCCGCTAGATGAGGGTATGGCTGGTCTGTCCAACTCATGGCGCTCATATTGGACATAGAATAGCCAGCTTCCTTGCAGTCCTGCCAAAATTGTGAGATCACGGCTTGATCGGCTGCCTCTAGCAATAGTTGCGGAGGAAGGGGATCAGCTTTGACTTGCACCGCGTGCTGCACCGCGTGTTGCGCCGTGTTATGCCCTGCGCCTTGCGAAGTGTCTTGCCCTGCACTTTGAGCTTGCATCGTGCTTGCGTGTTGTGCAGCTGTTTGTACTGCTGTTGCAAGCTGCTCCCATGCTTCCTCAGATAAGGCTGTCGCTAAGCGGCCATGGTCAGTTGTATGTAGAGATTGTACAGACTGTTCGAACTGTGGTTCAAACAACGGCTCCAAATGCGCAGCCATTTCAGCTGGCTGAATCCACGTAAGCACATGGATCAGTGAATCCGTTGCCAAATGGTACAGAACACGCTCCGGCTCGGTGTGCAGAAGATGCATCGTTAAGACACGTTCGCTACTGTCCGTCGTATGGACGCAGCGCACCATGGAGCGGGCTATGGTGATCTGCTCCAACATCGACTCTAGCTCGGGATGAAAATACGTCTGCATGGTCAGCTCGTCCCAGCGTTCCATGTATCCTTTGGCGATGAGACCGTGGGCTGCCGTCCGTAAAATAAGCTCCCAGCTCTGCTCCGTCATTTGCTCATCGGGATAAAAGGATTTCAACAAACCTGCTGCCATATCGTCGGCACCTTTTGCTGACAATGCAAATCCAAGCTCCTCCACAGACAATATGAATGTAACATTATTTTCAACAATGCTTTGCATCATGTTCCTCCATACGTACATTTTGATTGCGTCTTATTCAAACTTGCTCATTATTTAAATTTCTGCCACAGCCATCGTAATCCCTTCTCGACGACTGGCGCTATATGATCTCCGGCAAATGAGCCGACAGTCCCACCAACATAGGCACCTACGGCGGCTCCGACAGGCCCACCGATTAGCCCCAGCGTTCCACCTGCCAGCGCTCCCACGTAAGTGGCGCCCGATTTAACGATAACATTTGAAGCCGCTACTGCTCCTTCTTCGGCGGTCAGTGTTCCTTTGTGCCACTTCTCAACGACACCAAGACCTTCTGACGCCACATTAAACGTCACATTGATTGGGAACAACTTTTTGGCGATCATGCCGGGTATTTTGTTTGTCTTCATACCAGATTGATTTTGATTCACGCCGACGACAACGTTTTTTACCCAATGAGGGAAGTTGTTCGCGCGGTTAAGCCCTAGACCGAAGTTAACGCCTAGTTTGCTCGACCATTTATCAAAGCCTTTAAGGGCGCTTAGCACTCGCCCGGGGTGGTGGAATTGCTTGTCCATCGAACGGGCCATCTTTTTCATAAACTCGTTGCTGCCGCGGCCTTTGACCCATTGTGCCGTATGAATGACGGCTCGTCCGTGATGTCCTGGCTTTCTATTGAAGCCGACGGTGCCGGACAGGACCATCGCTGCGGCAACACCGCTGTAAAAGGCGGTTCCGTACTTTTCTAGATTATCTCGCAGACCTAGGCCGCCGCCCATCCCACCGATTACAGAGGAGGTGACCGTTCCATCATGGGCTGCTCCGTTAGTACTTCCTGTGCTGGCTCCTGCTGTTGGGTCAGAACCATGTGTCCCTGTAGAACTATCTACGCCAGCCGTACCGTTACTGTTTCCACCAGTCATGGCCCCATCGCTCGTTCCATCCGCCTGACTGAATCGTACAGCTATCGTGTTCAACTCTTGGCCGATGCCCTGCATCGTGGACACGCATTGACCTAACAGTGCGCGTGAACGATGAAAGTCGTGAAAAAATTGCTGCTGCGTGATACCGTTCCAACGCGATTCTAAGGAAGAAAGTTGTCTGCTCAGTTGTTCAATGAGCTGTGAACTCTGTTCGCTTGCACGCGAAAATTGATTAGAGACTGCTGTTAGCTGTTCAGGGGTGACCTGAATTTTTGTCATTGCATCCACCTCTAAGGAAAATGTACCCATTATATAGATTCATCTCTCATTAACCAAATCCTGCTTGGACCAAACAACGGAAATAAAAAGAGGCACGCCTACTCTATTAGTAGGGGCGCCTCATGTTTATATTTCATTTATATGAATAGTAACTAGCTTCCACTAATTCGTGCGCTCGTATCCGTAACCTCGCCACCGAGCCGCTTCGTGAACGTTGCCCGCCAGCTTCTCGACAGCGCTTTAACAGCTAGCATTTTCCGAACGCCGTCTTCGCCGTCCCGTTTATGATGCATCACTTCGTTCGCATACTGGACCGTCACGCCGTTCGGGTCCACGCTAATCCGCTCTAGCTTATCGTCCGGACGGACAAGGCCTGGTTGCAGCACGCGGACATAATAGCCGGTATACCCCGTATCCTGCATCCACACCGGAACTTCCTTCATATCATAGCGAGCCGCTACTTTAAAGCAGGGCTGGCGCGGTTGCGAAATTTGCACGACAGCTTCGCCTAGCTTAAATGTATCACCGACATGGATTTCATGTTCCAACATACCGCTCGTCGTAATATTCTCGCCAAATGCTGCGTGCGGCAGCTCGCGATTCCACTCACTCGACCAATAGGCATAATGCTCCGCAGCGTATACGCATACGGCTTTATCTCGGCCGCCATGATGCTTCGTATCCGCAACGCCGTCGCCCTCGAAGCCAAGCTCATGGAGCATCGTCGGCTCGGAAAGCGGTTGCTTCACCATACCCGACAGCACAGGCTTCCCTCTGTACACCAAGCTCTCGCTCGGCATCGCTACATTTAAAGAAACAATCGTACCTTGCATGTGAAAAGTACCTCCTCTATGATAAAAGAAAATGTGCTCTAGCTAGCTCTATCATGCTCGTCATGAGAGGCATGCATTTAGATTGTATACACTTTACCATAAGCCAAACTTGCAGAACAATAACTTTTAACCCTTACTATATTAAAGCTTTGTGAACCTACGAGCTGCGCAGACAGGGGGATGCAAATGCCAGTCGACAACAAAGGTGATGAACAGCAGCTGGAGCCACAAACGAATCGATCTGCCAACGGCGTACGGATATTTCGAGCCGAGCAAGAGCTGCAAGCTAATCTACCTTTTAAAATGTACACGCGCAACGAGTCTATCGGCAACATATGGGACCATACTCATGATTACATCCAAATCTGGTATGTAGTCAAGGGGGAGTTTAAACATACGATCAACCACCGCTCTTATAAAATGGTGCGCGGCAACTTGTTCGTCATCCCACCGTTCGCGGTGCATCGGGTCGAGACGATTCCGAATCAGGAGCTGGAAGTGATAGGATGCGAGTTTTTGCCTCATTTTATTAACGAGCGCTTTGAACATGCGGCTGCGGATAGCAGTAAGGACTGTTTTGACTTTTCTTATTTGGAGCAATTTTTGACGGATGAGGAGCAGGTGACGCCTAAGGTGGCGTTTACAGGTAAGGCCGATACGGAAGTGAAGCGGCTGCTTCATGAGATGTTGGATGAGCACCGTGAGGCGGATCGCTTTTTTGAACTTGTATTGAAGGCGAATTTGCTAAAGCTGCTATCCATCATTATTCGTGAATACACGCGCATGGCGGAGCAGGATCAGTTGAATGATGGGCAAGGTGAGCGAGTTGAAAAATACCGCGAGCTCATGATGTCCGCCATCGAGTACATAAACGGCCATTTTGCTGAGGAACTGCGGCTTGAGCGGTTGTGCAGACAGTTTAACATTTCCAAAACGTACTTCTGCTATTTGTTTAAAATTTTTACGGGCAACACGTTCAACGACTATGTCATCGATTTGCGCGTCCGTCAGGCGGCGGAGTGGCTGCTTGCTACCGATATGACCGTGACCGAAATTTGCTTCGGCGTGGGCTTTAACGATTTGGCCTATTTCTCACGTATGTTTAAGCGGCAGACGGGTGTGACCCCGACTCATTTTAAAAAGAATGCGCAAACTTTGAAAATGAAGTAGGGCTTTAGGATATGGTTCTGAGCGAAGGAACTGAGGCTGGGTGAGGAATTAATTGTGAAAAAACTTTTTTTGGTTCAAAGGTTTGAAGATCTAATAAAAGGAAGCTTTTTTTGTCGTCGACCCTCAATCGCGTAAATAGCACGGGGGATCGACGACATTTTGATAAGCGAAGTTGCTATACGGGATGAAGGTTTGTGAGTTTTTATGTATTTAATTACATACAAATGGCGGGCGGGAGTGGATTTTGAAGAATAAGATGAAAAAACGTTGTGTAGCAAGGGTTTCGAATGATTGCGACTTGGTGTAAAATGGGGTTTGTATCGTACCTATAAGGAATTGAAACCCGCCACCGCCCCTCATGCCACCAATGATTTTGATAGGTTTGTATCGTACCTATAAGGAATTGAAACTCCAAAGAAAGAATTCACATGAACGGTCGAGTTATCGTTTGTATCGTACCTATAAGGAATTGAAACCGAAACACTGTGTAATCGTCGCCATTCGTGTCGTAATCGGTTTGTATCGTACCTATAAAGAATTGAAATTACGTACATTTTTCTGTCATGTTGACGAACTTTTTTTCAATTGTAATATCCCCTAAAGTGGATAGTGCCCTCGTTACAAAATCCTATAACAATCCCCACTTTTCAGCATCAGAAATTATTTTATTCATGTACCAACTCAAAATGTAAAACCACCCTAAAAATCTGGTAAAATAGTAAAGATTATATTTCGAAAAGTACGATTTTAACTACATGAAGGTGAGTATATGCGTCTAAAGCTTGTATTATCTAGTCCGAATGGGCTGGAGCTGCCGTTGGGCTACCAGCAAATGCTGCAAGGTATTATTTATCGAACTTTATCGAATCCAGATTTAGCAGAGTTTATGCATGATGAAGGATTTTTTTATGGAAAGCGCTCGTACAAATTGTTTACGTTCAGTCAGCTGCGAGGGAAGAGCACGGTGGATAAGCGGCGGGCGACGATTGCTTTTAGAGGTACCGTGACTTGGGAAATTAGTTCCGTTATTACGGAAATGATCGAGGATTTGGCGGTGCAATTTTTGTTGTCTTCGTATATCGAAATGAATGGTCACCGCGTGCGGGTGCTGCAAGTGTCGACGGAGCGGGAGGAGCAATTGCCGAGTACGGGGCCTTGGCTTGTCCAAATGATTTCCCCTGTTACGGTCTACCAGACGGAATTGCGAGATGAGCGGAAATATACGAAGTATATGGAGCCTAGTGAGCCTTTGTTTGCCGAGTTGATTACACAAAATATGCAGCGTAAATATTGCGCTTTTACGGGCGAGAAGGATGTCGATTTCTCGATTCGTCCTGTTCAGGTAAGTACGCAGGATAAGGTGCTTACGTATTATAAGAAGTTTTTGATTGTGGGTTGGAAAGGAATCTATGAGCTGTCGGGTCCGGCGGATGTGCTTGCTTTTTCTTATTTTGCGGGATTAGGCAGTAAGGCATCGCAAGGATATGGAATGTACCGGCTGATAGGTAGTGAGAAGACTAAAACGTAGAGTGGCCATTCGTTATTCGAATGGTCATTTTTTATATGTTCTTTTTTTACATTCTAAAATATGGATGGCGAAGAAAATATAATCTATACTATACTCATGGATTATTTTACTAATATATTACTTGAAATATTCCCTGAGAGCGAGGAGATAAAATGACAGAAAAGAACGAAAAAAATGTAATGTTTAAAATTAATAAAAATTACAATTACATAAACACAATGATGGTAGACGAGCTGGAACTTTCTTCTGACCATGATGGATTAACTGGTAACTATCGTGAGGAAATGTGGTTGAAATTTTTTAGAAGTATTATTCCGCAGAAATACGCGATGGCACAGGGAGTCAAGATTATTGATTCAGATGGTAAAGTATCGAATGAAGTCGATATTGCGGTATTTGACGAGCAGTATACACCTTATGTATTTCAATATAATACATTGAAGTTTATCCCGATTGAAGCGGTTGTTATCGCAATCGAATGTAAAAGTACAGGTTTGCCTGAAGATGACCTTATAGAATGGGCTAATAGAATTGATAAGCTAAATACAAAAAATTCCGGAGTCGCCCGCATGGTAGCTGGTTACGCAACCGGATTAACAAATCCTACGCAAAAGAAAACACGTCCTCTAAAAATATTGGCTTGCACAAAAACAGGCAAAACAGAACGAACGATAAAAAATTTAAAAGAGGACTACGGTAACCATTTCGATATCATTATCTCAAAAATGCAAAGAGAGAGCACGAAGTTTGAGGTCGTGATTCCATTTGAGACCAAATCACTGGAGTGGTGGGGGCAGCGATTAAACAATGTGAATGACGAGCTTTATACGGCTGAACAGTTAGAGAATAAGCTAGGGCTTCAGAATTTCTCTGCTAGCCCAAAGAAACTCACAGATGAGCAAATGAAACTGCAGAAACTCCAGACAGATTTATGCCCTGAACTTTCATTTGATGATGAATTTTACCTTACCAACACACTAGCGGAATTAAAGGTAGAAGATAATCCTTTACTCTCTCTAAATTTCCAATTAAATCAGCTCCTTATGCTTATTAATAACCCCATGCTGTTCCCGCATTTTGCGTACGCCAAACAATTTAACAAGATTATTAACGATGAGAAAAAGAAAGAGAAAGCCGAACAGCAAAGCGTAAAGCAATAACGACCAACCCATACAAGCAGAGAGCGAGGGTAATATATGGCTGCCTATGTATTCATAGATGTATCGCATAAGCAAGAATATATTTTTAAACATAATAAGTTGAAAGACAATTTGTACAATTCATTTGTGATTAAAGTAGTCAGCGAGGTTGATGATATTGCTGATCTTGATACCTCTGAATATATAAAAGCTACTTTAAAGGGACATTTAAATGAAAATTTCAAAGGCAGTCACGATGTTAAATATTCTGGTGGAGGCAACAGTATTATACGGTTTGAAACAGAGGAAGCTGCCAAAAGTTTTGTGAAGAATTACTCAACAAAAGTGTTGAAGGACTATCCTGACTTGGAGCTGTATATGAGTATCGTGGATGATTCTGAAATCACTGCGACCGAAAAAGGAGACAAGGAAATTCGCAGGAAGCTGCATCAAAAGGCGGATGAGCTGAAAGATAAGCGTCAGGTTAAATTTAGACGCTGGACGTATGGTGTGGAGAAGATTGATGAGACGGGACAAGCTGAGCTTAGCGGTGCTGTAAAGCGTGAACATAAGCTGTCTAAGAGGTATTTATACCACAAGTTTGAAGAGAAGACACAGGGCACGTCAATTAAGGTGACACAAGAATTACAAGATTACAAGAGCACCGAGGAAGGTAAAAGCTATATCGGGGTTATCGTGATTGACGGCAATAAAATGGGAGATATGGTAAACCAAATATCTTCTTTTGAAGAACTGGGGCAATTCAGTCAGTGCATTGGTGAGTTGTATGAATCGGCAGTCATTGATGTGCTAAAAGCATTTCAACAAGAAGGTACATCATTATTAATCACGCCAATCGTGATGGCTGGAGATGATATTTGCTTAATTGTGCAGTCCGATCATGCCATTGAAATAGCGGGAACCATTGTAACACGTATTCAGGAGTTGTCCCGTGATGAAAAGTATAGAGCTGCTTTAGGGAGATTCATGGACGGTATGCAAGAGATGACAGCTTGTGCGGGAGTTGCGATTGCCAGATACAATCACCCGTTTTTTGAGACGGTAAAAACGGCCGAAATGCTGTGCAAGCGAGCCAAAGAAGAGATTTATCAAGTGAAGACGGACGATAACGGTGTCGCCAATGCTTCCTTTATTCATTGGAACGTTATTCAAGGTCAAGTACTTTCGGCACAAACCTATGAAGACGGTGTGAGGCATGGTAACGACGTAGAGCGGTTTCATATGAAGCCGTTGCGGATTGATCAGACAGAAGCCGTAGAGAACGGTATTTACAGCTATGAATCGTTTGTACACGCAGTGAAAGAGATACAGCAAGCGCAGGTGAATCAAGAATTAAGCAGCTCTGTGCTGGAAGGGATAAAAAACGTGATTTACTCTGGCAAGGAATCGTACGAACTGTATTTTGACAAAAATCAAACCGAAGCATGCCATAAGGTTACGCAAATCATGCATGAGGCGTTCAATTGCAATCGTTATGGTGCAATGCAAGAGGAGCAAGGGAAATCTCTGATATATACCTATTTGCTGAATGATGTGATAGATGCACTACCTTATTTGAACCAGAAGCGGGAGGCTGCCAAGCGATGAGGATCGATCAAGATTACAAAATTGAGGTGCGTCTTGATAGCGAAGCGATATTTAGCAGCGGTGAAAAGGAGCGCAATCTCGTTCAGACCAAAGTGTTGGCAGACCGTCACGGCTTCGTTTATTTTCATGCGAAATCCTTTAAAGGCCAGCTGAAACGGCAGGCGTTCTGGTTGCTGGAGAGGTATAGTGAAATTGATAAGGAGCTGGAGAAGTCCTTTTTTTCATCGATTGTCGTCTTGTTTGGGATTAACAAGGAAGAAATAGAGCTATTCGACATTGAAAAGTTAGCATCAGATGATGAAACATTCAAAGGGAACTATGTTCAACAGCAACCCGGTGTATTGAGATTCGGTCATTTGGAGCTGGATGAACAAGTTAAAAGACGTTTTACCGCGCTGCAATCCGAAGATCAAGCAACCGGGTATTTTCGAGTAACGCCACACGATTTGATCGAAGCGCAAACTCATATTCGAACAGGCATTCAATTACAGGACGGCATAGTTAAAGACCGAATGCTAACCACGTACCATACCGTGAAACAGGGGTTAGTCTTCTACTCTTCGCTTACCTTTGACTCTACTATTTTCAAAGAAGAGGATGGAAATAAGGAGCTTCATATTGAAAATTTGCAGCGTATTGTCTCCTCATTCCGACGAATTGGCGCGGGCATACATAGAGGGCGCGGCGAAGTTACCGCAAGACTGCTCGTGGATGGGCAAGCGACATGCAGCAAGCACGATAGCAAAGTAGGTGGAACCGCATGAAACGGTATAGTGTCATCGAAATTGTAAACCTTGAGCCTCTGAAAATCGGCGCGGTGGGAAGTAAAGCGAACCAAACGGAGCCTTCAAAAGATTATGTGCCAGGTTCTACGATTAGAGGGGCCATGATTAGTCAATTAATCCACAATAACTCTTTTGATGAGCATCAAAAGGAAATTCTTACGAAGTTGGAGTGCTATAACGCTTATCCTTATCACGGCGAACATATCTATTTGCCTACACCGCAACATTTGCGGATGAACAAGCATCAGTGGCGAAAAGCAAAGGTGCTGGCAAGAAGCAGCGATGAAGAACAGATGCAGACGATCAAGATATCTAATTTATTGGATACTTGTAAGGAGCAGGACGGAGAGCAGGATAAAAATACGCTCGAGTTCCGGTTTCTATCCGTGCAAGATAAGAACATCAGAGGAATGAACGCAGTCAAGGAGTACCGTCTCCATCACAATATGAGTCGCAAGCAGGACGAGAAGGAACGAGACAATCTGTTCCGCTATCAGGCGCTGGCAGCAGGCCATACATTTCGGGCGATTGTCAGCTATGATCAATCCATTGAGCATGTCATTGTTCCAGTTCTCAAGCAATCCACGAAATGGTATTTGGGTGGTGCAAAAGGTTCGGGCTATGGCTTATGTCAACTTCGTCTCATTGCGCACGTTCAGACTGATTTTCATGCCGCGAAAAAAGCTCTGGGTCTGCATACAGCTGCTATGCCAACGGCCGATAAGCTAACGATAACTTGCTTGTCAGATTGCATATGCCGCGATACATATGGACAACCCGTCAATGCTATTCCGACGGATGAAATAGAAAGCTTAATCGGCGTGCCAGTCAAGTTAAAGCGACAATATGTGCAGACAGGCATTACAGAAGGGTATAACGCGACATGGAAAGCTCGCTATCCAAAAGAAACAACGTTAAAGGCGGGATCTGTGCTTGAATACGAGTTACAAAAAGAATTAACACAGCAAGAAAAAATCCAAATGATTCAAGCGCTAGAAAGCAAGCTTATTGGTTATCGGACGCAAGATGGTTTCGGTTGGATTGGGGCGGAGATGTCAAATCCAGCACAGCAATTGCTAGTGGTAAAAGCCGTACAGCCATTGTCGGAGCAGCAGAAGCACAATGCGGCTGCAATGCATCAGGAACAACAAAGAACAGCGGAAGTAGATCGGGTTCTGGACATCATTATCTCAGGATTGAAGCCAGCCAAGGAGCGTTGGCTGGAAATGATTTATGTAAAATCACGGAGCCAGTCTTCGGAAGGGGAGCCGGATTCTAATCGTATCCTCATTTCCGATCAATTAAATCGTCACCAGCTCGAACAAATGAGAAAATTGTTGGAGCAACGACAGAAGCAGTTGGAGGAAGGTGAATTACCAACTATGCCTGATTCTATCGAAAGGTATTACAAAAAGGACAATCGTTTGTGCTCTGTTGCGGGGTGCAATTTTACAGAAATATTAGAGTTTATATGCACAACAAATCGTCAATCCAATGGCTTAATGCAATTTGCTAAACAACGATTGGACAGCACCAAGGGCGAATTGTTCTATTCTAAGGCCTCGTTAAAGGAAAAGCTATTTATTGCTGAACTGTTGCACGCAGGTTTATATATTGAGCAAAGGAGGGCGGGCAAAAGTGAATAAGGCGATAACGTACTATTTTACGATTCGAGCGATTTCTCCTGTTTATTTTGGTGACAGTGAAAAAGGATCGGTGGTGAAAAATTGGAAAGGAGAGCCGATTGTGTTAGGCAATGCACTTGGTGGGGCACTAAGGGATTATGTTCAGCGAATTTTGCAATCTTTGAATAAGGATGGACAGGAACAAGATAGGAAAAAGGTAGAGGAATTGATCTATGGAAGTTTAGGCGGTCAAAGGAAAGGTTCTTCTACGCTTGAGGAGAGTAGCATTTATATTAGTGACGGACATATTCATTACGCTGAGCTTGGCAAAAAGGAAGGAACGGCAATTGACCCGCAATATGGATCAGCAAAAGATCAGCATAAATATACGTTAGAGTATTTACCGATAGGGACAGAAATTCATTTTCGAATTGAATGTGATGTTTTGTTAGATAGAGAGACAGAGACAGCCAAAGAGGAGCAACAATTGCGTGTACAAGATTTTCATACCATGATTGGCACTTGGGCAAAAGGAATTGCCACTCAACAACTACTGCTAGGCGGTCAAAAAAGCAACGGCTTCGGCAGGTTTGAGCTAATAGAGCTGCAAAGGGTAGAGTTTGCACTGAACAGCAAGGATGCGCTGGATGAGTATATTTTTCGGCGTGAAAGTGCAGAGCGTACACCCATTGACTGGCAGGCGTTAGCACAACTAGAAACCAAGCAAGAACAAGTTCAAGTAATCTCGTTCTTCATGTCGGGCTATTTTCCATATGGGGTTTATCAGAGCTTTAACTTAGATAAAAATCGAGTGAAACAGGAGCGTGAATTGACGGGCTTGCAGACTAGACAAAGTGGCTATTACATGCCTGCTACCAGTCTGAAAGGTCTGATGAGGAATGAAGTTGCTTTGTTAATCAAGCGTATGCTCATGGATGAACCTATAGATGCCGACGAATTGAATAACAAAGTGAATGCAAAATGTGCGGAATGGTTCGGCAGTTTGAATCAGAGAGGTAAAGTCGTATTTTCCGATATCGAATTTGAAAACAGTAAGCTTGTACAAATGGAGAGGCCTAAACAGAAAGACGAAAATGGTGCTGAGCCAGATAAACATCCCGTCTATATTAAAATTGATCGCTTAACAGGCGGGGGGTATTCCAAAGCCTTGAAACATCAGCAAGAAGTTCAGGGGGCAGCTACTATTCGGTTTGAGCTTGTAAAAGGTGTGAACAGCGGGCCAGAGGAGGAAGAAGGATTTATTTTTCCATTGGTGTATGTGCTGCGTAGAATAGGAGCGGGTCATGTTCCACTCGGTGGTAGAACTGTAATTGGCCTAGGGCAATTCGCGGCAGATAAAGTCAAAATTGAAATCGGTCAAAACTGTACGGAGATTGAAACGACCGAGGCGTTAACGGAACAAAGCAAGGCATGGTTGAAGCAGCATTTTGAGGACTTTAAAGGGTGGTGCAAGAAGTGAAGATGCATACGATACTTGATCAGTATGAGTGGGGCAAACTTATAGCTGATGACAGTAATTATGTCATCGCTCATTTATTGGACAAGGTGCTGATTGGGAAAGTAGCTGAACTAGAGGATAAGAAGAGGGTTGCTTTTGAAAAAGCTCTTGAAAACAAAACGTTGCTTGAGGCACATTTCTTTAACGAGAGGCGAGAAGTTTTTGTGGGCAGACACGATCAGCAGTTGGTCGTATATGCACCGTTAGAGCATACGAATGGCTCAGAGGACTCGGAGCCGCCAGTTGTACTGCGCTCATATGCTGTGGAACAAAATTGCAATGCAAACGGATATAAATTTTTGGAAGTGAAAGAGTATTTTAATTACGACGAGGAAAGTCATTTAGCATATGTGGAAAAAACGGTTTTATATCGACTGGTAAAGGGGTGAATAACATGCGTAATGATAGATATAAACACACAGGACATAAGGATAAAGGTAAGAAGCAAGGAAATAAATCCAATCCCTCTGTAAATGTAACGCTTCCGTACGATTTTGTACCATTTGCAGAAGAAGAGAATCGAATCTACCCGTACGAGTGCACGGAACAAAACAACAATCTTCCGAAGCATAATGATTTTCAAGGATTAAGCGGGACAATTGACTATGAAATTACACCTTATTCTGATCTAGCCATCGAAGTCAGAACAACGTGGAATGAGGAGCTATTTTTTAGCGGAAGTTCTATACGGGGGAAAATACGTTCAAATGCGGAAATATTGAGCGCCAGTTATCCGGAATTTATTGACCGCTCGGAGATGGTTTATAGGGATATTTCGAGTCCTCTGTACCGCAATAGAGCTCAATCACAACACGGAATACCCAATAGAGCGAGTAGGGACTTAGGAATAGAAAGAACGATTCAGGTTGGATTTTTAAGAAAAATAGGTAATCAATTTTATGTCACTCCAGCAAAAAAGTTTGATGATAAATATTTTTTGTCCATCAAGGAGCATCGTTTGATGCATATGGGCGTTGCTGGGAAACAATACTATAGTATTTACGAATGGAATAATAAAAACATTATCGAATTTAACAATTTACAGTCTGAAATTGAGAAAAAAACAAAACAAATAAAGCTGAAAAGAGAGCTGCTAAAAGGGAAACTAAATATTATCGAAGGGGAAATCACTAAAATTTTTACAGACATTTTTTCGTTGTTTAAAAAGCTAGGCGATATAAAGATAAAAGGCCTTGATCATGTTAAAGACCAATTATTGTTGAAATTAAAAGAGATTAAACCTTATAGTTTGACAGAAAAAGAGCTGTTTTTACTTCATGAACTATATCAGTTATATGCTGATAGATGGGGATGTAAAGTGAAAATGTATCTAATGTACAACAGGCTCAGACCAAACGAAGATTTTATCCCTTATCAAAGAAGTGTCTATTATAAAAAAGCAGCTAATAAGCAAGGTATTGAATATATATCAACCAATCATTCAACAGAAGTGAAACAAAAGGGTTATCTATTTAACTCAACTAATGCGAGTTCGAAGCGGAGTCACTATTTTGTACTTGGCCCCAATGACGAATTGAAAAATGAATATTTAGTACCTCAATCCGTAATTAATGGATACAATAGAAATCTGAAAAAATTCAGGATTACCAATTCTAAACGGAATGATATTGTAAAATCATTTTATAATATTTTCGATAATTATGAAGCAGTTATTCAATTAATGATTTCGTCAAATGAAGTTAAAGAAGAGGATGCTGCACAAGGAGTTATTGTATTTTATCATAGTTGTGAACCTTCAGTTGAAAAAGAGATTGTAAGTATTGGTCGAACACCGTACTTCAAAGTTCCATATAAAAATCAACTTGAAGATTTAATTGGAGTTAGAGAGAACGGCAAGTTGGATTATGCCAATGCTTTATTTGGTTTCGCGCCTGATAGTCAAAGAAAAGAGCCCAATTATCATATTGCTTACAAGTCGAGGCTTCGTTTTAGTCCAGTTGATATTCCCTATAAAGGAACTTTTGAGCCTGAAGTAGTTAAAGATTTTGTACTTATGACACCTTCTGCAACAGCGAACGGGATGTATATTCAACAAAATGAAGCAGAAAATATAACGTATGAAGACGATGAAGTCAAATTAAACGGATACAAATATTATCATGTACTAAAAGAGCACATTGTCCCAACACAAAAAACAAAACAGATTGAACAAACATCTAAAGAAGATGAAAACACTAGCAATATGTTCTCCACACGAAAAGTGTTGAAGGCTGACGAGCTTAATAAGGCTACAGACAAGATTCGAGGTAAGGTTTATTTCCGTAATTTATCCGATGAAGAATTAGGCCTGCTGCTGCTTAGTCTGGATTGGAGAGAGGTACTTACTTCTAAAAAGTATAGCGAGAATGTAACCGATCTTAAAGCTTTGCAAGATAAATCCTATGAGTTAATAGGTGGAGCCAAACCTTATGGATACGGCAAGGTGAAAATTGAAATCAAAAGTTTGCAGCTTGAAAAAAAGGGTAATGATTTTGATTCTCTTATCTTGAACCCGACTGAAGCGCATTCGGAACGTGCTGTGTACATCGATCAATTTATTACTGTTATGGGCGGCGAACAGTATTTTAAGAAAAATCAATTTAAGCCATTTATTCAGAGTAAACTGGAAAAGAGCTTTAATACGAACGGGGATGGCACGGTAAGAAATCCAAAACATGTTAACTGGGATAATATAACTGAAGAGATAGGTAAGGAAAAAAGAAGTGGTAAAGGAGGAGGATACCCTAAATCATGGCGGTTGAGTAAATCGAAATCAGAATAAGGTTGCTTTAACGTTTTGTCGTCGATTTCTAATAGCTTATAGTTACAGGGATCGACGACAATTCACAAAATTGATGACGATATTTTGCTTCTGTTACATAATCGTTTATATGATTGGATTTTATGAGACGATGGATTCCCCAGTTTACTCTATGCTTAGTTATATCGTATGAGTTGAAATAGGGATTCTTATATACCTATAAGTAAGTATACCCAGCCATTCTTTTACACGCTCCTTCGATCGACAGCAATACTCGAAAAAAGTCGAAAAATGAAATAATTTACAAATTTATTATTATAAAGTAATATATAAATAGTTTCGCTGTACAATCGAAGGAAGGTGAGGATGTGGGAACTGATACAGCAATCCTGTCCACGCTCGGTCAGCTTATTCAGCAATATCGGCGCGACCAAGGCGTAACTTTTCAACAACTGTCTGATCGCACAGGAGTGAAGCAAGAGTCCATCGTAAATATAGAGAACGGCATATCGAAAAGGCCAGACTATTTTACAATTCAGTCTCTAGCAACTGCGCTAAACATACCTTTAATCGAGATAGTAGAGCGCTTTCTTCTTATTGAACAGCGTTCAGAAGAACTTTTACATATGCTTAAAGAATCCGCATCTATGAAAAATGCCTCTATCACAACTAACATTGCCTTTCATTTTTTGGCTTCACAAGACGAGGATAGCTTTACGTTACTGCACAAACTGTATGATACGGTACAGCAGCTCATTTGTGACGCTCCAACCAAACTATTTTTATACGATATCATTATTAATTTTGGACGAAGCCACGGTATTCAGTCATGTACAGCAAAAGGAGCGCTACAAAAATATTTTGTGGAGCGGAACGATTTTAGTAAGCTGCAAGAAACGTTCTATTCAGGAAAGTACGTGCTGCACTACGTCCCTTATTTAAGTAATGAGGAGCGTATTTCGCTCTATTACAAATTAGGTGTGCACGCCTACAATTTGCGCAAGTTTGATGAGTGTATTGAATTGTGCGAGAAAGTGATTATTGAAGATGAAGTGGATAGTAACTTTAAGGCGTACTCTACGCTAGCTATTTGTTCTTCCTATTACTATCAGGAAAAATACGACCTAGCTGAGGTCTATCTTGGCATTCTGAGTTCATTTGATAGTTCAATTGTGGACGAGAATATCTTGCTGATGACAGGCTTGCTTAACAGTAAGAAGGGTGAGGTCGATCTCGCGATCAAGCAGCTTCAGCAAAGCTTTCAGACAGCCGCCATCAAAATTAATGTTGTTACGGAGCTGTTTGATTTGTATTTGTTCAAGAACAACTTTGAGGCGATCGAGGATTTGTTGAAGATGGAGTTTCAATTTACAGAGTCGAATATGATGAATCCGTATCTTTACTCCGAGTATGCACACTACTATTTGAAGAAGGGAGGATATTTAAGTAGAGTAGGCCAATGCGATGAGGCTGTTGATTCTCTCGTAAAAAGTATCGCCATGTTCGGCAAAATTAATGGTCTTGAAGGTGTGTACGAGTGCATGGAGCTTATGTTTCATGCTTTGAACAATAACTCGAATTCAAAGGCAGAAATGCAGGAGAAAGTGACAAGACTCTTTATGGATTTGAAACTGGTGAATGTAAAGGAGAATCCAAAATGAGAAAAATCATAATGTGCAAATTTGTCGTTACTGTATTGGGAGCGACCCTTTTGTTTACTCCAGCGGCTGTGAGTACATATCAGAATGAAACCAGTTTTTTTGCGGAAGGTCCTGTGGTTCCGTGGTCTTGAAATTGAATCGGTAGCGGATTCGCGGTCCATATAGGTGAGCAACAGACGAGGAGTTACATACTTGGGTATGACCTGATCGTAGTAGTAAATAACAAAGAAAATTCCCCCGACAAAAGAACAATTTCTTTTGATCGCCAAATTAGAGAGGGATGTCTTGACGTCATTTTCGATGACTTTGGAGACATCCCTTATTTAGTTATTTCATTCCATTTTTAGTGCGTTCCTCTTACGCTAAAATCGTCGACAGAGAATTGGTCAGCATGGTAGAACATCACATCGCCGTCGCGCAGGGCAAACGTTACGCCATAAGGGTCTGTGATGTGATAGGTAAAGCCTTCGCGTTTCCACTGATTGGTCAGCGGGGCATGGATGTACTGTAAGTGCGGATGGAGCATGTCCCCGTTACGGACGGTTTCGATATTAAAGTTGATAATGAGATAACCGTCGCGCAAAAAGAAAGGGGCGGAATCATTGAAGCGGAATTGCCGACTTAAATCGAACCCTTTGGGCACGATAAAGATTTTGCTCGGCAGATTGAATTCACTGTACCATTGCTGAACCGCTCCAAACGCTCGTGCGCGGTTTACGCCGTTCGGCACATCGGTTGGGCCGATATACGTTCGCAGTCGTTCGGGCAGAAATTGCTGACTGTAACGGCCGACTTCGGTGTCGCGCTGGGCCTGCTTCAGCGCGGCTTGAATGTAGGCATCCCGATTCAGCGGGAGTTGTCTGCTGAATAGATCGTAGTACGCCGCTGCGGTGTCGCGCAGCGTTTGCTGTGGGACGTTGCGCAAGCGGGCGTCAAGCACGACTTTTCGTTTAATCGTATCGGATGTGGAGCCGATACGATTAAAGTAGCGCTCGTTCGTATGATAGTACAAATCGACTTCTTGCCGTTGCTGGCCTTTCTTATCGACAAAATAAAAAGTCGGTGTCACACGGATGCCATCTTTATGGGCGAACATATTGCCCGTCGTTTTGAGGTCAAACTTAAACGCATAGCCTTGTTTGACGGTCACATTTTTGTACCCCGAATGGGCATGGCTACCACGACGAATCGGAAGCTCGTAAGGAGGCTGGTTGCCTCTTGGTTGCCCGTCAATGCCGTACTCCCCAACCCAATAATAGGCTCCCGTATGTTCTTTGCTGCCAGGAGCTTTGCGAAATACTTGCTCCCATTTGAGATCCATCACATCTGTAATGCGAAAATCAAATACGCGGCCGATCACTTCCACGTCGACCATATCAACAGCGACATGGTGCTGCAAGTCCGTATTGGCCTTGCGCTGTGTTGAAAACCCGTTGTACGGTGCGTTTTCGGCAAAGGAGCGGAATAGCACGGTGTAATCCCCTTCATCGACCCAAACGGGCATTCGAAAAGAAGTGTATCGTTCGTTTACCGCAATATTGTGCCACGTGCCTTTAGGGACAAATGTTCCGCTTGCGGTATACACATCGAACGGAAAATACACTTGCTTGAGACTCGTATACTTGGCATAATCGCGGTTGCCGTAACCAGAAAAGTGGGCGTGTGGGCCAGAAGTAGGCATCGACACTTGGAAAGGACGATCTAGAATAAGAGCGGAGCGGATTGGATTTGGCCGCGTCTTTTGATTATGGGCTCGATCATCGGATATGGAAGCGTAGATGACAACAGGTGTATGTACGGTTACAGGATTGATGCCGTAAATCGGAAATTCCTTATTCGCACCGCCATTGATGCTACTGCTCATGAGGTCGTAGTACATGTGGCCGTAACTAGGTGTATGTTCGCGATTCGTGTTGCTTGATGCAATGAGCAAGCTGTCTTGGTATAGCACACGCGGACCGATCGGTGTCGGCATCGGAATCGAACCGGGTGTAGGCGCAGACTCCGCATGCGTGCCTCCGTTCATAATCGTCTGCCCCAGAAAGGTAAGTTCGTCGTTTTGGACGTTTACTTTTCCGATGGAAGCTTCCGCAGCTGCGCGAAACTCACTCGCAGGCGAAGGTATACTTGGCTTACTAGAGCCGCCACGCACCGATTCACTTGGCAAGGTCAACGCTCGCGGTCGTGGAGATTCCACAATTCCGGCTTGTTGTACGGCGGTGTGATCGGGTGGTGTATAACCAGCAGGAGATAAGGTGAGTTCTCCGCTCGGCAGCGCATAATTTTTGAGCTGGGCGCGCTGTAGCTCGTACACTTCTAATCGATCTATTTTCCAGAAGTCGTAGTTTCGGTTGATGGTAATCGTTTCAGACACCGTTTCGGTGGCCTGTTGTGGTTTGCTGATTTGCCTAGACTGACCGTTAGGTCCGGTTATGGTTTCGGTTTCGGTCCAATGGAGCGTGTATGTTTTTTGCACGGGAACTTCGTATGTACAAACGCCTTTCATATGTACGAACTGATTCGTAAACAAATAGTTACGCCCGAGCGCTTGACCGTAAAGATGCTCGGATGTGGGAATCCCTTGTGTCACGTTAAAAGAATGCGGCGCATTGCTGGCATCATCTGCTTGAATGGTGGCGGTGGCCAGCGGATCAAGCGCTTGTCCGGTCAGCGTTCTTCCGGCTGAAGGCTCGGAACAAAATCCGGTTCCGGGATCAGGATTGGGCTGGTTGCCACCACCACCCGGATTGCCGATGTTATCTTTATAATAGAGGTGGAGCGTATACGTATCGAGCTGCTTGACATCATAGTTCGTTCGCCACGGCCGTCCTGAAATGATGGAACCCGTAGGATCGTTGGCGGTGGTTGATTTTTTAAAGCCGACGTAGGTGTAGTCTCGGTGTGTGGGCGGTTCATTTTGCGGGTAAGTGCGGCCGTGTATCATTTCGATCGTTTTGTTCGGAAAAATATGATTTAGTGATTCGCCAGTTTGCTTAAAATGTTTGACGGTAAAGGTGCCAGCCAGCTCGATTTCGAACACGACAGGGAAGTAGATGCGGTTGTGCAGCACGTTAGCCGCGCAACCGCCGAGTTTTGCACATTCTTCGTCAGTTTTATCTTGTGGTTTGCTTGCGTTTAGAATACCATTCACAGTTATTTGAATAGATATATTTGACGTTCCTATTCCTCTTGGTGGCTGCTTAACAATCGTAGGAGCATCTCCCGAGATGGCAGCTCTGTAGTTTATCCAGTTCTCTTTATCCCATGGCCTTGAGTCAAAAAAGTAATCCAAATTGCGATTAGGATCATAAAAAGGGTACACATTTACTTTTTTTACTTTACGATTGGAAAAAGAAAAATGATATTCATTTGGTGTGATGGATACCCCTTCACCTACATTAGGTGCTTTGCCATGTTGCCATGTCTTTCCGTCAGCGTGGCGCCACATATCATAATAGACCATCCCAACGATGTATCGCATGTTTCCTTTCTCGTGAGTGCTAAGTGCTGTTTGACCTCCTGAAGCTGTATGTACAGGATTAGAAGGAAGCAGGGTGACCATGATGCAAATAGCCAGAAGACAGCAAATGATTTTATGGATCATCAACTCTCCCTCCAACTATTTTTCATTAAGATCATATATTCTTTGGAATAGTCATAAAAGCCTATGTACTTCACATCCCCTAAATCCCAATAATGCGGGTTTTGGATGTTTAATAGCTCATCACTGGAAGAACGAATTTTATACCGATAAGTTGAAGTTACTTTATCTGCGTGCTTCTCTACTGATATACTATTCCTGAAACGTGGAACACCATCATCCATGAGGTGAAAAATGTTAACCCCAATATCACCTCTGCTATTAGTACGCATAGAAATACGTTGGCCTGATTTTTTGTCTTTGTCTGCACCCATTAACCCCATATCCATAATGACAGTATGCTCTCTAAACTGGAATGGCAATGTCTCGGGCTCAATAATCATTACCTTTTTAAATTGTCCAATGACTTGACCTTGATCGTTTTCGCGATTTAACAAAAACTTTTCCTTCTTAAAATACTTCTTAAACGGCTCGATACTTTGCGGCTTGTACCCCAGCTCCTCCAACGTCTTAAACTCCTTTTTACCAATCCAAACCCACTGGGATACATTATCCCACTCGACCTTCTCCCCAAACGCCTCACTCACAACACGAAGCGGCACATACGTACGCTGCTGTTTTTTTACCATTGGCGTATCAAATGTCTTTTCTTGCCCGTTCACCAATCCGCTCAACTTGCCGACCGTCATTTCAACCTTCAACTCATTTTTCGTAATCGTAGCTGTGTCTGTCTTTGGGTCCCAGTTCACCTTCGCCCCCAGAGCTTCAGACACAAAGCGCAGCGGAACGAGCACGCGATCGTTTTCATCTTTGTACGGCCTCGCATCGGGAAACTTCATCTTACGCGTATGTAACAGCACCTCGACAGACGTAGAGGAGATCACCTGCTTCTTTTTACTATCCGCCTTCACTGCCTTCACCGCCTTCGCGGCATTCGTAGATTCCGCAAATCCTAGCAGCGTACCGCCTGCCACAACAGCTGCCAGCAACGTCAACATACCCTTTTTCATCGTGATCAACGCCCTCTCTTTTCCTTGAAATAGTAGTAAATGTGCAAAAAAATAGAGACTTTCTTGTCCATCCGCGTAAAAAAGAAGCCCAAGCAACCTCTACGCAGAGGAAATCAAAAAATGTCTCGTACGTATAAGGTATCACAACGATGACTGCGAAACAATGATTTTATTGGTTTAATATTGAAAATAATTCCTTATATTTCTTGTGAAATTGTAAAGGGAAACGGAAATCGTTTCAAGCATTATTTATCAATCTGTATGTAGGGGGTGAAGCAGAGGTCTCTTTTTTTGAACCAACGGGCAGATTACTACAATAGAATGTATAAGTTAAATGTTTACATGTTGGAACGTACGTTCTATGATTAGTGCTATCTTGCAAATCAAGGAGTCGATGTTATGTTCTTGACTAAAGAGATTTCGGATCAATTCAATCCAGTAATTGAACATGTGGAACGAACCCAACGAGCAATTCAATGTTCTGGTGCTGCCATTATGGTCATCCATCGAGACAAAGTGGTTGCTGAAACGTATTGGGGCCAACACTCTCCGACCAGTGATGCAAGAGCCATACAAGCGGACTCTCAATTTCATGTGGCATCTGTTCGAAAAAGTTACATCGGTTTCGCTGTTGCTTACGCCATCCATCATGGATATATATCATCCATCGACGCGCCAGTGTCGGATTATATCCCTTCCTTACATGCACTTGTCATTAAAGGAACTACCATTAGACATTTACTGACACATACCCATGGCTTGAACATTGAAAATGGAGAAATGGTACGAGAGTTCCCACCAGGTGAAAGCTGGTCATACCGCGGGGTTGGCGTTGATTTGCTATGCGATATTGTATATACAACAACGGGGAAGTCTGTCTCACAAATTTTAGCTGAAGAAGTATTTGAACCTTTGGAATTCAAGGAAACGGGTTGGTATGCGGTCCCACAGGAAAATTTCGTTGACACAGTCAGAGATCCGAATAATCCGCATTGGGGAACGTTTGAAAGTACTAACGGCGATAAAATGAATATGTACGTTTCGGCGCGAGAATTAGGGCGCTGGGGTTATTTTCATCTCCAAGGAGGGAATGTGCTTGGGGGACAAGTCGTTTCTCCGAAAATTATCGAAATGGCAACCTCTTTTCAAAGTCCTGTCTTGAATGATATCGATTTACCGCAAAATGGGTTTCTGTGGTTTGTTAAGGAACATTCCGCTAAACGTCATGAAATAGGGGAGATGATTCCCGCGGAGTCGTATCAAATTCTAGGATACTCGGGCGTAACATTACTTGTTATTCCTAAATACGAGACTGTCGTTGTTCGGATGTTCAATGGCTGGGGTTCCCCTTCAGGGTTTGATTACCTTGCCAATGTTAGAGAATTTGGTGACGGTGTAATGCGCTGCCTAAAGTGATCTAATGGAATAGGATAAGCTTGAGTAGGTTATCAACATTTATATGAAAATGGAGCCTGCAACTGATTCATTGAGGGTAAAAGGGAGCCATTCTAAGTTAGGAAAGGGTATAATAAATGTATAGAAGTAAACCCTAAAGGGGCATTACCGATATGAGAACATATTAGGAAAACAGGAGATACGATGACAACTAAAAATGAAAGAATAGAAACCGGCTGGAACTTCGACAACAGTTATAGTGGGCTGCCGAAATTATTTTTTAGTGAACTGAATCCAACGCCTGTCCGTTCACCGAAGTTGATTATGTTCAATGAGTCGTTGGCAGCATCACTAGGGTTGGATGCCAAAGCGCTGCAAGGCCCTGATGGTGTTGCGGTGTTTGCTGGTAACGAGATTCCCGAAGGCGCTTTGCCGCTTGCGCAAGCTTATGCAGGACATCAATTTGGGTACTTTAACATGTTGGGCGACGGCCGCGCGCTGCTGCTTGGCGAACACATTTCGCCCTTCGATGAGCGGGTTGATATCCAGCTTAAAGGTTCAGGTCGAACACCATACTCACGTCGTGGCGATGGTCGAGCGGGGCTTGGGCCAATGCTGCGTGAATACATCATCAGTGAAGCGATGCACGGGCTTGGTATTGCGACGACTCGCAGCCTAGCGGTGGTGACAACGGGGGAGTCCGTCTACCGTGAAATCGAGCAGCCGGGTGCGATTTTGACTCGTGTGGCTGCCAGTCATATACGCGTAGGTACCTTTCAATACGCTGCAAGATGGGGAACGGTTGAGGATCTCCGCGCTCTGGCGGATTACACCTTGCAGAGGCATTTTCCAGAGGTTGCAGAACGTTCAAAAGTTGATGATGCGGAGAATCGCTATCTTTCCCTTCTTAAGGCAGTGATGAAGCGTCAGGCTGAATTGATCGCCAAATGGCAGCTCGTTGGCTTTATTCACGGGGTGATGAACACCGACAATATGGCGCTGAGCGGAGAAACGATTGATTACGGCCCGTGCGCCTTTATGGATACTTACGACCCTGCGACCGTATTCAGCTCTATTGACGCTGATGGTCGCTACGCTTATGGTAATCAGCCGCATATTGCCGCGTGGAATCTTGCGCGTTTGGCTGAAGCCTTGCTGCCGCTGCTGCATGATGAGGAGGAGCAGGCTGTCAAACTGGCCGAAGATGCGATCTCGCATTTTGTAGAGTTGTACTATGAGAATTGGTTCGCAGGAATGAGGGCGAAGCTGGGGATCTTTAATGAAGAGCCAGAGGATGAATCCCTGATCGAAGACTTGCTTAGCATGATGAAAAAGGTTGGTGCGGATTACACGAATACGTTTCGTGCATTAACTGTTGATAAACCAGAGGAAACGGCCTTGTTTGGAACTGAGGAGTTTGTTCAGTGGTATGAATTGTGGCAGGCGAGACGAGGGAGGCAGCAGGAATCAGCAGCGGACGCGCAGCAGTTGATGCGAAGCAGCAATCCAGCGCTTATTCCGCGCAACCATCGGGTAGAAGAGGCGCTAGAAGCTGCGGTGCAACAAGGAGACTACAGCGTGATGGAGCGGCTTCTTGATGTTCTCTCCAATCCTTATGCGCACACTCCTGAACAGGCTAATTACGCAACACCGCCTGTGCCATCAGCTCGTCCTTACCGAACGTTCTGTGGTACATAAGGATATAGCAATGTCTTAGTGAACGTGTACATAAAAATGACATGGGTTTCGCATTAAGGCGCGAAGTAAGGGGTTGTTTCATAGGTTATGTTAGGTCACAGTGAAACAGCTTTCTGCAGAGTTACGCATCAAAAAAGGTCGAGTTCGGGGCAGAAGGATTCCGAATTCGACCTTTTTACTTGTTTTAAGGGTAGCGCTGCAAACGGGAGTCGATAGCGGTAGCCATCTCTCCATTTACCGTTCCCAGTTCTTCACCATCCAAATTTCACCTTGCGCATTGTATGACACACTGAATGAATGCTTTCCTTCTTTAATAAAGGTGGCACTACCAGGTCTTTTATTATCCCGTGTCATCGTATAATCATTCAAATCACGGCCTAATAACTGACGCACAATAGGAGAAGCGGCGTTTGTTACCTGCTTATCGGTTACACTAAGCAGCCTCTTATCACGGTTAACCCTCTCCTGTTCATCATAACCAACCTTAAGGAAATCAGCTAATGAAGAATCAGAGATTTCTAGAATCTCATAACTAATAGGATGGAACAGCACAACACCATCTGGCCCATACATCAAAGCCAAATACGAATGAGTGTCTGAAAAATATCTAGAAGCCCCCGTTAAACGCTCAATCTTTTTTCCACGCAATGTAGCAAACGCTTGTTGTCCTCTTTGATCCTGCTCCACCGTAATCTTCGCGGGATCAACCGCATAACTTACATAGGCTATTTCATCATCCAGAAACAGAACGGTTGCCCGAGCTTTCTTATCCTCAAAGCGAGTCTGAATCTTAGTACCCGCCTGTGCGGTACGAACCTTAAAATTCGGTGTTCCCTCAAAACCCTTCTCCATGATAGCCTGTTCTGCCCGTTGAAGCAGAAGGGGATTCACACTCGCAAGCGGAAGCGGGAGTCTTAGGTTCTCACTATTAAGTCCGCCCGTCTCAGAGCTTATCCAGATAGAGGCTGGGCCGTTATCCTCGCCAATAAATTCGATGAACAGTCCTTTTTCACTAGGCACGGGTGTAATCTTTTTAAGTGGGAGAACTGTGTTATGTCGCGTCATCAGATCGATGATCGTAAGCTCGACCTGTTCACGAATCGATTCATCCACTGTCAGGAGCAAGGGATGATCCTCATATGCAACCCTGATAGGGTCTTGTAAGGTGGCTTGCCCTTCCGCTGTCGCATTCGTCAAGGCCACACCCGTAAAGATGGCGAGAATCGCGATCCCGAGAGCAGACCATACATAAGAACGTCTTTTGAACATGGAAATCAGCTTGATTCTCCGCTTAATGAGTGATTTATCCGTTGTAAAATGGGCAGTAGCTACAAATCGCGATGAATGAGCGGCTCTTTTTTCCAAAAGCTTAACAATGGTATAGCCGTAATCTCTGACCTCATCGGATTGAATATAAGAAATGACTTTGGCGTCGCATGAACATTCCTGATCTTCCCGCATTTTGCGAGCTGCATACCACAATACAGGATTAAACCAGTGGACAATGAGCAACACGGTCATGATTCCATTCACAACAATATCTTTTCGCTTCAAATGAACCAACTCGTGTAGAAATATGTACCTTAACTCTTTGCTAAGAAAACGCTCAACCCCAGTAGCGGGCAGCAATATTTTCGGGCGTTTGCATCCATAAAGCGTAGGCCCGTCTACTTCAGTTGTCATCATTAGCGGGATATTTCTGGTGATGTTTAGCTCGTGACCACATTGCTGAAGCACATTCAAATGATCCGTATTTGCTGATGCGTAAGCCCCCGCCTTCATTTTTCGACCAAACTTGCGATTTACCACGACCAGATACGCGGCAAAAGCAAGTACACCAAGCAACCATACAAGAAATAAACCGATAGGAATCAAAGAAGGTTGGGCGGTGTCGCTAAGCGTATTTTGATGAATAGGAACATGACTTTCAGATTGGGATGTACTAGGTGTAGATTGCATATCTTGTTGTGCTGCGGATGCTGTAGTTGCTACGGTCGACTTTGCTATCTTGTTCGGATCGTTTACGACCGTTAACACAGATGGCGTACTTTGCTGATGAATTTGAGTAGTAAACGAAAATACATTGTACAAACTGAACGAGCTTTCAGGTGCCCATGGCAACAGCAGCCTTATGAGTACAACGAACCAAAGCATATATTGCCATTTAACAGGAAGTCGCTCTTGCATGACGTATTTAACGACCAAGATGAGTACAACCATAACAGATGCCATGAAAGATGTCGTGATGATCCACTCCAAAAAAGAGGGGATTAAGGCTACCAGTGCATTCATGTTCAACGTTTCCTTTCATCCAGTAACTTTTTCAGATCCTCGACCTCTTCTGCTGTTAACTGCTCCTGCTTTAAAAAATTGACCAACATCGGTTTCAAAGCCCCACCGTACAGTCGCTGCAAAAAGGAGCTGCTTTCTGCTTTCAGGCATTCCTCTTCACTAACCAGTGGGAAGTACAAATACGTCTTGCCTGCTTGCTGAAAGCCAAGCGCCTTCTTGTTAAGCAATCGGTTGATTAGCGATTTAATCGTTGCGGGCTTCCAATCGGTATTGTCGCCTAGCACATCGATCACATCATTGGCGGTAGCGGGCGCCTTGGACCAAAATACTTTCATCACTTCCCACTCCGCTTCTGAAATGCGCGGAACTTCTTTGCTCACATCAAGTCCTCCTCTTTATGATTACGAACGTAATCAATTCATCCACCTATAGATTACATACGTAATCGATGTTTGTCAATTCCTAACAAGAAAATAGAAGAGAAGTGATTTGTCACCCCAATCTGAGGATTGTCCCATTATCTCGTGCGCCCAATTCCTTTAATGTAAGAAAGCGAGATACCACATCAAGCCACACAAACAAGGAGGAACTGCAATGAAAAAAAGAAGAGCACGTATTCTAGTACGCATGTTGGCTGTTATGTTCGCCGTGTTGTCGATCCCTTACCCGACGTTTGCATCGGAATCATTGAAAGATGTCAACGGTGATCCGGTACTAACGAGCAAATCGTATTATATGGTCGCCCAGACAGGTCCGCTAAAAGGCCAATATGTCACCTTTAACGGTAGTTATATTTACTTAACCGACTCGCAGGCAGAAGCGAGGCCGATTTACTTTACTCATAATTTTAAGAAGAATGATGTGTCCGTTGACCTAGGGGATGACGTCTATATCGATTTAGATATCGAAGACTCCAATCGCTTGTTCGCGCATCAAGGACTTACGAATAACGAGTTTCGCGAGGACGCTTTTAGCAAGCAGCTTTATACGGCAAAATCCTACCGCCTAGATCGCGGTAGCGAAGGACACGCCTTTAAAATATACACGCACGGCGGGGGATATTTAGGCTATCGCGAAAGTGATAAGCTGCTGCGGCGTGAAATCGATGAACAGTGGTCGCTTATCCCTGTTGCTGCCGCCAAGAGGGATGTGGAGTGGTCAAACCTGCTTGTCAATACCGCAACGAATGAGATTAAGTTTCCTGACGGAGTGGAATCCGAAGGAGCCGAACTCACTCCTCATATTCAAGTCAAAGGCCAAGATGTGGACCGATCGAAGGTGCGTTGGTATTTGGACAAGCCTATCCCTGGTGTGATGCTGGATCGTAAAAATGGAACGATGACCGTGTACAGCTCCGCACCTAAGGGCAGCGTAATCAAAGTTTCCGCGGTGTATGTCGAATACGGGCCTATTAACCCCATCAAGGTGATCAATACCGCTGAGTTTAAAATCACATAAACCGTTAACACGTGAGGAGGTAGCTTACGATGAATGCAACGAATGCAACGAATACAATGAGTAAAAAGAGCGCGATGTACAAATGTAGAACGATTTTATCTTTATTGTTGTGCGTGACCTTGTTTACAGGCCAGTTTGCAATGTTTCCATTAGGAATAGCGGGTGCTGATCCTAAACATCCGTGGCTGAGTAGAGACATTTATGTATACGACGGATCAAGAGTGACCATCTATGAAATGTCTCCTGGCATTTGGGTTACGGGCGAGCCTAACCGGGATTTAGTAGATAATGATCCGGCTAAAAACTTCGTAGTAGACCCTAACTACGAGACAAAGTATCTGGTAGGCGATCCCTTTTTGGATTATGTATTTAAAACACTAAAACAAATTAATAGTTCCAAGACAGGACGAACACAGCTTAAGGAGCTGAGCATCGGTTTTCCGATCACCGAAAGCACCACGACGCCGAACGAAGCGAAGCAAAGTTATGAAACGATAAGAAACGCAAGTCTTAAGCTGCAAAAAGAGGAAGAAATTACGAGAAAACTCGGGCAAGAAGTGAAAAAACTTGCGTTAGGTCATTGGGAAAAGCAGCAGGGAGCAAATGGGCTAAACGAAGTGGATGCAGCATTTAAACAATTCGAAACGGATTTAAACGCCCTATTTCAACAAAGTATGAGCAGTGAGCTTGAAGTGCAAAAATATATGCGTTACATCGGGGAGAAATTAGCAGTAATCAACTGGGATGAGTATGTTGAATTTAGCAGGCTGCGCATCGAAATGATTACGGCGAAGCGCAAACTGAATAGTAATACGATTAAGCTGGCGACGCAGAACGCGCAAATCGGAATGGTGAAGCAGAAGCTAGAATCGATGAAAGGCTCCAAAAAGCAACTAACGCAGCAGCTTGAGGAGTTTGAGCAAAACTATGCGAAAATTGAAAAGCAGTTGGCTAAAGATTTTGAATATGTGACGAAATTAAATGCTAATTTAAAAAAGCATATCGCGACAGTACAGCATTCACATTCGTATGATTTGCCAGCCATTTTCAAACAAGCAGATAAAAATATGTTCGCCTCACATGCCGCGGTAAAGAAATCAATCTATCAATTATCCAAAGTATTGGAACCGTTAAATACAATTGTTCATTTTAATGTTACAGACACCCTGAGTCTTTATGCGCAAAAGTTGCTCGGTGACCAAATGTTCCGTCATTTGGACCGACATATCACAATTGAATTATTTAGCAGAGATAATTTTGTCAATGAACGGGTGATGTACGATGTCAACGGTGAGCCCTTTAAGCTCAGTGTCTTCATTGAGCCGAGTGGCAAGGCGCGATTCAACTCGAATAGTAGCTCGTCAGCACGGGTAGGGCAATTAGGGAGCAGAAGCATTATTACACTGGACCCACATCATGGGGTCGGAATTAGTTCCGGTAAAGAGATTATCCATCCAGCTACCGTACTCATGCATGAGCTAGAGCATGCCAAAGAGACTTTGTTTGGGCAAGGTAAGAATTTGACCCTACTAGAAAAGAACAAAAAGATTCTCAAGGTAATTAAAAAGAAAGGAATAGAAGTTGTTCCTTCTAGTAGTCGCATCGATGAACGCCGTTTTATCACGGTGACCGAAGAAGCACGAGCGACAGGCGGCAAGCAGTTCGAGAAGATCAAGTCCAAAGACGTGTATGCAAATGCGGAGAGCAATGTGCAGATCAAAAAGAGTGAGCTGCTGAAAAAGAAGCGTCAGACGATGCAAGGGCAAGAGTTGGCAGAGATTGAACGTGTACTGACGTATCAGACGAAGGAAACGTCAGAAACGATGTTCAGCAAAGAAATGGGCTATCCGATACGAAAAACGTATACGGATACGGACAACGATTCGTTCTTAATTAAAGATCCGCTTCGTGCTTTACAGCAAAAGAAGATGCTGAAGAAAGATAGTAAGCGAATAGGCTTACCTGAAGCCCTTGCTTGCGCGGCGGGTCATGGTGCGCAAGGCTGCTTTAAAGAAGTGGCTGAAGGTGAAACGGTGCAGGCAGATATGGAGCTTGCGGAAGTAGAAGAAATCGAGATGCCAGCGGAGGGAATTGATCCAGTACCTGCGGGTAAAGAGGCGGGTAATGAGGAAGAAACGAAGCCTAACCGTGAGAACAAAACGCCTACAGACGAGCCGGAATTAGATTTGAGCAAAATGACGCTTGAAGAAGCTTACGACAAAGTGATCGAAGCACAAAAAATGCCGGAGCAGATCGATCTGGAGAAGCTGAAATTTACTTCGTCATTGCAGGAAGCGCTGCGCGAACCTGACGTGGTGTACAGCCCACTCCCCAAATCAACAGTAGCCATGAACGAGTTTATTGAAGGACCGGGCTTGAATGGTGCAATGATGGCAGGCGATGTCGTACTGTTCGTCAATAATCTTGCAACTACACATAAACTCGATGTAGATACGATGCTTCAAGGCGGGGCGTTGTTAGCCAATGCGATAAGCGCTGAATTCGGGATGGGCTTAGGCTTAGTAGTAGGCATTTATCAAGCAGCCGAACATAAGCAGTGGGTGACAGTAGGAACGGATGCTGCTTTGCTCGTGACGTTTGCCGGTATTTTAGCGACAAATCCTGAGCTGTCTGTCGTCATGATGCCGCTTGCGGGAATCGGCGGTCTTGCCACGGCAATTGATGCCATCATCCATCAGTACGATGCGCTTGAAGCCTATTTGGGCAAAATGGTAGAGAAGCGTACTGAGCTGTGGCATCAAGCTTACACATCGACGGCTGACAAGTGGAAGACAGAGGTGCTGCCAAAGTACAAAGACAAGGCAGACAAGCTGCACACGATTTTAACGAACCATAGCAACAACGTGGCGTTAGTGCTCGATCATGTAAAGAATAAAGTCGAGAAGTCCACACATGATGAACTGGACGGCGCAACGAAGCAAGTGAAGGATTCGCTGACTGGAGCGGGACAACAAATGATGGACAGCCTATCTCAGTTGGCACGGCAGTCGTTGGACAATGCCATCGAGATGGTCCCTGTCGAAATGGTGGAGATCGACGCGAAATTTAGAAACAAAGTGTTTCAAGTGTTCTTAACGCATAAGGGCGATTTCCAGTCCACTTGGGACGATTATTATTTAAGCAAGGTGCGCAATGCGGTTGAGCCGCCAGCACAATTGCTGGAACCGTACTATCAACTCGCAACATTTAAATAGAATGATGTAGTAAGGCCCTGTAGGAGAACCTCTATTTGTCATAAAGGTTTCACCTATAGGGTTTTTGCTGTACATTGACATCTAATCTTCATTTTTAATCCAACCTGATATGTTAAAATGATAACCCTAATCGGAGATCGAGAGCCCACTCCACGATATAAAGGTGGTTAATGATGGCGAACAACTTAGAATTTGCGCACTGCCTGAAATGTATCATGAAACTGGCTGGACTGCCTGTGCATCAGCTTGCTGAGAGCATTCATTTTGAAGTATCATCCGTCTATAAGTGGCTAAACGGAAAGCGTCTGCCACAAGACAGCAGCTTCACCCTGCTGTCTAGCTTTATTGCGAACTACATCGCCGATAAATTGGCGCACGGAACGCCGTTGGAAGCCTCAATTAATCGATTTTTATTAGCGTATGCTCCCGCACCGGAGGCTTTACATGAAGCTGCATCCGTCGTAGATAAAGAACGTCTGTACGCCGAGTGGGTCAAGCAAGTTCTAGCCGTGACCTATGAACAGGCGAAATGGAATGTTCTTGATGTTGAAGCAGACTGGTCAATCGGACAACAGGAGCCCGCTAGCAAAAAGTCGATTAACAAGGCACCTAAAGAAGAGCGCATCCTAGAACAGGATGAATCTTCAGAGATTACGGAGATGAATGCCCTCGCGGGTCAAGCGGAAATGTATTGGGCATCGGACAGTTACTACCGTTTGTTTTCTCGTTTGCTGGAAGAGGCCGCTCACATACAGCCTGATGGAGAGAAGAAAATAGTTAGCATCGTCCACTGGGGCAATGACATCATCCACCAATCGGAGGGAGTACGGACTCCAATTATTGAGCTGCTCCAACAGCTTGCCGAGCGGCAGTGGGTGTTTGATATTGGTTATGTGCATGACCAGTTTGAGGGAGTCACCTTTGAGTCGTTTATGAAATTGTTGAACAGCTACATAGACTGCACAGGAATTCGTTATTATTTTTCCAAACATAGTTGTAAAATGATTAGCTTTGACCGTATCGCAGTCGTGGCGGGCGTGGGTGCTGTGATGAGCTATGCAACAGAGGGGCGCGGTGATTTGACGCTGCTTGTGCGTGATGAACAAGTTGTTGCGCAACTGCTCGCTTACTACGAAAAGGTCATGCAAGGCTTTCAGCCTGTGCTTGAACAGCATAGCCAAGACCCGCTGATTCAAATTTATGCGGAGGAATGGAATTTTTCTTACAGCGATGTGTACGCGATTACGCCGTCACTACCGCCTGTGTTGATGTCGGATCAACTATTTGAAAGTGTGCTGAAGCAATTTTCAACTCAAACGGCAAATGAACCCCACATGCAGAAGTTCGTGGACAATATGCGGGAAAAAAAGGGGAGCACTGTCGAAGCGCTACATAGTTATCATTTTTACTGTATTTTTGCAAAATGCGTATTTTTGAAGTTTCTCCGTGCAGGCAAAATGAAATTTTTCGGTCAGCAAATGAGCTTCACGGTGGCGGAGCGTATCGACTGTATCCGTCACCTTATTCAAATGGTGCAAATGCCGACGGTGAACATTTTGATTCAGAGTTTACAGGATAGCGATTTTCGCGATGTGAAACGATTCATTTTGTACGATGAGGAGCATCTCATTTTACAAATGCCGACGAACAGCCGCTCATCCGCCGCAACAACTTCGACGCATGTATCGATTCACAACGCCTACATCACCAATTTGTACAAAGCGCGGTACTTAAATCATTGGGAGCATTCCGATTGGAAGACCAAAGATAAATTGTATTGGATCACATGGCTGGAAAAACAGCTTGTATGGCTGGAAAAAATGCTTTGAATAAGTAAAAAGGCCAATCTTTGGACAGCGAATGGACACTAGCGGACACGTATGGTTGCGAACGGTCAACCATTTTTCGTCAACTTTGCGGCTCTGTTCAGGCTGGGGCAGCCTCTTTAAACTAAGGGTAAGACTTCCTGCGTTTAATCTTGTATCTGAGTTAGGAGGCTCGTGAACCAATGAACATTGTCGTGAATCCGCGTGATGACTGGCCGGAACAATCCTATATAGAACCTATTGCGATCGCTCAAAGTTGGATTAGAGCGAATTGTCAGAAGCATATTACGGTGCGCATGATTGCGAACCAAGTGTATATGAATGAGAATTATTTTTGCAGCTATTTTAAAAAGAATACCGGATATACCGTGCTTGAATATATTACGGCCAACCGCATGGAGCATGCAAAAGAGTGGCTGCAATGTACGGATTGGCCTGTTCGTGAGATTGCCGTGCACGCGGGCTACAAGGATGTTAAATATTTTAGCCGTTTATTTAAGCAGCTGGTGGGGCAATATCCGTCCGAGTACAGGCTGGACAAGCTGTATGGGGAATGATGTGGCTGGCTTAGGCTACAGGCTAATGGCTAATGAACCAAGTGAAGTATGTGGTGTTGTGAAAAGGTGAGCTTAACGGATTCGTGCTGAATCCGTATGGAAACTGTATGAAGCCCATGTGGAATGGTACGGATTGTTGGGCTCAGCGCTCGTCATAGTTGTCGTCGACCTCCAATAGCGTATAAAACCCGGGGGATCGACGACAATGTTTCATTGTTTATATAAATATGTATACATATTTACAAGTGTCGTTTTCATTTTTTTGTAATGTATCGGTCGTAAAAATAGAAAATTAAGGCTTTAATAATAAGATTGTATATATTAAAATGGGGTTTGTAACGTACCTATGAGGAATTGAAACTTGGTAGACGCGGTATCCATCAGCTCCTGTGATCGGCGGTTTGTAACGTACCTATGAGGAATTGAAACACGTCTTTAAATAGCATTGGAGGTGACTCCTTACCTTCGTTTGTAATGTACCTATGAGGAATTGAAACTTAATATCAATTTCGATAATACCGCGCTTACCAAGCGTAGTTTGTAACGTACCTATAAGGAATTGAAACTGGTCAAATGCCGCGATATGCACGTAAAAATTGCCGTTTGTAACGTATGAGGAATTGAAACCATACATGGTGAGTGTTTCCGCCGTCGAAGCTCTCTGTTTGTAACGTACCTATAAGGAATTGAAATTACGTATTCACTTCCACGTCGATGGTAGACGAATGATAGTTTGTAACGTACCTATGAGGAATTGAAACGCGCGAACCTTTCGGATATTCGCTTTGCTCGTTGCAGTTGGTGGGGCGGTATCCGTCCGAGTACAGGCTGGACAAGCTGTATGGGGAATGATGTGGCTGGCTTAGGCTGAAGGCTACAGGTTAAAGGCTAGTGAAACAAGCGGAGTATTTGGTGTTTTGAAAAAGCTGAGCTTAACGGATTCGTGTTGAATCCGTATGGAATCTGCGTGGAGTCCGTGTGGAATTATACGGATTGTTGGGCTCAGCGCTCGTCATAGTTGTCGTCGACCTCCAATAGCGTATAGAACCCTGGGGATCGACGACAATGTTTCATTGTTGATATAAATATGTATACATATTAACAAGCGTCGTTATCATTTTTTTGTAATGTATCGGTCGTAAAATAGAAATTCAAGGCTTTAATAGTAAGATTGTATATATTAAAATGGGGTTTGTAATGTACCTATGAGGAATTGAAACAGAGCAGATGTCATGCTGCCAATCAAAGTCACCCATCGTTTGTAACGTACCTATGAGGAATTGAAACACCGTTCTCGAGAAACATAGATACATGTGTGCCTTGTGGTTTGTAACGTACCTATAAGGAATTGAAACTACGTCAGCATTTCGGTCGCGTTACTATTCATCGCACGTTTGTAACGTACCTATAAGGAATTTAAACTATAAATTTGCGTGTCAACCGAACTATACGTCTCGGTCGGTTTGTAACGTACCTATGAGGAATTGAAACCCGTGAACCTTCCGGATATTTGCTTTGCTCGTTGCAGTTGGTGAGGCGGTATCCGTCCGAGTATAGGCTGGACAAGCTGTATGGGGAATGATGTGGCTGGCTTAGGCTACAGGCTAAAGGTAAGTGAAACAAGCGGAGTATGTGGTGTTGTGAAAAAGGTGAGCTTAACGGATTCGTGCTGAATCCGTATGGAATCTGTATGGAAACTGTGTGGAGTCCATGTGGAATTATGCGGATTTTTGGGCTCAGCGCTCGTCATAGTTGTCGTCGACCTCCAATAGCGTATAAAACCCCGGGGATCGACGACAATTTTTCATTGTTTATATAAATATGTATACATATTAACAAGTGTCGTTATCATTTTTTTGTAATGTATCGGTCGTGAAAATAGAAAATTAAGGCTTTAATAATAAGATTGTATATATTAAAATGGGGTTTGTAACGTACCTATAAGGAATTGAAATACACTTATGACGCCCTCGTAATCCGCAGTGGTATAATTCGTTTGTAACGTACCTATAAGGAATTGAAACCTAACTGCAACACTTATTTGTTAACGGATGTCGATTTGTTTGTAACGTACCTATAAGGAATTGAAACATCAAAGAAGCATTCGGGATGAGAGAAGGCTATTTTGTTTGTAACGTACCTATAAGGAATTGAAACTATTTCGCCAAAATGTGCTTAACGACGTGACGATCGGTGTTTGTAACGTACCTATGAGGAATTGAAACTCCGTAATTCCCTTCACCATATCCTTTCCAGCCGTGTGTTTGTAACGTACCTACAAGGAATTGAAACTTCGGCAGCAGGCCACCGCCATACTCGTACAAACCTGTTTGTAACGTACCTATGAGGAATTGAAACGCTGCATCACCGTCAAATATGAGCAGTCTATTTTCTGTATGTAACGTACCTATGAGGAATTGAAACGCGCGAACCTTTCGGATATTTGCTTTGCTCGTTGCAACTGGTGGGGCAATATCCGTCCGAGTACAGGCTGGACAAGCTGTATGGAGAATGATGTGGCGGGCTTAGGCTAAAGGCTAAGGGCTAAGGGCTAGTGAAACAAGCGGAGTATGTGGTGCTGTGAAAAAGGTGAGCTTAACGGATTTGTGTTGAATCCGTATGGAATCTGCGTGGAGTCCATGTGGAATTATACGGATTGTTGGGTTCAGTGCTCGTCATAGTTGTCGTCGACCTCCAATAGCGTATAAAACCCCGGGGATCGACGACAATGTTTCATTGTTGATATAAATATGTATACATATTAACAAGCGTCGTTATCATTTTTTTGTAATGTATCGGTCGTAAAAATAGAAAATTAAGGCTTTAATAATAAGATTGTATATATTAAAATGGGGTTTGTAATGTACCTATGAGGAATTGAAACTCATTGCGAGCGCCTTTTCACGGCTGTTTGGGCATAGTTTGTAATGTACCTATGAGGAATTGAAACTATTGTTTAAACAACGCACGGAACAATGGGGTTACGGTTTGTAACGTACCTGTAAGGAATTGAAACGACTCAAAAATGGTCTTTTTTTGTTGCAGATTGGGTAGTTTGTAACGTACCTACGAGGAATTGAAACCTAGCAATATCAAAATAAGCTTCGACTTTTTTTGCGGTCTCGTCTGTAACGTACCTATAAGGAATTGAAACCCGTCACATTCGTGGCACCTGTAAAACCCTTCTGTGTTTGTAACGTACCTATGAGGAATTGAAATGATTTATGGACTAACCCGAATCCATTTTCTTTGTCATGTTTGTAACGTACCTATGAGGAATTGAAACTCGCGGATGACAAACCACCAAGGCGTGGAATTTACAGTTTGTAATGTACCTATGAGGAATTGAAACATGTCAACTTGTCCGGTGCGGGTGTAAGCTCTTTAAATAGTTTGTAATGTACCTATAAGGAATTGAAATGTGCAACGTGATTGCGGAACATTCCCATGAATCATAGTCTGTAACGTACCTATGAGGAATTGAAACGCGCGAACCTTTCGGATATTCGCTTTGCTCGTAGCAGTTGGTCGGGCGGTATCCGTCCGAGTACAGGCTGGACAAGCTGTATGGGGAATGATGTGGCTGGCTTAGGCTACAGGCTAAAGGCTAGTGAAACAAGCGGAATATCTGGTGTTGTGAAAAAGGTGAGCTTAACGGATTCGTGTTGAATCCGTATGGAGTCTGCGTGGAGCCCATGTGGAATTATACGGATTGTTGGGCTCAGCGCTCGTCATAGTTGTCGTCGACCTCCAATAGCGTACAAAGCCCGGGGGATCGACGACAATGTTTCATTGTTGATATCAAAATGTATACATATTAACAAGCGCCGTTTTCATTTTTTTGTAATGTATCGGTCGTGAAAATAGAAAATTAAGGCTTTAATAATAAGATTGTATATATTAAAATGGGGTTTGTAACGTACCTATAAGGAATTGAAACTCTGTTTCACTGTAATAAGAGCCCATACAAAACCCTTGTTTGTAACGTACCTATAAGGAATTGAAACCTACATTTGCCGTTTGGTCACTCGTCACGTTCGTTGAGTTTGTAACGTACCTATGAGGAATTGAAACGCGCGAACCTTTCGGATATTCGCTTTGCTCGTTGCAGTTGGTGGGGCGGTATCCGTCCGAGTACAGGCTGGACAAGCTGTATGGATAATGATGTGGCTGGCTTAGGCTACAGGCTAAAGGTTAGTGAAACAAGCGGAATATCTGGTGTTGTGAAAAAGGTGAGCTTAACGGATTCGTGTTGAATCCGTATGGAATCTGCGTGGGATGCATGTGGAATTATACGGATTGTTAGGTTCAGTGCTTCCAATCATTGTCGTCGACCTCCAATAGCGTATAAAACCCGGGGGATCGACGACAATGTTTCATTGTTGATATCAAAATGTATACATATCAACAAGCGTCGTTATCATTTTTTTGTAATGTATCGGTCGTAAAAATAGAAAATTAAGGATTTGATAATAAGATTGTATATATTAAAGTGGGGTTTATAACGTACCTATAAGGAATTGAAACCCTCCTGCTTGTACAATAGAGTTGTCTTCAAAATCTGTTTATAACGTACCTATAAGGAATTGAAACTAGACATCTCGATACTTCTGGATCTGTTCTTGAGTTGAGTTTATAACGTACCTATAAGGAATTGAAACGCGGAATAGAGTCAAATTGCACATGCTTCAAGCGAAGTTTGTAACGTACCTATAAGGAATTGAAACATTGCCGCCCCTATTGCCTTTTTGTCTAGCATTTACGGTTTGTAACGTACCTATGAGGAATTGAAACTTTTGAGGAACCTCCATGATTTGCAGGTAATCTACGTTTGTAACGTACCTATGAGGAATTGAAACTGCTCATTATAAAACTCTAAACTCGTCTTCCTGTCGTTTGTAACGTACCTATGAGGAATTGAAACCTAGCATAAACAGTCATACCTTCTTTTATTGCCTTTTCGTTTGTAACGTACCTATAAGGAATTGAAACTCTGTAGGAACACGCATCATTTTACCAGTGTAAAGTTTGTAACATACCTATAAGGAATTGAAACTTTCACATACATCTGCATAGTTTGGGTATAGCTTTCAAGTTTTGTAACGTACCTATAAGGAATTAAACCAACTAACAAAATCCCCTGATAGCGATAGTTGAGGTGTCTTTTTTGACCGTGTGTCATCCCGAAACAATTATTAAATTGCGAATTAGACACTATTCGTAACCCCCTTTTATTACTGCTCAATACTGAGCTAAAAATAAAAAAAGGTTATTTTTTATTTTTACATTTCCAATTTACCAAAAAGGAAACATGTGGTAACATGGGTTTGAAATATGACTACGTTTCAGGGAGGGTCATAACCATGTCCTCGGGATCGCTGCACTATACAACAATAGGCGACCTCCTTAGACAACACAGAGAAACAGCCAACTTATCATTAACCCAATTAGGGGATAAATCAGGTGTTCGCAAGGGACATATATCCAAGATTGAAAATAGTGAAATTATTAACCCTAAATTTGTTACTCTACGTCGCCTTGTAAACGCATTAAACATTCCATTCGCCGAAATCATTACCCTTTTTATTGATTTGGATCAGAAGGCGAACACTTTATATGAGATTTTACAGGAAACCATAAATACGGCGGATATTCCACTCGTAACTAAGGTTTCTTTTAAATATTTGGAATCCCCGCAGGAGGATAGCGACACGGCTCTTGGAAAATTATACGCACTCATCTCTTCATGCGCCGCCGACCCACCTCTAAAGAATGCTATGTACAATGTCATCATCAGTTATGCCCGCAGTCATGGGGTAATGCCTTACCTAGCTAAAGGACAATTACAATCCTACTTAATCGAACGAGATGACTTCACCAGGTTAACGACTACCTATCAAATTGGAAAAAATATTCTTAACTATTCCAACTTCCTGTCCCATGAAGAGAATATAATACTCCACTATAAACTAGGTATTCATGCTTATGTTCTACGGCGATATGAAGACTGCATCGAACTATGCCACCATGTTATCTTACACGACAAGACCAGCAGTCAATTTAAAGGCGAATCTTATTATGCACTATGTAACGCGTACTACTATTTAGGTGATTACACACTAGCTCAAGAAAACCTTGATAAATACAGTACATTCACTTTTCCTAAAGTTGAAGAGGATGTTAGATTTATGACAGGCTCAATTAACGGGAAGATTGGAAATGTGGACTTAGCAATTACACAGCTCGAAGATTGTTTGAAGCAGACCCCGATGGACAACCTAATCTATATTGTAACAACACTACTTGAACTATATCTTGAAAAGGAAAATTCACAAAAAATAATTAAAATTTTTTCCTATGAAAATAATATTCAGGATGCGACGACTCCTTTTAAAAAATTTATTTTAGCCCAGTTTTACAAGCTTAAAGGTGATTATTTTGTGAATATAAATGAATATAGCAATGCAGTTCACTATTATCTGGAAAGTGCAAGAAGGTTTGCTAAGGCATCTGATACTCCAATTGAACCTGAGTTTATGAAATTATTATTTAATTTATATGCCCAAAAAAATCATGTCATGGACAAAGTAACAATAGAAATGATTCAGGATTTTTTTGACCGTCACAATAAAAGTTCTTTTTAATATAAACAATTAATGATTATGTAAAATAGAGTCGAAATAGCAGTAGCACCCAAAAAGGGTGCTAATTTTTTTGGAATCATACGCATTTAGGATGGTTTTTTACTATCAAATTTATAAAGGGTTTATTCACAAGTGAAAATAAGTGTCTATAAGAGACCCAGTCTATACTTGTTGTAACAATGATCTGAAAATGTTAGATCTAAAATGTAAGGAGGTTCTATAATGAATCAGCCACGTAAATGGCTTATCCACTATCGGGGGGCTAGAACTCAAACCGAAGTCGCAGCATTAGCGTTGATAAAACGCAGCTCCTATTCCAATATCGAAACGGGAAAACGAATGCCAAGCGTGCATGTAGCCAAGCGTATTGGTCATGCTTTAGGATTCAAATGGTATAAATTTTATGAAATAAATGATGAACTAGACTGTGTTTACTCCATATAAATATAGTCGATAAATAGATTTCCCAGTTTCAATATGCATCGTTTTAATAATGTTTTTATATATGTTTTTCTGCATTAATTTGAATTTACTACAAATTAAGTGTGCGGTGAAATAAATTTTAATGTTAAGGAGGGTCATGAAAATGTCCCATGGATCGCAACACTATTTAACAATAGGCGACCTCCTTAGACAACGCAGAACAGAAGCAGGCTTATCAATCAGACAACTAGAAGAGCTGTCTAATGTCGCCAAAGGCCATATCTCTAAACTTGAAAACAACGAAGTGAAACGGCCGGAATTTTCATCGATCTATCCACTCGCGCGGGCGTTGAATATCCCCTTTAAGGAAACTGTTGAATATTATATTAAATTGGCACCGCGGGCGGTTGAGTTGTTTCGAATTTTAGAAATGGCAATTAAGGATTCAGACAATGGACTTTCTACAAAAATTGCTTATAAATACCTCCAAGCTCCACAAGAAGACAGCTACACATCCGTTACAAAGCTGTATAATATCACCGCGGCAGAAGTTGACCCAACAGTAAAACTTGGTTTATTTAAAGTGATTATTGAGTATTCTCGGGACCATGGGGTCATGCCTTATTTAGCGAAAAGTTTGTATCAAGAGTATTTAATTGAGCGAAATGACTTTAATAAATTACATTTAACTTATCAAAATGGAAAGTATGTTCTAAGATATGTTGATTTCTTACCTCCGGAAGAACGCTTGCTGTTGTATTACAAACTGGGAATACATGCGTACAATCTACGCTTGTTTCAGGATAGTATCTTATTTTGCAGCAAAGTTATCGAAGAGAACTATTCAGATGGTATTGTAAGGGCGTATTCGACGGGAATAATATGTACCGCATACTATCATCTTGAGGAATATGATTTATCGAAAAAATATTTACTAGAATACAGTGGATTTTCGTATGATTTCGTAAAAGATAACGTTACTCTGATGACAGCTGTGCTGGAAGCATGCTTGGGGGATAGGGAGATTGCAATAAAACAGCTCCGACAGTTTTTACCTACTTGCGGGGATAACGTTTTACTCCATACCGTCAATCAACTTGCAATCTTGTTATTAGATAATAATGATCTTGATGAGGTTGAAAATGTTCTAAACCTAGAACATAAAATTTTGACTCTATCTTGTAATACGCCGTTTAAGTGTGCACAATTGGCATTGTTTTATAAGCTAAAAGGGGATTACTTTATTGCTAGACGGAAAACGGATGAGGGCATAAATTATTACTTTGAAAGCGCTCATAGGTACTTTACGGTTAATGACTCTTATAATGAGAGTGAGTGTATTGGTCGTATTATTGGCATATATATTAATGAAGGAAAAGGAATGGACATCTCAACGCTTAAAAAGTTAGATGCTTTTTTTAGAAATCGGAGGTGAACTGAATGAAAAAACGTTTGATAATTCCACTTCTCATGATTTTTCTCTTTTCAAGCTCCGCAATGTATGGTGAACATGATTTTATTTCTCCGTTTGTCTTCGACAATGGTTGGAGCAAACAATAGAGCTAACAAGTAGGTTTGTTATGAAATAAACGATGAAAATCAATAAAAGCTAGATTAGACGCCTTTGGGCGTCTTTTTCTTTAAATTGTATTAATATGTAATGGTTAATTTTAAAGTTAAAATAAGGATCAATCGAAACCCGTGTTATACTTCACTATAATACCATTTATATACAGGGTGCCAGAAAAAACTGTACATAGGAGGTGAACGGGAAATGATGTACAGTCATGACGACATGTTGCTATTCCAATTGAATAGCCTAAAGAAACAGCTAGACAGGGCAGTAGATGAACACCACAGCTTAACCGATGAACGGGTCGTAAAGATTAGCCAAGAGTTGGATGAATGTGTACTACAGTATCAGAAGAATGTCTGGACTAAAATCAAATATAAGGGGGTGCTGCAATGATTGAGCCACGTAAATGGCTTATCCGCTTTCGAGGGGCTAGAACGCAAATCGAAGTCGCAAAAATGGCCTCCATTAATCGTACTTCGTACTCCAACATTGAAAGAGGTCGACGTAATCCAAGTGTTCTTGTAGCAAAGAGGATTGGACAAGCTTTAGGATTTAATTGGCATGAATTTTTTAAAGGAGGTGATGAGGTTGCTTGTGACGAAGTAGAGGCTGTGCTTACTAGCGATAAACACAGCCGATAAACAAATACCACAATTTCATTATGCAACATATTGCACTCTTACTTCTAATTTCACGTCCAGCGCTCACCACGAGCAACCATCGAGACTGCAACCCCAACAATACCCATGAATGAAGCGTGAAATGGGGCAGACCGTGAACAACCATTATAGAACAGTCGATATTGTACAAGGCTTGAAGAAACGGCTGAATCATTATTCATTAGTTGTTCCAAATGTGTGCGGCACCTGGCACGTCGCAAGATTTACCTTTCATCCACCAGCAACCACAGACCAACTTCGTGCTTTTTATGATGAATATAAGTATATCCTTCACAGTGACTACATCGAGTTTTTAAAGCTTCATAACGGAGCCACATTGTTCAGTATTGGAACAGACGCAGGCATTGAAATATTCAGCTTGGCGCAATTGGCCGAACAGCTAGAGCGAAATTCTCTTCATCACCTGACTATTGCCCGCAACCCAACAACAAAATTCTGCATTCGAGATACGGCAGAAGGGCTTTACTTGGCTGGACATAACGGTTGGGTGAACACCTATTTGCCAATTAGCTTTGCTCAATGGCTCGGGCATTTGATCGCAGCCAATGGTGCTGACTTTTGGAACTGGAAGATTGCACAACGAACTCAAGCCTAATAGGAAGTCCGTTTGTAATCAAAAGTAATGGCTTATATGTTTCTTATTGAAACTCCCGCAAAGAACAATTAGGAACATATTTTATACTTTTCTTGTTTTACTCTTCTCTTTTTTATATGAATTTTATGTAGCGTTATTGCTATACATCAGCAACGAACTATCCTGTACCTGAACTGTAATCCGTAGGAAGGGCGCTTTTTCAAAGTGTCCATCTTACGGGTCACAGTTCACGTTTTGTTATCAGTTGTCAAAAGAAAATAAAGTTCTAGACTGAAAATTATCAAGACCAAAATTAAAAAAAACTTTGATTAAATAAGGGGTTTCACATATTAGACATATCTAGTATGTGAAACCCCTTATTGTTAAACTATCGTTTCCCGTTAGTTTAATGACTAGTGATACGGTTCAGCTTAACGGGTCTATCGGCGAAAAACAACGAAGGAGCTGTCACTGCAGCTCCTTCGTTGTTTTTCAGAGGATTATCTCATTCCACCCTCCGGTCAAGCCGGAGGGCAGGCTCAACCTTGAAACGCTCTTGGGACTAGGTGGCATCCTGCTGTTCCAGCCATTTCAAAATCGCTTGGTTTGTTTCTTCCGGCTTTTCTTGCTGAATCCAATGACCGCTATCCAGATTGACCACTTCCACATTGGGCACGAACTTTGTCAGGTTTTCAGACCTCTGGACCAAATCCCGGTCGCCGTAGATCATGAGGGTCGGCTGTTGGATGATTGGGTTCACCTCCGCCAATAAGCGCCAGTTGCGGTCAAGGTTCCTGTACCAATTTATGCTGCCCGTGAACCCTGATGTTTCAAAGGCGGAGACGAAAACGGCCAGCTCGCTGTCGCTCATCAAAGGCTCACCCAGTGGTGTTTCTGCTCTGGCGAGATTGATCCACACCATACCTGGCTGAGGCTCTGTGGGAGGCTCGTTCTTCCGGTACAGGTTGCGAAGGAACCGGAACGTATTGTCTTCCAATACGGCGTCCGCGACGCCTGGCTGTCGATTGAAGTGGACGAAGTAGAAGTCGCCGCCAAGTATTTCTTCCATGAACTCGATCCAGGGTTTTTCTCCGCGCTCTTGGTAAGGCAAGCTCAGATTTATCACTTTGTTTACACGTTTTGGATGCAATAAGGTCAGTCCCCAAACGACCATTGCACCCCAATCATGACCGACAAAGGTGGCGTCTTCGTATCCGTAGTGATTGAGAAGTGCGATGAGATCACCCGACAAGTGTTCAATGTCATAGTCTGTTACTTCGGTCGGACGGGATGAGTTGCCGTAACCCCGCTGGTTTGGGACGATGACATGGTAGCCCGCTTCGGCAAGGGTGGCCACCTGATGTCGCCAAGAAAAGGCATGCTCTGGCCAGCCGTGACAGAGGACAATGGGTTTTCCAGCATTTTGTCGGCCTGCTTCAAAGACTTCGAGATCCACACCGTTGACTGAAATAAGGGTAGGCTTGGGAAAATCGGTTGGATTAAACATAAATCAAAACCTCCTTCTTGTGATACATGTAGTATAATGGACAAAAGGTGACATCTATATGGCACCGTTCTGAAATCATGCAGAAAAAAGAGGGTAATTATGGATAAAGCGGAGAGACTCATTTCGATTATCATGATATTGCTGAAAAAAGAGGTTGTTTCTACAAAGGAATTCTCACAACTATTCAATGTTTCCAAAAGAACGATCCTTCGCGATATGGAAACATTGAGCTTATCTAACATCCCGATCTACTCTGTCATTGGGGTCAAAGGCGGCTACGGCATAATGGATGAATACAAGGTTGATAAACGCCTTTTAAGCAGCTCCGATTTACAGAATATATTAACTGCACTCGGCGGATTGGAACAAATTCTACTTACTGAAGAAGTTGAAAGAACGATTAAAAAAATAGAGGCAATGGTTAGTCCATTGTCTCTGAATCGTACCATTCAACTGTCGTTTTATAATTGGGAAGGTCGGTCCGAGATTCTTGAAACCTTAAAGACATGTCAAGAATCCATTTTAAAGAAAAGGCTGGTTTCATTTGATTATACAGATAAAGATGGGGCTGTAACGAACAGAATGGTCGAGCCCTATGAGCTGCATTTTAGCGAATCGAGTTGGTACTTGAAAGGATTCTGTTTACATCGACAGGGATATCGAACATTCAAGTTATCTCGGATCGATCCTATTACTATGGATGAACGCGCGTTTCATCCTAGAGACGATTGGTCCGAGCAAAGACACGAAGCAAGTTATGTACCGCAATTCGTCACGATTAAGGCACGGATATCGCCCAGCATAAAAGATCAAATCATCGAAAGGTACGGTAGAAGAAGTATTGAAGACCATAGTTCTGGATTTTTATTAGCAACCCTTTATGTCCCTCAAAATCGTATGGGATTTCAATTATTAGCAAGCTTCGGCACTCATCTAAAAGTTGTAGAGCCCAAAACCTATGTTGAAGACTTTCGAAATTATTTATATCAAATGATGGAGAACTATTCCTGATAAAGGTCTCGTCTCGGCATATATGACCGATTCCACATGAGTTGGGTCTTTACGCGCTTCTTCATAGATTTACCATCGAAGCTTCAACCTTCAACTCAACTTTTCGCCGTCACTTATGGTAAGGCTCAGTGCGAATAATCTTAAATTATCCTTCCCGTTAATGATGTTTTAAAATTTATTATAAACCTGGGCGTAAGCCTTTTTCATCTGCTCACGTAATTCTTTGTTTTCGTTCTCTATTGTTTTAATTTTACGTTTTAATGTTTCGATGATCACATCCTTGCTGGATTCATTCATCTCGCGCTTTACTTGCTTTGGAGTGGGAGCTTTGGACTGCTGTTGGCGCAAGGAGTCGATCCGCTGCCGAATGTCTTCATGATTGTATAGGCTCGCCTTCGAGACACCAGACTCTTTGGACACGCTGTTGAAATTGATGCTCTCACCAGCTCGTATAAGGCGTTTAATCGCCTGATCTACATTCTCCGCAGTAGTTGCCTTCCGCTGGTTATGAATGTTCTTGAGATAGGCCGCGCGGTCGTAACTGTTAAGTTAATGGTTTTTTCTGTCTTTTTTGCCTTTATCGGGTTTAAGGGAGTTACTTTAATACTTCCAAAAGGGTTTCGTAACCAACCAACAAACTCTACCAAGTCTTCAAACCGAATATGCTGATAATCTTTATCTGTGTCCTCTAAGTAAACAAAATACTGCTTTAATGCATAACAATATGTTTTCTATGTATTTCTACTTTTCCCCGTTTGATCTAGGTATTTAAGGTATTTTAATACAGGGATTACAGGTAAGCCGTCCCCATCTACCAACATATATCGTTTGATGCTTTCTTCTAAGACAACTTCTTGTACTCTCATAGAATTTCACCATCCAAAACATAATTGATTACGCTCGGTTTAAACCTCGCTTCGCCTCCCGCTATGGGCTACGTCCTCCACAAATCAAAACAAATGTTCTATTAATTCTCACATTATATACATAGTAGATACTATTTTCAAAATCTAAATAACAAATCTATCATATATAAAAATAGAGGATGTATGCTCTCATATTGAACATATTATCCTCTAATCATTATAGTATAATTAATGAAAAATAAAGTGTTAGACTAGGTTAATTGTAGTAACGTAAATAGAGGGTGGTTAGTTCAATATACGAGCTAATCTCCTCTATTTTTTTGTTTAAAAGAATTATTAACTATGGCTTAAAAATTCAGTATAAATTATTTAATATATTGAGGATAAATGCTTTCGTTGGGAGTGGCGCTGTGAGAGTACAAGAAGTAATTCTTAATGATAATAAAAAGAGATATTTGCTGTTGGATGAGATAGGTGTTCCAGTTGTTCCCGTGATGAAGTATTTAAAATACCTGGATCAGACAGGTAAAAGCAACAACACACTGAAAACTTATTGCTATGCATTAAAACAGTATTTCACTTATCTTGAAGAGCGGAAGATAGATTATAAAGAAGTAGGAGTTAAGGATCTTGCTGACTTTGTAGGGTGGTTGCGTAATCCGTTTGAAAGCGGGAAAGTTACTCCTTTGCATCAGATTGAAGCGAAAAGAACAGAAAAATCAGTGAATCTTATAATCACAGTAGTAACAAACCTATATGATTACTTTTTCCGTATTCAAGAGATCCAAAACGATATGGTAGATAAACTGGCAAGACAGGTGTTTATAGGTGGTCATAGTAAATACAAGGGATTCCTACATCTTAAGTTTTCGTATGCGGAGGTCTATCAAAAGATCTGACACAATGCTCTTCCCTCTTGTGCTTGAGTTGAACTAGGTAGGATACTTGAGCAACAAGTGAAATACCGAAGAAACTGTCTTATTGCGGTTCTTTGCTCAACTAACTGGCAGGATAGTTGAATGGTTTCGCGAATAACTTAAGTCATGACGAATTTACGAAGTTCGCAAAAAGACGTTAGCCGAAAGAAGTTCTTAGTTTAGGAGGAGTCTATATGATATTAGAAAAAGTTATAAATAGAATTGTAATACAAAGTGAATATAAGGATTTTGTTGATAAGTATATAGATAATATACTTACCGAATTTAAAGGTAAGATTCATAGCATTTATATGTGTGGCTCGATTCCAAAAGGAACTGCTAAACCTTTTAAGTCAGATGCAGACTTTACTATTGTATGTGTAAATCCCAAAGATATTGATTACGAAAGATTGTCAAATATTAAAGACAGGCTTTTGGAAGAATATCCAGTAGTAACTAAGATTGATACGATAATTTGCTCGATTGACGATGTATTAAGTAGACCAAATGAGTGGGGGTTTTGGGTAAAGATAATTTGTGTTTGCATATATGGTCATGACGTTGGTGAAAAAGTACCACCGATAGTTATTTCTCCAGAGTTCATTTTAGACTTAAATACAGAGACCAAGGAGGAAGTAGATCGTATACATAGTTTACTTTCTAATGCTAGTGATAACACAATGAAAACTAGATATATTAAAGGTTACTCTAAGAGATTAATTCGTGCATTATACTCTTTGGTTTTAGAAGATGCAGGTGTATGGCAAGATGACATTATTAAGATGAAGAATGCCATATTAAACTATTGTGAGATTGACTCCGCTTTAGTTGATTATCTGTATGCTTGTTACTTGGATAGTAATGTACTTGTTGAAGAGTTTCTGGGAATTGCAGATGAAGTATATAGCTATTTTGAGAACGCCTTAAATGCAATGGCTGCTTCCAGAACTTCCTTCGGCTAACACCATATTGACGCTCCGGGTCACTCTGAGAAGCGAGTGACCACATCCAGCCCCTAAGCCCGTCGGGACGTCACTGCGTTAGGTGTTCGGCAAGCCTCACAACTATAAGCAGCGACTCTAATTAAAAGATAAGACTATTGAGCTAACGGGAGACGATAGTTAAATATAAAGGGGGGTTCCACATATTATTCATGACTAATATGCGGAACCCTTTATTTTATCTGACTTTTTTATATTTAGCTCTTGATAAACTAAGAAAACACTTTATTTTCTGCTGACATCAGTTGCCGTGAGTTTCGGCCCAATCTCGTCAACGTCCCGTATGATTATTTTTCCTTAAGCATACAATTCGTCACAAACATTATTCCAGTAATGACGAATGCAGCTAACAATGAGACTTCTGAATGAAATAAGAGTGGAATAAAATAAATGATTCCTATCGAAACTGGTAATATACACAATTCCAATAACCAATTTGGAATTCTTTTAAAAAAGAACTTTATAGTAACACGGAGAATTAAATGCACAATTTCACTGATCAGTATAATCAAGGTCGTTGCCCAAACGAAAGACAATGAGCTTTTGAAATTAATTCCACCCACTAATATGGATGCAAGATAGATAATCCCCATTTCCACGAATACGACTACAGCACAGGCAAAGCAGATAATCAGAAAAAGTGATAGGAAACTGATCATTTTGTCTGACCACTTTAATTCTAAATAATCAGCTTTTTTCGGACATAAAGATATACCAAGATAAGAACTACAAGAAAAAATAATATAACCACTCAAATCACCCACTTTCTTAAATATATGTATACTTACCTCAAAAATATAGAAACCTCTATTACTGTCTCTGCAATGGCGCAAACAGTGGCTTTTGCCCACCGATTCTACCGTGCTAGGAAATGAAATGCCTGCGATTGTGCATCTATTTTTATTCCATAGTGACCGTCCATGTAAAATGGCTGTAAATATGCATCCTTTTCCTCTACAAAGCAAACCATCTGGCTTATTATGAGTCAAATTCCTGCGCATTAGCAGGCTTTTCTAATCAAACATCAGCCCTCCTTTAATTAACTGCACGTTTACATGAATTTTCGCCACCCTTTTCCGCTATAGCTACAAAGCCCGTTTCAATTTTTTCGCAAAATCACATCTCTTCGAAACCTAGTTTAAACTCTCAGTTAGATTCAAATAGTAGAAACTTTAGTGTAGTTGATTCACTAGAGTTCATCCTTAACAAGATAAGGAGGTTCACGGCGAATGCCGCCGTCGTTATTCGTAATTTTATGAAATATCGAACAGTAGATGTCGTAAAATGCTTTTTTCTTCATTTCGTCAACACAAACTAACATAAAAGAACAGCAGAACCGTATGAACAAATCTTGTTTCAAGGAGGCTCATAAATATGTCCATGGGCTCGCTAAAGTATCCATCAATAGGCGACCTCCTTAGACAACGTAGAAATGAAGTGAACGTCACGTTAGGCCGGTTACAAGACATAACGAACATTAACAAAGGAACGATTTCCAAAATTGAAAATGGGGAGGTTAAGCAGCCTGAATTTTCGACCATTCATCCCATTGCACAAGCCTTAAATATTTCGTTCGAGGATACAGTCACATGTTATATACAAAATGAACATCGGGCAGACGTACTGTACACCTTATTGCAAGAAATTATCCGTAAGCAAGAGGAAGACCCGCTACTCGTATCCAAAGTGGCGACCAAATTTCTGGAAGCACCGCGACAAGACAGCTATGATGCCATAACGAAGCTGTATAACACCTCGATAGCGCTTAACAATTCTACCTTACAGCTTGTGATGTACGAAGTCATTATTTGCTACACACGTGGTCACGGCGTGATGCCTTATTTAGCGAAATCTTTATATCAAAAGTACGTCATCGAACGCAATGATTTTAGTCGGCTGTACACCACATACGAGACTGGAAAATACATTCTAAATTATGTGGATATGCTATCGCCAGAAGAGCGTATCAGTTTGTATTTTAAGCTTGGCATTCATGCTTACACGTTGCAAATGTACGAAGAAAGTATTGATTTTTGCAAAAATGCGATTTACTTGGACAATTCAGATAGTGAATTTACGATTAATGCGGTTGGAATTTTACAAGATGCTTATTTGTATTTAGGGGCTTACGATTTATCGGAAAAATATTTGAATCAATACCGGAAATATGCTCATTATCGTGTGACTGACAATGTAAGACTAGTGACCGCCATGTTAACAGCAAAAAGAGGCAATACGGAACTGGCCATCGCACAATTTCAAGAATGCCTCCAAAATTGCAAAGATGATTTTATTGTACATGTGGTCAACCAACTCTTGATCCTCTATTTAGAAAAGGATCAATTATCAGCGATAGGTGATCTATTACAGCTAGATGAAAAAATCACCGCGATTACCTATACAGCACCACTTAAACGTTCTGAGCTGGCTCATTTTTACAAACTTAAAGGAGATTACTACGCGAGAATAAAAATGAAAGAGCATGAGGATGTAGTAGGTAGCTATTTGGAAAGTGCGTTCAAGTACGCTCAAGTGAATGACATTCAAAAAGAACGTGAGTGCATGTACACCGTGTTTGATCTGTTTACACAGAACAATCAAGAGATTGATATGGAAACGGTTACAATGATTAAAAATTTTTATACTCGTTGCAAAACGAATTCAAATTGAGGGGGAAGCAAAGGTGAAAAATCGCTACATTAAGCTGGTGTTGGTGTTGAGTTTGTTCTTTGCATTGGCTCCAAGCGTGACAAATGATATTTCCACATTCAATGGTGATAATGGTTGGAGTATACAATAAAAGGCAGGGTTCAGTATTGCACTGAACCCTGTTGAGAGTGTCTATCTAGACACTTCAGGCTGCCGAGAAAGCGAAGTTAGTTCTTAACGGTTGCCATAGGGGCTATATCGCCAGATTTACCTCGTTTTAAATTTTAACGGTTGCAGGTGAGCTTATTTCTCCAGTTTCATTCAACATCCAGCTGTTTTCATCGTATTAAGCGCCATCATAACCGTTACATGTTGAATGGGTTCATATTCGCGAAATAACAACTGTGGCGACCGTTAGGAGAGGAGGCACAGTGAATCAGCTGGCCACCAGCGGTTAGGGCACAAGGGATCAGCTGACCACCAACCGCTAAGTGCGAAGCTGCTTGCCGTTATCTCAATGAAGAGAAACTTTTGACTGAACAAACAGAGGTTTCTTGACAAGCTGAGAGTGTCTATCTAGACACTCCTTTTTGTTGTGAATAGTAGTATTCGTTGCCACTAAAGAAAAAAAGAGGCATTTAAGGAAACATCCAATAGACTCGGGTTATTGATACAGCTAGTGAATATGTGATGTGAATGGGAGGTGATCAAGATGTGCTTGGTACAATACAGCAGTGAAGAGATGTTGTTGTTTAAAATGAACACGCTAAAAAAGCGGTTAAATCAAGCTGTGGACGAGTACGACAGCTTAACCGATGAGCGCGTCGTACAAATCAGCCAAGAATTGGATGTGTATGTGTTGCAGTTTCAAATGAATACGATGACGAAAACCAAGTACAAGGAGGTTCTACAATGAAAAATCCTCGGAATTGGCTGATACACCATCGTGGAGCTAAGACGCAAACGGAAGTCGCCAAAATGTCGTTCATTAACCGCAGCTCCTATTGCAACATTGAATCTGGTAGGCGTGATCCGAGCGTGCAAGTAGCAAAGCGAATTGGACGAGCGCTGCACTTTGATTGGAAGCATTTTTTTGAGAAAAATGATGTTGCTTATGACGAATTGAAGGCCGTGTTTACTGGGAATAAACACAGCCGTTAAACGAATAATTCAACTTTATTATACAGCAATTTGCACAGCAACTAGGATTCTCATGTCGAACGGATGAAGATGGAGCTACATTTTTGAAACCCCTTTAATCATCACATGCAACAAGAAATGGGGACTAATCGTGGACAACCTGTATAGAACCGTCGATATTGTACAAGGTCTGAAAAAGCGGCTACAGCGCTATTCCTTAGTTGTTCCAAACGTTTATGGCATCTGGCATGTGGCTAGATTCTCATTCCATCCACCAGCATCGACAGCTCAACTTCGTGCTTTTTATGATCAATATCGATTCATCCTTCCAAGTGACTACATCGAATTTGTGAAGCTTCATAATGGCGCTAGGTTATTTAGTGTGGGTTCGGATCGTGGCCTTGAAATATTCGGGCTAGAACAGCTTGCTGAGCAGCTGCAAAAAAATTCACTTCACCATCTGACCATAGCCTGCAATGCATCCACGCAGATCTGTATTCGAGACACCATAGACGGGTTATACTTGGCGGATCATAACGGTTGGGTTAGCGACTATTTGCAAATGAATTTTGCTCAATGGCTTGGGCATGTAATCGCCGCTAATGGTTCTGACTTTTGGAATTGGAAGATTCCGCAACGAGTTCAGGACAGCAAGCTACATTAAACGGCACCCTGTTAACAAAAGGGGCGGAAGCCGTGAGGTTCTTTCATCTCAAGTAGCTCATCCTATCAGATTCTTCAATCAGATAAACTAGCCAGTGTACAGTGTCCTTATGGGATGTTTCTATCTGCTAGGATAAGCTCTTATAAAAATTGTCGTCGATCTGCATTGCAGCTTAAATCCCGAGGGATCGACGACAATTTTTTGTTGTGTGTAGGTACAGGGATAGGTATAGGGATACGTATCTGCTGGAATGCAATGTTGTCCTAAACATTTACAAATAACGGCTTCTGTATCCGTTTGATATATATTACAATTAGGTTTGTAACGCACCTTTAAAGAATAGATATAAGACGGATAATTAAAGCGCTAGATTAGCTTCATTACTGTTGTTATTGACGAAGGGGAGCGATTAGGATGGTTATAAGAACCGCATTACGAAGTGATCTCGAAGGAATTGTGCGCTTATTGGTTGATGATGAGCTTGGAATAAGTCGAGAACGATTTGAAATTCCATTACCTCAAGCGTACATAGATGCTTTCTCAGCAATCGAACAGCAGGCAGGAAATTCAATCATTGTTGCCGTAGAAGGCAACGAGGTCATTGGCTGTCTTCAACTTACATTCGTACCAGGACTTGCTCGATTAGGTATGACACGGGCTCAAATTGAGGGTGTCCGTGTGGATAAGCAGTATCGCAGGAAAGGTATTGGAGAGGCTCTTTTTCGCTACGCGATCGAATCTGCCAAGGCATATGGCTGTGGGTTAGTTCAATTAACAACAGATAAGCAACGAACCGATGCTCATCGTTTCTATGAACGTCTAGGATTTGTGTCTACTCACGAAGGTATGAAGTTATCTTTATAAGGTTTTGAGGAATCAAAACAACAAATACAAACTTCTATTCTACTTTTTTTGACATGAACACATCCTCCGATCGACACAAAATGTCGTACATTCGCAGTAGACGCGTTTTTTACAACATGCTAGATTCCTCTGCCCACTTGCGTTGTGTGCATCATGCCACAACGTAGCTCCACCTCCCCGTGTAGCTAGGATTTGCCCAATATTTCAGCATCGTTTCCCCACATTTTTAAAGTTCCTAACCATGCGAAACCAACCCCTTTTTAAGGAAAAACTGTTCCGTTTTATTAAGATATCTCAACAATTACCCCTGTCCTGTTCACAAAAAAAGGCGAATACTATTAATGATGATCCCGAAAAGTGTCGAAAAATGAAATAATTTACATATGTTCATTTATGCATTACTATTAAGAAAAGATAGAGTAGACACCGATCACACCCTCTACAAAATGAGAAATATCTTTACAATACACTTACTTCCACATCGACATAACGTACCGTGACAGTGAGCTAAACCGAGCAGCTTATACAACCATACAATCGAACAAGCCTAGGGTTCAACATTTAGGTATGGTGAGCGGCAAATTCATTCGATCATGGATGCACATCCTTCGTAACATATCCATATATGTAAATTAAAGCGAAAACATTTTTGCCAATACGCGAATTTCTTAAAATGTTGCCTCATACGCATATTCCATAACGATGTTCGCGACGAACTTTACAGCGCATGAACGAACAGAAGTCAAACAAATGAAACGAAGGAGCGAATGGATGATGAGAAAAAAACTATGGTGCTCATTGCTTGTCACATGTATGGGAGCTGCTTTCTTGTTAGGCTCGGCAGATGCGGCCGTTACGCAGCTAGTGAGCAGTCAGGCGGAGGGAAATGGTTCGCAAGGCGGGCCTGTCTTGCCTTGGGAATAGTTAAATTGGGGACGGTAAACATTGTTTTGTAACCGCTTACTATGTTGTGTTCTCAGCATCAGAGGTATGCAGGTTTATGTCAGTACCAATACAAACAAGAGCCGTGAAGGGCTCTCCCTCAGCGGCTCTTGATTATTAGTTATTTTAAAGACTTTAAAATGAGATTATCCAATTCTCTTGTTTGCTAAAACGCTCTGATACCAATATCGTATTTATATCCACTGCCACCATCATCAGGAACGATGATGAGTCGGTATTTTCCGTCATAACTTGAAGGTGGTCTAAACGTTCTATTCACAAAATAATTATTAAATTTAGTCGTTTTGGCCGTAGCAACTTGTTTGTTGTCTTGATTGTATATTTTAATCGTCATTCCGGCTCTGTTCTCATCCCGCAACGTGTATCGAATTTCATTTCCAAAAGTGTGATTGTAATAAAACTCGAGTTGAACTTCTCCATGTGAAGGAATGAACCCAACCTCTTTGATTAAAAGCGCCTGTATACGTATATCTTCTTTTTGTACGGATGAACGGATCGGCTTGGAGTCTAACGGAGCAAGAGCAGAGACAGGAATTGCAGTAAGCATTGTAGCCAGAGCGACAAAACATAATAACCTTGTTTTCATTGCACACTCTCCTTAATCAATTTGGGATGCGATTAAGTTGTAAGCATGGTCTAGATTGAACATAACATGTTCAAAACGTTTAGTAAATACATTCCTTAAAAGTAAATAATTATATTTTCAGAATGTATAATTCAAGTTTCTCTTCTTCCACAATATCAAGTTGTCCTCCACAGACAAACTGTGTATAATATTTCCTAATTCATGCACGGACACCTGTGTCACGCTGTTTTTTTGGCATACAACCCATAAAGGATCGGTGAAATTACAATGCACAACTACAAACAACGCGTTGCTCATCAACTCTCTTCATTTATACAAGCAGTCGAAGAACATGACATTTTGGCATTGCTCGAATATCCACCGAATCCAGACATGGGCGATATATCGCTGCCTTGTTTCAAACTAAGCAAACTGCTGCGCAAATCGCCGCAAGACATTGCTAATGAATTAAAAGAAACCATACACGGTGACGACATTGAGCGTGTAGATGCGGTTGCGGGGTATTTGAACATCTTTTTGAACCGCTCACAATTTGCTCATGAAGTCGTGAACAGCGTTCTTGCAGCGGGCGACCGTTACGGTGCGCAACAAATCGGGCAAGGTCGAACTGTTGTGATTGATTTTTCTTCACCGAATATCGCGAAGCCGTTTCACGTTGGGCATTTGAGATCGACGGTGATCGGTAATGCGCTGTACCGCATTTTTGCGTATTTGGGCTACGATGTTGTCGGCGTAAATCATCTTGGGGATTGGGGAACTCAATTTGGCAAGTTAATTGTGGCCTACCAACGCTGGGGCAATCAGCAGCAAGTGGAGACCGGAGCGATTGATGAGCTGCTGCGCTTGTATGTGAAGTTCCACGATGAAGCTGAATCGAATCCAGAGTTGGAAAATGAAGCCCGTGCGTGGTTCGTCCGGATGGAAGCAGGCGATAAGGAAGCTTTAGCCCTGTGGGAGTGGTTCATAGACGTTAGTCTTAAGGAGTTTCAAAACATATACGACCTGCTGGGCGTTCAATTCGATATTTTCACTGGAGAGAGTTTCTATAACGATAAAATGGGGCCTGTCATCGAAGAGCTGCGCACTAAAGGCTTGCTCGTCGAAGATGATGGCGCTTGGCTCGTCAAGTTGGATGAGTACAATATGTCCCCTGCGCTGATGCTCAAAAAGGACGGTAGCTCGCTTTATCATACGCGCGATGTCACGGCCGCTCTTTACAGAAAATCGCACTACCAGTTTGATAAAGTGATCTATGTAACGGACTACGCCCAAAATCTCCATTTTCAGCAATGCTTCAAAATTGTTGAGTTAATGGGATATGACTGGTCCAAGGATCTGATCCATGTTCCGTTTGGTCGCGTTAGTCTGGAAGGCATGAGCCTGTCGACCCGCAAGGGGAACGTCGTTAAATTAGATGATTTGCTGAAGCAAGCCATCGCTAAAATTCAATCCATCATCGAAGCCAAAAATCCTCATTTGGAAAATAAAGAGGAAGTGGCGCGGCAGGTGGGTGTCGGGGCTGTTATTTTTAACGATTTGAGTGCAAATCGGATTAAGGATATTGTGTTCTCTTGGGAAGATGCCCTTAACTTCGAAGGGGAGACGGGGCCGTACGTGCAGTACACGCATGCTAGAGCTTGCAGCGTCTTGCGGAAAGCGAATGGCGGAGAGGGTATTGATCTGCCAGAGCAGAATGTGCCGTTTGCGCCTGCGTTGCTTCAAGAGCAATCTACGTCACAAGTGCTTAAAGAGTTGTATCTGTTTACGGAGCGTATCGAGCAGGCGATGGTGAAGTTGGAGCCGTCCATTGTGAGCCGTTATTTGGTTGATTTGGCGCAAGCGTTTAACCGTTTTTATCACGATTGTCCAATCCTAGTGGACGAGCCTGAATTGCGGGCGGCAAGGCTATCCATTGTAAAATGTGTCCAAATTACGCTGCGCAATGGCTTGCGTCTGATCGGCTTGCAATCGCCAGAGAAGTTGTAGCCTAAGTAAGGTTGATGTGAAATGTCGGACACAACGTTTCTCATTCACATTCGTAAAATAATGTGTAAGATGAAATCGAGGTGGTTATGATGAAAATTTCAGCAAAGTATGTTGGTATTGCGTCATCCTTAGGTATTTTATCTTTTTTGTTTATTTTTTGTTATGCCAATCCTTATAATAATGAGTTCGAAATGGATTGGGTCAAGCAGAGGAACATTCTGTTCGTGTTAGGATTGCCTGCTGTTATTAACTTGTTGTCCATTATCTTCAATAGGTTTGTTCTGAACCTTGTTACGCTTGTATGGTTATCTCCCTTTATGTTTTATGTGGGACTGAGCAAAATACCTAGTTTGTGGAATTGGTTTGCTTTTTTCACATTGATTCAGATTGTTACACTATTTTTCTTGAAAAAGAAAAAGAAAAAGAAAATGAATATGTGATGTGCTGCTACGTACCTTTTCGAATTCAACAATATTATTGTTGAGGCGAAGAGGTTTTTTTTGTTCAAAGGGATAGTGTTTTTTCTATCATAAGAGACCCTGAGAATAAGAGTTTGGATTAGCGAGTATTCGACAAAGAAGGACAATATTAGATCATTAACGCTATAGACAAAGTCTTTTGAACTTAATATACTAAAAAAAGGAAGGAAGAAACATAAATTAGGAGGTAGGTTTTATGAAGAAATGGTTGTCTATGAGCTTTGTTTTTTCACTAGTACTATCTTTAAGTTTGGTTTCACCTGTCTCATCTGTCTCAGCTAAAGCAGTAACTGCTTCTGTTCTCACAGCAGAGAATGGAAGTGAAGTGGTGTTAGACAAAGTTGAGGTGTATAAAGACGCTAACGGTTATGATCGTGTAAGTATTAAAGGGACCAGACCGACGAATGGCGAGCCACAAAAATATCATATCACTGTCAACAGACAAACAGGTACATATAAAACTACACTTGAAGGATTAAGCGCTGCTGATACGAGGGAGATCAATGCTAGTCAACAAAACACTGAGAATTCGCAGCTTGCTACATCGTACTGGACAGCTTGGGTAAAGGGAACGGTTACGGATCCTCAACCGATTAATGCTTCATTGGCTTCTTTGCAAGTAGATTTAACATGGGGGATTAACGGCTCTATTGTATCTTTTTCTAGCAACAATCTTACTACTTGGGCTGCAAAACCATCCTCTCTGGGAACAAATTGGTTTACTAAAAAATCTCACAAAAGTGCCCCTTCTTACAGATATTCAGGAAATGATGCAGTTAAAGTTGTTCAAGAAGGTAGCGCAGAGTTTTATAACTATGACTTCCTTGATAATAATAAAATAACAGAGGCTTCTGTATGGATTCAAATAACAGGGAATAACAACAAAACGTATACGTATAACCATGACACTGGTTTTAGAGGCGAGGCTTCTCTTTTGTTAGATTTGGATATCGTAACAAATTAATTAAAACGGGCCCCTTACTTATTCAAGTAGGGGCCTTTTTTATCAGGAGAAGAAGAACAGAAGGTGTATTCTGTTCTTCTCAGGCTGTCGAGAAACGCTCGGCAGCTATTTTTATATGGATGCCGTTCAATACGATTTTCCAAATATAACTTTGTGATTTCCTGATTTATCCACTAAACTGTTCTCTAACAGGTGAGGCTATGCACCATCAACAAAGAGGAAAGTGGGCGGATTAGTGGATAACGGGATGGGGAGATGGAAGCAGCATGCTTTACTGTTAGGTGGAATTGGGGTTTCTCATTTTGGCAACTGGATCTACTTAATTGCGTTGAACATTTTAGTGCTGGATATGACGAATTCAGCAGCTGCTGTAGCAGGGTTATACATAATCGGGCCCATTGCGAGGCTGTTTACGAATTTATGGGCAGGTTCAGTCATTGATCGTATGAACAAAAGGCATTTGATGATTCTAGCGGACGTTATTCGGGGAGCGTTAATTTTCCTCATTCCATTGATGTCGTCGATATGGGCGATATATGTCATTATGTTCGTTGCTAATTTAGCGTCAGCTTTTTTCGGCCCGAGTTCAACCTTTTATATTACAAAGTTAGTTGCACCAGATGAGCGCAAGCGATTCAATTCGCTGATGAGTATGCTAACTTCAGGCTCATTTCTCCTAGGGCCAGCGATTGCAGGCGTACTCATTATTACGATCGGGACCGCTTGGTGTGTTGTTATAAATGCGGTCAGCTTCTTTATATGTGCATTTCTGATCAGCATGCTGCCAAATGTGGTGGATGAGAATCTAGCGAAGCGGGAGCCTGTTCGTCTGCGAGTCATACTAGAAGATTGGAAGCTTGTGCAGCAATTTATGCTAGATTCGCGCTATTTTATCCGCATTTATTTGCTGTATCAAAGCGCAATCATGATTTTCTTCGCGCTCGATTCGCAAGAAGTGACGTACATTAAGCAATACTTACACCTTGATGACCAGCTTTATGGGCTTATTGTGAGTCTAGCAGGAGTGGGAGCGCTGCTCGGTGCTGCGGCATCAGCCATTGTGGCAAATCGATTCTCGCTCCAAGCGTATTTAGCGGTAGGTATGCTATTTTCAACGCTCGGCTATGCGATGTTTTATTTATCTTCTCAATTTTGGACGGCTACGTTCAGCTTTGTCTTCTTAGGATTTGTGATGTCTTTTTCAAATACCGGATACAGCACGTTTTATCAAAATAATGTGCCTACGTCTATTATGGGGCGATTCGGGAGTACGGAAGGTATGTTTCAAAGTGTTGTGCAAATTATAGCTACATCTACGCTAGGATTGATGGCAGAATGGTTTGATTTGCAGCTTGTGTGTATGATTTTTGCGCTTATGGCCGTTTTGATTTCGATTGGCTTGTTCGTAAACGTATACCAGAAGTCGAAACAGTCTTATTATGCGGAAAGTCAGATGTAAACTTCGGAAATAGAAGTGTTAGCACCGCAAGCTATGGAAGTTGGTATGTCGGAACGTTAGCCCAAAAGCTAAAAAAAGCTATCCATAGCGCCCCTCTTGGAGCTGCTGTGGATAGCCGTAAGAGCTAGGTGAGTTATATAAGACGTGAAAGTCGCAAGTTCGTATGCGTCCGCCATGTGGTTGAGGGTAGGGAGTTAAGATGATTTCTGCTGCGCGAATGTGCGCCAAGCAAAAAAGAGCACGATCAGAACAATTCCGATCGAGTCGACCCACACATCCTCAATATGTCCTGTCCTGCCGATGACAAACGATTGATGCCACTCGTCCGAGCACGCATATAGGAATGAGAAAAAACCTCCAAAAAGAATCGCAGTTCCTCTTCGTAACGATGTCGCTAACAGCGTTTTGATAGACAGAAAGCATAGTAATCCGAACGATACCACATGAGCCGCTTTACGAATAAAAAATTCAACAAAGTCATAAGGCTCTTCCCAGCTCACACGCTGATTGTCATAGGTAAAAGAAATGTGCGGAATGTACTTTTGCAGCGTTTCTGCCTCGATATAGGAGGCAAAGGCTGGACGTAAATCCTGCTCCGAGTAGGACTGTGATGATTTATAAAAAATAAACCCCATCCATACGATGGTAAGCAGCATCCAAATCATAAATTTCCGTTGATGTGTAATCGTCATCGTCATGCAGAAGCTCCTTTAATCGTAACAATTGATTGATAAATATTAGCCTATCATTTGTTAGAGGGCGGAGCAACTTAATCGCGGCATATGCTTGTTGTTGATCTGCTGCTCAGCGTGAAAGGCATTCCCTTTATTGTAAACACGACTTTATTTGCTAGCGGCGTTACGACGTATTCGTTTTGACATTGGATATAAGGAGCAATACATTTCCGGAAGCATCGGAGACATTAGAGGATAGCTCTGTGTCTCTTTTTTTATGTTGTTGTGTGGGAAAAAGAGGAAGGGGTGATGGGGGATGTCGAATACATATGTGAAAGCATATTAAAATGTTGTAGTGCATGAGGATGCATGCCTATGGTGAGATTGCAACAAAAAGTGGTTCTAAAAGGATTAAGTCTCAAAACATAAAAAGCTTATTTAGGCCATGTAGATCGATTCATAGAGCATGGTGATTACGTGATGGAGTCCGTAACCCCATTGAATGTGAAGAGTTATATGTTGAAATTGCATGAATAGAAGCGATTGCATAGTTACATTAATCAAGCTATCAGTTCTTTGTACTTCTGTCTATGTGTTGTGGAAGGGGAAGTAGGTTTTTCAAAACGTTGGACACACCCTAAACGGAAAAGAAGTTGCTGACAGTGTTGTCAACGGAAGGAGTCCTACGCTTGTTACAGCAAATTGATAGCCGCAAGCACCGTGTAATACTTACTTTGGTAAAACGGGATGTAAGGAATATAAAGGAAAATACAGGTAAAATTTACTTTGTAACGGTAGTGTGGTCTCATTTTATGGATGTGAGATATAGAAGGAAATTAGGTCTAGGGAGCAAGGTTGAGTAAAGGGAGAGAGTGGGTGTTGTTGTGTTGATAATATAGCGTGTTTAATGTTTCGTAAATTGTAAGTATAGGGGCAATTTGCGAACTTCGTAAATCGTACTAAAGTTGATTTGTTCACGAAATTTGTAGATTTGGTGTTATCAGAAACTATTGTAAATAACATAGGGAGAGGGATAACATCATGGGTGAAATAATATGTCATTACTGTTGCTTAAATACTTTCATAAGTATTGTTTCTAATATAAATAGAAGATTAACGTCAGCATTTAAAACAAACGATAGTACCGAGATAACGTGGATAGTTCATCAATTACAAGAGACACTAAAGAACAAACGAATTGATCTTGATAGTCTTGCGTCTGTTTATGAATATTGGACAGAGCATTTTTTAAACCTCATATTGCGTGCTTTTCAAAGTATGGTGCTCTTCTTAGACAGTGGAGGTCATACGCTAACGATGGAAGAGGAGTAGCTATTGGTTTCGAACTGGATTATTTTAATGCTATTAAATCAACAGAAAATAAAGAGTTCGTAGTTAAAGATGTTATTTACGACAGTCAAAGGCAAATAGAAGTAATCAAAAATGAGTTAAGTGAAGAAAAAATAATTGAGGAATATAAAAAAAATTCACAAATACGAATATAGACTTTATATCACTGAAGGTTGTAGGTGAAATTTTTCGGCACGGAATGAGGTTTGAAAATGCAGGTTTTTCAGAAGAACAAGAAGTAAGAATTATTCATGGAATTGATGAGTTAATTGCTGAGCCAGTTGTATTTGAGTACAGAGTTACAGAAGATGATTTAATATCATTTATCTAACTTCCATTAAACCCCAGACACGAAGTGCGTCCCATCGCAAATAATAGGAACGAAATGTAAAGCACAAATTGAAGAAGTGAAAGGATTCCTTTAAAAATATTTATATGTATATAAAGTGGAAATTATTAAATCAGAATACACATACAGATAATTCGAGGAAGACAATTACTTTTGATAACACCGAACAATCTTTCGAGGCTAAGTACGATGGACCCAGTCGCATGCGTTTCTTTAAGCCTCTCGGGTTCGTAGATACAAGAACGTTAGAGGAAATTACCGTAAAGGAGAAACACATGAACAAAATAGAAATACTGAAGCAATTTCTCACAAATCATTTTTTTAGTTTGGAAAATGACAGTTATTCTGGTGAAGATATTATACAACCACCTTTCGAGCTCTCCCCTAGGGACTATCTTCAATTTGCTGAACTAGAGTTAGTCTCAACTAAACATAATCATTTGAGTTTAATTAACTGTGTATCACATATTAAACGAGCTATGGATTGCCAAATTGAAACATTCTTTTATTCGTATAATTTATATAAGTTCTTTAAAATAAAAGGCTAGGTATTGATAAAAAGCTTGAACTCCTTCGTGAATCAGGGGTGTTTAGTTCAAGATCACTATCGAGATTGAATTCTATTCGAAATAAGATGGAACACGAGTTTGAAGTACCTAAAATTCAAGATATTGAATTGTATTATGACCTAGTATCTGCATTTGTATCAATCCTCGAAAGCCATATCTTAATGTTGGAGATTTATGCGGAATCAAATTGGTATTTAAAAGGTGATGATGTTTTTTTGAGGTTCAGCATTGCTTTTTCTATAAAAGAACCAAAAATCAAAGTTAGTTGGCGCTCGAAAAAGGAAAATGAAGTTGAACTAGAAACCAATTTGAATGAAATAACTGAGTTCGCTTATTTTCTGAAAGCGTTCTTTCTGATTTCGAAAACTTATGTTTACGCCAGTAAAAAGTACATCATTTCACAAATAAATAACTAAACAGACAAAAGAACGTTTAAGTAAAGCTATTCGAAGAATATGGTAACAACATATTCACGTATCGGGCTTATTGGCCCTCGGTCTGCGAAATGCGACTGGCAGTGAAGAGGACTCAGCGGACACATTCGTACCGACTAACCGCATCGCGGACAGGTCCTGACGGAGCCTTAAGTCGGTGGGACGACGTGAATACAGGAACGTTAGCTGAAATTGATGTATGAAGAAGAAAATAGAATTATAATTAATGTGCGAGAATAAGGGAGGGGTTTTAGTGTTAAGTATAAAGAACTACATAGTATCTAATATTTCTTCTAAAAATATTATTTCTCAATTAATGGAAACGATTAACAGTGTGGGGTATGTTCTTCCTATTGAAGAAGCAAAGAAAACATTTCAATTAGAACTTGGTATACCCCACGTGGAGCATGATGATAACAATACAAATAGACATATGTTTGAGTTTAATTATTTGAGAAGAAGACTTTTAAGTGTTAATGAGTATACTTGGAATTCTTTTTTTCGTTTTAATAATGTAAATTACTGCATACTAAAAGTAGGAGAGGAAAGTGAGGAGGATTCGAAAAAAGCGAAAAATACGAAATTCTCAATTGATATATGCTTTATACTGATCGATAATGACTTTGATGAAATTGACAGAATTCTAGGATGTTTTAAAAAGCGAATTCCATCAATAAAACAATGGGAAGAGTATAGACGTATTAGTAAGACATTTGATGAACTCAGTAAAACATATACTGCGCCACTGTTTTCTAAGGAAGAGTATTATATTGCAAATAGTCTTTATGATCCAAGTTTACTCAATATACTCATGTCAATAAAATCTTCAGGAGGATTACTTAGAAGGGATGTTTTGACGAAATTCGAGAGAATTCTGGATATAAATTTGTTTATTGAGAAACTAATAGATCTAAAATTACTTAGGTCAGAATATGTGGTTTTGTGTAAAAAGACTTCTGAACAAATTAACAAAGCTCCCGTAAAGGAGAGCATCAATTTAATGGGGGAGCACGGCATCAGGTGTAGTCGTTGTAATAGATTAATTACAGATGAGACAGTAGAAGAATATCTTGCGGTCACTGATACAGCAAACGGAATGTTGGATGGAAGCAAATGGATGACGATTAATTTAGTTGAAACATTAATTAATCTAGGGATATCAGAACAAGATATTTTAGTTAATATTACTCAAGGTCCAGAAGAAATTGATGCTATTGTGTCAATAGGTGATGAGATTGTCCTTTTTGAGTTGAAGGATTCACAATTTTCACTTGGACATGCATATGCATTCCAAAGTAGACTTGGTATTTATGAAGCTGAAACTGGGGTTATTTGGGCTACAAAGGGAGTGGCTCCTGAGGTTAAAGAGCACTTTAATAAAGTAAAGCCAGATGCTGAAATATGCTATATAGAGAATATTGTATCGCTAGTGCCCTCGCTGGTTACTATAATTGAAAAAATTACATGGGCTATTTTAGAAAGAGAGTTATCTTCACTCTCATCTACAGGAATTATCATTTTAAATATCCCTGGTGGTATTATTGAAGATATAAAAATAAAGAAGAAAACCAACCAAGAGTCAATCGATTTAAAAGTTGCTGCCTCTATTGAAGGTTAGGTATTGAATGGAGTATGGAATAATCCCATACTCCATTTTATTTTGATTGCTTATCGAGATGACATCAACCTCAGCTAACACCGTATCCATACTACGGGGGACAAGCCCCTTTAATTTGACCGAAGTATTTCAAAGAATATGGGATCAGGAGATAACCATAAGTCTGTCGTACTCGGTCGCGCTGCTCCCTTAAGTCTTTCGGATTCGCAGATACAAGAACATTATGCGAAACCTCAAAAATTCGAATGTTAGTGAAATTTCTGGGAAAAGATGTGTTACAATTAAACTAGATAAATATTCCTCAGTAGGCAGGTGGATACATGAAGATAGAGTGGGCATTTTATCAGAGTGGTTCGGACACAGAGGAAGTATTTTATGAGCATCTTGATAAGTATTTATATGAATCCAAATATCAAGGACATCTGTACTGTATTAGTGACGAGTGCAATGCAATGATTAAATTTACACATCGCAAAGATGGAAAAAAATTTTATAGTACTTGGAATGGTCAAGGAGATCTACACGATATAGACTGTCCTTATTATCTTCAATATAAAGGGGAAGTTGAAAAAAAGAAAATTCTTGATGTAATTGAAGCGGCTTCTGTAACGGATGAACATATTATTAATACAATAGCAAATAAGAGTAAAAACCTAAAATCAAAAGATAAGGTAAAAATACCAATCAAAAAACTGAAAACGAAAAAGACATTGGAAGGCAATCAAGCTAATACTATAGCAGTAGTTGATAACGGAGAGATCGATGACCTTGGAAGTTCAAAAATAAGGATTTTTAGCCTTGATTCTATGCATATAACCCCTGACTATGTAGGGTATAGAAAGTGTATTTTCGGAAGAATTAGGCATGTGCACTTTCATGAAGACGATGGTTACGCATATATTAATCTAGTTAATGAAAAATATCCAATTAGTGTTTATTTGCCTCAGGCTTTCTATGCTGATCCAACTAAAACAACAAAAGAGGCATTAGAAGCATTCTTGACAACTATAAATCAAGAACTAAAAGTGAAAAAAGAATTGATAATTATATGTGTAGGCATGATTCGGTACAAAGGAAACAATAAAGGGATCAATGTTCATGTTATCAGTCCACTTCACCTATTGATCAATGACAGGAAGTATTACGAAATAATAACCGAGAATTTAATTAGTGAGAATCCCTACAAGTATTGATATTTCGAATACGACGTTGTTATATTTACTTGTTTTGTTGGTAAATTCGATGAAGTCGAGGTCTTCTCATAACACCGTATCTACACTGAGGGCTCTACCCTTGGTTTGCAAGAGGTTGTAAGCTAGAAAGTTGAATCAGCGAACAACCCTGCGAGGCTAAGTCCGTCGGACCCGGAGCGTGCGCGCCTTAAGCCTCTCGGGTTCGTAGATACAAGAACGTTATAAGAAATATCCCCGCAAAATTGCAAAAATAATAAGTAGCTCACTTTCTACATAGACAAGGAGTAACAATGGATAATCCTTTATCAATAATTATTTCATATATATAAAGGAAAAGAATATATTACTGAGGTTCTTCCTGAAGGAACAGATTATGAGTAAGTTGCTGTAGATTTATTAAGTTCAACAAGATTAGTTATAAGTGAAGTTAAAGTAAGTCAAGGTGGAAATGTGATATGGAAAAAACTTTTATGACTAGAGGTTCATTTTAAGAAATGACATGAAATTAAGAGTAATAAGTGACGCTCTGTAGGTGGGGACATCTTATAACAACATTTTCACGCATCGGGCATTCGCCCTCGGTCCGGCAAGTTGGATTTCTGGGAAGCAGAGGCAGCCGAACACACACCTGGCATTAGCTAGGCGTCGTGACAAAAGAGCCCGAGAAATGGGCTCTTTTGTTATACTCGTATTTACTCGCAAGCCACTCCATCTTTATCGCGATCAAGCTTTGTTCTATACCCTGGATCACCTTCGTATAATGGAGCTGCACCCGCATCACGCGCAGCCGTACAGTTCTTGTAGTAGACTTCCGTTGTCTCTTGAACCTTTGCTTTCTTTTTCTTTGTGCTGGATTTTTTCTTGGTTGTTGATTTTGATTTCGATTTGGATGTACCGCTTTTCTTTTTTACATTTTCCAGCTGAATTTCGGTATTCGGACTTGCTACAGCGTTAGCGGCGGACACACTGCTGCCGATCGAGCTCAATGCGAACACGGCAATTAACATCGATAACACCAATTGTTTCTTCAACATGTAACCTCCTTAAATTTCTTCATTTTATATATTACGACAAAACATTTCAATTTCCTCCATTTTCCTTAGAAAATATAGGTACAAAATCCACATCCGAGATTTGTGGAAGAAAGTCCAACTTTTTTGGAATATAGTGCAATGGCTTTTGTGTTCACTTTTTTATAATGGAGAAGACAACAGCCTGACACCATTTCGCATAAAGGAGTGACTCATTTGAAACTGGGAATAAGTACGTACAGCTTGTATGCCGCGATGCAACGCCAGCAGATGTCGGTGACGGATGTGCTTGTGTGGATACAGGAACAAGGAGCGGAACATGCCGAAATTGTGCCGTTAGAATACGATTTGTTGGAACAGTCAGCACTGGTGACGCAAATTCGGGACACGGCAGGCAACATCGGACTGGAGCTGTCCAATTATTGTATGGGGGCTAATTTTGCAGGGCTAAATGAAAGCGCTTTTGATAAAGAGATTGAGCGAGTAAAGGCACATGTGGATGTGGCAAATGAGCTAGGCATTAAGCATATGCGGCATGATGTGGCGAGCCGCCCGCATGCAGAGACGGGGTACGCGTTTTTTGAGCAAGATTTCCCGCAGCTAGTGGAAGCGTGTCAGCAAATTGCCGACTATGCGGCCTCATATGGCATAACGACGACGATTGAAAATCATGGCTTCTATGTACAGGCAAGTGAACGTGTAAAAAGGCTTGTACTCGCAGTGGATCGCAGCAATTTCCGCACGACATTAGATGTAGGTAACTTCATTTGCGTTGATGAGAATCCACTTACAGCGGTGGCTAACAATATCGATTTGGCATCAATGGTCCATTTGAAAGATTTTTATTTGCGACCTGCTGACCGCAACCCTGGCGGTGGATGGTTCCGTTCGCTACACGGGCAATATGTGCGCGGTGCGATTGTGGGGCAGGGAGATTTACCATTATACGATTTGATTCGAATCGTGAAGGCAGCAGGGTATGACGGGCCTATTTCGATTGAATTTGAAGGAATGGAAGATTGTCTGGAAGGTACACGACTTGCACTGGAAAATGCGAGACGGATATGGAACGAGGTTTAACAATAAATAAAGGTGCAGAGGGGACGGAGTTCGTGATGAGTAAAGTAAGAATAGCATTAATTGGGGCAGGTTCGATATCAGATAATCATTTAGCCGGCTATGCTGAGAACAAGGAAGCGGATATTGTTGCGATTTGTGATTTGAATGAGGAGCGCGCGCGGGCAAAAGCAGATAAGTATGGCGCGACTAAGGTGTTTACCGATTATAAGGAGCTGCTTGCGGATCAGGAAATTGATGCGGTGAGCATTTGTACATGGAACAATACGCATGCCCATATCGCGATCGCGGCCTTGGAAGCGGGTAAGCATGTGTTAGTAGAGAAGCCGTTGTGTAAGACGGTGGAAGATGCACTGGCCGTGCAAACGGCTCAACAAAAGAGCGGAAAAACGTTGCAGATCGGCTATGTACGCCGCTATGGAACGAATACGAGTGTGCTGAAAAAGTTTATTGATGCAGGCGATCTCGGCCACATTTATTACGCGAAGGCGTCATGCTTGCGTCGGCTGGGCAATCCAGGCGGATGGTTCAGTGACATGGAGCGCTCTGGCGGTGGGCCGTTGATCGATTTGGGCGTGCATATGATCGATTTGTGCTGGTATCTTATGGGCAAGCCGAAGGTGAAATCGGTCAGCGGCAATACGTACAATTTGCTCGGCAATCGCGGTCATATTGAGCATTTGTCGTTCTATCAAGCGGCTGACTATAATGCGGAGTTGAATACGGTCGAGGATTTGGGCAATGCATTGATTCGTTTTGAAAATGGAGCTTCGCTTGCGGTAGATGTGAGTTTCTCGCTGCATTTGAAAAAAGATGAGTTGTCCGTGAAGCTGTTCGGAGATAAAGGTGGAGCTGAAGTGGAGCCGGAGCTAACGATTATTAGTGAGCGGCACAATACGATTATGAATATAGCACCGCAAATTGATCATTTAAGCTTTGATTTTGAGCGTGGTTTCCAAAATGAGATCAACCATTTTATCGATTGTTGCCTTGGACGGACAGAAACGATTTGTCCGGTTGAGGATGGGGTCGAGATGATGAAAATGTTGTGCGGCATTTACGAGTCGAGCAAAAAGGGCACGGAGATTGTGTATACGTAGAGGGTGTTAAACGTATTCGTATTCGTACGCGAATGGCGGACTAAGCAATTCACTCGAAAATCGGCATCTATGCCACGTGCTGTGCGCGATTGAATGAAGAAGGGAGAGAGGGCGATTGAGTCACGCGCCGCTGCTCGCTGTTATTACACGCGGCGATAACGATTTGCTGCACGCGATCCGGCTTGTGGAACCGAGGGTGGATGTGTTTCGACCTGAAGAGCTGCGAGCTGGCTTGCTGGATGCATATCCAGCAATTGCGTTGCTGGGCGGTACGGAGGAGGACCCGTTGCTATTTCCTGCGCATCAGCGTGTGGTGTTGGAGAAATTGCTGGCGCAGGGGAAGCGGGTATTTGCCGAGTATACGGCAAGTATCGGTCATGTGTATTGCGAACCGCCGCAATCGACCCGCTATCAGCGCTTAGTGTACTGCTCGAAAGAGATCGCGCTTGGCGATATGCCAGCGGGTGCGCTGCTCGATGACCAATGCGGCTTGCGCATTCGTCCGTACGCAAAAGCTTGCACGCACCATGTGCCGATGTTGCAATTTGCTAAAGTGCACGGACATGATCGGATTGCGCTTGATGATGCGTTCTACGCGCAAGTGTCAGATCGTGCGCTCTGGTTCGAGCGACCGGATGAGCTGTTAATTTGCGTGTTCCGTTTGAGCCCGTTTGTGCGGGCGCGGTACGCGCCGGTGCAGCGAATTCGCCACGTCGTTGCATACGTTATCGGCTGGCTGCTTGGTCGCCCTGTTACGGCCGCGATGTTGGATGCGCTGCGGCCGATGGTGCGGGCTTCTATAAGGCACAGTAAGCAGAAGGATTGGAGCGGCCACGAGGGGATCATGACGACAGGTACGATCGTGACGAAAGATGCAACGGTGACGAAAGTTACGACTACAGATAGGGGCGTTCAGGAAAGTAGGATCGCGGTCGATTGCGCGGTAGCTACAGTGGATGCGCTCGACCATGCTACAGTGGCCGCGGTCGATAGCGTGGCATCAGAAGTGGATGCGGTCGATAACAAAGCATCAGAAGCAGCGTTTATGGACGCTGTAACGAACTCCGCTTGCCGCGCGATCAACTGGTTCGAGCGCTCTGGCGTGCTGTACGACGAAGGCCGGACCGGTGTCCATGAGGGGCTCGGCACCGAAATATACGGCGACGGCACGCAGCGCATGAGCCGCCTGCAACGGGCCGACTGTATCGGTGAAACGGCGATGGCGTTCACGATGCACCACTGGCTGACAGGCGAGCAAAGGAGCCGCGTCATCGGGGAACGGCTGAACCAATACGTGTTTGACTACTTTTTGTGCACAGAACATGTACCTTGGAGCGGGATGATGCGCTGGCATGCGGAAGCGTGGGGGCTATGCTTCCAAGATGATGCGGCACGGGCGATTTTGCCCCAGTTGTGGCAATGTTTTGTGGAAGGATCAGATGACCATCTGGACGAGTGCGTGATGGCACTTAACTTTTTGCTCAAGACGACAGGATCGGATGGAACGAGAGTATCGCGGACAGAGGCGATCATGCTGGAGCGGGAGCCGACGATGATGCAACAGCTGCGGCGAGAGCCTGCCGAGTTTCCGAGCGCTCACTACAACGCCTACTACTACGCGGCACTCCTTATGGCTTACCAGCTAACAGGGCTGCGCCTATTCCTCGATGCTGGGCAAAAAGGTCTTGAAGCCCTAATGGCCGTGTACCCCGACACGATACGTGAGCAAAGTCAGACACAGGAGTTGTGCCGCCTTATTTTGCCGTTGAGCTGGCTGTACTGGGCTACGCAACAAGAGGTACATCGCGATTGGCTTTATCGCGTAACCGCAGATTTGCAGACTTTCAAACATCCCTCCGGCGCTTATCTGGAATGGGATGAAGGGTACAAAGCGTTAATGCGGCCGGGAATTGGTAACGGGGAAAGTTCGCTTATCGCGGAAAACGGCAATCCCGTCGTCGACTTGCTGTACTCGAACAATTGGCTGCCGATGGCGTGGATGCAAGCTTATTTTGTGACCGAAGATCCGCTGTTTATCGATCTTTGGCAGGACAGTGCGGCATTTGTGTTAGAGGCACAAATAGATAGCTCCAATGCCCAAATCGACGGCGCATGGGCGCGTGCCTACGATGTGGAGTTAGGCGAAGTGTTCGGTTCATTGGCCGATGTCGGTTGGGGGCCTTGGGCGATTGAGTCGGGCTGGACGGTTGCCGAGTTGGCGAGCGGTCTAATGGCGGGTGTGATGAAGGAGAAGCTTGTAGCTAAATTTCGGGAGCACGCCGAAGCCACAAGAAACAAGTAGCATGTAATAAGTAACAAATAACAAATAACAAGTAGTGTGTAGTATGTAGTAAGGAGTAAGGCGCGAACTGGTAACAACAAATCAGAAGTAGTATACAGCGAGTGCAACATCAGGGATACCGCTGAAAAATAAATCTTAAAAAGATGTCCAATAAGGAGAGTGGCTTAAGCATGGTCAAACTAACGAATGCAATCGGGGTCATTACGGACAGTTTCCGACTGCCAGTACGCGAGGCGTTGTTAAAGGCGAAGGAAGTTGGCGCGGACGGTGTACAAATATATGCGACACACGGTGAAATGGATGCAGCAAATCTTACGCCAGCAGCCCGCAAAGAGCTGCGCAGCTACATCGAGTCGCTTGGTCTGCAAGTGTCTGCCCTAGTCGGCGACTTCGGCGGACACGGCTTCCAAGATCGCGCGGCCAACCCAGAAAAGATCGAAAAGTCTAAACGCGTACTCGATCTAGCCTTGGATCTCGGCACGAATATCGTGACGACGCACATCGGAATCGTCCCGCACGAGCAAAATGAAATTTACGCCACGATGCAGGCCGCTTGCGAAGAGCTGAGCCAATATGCGAACAGCTTGAACGCCCATTTTGCAATCGAAACGGGGCCTGAGCCTGCCGCTCACTTAAAATCGTTCCTCGACACTTTGTCGGGACGTGGCTTTGCCGTCAACTTTGATCCTGCCAACATGGTCATGGTTACAGGGGATGATCCCGTGCAAGGTGTGCACATCTTAAAAGATTACATTGTGCATACGCATGTCAAAGACGGCGTCCGCCATCGCGAAGTTGACCCACGCGAAGTGTACGGCATGCTTGGCTACGAGCCGATGACACATGAAAAAATCGCCGAAATGGCGACCTCCGGCCCGTTTCAAGAGTTAGCGCTCGGTGAAGGCAAAGTCGACTTCGACGCCTATTTCCAAGCACTCGTTGATATTGGTTACACCGGCTATTTGACGATTGAGCGTGAGGTGGGAGATTCACCAGAGGCTGATATTCGTAAAGCAGTACAATTTATTAAGCGCTATAAATAATAGCGAATCATTGGACTTATTCCATAGCTGGACAGCGTTATATCGAAACAGTTTCGGGTAATCCTTTTACAAGGGTAGTGCCTCTGCATGTCTTCGTTCTCGCACAGAAAAGGTAGCAAGTATGATCAGCTCAATTGCAATCACAGACTCGATAAATGGTCTTTATGCGTGCGGCTAACCGTGATGGTTTGTCGTACGTTTTTTTATGCAAATGGATATCATTTTCAATAAAATACTTTATGATATCTTAATTTGACTTCTCTAAAACCGAACGTATACTATTAGTTAAATATGAATTCGTTTCTATTAGAAAATATCTCATCACGCCATATACGGCTCAGCTGTTACTTTTGTTGAACATACACCTCACCTACAGTCATCGTTGTCGTTTCATCGTTACGTGTATAAAGTTGAAGCTTTATCTCTTGTACACGATTCCTTTTCGCACCCTTATTTTCCGATAACCTATGTTCCGTCCGGCCATTTTACAGCCATAAATTTAAAACGGTTTAATCTTTTGAAAATGGAGCTCAGCTCAGCTTAGTACGTTCAAGTACGCTGAACTCTTTTTAGAGAAAAAATGGTTGCGTTATGGCTTTGAACAAGGGCAAGTCGAAGACATTTGTCTTCTTTCATATAACTTACTAGGAGGAATTAATCGTGGAAAATGCGAACATGCAGGATCATCTTGAATACAAACAGGAAGAGTGGGATGAGGAGTACAAGACAGGTGTGTGGGATTACTTAGGAGATATCACAGAGTATGCAAGATACGCAATCGTCTATGGGTATATAAGAAAATTTGTGGCAGATGCAGGCGTATTGGATATGGGCTGTGGCACGGGCTTATTGTTCGATATGTTTACGGATAGTGAGAGACAGGGATATACAGGTGTTGATCTTTCGCAGGAAGCGGTTCAAATCGCGACGAATAAGTCGCCAGGGCATCATTTTGACTGTGCGGATATCAATGAGTATGTGCCGCAGAAAAAATATGATGTTGTCGTGTTTAACGAATCGCTGCATTACGTGCCCAATACACCGAATGCACTACTCCGATATGCCGAGCATTTAACAGCTAACGGTGTGATCGTGTCCTCCTTGTATTCGCACAAAGATACGACAACTGTTGCGTATCATCTGATTGAAAAAAAAGTTCAAGAAATAGAAGAGTGCGGGTTATTTGAAGTGCTAGATAAGGTGAGCCTGTTTAACCATAACGCGGGCCTTAAATGGTATATTCACTTGCTGAAGAAAAAGTAGAAGCAACTATTCGCAGCGTGTATATACAATGTTTGAGATGAGATGGACGGTTACGGGGGAAGCCTGCTTGTGAGCAGGTATACTGCCGATTGTTATATACATAAAAAATCGACCCTCCAAAGTCGTTGTGAGGCGGCTATGAGTGGGGAGAGCTATATTTTATTCGTACGTCAGAAGTCACCATTTGTGAAAGGGCTTCCTCGAAAAAAAGAAGAGGGAGATACGTTTATACAAGTATCTCCCTCTTCTGTTATAGGGGTGTGCGTGCATTCAATAAGTGATACAGGCGGCCTTTATGGTCGGAATCCAGTGTTTGGGCAACGACATTTAAGAACCCGTCAACGCTTGCGATACGGCCGCTGTAACGTGTGTAATACGCTTGCATCACACGGTCGACCGACTCTATACCGACTTCCTGCGCCCATATTGCCATCGCGAGCGAGCCTTTCCAGCGATATAGTGCTTCTGCTTGATCGCGCGCTTTTGTTAGCGGTAACGTAATAGGCAAGGTAGTAACGGCTTCAAATTTCCGCACGTTGCCACTAAGGCCGTTGCTCCCACCACCACTAGCGTCACCATGTGCACTGTTACCGCCACTGCTGCCTTCGTTGCGCTGAACGCGCTGAGGCCAAGGAACATTTTTCCGCTCAAAGAGGTAGTAATCTGCTGCAAATTGTGACAATCCTTCCGCCAAAAAGGCATCGGTATGCGGGTTGCTTCCTACGGCCGCTTGAAACCATTGCTTAGCTATCAATTGCAAGATGCGCATCTGCCGCTGCTCCGGCTGCAATGGGTTCTGCCCCCCTTCTCGGCCTATGACAATAACTCCGTCTGTACTATCAAATATTTCACGTAACGGAGCTTCCACAAATGTAAGAGTTTGAGATGGGAGCGGCCCGAATTTTTGCGTGAAAAAATGAACAGCATCTTGTGCCAAGTCGATATCTTTGTTCATTTGGTCGTCCGTAGGTTGAGATCCAACAGCAATGAGCTTTCCACCCTGTTGTAGAGCTCGTTCGGTGACTCCCCAGTGTGGGCTGGCGTAGAACACGAACTGCCTAATACCGCGTGCTTCTGCATAAATATGCTGCCTATGCGGCTGCGCTTGCTTGTGCTCCGGCGACCGTTCTCCATCCGTTGTTCGAGCGGCAGGCTGTGACACTTGTTGTCCAGAGGTGACCACCGTCCAATTCGCGGGCATATCCAGCTTTACCGTATAATCGGCGGCATAAAAAAAGTCACTATTATAGCTCGTATAGACAGGAGCTTGATTCCATACGCCTTCAATCGAATTATAAACAGCTAATTGCGGAGTCCAATACGTTCCGCCCACATAATCTTTCATATAGGACAGGCGTTGTGCGCCGTACGGAACGCTGACTTCGTACTTAATCGTTAGCTGGATCGTTTCGTTAGGGGCAAGCTTTTTCGGCAGCTGGATGTTGAGCATTTGCCGTTTATGTTCGAATTCTGCTAATTGCTTGCCTACGACCACTTGGTGTGTCGTGGCACCGCCTACGAAATTGTCGACCTGTGCTGCTCCTTTATTGCCATCCGTTTCTAACGTTACCCGTAAACGTTCATTCACTGCTTTGTACATCGTAGGTTGTTCATTTAAAAATCGATAACTATCTACATTCCAATGAAATAGCAGCTCACTTAAAGAACGACCAAATACGTTGCGAAAGGTGATCGTTGCTGTGGCGTGAATCGTATGTGCGCGCTCGTCTAAGGTTGCGTCTATATCATAGTGTATCGGGGAGGACATATCTGTCGTTGTTATGTTCTTATTTGTATTTGTAGGTGCACGATTAGCTGTACTTGTGCCGAGTAGCCAGCTTGGCATGCAACCGCTCAACACGCATAAGGTCACAAGTAGCAACATCAAGCATGCGCGTTGTTTACCTTTTATCCAGGTAGAACGGTTTGTCTGATCATACATGAACTGGCTCTCCTCTCTAGGAAGTAGATTCTACTCGTTTTGTGTTTATTTTACGTGTATTCATAGGTTATCTCTATCGATTTAAGTTACATGAAACTTACATTCTTGTCATCTCTAAGTAAGTGGAAATAGTTTTGTCGCTGCAACATTACATGCAACATCGTACGGGCTGGATACGTTATGTAAAGGGTATAGCGTTGCAGTGAAGGAGGGGCAAGCATGTCGGCATACTTTCAACAGTTTGGAAAATACACAGACCGGCTTCCACCAACATTATTACAATTAGTGGAGTTGGCGGAGGAATTGAAGACGCGAGACAAGCCGCTAGAATTAAGCATGCATGTAGACGATAACGGCTATCATTATGCATCGACTCCGCTCGATGTCATTTCTTTTGGTAGCAACGGATGCGATGGCATTCATTATGGATTTCTAACCGATTTTGGCACAGTGGAACATTTGGAAGAGGCTTATATCGTATGCGTTAGCCCGATGGATTTTGGTGACGAGGTACGTATTGTCGCACGTAATCTCACACAGTTTCTCAGCCTGTTGCTCTGGGATGACGGGCTATTGTGCAATAGATTTGAAAGTGCCGCGGCGTATGAACAATATAAGCTGGATTGCGCTGCACAGGGGCCCACCGATTATGGGGACCTTGTCCAATACGAGGCTGAACAGCAGGAAATTAGAGCATTAGTGCAAGCGCGTTGGGGGATTGGTCCGCTGGATAATCCGTTTCATTATATCGAAGAGGTCAATCGCCAGCGGACAAAGGAAGTTGCGTTGTTAACGAGCGATGGTCTGGGCGTTGTTCCGATTTCTAAGGGAGTGACAGCCGCCTTGGTAAATTTGGAAACGACATTCGAGCATACGCATATCGCTTATGTTTGGTTGGATGACGCAGATGTTATTGAATTGGAAGATGTGAAAAAATATTTTGCAGTCGCTTCATTGGAATCGAAGCTGGCCTTTATTCGTGACGCTCAGTCAAAAGGTGTATTCGACGATAGCGATCGTTCGCTGCTTGATTATGTGACGGAGTCGCTATGCTTGTGGGGGATGGAGGACGAGGCTGCACATTTGCAGCTGTCTTTTCCAGCGCAGCCCGAGTGTACGGTTCAGGTGCTGGAAACAGGGATGGTACTTGTATGGGGGGATGGCGATACTGAACATGATAAGGCGTAGCTTCATAATAGGAGGGGCTACACGCTATCGTATTTTTACATTTGCTGAGTCGGATCTAGCCTAAAGTAGCAATCCTAAAGGGATGCAGGGCTGTCGATAACGTGGTCGACAGCCTGCGGATGGTTTGATTTTTCCAGACCTGCTCCAGAATTTCTTCTGACTTCTTACTGACTTCTTACTGAATGCCTATCCTTGACGAGGGGCCCATAGCATAATAGCTACCCCAACTAAGCAGAAAGCTGCACCTATCCAGTCATACATATCGGGTGAGCGTTTATCGACCCACCAGCCCCAAAGCACAGCAAGGATGACGAATACCCCACCATATGCGGCATATACACGCCCAAACGAGGGAAACGCCTGCAAGGTTGGAATTATGCCGTAGCCGATTAAAATGATACTACCTACAATTCCGTACCAGAGTGGACGGGCTTCACGTATCCATAACCATACTAAATACCCGCCTCCAATTTCAGCGAGCCCAGCGATAATGAACAGAATGATTGCAACAAACATAGCGGACAGATATCTCCTTTTTCAGAACATGATTACTACTCATCGTACATGAATAGGTAACGAAAAGACAATCCTCTGTGTGGCTCGTCTAGGGATTATCAAGAACTGATCAAGAATGGATCTAGAACAGATCTAGAACAGATCTAGAACGGATCTAGAACTGATTAAGAACGGAACAAGAACGGATCAAGAAATCGTCAATAATCTATCAAGAACTATTCAGGGAAAGTTGGTGGATTTTTGATGTAAATTATGGTATTTTAAAAATATAATAGAACGTATGTTCCAATTGAGGGGGCGGAAATAATGGAGGCTTGCTTAGGAAGCACAAGCAATAGCAATAAGGGAACGATAGTTATTGATGTTCCGCCTTATTTTGATTTTGAGCACTGCTTAACGCATCTTAAGCGGGGGGATAATGACGTGCTGGTCACGGTTCATGGGCATCGTGTGTCTAAAGCGCTGGATGTAAATGGAGTGCCGATGATACTGGAATTGAGTAGCGAAGCTAGCCATGGCGTAGAGGGGAATAATCAGCGCGAGCCGCAGCCGCAGTCGCAGTTGCACGCAACGGTATACGGCTTGAGCCATCACCGTTTAGCAAGCGTGGATTGGGAGGCGGCGGTGCGGACTGAAATCGACGAATGGTTCGATTTACAGCGCGATTTGCGTCCGTTTTATGCTTTTGCGGAGCGGGACCCGATATTGGCGCCGCTTGCGAAGCGCTATTCCGGCTTGCGCATTATCGGTAGCTCGAGCTTGTATCATTCGTTATGCTGGGCCATAATGGGCCAGCAAATTACGATGTCGTTCGCCGCGACATTAAAGCGGCGGTTCGTACAGCAGTTCGGGGAGTACATTGAACATGATGGCGAACGATTTTATTTGTTTCCTCGCCCAGAAGTCGTGGCGAAGCTGACGCCGGAACAAGTGATGCCTTTGCAATTTTCCCGCAAAAAAGCTGAGTATCTCATCGAAGTTGCCGTGCAAATCGCAAGCGGGCGTCTATCGAAGAAGCAGCTTATTGCGCTGAACAGTTTTTCTGATGCGGTTAAGCAATTGACCGCTATTCGTGGGATCGGTGCATGGACGGCCAATTCCGTGCTCATGCATTGCTTGCGCAATCCGCGTGCATTTCCGTTAGCGGATGTTGGACTACATAACGCGATTAAGCGACTATTGAAGCTAGAGCATAAGCCATCGCTTGCAGAAATGGAGCAGTATGGGACGCGTTGGGCGGGTTGGGAAGCTTACGCAACCTTCTATTTATGGCGTAGCCTTGATGATGAGTGGGGTTAATGAAAAATGGCAAGTGCGCAGCTTCGTAGAAGTGGAAGTTTACGTGCTTGCCATTTTAGCTTTGAACTTAATTTGAACTTATTTTGAAGTTATGCGATACGAAAGTTTAAACTACGGGTACGAACAGATCCTGAAGTTCTTGCACGGAATTGGCGAGCAGATCGGCCTTGGCTTCTAATAGTTCTGTTGCTGAACCGTATCCATAAGTTACGCCAATTGAGGCGATTCCGTTATGGACTGCCCCGATAATATCATGTTTCCGATCGCCAATCATAACAAATTGGCTAGGCGCTATATGTGGATGTTTATTTAAAATAAACGAGATAATGTCTGCTTTGTTGGAACGCGTACCGTCTAGTTCGCTGCCGACTACTTCTTGAAAGAAAGGTCGGAGTTGAAAATGATCGATAATTTGCTCAGCAAACACAGTAGGTTTGGATGTCGCCACGATGAGTGTCCGATCATGCTCGGTTAAAGTGGCTAGCAGAGAACGTATGCCGACGTAGACTTCATTTTCATATAAGCCCTTGTCCTTAAAATACTCGCGATAATGGTGTATCGCTCGCTTCGTTGCTGCTTCGTCCATCTCGTAATAGAGTGGGAATGATTCTTGCAAGGGAGGGCCGATAAATGGCTCTAATTTGTCTACGTTTGGTTCCTCTATACCGAGCTGACGAAGCGCGTACTGAACGGAACGTGTAATGCCTAGCTTAGGGTCGGTCAATGTGCCATCGAGATCAAATAGAATGTATGTTTTGTGTTGAAACATAAGCTGATCATCCTCCGCGATGTATATTAAATTGAGCTAGCTAAGTTGATTCCACTTGTTGCCGAAAACGGGTGGAATGTAAGTCTGTAGCTGCGAGAGCAAGCTAGCTGCATCGGGTGCTGAGAGTAGCAGTTGCTTATGCTCTTCTTTGACGAAGCCTGCTTCAATAGAGTGGTCTACCATGTCTAGCAGTGGTGTGTAAAATTGACGAACGTTCAATAACCCCGCTGGTTTATGGTGGATACCGAGCTGCGCCCAACTGAGCACTTCGAACATTTCTTCATAGGTTCCGAGGCCGCCTGGAAGTGCGATAAAGGCATCGGACAACTGATTCATTGTCGCTTTGCGTTCATGCATGTCCGCTACCTCAATGAGTTTGGTTAACTGTGTATGTACCATTTCGCCACGAAACAAGCCGCGCGGCATGATGCCCGTTACTTTGCCGCCATGCTTAAGCACTTCATTAGCGACTTCGCCCATTAATCCGACAACTGAGCCGCCGTATATGAGTTCTATATCTCGTGCAGCCATTAGCTTCCCAAGCTCGCGTGCTTGTTCGGCATAATCGGGGTACACTCCTAAATTGGAGCCTGCAAACACACAAATTTTGTTCATTTTTGGGCCTCCTCAAATGGTATACTGTTCCATAGTATAATCGCTTGCTCAGACGATGGGTAGACAAAAGCTACCAAAAAACAGCCTGCTGTCCTTCTATCGACGGAATACAAAATGAAGAAAGTACAATGGAATTCAGTAGTGAGACGCGAGTGAAATGGAATGGATGACGGGCGTACTGCAAGGCCAATAACAACGAGAAGGGGAGAGCAAAATGGAAATGAAGCCGTTTCAAGAATGGGTGCACGATTTTTATAGTAGACGAAATTGGGCGCAGTATAACTCGTTTATTCGAGTAGGGTTTTTGATGGAAGAAGTAGGCGAAGTGTCACGCGTTGTTCGTGCAATTGAAATCGGGCGAGATCGACCGGATGAGGCGAAGCAAAGTGAAGAAGAATTGCGGCAAGAGCTTGTAGAGGAGCTGGGGGATGTACTGGCGAACCTGATTATACTTGCTGACAAATACGATATCGAGCTGAGCGAAGTTGCAGAAGCGCATATCGCCAAATTGACGGAACGATTTAAAGAGCAGCTTGATCCAGAGTAGTCTATCGTACAATCGCGAGGTGAGGAAGCGGAGCAGATTGGATAGATACGCACGTGCGTACACATTCACATATGCATAATATGCATACTATCTTGTCGCTCCGCGTGACTGTTATCGGACCAGCCTAGCTGCTAAACGGCCGCTAGAATCAGGCCCAAGAAGCCTTATGATTATTCGCTCAACCACACCGCTTGGCCAGCTTCAATGATTCCCGTCTTGACCACAGTAGCATAAACGCCAAAATGGTTGCTGCGTTCCTTCGCAATCCATTTTAAGAGCGAGGCATCTTGTTCCGCGCTGTCAGGATCGATGGTAATGATCATGCAGCGTTCGCAATACCGCTGCACTTTAAGTTGAACATCGCCAATATGAAGCGTCTTGCCGAACCATGTTTCTTCGGCAAACGGGTTAGGCTCGTTCAGCGCCAGCAGCAAGTTCGGGCGAAAGCGATGGAAATTTGCTTCCTGCCCCCATAGCGGGTGTAACGCTTGCAGGGAAGCATCTGTAACGATTAGTACATGCTCTTCTTCGATCGCACCAAACAGGACTTCGGTTGTTGCATACTGCTCAAGCGATAACTCACGGCCTGAGAGCTGTTCCATTTCATGTTGGAACGCAGCGTCCGTCCAACGGATGACTTCACCGGTCGGGGTAGTAATTTCTACAGGTGGGTAAGCAGCCAAAATGTCCTTTGAACCCGAACCCGAACCCGAGGCCAAACCCGAATTCAAATCTAAATTCGAACCTGTTCCTGTACCTAAATCTGTGAAGTCTAAGTCTGAGGATTCTATAATCGCCCCGCTCGTTTCTCCTAAAGCTTCATCCATCACAAATCGAGCCCTGTATTTCACCATGTCAGGGCATTGCGTCATCGTCAAATATTTTCCGGGTCTCGATTGATCCCACAAGACGTGACTGCGATCTCCGTATAGGCCGTAGCTCATCACGTGTGTGCGCTGCACACTTTCGCCATGGAGCGATTTGATGGGATGGCGCACAATTTCTTGGAGAACACCAACTTTGTTCATAGGCATGACTCCTTAGCTTGGGTTGAATTCAGGTAGAGTCTCACTATTTGCTATTCACTGACTGCTATTTACTAACTGTTATTCTCTAACAGCTATTTCCTAACATAGCTACACGATTCCGACCAGCTTCTAATCAGATGTGTGTATCTGTTGCTTATGTTGCGACTGTTTCATCCTTTAAAGGTTCATCCTGCTCCGACGAATCATGTAGGCTCTAACTTCGCTGCGCATCTCGCAAATCCGACCAGCGTATAACGCGAATGTCGGCATCTGCGATCGCTTGCTTCAGATCGGGATCACGCAGCAGCTCGAATTCAAAGCCCCGTCGTTCCCACGAGGGAGTAATCGCTTTCAATTCGTCCGTCACGTGTGATGGATGCGTATACAGTTCCGTGATGCCAGGCTGGATGTCGTCCAGCAACGCAAGCATATCCGTCTTCATGTCGTCATACGTCTGCTTGCTGTCCACACTGACACTGTAAGGAAGACCAACTAAATGGTCGATAATGACGACTCCGTTCGCGTCTGCTTGGGCCATTCTCGCTTGAGCGTGTTTCATCACTTCCACAGGCAAATTCATGCGGGCAATGGCACGTGGAAGGCGGAAAGGCAATCCGTACTGGGCGCATACATCTAATACAACATCTAAAAAATCACGCCCACTTGCCAATCCATACAAGCTACCCATATGATTGTCGACGTGCGAGGGACTTATGCCATAAGCAAGCGCCTGTTCGATTTGTGCGATACATTCAGCGCGAATATGTGCAGCGTTTGCTTGATGTTCTACAGTCAGGCATTCGCTCGGAAAGCTCCCGTCTGGGGCGATGAGGGAAGAAAGCTCAGCGCCAGAACGTAGGCCGACAGGCCCCCATTTATATCCTTCCCACTCACTCGTGAACGTTAAGTGAATGCCGACATTCAGCTGTGGATGGGCAGCGCTCCATGTCGCTGCCTCCTTTGACCAGCCGCATGGCACCATCAAGCTGGCTGAGGACACAGCATCTTCTGCCAGCAGTTGCATAATACCCGCGTTCGTTGCATGGCACATGCCGAAGTCGTCTGCGTTAATGATTAAGAGCTTAGTATTCGCCTCATAGCCGAGCCGTTCCATTACGTTCTCCATCGCATGTACGCCTCCATCTCCACGGTGGAATCGCTTTTTTATTCCTGTTTACATGATATTCTTGCTATGACTTGAACATCCCTTAAGACACCGCTACGACTTAAAATAATCCCGCTCCACCTTGCACACTCGCGTTGCAAACTCAGAGTACCAAATATCCCGCCCGTACTTTTGCGCCAGCTGATGCTCGGTATTGCGTTTCCATCCTGCAATCGCTTCATGAGATTCCCAATAAGAAACCGTAATTCCGAATCCACTTCTGTCCCGGGAGCTTTCCACGCCAAGGAAGCCTGGCTGTTGAGCTGCCAACTCTACCATTTTCGTTGCCATTTCCCCGTAATTGGTCTGCTCATGCTCATCCTCCATCGAACGAGATGAACAAAAAATAACCGCATAATAAGGCGGTTGAGGTGTCTTTGCCATTTGACTCATAAACTTACTACCCCCAATAGTAATGTACGACAATAAAAACATATATTAAGCGTACTTGGGAATGTGTGGAACGTCAAATACTTTGTAGGCGGAATAATCGTGACAGACTAGAGACTGCAAGTAGAGAGTATGCACAGAGTATACACAGCATGAGCTGGATATAAAAAAGGCTGTTCGTACACGGGGTGTTGCTTGTTTGCCCCTATTTTTGAAAAGGTTGATACCAAAGGATTTAAGAAGGTGTTCGAGGTTGTCTGGTTAGGCACAACTATCTTTACTAGTTTCGTTGGTTAGCACTTGGCGACATTTAGCATGTGAATACCGAGTTGAACGTATGCTTATTTCGGTGTACGATCAATCCCATATCTTAGGGCGGTCAATTCCCATTGTTCTCATATAATCTAACAACTGACCTGTGTGAACAGCTTCGTGGTAAGGAATGCGTAATAACATATCCCCAAGCGTTCTAATAAAACCACCTAGATCGTAGAGGTCTATTTTTATCGTTGCATAGTCGCTAACAGGAATAGCTGTGATATATTTCAACAATTCCTCACGATAAGGCTGTGCAAACTCAAGCTCATCATCTACGGATATGAATGGTTTTGCCTCAAAGGGATTAAATAGATGAACTAGTCCTTTACTACCTCTCCCTATAAGAACTTGGTGATAAAGAAAGTCAGCTTGTAAAATATGTCGAATCATTTCAGCACAAGTAAGAGCGTCTTCATCCGGTTTCCAATTTAACATTTCTGCGGGAATAGCCTGCCATACTTGAATACTTCTCCGTCTAACTTCTTCAAAATTAAAAATGATTAAATCCGTTGCATTCATCTAAACTCCACCCCTTTACACATGTATGAATAACAACTGTTACGCAGACAGCCTATTACGAGAATAGTTTATAACGAAAACAGTCTATAAAAACAAGAGATGCTCACTCCAACATGACATGACTTTGACACATAGGTAGGTGGCATCTCTTACTGACTTACGCTTCACTTGTGTGCAAAATAAGTGCTATTACAGCACGCAATACGCTCTTTTACAAACTGCTCCGTCAGCTTTGCCCGCTCAAGGCGAGACAAGTAGGAAGGGGCATATTTGCCTTTGCGTATGTTAAGTGCTTCTGTAATAAGCGGAATCCATTTTTCGGGTAATGTTCCGATTGCATGTTGGGCTGCTTGCGCTTTGGACACGATTTTTTTGTAAGTTAACGTGTACTCGATCCTACACAACGTAAGTACCGCAAATTCAACCCAGTCGTCAAACCAATAATAGAGAGGATTCGTCGCTTTTTGCGCCCAATATTGATTGAGATTTTCGTTCATCGTCTCTTCGACGTGATGCCACGTTGTGTCTATTAAGGATTTAATATTTTGCCCATCTATTCGAATGCCGTGCTGCTTTAATGTCCACCAAGTTACATGGTTGCAGTCCCAATAGGCAGCCGGTTTGAACACACCGTCCGCATAACAAGGGTAGGGTGGGATGGCAACACTTTGTTTGCCGATATCTTGGATACGAATATACATACCATCCATCCGTGTGGCGAGCGGATTAAGCTCTTGTAAGGTGTGATGAACGTGCTTTAAGCGTTGAATGTCATCTTTTTTTAAAGTTTTATTGATAATCGTCACAAAATCAATGTCGCTTTTATGTTCATCAAATGCGTCTAGTGCGATTGACCCGTAAACATATACCGCAGAAATATGATTCGGTAACTCATGATGTAACAGTTGCACATATTGTTGCAGCAGTTGTTCGACTGGAATGGGCAGGCGTTCGTCCATTTCTATTTTGTGCTCCCCTCAGGCTGGTGGAATGTATTTGAATGTATTACAAGGTGTGCTGCTGATCGGTCAAAATAATAGGGCCATTCTTCGTAATCGCAATCGTATGCTCGTATTGCGCAGATAATTTGCCGTCCCATGTACGTACGGTCCAGCCATCTAAATCAAGAAATATATCAGCTGTTCCTTCGTTGAGCATCGGTTCGATCGTAATGACCATGCCTTCTCGAAGGCGGAACCCTTTGCCAGGTACACCTGCATGCACAAAGCTTGGTGCTTCATGTAAGGAGCGGCCAATCCCATGTCCAAGCAGCTCACGCACGATCGTGTAGCCGTGTGATTCGGCATGCTTTTGAATGGCGTGGGTCACATCACCGATGCGATTGCCGATAATGGCTTGCTCAATGCCCAAATAGAGGCATTCTTTTGTAACTCGCATGATTTGTTGCGCTTCATCTGACACCGGACCGACTGTATAACACCAAGCGGAATCGCCCATCCAACCGTTGTATGAAGCGACAATATCGATTTTTACAATATCGCCTTGTTGGAGCGGCACGCTATTCGGAAATCCGTGGGCGATCACATCGTTCACAGATGCACACGTTGCAAAAGGAAAACCTTTATACCCTTTCGTAACTTGTTTCCCGCCTAAATCATGAATCATTTGCTCGACAAAATCATTTAGTTCGAGCGTTGTAACGCCAGGTTTGATGCGTGTTGCTAGTTCTCGATGGCATGCTGCCACGATTTGTCCGGCTTTTTTCATCAGTTCAATTTCGTCCGGCTTCTTTAAAATGACCATCTTTACTTTCCTCCTTAACGATGTTGCCAGTACCCGCACCACTCATATTTCAGCCTATGAGCAAGGTTTGCACCTTTTTAGACGGAGGGAATTTAGTAGTCATCATATGCGAGACGACGTTTATCTGGTATCGCTCATTCATTATCTACACATTCATCTATACATCCAAGCTATACATGCTAAATTAGCATATAATGGGTTTCATTTCAAATATTCAAACACGCCAAAGAGGGAGCAGACGAGCCGAGAAATGGAGATAAAGTTCGGTTTTGACTTTGATTTGGTCATCAGGGCCAAAAAAGCCAAAAAGCCCGACAGGTAGTGACCCTGTTGGACTTATTTAGGCTAAGCTTATTCATTCACAATTGCAATATAAATGTCAATTTGGACGTCTTCGGGATTCATACTGCGCTCGTCGTACAACTCGAAGTCGCCTGTAAAAGCACGTTTCATACCAGACGTGGCAGACCATTTCCAAATGGCTTGCCACGTTTCGCCCACAACTTGTGCAAGTGGGCCGCGTCTGCTCGTGAATACAGCGTACGTAGAGGCTGGAATGAGTGTAGACGACATGCCTGCGGGCACATGGTCGAGCGAGTTGGCGCTTATGCCGACGAGTATTTTGTATTCCCCGTAGATCTCATTTTCGTAATCGGAATAGCAACCATAAATAGGGCCAGGCTGTGCGGGATCTGCGATTTGTTGCTGAACTTGTTCCTCCCAGAAACAGCGCCATAGCTGCGGAATGACGCCATTGGCGCTCATTTCCCGCGCATTCGTCGTACGCTCAGCGAGGCCGATAAGGCGGATGGCATCCCGCTGCTCTAGCCGGACGGGCTGGCTCAAGTCAGCACAGTTAGCTGGATCAGCCAAGTTAGCCTGCTCCGTATCGCTAGTGGCGCTGCTTTCTGCCGCTTGTCCAGCATGCGCTTGCCAGCGTGCTAAGTTCGGTAGGCAAGCAAGCATGGTCGCGCGTGCAGTTTGTGCGTCCATTCCTTCAGCTACTAAAATGGGCACGCAATATTCGACCATGTCGTTCATCGTCATGCTTGGTTGTGTAAAAGCACCGTTTGCAAAGCAATATTTGCAGTAATCGGCTACGTTACGTTGCTCGTGATCTGTGCCGAGCACGTCTTCGCTAACGAGCGGCATCCCACAGCTTTGACATTCTGCTGGAGGAGTCTGCACCGTTTCGGTCATTTCCACCGTTGGTGCCATTTCGATCATTTCAGTCATTGTTGCCTTTGCTGTCTTTGCTGTTGTCATGTATAACACTCCTTATCTCCTACAAGCTACATATTGATTTCGTATGAACCAAGTATAACGGAGGTAACATGACAACCCTCTGTCAGGTTTATTTGCAGGGCTATCTTTTTTACGATTACTCGTCTATTCTAGCCTATTTATATGTATGGAATATCGCTTCCGCGCTCGCTCGTATTTTTGCCCGAATATGAGCGGGTTCTAGCACCTCAACATCGGGGCCAAAGCTCAAAATAAAGCCGTACAGCCAATTGTCTTCCGGATAAGAGGCGGTCACGAGATACGTGCCGTTATCGTCTGCAACCAGTTGCTCCACGCCAAACCATTCCTCTGCCAAGTGTCTAACTTGCTTGCTAAACCGCAGTTTCACTTCGATGTTGTGCTCGGGAGTGTACCATTGTTGTTCCCAAGGCAGTTCTTCGAAGGAAATGTGCTGCCGCACGAAAGTGGTGTCGAGCATGGCCAGCTGCTTCATCCGAAACAGCTTAAATAAACGGAACTGCTCGCGCTGCCTGCAAAAAGCGTACAAATACCATGTTTGCCGCTTCAGAACGAGCGTGTACGGTTCTACTGTACGCTCAGACATGTCGCCGTTCGCGTTGCAGTAGGTGAGCGATACCGTGCGCAGTTGCTCAATCGCCTGTTTGAGTAGGGTGAGCTTCTCTTCTAAGTAGCTATGCTTGCCCCAAGGGGAGAAGTCGACGATAAACTGCTGCGTCTTCATTTGAAATTGTTCCGCTTGTGACGGCGGAATAATGCTATTAATTTTTTGCAACAGCTGTTGATTGCGCTGATCTTCGTAGGATGAAGAAATGCTATTAAGCGCAGTGACCATTGTCGCTAGTTCATCATTCGTCATAACGTTGCGGTCTAGGCGATAGCCTTCCGCAAGCCCGATGCCACCGCTGGCTCCTTGGTACGTGACGATAGGGATGCCAGCCTGATTAATAGCGTCTATATCACGATAAATAGTGCGTACGGATACCTCATGCAGATCGGCAAGTTCTTTGGCTTGCACGATTCGGCGGTTCAGCAGCAAAATAACGATGGACAGCAGGCGGTCTATTTTCATGGAATCAACTCGCATTTCTGTATGGTGGTGTTTAAAAATAGAACCATAATCGTACCCACGTGCTTACAGAGTGATTTCGGCACAGTACTTCATGTTCAGTATTCAATCATAGAAGCTACTGTAACATCGTTACAACTACATGTTAATTATTGTAGGGCATCTGCACCTTGTAATTCCAATTTTTTTGCCAGCTTAAAGGGTACGACGACTCGCGATGTTAAATACCGCAGCCGTTTCTCTTACAGACGTCCCTTTTTTGTGCATACTGAATCTGGGTATAGAAAAACTGCACCTCCATTGCAGGCTCGTGCCTAACAATGGGGGTGCAGTTCAGTGTCTGGTGCTGTTTGAATTATTTTACAGGTTCCGGTTGCACGACAATTACAAAAGCACTGCTCTGCGGAGGAAGAGAAAATGTAGTTGCTAGAGAATGGTAAGCTACCACCTTCGTGCCTTTCTTAATCTCTTCCCGCTTCACTGGCGTACCAACGATGTTAATAATGGAAGTTTCCTCACTAATATGAAGGACCATATCGTTTTTACGGTTTTTGTCGCCGGCTGTATTCACATAAATGCTCTTCGTGTCTTTGTTTATCGTATTCGCTACAACGCCTTCCAGACGGCTTGTATCATTTAAGACAACAATTTTAAGAGCTGGGGTCATTGGCGGCAAGCTCGCCGTCATCATCGGGCCATAGTGAGCTTCAATACGCTGACCCGCTTTCAAGTCCGACTTCTTAAGCGACTTGCCTTTTCTATCTGTAATAACGGTCTCGTCTGACAAATTCAAAACGATTTTGTTATCGCTAACCATAACGACACGGTCTTTTGCTGTAGTATCAATAATACCTGTCGATACCATCGCTTTAACCTCCGGGCGCTCAACAACGAACTTCTCCGCATTGCCTCTAGCTGGCAAGCTCTTCGTAATCGCTGGGTTATAGTAAGCAGTTACGGTCCATTCCTGTTGCAGTGCTTCCACCAAATCAGCAGGTTTCCCGTGCTGATCGACGACCGGTACGCTGCTCGTTATATTGAGAATGATCGTATCTTGATTTCCTGGGTGTACCCCTTTATCTTTAACGAGGACGTGGCTGCCTGCCTTTGTATGTTTAATCTCTTCTAATAGTCCTTTTGTAGCAGCTTGTTCAGCTTGTACTTTCTTATTGTCGATAACCTTTGCAGTAGGAACGGATCCTGTTGAACTTACGCTGCTAAGAGCGGAAACTGACAATGGTAGTGCTAAAAGTGTAACGGCTGTTGTAGTTAAGAGAAATTTACTCCATGTTTTCATCGCTAGTGCCTCCTCAAAGATGTGTAATTGCTTCGTTCATGTTTCAGACGGGCTACATATGTCGAAGGTTGCACATACACACATTTATTATGGATACCAATTTTTTCTTTCCTTGTTTTACATATAATAGATCTTAATGAAAGTGCGACAGTCCCCAGTCTATAAAAAATGGCTCATGATTGATTCGTGTAAAAGGAAATCACGACAACGACAGTACACGGCGGAACGGATCAGCCCCCTATTGAATGAACGGGTAAGCGTTTAAGATACGATGAAGGGGCTACTCTATTGAACACGATTACGTGACAAAAAACAGGTCAATTATGGTTAAATACGGGTCATACCACCATAATCGACCTGTTTTTTGTTATCTTCGTCTGAACGGTATCCCTCAGACTTAGACATTGGACACATCTAGGCTTAACTGCTGAACATTCTAGGGCACTTCATACGAAAGAGAGACTTTCTATACCAGTTGCCCACCATTTAACGGTCTAAAAGGAACAGTCATAAACGGCGATATTGGAGCTTGGGAATGATCCGAAGCTGAATGTAGGCCAAATAAATCCGGTCGTGCTGCCAACAGGGTTCGTTGAGGTAATGAACATTAAGAATACTTCGAAGTTTCTGGTGATGATAATGGTCCATCGCCCTCTGCAGCCTGCTGCAAACTGTGCGATGGGTGCGCCGGCAACGCCTTGCACCTGATGCTGGCTGGCAAAACTTTGCACAGCTGCAGGGTTTGAGGAAAGTTGCTGGAATTTCACGATGAGCTGCTGCGGTGGTGGGGTAGGCGTTCCTGCGCCACCTGCACCGGGTGTACCGCCTGTGCCTGGTGGTACGCCCGGTGTGCCAGGAGTGGTGCCCGGAACACCGGGTATTCCGGGTATGCCCGTTCCTGGAATACCTGGCAGCCCTGGTATTCCGATAATATTACCTATTCCCCCTGGACCTAAGCCTGGAATGGGAATGAGCTGACGATCGTAATCTGTATATCCTGTATAACTAAAGTACCCCATGTTATTGGTGTCTACATATCCTGTACCTGAGTAGTCGGTTCCTGCGTACTCCGTGCCTGCATAGCCAGTTCCCGTATAGCCTGTGTAGTCATTGAAACCATTTTGAGCGTTACTAGCACTGTAAGTATCATAGGTGTAATACATATTCACGACTCCTTTACCCGCGCTGACTTGTTAAAGCCTATGGGCTTTTGCTAGCAGTATACGGAATAGTCGGATGTCACGTGCGGGCGATTGCCTAGGTTAGACTGAAAAAAGTAGACGATCGCCTGCAAACTTAGGAGCGAGACGGTGATTCAGCAGGTGAGATAAGTCCGTAACGATTCACAGGTCTACCTACGCTACCGTAACGAATATCAAGGCGGACACAGCCTGTCTGAACCAAATAATCTAAATAGCGGCGGGCGGTTACTCGGGCTAACCCAACGCCGTCTGCGACTTCCTCGGCCGTCAAAAAGGAGCGTTGCTGCTGCAACAAATGTACAATTTGCCGCATCGTGCTTGGTTGCAAGCCTTTAGGCAGTGCAGATGCTGCGCCTACTGCGAAGGCTGCCGTCATGCTCAAGGCGGTTTCAGCCGCTGAGCTAGGCGTGATGCCACCTGCGGCAGCTGATGACGTGCCAGTTGTGCCCGCTGTGCTAGCTGCATTAGTTGCACCGGCTGTGTGAATTGCGCTAGTTGCACCAGATGTACCTGCTGTACCCGCTGTACTGGCTGTACCCGCTGTGTGCATTGCGCTAGGTGCACCAGATGTACCTGCTGCACCAGTTGTACTGGCTATACCCGCTATGCTATTTGTGCTAGCTGTACCACTTACACCGCTTACTCCAACTATCGTTTCCCACGTACTATCAACAGCCGTGCCCGGCGCTGCGAATCCCGTTCCAGCTTCCGTAGCATGGTTCAAATTGTCCGCAACCGTGCTGAAGGAGCCATACGAACCCCCGCTGCGCAAAATCACATCCAGCTCAGCCTGAGTCACAGGGCGCTCCTCATGCAGCGCCTGCCGATACGCCCGATACTGCTCTAACGCAGCGGCAATTCGTTCGAACTTGAACGGCTTTATAATGTAATCGAAGACACCTTTTTGCATAATTTGCTTAACCGTAGGCAAATCCTTGGCTGCCGTCACGACGATAACGTCAACAGGCAGAGCTTCCGCACGCAGCTGCCGCAACGTTTCGGCTCCGTCCTGCACAGGCATGAACATATCAAGAAACACGAGATCCGGCTTCAGCTCTCGTGCTAGCTTCAATCCTTCCAACCCATTTCCAGCCACGCCCTCAACCCGAAACCCAGTTACCTTTTCGATAAACTGCCGATTCACTTCCTGAACCATCGGATCATCTTCAATTAACAACACGCGATACCCGTTTGCTTGAGCTTGCATCGCATCCATCCGTTTTGACTCCTTTCGACTGTGCAAAAGATTCGTTAAGCTATGTATGCTCGTGAGTGGAAGATTTAAGCTTCTTCTTGCATGGGAAAGGTGACAGTCATCGTCGTGCCGTTGCCAGTAGACGAATGGCAGACCAGTTCGCCGCACCCTTTTTCAATAATATTGCGAATTAAATAAAGTCCGATGCCGCGCCCGTCGGCAGCCTTGGTGGAAAAGCCTTTCTCCAGCATATGCTGCTGCGTGAATTCATCCATCCCGTCCGCATTATCCTCAATCATAATCGACAGGACAAAATCGTCTTGTTCCACGCTAATGACAATATCTTTCCGTTCACGTGTAGATGCTTCCAAGGCGTCGAAAGCGTTCTCAATTAAGTTTCCGAGCAGCAGTACGAGATCATGCCGATCCAACTTCGGTGGAAAATGCGTGAGTCCGCTGCGATTGTCTAATTCTACGTGAATACCGAGTTCCTGACCACGTGAAATTTTACTTAGTAACAGTCCGCCGATGCCTTCATCGGAGAAGCGTTCCTTGACAAAGGAGAGCAACTCTTCCTGCCGCTCTGACACTTCGAATAAATAATCGAGTGCTTGTTCGTAATGCTCCAATTGGATAAGACCTGCAATCGTATGCAGCTTGTTCATGTATTCATGATTTTGGACGCGCAGGGCATCGACAAACGCTTTGACGCCTGTTAATTCTTCCGCCAAATGCGTTAATTCCGTTCGATCTTGAAAAATGGCGATCGCTCCGACGGTTTGCCCTTGCACCGTAATAGGAATGCGGTTGCTCCAAATGACCGCGTTGCGCACGATCAGCTCCCGATTATATATCGGCTGTTGCAGCATCAAAATTTCGGGTAGCCGCGTATCAGGGATAACATCACGAATGGGTCGGCCCACCGGATTGCCTTCAATGTCGAAAATTTGCTTCGCGCGCTCATTAAAAATCGTGATGCGCTCCTTGTTATCTACCGCGATGACACCCTCGTGCATCGCTTGAAAAGCTGCCGTGCGCTCCAATAAGATGCGCGCAATTTCTTGCGGCTCCAAGTTGTACATTTGCCGCTTAATATGACGGGATAGCTGCCAAGCCCCGAGCAACCCGAATACGAGTGCGAGCAGCAGCGTTGCCGCAATTGGCCCACGCTGATTCCATATCATCTCGCCAATGCTTGGCAGCAGCATTCCAGCCATCACGACGCCAACTTGATGATGCTGCGCGTTCATGATGGGCACATAAGCCCGCAGTGCGGCGCCAACTTCGCCTTTTACTTTGGACAAATACGAATGCTCCGCAAAGGCAGGCTCCGCATCTTTATCTTCAATCGGCTGCCCGATCCGGTCCGCAATCGGATGAGAATAGCGAATCCGCTCCATATTGAGCACCACGATATAGGACACCTCATTAATCATCCGAATATTTTCGGTTTCGTAGGCGATATCTTGTGCTTGCTTAACGGGGAGCTGCACCTTTTGACGGATGTGCGGCTGCTCTGCTACGGTTCGCGCCGTCGTCATTAACCGTCGTCCAAGCTCCTCTTCGGTCATACGCGTCATAATGCCGAGCACGATGGTACCGCCTATTAAGAGCGAAAAAGAAGCTAGGCCGAAAGCAAGCAACGCAATTTTCCCATATACGGGCAAATTGCGAATATGGCGCAAGTGGCGAATGTTGAATGAATGCATGGCTCGTCTCGCTCCCTACCATTTACGTCTTTCTACCATTGTGAAATAATGAATGGAAAGAATCAACAGGAAAGGGGCAAATAAATGAGATCGTTCGTTAGTATCGGATTATTTGTGCTTGTTGGTCTTATTACTGCTATTCTGATCGGGTTTCCCCCCAGCATGGCAAAGCCCTTACCCTACGATGCGGAGCAAGCAGGGCTGAAAGATCGGATCGTGATTAAATTCAGTCATGTTGTCGCTGAAAATACACCCAAAGGCTTGGCGGCGGAGCATTTTGCTAAGCTGGTGCGCGAACGTTTGAGTGATCGCGTCGAAGTACAGGTGTACCCGAATGGCATCCTATATTCGGATAAGTATGAACTAGATGCCCTTAGTCGGGGCGAGGTGCACATGATCGCACCTTCCTTCTCGAATTTAACGAACGCCTTCCCGAGTTGGGGGGCGTTTGACTTGCCGTTTGCCTTCCCGAATCAGCAAGCAGTAGACGAAGCGCTGTACGGTAACATTGGCAAGCAGCTGCTTGCGGAGCTGGCGAACGCGAATATGAAAGGCATCTCCTTTTGGAACAACGGATTTAAGCAAGTGACGAGCGCACAGAGGCCATTAATTCACCCCGCAGATTTTGCGGGCCAGACGTTCCGCATTTTACCGAGCAAAGTATTGGAACAGCAGTTCCATGCCCTAGGCGCCCAAGCGGTCATGATGCCCTTTACCGAGGTGTACCGCAGTGTGGTGCGCGGTGATGTTGATGGTCAGGAAAATACGATTTCGAATATTTACAGTAAGCGTCTTTATCAGGTGCAGCAGCATATGACGTTGAGTAATCATGGGTATTTGGGTTATGCGATCATCGTTAATCGCACGTTCTGGGAGGAGCTTCCGGCTGATGTGCGTGGCGTGTTGGAGCAGGCGTTAGCCGAGACGACGCAATGGAATCGGGAGCTTGCCCAGCGGCTTAATGACGAGCAGCTCCATGAAATTGTGAAAAGTGGCACGATGGATATTCATCAGCTAAGTGCCACGGAGCGGGACGAGTGGATAGCGGCGTTGGCGCCGATTTATAAGCAAGTGGAGGAGGAGGTTGGCGCTTCATTATTACAGCAAATTAAGACGTTGCGACAACAATATAACTTCGACAGCCCTTAAGACCAAAAAGACCAATATGACCATATTCTTGAATGGAACCGCTTTCTTTTCTACAATGAGGACACAAATTCACAATTCGTTCACATTGTACATCGAGACAAAGAAAGGATGTTCCGTATGAGAATCAACTTTAAAAACTTAACGGTCCAAGTGGTCATCGCTATTATTCTTGGTATATTGGTCGGTCATTTCTTCCCAGCTTTTGGTGAGAAGCTAAAGGTACTCGGGGACGTCTTTATTAAGCTGATTAAAATGGTTATCGCGCCGATCGTCTTGTTCACGGTCGTGAATGGTATTGCCAGCATGGGCGATATGAAAAAGGTTGGTCGCATCGGCGGTAAAGCGCTGCTTTATTTTGAAATCGTGACCACCATTGCGTTGGCAATCGGACTTATCGTGGTTAACATTATTAAACCGGGCGATGGCTTTGACACCGCTGCTGTGCAAGGGGATGTTAGCCAGTACGTGCAAAAAGCAGAGGAAAACAATCAGAGCATGTTGGAGTTCGTCATCGCGATCGTGCCTGAAAATATAGTTGGAGCATTGGCAAAAGGCGACTTGCTGCCAATCTTGTTCTTCGCGGTATTTTTCGGCTTGGCGTTGACAGCGATGGGCGAGAAAGCGAAGCCTGTTGTCGATTTGTTTGATCGACTAACACATGCGTTTTTCAATATCGTAAATATGATTATGAAAGTATCTCCAATTGCTGCGTTCGGTGCTATGGCGTACACGATCGGTAAATTCGGGATCGGATCATTAACAAAGCTAGGCTTATTGATGACTTGCGTCTATATTACGATGTTCTTGTTCGTCGTATTTATTTTGGGCGGTATTGCGCGTATGTTCGGTTTCCGCATCTTTAAATTTATTCGTTACATTAAAGACGAAATTTTACTCGTACTTGGTACGTCCTCTTCCGAGTCGGCACTGCCGAACTTGATGGATAAGCTGGAGAAGTACGGCTGCTCGAAATCGGTTGTCGGACTAGTTGTGCCGACAGGCTACTCTTTTAACTTGGACGGAACATCGATTTACTTATCTATGGCTGCGATATTTATTGCACAAGCGTACGGTGTTGATCTTTCCGTATGGGAGCAGTTGGTGCTGCTTGGCATTTTGATGCTTACATCTAAAGGAGCTGCGGGTGTAACGGGCTCAGGATTTATTACACTGGCAGCAACGCTGGCGGCGTTCCCGACGATCCCAGTTGCGGGTCTGGCCATCTTGATCGGTGTAGACCGCTTTATGTCTGAGGCTCGTGCGATTACGAACTTGATCGGTAACGGCGTAGCTACGGTTGTTGTGGCGAAAATGGAAAAAGAATTCCATCCGCCGGCTGAGTATGCAGCTGACAGTGATTTTAGAAATCGCGCATCCTTGAAGAAGAATCCGGTTGCTGAAGCGAAGTAGGTAATGAACATGGACCTCCATCACCACGTTGAAAGTGGGATGGGGGTCTTTTTGTATGGGAAAATGTGAGATTTAAAGCTTGATCTTTATTCGAACACGTACAAAAATATATATCGAGTAGGTGCGTCCTAAATTTTAAAAAATGAAGGGATGAGCAGCGTGCATGATATAGAGCTAAGAAGGCCGCGATTAGTAGACGTAGAAGAACTGCATCAATTTTTTAGTGCCGTTATAAAGGATACGTTTGCAAAAGAAGGCTTGGCTGATTTACTGGACGATATCGAGCACGAATATGTGAGTAAACAGCAATATTTAAAGTCTGACTTGGACAGCAGCGGAAGAGACCGATATTTTTTAATAGCTGTACATCAACAAGATAAGCAAGTGATCGGTACAGTTGAGTGCGGCCCTGTTAGCGAATTAATTAAAGATTGCACGGGACAAGCATGGTACGGCGAGTATGAGATAGGAACGTTATATGTACATCCGAATTATCAAGGACGGGGTATTGGAACATTACTGTTAAATGTAATGCTTCTAACTTTGCAGAGTCGGGGCATTGACGAATTTTGTTTAGATAGCGGCTATAAGAGTGCGCAGAAAATATGGATGAAAAAATTAGGTGAGCCCGCTCATTGGTTGAAGGACCATTGGGGCGAGGGTGAGGATCATATGATATGGCGAAAAAATATAAATGAGCTGCCGCTTACGTTTAAAGCCTAGATGCTCCCGTTCAGCACTTTGGAGACAAAAAAGCAGTAGTTGCCATCAATTTGTGTACCCGATCCATAATGGCATAATATTACTGAATGACTGTAGGGGTTTTTGAAAAAGGGCAGCCCCGTCTATGTGAGACGGAGCTGCATGTAGGATGTTTATGTACAACTGCATCAAGAATGAGGCACTTTGATATTAGGTGGAGCGGTGGCTGTAATGGCTACTTTTTTATCACCGTATGCAATAAATGTAATCCCACCCAAGACACATACGATAGCGGTAAAATGAACCCATGTCAGCTGTTCTTTTAATAGGACGGCTGAAAGGATCAGACTTGTGATCGGAATTAAGCCAGTCAGTACGCCAGCTGTACTGGCAGGTACGTTAGTCAGCCCTTTGTACATGAGTAGGAAGGCGATAACGGTTACGACGACGCCAAAATAAATGATGAGCAGCCATGATTGCAGACTGAGGGCCGCGAAGTCGAATGACGCAGCCTCAACAGCTGCGAACGGTGCAAACAACAGCAAGCCGATGACGCTCATTGCTGTGGAAATGGCAAGCGGGGAGAAGCGATTTGATACCGACTTGCCTAAAATGATAAACAGCGCCTCGCAGACAACAGAGGCGAAGACGAGCAAATTGCCGAGCCAAGAGAGCGCACCGCGGCTGTCTGGTGTAAACTCGCCGAGCAATTGCACGGCCATTGTACCTGTGATTGCAAGTAGGATGCCGACTATTTTGAGCATGGACAACTTTTCTTTAAGAAACAAGAAGGCGATTAGGCCGACAACCGCAGGAATCGTGCTCGTAATGATGCCGCCTTCACTCGCTGTTGTAAACTTAAGCCCATACAGCATAAAGATGTTGAACATAAATACACCCGCAAAGCATTGCAAAAATAAGGACCAACCATCTTTGCGCGTCACAACGGGAAATTTTCCTTCCTTGATCAGCAGCAGCGGTACTAAAATAATGGTTGCGATCAAAAAACGCATACCGGTAGCCAGCCATAAGGGCAAGCTTAATACGATCATTTTACTTGCCACAACAGAGCTACCGACAATGCTCATTGCTAGTATGATATACAAATATGACAGTGTTATTCTGTTCATTTGGCAGTCTCCTGATCGAAAGGGCTGCGAGCATTAGATTTTATAAACTCAGCGCTGCCTTGGATATCGTCACATGCTGGCTCTGCTGCTGTTGAGTTCGTGGACGACGTTGCGACTGCAACTGCCGACGCTGACGCTAATCTTGCCGTGAAATCAGCTCGCAGCAGGGCGTACATGGCGATGTCGACATAGCCGCCTTTTTCAAATTCGGATTGCCGCATCGTTCCTTCATATTGAAACCCGAGCTTGGTCAGCAGCTTCTCTGATCCGACATTTTCTGGAATGATTTTAGCCTCGATCCGATTGAATTGGAGCTCCTGAAAGCCAAAGGCAACTACTTTACGTCCAACTTCGGTCATCACACCTTGTCCCCAATGCGAAAAGGCGAGATCGTATCCGATTTCCGCGCGTTTATGTTCAGCTGCAATGTAGAAGAAGCCGCACGTTCCAATCATACGTCCACTTGTGCGGTCCTCGATACCCCAGCGTATTCCCGTTTGGTTATGTAAAATGCTCGCATACCATTCGATTTCCTTTAAGGCATCTTCATGTGATCCAAACGGAGACAGCGGAATATAGCTGCACACCTCTTCGTGTGAAAAAATAGCCCATACATCATCGGCATCTGCCGTTGTCACTTGGCGCAGCACAAAGCGGTCTGTATGTAGTGTGGGTACTTCACGAAATAGATGTAATGGATTTGAAAATTGGGTAGTATCGGATGTGGAGTTTGTGGTAGTCGGATTCGAAATCGGATTCATTAGCGATTCTCCTTTTGACCTGTAGTGAATAAACTTCCTTTATTTTACTCCTTATTACGGATAGAAAGTAGATCCAATATGGAGCTTTTTATGAATAAAATAGAGGGAGTAAGAAAAAACAGACCGAAGCCACCGCTGTATCGGTGTCTCGATCTGTTTGATAGGTAAGGCCTCTTAATTTATAAAGCTTGTTGTAGTCCATTAGGTGCAACAGTTTGCATGACTGTTGAAACCATGTCTTCCCCGGCTAAGGAGCGGATAACCCAAGTGGATAAGTCAATAGCAGCTAGGCAACCAGCCGCTGTGGCAATTCGGTCTTGAATGACAAACGGTCGATCGACTACCGTAACTCCATACGCTTGGAGCATTTCTCTCCGTGTAGGATACGTTGTTGCCTCACGATTTTCTAATAGTCCCAAGGCGGCAAGCATTAGAGTTCCAGAACACATCGCGCCAATAAATTGTTGATCGGGGTTGAGTGTTATTCTGCTCAGAAAGGAGGGATCGTTTATTAATTCAGGCACCTTTTTTCCACTTGTAAAAAGAACAGCATCGGCTCTCGATGCTTCTTCTAACATGCCCGATGTAGAAATAACCATGCCCGCATCCGATACGTGTTCTTTTTTAGTTCCTAGAATGTTTACTTCCCAATCGCTCCTACCTCCATACAATCGGACACGGTTTAGAAGATCCCAAGGCAAAAATAAGTCCAAATCGGTAAATTCATCCCATATGATTAGAGCTACTTTCATGGTGTTCACTCCTTATGCCTAGAAATGAAGTGGTTTTCATTTGGAAATTCACTTATTTGAGTAACTTATATGACCGCTTGCGGATGGCTTGTACTAACGTGTGCCGCAGCGCGAGCATTGCTTTCGACTTGTGCAATGTCTTTACAGCCTGGAATGACGCATGTAACCGCCTCATGCTTCAAGCACCAAGCCAATGCCCATTCGGCCATATTCATGCCTGCTGGAACTTCGGTCTGCATAATGTGCTGCACCTGTTCAAGCTTCGCGTAAACAGCCTCCTGATCGTGCTTCTGCCGCACATCGTTAGCAGCAAATTGCGCGCCTGGCTTGTACTTGCCGCTCAAGTAGCCGCTAGCAAGCGGAACACGCGCCAGCACGCCCAAGTCCTGAGCCTTGCAGGAGTGGAACACGTCGGCTTCTGGCTCGCGGTCAAGTCGGTTGTACACGACTTGAATAACGGACGCGCCGACTTCCGTAGCGCGCTCGGTTTGGTGCATGCTGTTGCTTTTATTTAACGACAAGCCGAGGTGACGAATCTTGCCGGCTTGGACTTGCTTGTCGAGCAACGTCCACAGCTTATCGTTGTTAAAGTCATCGTCTGAACCCGAATGGAACTGGTACAAGTCGATGTAATCGGTTTGCAACGCACGCAAAGAGTTGTCCAACTGCACAAGCACTTCATCTGCACCATACTGCGTAGTGCGATCCATATGTGCATGGAATTTGTGCCCGAATTTCGTAGCAATGACCCAGTCTTCGCGCTTGTCACGGCTTACAAAATCGCCGATAAACGACTCGGACAGGTGGTCGCCATAACATTCCGCGGTATCAATAAAGTTAATGCCTAGCTCTTTGGCACGGCTTAAAATACCATCGACTTCAGGCTGTGTATAATCACGGCCCCACTCCCCGCCAAATTGCCATGTGCCGAGTCCAATGACGGACACGTTCAAGTTCGATTTTCCTAATTTGCGATAGTTCATGTTCATGTGATTACCGCCTTTCGTTATTAATTGTACTCTCTTTATTGTAATACAGCCCTCACAGCAAAAGCGAGCGGTTGCCCGTCTCGAAGAGAAATGAGATAAATGAGCAATATGTACGCCGCTCTTGTGTCCAACGGTACAACTAGACTGGCACACAAAAAAGAGCCAGCCCTAAGGCTAGCTCTTCCATCTATTGTTGACCATAGGCTTCAAGGAAGCCGCAATCTGCCTACGCAGTCTACTGTAGTCTAGCTTAGGTCTAGCTTAGTCTTCCCAGTCCACTTTCAATACGTTACCCGTTGTTGCAGATACGTCGATTTTTACTTCACGGCCATCGTTCGTTTTAATTTCAACTTCGTACTCGTATTGGTTATCATCTTTGTCCAGTTCAATTTCTACGACTTTGCCAGACACTTTGTTGAGCGCGATGCGAATAGCTTGCTCTTTCGTGATTTTCACTTTGTTAGCAATCGCATTTCCATTGGACACGTTCTTTTTTGCAACGACGGACTTCACATTGTCGTCATCGTCACGATCATCGCGGTCATCATCTTGGTCGTGCCATGCTTTGCCTGTCAAAGCATCGACATACACGTCTTTGTCGTCATTTGTGTTCTTGTAGTCGATATGATAGACAAGACGTCCGTTTTCTTTTTCCAACTCGATGTCTTCGATCGTGCCGTTGTACAAGTTCAAAGCCAATTGCTTCGCTTGCGGGCCTGTGATTTTCACTTTTTCCGCATCCGTCATGCTTACATCATCGTCCAGCTTTGCAGCCGCAAATTTGCTGTATCTATTGTCATCATCATTCATCGCGTGCACCCCAGCGCTAACTCCACCCAATGCCAATGCTCCTACCAATGTTGCGATTACGAATTTTTTCATTTTCAATTCCTCCTCAAATTTTCGTCCGTTTGTTGTGCGAACTTCTTTCTTGATTACATCTTATAATTTGAAAATGAGAAGACAACGACAGTTAGATTAGAAAACGATGAGAGTTTGCTTAGATTACTAGTTTACTTTGAATATTTTTCATCACGGATATCCATAGAGGGCAACCATCATTCGAAATAAATGAGATACAACAAAGACGCTTACGTGATAGGATTCAAACCCTAACGTAAGCGCCGATAAGTTCGTGTACTCTATGGTGAATCAGGTTTAATTAATCTTCGTCTTCCCAGTCCACTTTCAATACGTTGCCCGTTGTTGCAGATACGTCAATTTTCACTTCACGGCCATCGTTCGTTTTAATTTCAACTTCGTACTCGTATTGGTTATCATCTTTGTCGAGTTCCACTTCTACGACTTTGCCAGACACTTTGTTAAGCGCGATGCGAATAGCTTGCTCTTTCGTGATTTTCACTTTGTTAGCAATCGCATTCCCATTGGACGCGTTCTTTTTTGCAACGACGGACTTCACATTGTCGTCATCGTCACGATCATCGCGGTCGTCATCTTGGTCGTGCCATGCTTTGCCTGTCAAAGCATCGACATACACGTCTTTGTCGTCATTTGTGTTCTTGTAGTCGATATGATAGACAAGACGTCCGTTTTCTTTTTCCAACTCAATTTCCTCGATCGTGCCGTTGTACAAGTTCAAAGCCAATTGCTTCGCTTGCGGGCCTGTGATTTTCACTTTTTCCGCATCCGCCATGCTTACATCATCGTCCAGCTTTGCAGCCGCAAATTTGCTATATCTATTGTCATCATCATTCATCGCGTGCACCCCAGCGCTAACTCCACCCAATGCCAATGCTCCTACCAATGTTGCGATTACGAATTTTTTCATTTTCAATTCCTCCTCAAATTTTCGTCCGTTTGTTGTGCGAACTTCTTTCTTGATTACATCTTATAGTTTGAAAATGAGAAGACAACGACAGTTAGATTAGAAAACGATGAGAGTTTGCTTTGTGTTTGCTTTGAAAAAGGAGAACATAAAAAAGAGCTGCCGTAGCAGCTCAACTTTACATTCGCGTAATGACTTCATCCGCTCACGCTTGCTTTTTACTTTTTCACAACGGGTATCCATATTTCACTTTTGAAAGTGGGTGAACTCACATCTTTATGCTCATTCCACAATATCTCCGGTCCTTCGATAAGTTCATAGTTGGACGACGGAATCCATTCGGAATAAATGCGGCCCCATATCTGTTGCAGCGTCTCCGGAAACGGCCCGATCGCTTCGAATACAGCCCATGTAGAGGCAGGCACTTCAAGCGGTGTGAGGTGCGCCGGACAATCTTTCGTCGTGGCTACGCCTATATAGTGATCGAGTTCTCCTTTTTCCTCCAACCTGCCCTCAGAAAAGTTCGTAGATGCACTGATTAGCCCTGCCGGCTCAACATTGGAAAGATTTTTGAGTGTCCGGATCGTCTCAAGGCCTAAACTTTTCCACATAGAAGCAATCTCTGGGTTCACCCCATTGAACATAATGGGCACCCTTTTATGAATCCCAACGATACGAAAGCCCTCTTTTTCCTCCATTCGGTAGTTCATTTCAGTTCCTCCTTTAATGCTAATTTGAAAAGTCATTCGCGGGTAAGCCTTCAGTGGATGGCCACTATTTCGGGCTTCTGACGGGGTGATACCGTGTAACTGTTGAAAAGCCCGTGCAAAAGAATCAGGTGAGTTGTACCCGTATTTGATGGCCAGGTCAATGACCTTCACGGGGCTGTCTTTAAGCTCAAATGCTGCACAAGTTAGCCGTCTGCGGCGGATGTATTCCGATAGCGAAATGCCTGCAAGCGAGGAGAACATTCGCTTAAAATGATATTCGGAGCAGAGCGCTATCCTTGCGACTTCTTTAAAGTCAATCTCATCGGTAAGATGGTCTTCTATATACTGTATCGCGCCATTCATGCCCTGAAGAGAATCCATCGTCGATCACCTCCTTGGTTATAAGAATAGCAGGGGTTGAATGTGTCGATCCGACATTTCGTGCACCGTTTTGTCGGGATCATTTAGGGTTTCCAATCTAAATACTCGGCAAATGTGGAGGGAGAAATCGTTTTTATTTGGTTCGTATGTGTATCAATAATGACCAGATCGGTACTACTGGACTTATGCATGTTTGCTAGTAAATAATCTCCATCTGGAGAAGGTTTAAAAGGCCAAAAAGTTCGATCTGTGACTTGGATAGAAGTTCGGTTATTTTCGCTTAATGATTCGATATGGACGATATTTTTCGCGTTAAACAGTTGATAGGCTAAAAACTTTTTGTTAAAAGAAAGAGAAGGGTGAGCAGCATTACGTTTATACACATACTTGTTATGGTTGACGATGTTGTATGCTCCAATATTGGAATGAGCAGGGTTACTGTCGTCCGTATACAGGACTGTGTTGGAATCTAGCCAATCGTAGTAAGGGGATTCGATGTTCGTAATCAGGGTTAATTGTTTGCTATCCAAATTGTAATAGGCTAATTGATTGTTCGTTATGAAACTAATTGCGTTTCTGCTAGGGACAAATTTGGGATAGGTTACTTTTTCACCGGAGTAAAGATGTTGCCTTCGTGTATAGGAGCCATTGTCGTCCCAAATGGCATAGACGTCCTGAATATTTGAGTTGCGTTGATTATCAATCACGGCAATGAGCTGGTCTGGGTTGTTCACGTTGTACTGTGGTTGATATATCACGTTACGAATTTCAGTGGTGACCTCTTTTTTGGGATCATATTTAATTAGGGGAACGACGGGTGCTCCATTTCTTTGCATCATTATTATTTCACCATTTAATGTTGCGAAATCTTTATCTTTATTAAATAGGTACAAGGTTGCTAGGGCGATGAGCAGGGCGGCTACCCCGCCGATTAGCCATACGGCATGTTTGTTCATTTGAATCATTGAATTCACCATCCTTTGTATGAATGATAATTAAGAATTAATTTAAATTATTGCAAATTTGTGTGCCATATACAACAAAGACGCTTACGTGATAGGATTCAAATCCTAACGTAAGCGCCGGTACATGCATGAACTCAATTGTAAAAGATTAAATTAATCTTCGTCTTCCCAGTCCACTTTCAGGATTTTCCCCGTTTTAGCGGACACATCAATTTTGACTTCACGACCGTCTGTTGTTTTAATTTCAATTTCATATTCGTATCTATTGTCGTCGTTGTCCAATTCGACCTCTGTAACCGTGCCAGCTACTTTGTTCAGTGCAATTTGGACAGCTTTGTCTTTCGTAATGTACTGTTGTTTGTTCGAAGGCTTGGTCGTAGAAGTAGACTCCTTTTTCTTAGGTGGAGTAACTTTCACTTTATCATCATCGTCATCGTCAGTTTGCCATGCTTTACCTGTGATCGCGTCCACATAGACGTCGAAGTCGTCATCGGTATTTTTAAAGTCAACATGGTAGTAGAGACGTCCATTATCTTTTTCCAGCTCGATGTCTTCAATTGTACCATTGAACAATTTCAACGCCGCTTGCTTTGCTTGCGTAAACGAAATTTTCACTTTGTTCTTATCTTTTTTGCTTACATCATCGTCTACTTTAAACATAAGCGACTTAAATGGTTTCTTGTCGTCGTTATCATCGTCATTATTGTTATTTTGTTTGGAAGTTGCTTGTACAGTTGAAGCAGTAGCGACCGCCGTGTTGATTTTTTCTGCTGCTACTTTCACGGCTACTGGGCTAGCACTAACAGGATTCGTGTCGTTGCCGTTGCCGCTCATTGCGTTTACGCCAACACCGATTCCACCTAGTGACAAAGCTCCAATTAATGATGCAATAACAAATTTATTCATATATATCCTCCTCAGTTGTGTTTGTTGTCGGTTTGTTTCTGTGTGATTAATATCATCATAAGATATAAAAATGAGAAGTTCGCGATAACAACATTAGAAATTGATGAGAACGGTGAGATCTAATACGAATTTATATCATATATCGGAATTTGTTGCAAATTGATGAATAGCACGGTGGGGAAAAATGGTGGGCTGCAATTTTTCGAATCAGGGGAGGTTATGGCGAGAAGGATACAACCTATAACGGTTACCACAGCTGCTATTTTGCCAGATTTGCACGTTTTCGATTTCTAACGGATGCCAGAGCGCTTATTTGATGATCGGATACGACATTTAAGCCATTTTCATTAAAATAAGCGCTAGCATAACCTTTAGATTTCAAATGGTATCTCATTCTAGCAATTAGCGACTGTGGTAACCGTTAGAATCGAAAGGGAGATTCTATACATCGCTGAGGCTGCTCTAACTCCAGCTGCAACTGAAACTCCGGCCTCAGCTCCAGCTTCGGCTCCATATCCATTTCGCATCTACACGGCATTAAAAGCAGGCGGATACTGAACTGTTCCGTTAATCCCACTCAGTGAACCACTCTTCGTTTCAAGCACCATAAATACTTCAGCGGGAACGGGGAATGGACACGCAATTCCTTTCGTATGTGCGGGTACGAAACCGAACTTCGGATAATAATCAGGATGACCTAGCACGACAACGTGCTCATACCCTAGTTCTTCGCACTTTTTTAATCCTGCTCTAATCAAGGCAGAGCCTATTCCTTGTTGCTGGTAATCAGGTGAGACAGCCATGGGAGCAAGTCCTAATGTGGGTACGGTTCCGCTGCTCGTTTCAATCGAGATCGTACTGAACATCACATGTCCAATGACTTCAGCGCCTTCGTTAGTAACGGCAACCAAAGATAGCTCGGGAACAAAAAACGCAGATGCTCGGATCGCTTCTACCAGTTTGGCTTCGCCTTCCCCCTTGAAAGCGAGGTTGTTTACCGTTCGAATGGCCATTATATCTTGATGTTGCTCGGGACGAATGTTAAACAATGAAGGTACTTCCCTTCCAAATTTAATAGTTAATTTACATTTTGAAGTATATCTTGTATTTGAAAATGGAACAAGCATGCTGTGCTGGTCGCAAGTTGGTACCTAAGCAAGCAAAGGGAGGGTGTAGGAGTGTTTGTCCTAGCCGCTCCCTTAAGTAGGGTTAAGCCACAATATAATAGTTGCGTAAAGAGTTATTGATCAATAAAAAAGGTCGAGTTCGGTTCCAAATTGGTTCCCGAATTCGACCCTTTTCGCTGCCTTAAACGTAGACTAGCGCATTTTTTTGCCTAGTATGAAATGGGTGACCCGTCTATGATTTGCGGGATCCCGTGTAAGAAGTTGCGTGTTCGTTAGTCGTCCCATGAGACAGACGTTTTACCCGTGTAAGCATTGACCTCAACCGTTACCGTTTCGTTGTTGGAAGTTTGAATTTCAACTTCATATTGAGCGTCATCTTCTTCATATTCGATCTTTATAACGGTGCCTTTTACTTTTGTAGTAGCAATTTTTTTGGCTTCCGCTTGAGAAATTATCGATTGCGGCTTCTTTGTAGCTCCCGTTCCACCTGTGCCACCCGTTCCACTAGTTCCTTCGGTTGGCTTGGCAGGCTGTTGTTTCTTCTTCTGTGTGCTCGAAAACTCAACCCCGCCAGTCCGTTTGTTGACTTCAACAATAGACTTGGACTTTGCAGAATCTACGGTGACAACGTAGACGTCCACACCGTTGCGCTTGCCTTGCTTAAGTTGCGTCACTTTGCCTTGAGCTTTTTGCAGTGCAATTTGCTTCGCTTGTTGTTCGGTAATGGATTTCGTCCCGGGCGGTTGCTTCGGTTTGTCCGGGGTAGTTGGTGTAACCGGCTTAGGCGTCACCGTTGACCCGTCAGGATTGTTAGGCGTCGTTGGTTGAGTGGGTGTTGTTGGCTTGCCGTTCACCTTTTTGTTCACGAGTGCTAAGTGAAGCACATCACCCGTTGATGCATCTGCTTTAATGTCATATGTGCCGTTCTCATTATGCAATTTCATTGTGTACACAAAGTTGCGACCGCTTGGCTCAAGACTAAGGTCGGTAATCTCGCCGGGGTACTTTTCCATGATGTGCTTCCGCATCTGTTCTTTACTGAATAAAGCATGGTCTTCCTTCGCGAATATGAATTTGACACCGAGCAATATTGCGATAAGGATGACCGCCGCGCCGACTAGCGCGAATATTCGGTTACGTTTCATTTGCATCATAAGGCATCACCTAATCGTTTGCATTTTAACCATACTATAAAGCATGAAAATGAGAAATTACTGAGAAAAACCGCTAATCAGTCGCAAGTGTGAAAATTTATTTGTGCATTGTGCATTGTGCATTGTGCGTTGTGCATTGTGCGCTATGCGACATACGACATACGACATGCGTTAGGCATGTTACACCTGCTCGTGTGCGGCGAAAGGTATGGTAACGATAAAGGATGTGCCTTCTCCTTCCCGACTGTCAATTTCAATTTCCCCACTGTGGGCGTCTACAATTCGCTTGGCGATGGACAAGCCCAGACCTGTGCCACCCGTTTCCCGACTACGTGCCTTGTCTACACGGTAGAAACGGTCAAAAATATGTTCAATATCTTCCTGTGGGATGCCGATACCATGATCTTTCACTTTGAAAAAGACACCCGCCTGACTGTGCTGCGACGGTGCGTCCTGTGCCTCATGCGTATATCCCACATGCAGCTCAACCGCATGGCTGCTATATTTAAGCGCGTTATCAAGCAATATGTACATGAGCTGCTTTAATTTTTTCTCATCGGCATCGCCAATGATGTCGTGCTCAGCTCCATGGAACGTAATCGTACGATCGTGCACCATTTTTAGCATCTTAATCGTTTCCTGGCCGATCGCCGTTACATTAACTTTCGACAACTGAATGTCCCACTCTGCATCTTGTCCAGCCAACGACAGCATTTGATTCGCCATATCTTTCATCCGCCCGGCCTCCGCATAAATGGCGTCAACGGATTCCGCCAGCACTTCAGGGTCATTCATTCCCCAGCGCTTCAGCATGCTGGCGTAGCTCTCGATGACGGTAAGCGGTGTCTTTAACTCATGCGAAGCATCCGAAACGAATTGCTGCTGCTTGTCAAAATTGTCTTTAAGCAGGTCCATCATCTTGTTAAACGTGTTGCCGAGCTTGTACAACTCGTCCTTTGAACTGCCCTTCAGCTCGAGCTTCTTAAACATGCTGCGGCGCTGAATTTCTTCCATCGTCCGAATTAAGTTGTTAATCGGACGTAATATGACTTGGCTTAACATTCTTCCCGCCAAGAAGGAAGGGACAAGTACGACTAGCGACGCGACAATTAAGATGTAGCGAAGCATTTTTAAATTCTCTTCCATGGAGGCAAGATTTTCTGTCACTTCGAGCACGGCGACTGACCCGTCTTTCCATATAAGCGGGACGTAGGCGACGGCGAGCGTCATGCCTTGAATTTGTTTCAGTTCTTCTGTCTGGACGTTTTTGTACGTCTTAGGCAGTTTTTTATATTTTAAAAGATCAGCTTCTGTATGGGCAGTTGCTGTGTTGGCTACGCTATTACCGTCTGGCTTGATAATGCGGAGCATGCCATCGGGCGGCAAGTAAGCGTCAAGCAATTCTTTAACTGGAATAGAGTTAAGATCAAACTTGCTAATGCCTGTCGCGATCTGCTCTGCGTGCAAGCGTACCCGCTCCAGCTCCTCGGACGTCGTCATTCGGTAAAAGAAAACGAATATCGACGTATTAATGACGAGCGTAATAAGAATAAGCCAGACGGTAGAGTACAAATGAATTTTGTTTCTTAAATTCATACGCAGCTACTCCTTCATCACATACCCGACTCCGCGTACCGTATGAATAAGGGTAGTCGCGAAGTCATGGTCCACCTTTTTACGTAAATAACGGATATACACATCGACCACGTTCGTGTCGCCATAATAATCAAAGCCCCACACATTCGTCAAAATTTGCTCGCGATTCAGCACCTGATTCGGGTGATTCATTAGAAAGACGAGCAAGTCGAACTCTCGTGGCGTGAGTTCAATTTCTTTCTCACCGCGTTTCACGCTGCGGGCTTTTTCATTGATCGTTAAATCACCGATCTGCAATAGGGATTCCTTAATTTCGACTTCTTTATGCATGAGTTGATGAATACGCAGACATGCACGAATGCGCGCAAGTAATTCTTCAATTTGAAAAGGCTTCGTAATATAGTCGTTCGCACCGAGATCAAGCCCGCTTACTTTATCAGGCACGGAATCTCTAGCTGTAATTAAAATGACAGGCGTTACATTGCCTGTAGCCCGAATACGTCGTAGCACCTCAAGTCCATTCAGCTCAGGTAGCATCACATCGAGCAGAACAAGATCCCATTGACCAGCATTAAATTTACTCAGTCCTTCGGTACCTGTCCCCGCAATATCGACGGTATATCCCTCATATTCCAGCTCTAGTTTCATGACGCGTGCAATTTTTGCTTCATCTTCAACGATCAGAACGTGCCCACTTACACTTCCATTTCCGTTTCCGTTGTTCATCATTTCGTCTCCTGTTCAAGAGTAGTTCCCTTTTGTTGTCAGTAGCTTATACAAGCATAATAATTAATACCCCGTTCATCAATAAATAAATACGTGCAGATTTAAATTAATGATAAATGCAAGTGGGCTTGACGGCTATATAAAGTTACGTCTATTCTTAACACGATGGTACCAGAATTATAGATTTCAGTACCACCAACGCCGATAGTTCTAAGTTTTCGCAATACATTTTCGCATAGGAGGTCATGAACTCACTGTTATGAGGGATCGAATCAGGACTGCCGCTATTGCATTATTAACGGAACGAGGATTGAAATTTACGACTCATGAGCTTGCGGCACGATTAGGGACAAGTAAAAGAACGATATATCAATACTATGAATCGAAAGAGCAATTGATCAGCGCGATTGTCGATGAATCTATTGCTGAGGTGATCCAGACAGAGCAGCACATCTATAACGATTCTGCCTTGACCTCTGTGCAGAAGCTATATGCGGTGCTGTCTATCGTCCCGCAAGGATTGCGCTTAGGAGACAAACGTCTTCTCGCTGAGATTAAACGATATGCTCCGTTAGAATGGGAGAAAATAAATAAGTTGCTGCAAGAAGAGTGGGGGACGGTTACCGCTATCGTAGAAGCGGGGATAGCTAATGGGGAATTTAGACCCGTGCATGTGCAGACGATTATTCAGATGATGAAGGGAGCGTCTGCGGCTATTTTTGACCCAGAATTCCTTATGCATTCATCTCATACGGTTACACAAAACGTAGCCATAATGGTTGATGTGCTTGTCCATGGACTTTGTAAACAAACCGAATCGAAAGTCGATACATGTGAGTGAGGGGAGTCTTGCAGTATGATTCGAGCGATGCGAGCTTTATTTTGGATCACGGACATCTTTTTTATAGTGTATTGGTTGATGACCGCGCTATCTTTATTTCCGCCGGAGGTCGTATACAACGATTATACGAATCCTATTCTTGTGGCTTGGAACTGGTCGTTTATGCCGCTTGATTTACTCATATCAGCGACAGGTTTTTATAGCTTGTGGTTGCAGCGCAAGCAGCAAGAATTGTGGAAGCCATGGGCCTTAATATCACTTGTGCTGACTTCCTGTTCAGGCTTGCAGGCGATTGCATATTGGTCGCTCCGCCTAGAGTTCGATCCGTTCTGGTGGGGACTCAATTTGTATTTGCTGATTTATCCTTTGATATTTATCCCTTGGTTAGTTCGTAAAAGTGTAGCGCGAACTGTGTAGGCGATAAGATGCAATCTTGATTCTCCGCCACATAACAGTCAATTTCATCGTGACAGGTTTATTGCGTTTGCCCTCTTTTTCTACTAAGCTATTGAATAGAACGTATCCTTTTATTTCATTGAAGAACATGAGGTGTTATTAACATGTTAAGTACCCCTATTGGTCGCTTGCGTGTAGTCGGTATAATCGAAGGTATTTCATACCTCGTCCTGTTGCTTATCGCAATGCCGCTAAAATATTGGGCTGACTTTCCTCAGGCCGTAAAAGTTGCAGGTATGGCGCATGGCGTCTTGTTCTGCCTCTATGTGGCTGCTGTCGCGCATGTGATGTTTGCGCATCGTTGGCCGATTGGCCGCGCAATCGTCGCGATTGTGGCATCACTCGTGCCGATCGGGAACTTCTGGTTCGATCGTCAATTGAAGCAAGAGCAGCAGCATAGATCCTAGTTTCAGTCGATCCGGCTGAGCTAGCTCTATGACCGCGCATAGGCAGTGAAGGCCCGATCCCCATGACATGGAGTTCGGGCCTTCTATTATTTATACGTCGGGATCATTTTCAAAAACAATGTCATACTCCATGCGCTTCGCTGTGCTACGGGCGATATCAACACCGAACGAGCGCTCCTGTCTAACTTTTTTACGTATTCCAGTTGTGCCTCCAAAAGCTTAATCTAAGCTTCCTGTTTCGAAATAATCTCATCCGGTTTATTTTTACATTTTGCCAGAACTATATAAGAACGGGGACAGTGATTTATTAAAAAAGATTGCAGCTCATCGAAAGAAGCTTGTTGATGCTGTAGAAAACGGACTCTCGTTGACAGATGACTACGTTATCAAATTAAGTCAAGAATTAGATGACGTATTGTTAGAAGCCCAGAAAAAGCATCTTTTAAAAAAGGCTCTAAAAGAGATAGCAAGTAGTTTGGAAGAGTAGAGAGTCAAATTTTATTCTTCTAGGGGGGAGGCTATTGCTTGTATAGGTTGAGGTGTGCATTTCTAACCTAATTCATAAACTTCTTGTACAGGAAAATGCACAGCCAAACAAAGAGTCCAAGTGCAACAAATGGTATCCAGAATCCAATATACGATATTATACTCATTTATTGGTTACCTTCTTTCTTTTTAAATAATGAAATGAGATGTCGTTAATGTTAAAAAAAGCTGTTCAGAGTGTTCAAAAAGTGGATGTTCGCAGTATTGTGCCTACTAAATATTTTACAGCAAACCAAGGGGAATATAACAGCTATGATGAGGTTTACAAAGCTTTCGGTAAGACAAAAAAATTGTCCAACGTTTCTAACCATGAAGGAATTGTCGTGAATACGGTCGATGAATTTGCTGCGCTGCTTGCGTATTTAAAAGATCAATCAACAGGAACTGTTACTACTGTAACTAACGTAACGAATGAATCAAAAGTTTCACCACAGCAAACATTCACAAGAACGGTCGACGCTGTAATCTTTGACATGAAACTTTACTGGATTCGTGGTTATGCTACTGTTGACTATGACTCAAAAGGAGTCATATCTAACATATCTGCATCGAGTAGTTTGTTGGGGGTTACTTTTGCGCGGACATGGAAGCCTGATACTCCACACATATCATATGTGGCCGAAAATGAACGAAAAATAACTTACACTGGAACGCTTGATCACAACGTGTTCGTTGGTGGAGTTGGGACAATTGTAAGTGAACGTGTATCCGACTGGGCTAGCTCTATGATCGCGCATAGGCAGTGAAGGCCCGATCCCCATGACATGGAGGTCGGGCCTTCTATTATTTATACGTCGGTATCATCTTCAAAAATAATGTCATACTCCATGCGCTTCGCTGTGCTACGGGCAATATCAACACCTAACAAGCGTCGCACAATATGAAAGGACATATGGATGCCCGCTGAAATACCGCCTGAAGTCAATAGATTGCCTTCATCCACATACTTTACATCGCGCACAACTTGCACCGTTGGGAACTCGCTCTCGAAGCGCTCGTAACTCGCCCAGTGGGTTGTCGCTCTTTTTTCATCCAACAATCCGGCTTTAGCTAGCAATAAAGATCCTGTACACACGGATGTCATCAGTTCTGTTAATGGCGCACGCGTCTGTATCCAACGAATCATTGATTCGTTATGAATCTCTCGTTCTCTCGCTCCCCAACCACCGGGGACGACAACGATATCAAAATGAGGCGCATTCGCGAAGCTATAGTCGGGCTGTACTTTTAGCCCGTTACAAGCCGATATCATCACTCCCGCCTCGGAGACGGTACGAACGATAAAAGGAAATCCTTCGTCCTTCGCTACATGATGCTCGTAAGCTGCAACAGAAAATACTTCGAATGGCCCTGCAAAATCAAGCACTTCCACTTCATCAAAAAGTACAATTCCGACACTCCACTGACGCTGTTCGCTCATGTTAAAAAATCCTTTCATAGGGGATTATGCGACTAGACCCGCAATATGTAGTATAAAAATACACTCCACGCTAGCGTTCACAACGATGTTGGTCATGATTGTATACTACAGGTAGTTACTTGTATACATGCATTTTAATGTCGCATTAAAGGTAATCGCACTCGATAACTTCATGAATAACTCTAAGCTATTTAAGGCTACTGCGGCACTACAGATGTTGCTCAACGGTGGCTGTATGGCTGTTTTTATTGAAAATGAATCACATCGTAGCAGCAGTCATACGTAAAAAAACACGATTTCGCCCCGTGCGGGTTTTTCGCAAGCGCGCTAAATTGTGGTATGATTAGTGTATACAGGTTGCGTAGCTAACCTCATTTGAGAACGATACTACTAACATGCTTATGGATATCATAAGGAGGAGCCATGCTGCAAAAATTCGGTTTCTCGCAATACGAGAGCAAAGTTTATGAGACGCTCGTGACGAGCGAAGATGCGATGGACACGACGACATTAGTTAAGCATTCTGGCGTGCCCAAAGCGAAAATATATGAAGTGATTTCCCGGATGATCGATAAAGGATTAATTTTGGATTCGATATCGAACAAGAAGAAATTGTATGCGGCCGTGCCGATGCAGGTTGTCATCGACAAGCTGTCCCATGAGTTCGAGCAGCAGATTGCCCGCTTGAAACAGGTTGGCAAGCAGAAGTCGTATGCCAACGACCAAGTATGGAGCTTAAAGACGGATAGCTCGATCGAAGCATTTTGCAAGCATATGATTGCAGAGGCGAAGCAATCGATCATCCTCTCGATGTGGAGCGATGAGTTTGCGGAAGTGAAGCCTTTGCTAGAGCAGAAGGCGCGGGAAGGTGTACGCGTTGAAGCACTCGTGACAGGAGCCCCGCCGATACACGCAGACATTGCTAAGTTATACACGTTGATTCCGACCGAGGAGCATATGCATCTGGAACGATTTAAGCTTATCGTTGCCGATTCCGAGCAGTTGTTGTTTGCCGGGATGGAAGATGGCTCGTGGAAAGCGATGCGGACGATGGCCCAGCCGTTTGTGAAATTTTTTGTGGAATATTTTTATCATGATGTGGCACTCGCCAAAATTACAGACAAGTATCACGCCGATTTGATGCGCGATGCGGAAATTAAGTCGATTTTGATGCAACTGCGTTACTAACAGTATGAAGAAAGCTCGCTGAACAGACAGCATGCAACTTAATGGTGTAGTTGCATGTAGTCAGTGTGAAGCAAGGGGGATGTCTCGACAGTCATTGAATATGACGGCGAGACATCCCTCTTATTTGTTACTCGCCTAATGTGGACTGTAGATCTGCTAAAGAGTAAAAAAACGTCTCATGCTCGTGTTCATTATCATGTTCAGTTGAGTAAACCACCAGCGGTTATCGGATACAGCTTACCGTCCAAAGCAAAAGACGCTCTGCCTGACTCCTCGGATACGACAAGCACTAGTGCGTCGCTTTGCTCACTTAAGCCCAATGCTGCGCGATGACGGGTTCCCATTTTTTTGCCGATCGGTGCAGTACGGGTTAGTGGCAAAATGTTTCCAGCTGACACGATGACGTTAGAGCGAATAATAACAGCACCGTCATGCAGCGGTGTTCCTGGATTGAAAATAGATTCCAATAGCGTATGGGTCAATGTTGCTCCAATTGGCGTGCCGATCTGTATAAGCTCTTCAAGTAAATCCTCACGCTGGACGACAATAAGCGCCCCAATCTTATGCGCTGCCAAATACGTAATGCTCTTCGTCAACTCTGCATATTGTTCGATATACGGTGATAAATAGCAATTTAAGTAGAACGAAGTAGCCGTTGCTTCAATGTGCGTAAAGTGCTGCCGAATTTGTTCGAATAAGCCGAGTAAGCAGCCTGTGTCATGTTGCAGCACTTCTTTGCTGCGCTGAATGTCGATGGATAGATGCTCTAAATCAGCTTGCAGCAGTTGTTTCATCATAGACGTATCGCAATTGCCAAGTTCCATCGTCGTTATACTCCTTATAACGCCCAGACTTCGTATGGTTATAATGTGAGCGAGGGGCCCCTTAATTATTCGACAACGATGCAACGATACGAAATGAAACGAAAAAAGCAGCAAAAGCGATAACAAAAACCCCTGCCGTGCTCCTTCGTACAGAAAGAGAACAACAGGGGTTACACGATATTGAATTATTCAGCTTTAGCTGGAACAGCAGTCTTCATCGGACGTGTAACTGAGAACGCTGCACAGCCAAGTGCAACGACGACAAAGGCACAACCGACCCATGCATTGTTCAGGACAGAGCTGTGATCAATCACAACACCACCAACAACCGAACCTGCCGCGATACCTAAATGCATAATGGATGTATTCAAGCTAGATTGAATTTCCGCTGTTTCCGGCGCACTTTGCATCAAGTAGCTCTGTTGAGCAGGGGATACCGCCCAACTAAGCGCACTCCAAATCATCATTACAGCCATAAACACAAACAATGAGATTTGAGCTGTTAACGGCAAGACGAACATCGTAACTGCAAACGTGGAAACGATAAGCAGTAGCGCACGTTTGGTGCCGAGTTTATCTGCCATCACGCCGCCCATACCACCGCCGGCAACAGCTGCGATACCGAACAAGAAGTACACGATAGTTATCCATGTTGAGTTGAGTTGGAACGTTTCTTGCAAATAAGGCGTCAAGTACGCGTACAACGTTAAATGTCCAGTTAAGAACAGGAACGTTATCAGTTGACCGCTAATGATTTTAGCACTTTTCAACGAAGCGAGTTGTTGACGTAAAGGTACGACAGCCGTAGGTTGAATTTTGTCCAAGAAAGCAAAAATTCCGATCATCGCTACAACGGTAAGAGCTGCAATAAACCAGAATGGCGATCTCCAGCCATACGCGTTTCCGATAACCATCCCGATTGGCACACCTAACACAAGCGAACCACTAATACCCATGAAAATAATACCGATAGCGCGGCCTTTAAATTCAGGCTTTACTAAGCTGGACGCAATCGTAATCGAGAGAACGATGATGAGTGCGCCACCTGCTGCTGACAATGCTCTTGCTGCCATGACCATCGCATAACTGGAGCTAAGCGCAACAATGATATTGGAAATCATAAACACAACCAATGAGATTAAATACAGCTTTTTGCGTTCAACTTTAGCTGTAAGATTCATTAATATTGGTGCTGCAATCGCAAACACAATTGAGAAAATGGTGATCAGCTGTCCTGCCGCACTTACAGAGATGTTCATATCTGCGGCAACTTGGTCAAGAATACCACCGATAATCAACTCCACTGTACCTACGACGAAAGCGGCGATTGCTAAAATGTATACACGAAAGTTCAAACTCCCCACCCTTTGCATCATAAAAAGTTACTACCATTATAGTAACCTTTTTTGAAGTGCGCAACTATTATATTACGTTTAAGGTGCTGTATATATTGGGATTGTATACATTTTATTCGTTGGACTGTGACATAGAAGCGAATCTGGTTCAGAAAGTGCGAAAGTGAAACAGATCTTTAACAGATGTTAAACATAAAAAAGCTGCTTAACACAACTGGTGAAGTGTTAAGCAGCCTAGAGCACTTTATATCATTATATTTTCCATTCACGCAAATCTAATTTACGTGCGCCCTCGACAACATAAGGGTCTTGTTGCGCCAACTGTTGAGCTTCCTCCAACGTGTCGGCAATGTACACGACCATCCCGCCAGAGCCATCGCCAAACGGCCCTTTCGCAAAAATTTTACCCTGCTTGCCCAATTCCTCTAAGTAGGACAAGTGGTTTGGGCGAAACGTTTGGCTTTTTTCAACATCATGCATATGTAAGATTGCAGCAAAATGAGCCATTCTTCGGTCTCCTTTCAAAATGGGAACTCCTTGCGAACAAAAGCGATTTAATTATAGCAAATATACAAGATGTGCTGCTCTATGAGTTTTTGTTTAGTATAATATTCCTGTGAGTAAGGATAAAGAACTAGGAAAATAGTTGTGCTAATTTGACAGGGAGTTGAAGACATGAGTCAGCATCGTATCAACAAAAAGTGGTATGTACTATTGATTGCCGTGTTTATCGTGAGTGCGTGTTCGGCAAAAGAAGAGGCAACATCAGAATCTACACCAGTTGCTACAACAGAATCTACATCAACGACAACGGCTACACCAGAAGCTAAGCCGGAGCCTACACCAGAGCCTCCTGCGGAGCCTGAAAAACAGAAACAACCGGAAATAAAACCTTACGAATCACTCAGTGATTTAGATACGTTTATTATTGAATTTAACAAAACATCGAATGAGTATGGATTTAGCATTAATAAGGATAACGTCGAGGTATCAAGAGGAGAAGAAGTATTATCTTTTAGATATGTATTCAATGATAAAGTGGGGATTATGGGTACGATTCATAAAAATGATCTCACTTTACGTGATGTTGGCGTGATTGGTAAACCGGCAGAGACAGAGAATGAGGTAATTGAGAGATTAAATATAACTCGCTCTTTGATAACTGCTACAAACCCACAACTGTCTGCTGACGAAATTGATCAGGTACTTCTTGATGCTGGCCTATCGAAAGAAATATCGAAAGATAACTCTTTGACAGGTTCCACCGTTCGTAACGGAGTGCAATATGACCTGTCATTTTCAGAAAAAAATGGATTTTTGCTTTTTGCACGTATTGCGAAAAACTAATAATATGAATGCCAAGGGGGCTACCATTTATTTGGAAGGCCCTCTTTTTTTATGCGCACCATTGACATTGGAAAAAGTTTCTGATAATTTATAACCAACGGTTAGTAACCAATGGTTATAAATTATAGATGCTTACATAAAGGAGCGAACAACACTTATGGCAGGAAAAAAAGAGCTGCGCGCAGAGGAGACGAAGCGAGCGATTTTGGCAGCGGCGGGACAGCTTTTTGCAGAGCAGGGATTTGATGTCGTGACGATGAGACAAATCGCCAAAGCAGCCGGCTGTTCGCATACAGCTATTTATATTTACTTTAAAGATAAAGAAGCGCTGTTGCATCATTTGGCCAAGCAGCCTTTGCAAACGTTGTACGAACAAATGGAAGCTGAACTTGGTAATAAGTCGCTGTCACCCGAACAATTATTGAAATCGGTCTGCCGTGTATTTATTTCTTTTTGCCTGACAAATCGAAAGCTATATCATCTGTTCTTTATGGTTAAATCATCACGAGTGGACGAGGAGCAGCCAGCCTTAGAGGTGCAACAGTTGCGCAATGGGCTGTTTGCCTTGCTGCAACGGGCAGTGCATATTTATGTGGCGTCAGCCCACACGGCGCACACGGCGCAAGCTGCCCAAGCTGCACAGTCCAATCTACCGAAAGATACCGTTCTGGCGTACAGCCGCATCGTATTTTTTACGCTGCATGGCGTGATTGGCACTTATGTCGATTCGGAAGAACCGTTCGACATGCTGATGGAAAGATTACATGCGACCATTGACCTTGCATTAGAAGTGATGCTTGCTGGCATAACATCAACGATAAAAAGGGGAGAATGATCATGCTAAAAATCGAACGAGTTTCTGAACATATTTGGAGTATCAAAACATGGCTGCTTATTCCGATTCGCGTCTGGGTAGTTGTGAGCGAAGATGGCGTTACACTTGTGGACGGCGGAATGCCATTTATGGCTAAAGGGATTATGAAATTCATCGACAGCTTAAATGCGGGGCCGTTGCGGCGAATTGTACTCACACACGGTCACTCTGACCATGTCGGAGCCATTCACAAAATCGTAGACAGTCAAGGAACGGACGCGATTTCGGTATACGCACATCGTATCGAAATTCCATATATGGAAGGTCAAATCCCGTATCCGCGGCGCAAGAAGGTAGAGCATAATTTACGTGCTGGACTAGCCCAGCCGCTAAGTGATGATGCCACAGGCGCTTTGCATCCGATAGCTGGCTTGCAGCCTTATTTGACACCGGGGCACTCACCCGGGCATATCGTATACTATCATGAGCAGGATCAAGTACTGCTCGCGGGAGATTTATTTACATCAAGAAGCGGGAAGCTGCGGCGCCCCATGCTTATGTTTACGGCTGATATGGCCGAAGCGGTGAAAAGTAGCCGGATTGTAAGCGAGTTGAACCCGAAACGGCTGGAAGTCTGCCACGGTGGTCCCGTGCTAGAGCCTAGCTGGCAAATAGAGAGTTATATGCAAGGAGTCTCGCTGTTGAAAGGGAACGTCTAGTGGAGAGGGTGTAAACGTAAACGTAAGCGTGCAGGTTTTCTAGACTTTTCAGCTCTATATAGCTACTTGCTGATGGTTATGATTCATCCCACCTCACGGAGTGGCTTGTTGAAGGGTGGATTAGAAGATGCGAATAAGATTGCTGATTCTTCTATTATTTTGCCTCTTAGTAACACTATTGTTTGTATTTTAACAACACCCCCGTTTGTAGCCGCTAACAGACGGGGTAATAAATGCCTGCAATCATACATCTATTTTTCATCAGTTGTGGCCTGAACGTTAAAATAAGTGTAAATATACATCTTTTTCGTCTTTAAAGGTATTCATTAGCTCATCTTGGATTGATATGCCTGCACATTAGCAGGCTTTTTCCTATAATCGTCTATCTCATCTCAAAAGCTGTACTTCTACATTAATTTGCCCCACTTTTGCTTATTGTTGAACGCAATTATTGTCAGCCCAAAAATAAGAGTCAGTAAAATAAATCCAAAATATAACTTCCATATAGAAGGGATTTTGAAAAGGGGAGTAGAATAACTTATATTTAGATAGCTTATCGTATTTTCATCATGGTTGGAGGTCATATTTTGTTACTTTACTTTTAATAAGTATCAGCTGACTTATAAGTGAAATTACTATCAATTAGGAGCTGAACTATGATGAAATATAAGAACTCACTCGCTGGAATTACATCTGACCATTTACAAGGATTTTTTGTGGACTGGCCTAATCCGCCAAGCCCGCAGACTCACTTACTGCTGTTAAAGCAAAGCAGTAAAGTGATTCTTGCAATTGATGATCGTACGAATCAAGTTGTTGGATTTATTACAGCGATAAGCGATGGTGTACTATCTGCCTACATTCCACTTCTTGAAGTGTTACCCGAATACAAACAAAAAGGTATAGGCAAGGAATTAGTAAATCGGATGCTACAAGAATTAGAAGACGTATACATGGTTGATCTATGTTGTGACGATGACTTAGTTCCTTATTATGATAAGCTCGGAATGACGAAGACAAACGGTATGATTAAGAGGAACTATCATAGGCAAGCTGGAAGCCAATAATACATATAAATCATACGGGGTTGTCCCCTAAGTTGATAAGTCGCGTTAGCCACAGTACAGCAGTGGATGAACGGTATGGTTCGTACCTATTTGCTCGCGAACATGGAGAGAGAGGGATGTCTCGCCGTCATTTTCAATGACTGTTGAGACCCCTCTTTTTTATGCTTATGGCCACATGAATCGGTACGAATTACTTCCTGAGGAGGCCGCCAAGTTGTGTGATATGTGTGATATATGTGTGATATAGATATACTCAAACGCCCTCAACGAGTCTTTTGGCACGCCATGATACTTGACGGTATAACTCATCCTCATCAATCGTTAGCAATTGACGATGCTTCATTAATATTTTGCCATTAACGATTGTCGTATCAACGTCAGCGCCATTTGCACTATAGGCAAGTAGGGAATTCACGTTGTGAATCGGTTGGAGGTGCGGCTTTTTCATATTTATTAAAATAAGATCCGCTTTTTTGCCAACTTCCAGTGTGCCAACTTCCTTATCAATCTGGAGTAGCTTCGCACTTTCAGATGTCGCCATGCGCAAAGCTTGGATAGCGGGCATGCGCGTGGGGTCACCGTAGTCCAGCTTTTGCAGCCACGCAGCTGCTTTAATTTCCTCAAACATATCTACCGTAGTCGCGCTTCCCGCTCCATCCGTCCCCAAGCCAACCGTAATCCCTTGCTCCATCATGTCTATGATGGGGGCGATTCCGCAGCCCAACTTCAGGTTGCTAACGGGATTGTGTGATACACCACCGCGCATTCCTTTTAAATAACCTACATCTCTGCGATTCAGGTGAACACTGTGCGCTAACAGGACATGGGCACGGGCAAATAAGCCCTGATGGAACAAGTACTCGGTCGGGGTCTGATTGTACCTTTCCCGAATCTTGCTGACTTCTTCTATCGTCTCCGCCAAATGAATATGAATCGGCACGTTCGTGTGTTCAGCCAGCTTGATCACTTCTTGCAGAGGCTCAGGGGGGCACGTGTAAGGTGCGTGCGGCCCTAACATCGTCGTAATGGTTCCATCCGCTTTCCCTGACCAGCGCTCCACTAAATCGAGCGCTTCTGTCAAGCGACGCCCCCCATCATCCTCTAAGAAGACTAACCCGCGCGTCAATGACGCCCGCATTCCGACTTCTTGCACCGCTTGCGCAATTACATTCATATGAATGTACATATCGGCAAAGGTAGTCGTGCCTGTTTTTATCATTTCGGCCATGGACAGCTTAGCTCCCCAATAAATATCCTCTGGGGTCATTTTGGCCTCCGCAGGCAGCATTTTGTGATTGAGCCAATCCATTAAGATTAAATCATCGGAAAATGCCCGCAACAAGCTCATTGGCGTATGCTGATGTGCGTTAATAAGTCCAGGCATCGCGACATAACCCGCGCCTTGAATCACTTCAGCGGCTGGTTCATGAATGTCTGCTTGCATGGCCGAAATGCGGTCTCCATCAATAAGGATGTCTCCGACAAGAGGAGTGTCAGCAGCCCCCGCTATCATTGTCGCGATAGTCACGTTCTTAATTAGTATTTTAGCCATATCCGTATTAGCCTCCTATACTTATACTCTCAATTCATACCGATTCATCCCAATGAGCTTGCCATTCTTCGCGTAATACGCCCATGCGGATCGAATCATAATGCTGGCCGTTATGGATGCGGCATTTGCGCATGCGGCCTTCGAGCTGCATCCCTAATTTTTCGGCTGCTTTCATCATTCTTTCATTGCCAGACCACGTCGTTAATCCGACTCTTGCTAAGCTCATTTTTTGAAACAAATCATCAATCCATATTCGCAGCGCTTCTGTTCCGTATCCGTTGCTCCAATACGTGGGCTGGTAGATAACGATCCCAACTTCGAGCCAATTGGAAGGCTTATGCTCCCAATAATAACTGACCGTGCCAATGATTTGGTTGTCTACCTCGATCAACATCCAATCTAAAGGGTCAACGGGATTCACTTGCTTCTTATAAAAATGTTCTTCAAACTGCGAGAAAGGTATGATTTCAAGTGGAAAATAGGGTGCATCCCATTGCTTCCAAGCTGGAGTAGGGTCGCCATAAATAAGGTCATACAAAGGTTGTAAATCTTCAGGTTGAATGGGTTTTAAGCGTACTCGCTGCTTGTTGCTCAACATACAATCGCCTCATTTTTATCATGGTGTGTTCAGCTCTTCATCTGCTGCTGAGTATATAGGTTGACCTTGCGTCAAAGTCAAATGATGGGGATGATCTTTTTTTGGAAAAAAGAAAACGGCGAAACCATCGTCTGTCGTAGACGTGGATCGCCGTTCGCTGTACATCGCGGTATATACGGTATAAGTGCTAACTAAAGCTGCTAGATTGAGCGTGGATCATCGTTGTATATGTAGCGCTTAAACGCTACTGCTGTCTCGTCAATGGCGGCTAATGCTTCTTCCATTTCCCACGGTGGGTCGGCAAAGGACATAAAATCATGAATCATGCCTTCATAGCGCTGCAAGGTAACCGACACTCCTGCTTCCTGCAAACGCTGTGCATATTGTTCGCCATCATCGCGAAGCGGGTCGCATTGTGCGGTCACAATATAGGCTGGTGGCAATCCTTGCATATCGTCGCATAGCAAGGGTGAGGCGAGCGGATTCAGCGCATCTTCAGGCTTGGGCAAATAATGATTTTGAAACCATTCCATTGCGTGACGCGTGACGAGGTAACCTGTCGCAAATTGATCGTAAGCGTCCGATTGCAGCATACAGTTTGTTGCTGGATAAATAAGAAGTTGGGCAGCTAGTGCTGGCCCTCCTTGCTCTTTTGCCATTAGCGTAACGGCAGCAGCAAGATTGCCTCCCGCGCTGTCTCCGCCAACCGCGATTCGATTCAAATCACCTTGCAAGCTATGCGCCTGTTCGGCTACCCACTGTGTGACGTACATCGCTTCCTGTACAGGCACCGGAAATGGATGTTCGGGTGCTAAGCGGTAGCACACGGACACGACGACGACTTTAGCCAGCTGGGTCATACGTCGACAGATGGTATCCACACCGTCCAGGCTGCCGAGCACCCAGCCGCCACCATGAAAATAAACGAGGACAGGGAACGGCCCTGTTCCAGCAGGTGTATAAATGCGTACCGGAATCGGTCCAAACGGCCCTTCGATGGTGCTCGTTGTTACACGTTCTGCACCGGCAAGCTTCGGATTTACAGGGCGAGTGGAATAAGGGTCTTTCGCGTGCCCGCGTGCTTCCTCTGGAGTGAGGAGGTGAAGTGGACGGGATTGGAGTGCTTCTAATTTTGCCAAAATAGCTTTAAACGTTGGATTCAACGACATGGCTGCTAGCCTCCTAGTTCATCAATTATGGCCAGAACGATTTAGTGTTTGCACATGTATATGTTATCGTAACGTAAAAAAAGGCAACCCGATAGGGCTGCCTTCCTACATCCTGCATACTGCGTACCGCATACTGCGTACCGCATACTGCGTACCGCATACTGCGTACCGCCTACCGCGTCTTGCGTACTATCGTTAACCGACTCGATAGCCGTAAAGTGGCAACAGTACGTAGTCTGCTACCGCTACTGCTACCGCTACTGCTACCGCTTTACTCGTTGCAACTTATCAACTTATATAGCCCAGTTCCCTTTGCGGAATAGTGGCTCGACCGTACCATCTTCATGAATACCGTCAATGTCCATCTCTGCGGAACCAATCATAAAGTCAACGTGCGAAATGCTCGTGTTAAGACCATTTGCTGCTAGTTCTTCTTGTGACATCGTCTTGCCACCTTCAATGTTGAACGCGTATCCGCTACCAATAGCAAGGTGATTCGATGCATTTTCATCAAACAGCGTGTTATAGAACAACACGTTGGATTGCGAAATCGGGGACTCATGTGGCACAAGCGCCACTTCGCCCAAGAAGCGGGAGCCTTCGTCTGTATCGATTAGCTGTTGCAAAATGTCTTGGCCTTGCTCAGCTTCGATCTTCACGATACGCCCGTTCTCAAACGTTAGCTTAAAATTGTCAATCAGGTTGCCGCCATAGCTAAGCGGCTTCGTGCTTGATACGTAGCCATTTACGCCATCTTTTTGTGGGGCAGTAAACACTTCTTCAGTCGGCATGTTAGCCATAAATGGAACGTCGCGCTCATTAGTACTGCCTGCGCCGACCCAGAGATGCTTCGACGGCAGCTCGATCACGAGATCCGTACCTGGCGCTTTGTAGTGCAACTTGCGGAAGTGTTTGCTGTTCAACACGTCTACTTTTTTGTGCAGCGTTGTATTGTGCTCTTCCCACGCTTTGACCGGATCTTCGTTGTTCAGACGAACCGATTCAAAAATAGCTGCCCACAGCTTATCAATCGCTTCTGCAACAGGTGCGTCAGGGAACACCTTCGCTGCCCAATTAGGAGTAGAAGCTGCGACTACAGTCCAGCTCACTTTATCCGCTTGAATGTAACGACGGAAGTTCTCAAGACCTTTGCCAGCGCTCTTCTGATAATTACCGATCCGCTGTGCATCAATCCCCTTCAACAAATCAGGGTTAGGGGAAACGATCGAAATAAAGGCAGCGCCTTTTTCCGCGTACTCATTGCGTTTTGCGGTTTCCCATTGTGGATATTGCAAAAATACATCGTCAGCGGACTTTTCAAATGTCAGACGTGACATTTCCTCATCGGTCCAATCAATATGGACATATCTTGCACCGGCATCGTAAGCTTTTTTGGCCACGAGTCGTGCTAATGATGCCATCTCGATTGAGCATGTAACACAGACGTCCTGATCGGGTTGAACATTGACGCCGACCTTGACGATGAGTTGAGCGTACTTCTCTAAATTTTGTGCCAAAGTAGTCATGAGCCATCCACCTTTGTATGTATCTAAATGGTATTACTAATATTTCACTATACCATTAATTTACCCAGATGCGGTAGCGCAATTACAAAACGTTAGGGATGTAGGTTGGAAGGGAGAAGGCGTAGAATTTATTAAAATATCTAAATAAAAAAGGGAGCGCTTTTGTTATAAAAGCACTCCCTTTTTGTGGGCGGAATTATCGTGCCAACGCTGTCAAAAGCTCAACAAGTGGCGGAATAATTTTACCCAAGAAGGATAAGATAGCAATTGCAATATCCATGTAGACCCCTCCTATATGTAGAACAATTGTTGTTCATACTATATATATCGAACAATTAGATATAAAAATTTATATCATTTTAAGCTAATTTTAAGCTTTTTTTCAGGTTTTGTTCATATCCGTTGAAAAATAGCTGTTTACACGATGGTTGGGTAGGCTAGTTGTCGTTTGCAAGTCATTGCATTGAGCATTAAGATTTAGATAACTTGGTCTTAGACTTAAAGTAATAGTATAGTATGGTTAGCTATCGTATATATAAAGGGGATACTTATGTTGAATTCGAAACGTTCGAGCGATGGACAGCAACCATCACGCAAGCGTGTGCTCATTGTGACCTCTGTCACGGCGGAGCGGGATGCAATATTGCGAGGCTTGGCTGGTTCTAACGCATTTGATGTACTCGTTGGCGGCGTTGGTCAAGTAGCCGTTGCGGTCAATACGACGAAGGCGCTTGCAGCAGCGCAATACGATTTAGTTGTTAACGCGGGTATTGCTGGAGGCTTTGCAGGTCAAGCCGAAGTGGGCTCTATCGTGGTGGCGAACGAAATTATCGCAGCCGATCTAGGCGCACAAACGCCAGAAGGCTTTTGCAGCTTGGACGAGCTGGGCTTCGGTTCCGCACGCGCTTCAGTCGATGCACAGCTAGCGGCAACGGTAACGGAAGCCCTACAAGCAGCATCGCTTTCGTTCCCGATTCAGAGCGGGTCAGTGCTTACGTTATCAACCGTTACGGGAACCGCGGAGACGGCTTCGGAGTTGGTTGCGCGCGTACCAGGGGCTGCGGCTGAGGCGATGGAGGGCTACGGTGTAGCTGTCGCTGCGCAAGAGCACGGCGTCCCTATGCTAGAGATTCGCGCAATATCGAATGCGGTCGGCCCTCGTGATCGGGCGGCATGGCGCATCAAAGATGCATTGGATGCACTGGAAGCAACAAGTGCAGTACTTCGGGAGGTGCTCGTATGAAAATCGCTTTTTCGCCATGCCCAAATGATACATTTATTTTTCATGCGTGGGTGCATGGGCTCGTACCAGATGCACCTCAGCTTGAGGTGACGTACGCTGATATTGACGTTACGAATCAAATCGCGTCAATGGCAGGTGTAGATGCGCCGGACATTCTTAAAATTTCGTATGCGGCATTGCCATGGGTGCAATCAGATTACGCATTGTTACCGTGCGGAGGGGCATTAGGACGCGGCTGCGGTCCGCTTGTGCTGACGAACAGCAGCTTGAACCGTTCGAATGGCGATGCTGGCCGTGTGAGCGGTGCAGCGGCATTATCTGGTCGCCGCGTAGCCGTACCTAGTGAGCGTTCCACAGCTTATTTGCTGTTTCGGTTATGGGCAGCCCAGCAAGTGCCGGGTGGTGTAGGCGAAATAGTCGTCATGCCATTCCATGAAATTATGCCAGCCGTACGTGATGGCTTAGTTGATGCTGGGCTCGTCATCCATGAGGCGCGTTTCACCTACCACACGTATGGATTGCACTTGCTGCAAGACTTAGGGAGCTGGTGGGAAGCCGACACAGGCTTGCCGATTCCGCTTGGCGCTATTATTGCTCGACGTTCGTTGGATGTGCATGCCATTGCAGACTGGATTCGCACATCGGTTGAGTACGCATGGGCGCACCCAGAAGTGTCGCGCGATTATGTGATGAGTCTTGCGCAGGAGCTGTCGCCTGAAGTAGCGCAAGCTCACATCGATCTTTACGTCAACGAGTTTTCTGCGAACTTGGGTGAGGATGGCTATGCTGCAGTTCATGCGCTGCTTAGTCGCGCTGCGGAAGCAGGGCTTGTGCCCAAGGTAGATTTGGCAGCGCTGCGCTGGTAGTGTAAGGAAAGTTATTTATAACAGGTAACAGATGAAGTTCATATGCTGACCTAACGAGAGCACCCAATGTGAATTAAGGGTGCTTCTTTTTATACCCTGAAAGGTGATGTTTCTAGAGAGGCATTCGTTTGTTTATAAACTAAATACGGATAGCGCTGATGTATCCGACACTATCCGTATTGTTTGGGGTGATGTTGTATATCTAGGCGAAGTCTTCACGATTACATGTTTACCGTACTATTTGCATCTAATTTAAGCGTGCACTCGCTTTGCTAGAGCAATTTATCATTCTTATCATAAACACCAACCCACACTCTATAGTTTGCGTGCTCCAATCTTTCAGTGTGAAAAGTTGAATGGGCTATTTGTTAAGCAGAGGTTTTCTCTTAATTGAGAAAACGGCAAGCAGCTTCGCACTTATCGGTTAGTAGTCAGTTGCTCCCTTGTGCCCTAACCGTTGGTGGTCAGCTGATTCACTGTGCCTCCTCTCCTAACAGTCGTCACAGTTGCTATTTCAGCGAATATGAACCCATTCAACATTTAACGGTTATGAGGGGGCTTATTACGATGAAAACAGCTGGATTTTGAATGAAATTGGAGAAATAAGCGCACCTATAACCGTTAGAAATCAAAACGAGGCAAATCTGGCGATATAGCCACTATGGCAACCGTTAAGAACTAACTTTGCTTTCTCGACAGCAATTTTATAAAATTCAATACGACACCGCGCAAAAATTGTACAATAATGGGCATTTTCGTATAATGCCGAGCAAAATGTTTACGTCTGTCCAGCTAAGCAACGGCCTGCTTACCGAACAACCAACCGTGAGGGTTACAGGCAGTACGCCTCTGAGCCGGAGTATTGCAAGAACTGTTCCCTACTGAACGCGTGTACACGTTCTCAAAATCACGAAAGGTGATTACTTGGCATGTGTGGAAAGATAGTAAGGGGAGCATATCAAACGGGGATAATCCCCTTTCTCTTCTGTATCTGAAAAAAATGAGAACCCCAAGTCTTGAGAAAAAGACAGGGTTTTCTCGACAATCTGTAACGTTTATCATCTTTTTTATTACGGAATATTGTTAGTGGGTAATTATGATGAACTACTGTAAGTATAATGAGCGAATAAACGGTGCATAAGGGATGATGACTTGTTCTGGCACTTTAATGACTGGTTCTGTTACTTTAATTACTTGTTTTATTTGTTTAATGAAACTATAATTATTTTGGTTTCACAATAACCAATAAATGACATGCTTATTTTCCAGACAGATGTGATTTCGGTTAAATACAGGTATTTTTTATTACACCATAATGAAGTTGGGAGGATAATGTTGATGACGAACCATGATCAGCATGCTCTTAAGTCTAAACCGACACTTCCACTACATCAAACGGAGCGCATTTCAGAGCTTGACCTTATTCGTGGCTTTGCATTATTAGGTATACTTATTGTGAATATGCAGTACTTCTCTTATCCGTTTATTTATACAACGATCTCGAATATCGATTTGTGGCCAGATGTATGGGATCAGGCGGTAAAGAAAGGGATTGTCATATTTGCTCAAAACAAATTCAATACGATGTTCTCGTTCTTATTCGGTCTAGGCTTTATGATCTTTATACAACGTGCGAAGCAAAAAGGAGAGCAGCCTGCCCGTTTATTTATACGAAGGTTGCTTGTCTTGCTCGGTATCGGACTTATTCATTCTTATTTCATTTGGGCTGGCGATGTTTTGGTCTTTTACTCCATCATGGGCTTTATCCTTCTATTGTTCCGCAATTGTCAACCTAAGACACTTCTTACATGGGCGTTCAGCCTCATCTTTATTCCGGTCGTGTTATTGACTTTACTCATCGTACTCATATTAGCCACAGCAGGATCAGCTTCCTCTGCATCGGAGCTGATGCCTTTAGAATTAGGCCGTACAATCATTAACGGTTCACTCTTTACGTACAGTCAAGGCACATATGCTGCTATTTTTGCACAAAATGCAGCGGATCTGAACTTGGTTCGCATCGGCTACCTTAGTATATTGCCATTGTTTTTTGCTATGTTCCTATTTGGGGCGTACGCCGGAAAAACGGAAATATTTAAGAACCTGGCTATCCATTTAAGCTGGATTAAAAAATTGTGGGTGTGCGCGCTCGTTATCGGTTTAGCCATCACCTTGCCAGCCGTCTTCGTAAGCCCTGAATTTATGGGCAGGAGCGTACATGGTCTTTTCCAGCACATATCGTATTTCGTTGGTGGTAGTGCGCTAAGCTTGTGCTATATCACTTCACTTATTTTATTGACTCGTAAAGAGTTATGGCAGCGACTGTTGGCGCCGCTGCAAGCAGTTGGACGTATGGCGGCTACCAATTATTTAGCACAATCCATTATTTCCACATTCATTTTTTACAGTTATGGGTTAGGGTTGTACGGAAAGGTTAGTCCAGCATGGGCTATGCTCGTTTGCGCCGCTATATTTTCATTTCAAATTGTGATTAGCAACTGGTGGATGAAGCGTTTTGCTTATGGACCTGTGGAGTGGGTATGGCGCACGTTGACGTATGGGAAAAAACCTCCATTTAAACAACGGCGTTCACGCGATATATCCGCATAAAAAATAACCCGCTCCTTTTTTGTTAGCCGTGGAGGTATATTTTTGAATCCATGGCTTCAATATAGGAGCGGGTTTAATGATGTAGAGCCTTCCGCATTAATGATGAACATCATGCTGCCTCCACGTATAACCGAGTTTTAAATCATGACAGAAGCTGATATTCGATCTTCAGCCTCATAAACAAGACCTTCCAACTTGAAAATAGCTTGGTACACATCATCTGCATTAATCGATGAACCGTCTTTTTTCACATCCATCAGATGAATCGACTCTTGTGGTTGGGTCGTTCCAACCGCGATTTGAACTAACGTTTCATGGTCTTCCAAGGAAAGACCTAGACCAGCTAAATGATAGGGCAGCTTCATTTTTTTGTAAAAAGGAAGCAAGTCCCACACTTCTTGCTCATTGCGTTCCAGCACAAGTTGAATAAGGATGCCGTAGGCTACCTTTTCTCCATGTAACCGATCATGGGTTGCGGGAGCTACCGTCAGTCCGTTATGGACGGCGTGCGCACCAGCGATCCGGCCCATATAATCACCGTAGCCGCCGACCATGCCGCCAGCCATAATAATCGTCTCGATGACTTGTATAAACGCATCCGACAACTGCTTGCTTTCAGCCGCTTGAATGCTTGCTTCACCGTGCATCAATAAGATTGAGCGGCATAGGTGAGCCGCGTGATGGGCGATTTGAATCGCTAACGAAGGGTTGTTCACTTTGCGAATAAGGACATCTGCTTCGTACCATTTAGCGAGTGTATCTGCAATTCCAGCCCGCAAATAGGGGATAGGGGCGTGCAGGGAGATGGTTGGTTCTACTAGTACCATCAGCGAACTTTTTGGGAAAATCGTATACGTCGTAAATTGTCCGTCCTCATTGTAGAACACGCTTAAAGGTGTCCACGCGGCACAATTTGAGGCTAAAGTCGGCGCAAGTATCGTTTCAAGCTGCGCAACGTGGCCAGCTGCTTTCACGAGGTCTAGCACTTTGCCGCCGCCTACGCCAAGAATAACGTCTGCTTGCTCGGCGTGGGCATAGTCAGCAACACGCTGTGCTTCTGCCTCTGTGCATTCGCCGTTATAGCGTAATTGCAGCAGCGTAAGGCGAGTCTGCTGTGGAAAGAAGGGCTGCGCCGCTTGCCACGAGTGCTCGCCGTGTACGACGAGCACTCGCTTAAAGCCATATGGCTCAAGCAAGGTATCGAGCTTACTCAAAATGCCAGTTTCACAATAGTAAAGGGCAGGTGCCCCTCTCACGATTATCGGTTCGCTCATGTTAATCACTTCCCTTTTAGCATCCATTGCGGTTTGCCGAAGCCTTTGAATTGCTCGTCGATAATTTGCTCGAACTCAGCGGATTCAACGGCTGCTTTCAAATCTTTTGCGAACAGCTTGTCCAAATCAGCCGTGTTAACGACGACACGGTTGCGATAGTCATCCGGCATGTTTTCAAGCAGAAGGGCATCCAACAAGTCCATCTTCGCCGCCAAGGCGAAGTTACCTGGAACGAGTGACAGGTCAACGCTATCAACAGCACGCGGCAGTTGCGCAGCCTCAAGCGGCTGCAACACGAGTTGCTTCGGATTGTCTTTAATGTCTTTCTCTGAGACACGGAGTGGATCAACGTTGTCATTTATCGTAATGAGACCTGCATCTTGCAGCAGTCCTAACGTACGTGCAAGATTCGTCGGGTCGCTTGCGACTGCTACCGTGCTACCAGCTGCGATTTCATCAAGATTTTTATATTTATTAGAATAGATGCCCATTGGTGCTGTTGGTACAGGAATGAGTTCAGACAATTGGATGCCGTTCTCTTTCGCGAAATTTTCCATGTAAATTTTGTGCTGGAACAAGTTTGCGTGTATATCTCCGTTGGAGAGCGCATTATTGGGCTGTACATAATCACTGAACTCAACGACTTCGATGGTGTACCCTTTTTTCTCCATAATCGGTTTAATTACTTTTGTGACCATATCGCTGTAAGGTCCGGCAGTGGCACCGATTTTAAGCGCTTTGATTTCTTCGGTTGCCGCGCCTGTTCCGCTTGCAGGGGACGAATTGCTGCCGCAGCCTGCGAGCAGACCAATGGATAAAATGATGGAAAGGATCGTTGCGAATTTTTTCATATGAATATACCTCCGTCTAGTTGTGATGGTGAATGGAACCGATTTCCTTAGCGTTTATCTACTTTCTTAGCGATGAAATCCCCGCCGTACTGAATCAATTGAACTAAGCAGACAAGAACAACGACAGTCGTTAACATCACCGTGTTATCATAGCGATAATAACCGAAGCGAATGGCTAAATCTCCAATTCCGCCGCCGCCGACTGTACCTGCCATTGCGGAATACGCAACTAAGCTAATGGCCGTAATCGTAATGCCCTGGATAATGCCAGGCTTTGCTTCAGGGAGTAGCACGTCTTTAATGATCATCCATGGCTTCGCGCCAACTGCGACTGCGGCTTCAATGACGCCTTTGTCGATTTCGCGCAATGCCGTTTCAACTAAGCGGGCGAAAAAGGGTATTGCCGCAATGGATAAGGACACAGAAGCTGCTGTTGGGCCAATCGTAGTGCCTGTAATCAGCTTTGTTAAAGGTAACAGCGTAACGAGCAAAATAATAAATGGAATCGAACGTACAAGATTGACGATAAAGCCGAGCACATTTTTGGTAGGCGTATGCTCAAGGAAAAGGCCTTTATCTGTAATAAACAATAGAATACCAATTGGAAGTCCGACGATTAAGGAGGCGGCCAGCGAAATACCAACCATATAAATCGTCTGTAAAAAAGCTTTGTTCAGGTCAGGCAGTAGCTGAATTAGAGAATCAATGAGCATGATGTATCAACTCCAGTCGGTGGGTTCTCTCTGCAATATAAGCGATAGCCCGCTTAACTTCTGCGTCGTCTCCGATTAGCTCTAAAATAAGAATGCCAAGCGGATTGTCTTGTATGTAATCGATCTTGCCGTGCAAAATGTTGCCTTTTACTTGAAACGATTGCAGCATATCGGTAATGACTGCTTCCTCCGCCTGCGGGGCAACGAAATGAATTTTGACGATGGCCCCTTTGCGCTGCTGTAGTAGTCGCTCTGGCAGCTCGAATTGAAATAGCGTGCTCAAAAACGTTTTCGTCGTCGGATGCTTCGGATCGGCGAACACCTCGTACACATTTCCTTCTTCGATGACATCGCCGTTTTGCATCACAGCCATCCGATCACAAATGTCTTTCACGACTTCCATTTCGTGCGTAATCAGGACGATCGTGAGCTGGAGCTCGCGATTAATTTTTTTTAAGAGCTGCAAAATGGACTGGGTCGTCTCGGGATCAAGGGCCGACGTCGCTTCATCGCACAGCAAGACATGTGGTTCATTGGCTAGGGCGCGGGCGATACCTACGCGTTGTTTTTGCCCGCCACTCAATTGTGAAGGGTACACGTCACTTTTGTCAGACAAGCCAACCATTTTGAGCAGTTCTGGCACACGGGCTTGAATTTCGGCAGTCGACTTTCCGTTTGCTTTCAGCGCGAACGCAATATTTTCATAGACCGTCTTGGAACGGATCAGATGAAAATGTTGAAAAATCATCCCGATTTTGAGGCGGGCTTGGCGAAGCCCTTCACCGTTTAAGCGGGTTAGATCAATGCCATCGACAATGATTTTTCCTGACGTAGGCTCTTCCAACAAGTTGATGCAGCGTAGCAGAGAGCTTTTTCCTGCACCACTGCGTCCGATAATGCCGAAGATTTCGCCTTTGTTTATCGTTAGCGACACGTTATTGACGCCAATAACGGTAGACGTTGCGGTCTTGTATTCCTTTACCAGATGTTGAATCTCGATCATCTCGCTCACTCCCCCTAGTTGTTAGTCTGGTAAAAAGACTATTAAACATAAAAAAGCCTCTTTCACATTCCGAAAGAGGCTTCATTCGTATCGTAATCGAACGACTTATCTTTCAGAACGTGGAACACATTCTGTAGGATTTAGCACCGTTTACTCTATGGTAAGGTTGCCGGACGTCAACGGGCCTATTCCCTCAGTCACTCTTGATAAGAAATGATTCAATTTTTTTGTTGTGACCAATCATATACACGAAAGATATTTTTGTCAATTATATTTTTTATTTATACTTTGGCAAAATAGCTCATAATCGTATGCGCCGCTTGCTTGTAGCCGCCAGCTTGGCGCAATGATTCGCCAATAACATGGGCCTGCTGCTTATAGGAAGGGTTGTTCAACACTTCTAGTAAGGCGGCTCTAAGTGTTTCAGGAGAGAGCTTGTTTTTATCAACGACAACGCCTGCTCCAAGCTCCTGAACTCGGTTTGCTACAAGCGGTTGATCGGATGTTAACGGGATTGTAACGAGGGGCACATTATAATACAAAGCCTCGCTCGTACTGTTCATGCCGGCGTGTGTAATAAACACATCTGCACGCTGTAGCACTTCCAATTGAGGAACAAAAGGTTCCACGATAAAGTTGTCAGGAATCAAATCGGCAATAGGCGCCATATCCGTATATTTGCCTGATGACAGCACGAATTGAATCGGCATATCTCGAAATGTTGTAAAGCAAAGTTTATAGAAATCTATATTTTGGCTCAGGATGGACCCTAGTGAAATGAACACGATCGGTTTATGTAGGTCTTGAAGTTGATGGATTGGGAAAGAAGGTGCATCATGGCGTGGTACAACAGATGGGCCGACAAAATTAAAGCTATCATCCAACTGTTCGACCTGTGGTTGAAAATAACGGCTTGTATAAACCATTTTCAGTCGCCCAACATGGCGTGTAATTTCCTCAATAGTAGGAACAGGCAGATTAAACTGATTGGCTAATTTTTGAGCCACTTCCATCGTACTCGCGTATAGTTGTTCAACATCAATAGGAGTAGCTGTAGCAGCATATTTGTCATCTGTGGCAACTTCCTCCTGCGTCTCTTCCCCTGATCCTAGAGGTTCAACAAAAGCGAACGAAGCGATGGAGCATACGGCTGGAAGTTGAAGCTTTTCTGCTAATATAGTGCCACCCCAACCCATTAAGGAGTCAAAAATTAAATAATCATAGGAGCCGTCCTGCGTCACTTTCAGCACTTCGGGAATGATCGGCTCAATAATGCCGCGAACCATAAAATTAGCAAATTGATACGGGTGCTGATACTCTGTGGGCTTTATGGATGGGTCGTCAGTGAAAGAATGGATATCAAACGGATAAGAGATAAATTGTGCTCCCGTACGTTCGATTTTGGCACGATATTGTTCTGCACACACATAAATGACTTCCTCACCGTTGTCGATCAGTTGCTTGACTAAACCTAGTGTTGGATTAACATGTCCTTCGGCAGGGGTAATAACAAGTAAGGCACGAGCCAATCTAAACACCTCCATCATGTTTATGGTCAGTACAGGTATATTATAGCAATTACATAGGCCTTGTTCATGAATATATCATGAAGTTTATAGACCGATATGTTTCCTTTTTGCTAAGATATGAACATATGTGGACGTATAAAAGCATGACATGACTGACGTAAATATGGAGTGTGGTCAAATGAGTATATACGATTTCGAAGTAACACAAACGAACGGTAACGTAATTTCGCTAGCTGATTACAAGGGGAAGACGCTGTTGCTAGTCAATACGGCTAGCAAATGTACATTTACCCCGCAATATGATGATTTGCAAAAACTGTATGATCGGTTTCGGGAGCAGGAGTTTGAAATTTTAGCATTTCCGTGCAATCAGTTTGGCGAGCAGGAACCTGGAACAAATGAGGAGGCGACTTCGTTCTGTCAGCTTAATTATGGCGTGAAGTTTCCGGTATTTGCGAAGTTGGAAGTAAACGGTGCAGATGCTCATCCATTGTTTCAACATTTGAAGCAGCAAGCGCCATTTGGCGGCTTTGATGAGTCTGACATTCAAGCTAAATTGTTAAGATTGATGATTAGTGAGAAAAATCCCGAGTGGCTAGTCGGCGATTCTATTAAGTGGAATTTTACTAAGTTCTTAATCGATGCCAATGGGGACGTCGTACGTCGCTATGAACCTTTTGAATCGCCGCTTGACTTTGCGGTTGATATTGAGCGAAGCGTAAGTCATTCGCTGCAAAATAAGTGAAATAGGGGATCTACAGTCCTCACTAGGTGAAGAGCCCATGAGGGGCTACCTACGGTGACCTCCGTCACATAGGAATAACCCTTTTTGCTTCCTAACATGAAAGAGGGATGTCTCGCTGTCATTTTCAATGACTTTCGAGATATCCCCTTATTTTTTCAATCCATAGTTAGAAATTAAACTATTGTATCTTATACGCCAAGGCTTGAGTCAAGCCCGTTTTTATCGCTGTTTTTTGTGAGTCTTGAGAGTTCTGTGAGGCCATGTTTCCCCCTACATTTTCCACCGAAACCACCGTCCATGTCCATCCGTTTCAGCTACCGTGTGCGAATAGGCAGTCCCATCAATCCAATAATCAAGCTGAAGATCCGCACTCCACATATTATTGTGTAAATGAAACACATCTCGCGTTTGACCTAATGCTTTGACTTGTTCGACAAGTGCATGTTTAGCGGCCGCCGGAAGCTGATTTGCCACATGAGTATGAAAAATGCAAATCGTCGACGTAGTTGGAATTCGGCTCGCGATTTGCGGCAGCAATTGAACCCCGTCGCCTGCAATGAGCTGCACCGATTCAGTATCTAAATAGCTGGCTGCCTGCTCAAGCAGTTCAACTCTCGCGTTATGTTCAGGCCATATTAATGCTTTGAGCCACAAGGCATGCTCAGGGTTGGATAAGTCATTGGGATGTAAATCGATCCCGTATCTCGCGGTTACGGGTGGGCTTGTTGCCAGTAAGAAAGGACTGCGATCCCCGCGAATTTCAGCTTGAATATGCACCTTAGAAGCGGAATTTCCATATTTATCGCTCGAGCCATAGGAATAGCTATATTTATCCCACATCAGTTGCAGCCCTGCGCTGGTACCAATTTCAATCAATGCTAACGGCTTCACTCCTTGTTCGTACATGTAACAGAAGCTTGGGTACAGATAAGAGCAGCGCCTAACTTCGTTCGTTTGAACGATTTTGTGGTTAAGAAGCGCTACAATTTCTTCACGGTAATGTCGGCAAAAGCATTCAAAATGCTCGAACGAATGCTCAGCTTCATGTGGCTCATCCACAAGACTTGCATAGTATTGAGCTAGATCATGTGGCGTTCCTTGGAGTAACAAATAATGAACAGCAGCAAATAATAAGTTCGCGACAGGTTGGCTTTGCTGGGCATGTGACGCTAATTCAAGCAGTTCATCATGCTCTGCGATATTCATCGCTAAATGCTCGTACAATGGACTTGAGTCGTGGCAATTCTCTGCAAAGGTTCTAAATTGGTGCGATAATTGTTGTCTGTTCATCTGAAAACCCTCCTAGGATTGGGGTGAACGACGGATGAGCGGGTCGTCTTGCTCTATTTTACAACATCCTCCATATAAAAATATTTTAAATAAAATATAAACTATATAAATAAAATTTATCGAAGAAACAAAAAACAACCGCTTCTCGTACCAGATGAAGGATCGTTAATCCTCTTTTCTAGTAAGAAGCGGTTGTTGTGCATACGACGCGTATTGAAAATTTGGAAATGTTGCTACCCGTTATAGAAAATCTATTGTGGTGCCGTTTCGGTACGGAAAGGCTTTAAGAACGTTTTTGGAATATCTGTTTCATAACGAATCAGTTGGCCTGTTGTCGGATGCGTAAATGCGATTACGCGGGCATGCAACCCGAGTCTGCCGATCGCTTTTGACTTAGAGCCGTACTTTTTATCGCCTACAATTGGATGGCCGATATCCTGCATATGGACGCGAATTTGATTTTTCCGTCCGGTTTCGAGATGAACTTCCAACAACGAAAACTGAGCAATCGTTTGGATGACCTTATAGTGTGTTACCGCAAGCTGGCCGTCGTTGTCATACGGGCTGGAATACATTTTGAGCGTGCTGCTCTCTTTGAGCCAAGACTTAATCGTCCCTGACTCTTTCTTCACTTTACCCTCAACAAGTGCGACATACGAGCGCTCCTGCACCATATCCTGCCACGAGTTCTGCAACGTTTGCTTCGCCTGTTCGTTCTTAGCAAACAACATGACGCCAGACGTATCGCGGTCCAAACGATGTACGACAAAAATCCGGCTGTTCGGATTGTGCTGCCGCACGTGCGACGTGAGTTGGCGGTATGCGGTGATCTCATTTTCTTGATCAGACGCAATCGAGAGTAGTCCCGCTTCCTTATGGATAACGATGATGTCCTCATCTTCGTGTACAATGGACAGCCCGATTAGCGGCTCCTGCTCGACGATCTTCTCGCGTTGAATCGTGACGGTATGACCTGGCTGAAGGGGGAAATTGTATGCCGTCACGGCACGGCCATTAACCGATACTTGCCCGCGAGCGAGAATGGACTTGACTGCATTACGACCTAAGTTCGATAGGCTGCTTAACAAAAAGAGCAGCAGCTCTGTCGGCTCAGTAACCGGATATGCTTTAGGCTGCGCATGGCTTGCATGCGGTTTAGGTGCCGATTTTGCATGTGGTTTGCTATTACTTTTGAAACTAGGCTTGTTGCCCGATAGGTTGTTAGGTTTGCTGTATGGCTTGTTTCCTTTATTCGAGCTATTCGCTTTGTTTGCTTTATTCGTTCTGCTCGTTGAGCTGCTCGAACGGCGCTGATTGTTCTGCATGTATGTTACCTCCGGCTTAATCACTGCTTACGATATCGTTCGTATTTAACTTTACTCACTATAGCAGAAAGCGGTGTTTCTCGCTAATTTTATGCAGGAAGAGGCAGTTTCTCTTCGTTTTAGGATACGATACGGCCGTGATATAATAGAAGGTATCGTTAGAATAAGGATTGCTGAACGGGAGAAGAGAAGGGGACGAACGTATGGTAATGATGGAGCAAGCGCGCAGCACGCTTAAACGCATATTTGGATATGACGATTTTCGTGAAGGACAAAAGCTGATAGTTGAACATTTATTGTCTGGGCGCGATACGGTTGGCATCATGCCAACAGGCGGGGGGAAGTCGATTTGTTATCAAATCCCGGCACTATTGCTACCGGGGTTGACGCTAGTAGTGTCGCCGCTTATCTCTTTAATGAAGGATCAAGTTGATGCGCTGCAAAGCTTAGGCGTGGAAGCGGCTTATATTAACAGCACGATTGACGCGAGTGAGACAGGGCGTATTTTACGTCGGGCGGAAACAGGCCGCTTGAAGCTGCTGTATGTCGCACCGGAGCGCTTGGAAAGCGAATGGTTTGTACAGCGCGCACGGGCGCTTAACATTTCGTTCGTCGCGGTCGACGAGGCGCACTGCGTGTCGCAATGGGGACACGATTTCCGTCCGAGCTATCGCACGGTGGCGCCGTTTGTACGTCAGCTGCTGGTCGGGGACGAGCGCGGAGACGAGCGTGAGCCGTTAAATACGGCGTCAGTGAGCGCTCGGAACTCCGTGCCAGAGGGTGACAACTACAATTGGTTCGGCTTTGATGAAGCAGAGCCGCCGATGATGGCAGACGAGCTGAACGGGCAGAGTGAACAGGTCGAAGCACGGCCTAGCGCACAGCGGCCGCGTGTTCGGCCGTTGATGGCTGCGTTTACGGCAACTGCGACTCCAGAAGTGACGGAAGACTTAATGCGCCTGTTGGAGCTAAATGAACCAGAGCTAGTCATTACTGGATTTAAGCGTGCCAACTTGGCGTTTACGGTACTGCGTGGTGAGGAGCGTAAGCAATTCACGCTTGATTATGTGAAGCAGCGCAGCCACCATGCGGGAATCGTGTATGCGGCTACGCGCAAGGACGTTGAGGATCTGTACGAGACGCTGCGCAAAGCGGGTGTGCCAGCCGGTCGCTATCATGCCGGCATGGACGATGAGGAACGCGCTCGTATGCAGGAAGCGTTCTTGTATGATGATGTGCGCGTAATCGTAGCGACGAACGCTTTTGGCATGGGCATCGACAAGTCGAACGTTCGCTTCGTGCTGCACTACAATATGCCCAAGCATATGGAAGCGTATGTGCAAGAAGCGGGTCGTGCGGGACGAGACGGTGAACAGAGCGAATGCGTGCTGTTATTTCATCCGCAGGACATTTTAACGCAGAAATTTTTTATTGAGCAGAGTGAGTCTTCTCCAGAGCGGAAGGCCAATGAATATCGCAAGTTGCAGTCGATGATCGATTACTGCTACACGCTTGGTTGTTTGCAAAATGTGATGCTGCGCTACTTTGGTGAGCCTGATGCGGAGCCTTGCGGGATGTGCGGCAATTGTAAAGACGAGCGCGAGCAAATTGATATTACGGTGGAAGCGCAAAAAATCTTCTCTTGCATTTACCGCATGCGCGAGCGGTTCGGTGTCTCAATGGTAGCATCCGTGTTGAAAGGCTCCCGCAACAAAAAAGTTATTCAATATGGGTTTGACAAGCTTTCCACGCACGGTGAAATGCGTCACTTGACCGAGAAGGCGATCTCCGATCTGATTTACGTGCTCATTGCAGACGGCTACTTGCAGTTGAGCGAGGGTCAATATCCGGTTGTTCGTTTGCAACAACCAGCAGCAGAAGTGCTGAAAGGGAATTTGAACGTCTTGCAGAAGGTCGCGAAGTCGCTTAAGCCGAAAACGGAATCTGCCGTTGATGAGACCGTGTTTGAACAGCTGCGCCTTATTCGGCGCGAGCTGGCGGACAAGGCGAATGTGCCGCCGTACATTGTATTTAACGACAGCACGCTGAAAGAAATGGCGGAGTATCGCCCGACTTCGGAGTTGGACATGCTGCGTATTAAAGGTGTCGGCGAAGCGAAGCTGAAGCAGTTCGGAGGCCCATTCTTGGCCTTCTTCCGTCAGACGGAGGAAGAGGCCGCGCGTCAGGATGTTCATTTGGAAGAAGAGTGGTAAGTGAACGGTAGTGTCAGATGAGGAGGATGCGGATGCGAGCGGATGAAGCGCAGGTGTCGATCGATGATTTTATGAAGCTTGATGTGCGTGTTGGAACGATTGTTAGTGCGGAGCCTTTGGAAAAAGCCCGTAAGCCCGCTATAAAGTTACACATTGATTTCGGAGCTGTCGGCATCAAACGATCCAGTGCGCAAATCACTGCGCGATATGATGCAGACCAATTGATCGGACGCCAAGTGGTTGCTGTTGTTAACTTCCCACCCCGCCGCATCGCGGGCTTTGTCTCCGAGGTGCTCGTTCTAGGCGGTGTACCGAGCGAGGGCGATGTTGTGCTACTCCGGCCGGATGAAGAGGTGCCAAATGGAACGCCGATTGCTTAGCTGCATGAGAAATACCGTCGATGTTAGACCTTCTTTTTTGGGCAAAGGGGTGTTGACAGCTATCGTCGTGCTGTTCAGCTCCATCTTGCTCACGGCGTGCGGGATAGAAAGTGCGGGGAATTCACCTTCAGAAACAGCAGTGGTTTCAAAAGAACCAAAGTCGAATCGCACGACGAACAGCGACCAATCGAGCAACGAGAAGCGCGTTGTGGCGCATGCGATGGGGGAAACGGAGATAACCGGAACGCCGCAGCGTGTAGTCGTCCTCACGAATGAAGGCATAGAGGCATTGCTTGCGTTAGGTGTAAAGCCGGTCGGAGCGACACGTTCTTGGAGTGGAGAAGTAGGAGAGGGAACGCCATGGTATGCGCATATTCAGGCTGAAATGGAAAATGTGATCGTCGTCGGCGGTGAGGAACAGCCCGATGTCGAGCTAATATGGAGCTTAAAGCCGGATCTCATTATCGGCAACGCAACCCGACAAGGTAAGCTGTATCGACAATTAAGCAAGATTGCACCGACCATTTTTTCTGAAACGTTGTCAGCGGATTGGAAGCCGAACCTCGAGCTGTATGCTGAAGCGCTTAATCGAACCGAGCAAGGTGAGCGTGTAGTAGCAGAATTCGATCAACGCATTACAGATGCAAGACAGAAGCTTGGGAAGCACACGGTGATGACGGTTTCGCTCGTTCGTTTTTTGCCGAATAGTGCACGTGTTTATTACAAAGATTCGTTCGCAGGCGTCATGGTGGAGCAGCTTGGATTTGCTCGTCCCGAACCGCAAAATAAACAGAAACATTCTGCTCGTGTGAAACAAGAACGGATTCCAGATCTAGATGGTGACGTGCTATTCTTCTCGATGTCGGAAGAGGGGCCCGATCAAATGGATAGTGTACCCAATGCGGCTAGTTGGCAGCAACATTCTTTGTGGAGTAATTTACAGGCTGTGCAAAATGGGCGTGTCTTTGAAGTGAATGATGTCGTATGGAATCGATCAGGTGGTGTGAAAGCGGCTCATTTGATGCTGGATGACGTACTGAAATATGTTGAAAAAATAAAGGGATAAAGTGGACTTTCGAGTTTTTGGCGGTAATTCGTTATACTTGAGTAAGGTTGAGAAGTAGAAAGGGGCTATTATAGCTACGATGAAAGTTGTTCTTGCAACATTAAACGCGAAATATATTCACACCTCATTAGCGCTGCGCTGTTTAAAGACGCACATTGGTGAGGAGTTTCCAGTCCAATTGGCAGAGTACACGATTAAAGATCCATTTATGAACATCGTGTCTGACATTTATCAGCGGCAGCCAGACGTTGTTGGCTTCTCCTGTTATATTTGGAACATTGAAGAGACGATTCAAGTCATCAATATGCTCCGTAAAGTTCGGCCCGATGTCAAGATTGTGCTTGGTGGGCCTGAAGTATCGTATGACACGGAATTTTGGATGAACCGTGTTAAAGAAGTCGACTTTATCGTTGTAGGTGAGGGTGAAGAGACGTTCTTACACTTGTTGCGTGAGATTCGCGACGAGCAAAAATACCATTTCGTATTCGGCGTAGCGTATCGCAAAGGTGAAGAGGTGCTCATTAACCCATCACGTCCGAAGTTGGATTTGAGCACGGTGCCGTCGCCGCATCGCTTGCCTGAAGATATTCCGCAGCTTGGAAAGCGGGTCGTTTATTTTGAAACGAGTCGCGGCTGTCCGTTCAGTTGTCAATTTTGCTTATCCAGTATTGAAGTGGGCGTGCGCTACTATGATATTGAAAAGACGAAAGCCGATTTGCTTTATTTAATTGATAACGGTGCAAAGCTCATTAAGTTTGTAGACCGGACCTTTAATATTAAGCGTGACTATGCGATGGAAATGTTCAAGTTTCTGATTGAAAATCATCGCGGCTGCGTATTTCAGTTTGAAATTACGGCTGACATTATGCGTCCGGAAGTGCTTGATTACTTGGCGGAGCATGCTCCACCAGGCGTATTCCGCTTTGAAATCGGCGTTCAATCGACGAACGATCCGACGAATGAAATTGTACAGCGTCGACAAAACTTTGCTAAGCTCACACGTACTGTAGTAAAGGTGAAGGACAGCAAAAAAATTGATCAACATTTAGATCTGATTGCGGGTCTGCCTTTGGAAAATTACAATACGTTCCGCAGCACGTTCAATGACGTGTTCGCCCTTCGTCCCGAGGAGCTGCAATTGGGCTTCTTGAAGATGCTGCGCGGTACAGGCTTGCGCCGTGATGCAGAGAAATACGGCTATGTGTATATGGACAATGCACCGTACGAGATGCTAGGCAACGATATGATGCCGTTCGACGACGTGGTACGCTTGAAGCGTCTGGAAGATATTTTGGAAAAGTTCTGGAACTCGCACCGGATGGATCTAACGATGGAGCATCTGATGCATACGGAGTTTGAGTCGCCGTTTGACTTTTTCCAAGCGTTCGGGGACTTCTGGGACAACAACGGCTGGCAAAAAATCGGCCACCAGTTGGAAGATTTGTTCGTGCGTCTGGAAGCATTTTTGCAGGCGCACCGTATCCAGCGACCAGAAGTGGCACGAGGCTTAATGAAGCTGGACTACTTTAATAACCATAAGTATAAGCCACGCAAAATATGGTGGAATGATGCGTTGGAAAAAGCCGAGGTTGCACGTATCTTACGCATGGCAGCAGAGCAGCCAGCAGTGGTGGGTAGTGAATTTGCAGCGCTTGGTCTTAACGAAAAGGATCTGCATAAGCACGCTGTCGTGGAGCGTCTGCCGTTCAACGTTGCAAAATGGCTCCAGCCTGGCGAGGCTGATTCCATAGGTGATTCCGTGGGTGATTCGTCTGGGGACAACGGTAACTCCAATGCCGACGACCATGTAAGCGATGGTGCCGAGCAAGAGGGTTCGACGCTCGCGCTAGTAATTTACCAGCAGACAGAGAATGAGAAGCCGCTCGTATTTTATATTCGTGAGCACGCAGTTGTTCATGCTTAACTTTTAACTTGGATATGTAAAAATAAACCGTGTCAGCAGCAAATGGAATTACGGAATGGTAAACGCTCCGCAACGCCGCTGTGACACGGTTTTTTTGTCTGAAAAATGTACATGTGGAATGCAGGTAGGGCTGTGCGATTATTAACCTTTTAAATATTGTACAAAATCAATGCCGTAAATGGATGCATAGGTGAGTAATACCGTCCAGAAAACCAAGCTTAGCGTCATCCAAATCATGACCCATCTGCGAGGAGAGCCGAGTGCGAGTGCGATAAAGGCGGCAATATCAGTACCGATCAGCAACGGACCGAGCAGAGCTAAGCCTGGAACGCCGTAGCGATCCCAAATTTTCCGCGCTCTTGTCCATTTTGCTGTTGATTTCGATTTCCCGCGTTTCTCTCTCCATTGATCAAACTTATGAAAGAGCAACCCGATCAGTAAAATCGTAATCCAGTTGCCGAGGAACCCGACAATGGCTACCATAAGCGGGGATAAACCGAGGACGACCCCGATCGGGATAACAAAAATAACTTCGAGCCATGGTAAAGCAGCTAAAATAAATAAGGCCACATACTGCCATACTTCTGGGATTGAATTCAAATATTGAAAGTCCATGTGTGATCGAAATCTCCTTTTTTATAAACGCATTAATTAGTTGGTCTATCAAGCTTGCGAATTTCTAGCCAATATACAAAAAATTGTCCAATAGCGAGTGCAAACAAGACGAGCAGGGGCACAAAGTTCACATGGCTGAACAGTAGCGAGATAATAATGGCCACGGGAATCGCCACGTAATAATAAATATATACTTTTCTGCATGCTCGATAAGTAATCCATTGCTGTCCTTCATCTTCCTCGCGGAACTCTAGTGGTAAAAAGAAATGAGATAGTGGTCTTTTCCAGCAGCTTGCGATCATAGCGATTGCGAAGACAATTAACAGCCCTCTTAAAATCATGAGCAAAGCAGGAGATTGCTGTACGAAATTTTGGCTTTGCATAAGAAGTATAAAGGCGCCGATTGTAACGAGGTAAATGATCGTGAACAACGGAGAAGAAATCATTTTACTTAGTTTACTCATCATGCATCCCCCTTTATCGAATTAGCTGCTTTCCTGCTCTAGCAAAAACACTTCTTCAACCGGCAGTTGAAAGGCGCGAGCAATTTTTAGTGCAAGAATGATGGAAGGCGCGTAATCTCCTTTTTCGATTAATCCGATCGTTTGCCTGGTTGCTCCAACTTGCTGCCCAAGATCGTCTTGCGTCCAATTAAAGCGTGCGCGCAGCTCTTTTACTCTTGTCTTGAGCATGGTTCCTCCTTTTGATTTGTTGGTATTATATAACATAATGTAATAGATCATTAACATTGTGTCAATCATTATTAACATAAAATATGGAATGGATCATTTTTTGGCATTATAAAAAACATCCCCTCGTTATCTCAATAACGAGAGGATGCCACGTTGCTTTATGCCGCTGTGCGATTATGAGTTGGCGATGGAACGCAGTACGGTACAATTTCCATGAAGCGAATAAGTGCCTAAATTAGCCGGTAGAAGAATACATTCTCCCGCTTGTATCGTCAGTGATTGGTCTGCCCATTGCAGGAATCCACTGCCTTCACATATCGTGAGAATGACAAAGCTTTCTGGTGTGGTTGTTAATGACCACGCTCCGTCGACAATACCTTTTTCCACAATAAAATAAGGGGAGTCGGCAAGTGTGAGCCAGTGGTTCGGTGGGGCGCTATTTGCCTTCATGTGCGATGCACCAGCGCCTTCATAGGCGATAACATTAAGAGAGTGTTCAATATGAAGCTCGCGTGGCTTTCCGTCCAAACCAGGACGGTCATAATCGTACAGACGATATGTCGTATCCGAGTTCTGTTGTATTTCAGCGACTACGACGCCTGCGCACAGGGCGTGTACAGTTCCGGCGGGGATATAGAAGGTGTCTCCTGCCTGGACTGAAACATAATGTAAATGCTCTATAATGTTATTTTCTTCGATACACTTAGCAAACATTTCGCGGCTTACGTTTTCTTTCAGACCGTAAATAATTTTTGCGTCTGGCTTAGCGTCTAGTACATACCACATTTCCGTTTTCCCAAGTTCACCGTCAGGCAAAGCTTCGTATGTATCATTAGGATGTACCTGTATGGATAAATCATCATTACAATCAAGCAATTTAATTAATAAAGGGAACCGGCCGTTTTTGTCAGAGCAACCTTTGGAGCCGAGCCACTCCGCTCCAAACTCGGTACGAATTTCATCAAGGCCAAGCCCAGCTAAGTCACCGTTTACTACTTTTGTCGTACCATTTGGGTGGTCACCGATCATCCAACCTTCACCGATATGACCGTCAGGTAAGGTAAGTCCAAACCCTTCTAAAGCACGACCTCCCCAGACTCGCTCTTTAAACTCTGGTTGAAACTTTAGTGGATAAGGTGTTTTCATCCTTCTCACTCCTATGTCGTTATATTCTGGTTGTCTGAAAAAATTCAAGCCACTCGCCATCTGGACCTTTAAAGAAAAAATAGCGACTTCCGTTCGGCAGCGTTACAATTTCCTGATCAATAAGTTCAACATGCTCCAAACTTTGAATACGGGCAAATTCAGCTTCTACATCATCGACGGTAAAGGCGATGTGATGAACCTTGCCTTCAGCAGGCAGTGAATCATTATACCCTTCAATAAGCTCCAACTCGGTTTCGTCCGCGTTTGGAAAGCTAAGGAAAGCAAGGCGAAGTACGCCGTTGGTATGCACGAGCGTATCTTTTAACCTCATGCCGACAACCTGCTCATAAAATTGAATCGAGGGCTCTAACTGATTAACCATAATTCCTACATGTTCCAACTTGCGTACTCCCATTTCTCTCAGCTCCCTATTGTTGGATAAAAAATGTTGCTATCGCTTCTCCACGCCAATCGCATATGGAGCGTGCGGACGTTGCGGCATACGGTATGTGACAGCCTGCCCCATACCTTGAGGAAGCGCTGTTGCCCAAGCAAGCACAGCATCTGCTTCTCGATCTCCGCCATCATGGCCTGGGTAGAGCACAATGCTCAACACACCGCCAGGGCGGAGCAATGTCATTGCGGACTCAAGCGCTTTAAGCGTTGTGCCCGACTCTGTTATTACGGCTTTATTGGCATCGGCTGTTGGCAAATAGCCGAGGTTGAACATGACGGCAGCCGTCTTGCCATGCCAAGTAGGGGGAAGCACCTCAAGCATATCGGCGTGGCTTGCGAGATGTAAGCCCACCTGAGTGCTGCGAGCTGCCCTGGATGCTTCCTGCACTTTCGGCACGTCCAGCATCTCGTCCGCCTCGTGCAGACGCTTCTGCGTTAGCACAAGTGCCTGCTCTTGCACATCAAACGCGGCCACGGCACCGCGTGGCCCAACGAGGCGCGCAAGAAATAGCGTATCCACACCTGTGCCCATCGTTGCATCAACAACGAAGTCTCCTGGCTGTACGCGTTCCTTCACCAATTGCTGCGCATAGCTAAGTACAGATAGGAAGCCCATATTAAGAATCCCTCCATAGCTTGCCTTGCCAAGTGTTACGACGTTTAAGCTCTGCGTCGATCGCGTTCAGCACGACCCATTTACGCTGACTCCACATTGGCCCGATAAGTAGATCACGCGGTGCATCACCTGTAACACGATGAACGATCATCTCTGGCGGAAGCACTTCCAACGAGTCAACGACTAGCTTCACGTACTCATCCATCTCCAAAAATTGTAGCAATCCAGCTTCATATTGCTTCACCATTGGCGTCTTACGCATCAAGTGCAACAAATGCAACTTAATGCCCTGCACATCCATATTGGAGACGGCTTTGCACGTTTCCATCATCATCTCGTGCGATTCTTGCGGCAATCCATATATAATATGGCTGCAAATACGAATGTTGTGCTTACGCAGCTTCTCGACCGCTTCATAATAGCATTGTGTATCATGAGCGCGGTTAATGAGCTGTGACGTACAATCATGAATCGTCTGCAAACCCATTTCAACCCATAAATACGTGCGCTGATTTAGCTCAGCCAAATACTCGACCACATCATCTGGCAAGCAGTCTGGACGAGTCGCAATCGATAAACCGACCACGCCTGGCTGCTCCAAAATAACCTCAAAATACTCGCGCAGCGTCTCTACCGGTGCATACGTATTCGTATATGCTTGAAAGTAACCAATATATCTAGCATTAGGCCATTTGAGATGCTGCTTATCACGTATCGTATTAAACTGGGTCACCAAGTCATCGCGACGACGCCCAGCAAAGTCACCTGAGCCACGCGCGCTGCAAAATGTACAGCCACCAGTTGCGATATTTCCGTCCCGATTAGGGCACGTAAATCCAGCATCCAGCATGACTTTAAACACTTTATCACCAAACTGTTCTCTCATCTCGTAATTCCACGTATGGAATCGTTTTTCTCCCCACAAGGCAGGAGTCATATGTGAATCATGGTTGATGTTCAATTTGCAAGCAAACCCTTTCAATCATCAGCGTTACGTTGCTTTTTTTATATTTAATTGTAGCAGATTTAAGGGCAAAAGGCGAAGCCTCCTCCTTGAAAAAAGCTAACATAACATGTTATATTATTACTGCGTAAATGCATACAATATAGAAGCACAAGCACCTTTTCCTAACGCTTTAACGTACCAAAGCAATGGCATACGTACACACGTTTTAGGCGACAATGGATCATAAAATAATTGGTGAGGTGATAGTTATGAACGCTACAGTACGCATTCCGCATGGCGAACAAACGATAAAGGTTGAATTGACGGTTAAAGAAGCGATGGCATTGATGGGTCAACGGTTTCATGAACATCCGAGTTTGAAGTCCGACGCACGACGGAAAGTAGCCGAGCAAATCGATCGTCTGTACGGAATTGAATAAACAGGTTTAACCATCTCTTTACTTTTCGTTCGATGTCATGCACAATTATGGATTGGAATTGGAGCATACACATTGGAGGAAAAGCACATGCGTTTACGTGGTAAAAAAGGCGTGCGCGAACTGCTGGAGCAACAGCCGCAGCTGGTCGTGCTGGAGCCGGAGCAACACAAAGGAAAGTGGCAGCAATATTTCGGGAATGACCGTCCTATTTATGTCGAGCTGGGGATGGGTAAAGGTCAGTTTGTTAGTCAAATGAGCCTTAATTACCCAGACGTGAACTTTATCGGTATCGATATGTACGATGAGCTTATTCACCGTGCTACCGAGAAAGTGCAGGAGAAGCGCGAGGGGCAAGTAGGACGCAGTAATATTGCGCTCGTGCGGGCTAACGTCGAATTTCTTGAAAAAGTGTTCGCAGATGGCGAAATTGAACGTATTTTTCTTAACTTTAGTGACCCATGGCCGAAAAAGCGCCATGCACGTCGCCGTTTGAGTCATTCGCATTTTTTGGATAAGTATCAACAGGTGCTTAACGACAAAGGCGAGCTGCACATGAAGACAGACTCTGAAACGTTGTTCGAGTCGTCTCTTAACTCGTTTGCAGAGTACGGTTTGCAAATGCGTAACATTTCCTTGAACTTGCATCGCGATGGTGTAAATGAAGAACACGTTATGACTGAATACGAACAGAAATTCCACAGTCGGGGAATGAATATTCACCGCGTAGAAGTACTGTTCGGTGCTGAAACGATTCGCCAATACCGTGCAGCGAAGCAATCATAACGATTTAGAAACATACATTTCTTTGCTTTCATCATATATGGCAAAAAGGACGCGATTTCCCTCCAAAAGAGGGGCGCGTCCTTTTTGTCATATCCAAGTTAGCGTACTTCAAGTCCGATCAAGGTGGCCTTAGCTGCTTGAATTAGAACGTGCAGCCGTGAGGTAGTAGTGAGCTAGTAGGGAATGCGTTTAGCTTAGCGCGTGCTGATAGAGTACGCTTGTGCGGGGCGCGCTTCTTCTTCAAGCATTTTCATAATGCTGTCCGCGCATGCGCGAGGATGATAGCGTGAAACGTTCCGCTCGAATTGTTGTCTGCGCGCCAGAACATCCTCATAATCGTGTACAAGCTGGTGCATCCATTTCGTCACCGTGTGTGCAGATTCAATGGGTTGACCATATCCCTGCTCAGTGAAGTACGAGCAATTTTCTTCTTCTTGCCCTGGTAAAGGTGGATAGAACAACATAGGGATACCTTTAGCCAATGCTTCTGTACACGTCATTCCGCCTGGTTTGGTCACAAGCAGATCGGAAATATCCATTAGCTGGTCGATTTCATTTGTATATCCTTGTAAATGGATATTTTCATGTGCGAAGCGTGGATCACTGGACAATTGTTTGCGTAATTTTTCATTGTCACCAATACAGAACACAAATTGGATGTGTTCACGCCAACGCGTAAGCAACTCGTTCGTATGATTAGCGTCCATCAGGCCCCAGCCGCCGCCCATGACGAGCACGGTTGGCATTGTTTTTAAGCCAAAGCGCTTGCGTGTTTCAGCCTTTGTCGGTAGATCGTGCGTCTCCCAGAACTTCGGGTGCACGGGTATGCCCGTTACTTGAATTTGAGCTTCAGTGACACCGTGAGCAGCAAGCTTACTGCCTACTTTATCGGTCGAAACAAAATAACGATCGACAGCAGGGCTTACCCAAGCAGCGTGAGCATCGTAGTCCGTTATTAATGTACACAAAGGCACGTTGAGGCCTAGGCGGCGTAGACGTGACACGACTGCATTCGGAATCGGATGTGTGCATACGATAATGTCAGGATCCAACTCTCGTACAACTGCCATCGCATGGGAGTAGAACAAGCGATGCAAGGCAAGCGTCGTTAAGCGATTGAGCGAACGATGGTATTGCGTTTTATACATATAGCCTACTAGCTTAGGCTGGACAGTTACTGTTTTTCGATACGCTTCGATAATAAGCGGTGCTGTTTTTGGGTTTAAGATGCTGCCAAGCTCTAGCACACATGTTTCTACGTGCGGAGACAGCTTGCGCAAACTGAATGCCAGAGCATGAGCTGCTTGCGTATGCCCAGCGCCAAATCGTTCTGATAACAACAATATGCGTTTTTTGTCCGATGTAAATCCGACTAAGCTATTGGAAGGTACGGACCATGTCACAGCATGTTGCATAAGTGTCATCCTTTCACCCTTTTCATTCAGAAATAAATTTATTATGAATATTGTTTACGGATTGTTCATGTATGACTCATGTATGGTTCACGTGTTGATTACGTATTGATTACGTTCATTAAGGAAAAATTATGTCCATAGCGCCACAATACTCACTGCTGTACCCGCTCCGATGAACGCCCCTGCTAAGCAATCGGACGGATAATGAAGACCTAAATACATGCGTGATACGGCCACGATGCTTGTAACAGGAAGCAACAGCCATATGAGCACTGGATTTGCAATCATGAGTGGGACAGCGACAGAACAGACTGCTGTTGTATGTCCGGACGGGAACGAATGATCCATCAAAGGCTTGCGAAACGTATAAATGTTAGGCAAGGCCAGATGCGGTCTTATTCGTGGATACAATCGCTTAATGACGGCCACGGGTACATGGCTTAAACTTAATGCGATTAAGCATTGCCAACCGATCGTTTCCCAAGGAGCGGGAGCAAACAGCGCTAACATCAAGGTAAACGTAATCGTGAATGTCGCTCCACCTAAGTGAGTTATCGGATAAAGCACAAGATTAAGTTTGCGATGATGCATACGATGGTTAATCCAAACAAAGAGCTGCCGCTCTTGATGTCCAAGCCACGCGATTACCCGCGTCATAGACGTCCCTCCGATGTGCGGAATATAGTCATTGTAACTGAAGTTGTATGGAGTTGAAATGTCATTTTTAGGAAAGGTGCTGTTATTTAATGGTTTTGTTGTGGTATAATTGTTCTAGGGTGACAACGAGTTGGACATGCTACAGGAGTATGGATCTTGGTTGAAAAGAATGTTTCAAAGCGATTTTATGCGGTTAAACAGGTAAGGCGCAAGAACTTTTTTTAATTTTTATTTTTATTTAATCTTACTTTCAATAACAATAATGTAATTAAGCTTACAATATTGTAAGGCAATTCTCATGTGCGTGTTGCAACTTTATGAAACGATCACCCGTCTGATTCATGCTTGGAATTTTTAATTCATTTTTTTATTGTTTATTTTGGTCAGTTTTTGACGAAAAGGGGGTCCAAAGCCATAATTTTAAAGCAAATGGATGAAAATAGAGCATAACAGGCAATAAAGCAAGATTAGATGCTGCCTTTCCATAGAACTAAAGACATAACCATACAATTGGCCTCTGAAAGCCAATAAAAGGTTTTGACAAACCGATGCAAACAAGAGAAAATCGTTATCGACCGTTTTAGCGGGTAACACGGGTAACATATGAAAGTCTTAACAGCGTAGACAGAGATTGCTAACAAGACAATGTTTAATTTTACGTACAGAAATGATTTAAGGGGTATTAAAAGGGGGACACCAATATGGTGGATACATTGTTTGTCAGCTTACAAGTGTTGCTGGCAGTGCTAGGGGTGTATCAATTCACGCTTTCACTGTTCGGCATTTACAGAAAAAAAGACCAGAAACAATTTGAACCGCAAAAATCGTTTGCGGTGCTAGTTGCTGCTCATAACGAAGAAGCTGTTGTCGGCGCCTTGGTCGATAACTTAAAAAAACTACAGTATCCAAAAGAACTTTACGATGTATTCGTAATTTGTGATAACTGTACGGATGGCACAGCTGATATCGTACGTGAACATGGCGCTAATGCTTGTGAACGTCACAACCCGCATCAACGTGGTAAAGGTTATGCTATCGAATGGATGCTCAAAAATTTGTGGGATATGCCCCGTCAATATGACGCGGTAATCATGTTGGATGCTGACAACTTGGTCAGCCCAGACTTCTTGTCTGAAATGAACAACGAATTGTGTTCAGGTGCTCGTGTCATTCAAGGTTATATCGATACGAAGAACCCACATGATTCTTGGATTACAGCAGCTTACGGCGTGACATACTGGTATTGTAACCGTCTGTGGCAGCTTTCTCGTAGAAACTTGAACATGGCTAACTTCCTTGGTGGTACAGGAATGTGCTTTGAAAGCAAATTGCTGCAGGAATTGGGCTGGGGTGCTACGAGCTTGGTTGAAGACTTGGAATTTACAGCACGTTGTGTTAAAAATGGTGTTAATCCCGTGTTTAGCTATACAGCACGTGTCTATGATGAGAAGCCGATCACGTTCAAAGCTTCGGCTCGTCAGCGTCTTCGTTGGATGCAGGGTCACTTTACCGTTTCCCGTCGCTTTTTCTTCCCGTTGCTCTGGCAAAGTATTAAAGAGCGGAACTTAGCTAAGTTTGATATGGCTTTGTACACCGTTACTGTATACACGGTTCTGTTGACTTTCTTACTTACGATGTTCCTGTGGGTGGATGCAGCATTCTTTAATGGGCCGAATGTAGCTACGTTCTATCAGTTCCTACCTCCGTGGGTAGCAATTGTATCGTTGGGAGCGACTTGTGCAGCGTTTATTTTGGCACTTGTGCTCGAAGGTGTTCGTTCTTGGCGCATCTATGCATCGCTTATTACGTTCCCAATCTTCTTGCTCTCTTGGTGGCCAATTACGTTCTACGCGTTCTTTACTCAGAACAACAAAGTGTGGAGCCATACGGAACATACTCGCGTGGTACGCTTGGAAGAAGTACAAGGCAAGTAAGGGAAACGAGTCGTGTGTAATTAGTGCTTGACATTGATATGCATGCATGATATATTATTTGAGTACTTTAATTGCATATGAATTTGATTAAGCAGAAGCGCCCGCTTCTCACCTGACCGACTTTCGTTGGCTGGTATGGACTTATCACTTTCCTTCGTTTACGAAGTGTACTGTGATTCTCATAACGAATGTCGATATGAGGGATGTGGGCTCACTGATGAGCCTGCATCCCTTTTTTGCTTCACCATAGATATAGGGATGAATTTGAACTGGAGGTGGCACATATTAGCAAGGATCTGATGATTAACGAGGAAATTCGTGCGAAGGAAGTTCGCCTTGTTGGCGCTGAAGGAGAGCAGATCGGTATTACACCGTTCCGTGAAGCGTTGCAAATGGCTTTCGACTTGAACTTGGATTTGGTTAATGTAGCTCCACAAGCGAAACCGCCGGTATGCCGCATTATGGACTATGGCAAGTTCCGCTACGAGCAACAGAAGAAAGAAAAAGAAGCACGTAAGAACCAAAAGATCGTTGATGTTAAGGAAGTATGGTTCCGTGCAAACATCGAGGAGAACGATTTCCAAACGAAGCTCCGCAACGTGTTGAAGTTTTTACGTGAGGGCGACAAAGTGAAATGTTCTGTTCGTTTCCGTGGACGCGAAATTACACATGCTTCTATCGGTCAGAAAGTATTGGAGCGCGTCTTGAAAGAAGCTGAAGAGCTTTGCGTCGTAGAGCGTTCACCAAAGCTTGAAGGCCGTAGCATGATTATGATTTTGGCGCCAAAAAGCAACTAAATTTGGCTCGCCGCGCAAGGTCAAGGCGGCGGATTGATTTTTGAACTTGAGGAGGAAATGATTATGCCTAAAATGAAAACGCATAGCAGCTTGAAAGGCCGCTTTAAGATTACAGGAACAGGTAAAGTACGTCGCTTTAAAGCGTACAAAAACCACTTGCTTTCCCACAAATCGAAGCGTGCTAAGCGCGTTCTCGGCTCTAGCCCAATCGTAGCAGCAGGCGACGTTCGTCGTATGAAGCAACAATTGGCTAACTTGAAATAAGCATTGAACTTATACCGAAACGATGCCGTCCGCGGACGGGCAGTTGTTTCAACTCAGATACATGAATTGATTGGGAGGTTTATACGACATGGCACGAGTAAAAGGCGGATTCACGACACGTCGTCGTCATAAAAAAGTATTGAAACTAGCTAAAGGTTATTTCGGTTCTAAACACCGTTTGTTTAAAACAGCGAATGAGCAAGTAATGAAATCCTTGCTTTACGCATACCGCGATCGTCGCAACAAAAAGCGCGACTTCCGCAGATTGTGGATCGTTCGTATTAACGCAGCGGCTCGCTTGAACGGATTGTCCTATAGCAAATTGATGCACGGCTTGAAATTGGCTGAAGTAAGCGTCAACCGCAAAATGTTGGCTGACTTGGCTGTTAACGATATTAACGCGTTTAACTCCTTGGCTACATTGGCTAAAGGCAAAATCAACGCTTAATTGATAAGTGTATAGAAGCACCTTCTTGGATGTAAATCCGAGGGGTGCTTTTTTTGTTTATTTTGTTCATATGGCTGTCGCTTGCGTGGCTAAATGGAAAGTGCTTTTGTTGTTGGAGGTGATCAAAAAATAGTATAATGAAAAGATGTGAGGGAACAGAAGGGAAGACCGATGATGATTGATGTATCCAAAATCGATATTCACCAAATGGTCATTCATAAGGTGGGTAATAAATCACGCGACGAGGGCGTTGTCGTATCGAAAGAGCTGTATGACATTCCAAGCGACGAGGTAAAAGCGGCGCTGCTTAAATACTTTGTGTCCAACTTTAAGTTCGACACCTTTTACACATTCCGTCATGAAGCGGATTTGGCGCTGAATGAGGTGTATACATACGCAAGCAATATGTTTCAGCGGCCAGTCACCTTTCATGAGCAATCGATACATGTGCTGAACCATTTGTACGAGCAGTCATCGCACCCGCAAATTAAGGCGGGGGAGTTGTACGTTGTACATTTGAACAACATTTTGTATAACAATTTTAACATTGATGCAATTGGCTTGTTTAAGTCGGAGAACAAGGACAACTATTTGCGTGTAGACAAGCGAGCGGAAGATGACCTGGGCGTGCAGCTCGAACAAGGCGTTAACATTCGTAAGCTTGATAAAGGCTGTATCGTGTTGAACGTGCAGGCACAGTCAGGCTACGTCGTTGGTATCGTTGATATGGTGAACAAAGGAAATCAAGAAGCATTGTATTGGAAAGAAGATTTCTTAAGCGTCAAGTTGTTGGAAGATGAACATTACATAACGGATCAATACATTAAAATGTGTACTGATTTTTATGAGAATGTGATCGAGCCAGCTGCGGAGACGCCGCCAGAGAAGAAGGAAAAGCTGCAATTCATTAACAGCACAATCGATTATTTTGCGAAGAACGATCAGTTTTCGGAAGAATCGTTCGTGGAAGAAGTTATTGGCACGCCTGACCACATGCCACTCTTTAAAGCTTACAAGGAGTCGTACGAGGAGATGAACGAACTGCCGCCTGTAGAGCAGTTTCCGATTTCGCAGGTAGCGCTGAAAAAGGTGAAACGCACGATGCGTAATCATATCCGCACGGATACGGGGGTAGAGCTAAAGCTGAAGAGCGAGAGCTTCCCGTATGTGGAGAAGGGATACGATGAAGAGCGCGGCATGCATTATTACAAAGTGTACTATAACGAGGAAGAATAACATTGTAGGATCGTAGCAGCTACACTAGCCGCTACGATCCTATTTTGATTAGACTGCTCTGAACAACTAGTTATAAAGTACGATTCATTTAGACTCACACGATGAAGGAAGTTTATAGGAGGTCAATAGTCCTACTTCCGCAATATGTACAGCGAAAGCTTTAGTGAAATGTTAGCTAGCGCTTGCGCCAATAAATTGGAACATATGCTACAATAGAGGCACTGAAAATGGGCCGATTGGCGGAATGCGGGGTAGGTGTAGTGGAGACGGCATTACATGATAGATGCCTGAAACGAAACGTCAAATTAAATCGCGCTTATAAAATAAAGCGCGCGATTTCCAGTAGTGAACTTTCCAATGTGTATATTGCACGTCATATGGAAACAGGTGAAACCCGGATTGTGAAAGAGTTTTTCCCTAGAGCTTTAGCAATGCGTGATTTGGATTATAAGTCGGTGTTATGTAGGATGCCAAATGAACGCCATAAATTCGAACAGCTGAGGGAAACGTTTTTGAATGAAGTGATTATGCTATCGCAGTTAGAACATGAACGAATTGTAGCCTTTATCGAGAAATTCGAAGAAAATGGAACGGTGTACTTAGTTACGGAATATTGCCGTGGCACGACGTTGGACGCCTATATACAAGAGCTACTACCGATACAGTCGCCTAACGGGCTACCCCATTTTTTTAAACAAACGATTGTTCCGTTAATAGCTGCCCTAGAGTATATTCATAAACAAGGCATTATTCACCGTGATTTAAAGCCTAAAAACATTATTATCGACAAAGTGGGGCTGCCTAAGCTCATTGATTTTGGCTCTGCTACTCATGTTCAGCAACAAGATGGACGAGAAGAGATGCATCATATTTTTACGACAAAAGGATTTTCGCCGCTTGAGCTTTACTCTACCAAGTCCAAGCAAGGCGTACATTCAGATATATACAGCCTAGCTGCTATCTTGTATTACGTATTGAGTGGTTCGGCGCCGACGGACGTAACAGCAAGATTGTTTGAAGATAACTTGGAACATATCAACAGAAACAATAAGAAGATCACACCTTTGCTATCCCATGTTATTATGTGGGGGCTTGCACTCAAACATCAAAAAAGATGCTCCTCCTTGGAATGGTTTAAACTAGCGGTCCAAGCGGAGCATCTTATGTATAAAGTTAAACAAATGTTGCCTCAAACACGATTGTTTGAAAAGTGATTATGGGGTACTCGTTTTTGTTTCTTTATATCTAATTTCAATTTCGGTAATACCGTCCTCAAATGTAATGTACACTTTGTCATTATAGGTGAGGATTTCTTTGCTATTCGCTAATATAGGAACTGTTCCGCGCACAACGGTGCAGTTCGTAAGGTGTTTAATAATCATCGTTCCATTTTTCCCAGGTTCAAACCATATTTTATCGGTCTCCGCTAACGGTTCGTTTACATTCAAATTTCTAAACAACTCTTGCAAGGTGACGCGCTGCCGTTGGTCAAACGATGTCATCGGCCAATATTTGACCGGATACTCCACTCCACTGGCTGTTTCTAAGAAATAACCTTCAAATCGTCCAGTGAATTTCGGCTTTGGTCTAGTGAGCCAGTAAATAAGCAGCCCCAGTGCAATTGCAATAATGAGTCCTGCCAGCAGCGGTTTGATCACATCCCAAATGGATTGAACGGTAATCGTCAGCTCCGCCGAAATAGTCCCCTTATCTCCATCATCTGCGGTCACTTTTATGTTGTAAGTTCCGGATTGTGCAGGCGAGACGGTCAAAAATTGCTCCTGTACACGCATATCGCCAAGCTCAAGTGACTTATTGTTTGCTGCGATAGTAAACGTTAAACGGTCATTATTTTGATCTTTAAAATGTTCAAGTAAATTGATTTTGGTTTCACCGTCATCTTTTGAAATGGCTATTTTGCTATCGCTAGCTTGTTGGGGTGCAACATTTTGTACGTCGAACTTCGTGACGAGACTGTTGCGATAAAAGTCAGGACCGTTCAGCAAAAGTTTAGCTTCGTATGTTCCAGACTTATTAAATACATGCTGTAGCTCAAACCCGCCCTCAAGCTTGTTAAGAGGTAGTCGCTGTTCCTTATTGCTCGGCAAGTGCTTAACTGCAAGTTCAGCTGTCATCACGCTGTACACATCTTTATCCTTAACCTGTTTCCCTGTAGTTGGTTGATATAAATGAGCGCCAATCGTCGTCTTTTGCCCTTTCAGTACAGAGCTAGGCGTCATTTCAAGCTTAGACTGTATGCTGTAATTGCCTAGCAAATATATTTTCACCAAATCGCCTGGCTTTGCTCTGAACTTAACTAACATGTTCCCTTTTTTCGGATTGAGCACTTTCAATAGTGAATACTTCTTTGATTTATTAAAAAAGGTATGTTTGGAACTGGAGTACAAATGAGCCTCGCGCATTGGGTGCTCTGACAATAAAATGATGTTCGCCTCATTCATACTAGAGTTTGAAATGTTGACGGTTGCTTCTTGCAATTGGCCAGTACCTGTAATGGATGCCACAGGAATAAGTACAGATTTAATATGATTTGCGAATATTTTGTTAAAAATTTCAGGTAAGTCTTCAGCACTATCTGTAATAAAAGAAGTTCCTCCAGTACTAGATGCAATGCGCTCCAGCTGCTTGCGATTCGCGGCGCCACCTTCATTCAGCCCGATTGTGTATATCGGGTAGCCTTGTTTTTTAGCATGGCTAATGACATGTTCCACATCGTTGTCAGACTGTTGGACGGTGCGATTAGAATTGTTGCCAATGTCCGTGCCGCCATCAGACAAAAGTATCATAAAAGGTTTCCGACTTTGGTTCTTTATACCTGCCAGTAAATCTTTACCTTTGCGTAAACCGAGTCCGAGATCGGTATAGCCAGAGAAGCGCAACGATTCAATTTTGTGCTTTAATTGCTTCCGTTGCTGTGAAGATGCCAAAGAAGTAAGCGGCATGGCTTCCACAATATTATGGTTATAGGCGACAAATCCGAATCGAGTTCGTACATCCTCACTCATGTCGATAAACATTTTTATGACTTCAGCAGATATACGTTCTTCATCGGTTTCATTCATCGAGTAGCTAGTGTCTAGTACAAACATGGCATCAATGCCTATGTCCTGCTCCGCTTCGGCTGATGCCGTAGAGGCAAAAAGACTTAGTAGCATCGTAGCAGTTAACAGTGTACATAGAAATTGTTTAATCCCTAAAATTTTCTTCAGTCGGTACATTTTCTTTTCTCACCCTTTTTTTATTTAGTGCAAGACTAAACTTTCGTGTTCGTTCTGCCGATATAGATTGTAAAATGAGACAATTATGTTAAATGGGATGAAAAAGTATTGTAAATTCAGGAATAAAATCAAAGTCGTGAGCCTAGTGAAGAACGCTTCCAGCATATAACAGTGGTTTCGGAAAATAAAGCTAGTTTTAAAAAATAGGTCGAAAAATAGAGATAAAGACGTGAATAGAATCAGATGTATAGATAAAAAGACATGAATATATAGGTAAAAAGTCTCAAAAACAAACTGTGTTGACAAAATAAAACATGGAGGCGTAAGATAATGGCAGGTTACAGGATATTTTAGACAATTGAGGGGTTGCGCGGAAGTCGCAATAAAATAGCACTATACAGTACTTTTTTCACGTTCGAATATTCGAATCGAAAATAGTTGGATGATAGAGCTAGTTGTTGAGATGGACAGGCCTCTTTGTTGTTATTTCAAGAATAGAAAGGAGGGAGTTGTAAGCCTTTGCAATGCCCGATTCTTCGCCCACTTCACTGAAAACGGCGCTGTAAAGTGCTTATAGCTGACTACCGTGGAAATTATTTATCAAACGAACCGGACGATGTTGTTTGAAGAAATTAACCCGGAAAAGCTCGACATTATGACTATCGTGGGGGATGTAAAAGGAATAGACAGCCTCAGTGACGATAAGATTAAAGAAATTAATCAACATTTGCTCATTAAAAGTTTTGATGAGTTTTTAGAAAAATTTTCCCCGACAGTGTATTCATTCTACAATGCAAGCAATCAAAAAGTGGTGTACACACTGAAAAAGCCGGACGGCATTTCCGATGAGTGCATCTCTGAAATCCGCATTGATCAACACAATGATTTCTTGAAAATGTTATTTACTTTAATTGATACGAAAAAAAGCCAAGGAATGACAAATGTCGATTTTAAGTTTGAAAACTTACTAGACATGATTTCGCCGAAAAAGGTTATGGATGATATTCGTCAAGTAAGAAAAGAAATTCATTACTTGTACGGTCAATATGACCAGTTGGATGAAGGTGATCCGAAGAAGCTTGATTTCGGTGATAAGCTGAACGGCATGTTTGAAGATGCGAGCAAGAACTATAACAATGTAATGGCGTTGCTCCCGCTCGCGATCGAAGATATTAAAACGCGATTATTGCTAGGCGGATCGCAAGAAGAGAACCAATCCGAAGCGATCCAAATTGGTATGCTGATGATCGGCGAGAACGGTGAATTGAAAATTATTGAAGCACCGAAAAGCGACAGTACAGCATTAATGATTATGGACGAGAACAGCAGTACAGGTCTTGTTAGCGTGTTTGAAGACGACTACGATTCTGTTACAGAAACGCCTTCGTCTTATGTTAAAGATCTCGTCGTACGTACATTCTGCCCACTGCCTGCCGTGCAAAATGAAGTCGACATTCAAACCGAAATCCAAAACTATAATACATATTTGGAATTTTACAAAAACGCAAAAGACGATTTTGTAAAAACAGTCAAGCCGCTTGTAGAGAAAATTTTAGGTGTCAAACTGTTCTTTGATCAGTATGCAATCAAAAACCGTGGCATGGCACCGTCAATGCTCGTAACAAATGTGAAGTTGGACATGCTCGTGAAGAGCAGCAACATTCCTCGTCTTGAAACGTTCCTGAATACCGTAAATGCTAAAAACGATTTCTCGGAGACGATCTGGTTCGGTATCGTGCCATCGATAGAGTTAGAAACTGCTGGCAAAGTTAAGGTCAGTCGTGAACGCTTTAAAGGCAATGAGAAAATTGTGAAGCAAGACGGCAACAATATGGAATCGCTGACGATGCTGCTTCAAGTCATTAAAGACTATAAAGTGCAATTGTTCTTCAGCTTTGAGTCTGGTGAAGAGACGACATTTAACAGCATGGCAACTTCGGGAATCGACAAGTACATCGATAAATGCAATGTACTTACCCGTAAAGAGTATAGCGAATTTGCCATTCCTGCTGTTCCTAACTTCACCATTATTCCAAAAGATAAATCAGGTGTTGTTATCGATAGCCGCATGTTGCAAACCGAGTACGGTGTGCAACTTTCGAAAGAGAAAGAAGATATTTTGAAGCTGTGGATCGAGGGCGTCTATGTAGGCGCAGCTTACATCGCGGCAGGTATCGTATCTGCTTATCAATGTCCTGAATATTTGCGTGAATACTTTAAGAGTATTAGCAAGGAGTATCCTGGTGTTCGTTTTGATATCGAAGCAGGTGAAAACAGCTTGCGTGCGGTTACGACGATGGCTAAGGAAATTTCCGGTTTCACGAACAATATTAAGGATTCGATTAACAGAAAGAACTTCGGTTTCGTCTTCTCCTCCGAGAATGCGCAGCTGCAAGGCAAAGACATTAGGCGTATTACCGTTTACAAAGCGCGCAGTCTAGCAATGGCTGAGGATGGATTTGATTCTATCTATAAGACGCTTGTGAGCACTTATATAGAGCGAATTCTCCGGTTCCAAACCGGCGACTTTAAGCATGACAATATCGCGAAGTTCTTCAGTAACAACCCAAGCAGTCAGAAGAGTAAATGGCTGAGCACTCGTGGGTATGTGAACTCCATCATCCATGACGGTGATGACATGAGCTACATTATCGATGATAAGAACAACTTGTGTCATATTGACTTAGTGTTTAACGGTAACGTTAAAAACCTTGAGGTTACGATTACAAAAGGCACGACGCCAGTCAAAGCATAAACCGCAGATGCCGCGAGCAGCGGTATCGTGAACGTATGGAGACGTTATTATGGGTTTATTTTCAAGCTTAAGAAGTATGTTTGAGGGAATTGTCAAACGATTCTCCTCTGAACATAGATCTCGGGAACGTACTAGTGTCCCGGGGGTACTTATACATTCCAAGGAGGTTTTATCTATGGGTTTCAGACTTAAAGTAGAAGGTTCCGAAACGATCGAGCTGGGAATGGACAACATCCAATCCGTAGTTTATGAGACAGACACACCGGATGATTCCAACGCAAGATCGACAGACGTAGGTGCTACTATCAAACTGTCGGGTAAAATCATCACTGCAACTGACGGCGATAGCGCTGACGACACAATGAAATTGGCATTGTGGTCGCTCGTATCTGCTGAAAAAGCAGACTGCTACCGTAAAGTAACGCTTGAAGTTATTGCTGCGGACCAAGTCGTACGCAAAATCCACCTGCCAAACGCATTCGTTGTAGACTACACAGAGCGTTATGGCGACACAGAAGGCGTAGGTACGTTCACGCTCTTCATCAAACAAAAGAAAGACAAAACAGAATTCACTAAAATCGAAGGCGGATACGCTGTTTAATCAGCCGAACCCTCTCTTGATTAAGGTGAACGACATTTCAAGGGGCTTATTGCCCCTTGAAATGTATATAAACGAACTTTTCGATATTGAAACAGCTCGAAATAAAAAAAGTGCAGGGATGAAAAAAGATGAAAAACTATTACGACATTTTGGAAGTGTCACGCAACGCTTCGCAAGAAGAAATGAAAAAGTCGTATCGCAAGTTAGCTAAAAAATATCATCCGGATGTCAATCCTGGCAACAATGACGCAGAAGCACGCTTTAAGGAAGTACAAAAAGCGTACGAAACGCTGTCAGATGAAACGGCAAGGCAAGCGTATAACGAACGTTTAGACGGAGGACGGGCGCATACGGGCAGCTCTTCAACCGGAACTGCGCAAGGTGGGGCAGACAAGCAGAGCAACCAAGCAAGTTCGCAACCGTTCGATATCCGCAACGTGGAAAAAAACTTTGAACAGTTTTTTGGCTTTAATCCAAAAACAAAGAAAGCATCCATCAAGAAGGACGATGCAAGCGCGAACAAAAATCCGCTTGATACGACCGATTTGTTCAATCGATATTTTGGAGCAAAAAAGAAATGACGCAGGACTAATTTAAAAGATTGGAAGAAAGCTCTCCCCAGTGGGAGAAGCGGCAACCTGCTCCTTTCTTTTGGCGATGTGATGGCAGTTGCAGCCATGCAGTCAAAGTGTGGGGCGCTTTTTAATTTGTTAAGCAGATGTTAGGGGTATTCAGGTTCTAGTAAACTTTGGAATTGAGATGTGAATCGGGGGGTTAGACGTGAGAGAAACGGCCATTTCAAAATCCATCTGGATTAGGGTAATAGATGTACTTATTGTCATTGTTGCGCTAGCAGCACTCTATTATGCTTACGTGATGAATACGAACAGCAGCGTCATGATCTACGCTACCATTCTACTTATTATTGCAGCGGCAGCATGGGCAATTAAAAAAATATTGGCCCCTGCTGGACACGAGGTGCGCGAAATAGGGGAAGGGATTTCGAAGCTCGTTCTGCTGGATGAAGAGGGGGAAAGCGTAAAGGAATGGTATATACAGGGGGAAACATCCTTGCTAGTCGGCAAAAGTTCCAGCCAGAGTGAGGTTGATATAGATTTATCGGATTCAGATTATGCATCCCTGATTAGCAAAAGCCATGCTGTGTTGAATTATGCAAAGGGGATCTGGTATGTGGAGGATTTGGAGTCCCGCAACGGGATTGGTATGAAACGGTCCATCTCCAGTGAAAAGGTAAAGCTGGGAAGTGATCAACCTCATCCATTGACGTCCGGCAATATTTTATACATAGCGAATACACGCTTGTTAGTGAAGTAATGAATAGGGTGTTGTGCAAACTTGATGCGAATTAAACGGAGGAATGAATAGGATGAGTTTGAGAAGATGCGCAAATGGTCACATGTTTAGTACGCGGAAGCACGGCAGCATATGTCCTTACTGCAGTATTTCAGTTGAGCCTGAAGTGGAAAGTAAAAAAGCGCCGATGAGGGCGGAAGATGATGATAGAACGATGCCGTACTTAGGCGAAACGGAAGGCATTTCGCCGGTAACCGGATGGCTCGTTTGTATCGAAGGGCCACAACTTGGCCAGGATTATCGCATTATGGCCGAGAAGAACTTTATTGGCCGTGCAGAGGAAATGCATATTCGAATCCTCGGTGATAACGCGATTTCGAGACGGAACCATGCGGTTATCGTGTACGACCCGAAAAAAAGAAATTTCTACTTGCTTCCAGGCGATGCTTCTGGATTGGCTTACCATAACAATGAAGCGGTCTATACACCAGTAGAGTTAGCGGCATATGACGTACTTCAACTGGGACGAAGCAAATTCATCTTCATTCCTCTATGCGGTATTCATTTTGAGTGGGATAACCAGTCGGACAAGGAATGATGACGATGATCGCAAAGTTGGCAGAGCTCAATCTGACACCTTACCTCATAGTATCGGCATTTGCTTTCGCATTATTAATACTTCTCTATCTCAGAAGGCGCTTAGTTATTCAGCAGTCCGCGGTGCCTAGTATGTTGATTGGCAATGGACAAACGATTGGTACACGGGAAGAGCAAGATGATTCTTTTTCGACTGTAGCAACTCGGTATGGAACTATCGCGGTACTTGCCGATGGAATTAGCGGGTTAGAAAATGGACGGATGGCTAGCACGGTAGCTGTAACCACATTTATTCGCGAATTTTTGAAGCTGGATGACTTACAGGTGCTCCCGGCTTTTTTTGCAAAAGCAGCTAAGTTAAGCAATAGCGAAATATTGCGTAATCTAAAAGGTGCACGAGGTGGAACGACACTCGTCGCCGCTGTAATTGCAGACGATTATTTGTATTGGGGAGCAGTCGGGGACAGCAGCATTTCCATTTTCCGTGATGGACAGTTTATAACGATTAATGAGAAGCACACACTGGAAACGGTATTACAAGATCGTTATTTGCGACATGAAATTACAAAAGAAGAAGTGCTTGATAATCCAATGGGCAAGCGCCTCGTTAATTACTTAGGGTACGACCGTTTTAAAAATATGGAAATATACAGCGATCCTATACCGCTCCATCCAGGCGATAAAGTTGTCTTATGTAGCGATGGAGTGTACAACACGTTGTCGGAAGTAGACTTGGAGAACATTTTATCTCAACCTATTTCTCCGTATGATGCTGCTCAAGAAATTATCCAAGCCGTGGAAGAAAAGGGATTGCACAATCAGGATAATGCAACAGTTGTAATTATGGAGCAAGGCTACTAGGCTTTGCTACGGCTTGAGAGAACATCTTTGGAGCAAAGGAGGAGCGGGAAGCGAGTATGAGAAAGGACAACAGCGAGTTTGTGACAGGCTTCGTGTCTGAAGCGGGCACTTTTGTACGAAATAAAGATTATTTCGCGTATATGGAGTTAGATGATAAGGCCTGTTGGGTTATTGCCGATGGGCTTGATTCAGATAGAGAGGTAGAAAGCGCGGAATTGGCGATAAAGAGCATTCTTGGACAGTTTCATGAGAAGCCGACGATGGCACGATTCAGACTAAAGCGTTATATGCGCGAAGCGAATGAGCTGTTGAAAACGGAAAGCAGGCGGGTAAGGCTAAAGGCGAGCTTGACGCTAATCGTAACTGACTATACACGTGTTAGATGGGTTGTAGCTGGAAATGCAAGACTGCATCATTTTAAGCAGGGAAGGTTGAATTTCAAAAGTAAGGATACGAGCTTGACACAGCAAATGTTGGATGGAGAACAAATCTCAGAGGATTGGCTCGATCGGCATGAAGAAAGGCATAATTTGCTCCAATATTTAGGAAAGCCGGATGAGTTTGAACCGTTTATTTCGAAAAAGTACAGGTTATCTGATGGCGATATTATGCTGCTCTGTACTTCAGGAATGTGGGAGAGCGTAAATAGCGCAGAAATGTCCGATGCCGTAGAGGAAGCTAAGGACGCAGACAGCTTAGTTGATACGCTGGAAGAGGTGCTACTAAGTAAGCAGCAGGGCGTTATCAAAAATTACTCTGCCGCGGCTATTTATGTGAATAAGATATTTGCAGAGGACCCGCAGCGAATATGGAAATGGGTAAAGAAGATAGGTTTGCTGCTGCTCGTTATGGTGTTGCTTGGCGGTGGCGTGTTGTTCTTTATGATTAGGGACGCTCAGCGTAAGGCGGAACTTGTGACAGGCATGCTGGAACATAAGCAAAATGGACAAGTGTTTATGGATGACGGCAATTATGAGAAAGCGATGAAAGAGTTTAGTGAAGGGCGAAATGCCGCGATTAAAATTAAGGATCGAATACATAGAGAGCTTCTTGGTAAAAAGCAACGGCTTGCGCAGTTAATTGTGGACGGGGACAAGCTCGTTAAGGACGGCGACTATGCGAAGGCGCTGCCGATGTACAACAAGGCGCATAAGGAAGCGCAGTCACAAAAAGATTTTGATATTAACGAAATTAATGAGCGTATCGAGCGGACGAAATCCTACATGAAGGTCATGGACTTGGTGAAGGAGGGCGACGTGAGGTTTGAAGGCGAAGATTACATGGGGGCGAAATACTCGTATCAAAAGGCACGTAAGGCGGCGATGGCTGCTTCTTTTGACGACGGGGAGAGCAAAATTAAAGAAAAGCTCGATGCGGTAGATGAAAAGTTGTATGGGGTTCATAAAGGGACGAAGCAGTTGGAAGCTGAAAAGCTGGAGAAAAAGGGCGATGAGAGTATGGCCGCCCAAGATTATACGGGAGCGATAGACTCGTTTGCTCAGGCGCAGGAAATTTATCAGGAAATAGGTATGCTGGAACGAGTGTTAGGCATGGAGCGCAAAATTACGAAAGCTGTGGAGAAGCTAGAGCCGGTACCGCCAGCTGGTGCAGCTGAGGGCGCGGGTAGTGCTGGTGCAAGCGTTGCTGGAACAGGTGCAAATGGAGGTGGCACTGGCGCAAGCGGTGGTGGCGGTGGAACTGGAGATGGTGCTAGCGATGGCGGAAGTGGAGCGAGGGTTGACGCGAATGGAGTGGCGAGCGGCTCGGGTGCGGGTACAGGAGCTGGAGTTGGAGCCGGTAGTGGTCCAGCGAGTAATCGTGAAGCTGGCGCCACTTCTGGAGGATCAGCGGAAGGCAGTGGCCGTGCTGGAAATGGAAGCGCCAACCGTGCTGATAGTCATGCTGCTAATGGTAATGGGGCTGCAAAGGGACAGGCTGGAGAAGGGTCTGAAGCGAAGGAGCCAAAGGGTGAAGGAGCAGTAGTTAAAGAGAAGGAGCCAAAGGGCAAAGGAGCAGTAGTTAAAGAAAAGGAGCCAACGGGCGAAGGAGCAGCGGCTAAAGAGAAGGAACCAGCGAGCGAAGGAGCAGCAGTCAAAGAGAAGTCTGGTGCAGGTGTAGCAGTGCCTAAGAATACTACGGAACCTTCTGTCCCTAAGGATAGCGGGAGCAACGAGGCTCCGATAAAAGAAACCCCAGCACCATCACCTACAGACGGAATACCACCGACAAAGGTGCCAGAGGAACAACGTAAGCCTAAGGAACCCGAAACGAAGCCAGAACAACCTAATCCGTAAATACAGCTCTGTGGAAAATAGAAGCTAGTCATACCGTGCAGAGGAGGGAGAGAACAAAAAGCTATGAAGGACATCGTACAAGATAGGCTGAGCAAGATGGAAGACTTGGAGCAGCGTAAAATGTTGAAAAATATCGTGACGAGCGTATTTCTTAATTTGGTTGAATATCAGGAAGAGATGAATCGGAAGCTGGAAGAGCGGGTATTTAACGAAATCGAGGATTTGGGAGAGCGGCACGATATTTATGTAACGATGTGTGCACGAGAGGACATAGATCCGATTCACGAATTTTTGTACCCGATGATTCCGAGCGATGCAGAAAAGAAAATGTGCGACATGAAAAGCTTGCTAGCCAAGTTAAGTCAGCGTGAAGAGGCGTGTCTATTAACTTTGTTTCTGGAGTGTGACTACGCAACTCTTAAGCAGCTCATTTACAGTCGCCGTACGTTTACAGGCGAAATTGTGACTGCTAGCGGCAACCATCGCATTGAAGTGCGGCTTGCACAGAACCCGACTTATATGGCGGAAATTGAAAAGCTGTACCACGTCTTTCAAAAAAACAATTTACCGTGGAAGACGGTGAACAATCCGTACGCCTATAAGTTTTTTGACGTAATGCTTATTGCTTGTGACAGCACGTTGTCGGAAGAGGAAGAAATTTTAGAGATTTCAATTAACTTAGAGCAGTACGAGCCGTATAAACAACTCGACAAAGTGCCTTTGTGGAACATTAAGCGGCTTGAATTAAGAAACGCGGGTTTTCCAATTCCGGCTAAGGATCGCGTCAACTTCGAGCATGTGTTGTCACTTGTGCTGACGGGAACCGAGCACGGCTATCTTGTCGATGGTGATGAGTCCATGATGCGTTACATTAAGCGGACACCAGAAGAACTAACGATAGTTACACCTGAGGAAAAATCGAGTCTTTGGAACGTACTGCAAATTATACAGCCCGTGTCCAGTAAAATTCATAAGCTTGAGTACGAGCTTGTATCAAATAAGAAAAAGAGCAGCTTTACTGACCGATTTGCTCATAAACAAGCGTTGACAGTAAGGGCCAAAGGCGAAATTGTACGCATTGTTAATTCGTTCGAAAGTTCAAAGTTTGTAGATCTTGAACAGGTAATCATTTTAGAAAGTTCAGACGGTGAAGAAGCGACTTACGGTATGAATCCATTTATTAGTGATAACGTCAGAATGGAAAGCGACAAAAAGGTGATGCGGCTGCGCTTCCGGATTCCCGAAAGTAGTCAATTTATTATCCATGACATATTGAGCTTTATTGTATCCGAAGTTCAGATGTATTTTCCCGAATATAAATGTGAAGGAGAATGGGCTTGAACTACATCTGGGATCTCGTCATTAAGGCAGAACAGGCGAATTTAAGTAAAAAAAAGTTACAATTTAAAGCAGCTAAAGTGTATTCGCCATATATGGAATTAAGTACCGAAGTTCTTAATTCGACCGTAGTAGAACCTACCGTTGAAATCAATCCATATTATCGGTTCTATGCTATTTTCCGAGATTATTATGATGTTAACTTTACGGATGATTTAGAAATGCGAGACGCTTTTTTCGATCTTATTATTCACTTTTTGGCTGATATCGATCTAATGCAAGGAATGAACAAGCGCGAATATTATATTCGATTTGTACTAAGAGATATTGAAGCGGGTATATTCGGAACGAGTGTAAAAGAGAAGCTGCGACTGTTCGAGCAAGAAGAAAAAGAGGCGATTGCGCTCAATATATTGCGTTTATATGAGACAGGCGAAGCGGTTTATTTACTTAAAGATACGCTGCGTAAAATTTTCAAACATTCGACTATTTATGCTAATTGTGAAGAGCGAGATGAGCTTTTGTTCTATATCGGTCAGGAAGAAACAGAAATAGCGCGGGCTAAAATCGATCTCATTAAAGAAATATTTTTGCCGTTGCGATTTCATACCGATATTTATTGGGATTATCATTTTGGCATCATTGATGTCGACAAGACGATGCAAATTGATAATATGGCGCTCTACTGACCGTTAGGCCAAGGGAGGACACATGATGAGTTCAAACTCATATTCATATAAACTTTACAAGACGAATCGTGATCATAAAGCTCAACATATTACGAAATATACACGTGAGCAATTGTTGGAGATGACCACATTAGAGCTTCGCAACATTTGCTTTAAGGAAAAACTTATTGAAGGAATGGCTAACAGGTTGGATCGCGAAGAAATTCTACAAATCATTTTGAAATTTAGAAGTGCCGATGATCATTTACTTATTAGCAGTTACAAAAAAGGTGGATTTGAGCGCGTTGAAGCGGCGATAAATAAATATTTAAGAACGCCATTGTCCGACGTTGGGAACATTAGTATTCCAGCTCGAATGACGCTTTACACGGGCTTGAAAATAGGCAAGCTGGACAACTACCGAGTCGAAATAAGCAGCGGTATTACAGAGTCAAATGTGCTTCTTGTCAATGAACATGATGAACTATGTGGCATTTTAAATGTCATAGAAGATGGTCGGAAAGCGGGCTCGTTTTACTTAGCTACAGAGCATGAGATTGAGCTGAGGAAGACAGCTAACAAAAATTACAGCCTCCTCTTTTTTAGGAAGCAGGATTCTGATTATGTGTACAAAAGTTATTACCAAGAACATCCGCTACCTCCTGCCAATTTGTATTATTGCAAAGTGCCGATTTCTGACTTGGAAATACGGGAGTTAGAGACGACTGATGCGGTATTAGCGATTGATTTTGGTACATCGAGTACGACTGCTGGTGCATATTTGGATAACAGGTATATCTCAGCTCCGTGCGACAATGATTTATTAAATGGCAGAGTTAAGCTTAATAGCATTAATTATGTCGTGTTTCCGGAAGAGATAAGCAAAGGCGATGAGGAATGGATTGAAATGTTACCGACAGTCGTGAGTGTGGCCGATTGTACGGATCCGACGGATGTAAGGTTTAATGTCGGGTATGAGGCGCTTAAATTTGCAAAAAGAAACGGATATAGTGGTCTAGCAACCGTATTTCATGGCTTGAAACGGTGGGTGAACCATTATGAGAAGACAGAAGAAGTGATGGATGGTCACGGTAATACAGCGGTTATTACGCGAAGTGACATGTTAAGAGCTTATATGAAAGTTGTTATTCAAACGGCAGAGCACCAGTTTAAGTGCCGATTTAAATATTTGCATATTTCGAGTCCGGTAAAGATGAAAGTGCAATTTATTCAAATGTTTACGAAAATATTGCATGAGTACCAAATTGAAACCGACGATGCGTTAGATGAGGGAATGGCCGTACTGTTTAATACGATTGCTAATCAAATTGAAAAAAATAGTTACCTAGACGGCGAAGAGTACAAAGCACTTGTAATCGATTGTGGTGGCGGTACGACAGATTTGTCGTCTTGCTCTTTTAGCATTGAGGATGGACATATGTCTTATCGACTGGATATTCATACGTCCTATGAAAATGGAGATACCAATTTCGGCGGAAACAATATTACGTATCGCATTATGCAGTTTATGAAAATTGTTTTTGTTGAATATTACATAAATAAACGTTCTGTTACGGACATCGATGACATTATTGATATTCCAGGTACAGATATATATAGGCATGTAGATGAGTTTGGGGTGGGGGCAGTCTATGAACAACTAGAACTTCACTACCAAGCGGCTGAACGCATGCTACCTACAAGATTTAAACAATATGAAAATAGAACACGTGACGAATACCATCGCGTGAGAAATAATTTTTACTTTTTGTGGGAGCTTGCGGAAGAGATGAAAAAGGAGTTTTTCCGCAAGACAGGCATGCTTCGCAATCGTTTCAATGATACACATGCGCAGCAGGATGACCATGATTTGAAAGTAACGACGATCGATCGGTGGACGCTTTCCTTGCAAAAAGAAGGTAAGTTTATAGATGTTCACGATTTCCCAGACGTTATTTTTACTATTAAAGAAATTAATCAGCTCATAAGGGCTGACATTTACGATGTCGTTCGAAAGTTTCTTGAGGAGTTTTATCAAGATGGTTCCTTGCAACAGTTCTCCATTATTAAGCTTACGGGGCAATCTTGTCGCATCGATATGTTTAAAGAAGCGTTAAAAGAATTTGTACCTGGTCGCAGCATCGAGTTTAGGCAGAAGGCAGAAGATGGTGGGAAAGTGCCAGAATTGAAGCTTGCTTGTTTGCGTGGAGTACTCCGCTATTTGAGTGCTAAAAAAGCAGGTACGATAGAAGCGTCGATTACGAATCATGCGCCAGTCGTTCCATATTCGGTTACGGCTTTTACACATAGTCGACAAGAGAAAATACTTATTGCTCATCAAGAGAAGTTGGATCAAGTGTACGGCTATATTTCAAGACCAATCAACGTGGTCGAAATGGAAATTTATTTAAAAGATAGTACTGATCAAATGTTGCATAAATACGTATGCACGAACGATATGAGCAGTTATGAAGCCGTTCTATATGAAGATATCGTTAAGAGATTCGGCACCAAAATAGATCAGGACGATACGGACTCGATAACGAATGGGGAAGTTAAATTTTTCGTATTTTCAGATGAGCAGAATTGGGGCTTCTATGTCGTACCTATTGCTCGTCAGCATGAGCAACTGTATTTAGGCGAGAAGACCTTTTTCCCTTTTGAAAATGACTTATCTGAATTGGACTTCTTTGACGGTTTGAAATAAAGAACTCATGCGGAGAGGAGGGATGTTTTGTTTACGCAGTTCGTACCCCAATTTAATCGAGGCCGCATTTTAAAATCTGAAATGCTAGAAAACTTGCGTGATTTCCCGCGCAACTTCGTAGATATTTATTATAATGAGCATTCTAATGGCGTTATTTCGGGAGCGCATGTACATGTCGGTGAGGGTGTTCTGACCGTTAGGAAAGGTATCGTTAAGCATGCTGATCGCATTTACATGCTAGAGCAAGATGTTGAGATACCGTACCCTTCTGTAGGGAAGGAAATCCTGTTAAAAGTCCGCTTTCAACAGGAGGTTGAAGAGAAGGATTTCACGTCGTACCGAACCGAAATGGTGTTAGATGACAATATTCTCATTCAGCCTGATGAGTTGGAGCTTGCTCGCTTTAAGTTAAAGGAAGGCGCGAGATTGCGTTCTGACTATCAGAGTTTTGTGGACATGGCGACGGAGTACAACACGCTGAATATCATTCATGTGGAGTACGCAGCCACTCACAAAAGCACGATTCATCCCCTCGTATTGCGGAACTTTGCCGCAGAAATGTTGAAAAGAGCAAGTAAACATCCTTATGATATTGTGTTTGCCATGCTGTGCTTAAATGAAGGTGTACTTGAACGAGAGGTCATTCTTCAGTATATTTCCAATCGATTAGGGCTGGGGTATAAGGAGTATACGAACGTGCAAGTTCATAAACATTTAGGCAAAATACTGGACGACGTAGGCGGCAGTGGGAATTCGAGATCGGATTCCAGACACAGTGGCATGAAACGGATGATAGTGGACTAGATGGACAAGCAAGGTGTGGGCGTGCCACTTTTCAGTGGCGCACTTACTCCAAGCGGAGGCCATAGAAGTAGTTGAAATTGATACCCCAGTTCATATAGATACATGTTCAGATTTTAGAGTGGTCGTATCATGTGATTTTATTAAACAATCAGTTGATGATAAATAATAGAAGCTATGTTAATATAAAAAATGTTTAATATCTTAATATTAATTGTATAATTATTCTTTAATAAAGAGAGTGAGGAGTTGTTGCCCAATTTTTGGGGTTGTTACTAGAAATATCGTGCTATCTTTTCAGTAAAACATTTCTTCTTCGCCGTATAATCATCAGTCCTTCACTACAATCCTTTCAAACAGGTACACGCATTTTTTCGGATTAAGGCAAGTACGAATTTAAAATCATCGTAATCGCATCTATTTCAGATTATCCTTTTTAAAATGTAGAAAAGGAGAGGTTCTGTTGAACGATTTATTTGAGAAACAGAAATTGTTTTGGAGTAATAAATTTGATGAGGATGATCGTATAACAAGTCTTCCATATTATCGAACATCACGCAGTTCGAGCAGTCCGAGTCAAGTTCAATCCTTATATTGTCTGTTACCGTCGCACCTATCTCAACGAATATTGACGATAGGAGGGGAATCCCATCAAGGTGTTTTTTTAATCCTGTTAGCTGGAATTAAGATTATGTTGCATAAATATACGGGGAAAGAACACATCATCCTAGGCATTCCGACGATACGCTCAGCAAGTGAACCTCTATTTACAGACCAGCTTACTTTATTGAAAAGTCATGTCACTCATCAGCATTCGTTTAAAAGTTTACTCCATCAAATGAGACTATCGGTCAGTCAATCTGTGAAAAATCAGGACGTCCCATTTTGGCATTACTCAGACAAGCTACATGTGCCTTCCAATATTAGTGGGAAACCCATTATTCATACCATTGTTTCTTTACAGGAGCTTCATGAATATGATTGCAATAGCTATGCGGCTTGGGATATTATGTTCCGATTTAATTTAGCTGACGATGGCCTTCATTTGCGAGTGTTATATAACGATAACTTATATGATGAGGCCTATATAGGACAGTTTATTGAGCACCTTCATTATGTATTATCTATAATTTTGTTCCAATCAAACCTTGAATTAGGAAAAGTAGAACTTGTACCAGAAGAAGAAAAGGCACACATACTGCATGACTTTAACGACACAGCGAGCTCTTTTCCGCAAGACAAGACCGTTCACCAACTGTTTGAAGAACAGGTCTCCCACACGCCAAATCATATCGCTATTGTATTCGAAGATGAGCAAATAACGTATCAGGAATTAAATGAACGAGCAAATCAGCTGGCGCGAATGTTACAAGCTGAAGGCGTGCAAGCAGACCAACTCGTTGGGCTGATGACAGAGCGATCATTAGACATGATCGTGGGTATGTTAGCGATTTTGAAAGCGGGTGGTGCTTACGTACCGATTGATCCGGAGTTCCCTGAAGCGCGTGTCCGACACATATTTGCAGATTCGGGAATAAAGCTACTTCTTACGCAGCAGCGTATGCAGGATCGAGTGGCTGCTCATTTTTCAGGTAAGGTCGTGCTACTGGAGAAGGATCATTCTCGCAACATGGACCGTTCAAACCTAGAATCGATTACTGGTCCGAATCACTTAATCTACGTTCTATACACTTCAGGTACAACAGGACATCCAAAAGGGGTCATGGTTGAACACCAAAGCGTTGTAAATACTGTGAGCTGGTACTATAGGCAATATGTGTTATCGATAACACAACACGTGCTGTTGACGGCGGAATACACGTTTGATCCAAGTGTTGAGCAAATATTCGGTACGCTGTTGCATGGCGCCACGTTGCATGGTATCAAAAAAGATAAGCTGTTACAACCATCCTATGTGGCGGAATATTTGCGCAAATATGACATTAACGTAATTGATACTTCTCCGATATTAATGCAACAATTGCTAGTCGATCGCGAGCGGATCGATTGCTTGCAAATTGTTATTTGCGGGGGCGAGCGGCTTGAAGACCGGCTGAAGGATAGGATCCTGCAGCAAGGATACACCTTGTACAATCATTATGGCCCGACAGAGACCACAATAGATGCACTTGTTAGCCGCTGTGAAGCAGAGGTGAGGGTGTCACTAGGGAAACCGATTCCGAATACGCACGTGTATATTTTGGACGAGCAGCGCCAATTGCAGCCGATTGGTGTGATCGGCGAACTGTATATTGCAGGTAAGGGTGTGGCGAGAGGATATGTGAATCGTCCGGACCTGACCGCGGAAAAGTTCGTAGACAACCCGTTTGTGCCTGATCAACGAATGTATCGTACGGGCGATTTGGCACGCTGGTTGCCGGATGGGAACGTGGAGTTTATCGGGAGAGCTGACGATCAAGTGAAAATTCGTGGCTATCGGATCGAACTTGGTGAAGTTGAATCCCAGTTGGTAAACGTCGAGTCGGTGAAGGACGCCGTTGTGATCGTGAGAGCAGATGAAGCCGGACAACAACAGTTGTGTGCCTACTTTGTGGCTAAGCGTGAGTTGACCATTAGGGAGGTAAGAAGCAAACTGTCCCGAACGTTACCGGCATATATGGTGCCGTCATATTTTGTGCAACTAGATAAGATGCCGCTGACTTCGAATGGCAAGCTAGATCGTAAAGCATTGCCAACCCCAGAGAATGGCATGCAGACAGGCATGGAGTATGTCGCGCCACGTACAGAGGTGGAGCAAGTACTCGTGAGCATTTGGCAGGATGTGTTGGGCGCATCGACGATAAGTGTCCATGATAGCTTTTTTGATCTTGGCGGGGATTCGATTAAATCGATTCAAGTAGCGTCAAGGCTGTTCCATGCAGGATACAAGCTGGAAATAAAAGAGTTGTTTCAGCGTCCTATTCTGTCTGATTTAAGTAAATACGTGCAGCCGCTTGGTCGTATTGCGGAGCAAGGGGAAATCACAGGAGCTGTGAAGCTTACTCCGATTATGCGCTGGTTCTATGAGCAGCAAATGACAGATGCTCATCACTATAACGAATCGGTGCTTTTTTACCGGGAGAGTGGGTTCGATGAAGCGGTAATACGGAACGTTTTTACGGAGATTGTCGAGCAGCATGATGCGCTGCGAATGGTGTTCCAGGAGACGGAAAGCGGAGTAGTGGCTTGGAATCGTGGGATCGACGAAAGTGAGCTGTATAGCTTGGAAGTCGTTGACCTCAAAGATGAAGCGAACGTGGCTGGCGCGATTGAAGCGAAGGCTACGGCCATTCAGGCGAGTATCAATTTAAGAGATGGTCCGTTAATGAAACTCGGATTATTTCGTTGTGCCGATGGTGATCATTTGCTGATTGTGATTCATCACTTGGTCATTGATGATGTATCTTGGCGTATCTTGTTTGAAGATATTGCGCTGGGCTTCAAGCAAGCGGATCAGGGCGAGAGCATTCAGCTTCCGCAAAAAACGGATTCCTTCCAGTTGTGGGCTGAAAAACTGGAAAAATATGCGCAGGGCGAAGAGATGGAGCGCGAGCAGGAGTACTGGGACAAAATTGAAATGGAAACGTTTACGAGACTGCCAAAAGATGATGTGGTAGATCAGTCACTGTTAAGCGACAGCGGATGTGTAACCGTGAAATGGACGATGCGGGAGACGGAGCAACTGTTGAACCAAACGAAGCGGGCTTACAACACGGAAGTGAACGATTTGTTGCTTACCGCGTTAGGAACAGCAGTTCATAAGTGGACCGGAACTGAGCGTGTGCTAGTGAATTTGGAAGGTCACGGTCGAGAGTCCATTCTCACAGACATCGATATTTCACGGACGATTGGCTGGTTCGCAAGTCAATTCCCTGTTGCGCTGGAAATGAAATCAGGTCAAGACGTATCGAGACGCATCAAGGAAGTGAAAGAAGGACTACGCCAAATTCCACAAAAGGGAATTGGATATGGAATATGGCGATATATGTCTGAATCTAACGACCGGATCGATGAACAACGTAAACGTACGTTTAACGCATTACCGGAGATTACCTATAACTATCTAGGGCATTTCGATCAAGGCATACAGGACTTGAAAAGCACAGCTATTCAATTTTCTCCGTACTCAAGTGGTGTAAATATGAGTGAGCATATGGTTCGTAATCATGCGCTGGTTATTAATGGGGAAATTATAGATGACGTGTTATCATTGTCCATCAGTTACAGCGCTAAAGAGTATCGCAAGGAAAGCATCGAACAATTTGCAGAGTTATTTAGAGAAAGTTTACGGATAATCATTCAGCATTGTGTAAACAAAGAGCGGGTAGAGTTGACACCCAGCGATGTCTCGCTTAAAGGAATCACATTAGATGACCTAGATGAACTTGTCGAGCAAACTAAGCATGTAGGTGTGATGGAAGATGTGTATCCACTAACACCGATGCAAGTAGGCATGTTATTTCACAACTTGAAAGATTCGAATTCTGGCGCCTACAATGAACAAACGATTTTTGATTTAAAAGGAAGCTTTAACCTAGAAATATTTAAACAGAGCTTGGAGCTGCTGACATATCGACACCAGATTTTCAGAACGAATTTCTACAGTGACTGGAAGGGACAACCTTTACAAGTTGTATACCGGAATAGAAAGATTAAATGGCATTTAGAAGATTTGCGTCATTTGAATGAGCATGAATGTCAATTGTATGTGGAGTCATTTACGCAACAGGACGAAGCTAGAAGGTACGACCTTGCGAAAGATGAACTGATTCGAATATCGATTTTGCGCACGGGAGAAGAGGTTTATCGCTTTATCTGGAGCTTCCATCATATTTTGATGGATGGTTGGTGCATGGAAATTGTTTCACAAGAAGCGTTTGGCAGTTACTTTCAATTGTTGGACCAACGGCCGCCAGAGTTACCTCCAGTAGCTCCTTATAGCCGTTATATCGAATGGTTGGCACGTCAGGATCAAGCAGCAGCGGCCAATTACTGGCGGCAATACTTAGACAGCTACGAACACCGAACGACGTTACCGAAGCTAAAGCAGCAAGAAAATGAAAAAATGAAAGAGAACAGTTGCCAAATTGAGCAATTGAATCATGCATTAGGAAGAACGATGACTGAGCAAATGAATCGTGTGGCCAAGCAGTATAAAGTCACCATTAATACACTGCTACAAACGGTATGGGGAATTGTTCTACAGAAATATAACGGTCATAGTGATGTGGTATTTGGCAGTGTTGTGTCCGGGAGGCCGTCAGAAATCCCAGATGTAGAAAGCATAATTGGCTTGTTTATTAATACAATTCCAGTTCGTATTCATAGTGAGGCCATGGATACTTTTGCGGATGTGATGGTGAGAACACAACATCAAGCGATAGCCTCAAGCAGCTATGCTAATTATCCGCTTTATGAGATCCAGACACTGACGCATCATAAGCACGAGTTAATCGATCATCTTATTGTGTTTCAGAACACCCCGATTGGGAATCAGATCGAGCAGTTAAGTAACGATGTTCTGGCCAGCTTTACCATTGAGGGTGTGGATACGGTTGATCAAACAAACTATGATTTGAACGTGATCATTGTCCCAGGCGATGATATTCACATATGCTACAGCTATAACACCCATGTGTTCGCTCGAGAGAGTATGGAACGGCTTCAAAGACATGTGCTGCAAATCATTGAGCAGGTCGTGAGTGATCCGCATGTTCGTATAAGTGATCTTGATATCATTTCAGCAGCAGAAAAAGCGGAAATCATCGATGTGTTTAATGGAACGACAGCCGACTATGCCCGAGATAAGACCATTCATCAGCTATTTGAAGATCAAGTGGAGCGGACGCCGGATCAAGTGGCTGTGGTGTTTGGTACGGAACAGTTGACGTATCGTGAAATAAATGAGAGGGCAAATCAATTTGCGCGAACATTGCGAAAACGGGGTGTGCAATCTGGCAGTGTCGTCGGTCTGATGGTAGATCGATCACCGAATATGATAGCTGGGGTATTTAGCATATTGAAGTCTGGAGGATGCTTCGTTCCCATTGATCCGCAGTATCCCATTGAACGAATCAAGTACATGATGGAGAACAGCGGCATTGGCATATTACTGACAGAAACGGTTCAAATGCAGCGTATGCAGACACAGTTTCCTGATGTAGAGCTAGTGGATTTACAATATGTGCAACATAAGCTTGAGAACGTGTGCAACGAGGATCGGATTGAAGATGGGGATACAAGAGCCAATATCGCAGTAGCAACAGATCCGCTGTATATCATTTATACATCGGGTACGACCGGTACTCCGAAGGGTGTAGTTCTGGAGCATCGCAACATGGTTAATTTGCTACATTATCAGTATACTTTTACGAATATCACCTATGATAAGCGGGTGCTGCAATATTTCACGAGCAGCTTTGATATGTGCTATCTAGAGTTGTTCTCAACATTAGCAGCTGGTGGATGCTTATTCATCATCGAAGAAGATGTGAAAAAAGATGTCCATCACTTGTTGGCCTTCATAGAGCGCTCGAATATAGATGTCGTGTTGCTGCCTACAGCACTGACCAAGTTTTTATTTTTGGAAGAAGGATTTGTAGAGCAGTTCCCCAGCTCCGTCAAACATATCGTGACAGCAGGAGAACAACTCATTTTGCCGGAAGCGCTCGCAAGCTTTTTGCGTCGGAATCAAGTCTGTCTGCACAATCATTACGGTCCGTCGGAAACTCACGTAGCGACAACGTTGACCATTCACCCAGCAGAAGCGGTGGCAGGTGTACCTACAATTGGAAAGCCAATTTCGAATACCGCCATTTACATTTTATCGGAAGCAGGAATGCTTCAGCCTGTAGGCATTGCCGGTGAATTGTATATTGCAGGGGATTGTGTGGGTAAAGGGTATGTGGGAAGAGAAGATGTGACGAATGAAAAATTTGGAGATGATCCTTTCGGCGTACATGGCAGATGTTATCGCACGGGTGACTTAGCGAAATGGTTGCCGGATGGCACGATTGAGTATTTGGGTCGTATCGATCATCAAGTCAAAATTCGCGGTTATCGGATTGAAGTTGGCGAGATCGAAGCTTGTATGATGAATATGGACACGGTCAAAGAAGCGATCGTGTTGGCACGAGATGATGATAACGGACAGAAGCATTTATGTGCTTACTTTGTGGCTAGTAAGGCTGATCATCTAACCAAGGAGCTGATAGTAAACGAACTGCGAGCAGCGTTATCTACTCAATTGCCAAGTTATATGATACCGTCCTACTATGTAAGACTAGAGAACATGCCTTTCACAAAAAACGGAAAAATTGATTTGAGAGTACTGCAGGCCATGGAATATGTGGTACAAACAAACGCATATTATGAAGCCCCACAAAATGAGATGGAACATGCACTTATTGAATTGTGGCAGAGCCAATTAGGCGTTAACAACATAGGCGTGCATGATGATTTTTTTGAATTGGGTGGTCACTCGCTTAAAGCACTATCGATTATGATTAATATGGAGAAACTGGGCTATGTTGTATCTTTGTCTGACATCTATTTTTACAAGACAATAAGACAGCTTAGTGATTACCTCCAATCCCAATTGGAGCGGAATGATTTAATTCAATCGGTTGATGAGGCTATGGCCGAGTTACATCATATGATCAGGGCTCAATTCGAGTGGAAATCTTATTTTATCTTCGATACTCATTCTACAACTAGAGCACGAAACATCCTTTTTGCAACAGTTCTGCTGAGCCAAGCTCAGATGGAACAGATCAATCAGATTTTTCAAAAGCAAGTCAGTAAAGAACTTCATCCGCATTATGTCGTTTCTCATCACCTGAAGAAAGATTTAGATCGCTATAACGGACCTATAGCAGAACAGCAATTATACGACCTAATTGGTCTTAGAAAAATGAATGAACAAGGGATATCGGAGTTGCTGCTTTCCATTGAAGAAGATTACTTGAAAAAAGACGAGTGGCTTAAGAGAAATAACGTTTCTCACCAATATCCGCTAGGACCTATTCAGAAGTTGCAAATTTCGTTTGAGACACCTGTAAGTATGAGTACATTTGAATTAGATGAAATTATCGATGCTTCTTTACTTGAGCAAGCTTATGCTCAAATTGTTGCGGAACAGGGATTGTTAAGAAGCCTTGCTGTTGATAGAGAGAGTGATGTTTATTGGCAGGAGTATGAGTACAGTTCGTTAACTCCTCTTAACTTGTTAGTGATTGATTTATCTGAATATGCACTAACCGAGGAATTTGAGGCAGCACTCGACCAGAAATTGTCGGAAATCAAATATAACGGAGAGCAGATTTTATACCAAACCATCGTATTTAAGCGCAATTTACGGGAGCATGTTGTCGTTTTTCTGTATCATCATGTTATTTTTGACCGTGCAACAGGTGAAATTGTGGAGCGGCAATTCCTCTCTAACTACCGTTCATTCGTACTCGGGCAACAAGAGCAACAGGAAGTTCTGAGATCGTATGAAGACTATGTTGAGCAGATTTATAAAGGTCCGCAGCATATAACGGAGCAAGAGCTGGTCGATGTATTTGATCTAGAGCAATTTTACAGCAGTAAAATAGCGGCTTTAGAGCTAACGAGCGAACGGAAAAGTGCGCAGTCCTATGAGTTTGGCATTCAGGTTCCGACTTCTAATCGTTCAATGGAATTTGCGTTATCCGTCTATACAAAGGGGATAAGCGAATATTTTGGCCTTGAAAAAGTGCCGCTTCTGTTCGTGTACGAGGGTAGAAATTACGAAGCAGGTTCCTATTACAATACAGTAGGAGAATTTATCGATTTTATTCCGATGTTGCTTCACTCTCATTTGAAGCAGGCAGCGATATCAGATATCGTACGCAATAGACTAGACTATTTGCGAAAATGCAATGTTAACTTTTTGCATTTATTAACGCATAAAGGTTGCCAAAGAGATTGGGGGCGAATCAACGAGTTTGTCCATTTTGGCGAGCAGTTTGAAACAGCCGACATATTTATGTTCAATTTTTTAGGGAATATTGCGGTTGAGAGCGATCAGGATAAATTTGAAGAAGATCAGGTTCAGGTGTTACCTAATCCTTTGCCGATACATTCTTTAATGAATTGTATTACCCACACGTATAAAGAGGGATTGGATTTTCAAATTCGTTGCAGCTATGAGATTAACCCTCATGTCTTAAGATCTATTTTCACTCGGATTGCATGTATTGAGAATGGAACGGAAGGAGCAGATTTACGATGAAGCAGGAGTCCGTGTCTCGCTACAAATTGCCATTGCCGTATTCGTACAAACGTTCATTAAGTATGGACAATGTCCTAGTTTTGGAGTCTGCTGTACTCTCCAATGACGAAGTAAAAAGTGTATATGATTTTACAAATACTCATCAGGTTGATATAACATCGCTAATTCTATCTGTTTGGTCTATCCTACTAGCTAACTATACCAATCAGCTCAGCATCGCTGTAATGATGCACCCGATGATGGAATCACAGCAGCAACAGCCTATCAGCTTAGAGCATTTCCAACCTTATGTAGTGAGTATGAATCAGGAAGACTCATTTATTCAGCTTGTTCAACGTCTAGCAGCGAAAGAGGAACAAGCTGATCATGATCTACAACATATGGAATCGGATGACTATTTCAACATAGGAATCGTTGAGATGGGTCTATCCCCACTTTCAGAGTGCCAAACGATGGGCAAACTCTATAAACCAGAGCTTTGTCTCGGGTATCGTCTAGAAAATAACGAAGGCCAGCTCGTCATCCAATATGACTCACACTTATTTTCGAATGCATATATCAAGAACCTGCTTGGGCATTTAAAAGTGTTGCTGCAGCAATGCTTACAAAAACCTGCTAGCCCTGTTCTGTCACACAACATCCTAACTACAGCGGAGTATGAGCAGACGGTCATACAATGGAATCAAACCACGAAGGCGTTACCGACTACGAAGACTATATATCAGCTGCTCGAAGAGCAAGTGGTACGTAGTCCTCATACGATTGCGCTTGAATTTAGAGAACAAGCATTAACTTATTCACAACTGAACAGCAAGGCGAATCAGATTGGCAGTTACATACGACAGACGTACCAGGCGAAGTTCAAGAGTACGTTACCTCCAGATACGGTAATAGCCGTATTTATGGAACGCAGTGCTGAACTGATTCCGTCTCTCTTCGGAATTATGAAGGCGGGCGGTGCTTTTCTGCCGATAGATACGGCGTATCCTGACGAGAGAATTACATTTATTTTGGAAGATTCAAGAGCTAACGTTATTGTGACGCACACATCGTTACGGGATAAGCTTCAACGGCTTACAGTTGATTTAAGCGATCTGAGCATCATTTGTGTTGATGAGATAAATGGGGATCACGCAAATTTGATTGCGAATCTAGAACCAGTTGCAAGGAGCGGCAATCTAGCCTATGTGATTTACACTTCCGGTTCGACAGGTAAACCGAAAGGGGCTCTGATCGAACATAAAGGGGCTGTAAATCTAGCCTACTGCCTGATTGAGCAATTCCAATTAGCACCATATGTAAGAGTGCTCCAATTTGCTTCTATGAGCTTTGATGCGTCTGTCTTTGAATGGGTAGGCACTTTATCTGTGGGCGGTACGATGGTCGTGCTAGCACAAGATGAATTGCCTCCGCAGGCGGATATTACAGATGTGTTGCATGACCGGAACATTCATTTAACATTGCTTCCACCCTCTGTGATCCGATCGATGAGGAAAAGAGGGCTGCCGCAGTTAAAGACACTCATTTCGGCAGGAGAAGCTCTAACCGAAGATATTGTCCAATATTGGGGAAAGCATCACCAATTGATAAATGTGTATGGACCGACAGAAACGACGGTGATATGTACAGTAAGCTATTGTCGGCCGGACGATCTGATTACGATAGGTAAGCCTATTCACAATACCCAGTTATTTGTACTGAGTCCGCAGCTCAATCCTCTGCCGATAGGTGTTCCTGGAGAGCTGTGGATTGGAGGCGTAGGGTTAGCAAGAGGTTATTTGAATCGTGATGACTTAACCAGTGATAGATTCCAAGTTGTCAATATCCAAGATGTGAATAATTTGCATCCGACTTCGATGCGACTTTATAAGACAGGAGACATCGTAAGGTGGACGCCGAGCGGGGAATTGGAATATATCGGCCGTAACGATCATCAAGTCAAAATACGCGGCTTTCGCATTGAGTTGGGCGAAGTCGAGTACCGGATTGGTCAATTTCCAGGCATAACGCAATGTGTTGTTGAGGTGGTGGAGTACGATTCAAATAAGAGACTGGCCGCCTATTTCTCAGCCGAACAATACGTGCAAGAAAGTGAATTAAGAACTTTCTTAGGAACATTAATCCCTTCCTACATGATCCCGTCTTTCTTCATTTATGTTGATCATATACGACTTAATACGAACGGCAAAGTGGATCGAGCGGCGCTACCTAAACCGGAAGCCACAAGTAAAAATGTGGATTCGAATACACGTCTTATAGTCGAGCCGCGAAATGAAACGGAAGCCTGTTTGCTAAGTATTTGGGGGCATTTATTAAAACGAACAGATATAGGCATTCATGATCATTTCTTTGCGATTGGTGGGGATTCGATCTTAGCCATTCAAATGGTGTCGAAGGCGCGAGAACAAGGCCTAATCCTTACTCCCAAGCTTGTTGCCGAGAATCCGACCGTAGCAGCGATAGCTGCACTCGCTTGTCACCATGTGAACGATAGCGAGTTCCGTTCTTTAAGTATAGAAGGGGAATTCGGCTTATCACCGATTCAACAATGGTTTGTTCAGCAGCAATTTGAAGATCCGCATTGCTTTAATCAATCGCAAATCTTATTGGTGAAGCATTGCGACCCACAACGACTAGTGTCAGCCGTCCAGAAACTGGTGCAACATCATCCAGAGCTTACACTAAGATTCAGTCTGCGAGATGATAACACCTCGGAGCATGGATACCAGCAATATCGAGCCGAAAAGGAGGGATATCAGGATGTCCGCATCCAGTATCATCCTTTACAACAGACAGAAGATCCCGATCAAGAAGTCGTATCGATAAGTAAGCAGTGGCACCATCATCTCAACTTTGAAGCGGGTCAACTTCTACACGTTGGAGTCATCACAGGGCATCCTGATGGAAAGGATCGTCTCGTCATCACGATACATCATCTGGTCATTGATGGAGTATCGTGGAGAATTGTGCTGGAAGACTTGCAGCGATTGTATCAAGGTCAGGAAGCGCATCCGGTGGCAAGCCGATTCAAAGACTGGCATGCTGCACTCCTTGCCTATGCGCAACAGGAATGTACACTTGAACAGTTATCTTATTGGAAAAAGGTTCAAGAACAGTTAAGTGCATTGGTGTTGCCTGTTGATTTTCACGATGTCGACACGATGAGCACCGATTATAGCGAGCTGCTGGTGACGTTGCCGGAAATCGATACAACACGACTCTTAAAGCGGAGTGCGCACGCGTATCGTACGCAAATAAATGACTTATTTATTGCAGCTTGGGCACTAGCGATGTCGGAATGGACGAACAAATCGAGTGTAGCTTTCAAGCTTGAAGGCCATGGCCGCGAGCACTGTGTTGCAGATCTGGATACGACACGAACCGTCGGTTGGTTTACGACGCTGTTTCCCATTTGCATTCACATTCCAGCAAGTCGGAACATCGACGATACGATAAAGTCAGTCAAAGAACAGTTGCGACAACTCCCAGACAATGGCGTTTCCTATGGCGTGTTGAAATATTGTCATCCAAATGAGCGGGTCAGAGACGAATTAAATGCATCGCTACCACAGGCGACATTTAACTATTTGGGGCAATTTACTCATGGTGAGCCGGAAGAAGGTTGGACTTCTTTTTCCCGCGAGACAGCACAGGACTATAGCTCACCCCGGAATCATGGGACGAACTTGCTTGAGCTGAATTGCTCGGTCGTCTATGACCAATTGCACCTATTTTTTAAATATAGCCGCTTGCATTTCAAAGATAGCACGATCGAGAAGTTTGCTGATTTATTAGTGGCTCATTTACATCGTATTATTGATCATTGCAGTCAACAGCAAGCAGAGATGTTCACGCCCAGCGATTTTCCACTCATTGAAGTTGAACAAGAGCAGCTAGAGCCGATCGTAACCAACTATCACCCGCGCTATCATCTGGATAACATTTATCCGTTAAGTCCAGTACAGCTTGGGCTACTATATCATTATCTAGAACATAAAGATTCAGACCAATATTTCGTACAAGTAACGTGGAAATATGAAGGTCAAATTCATGCGGAACGATATAAGCAAGCATGGGACGCGATGATTTCCGAAAATGACTGTTTGCGAACATTTTATGTGTGGGAAAAGTTAGATGCGCCCTATCAGTGTGTAATTAAGCAGTTTGAGCTAGATTGGACCGTAATCGACCTATCTGCATTATCTGCTGAACAACAGGAAGAGCGGCGGGTACAACTGCTCGACCAAGATCGGATGAGACGGTTTGATCTTAGTCAACCTTGTCCATATCGGATTACGCTACTTAAGCATCGTCACGATGAGTGGACGATGATTTGGAGCTACCATCATATTTTATTGGATGGCTGGAGCATGCCATTATTGTTGAATCAAGTTCATGAGCGGTATGACAGTGCATACCATACCACTTCAAGCTTGCTATCTTATGAGAAATACATCAAATGGCTCATAACCAAAGACAAGTCAGAAGCTATATCCTTCTGGACAATGCATCTGAAGGGAATTGGAGAGCCCACTCCGCTCCCCCTGTTGCATAAAGAGATTGATAAGGCCATGTATCAGCCGATTGTAAGACAGGGCTCGGAGACATTGCATGTAAATCAGGACCTGACAGAAAAAATGGATCAATTTGTAAAAAGAACGCATATTACGCTTAACACGCTGGTGCAATTTGCTTGGGGCAAGCTGTTGCAAGTATACGCGGATTCGGATGTGACGACGCTTGGTGTTGTTGTGTCCGGCAGGGGATCGGATCTCCCGTATGCGAATCAAATTGGCGGCTTGTTAATTAACACCTTGCCGTTGGTTATGCGTTGGGACCATCAAATGTCCATTACTGAGCAGCTTCAGCAGCTTCATCGTGACATGCAGGAGCTCAATGATTATTGCTATTTAAGCTTGATTGAACTGAAGCAATTGTGCGAAGTTCAGCAGCACACGTTATTTCATAGTATCGTCGCATTTGAAAATTATTTAAGTGATTACCAGCATATTTGGGATAGCTTTCAAGTCAAAGATATGGAAGAGATAGAGAAGACGAATTATCCGATTACGATTACGATCGTCCATTTGCATGACACGATACATATCAAGTTTATGTATGATCGCGATTATTACGAGGACACAGCCATTCTTCGTCTGCAAAGTCAATTGAAAAATATTATACAGTTTGTCGTTGAACAGCCGGACAGCTTAGTCGGAGATATTAAGCTGTTGTCAGACGAAGAGTATAACAAAGTCATTTATGAGTGGAACGATACATCTACCGACTATCCGAGAGAGAGTACCATTCCACAATTATTTGCGGAGCAGCTTCAGCTCCATGCAGAGCAACCAGCACTGGTTCATTATGAACGTGTGCTTACGTATCAAGACGTTTATGATCAGTCACAATACGTTGCTTGTTGTTTACAGCAGCTCCAGATGAGAAGAGAGACGTGTATAGGTGTCTTTTTACCACGTGCTCCGGAATTTATCATCGCGATACTTGGGATATTACAAGCTGGCGGCGCTTATGTGCCGATTGATCCTGACTACCCAGTGAGTAGAGTGCAAGAAATTGTGAGTGCTGCCAGCATCGAGACGATTATTACGTGTTCGGTTTGGGCTGAGAAGGTTGCGGAAGCGGCATCTGGAGCGCGGTTTGTCTTCATCGATCAACTCGAATTTGAACGAGAGTCAGAGATGGTTGTCGAACATGCCCATCAAGGGTGTGATGATAAAGCTAAATCCAACGCCGACTCTACGCAGCTTGCTTATGTGATGTTCACATCAGGTTCCACGGGGCAGCCGAAAGGAGTCATGATTGAACAGCGAAGCATCGTAAGACTTGTGAAAAATAGCAACACATTTCCGTTTCACTCGACCACGAGAATGTTACTCATTGCTTCACCTGTATTTGATGCGTCTACGTTCGATATTTGGGGAACATTACTCAATGGTCAAACCTTATATATGGTCGATAAAGAAGATGTATTAACCAGCGTAGAGAAATGGATTGAAAAATGGGATATCACAATGATTTCAATTAGCCCGTCCTTTTTTAATGTATTGGTCCAGTATCATGACAGTGTATTCGCTAAATTAAAGGCCGTCTTGTTGGGTGGAGAGGTACTTTCGATTAAGCAAATTAATGAAATAAAGCAAAAATATCCTGAACTAATGCTTATCAACGGATATGGGCCTACTGAAAATACAACATACTCTACTACCTATCCCATTGAGCGGACCTTTAAAACTCGTGTACCTATCGGTAAACCTATTAGCAATTCGACCTGCTATATTTTAGACAGGTATGGATATGTCCAGCCTATTGGGGCGATTGGTGAACTGTACGTAGGAGGAGACGGAGTCGCTAGAGGCTACTTTGGTCAAGAGCAGTTAACGAAGGAGAAGTTTATACCGAATCCTTTTGCTTCTGTTGACGATAAGAACAGGGGAAGAAATGCAGTGCTATATCGTACGGGTGATAGAGCCAGATGGCTGGAGGATGGCCATATCGATTTTGTTGGCAGAGCAGATTTTCAGGTGAAAATTCGTGGCTTCCGTGTGGAATGTGGAGAAATAGAGCAGCATCTTGCGGATCATCCTGACGTACGTGAGTGTATCGTTGTTGTACAGGAGAATGAGTTGAATAAGCAGCTAGTTGCCTATTATACATCTGACAAATGGGTGAGCGGGCACGAGCATAACGTGAGAGATTTCTTGAAAGAACGATTGCCATCGTATATGCTTCCTTCTGCCATCGTTCGACTGGAGCAGTTCGCTTTAAATATTAATGGGAAAATTGATCGAACGCGTTTGCCACAGCCTAAGCCCGAACATAGTTCCTTGGATATTCAGTTGGCACCTAGAAATGAGGATGAACAAACGATTTCCCAAATCTGGTGTAAAGTGCTGAAGCTCAGCAGGATTAGTGTGACAGATCCATTTTTGGAAGTCGGCGGGCATTCGTTACATGCACTCCAAATTGTAAGTCTGATGCAGCGTGAAGGATATGAAGTAACCGTAAGACAAATATTGCTGGAGCAGACGGTTGCCAAATTGGCCCAAGTCATCTCGAGAAGAACAGGAAACGTACAAGTAGAAAAAGAGGCAGTTGAACAAGAGCAGGCACGATATACAGCACTCCCGAACAATGGTTTTCCGCTATCAGCGGTGCAAAGGCGTTTTCTCAAGCGTAAATTAGTTAATCATCATCAATTTAATATTCCGTATATCGCGCTGCTTAAGAAACGTGTCTCACTCGGTTCCATGCAGCAAGCGTTGAGCGAGGTCATTCAGAAGCACGATACCTTGCGATTAACATTCAAACAGCTTGATGATGGAACATGGTATCAATTGGAGCAGGAATTGAATAGCGATACTCTATGCACGTTGGTTTGTCTAGAAGACGAGTCCATGTCTCATGATAGCTATATCACACAGTACTGCACGCAATTACAAGATCAGTTTGATATTAAAAGTGGACTATTGTTCAAAGCGGTGTTGTTTGATCGCTATCAGCATCAGGATCAGCAGGTGCTACTGTTACTGTTCCATCATATTATTTTTGATGGTATCTCCTTGCAAATATTTTTGGAGGACTTGAAGCATGCATTGGGAGACCACATGCTACCTAGCAACGGAAGTGATGCCATCGAGCAGTCAGCAAGCAGCTATCGCGAATGGTGCGAGAACCTGCTTCATTATGCGCAAACTGCTAATTTTGAGCAACCAACCGCATATTGGAAAGCCGTGTTGGAAGCGGGGCGCTCCTTGCAAGTTGATATGGAGAACCAAGCCATACCTACTCATCGAACGATGAATACGTTATCTCAGGCGGTCTTAACGAATGCCGATGATATCAGGCTACTTAAACAGTACACCTTACAACATCAAACAACGCATCTGGGTGTCTTACTTACCGCTCTTATGTGCGCCTGCTACGATCTTAAAAAACAGACCGATATTCTTCTTCATCTTATGTCGTATCAGCGCGAGTCATTTGTGCCCAGTACAGAAATTTTCCGTACGATCGGATTTTTTGCTGGAGCCTACCCTATTCGGATTCAAGCTAATGAGAAGCATATACAGCTAAGAGAAGATACGGAACTGGTGGGAGCAATGAAGCAAACATTAGAACATGTTCCAGCAGAAGGCTTGGACTATTTCGTTCTCAAGCATGTGCTGCCAGATATTCAGACAGACGCTTTACAGCTCCCAGACTCAACTCATATGTTGTTTCATTACATGTCACAAGAAACAGACGCTCCGAGTAATGATTTTTATGAACAACTGAGCATCCCTTTTGGTCATACGAATTCGCCGGATAATCCGTCTGCTTACTTGTTAAATATGACCGTCACGCAGCATCATAATCGCTTGCATATAACCTGCTATTACAGCACGCTGCATTTTGAACAACAAACGATACAAACTTTGTTGCATTTATTTACGGAGCATTTGAACCGAATGATTATGACTACTGTGCATTCAGAATTAACCGCGATAGGCGAAGGGAGACAATAAATATGAAAATTTATGAATTTTGTCCATTTTTCAATGAGAATCGAGTCGCTGAAATTAAAATAAAAGAAAATGCCTCTTGGGTTGATGAGCTACATGTCGTTGAGGCAAACAAAACGTTCAGTAATGTAGACAAGCCATTCAATTTTAAGGAGTCAAACGTTTCAGATAAAGTAAAATACCATCAGTTGGATGCGGAGCAGGTGTTTCGTACTCCGACCCGACATCAGTTGTATTTTAATCGAAGCACGTGTCAGGCTGCCCAATTTGACCGTTGGTATTGGAGACTACTTAGCTATAACAGTGCATTTTATAATGAAGCCTATCAACGCAATCTGTCCTCTGTATATTTGCGTGACCAGGTAGAGGACAACGATATCGTTATACTAGGGGATTTCGATGAGATTATTGATAGCAGGTGGGCTGATCGGATTGTAGCTGAAGTAAAGAGACGTCAGATCATTACTGTCAAGTTGCACTATTCTGTGTTCTTTTTAAATTTATTTAGTGCGTCGAATCATGGGTCCCCACATTGGAGTTATCGGGTAAACATTATGACAGGTCGTTTCTTTAAGAGTATGCCATTTACATCTGATTATTTACGTAAAAAAGGAATTGCTGAATCGTTAACTCACGATATTTACTGCCTTGAGGAACCGGTTGGATTTCATCATTCATGGCTTGAATATCAAAAAACGGCCGTCGATAAATTGAAGGCGTTTGAGGCTAATTTGAAAAACAAGGTTGAAAGCCAAGAGGACTATATAAACCAATGTATTAATCATAAGAAGTTGTATTATTTGGATAGTGAGCTTTACGTGGATAACGAAAAAAGCTTTTTAGGTGCCATTAAACAAGTCGATACAACAGGGCTGTGGTATAACGGATAAACTTAATGCGGAAAGAGCCATAAGTCAAAAACTTATGGCTCTTTCTTTTGTATGAATATTTACTTAACGGCCATTACTTTAATAGTAATAGCTGGTTCTTTAGACTTAATTGCCGGTGGGATAACGACCAGATCAGGTGTTAGAAGTAACCAGAAACTGTTCATCCAAGGCCTTATGTTTGTTTTATCAGGAAAATAGCATCACTTGCTAAACAGGAATTATGTTCAGTCGCCATGCTCGTTCCGAAAGTACTATAAAAACAGGCACAACGCTTTATGCTGAACGGTGAAGATTCATCCGATTACTTATATAAGCGACGTTAGAGCTGCATAAGTAAAAGGAGAATCAAGACAACATGAATAAAAAATGGATCAGCATGATGACAGTAGGGGCGGTTCTGGTTTCAACAGTTATGTCATGGCCGACGGGCCCTGTACAAGCGAATCATGATCAAATCATAGAAACACTCGGTATTTCAGATTCTAAAATTTCAAATCTAAGCAACGATCGAAGCATGCTGATAGAGGGATCGACGCACATGACTCCATTCTCGTCCCCCTCATCGTTCCATTATCAAAGAGGCGGATTACATGCCGACGAATATGATACAGCACCTCTGGGCCCTGAGCCTGCAAAGAACCATGCATTAAAAGCAAGTTATGCAGCTCAGAATACGTACACCATGAAGCATTTGAACACCTTGAGTCATGAGGAGCTTATTGAATTGTTCGCTCATTCCTCGTGGACACAATTCCCTGAATTATTTAAATTCAACGAGGATACGCGTCAATTTTACGATAATCGAGAACGTATTGAAGCCATAATGGATGCTTTGCGTGAGAGAGGCCAACGTTTTACACCAGATGATGCACAAGGCATTCCAACTTTGGTGGAAGTGCTGCGTTCTGGATTTTACTTAGGTTACTATAATAAGGAGCTAAGTTATCTGAAAGAACAGGAATTTAAGAATAAAATAGTACCAGCCTTAAATGATATAACGGCGAATCGTCATTTTGGTTGGGGTACAAAGACCCAGGACGAAGTAGTAGAGGCGACAGGTAAACTAATCTCCAATTCAACAGCTGATCCGAGTTCGATAAATCGCATCGCGGCGATCATGACACAATTTCGCTCCAATATCGATCAGTTTGCGAACAGCCGTGAGAAGAGCAGTGCCTTTTATAGTGTAATGCAAGGCATTGGCTATGTACTGCAATGGGAAAAGCGGGATGAGGCTCAGCAAGCACCGTATAATGGAGCTATCGATAACTATCTTGATGAGTTATATACGTTCGCAAGTAACGGGCCGACATCTCAGGAGCACGTATGGCTGACGAACAATGCACTCTATTACACAGGCGCGCTCGCTCATTATCATCGTGATCCGAGCAAAGCGAACCAAGTACTTACGCAAACGATGCTCCAAAAGCCGCTATTAAGTGAGCTGTATTTTGTAGCGGCTGAGCAAATTTCCGAGCATTATAACGCAACCGATTATAACGGTAACAAGGTTGATCTGGCTGCCTTGAAGGAGCAGGGTAAACAGCTGTATTTGCCAAGCACGTATACGTTTGATGACGGCAGTATCATGTTCCGCACCGGCAATAAGCTTACGACTGAACAGGTACAGCGTTTGTACTGGGCAGCTAAAGAAGTGAAAGCACAGTTTCATCGTGTGATGGGCAACGATCAAGCTTTGGAGCAAGGGAACAAGGACGATGTGTTGACTGTTGTGCTTTATAACAATCCAGATGAATATCGAATGAATAAGCATTTGTATGGTTTCGTTACAGATAATGGTGGTATTTATATCGAGGGTGACGGAACCTTCTTCACTTATGATCGGACTGCTGAACAAAGCATTTTTAGTTTAGAAGAGCTGTTCCGCCATGAGTATACACACTACTTGCAAGGGCGCTATACGGTTCCGGGCGATTGGGGTCAAGGCCCGATGTATGGAAGTGGGAAAATGCCTTGGTTCGAAGAAGGCAGTGCAGAGTTTTTCGCAGGGGCTACACGTACCGATGGCATCCAGCCACGCCAATCTGTTGTACGCAATTTGAAAAATGATGCCCCTTCTCAACGTTATACAGTCGAAAATACGATGAATTCCCAATACGGAACATGGAAATTTTACGAGTATTCGTTTGCGTTGTACGATTACTTGTTCCGTCAAGATTTTTTCAAGCTCGATCGTCTGAATGACGTTATCCGGACTAATGATGTGCAGGGCTACGAAAACTTTATCGCTGAGTTAAGCCACAGTACAGAGGCGAATGCGGCATACCAGCAGTCCATCGATCGTCATGTGCAACAATATGACCAGTTGTCGATTCCAACGGTATCAGACGACTATATGCAAGCTATTCAGCCGAAGAACAAAGATGAGCTCGTACAGGAAATAACGGCTGCTGCTCGTTTAACGGATGTGAAGCTGGTGGGGCAGACGTCGCAATTTTTTAACACATTTACGTTGCGTGGTACATATGTAGGGGAGCAGTCCCAAGGGGAGACGAGCGATTGGCAGATGATGAATCGCCTCGCCGATGAGTCTATCCGCACGCTGTCTGACAAGTCATGGAATGGATATAAGACGGTAACGTCCTATTTTACGAATTATCGTGTGACTGCGGACGGGCGTTATATGTATGACGTCGTATTCCATGGTAAATGGGTGGAAGGCGATAACATAGGCGCTGATAACGGCAACAATGGAAATAACGGAAATAACGGTAACAATGGTAGCAACTCGAATAATGGTGGCGATAAAGGTAACGGGAAAAATGAAGGCGGCGGCTCAAAGCAGCCTGAAACGGATGGCGGAGGAAGTAAGCCGGAGCAAGGCCAAGAGCAGGAGCCGAACAATGTGGTAGAGGAAGCGACTTTATTACCCGCTCTAGGTCATACAATTGCTGCTGTTAGCGGCACGGACAATATGGATGTGTACCGCTTCCAAGTACAAAGCCCAGAGCAACTGAAAGTAGTGTTGGAGACGGACAATTTACAAGGCGTGGCATGGGTTCTATTCCACGAGTCCGACCTTAACAATTATGCCGCTTACCCGCAAGAGACGGACGAGAAACGTCATACAGGTACTTTTGAAGCGAAAGCAGGCACTTACTATTTGTACGTATATGCGATATCGCCTACAGAGTCGCCATATAAGCTGCTTGTTCAGCCAGCGAAGGCAGATGACACAGACGTACAACCATTTGAGGAGCAAGAGCCTAACGATGCAAGTGATAGTGCGAATGGTCCCTTGTCGCTTAATAAGATTGTGAATGGCACGTTGATCGATCGTGACTTACAGGACGTTTTTGCCATCGAATTGGACAAGCCGACGAACTTGCGCGTTCAATTGACCAAGAAACTAGGTAAAGACGTGAACTGGATACTCTTTCACGACCCAAATGGGCAGCAACCAGTGGCGTATCCTACTGAGGTAGACGATCAGTATATGAGCGCATCGTACGAGGCGCAGCCAGGACGCTATTATCTTCACGTGTACAAATATAGCGATGAACCTGTTCAATATTCACTAATGCTGCAATAAGTGCAACCTTAGAATAAATAAATGGCATCGTGCTGGCTGCTGTTCTCAACTTGAGAACAGCAGCCAGTTACATTTTACAACGACACCTGTACTTCTAATGTCCTACCAATCAATTCTACATGTCAACGAATTCGGTATTCGCATCCGTATGCTCAAAGCACAAATTGACCGTCCGTACGTTAGCTCGCGTTCGATGTACAACCCCTGCTGGAATAACAAGCGAGTCATTGGCATGCATCGCAATTGTCTCGCGGTCTGTAAAATCAATTAACAATTCACCTTCCAACACAATGAATAGCTCATCAGAAGTCGGATGGCAATGCCATTTGTACTCACCTTGAAACACCGCTAGGCGGAGGCAGCTCTCATTGATGTGGCTAACCACAACATTTTTGTACTCATCAGTAATGGACCGTGAGATTTGCTGCAAATTCACTATTTGTAACGGTTCTTGCATCGTAAAAGTAGCCTCATTAGTTGATGTTGCAATCATATAGCTCGGGCACAAATAAGATTTCGCTAACAACTAGATATTTCCTCCCTCCCTTAAGTGATTCAATTCGAAACAAAGTATAAACATAAACAGGAGAATGCACCTCACATAGCTTCACACTATAAAGTTACTGCATCAGTGGTAATTTACATATTGGGAATTTGATGGTAGAATAAAGCGAGTTGTTGAATAAAGGAAATTCATGTCATGATCTCTTGCGGAAGGGTGTTGTTATGAGGGCGGTGTCGCTGCAATATGTAACACTCGGCGACCTTATTAGACAACGTAGACAAGAAGCTAACCTATCATTAAGGAAACTTGCGGAACTATCAGGTGTAGATAAGGCAGGGCTTTCTCGACTTGAGAATGGTGGCACGAGGCGGCCAGAGTTGAGAACGCTGCAAGCGCTAGGAACTGCACTGCATATTCCGTACGCCGATATTATAAGTCACTATATCGAAGTAGAACAACGTCCAGAAGTGTTGTATGAACTGCTATTGGACGCTGTGCAGCAGAACGATAACTCGATCGCTGTAAAGGTCGCTTTGAAGTTTTTGGAATCTCCGCATGAAGATAGTTACGAGCTTGTCGAGCGTCTATACGATGGATGTTATAACATCCAATCCGATTCGACAAAGCTTCATATATTTAAACTTATTGTGCAGTACTCTCGTGCACATGGAATCCAGCCTTTTTTAGCAAAGGGGCTGCTGCAACGATATTTGATAGAGTGTAAGGACGATCGTCAACTTCAGCAAACGTATCCATCGGGTACGTACATCTTAAACTACATTGACTTTTTGGGAAAAGAAGAGCAAATGCTACTGTATTACAAGCTAGTCCTACACGCCTATAACCTCATGCTGTACGAAGATTGTATCCAGTACGGTATGTACATCTACCATCATGATAAGACGGATAGCTTGTTTAAAGCGGGCTCTCTGTTAGCGATAAGTCGCTCCTACTATTATCTCGAACAACACGAATTAAGCCTACATTATTTAAACATCTACAACACCCTAACATATGCACCTGATGTCGTCGAGAATACAACCATCGTATCTGGCTTAATCAATGGGAAGACAGGTAACGTTGAATTAGCCATGAAGCAACTTGAATCTTGTTTATCTCATCCATCCTCACTTTACTTCGTAGAACTCGTTGTTGAATTATTAAAATTATACCTCAACCATGATTATCTTCAGCCAGCAACCGAGCTTCTGCAGCGCGAGGAACAAATCACTCAACTAACCCAAACCACACCACTGAAACGAGCAGAATTAGCCTATTATTACCGTCTGAAGGGACATGTGTTAATCCGTACCGCAGACGTTGAGAGCGCCTTTGATAGTTATATCTTAAGCGCAATGGAGTATGCAGCTATTTCAAGCTACAACAACGCATTCAAATCATTATCGTATATTACCCAAACGATTATTAACAATAATAGGCAAGCAGATATCGAGACGCTGCGAAAAATGGATATGGTATACAGCATATTGAGCGTTGATGAGACACAGAAGAGCGCTAAGACAAATGAGCTAAGTCAATAGAGTTGAGAGACTAGAGCTAAGCAACACCCTTCATGATTAAGCACAGATTACTCCTTTAGGGCAACTATACAAGCAGGTTATTCCGCTAGCGCATAACCTGTAATGGTACGAATTGCACGATAGATGGGGAGGGAATCGTGTGCGGAGTGTTGTGACCAGTGCACAAGCGGAGTCATTGCTCGGGAGAGATATTTATGCTCTTAAAAAAGACGGAGCAGTTGTTACGGGCAAGCTTGTACGTGTAACGGGAAACCAGCTTGTCATTGAAGATAAGAGCGACAAACCGGTCAAGACGAGAGCGCTGCTCGCACTTGCACTATTTGATTTATTGGCCATTGGTACATTGGGGTTCTGGGGCGGTGGCTGTTGTGGTGGTGGCTGGGGGGGATATCCTCCACCAGGGTATGGTTACGGCCCGTATCCACCCGGATACGGTGGATACCCTCCTCCTCCTCCTCCTGGATATGGAGGATATGCAGGGTATGGTGGATATCCACCTGGTTATGGTGGGTACTACTAACGGCACCACTAACGGCGCCACCAACGGCGCCACCAACGGCTCCAATAAGGGTACTACTAACGGTACTACTAGCGGTTCTACTAGCCGGTACTACCAATGGTACTTCGAACAGTCCCAATAAGAACGAAGAAGAGTCTAGGGCGAATTTACCTAGGCTCTTACCCACTAGACTCTTATTCGTACGTTCACGCGTTACAATCGTTTTTCTAGTTCATAACAAAAAACTTCGCCTATATATTTTACCATTTTATATCCCGCACGATAATAAAAACGCTGTGCATCCACATTATCATAGTCGACAAGCATTTTAATTTCACTGCAATGATGTTTCATTCCGTAACATTCGGAATAATACAATAACTGTCGGCCATATCCCTTACCTTGAGCGGATTTAGCTACTGCCAGCATGTCGAGATAAAGCAAGCGGTCTTTTCTAAACAAATTAACGAAACCAACGACATGCCCTAATTCATTTTCAGCAACAAAAGCAGCATCCCGATTCAAACGTTCAGGCAACTCTTTTTGGATCTGCTTAGGAACTAGCTTCAAATGCGAACGCGGAATAAGCTCCGTCTGTATGAGGGACCATATCGCTGCATCATCCGCACCCGGACGCCGTTGTCGTATCATGGCTGCTCCTCCATCTGGCTAAGGATAGAAAAAAATTATTTATTTATCGTATGTAATCGTACGGATCAGGGTTACATTTTTAATATGTAAAAGGACGTATTGCGAGTGATAGAGCAAGTGAATGATTTTAAAAATGACCTATTGACTCCCGATAGGTGGAGGAATATAATGTTTCTAAACATTCGGCAACTGAGATTGCTACATAATCCCAATGGCTATGAAGAGGACGAAGTATTAAGGCTCTGCTGAACAGAGAGCGTCCGGAACATGCTGAAACCGGCGTCAGAATCCTTAATTACGAGCTCACCTCGGAGCTGTTTTCCTGAAAGGAATCAACGTTTCGTCATTTGCATATGAAGTGCAATCGAAACAAATGGACTTATTAGGGAAAATCGTCAGACGCGCGTTAGACGTCTTAAAGTATAGGCATATGTCGAGTTGCTCGTCATGCGTATATACTTACTGAGGCTTTGCATTGCGAAATGTGAAGCGAACACGGGTGGTACCACGGAAGATCAACCTTTCGTCCCTAGGCAGCGGGTGAGCTGCGGGGATGGAAGGTTTTTTTGTTATATGCCTGGCCAGGCGCAATAAAATCCATCATGTCTCAACTTGAACTTGTGAACCATAACCGATATTTCCGATTTTGAATCTGCATTCAAATTGCGTAAGGAGGATGGCGAATGAGCGCACATCAAGCAACAAGGCGATCAAAAGAACAATTACGAGAAAAATGGATGAAGCCTGAGGTCATTACAGGCTCGGAAATTTTGTTGCGCAGCTTGTTGTTGGAAGACGTGGAATGTGTCTTCGGTTACCCGGGTGGCGCGGTGTTGTACATTTACGATGCCATGCACGGATTTGAGGACTTCAACCATTTGCTTACCAGACATGAGCAAGGCGCAATTCATGCAGCCGATGGATATGCTCGGGCATCAGGCAAAGTAGGCGTGTGCATCGCGACATCGGGTCCGGGCGCAACTAACCTTGTTACCGGCATAGCGACAGCTTATATGGACTCAGTACCCCTCGTTGTCATTACAGGCAACGTAGCGACGACGCTTATTGGTACAGATGCTTTCCAAGAAGCAGACATTACTGGCATTACAATGCCGATTACGAAACATAGCTATCTTGTACGCGACGTTAATGATTTGCCTCGTGTCATTCACGAAGCGTTTCACATCGCGAACACAGGACGTAAAGGGCCGGTTCTTATCGACATTCCGAAGGACGTGTCCGCGGCCAAGACGTTGTTCCAACCTGTAACGAGCACGAGCATTCGCGGTTACAACCCGACGGTACAGCCGAACAAGTACCAAGTCGATAAAATGATAAAGGCGCTCGAGGAAGCGGAGCAGCCAGTCATTTTGGCAGGGGCAGGGGTCATCCATTCAGGAGCACACGAAGAGTTGTTCGAGTTCGCGACGAAGACGGGAATTCCTGTAACGACAACGTTGCTCGGACTTGGTGGATTTCCGAGTGCACACGAATTGTGGATGGGCATGCCGGGTATGCACGGAACGTATACGGCAAACACGGCGATACAAGAAGCGGACTTACTTATTAACATCGGCGCTCGTTTTGATGACCGCGTAACGATGAAGTTAGATGGTTTTGCACCGAAGGCCAAGATCGTTCATATCGATATTGACCCGGCAGAAATCGGTAAAAATGTTCCTACAGATATTCCGATTGTGGGCGATATCAAATCAACACTTCAACTGGCTAACGCTTCTGCGAAGCACACGGTTAAAGCGGAGGCGTGGCGGGCTGCGATTTTACAGCGAAAGCTGGATAATCCACCTACCTTTGTTGACTCGGATGATGAGTTGAAGCCGCAATGGGTCATTCAAATGATTAATGAGGTGACAGGCGGCGATGCTATCGTAACGACTGACGTTGGTCAACATCAGATGTGGTCAGCCTTATATTATCGCTTTAACCAACCGCGTTCTTGGATTACATCCGGTGGACTAGGTACGATGGGCTTTGGATTCCCGTCAGCTATCGGTGCCCAGATGGCGCATCCTGAACGGGTAGTCATCTCCATTAACGGAGACGGTGGCATGCAAATGTGTGCGCAAGAGCTAGCGATTTGCGCGATTAACAATATTCCGGTCAAAGTCGTCATCATTAACAACCAAGTGTTGGGGATGGTTCGTCAATGGCAAGAAATCATTTACAACAGTCGTTATAGCCACATTGATTTGGCGGGTAGTCCCGATTTTGTCAAATTGGCTGAAGCATACGGTGTGCGCGGCTTCCGAGCAACGAACAAGGAAGAGGCTCGCAAAGCGTGGGAGGAAGCATTAAACGTTCCCGGCCCAGCTGTCGTCGAGTTCGTTGTTCGCAAAGGCGAAAATGTGTACCCGATGGTTACGCAAGGATGCACGATTGACCAAATGATAATGGAGGATAGCGAATGAGTACGAACAAGCATACGACAAAGCATACAATAGCCGTCATCGTCAACGATCAGCCAGGAGTATTGCAGCGTGTGTCCGGCTTGTTCGGTCGCCGCGGATTCAATATTGAAAGTATAACCGTTGGTCAATCGGAAGAGCGGGGCTTGTCTCGCATGGTCATCGTGACGACGGGCGACGATCATACGATTGAGCAGGTCGAGAAGCAACTTTACAAAATTATTGATGTCATCAAAGTTGTTAATTTAAGTTCACAGCCTATGGTGGCGCGCGAATTGGCGCTAATTAAAGTTAAGGCAGGCCCGAGTGAACGACCTGAAATTTTAGGTGTCGTCGAAACGTTTCGAGCATCTATCGTCGATATTGGACCTAGTACATTAGTTGTCCAAGTCGTCGGCGAGTCGCCGAAAATTGAAGCGATGGTCGAATTGTTGCAGCCTTACGGAATTCGTGAAATTAGTCGTACTGGTGTAACTGCGATGATTCGTGGCAATGTAACAGACAGCAAATAGGAATAAGGAGACAGGTGTAGGATCGAGCTATCTGTCTCGCAGCCTAAACCTGAATGAAGGGTGTTTCAGGGGATGAACGGCGAATGAAGCGGCATGTTGTAACAGATGCTTATGTCGTCCCTTGACACACCCGCATTCATTCGGGTTGCAGGCTACAACCAAATTCAAGATAAATTAGAGGAGGACTCATACTTATGGCAGTTACGATGTATTATGAAAAAGATGCAGATTTTAAAGTGTTGGAAGGTAAAACAATCGCGGTAATCGGTTACGGAAGTCAAGGTCACGCTCAAGCACAGAACTTGCGTGACAGTGGTTTGCAAGTCGTTATCGGTCTTCGTGAAGGCAAATCCGCAGATAAAGCGCGCAATGACGGTTTCGAAGTATTGTCTGTTGCTGATGCAACTAGCCGCGCAGACGTAGTCCAAATCTTGATGCCAGATGAAACGCAAGCTTCCGTTTACAAGAACGAAATTGCACCGAACCTGAAAAAAGGTGCAGCGCTTTTGTTCTCACACGGTTTCAACATTCATTTTGGCCAAATCGTAGCGCCTAAAGATAACGACGTCTTGCTAGTTGCTCCAAAGTCTCCAGGTCACCTCGTGCGCCGCACATATGTAGAGGGCTTTGGCGTTCCTGGACTCATCGCGCTTGAGCAAGATTCCACAGGCAACGCAAAAGCAATTGGCTTGGCTTATGCAAAAGGAATTGGCTGTACGCGTGCAGGTGTCATTGAAACATCCTTTAAAGAAGAGACAGAAACAGACTTGTTCGGTGAGCAAGCGGTATTGTGTGGCGGCGTAAGCGCACTTGTTAAAGCGGGCTTTGAAACACTTGTGGAAGCTGGATATGCACCAGAAATGGCGTACTTCGAGTGCTTGCACGAGCTCAAGCTTATCGTTGACCTCATGTACGAAGGTGGTTTGGCAACGATGCGCGATTCGATCAGTAACACGGCTGAATACGGTGATTACGTAACTGGCCCACGCATCGTAACAGAAGAAACGAAAAAAGCGATGAAAGCTGTACTGACAGACATTCAGGAAGGCAAATTCGCACGCGACTTCATCTTGGAGAACCAAGCGAATGGCGCATTCTTGACGGCAACACGCCGCAATGAATCGAATCATCAGATCGAAGTTGTTGGTGCTCAATTGCGTGAAATGATGCACTGGATCAAAAAGTAACAATCACATAATCAATCTAGACGTTTACATACAGCGTCCGCCCGTCAGTTTGGTGGGAGAGGACGCTGTTCTTATATCTTTTTGCAACAAATACCGCAAATACTGCCTATAAAAAATTACTGCCTACCACATGGAGGTGCAATCATGCGTAAAATTTATGTTTTTGACACAACACTGCGTGATGGAGAACAATCACCCGGAGTTAACCTGAATACGAATGAAAAGCTTGAAATTGCCTATCAATTGGAGCGTCTCGGCGTAGATCGGATCGAAGCGGGCTTTCCAGCTGCTTCCCCGGGTGATCTAGCGGCAGTGAACGCAGTAGCAAGCGCAGTGAAAAATGCATCTGTCGTCGCGCTGTCTCGCGCACGCATTTCGGATATTGACGCGGCGCGCGAAGCATTAAAAGGCGCACAAGATCCATGCTTGCATCTGTTTCTCGCGTCATCTCCCATTCACCGTCAGCATAAGCTGCGCATGAGTAAGGAGCAAATGTTGGAGGCGGCCGAAGCAGCAATTAAGTATGCCAAACAATATTTTAGCAAAATTGAATTTTCCCCTGAAGATGCGGGCCGCACGGAGATCGACTTTTTGTGTCAAGTGACTGAAATGGCGATTAAAGCAGGAGCTAGCGTCGTTAATATTCCAGATACCGTTGGATACTTGAGCCCGTATGAGTACGGTAACATTTTCAAAACGTTGAAGGAGCAAGTGCCTGGGATTGAAAAAATTCAATTAAGTGCGCACTGCCACGACGATTTAGGAATGGCGACAGCGAATGCATTGGCGGCGATCTTAAATGGTGCCGACCAAATCGAAGGCACGATTAATGGAATTGGCGAGCGCGCGGGCAACACGGCGATCGAAGAAGTAGCGTTGGCACTGGAAACACGCCAACAATTTTACCAAGCGAAGACTACGCTCGTCTTGCCAGAGATTGCACGTACGAGCCGCCTTGTCAGCAAGCTGACAGGTATGGTCGTACCAGGTAACAAAGCGATTGTCGGCGCTAACGCGTTTGCGCATGAATCGGGTATCCATCAGGACGGTATGCTGAAAGAAAAGACGACCTACGAAATTATGTCTCCTGAAACGATCGGCTTAAAAGATAGCAAGCTCGTCCTCGGTAAACATTCGGGTCGACACGCGTTCCGTGAGAAGCTGATAGATATGGGCTATGAGCTGGAAGAAGAGCAATTGAACATTACGTTTGCGAAGTTTAAGGATTTAGCTGACAAGAAAAAAGAGGTGTCTGATGAGGACATTCGTGTATTGCTCGAACAGAAGCTCATCGATATACCGGAAGAGTATAAACTGGAAACCATTTTTGTCGAGTACGGTAACCAGTCTACGCCAAGTGCGCGGGTGCGCATCTTACGGGCAGATGGACATATGTTGGAGCAGGTAGCCGAAGGCAATGGTTCTGTTGATGCCATCTATCATGCGATCGAACAAGCGACCGGTGAAGAAGCTCAGCTAACCGATTACTTGATTAAATCGGTTACGCATGGCAAGGACGCACTCGGCGAAGTGCACGTCGTGTTGACGCAGAACGAGGTAGCTGTTCAAGGTCGCGGTGTCAGCACCGATATTTTAGAGGCGAGTGCTCATGCCTATGTGGACGCGCTGAACCGCATCATTGAGAAGCGGAAGTCAGGAACAGCAAGCCGCCGCGATAAGATGAGCCTCATTTAGAGCAACATAGATACATGTAGTAGGCAGTAGCATAGTAGGGCGATGAAAAAGTATGCTCATGCGCAAGTTTGAGTCGTTTTTTTTCATCGTCCTATTTTAATGCGTATTCATAGTTTATACCTATAAAGGTGATAGATTTTATATCTTAGTCAATACATTGTAATTATGGTACAACTGGAATAATAGAATTGATCGAGGAGTGAACGACATGGCTGACGTAAAAAGAATCGCGATTATCGCTGGCGACGGTATCGGTCCAGAAGTGGTCGCAGAAGCTGAAAAAGTATTAAAGCGTACGGAAGAACTATTCGGCTATTCGTTCGAAACGACACATAGCTTGTTTGGCGGAATCGCAATTGATGAAAAAGGAACGCCGCTGCCAGAAGAGACATTAGAGTTGTGCAAGCAAGCAGATGCGGTGTTGCTTGGAGCAGTCGGCGGCCCGAAGTGGGACAACAATCCGAAAGAATTGCGCCCAGAAACAGGTTTGCTCGGCATTCGTAAAGCGTTAGGCTTGTTCTCTAACATTCGACCAGCTGTTATTTTTGACTGTTTGAAAGATGCTTCGACGTTGAAGCCCGAAGTACTCGAAGGGACAGATTTAATCGTCGTGCGCGAATTGACAGGCGGTATTTACTTCGGCGATAAGTTCCGTCGTGAGACTGAGAATGGACAAGAAGCGGTCGATACGTGTGCATACAACGTGCAGGAAATTGAGCGCATCGCGCGTCAAGCGTTTGAAATCGCACAAAAACGTCGTAAAAAGCTCGCATCTGTAGACAAAGCTAACGTGCTTGAAACGTCCCGTCTCTGGCGTGAAACGGTTAATCGCTTGGCACCTGAATATGCGGATGTGGAACTGGAGCATGTGCTCGTAGATAATTGTGCGATGCAATTGCTGCGTCGCCCGTCCAGCTTTGATGTAATCGTCACAGAGAACATGTTCGGTGACATACTTAGTGACGAAGCAGCGATGCTGACAGGCTCCATCGGTATGCTGTCATCTGCATCGCTTGGTGAAGGCAGCTTCGGCTTGTACGAGCCGGTGCACGGTTCAGCACCTGACATTGCTGGCCTTGGTGTGGCGAACCCGATCGCGACGATCTTGTCGGTCGCATTGATGTACCGCCTCACATTTGGCTATGAGGACGCAGCAGCATCGATTGAGCAAGCGGTCAAGGACGTGCTAGATGCAGGTCATCGCACAGGTGACATCGCAACAGACAAATCCACTGCGCTCAGCACTTCGCAAATGGGTGACCTGATCATTGCCGCGATGCAGCGTGCGACAGTGCGTTCTTAATTACGAATGAAGCGCGAAGAATTAAAAATTAAGAATTAAGCTAGTGAATCACGGCGGTTATGGATTATGGATTATGGATTATGGATTCGAACATAACCGCTGTAAATCTCACTTCAAATAAAACCTATTATAATAGGAAGCTTTTTGTTTTTTTGTGCACCGCACAGAGAAGCAGAAAGCTTTTTTTAATGAAGTATTTCTACATCTCGCTTTGAAAATATTTTTTTGTTTTCGGTTTATAGAAAGGATATTTTTGTCGAAGAATAGGTATAATAGGAAGTGAATGAAGAACATTCATTATGGTAGTTGTACCCTAATGGTAGTTGTATTTTAGCAATTTGCCTACATAACCCACTTGAATCATGAACATTCATATATTGAAGGAGGCTATAATTATGGCAGAACGTTTAGTTGGAAGACTCGCACCCGAATTTAATATGGAAACCGTAAATGGTGATGGCCAAGCATTTGGCGCAGCATCTTTGAACGATTACCGTGGCAAATGGCTCGTATTGTTCTTTTACCCATTGGACTTTACTTTTGTATGCCCAACTGAAATCACAGCTTTGAGTGATGCGAAGGAAGAGTTCGCCAACATGAACACTGAAATTTTGGGTGTTTCCGTTGACTCCATACATAGCCACCGCGCATGGATTAACTTGTCCAAAGAAGAGAACGGTCTTGGCAAGTTGAACTTCCCGCTTGCTTCGGATCTCACGAAGAGCGTTGCTCGTGACTATGGCGTCTTGATCGAAGAAGAAGGTATCGCCTTGCGTGGTTTGTTCATTATTGATCCAGAAGGTGAAATCAAATATCAAGTCGTGAACCACAACAACGTTGGCCGCAGTGTTGAAGAAACATTGCGTGTATTGCAAGCCTTGCAATCTGGTGGGTTGTGCCCAATTAACTGGAAGCCAGGCGACAAGCACTTGAATACGAAATAGTAGTCGCGTACAGAGGACACGTACGAATAAGTAATGAACAGGATGTCACTCATTACTTTTTTAAATAAGTAGCATCGTTTCGAAAGAACACAAGCCCTGCTGCAAAGAGTCTATAGACCCTTTGCAAGCGGGGCTTGCTGTATGTCAAGGATTTGATGTCAAGGATTGACCTAGCTTTATTTGGATGTCGCATTCAATTGTTCGTATTTTTGTACATAGCGGAGCACCGTATCCACATAAGTCGCATGTGACCACGTCAACGGCGCAACTGAAATTGGGCTGCCATTAAACGGATCGACTTGCTCGGGAAGTAAGCCACTTGGTAAGCTATGGGCAGCAACCCATTGTAGTGCTTCATGCGGGCGCTGTAAATCAGCGAGCGACCGCGCAATCGCAATATCATGGCAAGCAAACCATAGCGTGCAAATGATCCACGGATTGCCTGATGCGACCTCCATATCGGAGCTGCGCTGAAAATAGTAGTCCCGCCAGTAGCGTGCAATTCCGCCAACGGACGTCTTGGCAGATAGCTTCTGACGCAGCGCATTCATGGTCGATATGACCCGCGCATCATCTGGTGGCAGCACCCCGAATTCGTAAATGCCAAAAATGCTGCTTTCCGGAGTCATATCTTGATGCCATTGCCCATCTTTGCGATATAAGCTGCGTGCAAAACGTTGTTCTTCCTCGTTCCATAAGTGAGTTAAGATGCCCTTTTTAATACGTTCGGCTCCCTGTGCATACGTTAACGAGCGCGTGTCATCACCGAATAGTGCAGCAAAGCGGGAAGAGGCCATAAGACCGCTATATACAGCAGAAGCCGTAAACGTAAATATGCCGTAACGTTCTTCCCATAGATCATAGCTCGGCAGCGGCAAATCAAGGGATTCATCTGTATAATGAAGCAGAAATTTAGCTGCTTTGCGAACGAGCGAACGATAGAGCGACTGTGGCAGCTCAATATCTCCGTGCTGTTCATAATCATGCCATAGCGCATGCAAGACGAGTGCGGTTTCATCTTCTTGGATCGGAAGCTGCGAGCGTTTATCATGAATGTACGGATGCCAACTGGAGCCAGCGGTTCCGTCAGGATTGTATTTGTGCAGCAAATATCCGTCTGATGTTAACGCATCGGAGCAGAAGCGGAAAAAAGCAGCGATCATGCCATGATAACCGGCCGATGACATCGCCTGAGCCACAAGCGCTCCGTCTCGCGGCCACATGTAACTGTAATGATCCCGATTGAACTGCATAATGTCCGTGTCATTGGCAGCAATAATGGCACCGCCAGCGTCCGTTTGCGTTCGAACGATGAGCAAGCTTTGTTTATACAGCTTCACGAGTTCTGGCTCCAAGTTTGCAAAAGAACGGTTGCTTTTGTTCACCCAGCGGCGCCAATACGTTTCGACGCGATCAATGAGGCGCCCGGGATGGCTCTCACGAACATAAGCGTCTAAGCGCATTACTTCATGCAAATTGCGTCCTGCGGCAAACCAATAAAACAGCTCATTTTCCGCTTTGGCAGGTACGAGCGTACGCAAGCTCAGCGTGCTATCAACAGAGCCTTGCGCAATCGCATTGCCCATCAGATGCCCATCTTCAGCATCTTTCCACGTACCTTCGGCACTATGGAATCGTTTCACACCGGTGGAGTACTCAAAAATGCCTGTGTCCGCTTTGTTTGTACTGTCACTGTTCGCACTGTCAGTGATCGTACTGTCACTGTTCGCACCACTCAAGCCGTTAAACATAAAGTAGCGATCCTTTTTGTAATGAAACAACGTTCGATTATCCGGATAAAAGACAGCCGTATCGCCGACTTCCGTTTCATTAATGACGAGATCTTGATGAAAAAAGAAGCGCACCTCGCGTTCCGCATCGTGCAAATTGCTGACGCGAATTCGTTTCAAAAAAATCGTATCGCGCTGATGCACCGCATCATTCATTCGCAGTGTAATACCGAGGGCGGCATGATGCGCCGTCACCTCGGTCACAAGCGTTTCATCCACATAGCCCAGCTCAAAATGCCATTCTGGGTCGGTTAACCAACTAAAATGGCCTTCTACCCACACGCCTACTCGGCAGCGATACCCGCCTACATGGTTGAGCTGTCCGACGTACGGATAGTACACGTCGCGGATATAGGCATGTTGATCAAGATTGACAAGCATTTTCCCGTTCCCAACGACGAGATGTCTAGGCAAATGATCACTTCCTTAACGTTTGATACGTAGTGTGCAGCCGAGCAGCAAAATCGGTAGCTAATATGCGTGCCTTAGAAGCGCTCTCAGATTGGGCGACGACGGTGAACGCAGGTTCATCTTGGTCGGGCAAAATAAGCACCCATCCATCTTCGGTTTGGACACGAATGCCATCGAGCAGCTCTGCTTCCAGTTCACTTCTACGAACCCAATCCATCATTTGACGCATCATCGTTCCTTTTTCATGCCAAGCGCACGGTACTTCTTCCTTTACAATATGCAGCTCAGGCAATTGTTGAATCAATTCGGTTAAAGAAAGATCCTCTTGCGACATAAGTTGCAAAATGAGACTGATCGCATACAGACGCTGCGAGAACGGTGAAAAAGGTAAGCCGACGGCTGCTTCCATCATCGCGCGCAGCGGCTCCCGTGTACGTACAACACGAAGTCCCGTGTCAGCCGCTAATTGTTCAGCCGTAATGGGAGCGCTAATAGGGATGCCAAGTACGGCATCTGTGCCTGCTCTCGCTAAGGCAACAATAAGGAGGGACTGTAGCATCGATGATGTCACGACTACGCCCTCGGCAGTAATAAGCTGCAGCGAACCGTCATTTTCCATATGAACGCCGATATGTGCGCGGTAATTTTGTACGTGTTCGGCGACCGTGTGTACCGCGCCGTTGTGGGCTTGAATGAGCATGCGTGTGCCACCAATCGCGTTGGACCATTGCTCGATTGTGTCATGTTCGTCGAGCGGGCTGTACTGGAGGACAAGTGTGAAATTAGCTTCACGAATGTTATCGAACGCTATCATCTGCCGCAGCTCCTCTACATAGTCGGAGGTAGCTTCTTCGTAACGGCGCCAGCGCCCAATGCGGTCGGCGTGACTGCGTGCATAATCTTCTTGGTAGAACGCATTTTCTATTTTCCGTTCTAAGCTTTTGGCAATTGGTAAGCCTTGCGCATCCATCCAAGAGAGGACAACTTGGGCGTTATCCGTTGAAGTTCGTAGTTGAATATGAACAGCACCGTCAGCGTTTAAATGACGAACCGCATAGCGGCATACCTCTTCGGAACATGGGCCAATATCAATGACATGGACACCGATGGAGCGTAATCCGGCTGCAAAAGAAGTTTGGAGTAATTGCGCAAATGGGTGGCTGTTGCAAGCCAGCGCGATAGTTGCATTTGTTGTAAGGATAGAGCCGTAAGCGGAAGCTAGCTTACCGACGAACTCTGGCGTAATGTGCGCATTTGGAATGCCGACAATACCGCGGCCTTTAAATAACGGCCTTAACGATTCATCGGCCCAAATCAAGGAAGCGTTCACCACATCGTTTGCGTGTACGGTTTTGTTCGGCCACAACTTTACTTGTGAGCGGACAGACGCTTTGGCACCAATCGTGCACCCGCTCCCAATGACCGCTCCTTCTTGGACATAAGCCCCGCTACCAATAATAGACCGATTCATCAGCAGCGCTCCTTGCAACTCGGTATAATCACCGATCGTGTTGCCATCCCATACGATACTGCGCTCAATAGAGCTGTTCGGGTACACGGTATTACCTTGGCCCAGTATCGTATAAGGCCCGATCGCGCATGAAGAATGGAGCGTGCAGCCCGCACCGATGTAGGCGGGACCACTCAACCGAATGCGTGAAGGAAGTCGGACGCCTTGCTCAACAAATAAGCCTGGCAGCGGCTCGGAAGCCGAAATGCGTACCCCTACTTTTCGATCGAGCATATCAAATTGAGTTTGACGGTACTGTTGTAAGTTTCCTATATCAGACCAATATCCTTCTGCTACATAACCGTAGAGCGGTTTTTGTTCACGAAGTAGGGCAGGGAACAAGTTTAAGCTGAAGTCGTAAGTTCCATTTTCGGGAATCCAGTCTAAAATTTCTGGTTCGAGCACGTAAATACCCGTATTGACCGTATCACTAAACACTTCGCTCCAACTCGGTTTCTCCAAAAACCGGGTAACGAGGCCGTCCTCTGCGGTCATTACGACACCATATTCTAAAGGTGAGGCAACTTGAGTGAGCACCATAGTCGCTAACGCATTTCGTTCACGATGAAACTGTACGGCGCGGCGCAAGTTGAAGTCGGTTAAACCGTCGCCACTGATGACGATAAAGGGTTCATCTAGGAAGGCGGCTGCATTTTTAATGCTGCCAGCTGTACCGAGCGGTAACAGTTCTTCGAAATAGTGAAGCTCGACACCAAATTGTGATCCGTCGCCGAAATGATGGCGAATAACATCCGGTAAATATTGAACAGTGACCGCAATTTGGTGTATATCGTACCGCTTAAGCAGCTCGATAATGTACTCCATGCAAGGCCGATTTAATAGCGGAACCATCGGTTTTGGGGTTTGCAGCGTTAACGGCCGTAAACGAGTACCCTTACCACCAGCCATAATGACAGCTTTCATCGTGCGATCACTCCTTCATATACGCGTTGCGTGGATACGGCAATTGTGTGCCAATCGTATTGCGTTTGTACCTTAACCTGAGCACGGGTAGCCATGCGTTCGGCCAGCTCGCGATTGTTGATCAGTTCCGTAATATGCCAAGCGAGCGACTCAACATGACCAGGCAGTGCTTTAAAGCCATCTACCTCATGCTCGACAATTTCAGCCAAGCCGCCTGTATCGGAGACAACCACGGGTGTTCCTTGCTGCATCGCTTCCAAAGCGACGATCCCAAACGGTTCGTACAAGCTTGGAAAGACGCACACGTTGGCTGCGCTAAGCAGTGCGTCCCGCTCATCATCATTGACGAATCCGGCGAAATGGACCGTATTGTCTAGATGTCGTTCTTTGACGAGTCGTTGTAACTCATGCTTCATCGGACCGCTGCCCGCAATGACGAGCTTTGCTTGTGGAGTGCTGCGTACAACATGCGTCATCGCTTCAATTAAGACGTGGACGCCTTTTTCGAACACGAGCCTGCCGATATAGAACAGCATGGGTTCATTGGGCTGAGCGTATTGCAGGCGGACCTGCTTCATATCGGACTTTGTCGATTTGCTATTTCCGTGTAACTTCAAATTCCCAGCCTTGCGCTCCACACCGTTAGGAATCATCGAGATTTTATGACGCGCTAGGCCGAACAATCTTTCGACTTCGTGCACCATCGCTGAACTGCACACGATGACATGTTCGGCTTCATTCGTTAGCTGAAGCTCCATGTCATGAATCCGGCGTTGCAAATCATTTTCTAGCGCGCCATGATTGCGTCCATGCTCCGTTGCATGTACCGTGGCGATTAGCGGCCAGTTGTACGCATCTTTTAAATCCTTGGCGGCGAGATAGACGAGCCAATCATGCGCATGAATAAAATCAAACGAAATGCCATGCTGTACAAGCTCATTGACGCCATCCGACATCGCATTATTCATTTGAAACACCCAATCCATAAACTCGATTTCCGTATTCGTTTGAATAAGCGGAACGCGGTGGACGTATATGCCACTCATCATTTCAAAGGAGGGTGATCCGGGAACTTCCCGTGTCACAATATGTACTTCACATTGGCGTCTGACGAGATGTCGGGATAAGTCATACACCGCACGTGATAGGCCGCCGACAATGAGGGGCGGAAATTCCCATGCCAGCATGAGTACGCGCTTTACCGCATTATTGCGTTGCTGTTTAGATAGCTTGAGCATCGCACCGCGCGGAACACGATACGTCGTTTCGGCAGTGTGGAGCAAGCTTGTCTTTAAATGAGCTGTAGCGCTTTCGGTAAATAATTGCGCGGCTATTTGTTGTTCTGCATGTGTTGCTTTCATATCGTTGTGATTCCGTTCGGTGTGAAGAAGCAAGCGGTAATCTAACGTCGGAAAGCAAGGTGCGTCCTGCTCCATCTGTTCCAGCAGTAGTTGATCAAACAAGCCTTTATCGATCATGTCTAGCAACGTGTGGCATCGCATAACATGCTGCTTCGTACGTGCGGTAGCATAGGATGGAACCGTATTGGCATCGATTATAAATGCCCAATCACTGCTGCCAGCCAGCATAAATTCACGTACAGCCTGATTTAAAATTCGCTCTTGAATAGAGGAGAATGCCCACTGTTCACCCTGATGCTGCTCAATCGTATGTAGTAGCCGTGTTTCCACTTGATGAAGATGCTTATAAATCCAGTCGTTGTGCTCTTGTAGCCATACATCACCGTAGCCATCTCGTCCCCACGTGCAGAACGGAATGTGCGCCTGTTCCGATTGTGGATATTGCTCCAAGTAATCGATAGGGGCAACAAAAGTAAGCTTGCTCTGCCCTAGACTCCGACGGGTGGCTTGTTCGCGAAATAACGCTTCGATCCAAAGCGGCCCTTCGTACCACCAATGCCCGAACAATTCTGCATCATAGGGGCACAGCACAACAGGCGTGCGATCCAAATGTGTGGCAGCGAGCTGTAGTTGCTGTTCTCTGCTGTCCAGAAAGTGACGAGCATGCGCATACGCTTTATGTTTAGCCCAGTCTGGACGATACGGTTCCTTCTCCTCATGAGTACTCGTAATCCGGTAATATTTGATTCCGGTGTTCATTCTGGCTCCGTCATGCAGCATATAGGGCTTAATATATTTCCATTCCTGCTCGTCGGACCACCCGAGATCAAATCCGATATCCCGATAATATTCACGGTAGTCGTAATCACCTGGATAACCTTCGTGACTGCTCCATACTTGTTGGGAAGAGGACACATCTCGTGCAAAAGCATGAACGCCATCAGCGGTTTGCACAGGAGCGAAGCAGCCTCTTGTCGGTGGTGGTTCCGCATGCTCAATACCATGCGCATCGACTACGAAATAACGTACGCCGCACTGCTTGAGTAGGGGAGACAAATGTGGTGCATATGCACATTCAGGCAACCAGATCCCGTGCGGTCGTTGGCCAAAGAAGCGTTCATGTTCAAGCATCCCTGTTTCAATTTGGGCGTATATCGAAGCGGGATGCTTGATAAAGGGCAAAAAAGCATGCGTTGCAGCGCACGTAATAATTTCTAGCACACCGGCATCGGCCAAACAGCGGAATCGAGCGATAACGTCTCGCTCCCATTCACGGTACAGCCGCAGCCAACGGGTCCAGCGGTCAAAATACATGACAGCAAGCGCTATAAATGCTTCGTTCGGCTCGTTGCGCTCGATCTCGCGTTCAGCTAGCCCGATGGCACGTAACAAATATTGCTCATACCGTTCCTGCATGAGCGGATCAGCCATCATCGCAAGCAGGGTCGGTGTTAAGGTCATCGTGATCCGAAAGGGAACATGATCGGCTTGCAAGCGTTCGAACGTATCCAATAAAGGAATATACGTCTCCGTCATCGCTTCAAAAAACCATCTTTCCTCCATTAAATCGTCACGGTTACGGTGACGGACATATGGCAAATGCGCGTGCAGCACGAGCGCAATATGTCCATTTGGTTGCTCGTTCATGAACGTACTCCTTCTTTAGTTGAATATAGCGTGTACGTAGAAAATTGCTTGAATGGGGAAGTCTCGTCATAGGAAGCAGCTGTAAAAGGTTGCTCATCATGTAGGTGGACGTGATGGCCTGTCATTTGAATAGCTATTTGATCACTAGTTTCATTTGATCCAGCAGGGAAGTTACGAGGTGTTTGTACGGCTTGGGAACGTAGTAACGGAACAAATTGCTGACAGCTGTTCCACACTCCGTAATCAACCATGTATGCCGTATTCGCTTGAATATGTTTGATGTACCATGAATCAGCGTCAAACACTTCAATGTCGGAATGAGCATAAGTGCATGCTTGTGTAACCGAACTTGTCGAACGATATAATCGCATGATTTTGGGTATGCTGTTCCAAGAGGTTAAATAATGACGTTCTACAGCTTGCCGCTTTCGTTCTGTTATTTCCCAGTACACAAATAATGTTGTAGGGTCTTTGACCATAAGATGAATGATGTTGTGCAAATAAGTCGGTGGCCATGGATTGTGGGTGGGTGAGCCGAACATAGGGACCTCCTTTCGTTGGTTAGCTTTAGTCATCATGCAGATGCAACTTTTGCTATCCATTCATGCTATCCGTGAAAGGCTTCCGTCATGTCTAAACGTTTTCTAAATATTTGAAAGGGGAGTGAAACTGTTTCATAATCTATGAATCTAGGTACAAAATGAATAACAGCATACCTAATCCACCCCCAATAAACACTTAACTGCTGGAAGTCTCCAAAAGGGACTGGGTGAGTAAAATAAACTCATCATATTGATTTTCGGATTGCTGTAACCGGTTGTACCAACTAGCCGAAACGGAATGATAGCACTTCGTTTCACCTGTCACATAATGGGCTACAAGCTCATGTTTGTTATCGTCATACATCAAATAGCTAATTTGCTTAGAAGCGACAAACAAAATATTTGACATCGATGAGCCCTCCACTTTTGGAATGGTATTGTCTCCTATCTATATGCAGCAAACGCCAAACATATACGCAAATATGCCTTTGCCTAACAAGCTGAAATGAAATTGTAGTAAAAAAAAGGAATTGGCCTTGCAGGCGTCGAATAGACTAAGAGAACTCCGCCTTCAAGGCATTACATGTTAGGAGGGAGAACATGAGTTTCTGTTGTGGTGCAAGTATGATTGGGTCTAAAGGTACTTTACAGCATTATAGGACTAGGATACATAATGTTCCCCTGCTACTATGTCCGGTTTGCCAACGTATAGACGTTCACTATCTAGTTGAGAACGAATATGAAATTCTGGCAGAATATGCTGAAAGTGACGGTGTGAGAGAAGTAGATTTTGGTGATTACGTAAATGCAGACGATGCACGTTTGTTTGAGAATTGCGTTAGTCATGAAAATGAAGATCCACTAGACATTGTACGTAACCAAATTGATAACGCACTTGATTTATTGGCTTTGGCCAAGCAATGGAGCGATCCGCAATGGGAGTCACAGTTGAAGCGGAGATTGGCTTTAATGAGCCGCCGTAAAGCCCAGCTAATGAAGCAGAACTGAGCCTTGAGTTGGATGCGTTTACAACATGATACACATATCGGGCGACAACCTTCGTATGACGAACACGGCCATCAATCAGTGCCACTTTCGACATTCGAATGGAAGTCGCTTTATTTTTATATACGTATATTTTTATACACTTTTTAATGAATGTGCGCTTATTTGTTAAAAATCGACATTATTTTGGGTTGACGATTTTGCCAAAACTTTACTATGATGGAACTGTTGGAATGGAACGGTCATTAAGGGCTTATTCGGTCAACGGTTGCCGTTAATGAGGTGAGTCTTAGTTGGACGCGCTAAAAGGAAGAGACGGTCGCAAGCAGCAATGGAAGCAGCAGTATGCCAATGGGTTGCGTGTGTATATGTTGAACGGCGGCGACGAGCACTTACAAGTGGCCAAGGAAGCTGCAGCAATGGCGGACAAGCTTTCTATGGAAGATTTACTTAACCTTCATGAAGAAATGCTATGTACGGTAATGGCTCATGTGGATTGGGATGAAGGCGCGAAGGCACTTCATCGCTCATTTATTTACTTTGTGGAATGGATTACGGCTATCAAGACAGAACAGGGAAGCAAGGAGGGGGAACCTTTGGTCATTGACCCGATTCGCGAACCTTGGATTCGGTCCGCACAAGCATTGTACTCCACTCAGTTAGTCAGAAATAAGTTTGAAAATGTGCTGCAACAAATGGACAGTGGTATCGTGCTATTTGACAGCAGTGGAATGATGTCATTTATCAACTTAGAGACGGCAAAGTTTTTAGAGGTGCCACGTAAAGCGCTGGTCGGCTGTAACTTGCTGCAATTGCTCGTCCATCCTTTGTTAAAGCGTGAACAAAGAAAGATTATCCTTCGCTTATACAGAGATACTATCTTACAAAGAAAGCGCTATCATGAATTTATGGACCAGCATGGACGCCATTATTTAGTAACGGTCACGTACAGTGATCAAATGGACGGAGACTATTTATTTAGCATCAAAGATGTATCCGAGTACAAGCGTATTGAACAAACGGCATATCAAAATGACAAGCTAGCTATACTGGGGAAGATTGCAGCAGCGATTGCACATGAAATACGCAATCCGCTCACATCCATTCGCGGCTTTATTCAATTGCTGCGCCCGCATTTGATGCAGCTTGGAAAAGAAGAGTACGCGCGTATTATTTTAGCTGAAATTGACCGTGCGAACGACATCATTTTCGAGTTTCTGAATTCGTCCAAGCCTTCTGCACCGATGACGGCTGAAGTACCGATTGCATCGCTCCTGCGGGAAGTTGTGCTGCTAACAGAGAGCGAAGCCTTAATGAAAGGCTGCGAGATCGAATTGGCCGATTTATCCCAAGCAGGCCTGATGTACGTTGCGATTGATGTCAAGCAAATCAAGCAAGTGCTGTTAAATATGATTCGAAATGCGATTGAAGCGATGGATGCGCAGCGCTTGCAGCGCAAAGGCATTATTTCGATTTCGGCTCAGCAAGAAGGTCATTTTGTCGCGGTCTATATTCGAGATAACGGAATTGGAATGGCGAAAAGCACACTGGAAAGGCTGTTTGATCCCTTCTTTACGACAAAAGAAGAAGGTACTGGATTAGGCTTGTCCGTCAGCTATCGGATCATTAAAAATCATGGTGGGCTGATTGAAGTCGATAGTGTACAAGGCGAATGGACGGAATTTATTATTAGATTGCCACTGGGTTGAACGTAGTAGGTAGGTACAACTTCAGATCGAACACCGTATTAAGTTGTGTTACAATATGGTGTGAAATTGGCACATCATTTGTAGCAAAGGGATGAAGACCATGATACTGACGAATGTAAATTGGATGAACGAAACGAATATTAGCGTTCTTGCGGGCGATGCGGTGCAAGCTGAGGCGGATGCTGTAGTCGTTATTGCAACAAAAAAGCAATGGGAGCAAGGAACACACGTGGTGCCTGGTGCCAAATTGGTTCAGCAGGCTGTACAATGCGGGCTGTTTGATGGAATCAAGACACAGTCATTCCCGACTGGCTCAGACAAAGCGCCAGTGTTAATCGCAGTTGGACATTCGAATGACGTGCTCACGATTGCGGATATTCGCATCATGATGGTACAAGCTGCTAAAGAAGCACTAAAAGCGCGTGCAAAGCGCGTAGCTATAGTTGTACCTCAGCAATCGGACAGTATGAAGTTTACAGGCAGCTTAGCAGAAGCGGGGCATGCCATTATTGAAGGCTTCCTGCTTGGCGCTTACCAGCGTGTAACGTATAAGCGCGACGCTAAGCCGCCTCATGGCTTCGAGCAGTTAACTGTTTATGGCGCTGACGACGCACTAGAGCAAGTTGAACAAGGTGCAACTCGTGGAAAGGCGTACGCGCTCGGTACAACATTAGCGCGCGACTTGACGAACTTGCCTGGCAACGTGCTCTATCCGAGCAAGATGGCAGAGGTTGCGCAAGATTTGGCGCACACATTTGGCTTTGAAGTGCACATTCTAGATGAACATCAAGCTGAAGCCAAAGGGATGGGCGGCTTGATCGGCGTCGGTAAAGGTAGCGTAAATCCACCGCGCATGATCGTGCTGAAATACCAAGGTAAAGAAGAATGGAACGACGTATACGGTCTTGTCGGTAAAGGCATTACCTTTGATACGGGTGGTATTTCCATCAAACCGTCTGCGAATATGGAGCAAATGATTTGCGATATGGGTGGCGCAGGTACGATGCTAGGGGCTATGGTTACGATCGGACATTTACGTCCCAAAGCGAACGTGCTCTGTGTGATCGCATCAGCGGAAAATATGCCTGCTGGCAACGCGTTGAAGCCTGGCGATGTTATTACTTCTTACAGCGGACGGACGATTGAAGTTATCAACACAGACGCAGAGGGTCGTTTAGTATTAGCAGATGCGATGACGTATGCCAAGGAGCTAGGCGCTACTAAACTAATTGATGCTGCTACGTTGACAGGTGCGGTGACCGTTGCGCTGGGTGATTTTACGACAGGCGTAGTGACGAATGACGAAGCACTGATGCAGCAATTGACAACTGCATCGAAACGTACGGGTGAATATGTGTGGCAATTGCCTTCCCACCAAGAGTACTGGGACTTATTGAAGAGTGAGGTTGCTGACGTACGCAACTCTTGTGGTCGCGCTGGAGGCACGATTACAGCGGGATTGTTCGTAGGTACGTTTGCAGACGGGCTTCCTTGGGTTCACTTGGATATCGCGGCAACTGCGTTTTTGAATAAAGCGCGTGGCGTAGATCCGAAGGGCGGTACAGGGGCTATGGTGCGGACGATTGCTGAAATGATCACGTCTGAAGCCTAGTACGGTACGATGATACAACGAATATGTAACATTCAAACTGATCGAATGTGAGCTTATCAGACAACGATGACCGACATCAAGCTAGGAGAGGCTGCATAGCCTCTCCTATTGTTTTTAATGGGTAAAAAGGTAGCTAGGTTGAAGTTGTAGCGGTCTTTCGTGAGCGGTTAGGTGATACTCGATTTTTATTAGCAGCTGCCCGTGTTGATGAGTCCGCTTCAGGAGTCTGAGCAGTTTGAGGCATTGAGGCTGATCGGCGGCTTATGATGTTATTGACAATCAGTGCACCGATAATAAGTAAAGTGCCTATCATTTCGGCTCCGGACACTTGATAGCCTTGCATAACCGAAATAACAAACGTTGTCGCGGGTACAAAATTGATAAAGAGCATGCCGTTTATCGGTTGCAGGAGTTGAATACCATGTATCCAACTTAGCAGCGCCATTAGGCCCGCTACGATAACCATAAAAGTCATGGCAGGAAGTATTATGGTAAGCGTGCTAATCGTAGGCATATCAACAATGCCTGTAGCAGTCATTGCTGCTGCGACGATAATGGATGTCAATCCACCGTAAATAGAAGTTAAGGTGGAGAAGCGCAATGCTGACCAGCCAGTAAACTGCTCGCTGCCAATCGTAAACAGCACCCAAGCGGCAACTCCGACAAAAACAGATAGTAGTGGAATGAACTTCATATTACCGCTACTTAGCGCAGAGAAATCCCCTTTTGTGACGACAAATAACACACCAATGAAAGCAACAACTACGCATCCTATCGTTATGAGACTTGGGCGCTTGCGTGTAGCTATCCAGACAAACAGCACCGCTAGCATCGGCATAAAAGATTCCATGATAGAAGCAAGGAGAACACCGGGCTTACCTAATTGCTGCTGGCCCCAAAATACACCGAAGTTATAGATGGTGAAGGCAAGCGTTCCTAACATCCACAGCTTAAACCCATGGCCTTCCGCACGAAATGCACTTCGTCCCTCTTTCCACCACAGTATTGCAGCGAGTAAGATGGCGACTGCAGCGTAGCGAATACCAGAAAACCAGAAGGGGTCAATATAATGCAGCGCGCCTTCCGCTATGGGGAACATAGCTCCCCATGCAACGGCAGCAAACAAGCAGCAAATCGCGCCCTGCCAAAAACTTTTTTTGCTCATGATGTGTCCACTCCTACAATCATATTGTTCTCTATTTATTTCCCTATTTGTTGCTCTGCTTACTTAGAATAATGCGCTGAAAGTATCTTGTAAAATAATTGAAAGTGATTTAACATATCATTTAAATTGATACCTTATATCACAGCGTGTAAATAAAGGGGTTAAATAGAGTGGAACTGAGCGATATTCATATATTTTTGTCCGTTGTTGAGCATGGCAGCGTCAGCCGTGCAGCTGAACAATTAGGATACGTCCAATCGAACGTTACCGCGCGGATTCGTACGTTAGAACAGGAGCTAGGCCATCCGTTGTTTCATCGACATCGTCGCGGGATGATCCTCAATGCGGAAGGAAGAAAGCTGCTCACTTATGCGGAACGCATGTCCGCCTTAATGAGCGAAATGCATAAAGCGTTTCAACATCCCGATGATCCTGTCGGATCGCTGCTCATCGGTTCTGTCGAGACGGTTGTTGGACTGCCGGATATTTTGAGCAAGTTTCATCGTGAATATTCAAAAGTAGATTTATCTCTGGTCACCGGAGTGACGGAGAAACTAACGGAAGAAGTGCTTGAGCATAAATTGGATGGGGCCTTTGTAACAGGCCCGGTTCTTTCCTTACACGTTGAACAGTACCCCGTGTTTGAAGAAGAACTTGTCCTTGTAAGCGGCAACTTTGCTGAACAAGAAGTGGAAGATGCGAAGCCTGATGTGAGCGACTTGCTGCAACAACCGCTACTCGTATTTCGTACGGGGTGTGGTTACCGCGCCAAGTTGCAGCAGTGGCTGCAAGTGGAACGGATCTCGCCGTCTCGAATTATGGAATTTGGGACGCTAGAGACGATTATCGGAACGGTAGCTGCCGGATTAGGTATTACCGTGGTGCCAAGGTCCGCCGTAAAGAAGCTGGAAGCGGAAGGCATGCTGCGTGTGTATGCCGTTCCCGCTCCGTTTCGGCACATTTCAGTCGTCTATATTAGACGGGCCGACACTTATTTGAGTGAAGTTGAACGCAAATTTTTAGAGACTATAGCGCATATTAGAGCGCAGCGCATGCCGATTGTGCACGATTAGGGTGTACAAAGGGAGTGAGGTGTAGCAATGAAAAGGAAATTCCATTACCTACTGCTGCTTCTGATGATTGGTTTGTTGTTAAGCAGTTGCTCATTATGGCATTCCAGTGGCGCATCTACGGATCGGTTTGGTGAAAAACGAACCAATAATCTTAAGCCCACTCCTTATATGAGCAACTCGTTTCATACTACGGGTGGAGGTTGGAATTTTGCGACTCCTGCTACGTTTGGTATCAAGGAACAGCCGCTAATCGACTTTAATGAAAAATTGAAACAATTATCTGTCGTCTATTCGATGGTTCTCGTCAAAAATGGGTTTATCATTTCCGAGTATTATCGAGAAGGGTATGATGAAAAAAGTCAGTTCCCCATTAACTCAGTGACGAAGAGTGTCACTTCGGCGTTGTTTGGAATTGCGTTGGAGGAAGGTTTTGTAGGAGATATTCATCAACCTGTAGCTAATTGGCTTCCGCTGTGGAGGCGTGATAAAGATAAAATGAATGATCAAGTTACGATCAAGCATCTATTGGAAATGACAACAGGGATGGATTGGCCGGAATGGTCGAAGTGGGGATTTGGGATGGAAAAGATGGTGAACAGCAGAGACTGGACGAAGTTTGTGCTCGAACGCAACATTATCGAACGGCCAGGAACGACATTCAATTATAATTCGGGTGCCTCTCAATTGCTGTCCGTCATTATTAAACAAGCTACGGGTTACAACTTGGAACAGTACGGCGAGCAAAAGTTGTTTAAGCCACTCGGTATTACACACTATGACTGGGAAACAAATCCTGAAAACACCACTCCAGGTGGATTCGGTTTAGAAATGGCTCCACGGGATATGGCGAAATTCGGTTTGCTTTATTTGCAAAAAGGGAAGTGGAACGGACAACAGCTTGTGCCAAAGTCCTGGGTGGCATTGTCTACGCAAAAGCATGCCGAAGGTGATTCTTGGATTGGGGGCTATGGATTTCATTGGTGGGTTCGAGATTTTGATGGAACAAAGTCCTTTTTTGCCATGGGTTATGGTGGACAATACATAGTCGTAGTACCGGAGGAGCAACTCGTTATCGTGTTTACAAGTCATTTTGAAGACACGCCGCAGCCATTGAAATTAATTGAACAAGTCGTTGCGATGACCAAAACGAACTCTAATTGAGATCCATAATCAGTTAGGAAATCATTTGAATTTCGCTTATTCGCCATATTTGGACAATAAATTGAATCTTTTGCTTTGCGTTATACGTTTCTTTCCATTAGAATGAAGAGAAATTCACAAGAAAGAGGAGAAGGCGGAATGAAAACGAACCATTGCAAAATTGTCGACTGCACCATTCGAGATGGCGGGCTAGTGAATAATTGGGAATTCAGCGTTGAATTTGTCCAAAATTTATATGCCGCATTAAACGATGCTGGCGTTGATTATATGGAAATTGGCTATAAAAACTCGCCCAAGCTATTAAAAGGCGCGGATGAGGCAGGCCCTTGGCGATTTTTGGATGATGATTTCTTGCGTAAGGTCATTCCGCAAAAAGGAAGCACAAAGCTGTCTGCACTCGTAGACATTGGACGTGTGGACGAGAATGATATCTTACCGCGCAGCGAAAGTATGATCGATCTCATTCGCGTCGCTTGCTATAGCAAAGACGTCGATAAGGGGCTAGATTTGGTTAACACTTTCCATAAACTCGGTTATGAGACGTCAATTAACATTATGGCGCTTTCCAATGTTATGGAGAACGACTTGGTTGAAGCGTTTCAAATGATTAAAGCCAGCCCGGTCGATTTCGTATATGTGGTTGATTCATACGGCAGCTTGGATCATAACGACATTCATTTTCTGGTCGACAAATTCCAAACGCATTTGCCAAATAAGCGCTTAGGCGTACATACGCATAACAATATGCAGCTTGCATTTTCGAATTCGCTTGTTGCGGCAGAGAAAGGCGTTGAATTGCTAGACGCTTCCGTTTATGGAATGGGGCGTGGAGCAGGGAACTGTCCAACAGAGTTACTGCTCACTCATTTGAAAAATAGCAAATATCAATTGCGTCCAGTGCTTTCCTTTATCGAAAATTATATGTTAAGCGTGCGTGAAAAGTGGGAGTGGGGCTACCTTATTCCTTACTTAGTTACAGGCACACTTGACGAGCATCCACGCTCGGCGATGGCACTGCTCGCTTCTCCAGAACGCGACCGTTATGCAGAGTTCTACGACCGCATGACAACGCCTGAAGTGAATTTTAACCAAAAACGTTCTTAATACCATTTATGATAAATAAATAGGAAAAAGACCGTCGCAGCCGCCTTAAAGGCAACTGCGACGGTCTTTTTTATGAGCTGAGCGGGGCAGATACCCTCACTAGCGTAATGAACGAATCTTCACAGCGGTTCCATATGCGACAATTTCGCTCATATTTTGACCAACATCACCACTATCAAAGCGCATCATCACGATGGCGTTGCCACCCATCGCTTGTGCATTTTGAATAAGTCGATCGATGGCTTGACGGCGCGCATCTTCAATCATTTTCGTATACTCTTTTACTTCACCGCCGACTAGGCCTTTTAAAGAAGCCATAATATCTCCGCCGAGGCCCCGAGCACGCACAACGACCCCAGATGCTGTTCCTAACATTTCTGTCACTTCATAATGAGGGATATTTTCGGTCGTAACGATGATCATGATTTTTGCTCCCTTATGGTAAACGTTGTTGATCTTCATCTAGTGTAACCACATTTTAAAGACTCATAAGTAAGTACGAAAAATGGTTCCATATAAAAAAATGTTTCTAAGCAGGTGAGATTTCATTGGAATAACGTTTCAAATTCGTTATTATTTAATTAAGTTAAAAGATTACGAGATTGCTGATGTTGCATAATAGGGGAGAGTAGGACATGAAGGTCAGTATTTTCGATGTGGCTAAAAAGGCCGGCTTATCTGTCGTAACCGTGTCTCGCGTACTTAACAATGCAACGACGGTGCGTGAAAAAAACCGTCAAAAGGTACTGCAAGCGATGAAAGATCTTGATTATCATCCGAATGCAGCCGCACGGAGTTTGGCTAAAGGCAAGACTGGCGTTATCGGTATGATCGTAACGACGCTGCAAGACTCTTTTTTAGATAGTATCGTACAAAAAGTGTCTGGCATGCTGAAGGACTACGGTTACTACCTTGCGCTATCTATCGCCAATCATCCGACCGAAGAGGGGCACGGCCGTGATTTAATTCAAGAAGATCGGGTAGACGGCCTCCTTATTTTGTCAGCTGTGCATGAGGAGCCGTACGTTGTCGAACTAAAGAAACGGAAAATTCCGTTCGTACTTATCGACAACCAGATCGTGCAGCCGTCCGTATCTAACGTTGTCGTCGACAACTTTAAAGGCGGCTATGAAGCGACAAAGCATTTAATTGAGCTTGGACACAAACGCATTGCGCATATTAAGGGATCGCATTTTTTTGTGAGTGCTGTTGAACGTGAAAAAGGATTTCTAAGCGCCATGCAAGAAGCAGGCTTGCAGCCTGTCGCTATTGAGGCTGGAGATTTCTCCATCGAATCGGGCTATCGAGCCGTCCAAAAATGGCTGGAAGAAGGTCAATTGCCGACAGGAATATTTGCAGCTGATGATTTTACTGCCATCGGTGTGGTGAACGCGCTGCATGAAGCCGGTTATCAAGTGCCAAGAGACGTTTCGGTCGTTGGCTACGACGATCAAATGCTGGCTTCGCAGCTACGGCCGCGCTTAACGACGATGAAGCAGCCCGCTAATCAAATTGGTCAAGCGGCGGTCGAGACGTTAATGAAGCATATTAACAGTACGGCTAAGCGCAGCAGCACGCTGAAATTTGAATCGGAGCTTGTCGTGCGCGAATCGACGACCACTCCACGTAAGGTGTAATCAGAAGGAGCATGCATAAGTTGCAAGTTGACATTGCGGCGTTGCATGCTTCTTTTTGTTGAGCTTTTGTCCAAGGGAGTGTACGCTATTTACAGGGAAACAAATGGGCTGGAAGCGAATATCGATTGGGAGGCTGGTTGAGCTTATGAGTGATAGAACGATCAAACATTTAATTTTATGGATCCCGACCATTACGATAGGTCTCTGGGAGTTTATACGACACTCTTGGTTGCTACCGTATTTGTCTATGGATGCTGGCAACATACTCGCACCCATTATCGTGTTTGTCGTATCGGCTATTTTAATGACACGTTTGTTTAGGCTGCTTGATGAGACGGCTGCGAAGCTGCGTGATGAGCAGGAACAGAAAGCGGCGCTGGAAGAGCGGGAGCGGCTGGCTCAAGAACTGCATGACGGCATTTCGCAGTCTTTATTTATGCTCTCGGTAAAAATTGATCGGCTAGAGGCAGCTCCTCCGGAACAAAAGGGAGCGCAGTTAGACCATTTGCGCCAAACCGTGCGGCTCGTCTATGATGATGTGCGGCAAGCGATTTCGAATCTACGTACAGCACCACAGGAATCGGACTTCTCGTGGTCGCATAATTTGTTGCAAATGATCGAGGAAGTAAGGCGTGAAACAGAGTGGGAGCCGGTCGTGAGTTGGGAGCTACCTGATGAGGCGCTATCGATGAAGGAGAAAGTTGCCTTGTTCTCTTGTGTGCGGGAGGCGCTTACTAACGTACGCAAGCATGCGGAAGCGGAGCGGGTGTCGATTCAGACGAAGTTGCTACCGGACGGCTTTTGTTGTGAGGTTCGCGATGATGGAGTAGGCTTTTACGGTGATCCGTTTGCACAGTCCGGTAAATATGGTTTGAAAATGTTACGTGACCGTGCGAACCATTTAGGCTGGTCATTACGTGTTCAACGCCAACAAGGTGAAACGATTGTGACCATTAGTAAAGGCGACTTAAAAGCGGCTTAGATTAAGAGCAAGTATGACGTATCATTCGAATGGCTTAGGAAGGAGTTAAACATCATGCAAACGAGGTCTTTTCGAGTTCTAATTGCCGATGATCATGCGCATGCGCGCGAAGGTATGCGTGACATTTTATCTATTGATCCACAGTTTGTTATCGTAGGTGAAGCTGTGAACGGGGAAGAGGCACTGCGCATGACGGAAACGGTTATGCCAGATTTAATATTGATGGATATTTGTATGCCTAACATGAGCGGACTAGAGGCGACGAAGTTAATTAAAGAACGATTCCCCTATGTAAAAATTGTGATGGTAACCGTATCCGACGACATTACCCATCTTTTTGAAGCGTTGAAAAAGGGGGCTCAAGGCTATTTGCTTAAAAACTTGCAGCCGTCTTCGTGGCATGAATATTTGCGCGCGATTGCGATAGATGAGGCGCCAATGTCTAAAGAACTGGCGTTTCGTATTTTGCAGGAGTTCTCCACCAAAGGACCGAACAAAGCACCTGTGTCTACACCGTTGACGTCACGAGAGAGAGAAATATTGGAGCGTGTTGCCAAAGGAGAATCCAATCGGGGAATCGCGACCCGCTTCTCGTTGTCGGAGCACACCGTCAAAAACCATCTAAAAAATATTTTACAAAAGTTACATCTGGAAAATCGGGTTCAGCTCACTCGCTATGCACTCGAAAATGGATTAGTAGAGACGTAGAGATATATAATTATATCTCAAAAAAATATTGCGTTACTGTAAATACCATAGTATAATCATCAGTGTTGAAATCATTATGTTTATACACGTCGGGACGTAGCTCAGCTTGGTAGAGCACTTGGTTTGGGACCAAGGGGTCGCATGTTCAAATCGTGTCGTCCCGACCATACATCTCAAGTTCACGCACTTCAGTGGAAATTATTCCACGGAGTGCGTTTTTTGCGTGGCGTCAGGCCGGTATCTTGTACAGGTCTCTTGCGACGAGCATAAGCTGTCGATGAAGCTTAAAATACTCGTTATGAGTAAGTAAGGGGGATGCTACATGTTTAAGCATAATGATGGACGCACCATTCCGGCAGGCTCCTATCAGCCGATACTTCCGGTTGCGGAGGCACGTGAATTTGGGTGGATGATTATTCCGTTGGAAGAAGGTAAGCGATTCGGCTTTGAGTTTTCCATTCAATGGCGAAAAAGGTTAGGTGCTGACTTAGGGGAACTGGAGATTGTCATTCATCGCGGTGCTGCGAATGGTCCTGTTGTGCATCGTACGATCGAGACCTGTTATTTACAGTCGACAGCCTATTTGGAGTTCGAGGAGGTTGCTACGACTACGGGCCCAGAAGTGTTTTATTTCTCGTTTGCCTCTAAACGACTCAGTGCAGAGGTGTATGGCACGCTCGGATTACGTGGGTATGTGAAATCGTAAGCATGATTATATTTATCGTAAAAATCGAGTGAACACAACGTAACCGGCCCATTAGGCCGGCTTTTTACAGCAAAAAGAAGTTAAGGGGATTTAATCGATATTCCTTGAAATAGCTGCGACCACAAGGCATCGTTATCTTTCCAGATATCGTTAGCATGTGGCAGCATTACGGAAGCGGTATTGGCGTGAGGCCAATTCAAATCCGTAAGTCCAAGCACGAAATCATGATTAATAATAAGCAAACGAAAGTCATGTGCAACTTGCTCCCGCAGTGCTTGCTCCATCTCAACAGCTTCCTCTGCTGTACATCCCATGCGAATAAATAGTAGGCGTTCTGCGGTTTGCATTTTCCCAAGCAATCTGACGCTGCGTCGATTTACTTTGTCTACAAGCTCGTAATAGCTGGGCCAATTCGTCTCCGTATTTATCGATAGCGGAAAATCATGTACGACGATAATATCATAGGCTTTATCGATAACGAGCATGAAATCTCCAGCAGGACCCATAGCTACCATATGATTTAAATTGAGCATGCCTTGGAAACGATTACGTATGAGTTGGATAATCGCTCGGGTATTTTTACTATCCATCCAATCGATGACTCCAGTAAACTGACGCAAGCCGTTACGTTCGATTTGAATGGCTGGCAAGCAATTTGACCCAAGGCTAATGACCGCATCGTATTGACCTCGTAATTGTTCTACATTCATGGTGGCGTTGCCTCCTTTTACAATCGCTCTCGTCATTAGTAAATGCAGCAAGTGGTAAAAGGTGTGGACATGCGCCGAAGCCCACAAGAGATTCATCTAACACGGATATCGTCATTATCACATAAGATGATATGCATGAATAAAATAGTAGAATCAACACTTCCTTTGTAAATTGACGCTGGCACGTACGGAAAGGAGCGGGTGTTATGCAGGCGAAAACGATTGCGTTGCACATCCCATATGATGGATCAGCATACCGATTGACATCTAATGACCGCGATGCGGTATTGGCAGGTACCGAATCAAATGGAGGGGTTTATGAGCCTCATATAATGAAATGGTTGAAAGATAAGTTACCAACAGACGCGGTCTGTATGGATATCGGAGCTAATATCGGTGCGATTTCGATCGCGATGGCGCATGTTGCTCAGCAAGGGACGGTATATGCTTTTGAACCGTCGGGACATAACTTTCATTACTTGGTTCATAACATAGCAGACAACGGACTTAGCCGCATTATTCCTGTTCATGCAGGTGCTTATAATGATAATGTGCAACTGGCTTTTTCGTATATTGATTATGGCGGAGCTTGGTCTCATATCACCACCTCTCAATCACAGCAAGGCATTCAAGAAGTCGTGAATTGCGTGAAGCTGGATGATTGGGTAAGTAATACCGGTTTAAGACGGTTAGATTGTTTGAAGATTGACGTTGAAGGTGCAGAAATTAAAGTGCTGCAAGGGGCTGTCGATCTCATTAAAAGGTTCCGGCCACATTTAATCATTGAGTTCAATCCGGACGCGCATCAAGGTATTTTCGGTGAAGATCCGAAGTTATTGTATGATGTCCTGTCGCAAATGTTTTTCCATTTGACGGTTATTGATCTTAGTGGAGCGCTTATTCCAATTCATAGCTACAACGATATTTTGAATATTTTGTCTGACGGCCGACAGCTTGTCGATATTTGGTGTTCGTTTGACAAATAAATCGAAGGACGAATAGAGGGCCGCCACTCACGCGAATCATGTGAGTGGCGGCCCTTTTGATGTTGCTTTAGTGTTGTTGTTGTTGTTGTTGTTGTTGTTGTTGTTGTTGTTGTTGTTGTTGTTGCGAGGCGGGCGTTCAGGGTTGAACACGTATTTGAGCTAACCGATCCCGCATGCGCTGGCCACTAACCGCCACAGAGAAATGTTCCGCGATGTGGCGCTGCGCCTGTTGTCCAATACGGAACGAATCATACGTATTGTGTATGACGTGCTGCATTCGTTCCGCAGCTTCTGTAATGGAGGGCTGTGCCCACTGTTGATGGGCGCCATACGGTCCCTGGTTTGTGCCGACGGGGACGATGTCGGCATTCACCAAATAGCTGTTCTCATCATTCATAAATTCTAAATTGCCAGACCAGCGAGTCGCTATCGTCGGTTTGCCGAGCGACATCGCTTCTGCAAGCGAGAGGCCGAAACCTTCTGCGCGATGCAAGGACACGAAGCAATCTGCTAAGTCAATGAGTGCCCATGTTTCATGCCGAGTCAATGATTTATCCAGCCAAATGACATTAGATATGGATTGGGCAACGGATTTAAATTGCTCATATGCCGCATCCCCATTTTGGGGGCAATTGGTCTTAATGATTAAGCATACATCCGAACGCGTTGGCCCAAATGCTTGCAAAAAGGCTTCCAGTACGGCTTCAGGATTTTTTCGCTCCATGATGCTGTATGTGTCGAACATCGTTAAAAAGATATACTTGTCATCCGGCACACCGAGGCTGCTACGTGTTACGGGTGCTATTGGTGCCGTGACAATGCCATGCGGTATCGTTACAACAGGTACTGGTGATCGTTCGGCAATACTGGAGCGTACGTATTCAGAAGGGACCCATACTTCATCAACATGGGAAAAAGCAAAGTCGAAATCGGCTGGAAATTCGGGCAGCTCCCAATGCCAATAGGCGATATTATGTTTACCATTGAACGATTGTTCGCCAAAATATTGTCTTGCTTCGGGCATCAGATCAGGATTCATATACATCAGATTGATTTCATGTTTAGCGGGCTCTTGCGTATAGCCGATCAAGGTGTAATCTTGCTGTCTTGCTGTTCGCAAAAGGGGATAATTTTGAATCGTAATTGGGATTTGGGCATCGATAAGGGATAACGCTCCTAAGCGGAGCGCTTGACCGATGCCCATTTCGGCCCGTGCCAAGCCGAATACGTTCACACCTAACGTTTGGGCTTGCGGAGTAGGGGGTGGATCGGTACTCGCTTGCTCAAGGTTGGCGGTCAGGTCTTGTGACTGGGGAGCGTTAGCGACCGCATCGGCCTGAATAGGCGAGGGATAGATTTGAATGGGTAAGGTATCTGCGTGCGAGGGGACGAGAATACCACCCGCATATCTTCGCGTAAAGGACGGACGCGAAAGATAGCGACGAGTGCGCCGCAAGCGCCTGTTGCGTGAGGCTATTTTTTTAAGCTGGAATTTGCTCAAGCGGTAGCGCCTCTTCATTATTTTGCGTTTGCGTCTTAGCGTAATTACTTTACGCTTACGACGCCGACTATTCGGTGTGCTGTGAATGAAGCGAGTTGCGGTGCCGCGAGCGCGTTGCGGGGAAGTGGCAGTTCGGCTAGTAGAACGAGTAGTGTTGGATGTGGCGCGAACAGCAGAGAGAGTCGGTTGAGTGGGCGAGTGAACGGAATGAGAAAGGGAACGTGAAAGGGTGCGTGAAATGGCACGAGGAATGGCACGAGGAGTGCTACGAGCAACAGTACGAACGACTGGTTCTGCGGCATACAATCGAGTGCTGCGAGCAAAGCGTTTGGAGTTGGTGATGGAGCGAGATATTGGAAGTTTGGCAGATCGCTCAGGAGCGCGGTTATGTTGCGCTAACAGCACGGCTGAATGTTCAGCAGAACGCACAGATATATTTTCAAGTCGAGCAGAAGTTCCGTATAGTCCTTCTTTTTTGCTCAAACGTTTCTTTACCACAGCAAACATTTGTACGATGGGGGTTGAACGATTTCTTGGCTTCATCATAAGCCTCCTTCCAACACGCATAAAGAGCAGCGAGACGAGGGTAAATGGACGGCATCTACATCAGATGATCACAACAAGTGGCTATTTTTTCCGTCTATATTTGTACCAAGCGTTGTTTCATCCGTTCGCCTGCATGGGTCCAAGTCCATGCTGACGCCATTTCCTTGGCTGCATTCATGCCTACTTCGTGTGCAGCATCACGATGCTCAAAGACGTAGCGCATCAAGTAGGAGAGGTGCTCAGGTTCAGGATCTGCCCAGCTAAAGCCGGCATAATATGGGCACCTTGCTTGTGCAGGGATCAGTCCACGAATTTGGAGCGGGAAACTGTTATGATGACTCATAAACGCCGTTTGGGCACTCCAATTCGTCGCTATGACAGGCAATCCACACGCCATCGCTTCCATAATCGGCATACCCCAGCCTTCGCCACGTGAAGGAAGTACGAAGCAGTCAGCGGAGCGATATAGGCTACCCATAAGATGGGATGGCATCATTTGATTGTGGGCGACAATAATTTTTTGAGCCAGCGGGCCTAAATTTAACTTGCGAATTTCCGCGGGAACATCAATCGCGGGGTCATTGTTCGTAATTTTACATACAAGTACAACATCTTCATGTTGCTTAAACGTCTGCGCGAACGTGCGCAGCAGCAGTTCAGGAGCTTTGCGCTCTCCCCATTCGAACACACTTAGGAACGTAAAATGAGGCGACCAACGAGACGTTCGCAGTTGCGGGTGAAAATATTGGGTGTCCACACCTAGCGGAACGACGTGAATCGGGACATGAACGCCGCTTTGTCTAAATGTTTGCACATTGAATTGAGAAGGTACCCATACTTCGTCCATCAAATTAGATTGTCTCACCCATTCTTCAGGTAGGCCGTCTACTTCAAGCATCGTAAAGCCGATTTTGTACTTATGCGGATTTTTCGCGAACACGTCGCCTTGAGCGTAGACGATACCAGGATTGCTCAGGCTATGTTGGCGATTCGCGAATATATTAACGCGCATATCCGAGTTAGATACAGGTTCTTCTAACGGAACAGGTGTCCCTGGGCCGTAGGCAAACTGATAAGAAACCATCACATCATTTTCATCCAACGCAAGCATTAAATTTTTGGAGGATTCGGCATACCCAAAGAAAGGCAAGTTGACGACCGAATGCCAAGAAACACCTGTGCGATAACGATTGAACAATTTTTGACGCCACTTTTGAGCAAATATTTGTTTAGAGTCTTCGTACATTTTCCAAAAGTCGACGTTGTTTTCTTTCGTCGATGTATTGTGATAATGCAGCATCGTAATGCGGCCATCGAATAGAACTTTGAATCCGGCCTCGATTGCTTTTAGACAGTAATCCGTATCTTCGAAATACGAAAAATAGTCACAATCTAACGAGCCAATACGATTAAGAACTTCCCGTCTTATATAGGCGCAAGCGAATATGATACCTTGCACTTCGCGAATGCCTGTGTACTGGCGGACATCAATTTCTAGGCCGCCTATTTGTTGGCCTGCAACGTTGTCTGGGTAAATATAAGTGCCTGCATGATGGAGTGCGCCGACACCGTCTCGCAAGCGGCAGCCGACAATGCCGACATCGGGGGCACTGTGGGCTGTCTCTTGCAGCATGGTAATCCAGTCAGGGCGAGCAGCAATAATATCATTGTTCAGCAATAAGATATCACTGTTCGGATCAGCTTGCTCGATGGCGAAGTTGTTGCCTGCTACAAATCCGGAGTTGTAATCAAGGAAGATAGACCGAATCCAAGGGATCGATTGCAAGTATGCTGTGGTTCCATCCGAACTACCGTTATCGAGGACGATGACGTCTACATTCGGGTCGTGTTCGCATGCAGGACGAATCGCTTCCAACGTCATTTTGGTATAGGCTAAGGCGTTCCAAGTTAACATGATTAAGCTTACTTTGCGTGTAGAGCGATCGGTTCTAATTGGAAATATATCGATCATTGGGTCATCTTGGATGTGGGTGAGAAATAGGTGCTGATAGTTGACATCTGTTTGTGGGGATTCTGGTGCTGGATTTGCGGGTACATCTTGAACAGATTCGAGAGTCGGGGGATGGGATTCGGCCTGTAAAGGCAAACCGGATTGATTAGCTAGTGCCATCGTCTGTGTCTGTTCAATAGGCGTAGCACCTGCTACATGCAACGGATTATGGTGCTCGACTGCCGCATGTTCGTTTACAACAAGGGGGGGAACAGGGGTGGTCTGGTCGTTGAACAGAACGTGTGCGGGGGAGCTTGGTATATTCCTGAAATGTAATTTTTTAGCGAGTGGGGTTTTGAACAGTCTGGCCCGTTTTTTACGAAGGATAAGGCTGCTGCGCCTGTGTTTCCGCCTTAATTTGGGGGATAGCCTGCGCGTACCTTTTCGCGTACCTTTGCGGCGACCTGTACGCGATCGCGTGCGTTTACGTCGTGAACCAGCGGCTGAGCGGGTTCGGGTAACGGTTCTTCGTTTGCGCAAAGCCTGCACGCATCATCACACTCCTTTCACACCAGCTGACGCCAGTATTGAAGCAGGTCAGCAAGTGTCTGTTCGAACGGAATTTCTGGTTTCCAGCCCGTTCTTTGTTCGAATTTAGAGGCGTCTCCAAGCAATATTTCGACGTCAGAAGGACGCATACGGCTCGGATCCGGTACCGTATCAATCTGGACAGTACTCATAGCGAGCAGCATATCCAGCATTTCGCGAATCGTCACACAGGAGCCGGAAGCGATGTTGTAGCATTCACCGACTTCTCCACTTTCAAGTGCAAGCCAATAAGCGCGCACAACGTCTCTTACATCGGTAAAGTCACGCTGAGCGCTTAAATTGCCCACAGATACGATGGGTGGCCGAATTCCTTTTTCAATCTCGGCAATTTGCTTGGCAAAGTTGGATGTAACGAACTGCTCACCCCGTCTTGGTCCCGTATGATTAAAGGTACGTGTGCGGATGACGTGTAACCCGTAGCTCTTATAATATTGGTACCCTAAATAATCTTGAGCCGCTTTGCTAACCGCATACGGGCTTAGTGGGCGCAAAGGATTTTCTTCACGAATGGGTGTTTCGTGCGGCTCGACATGACCATATTGTTCACTAGAGCAAGCGATTTGAATTTTACAGGATAGGTTTAATCGACGTACCGCTTCAAATATGTTGAGCTGACCAGCTACGTTATTGTGGATCGTATCGATGGGGGAATTCCACGAAGTAGGTACAAAGCTCTGTGCAGCAAGGTGGAAAATAAGGTCGGGCTTCTCTTGCGTCAACAGCGATTCTACCGAAAAAGGATCGCGCAGCTCGCATTCGATTAGGCGAATTTGGTCTTGAATGTGCGTAATATGTTCCATGCGGCTGCGGTTGCGAATCGTGCCTACAACCTCGATATTGCGCTCTAACAAAAACTCGGCCATGTGACTGCCGACAAAGCCGGCTATTCCCGTTACGAGTGCCTTCACTTGAATGGTTTCACCTCTCTAAAGGATTGCGGCTTCGCTAACGTGATATTTTCATTGAGCATTTCTTTAATACGTTGCTCTTGCGAGCGGTGGCACACGAGTAAGCCATCTTCTGTGGACACAATAATGAGATCGCTCACCCCGATAATGACGGCATGTTTGTCGGAGAACACGATGTTGCCGTTCGAACTAAGCGATTGCACCTTGCCATTGAGTAAATTATCGTTCCCGTCTGCATTGTAAAATCGTGATACGGCGTTCCAAGTTCCGATATCATCCCAGTCGAAGTCAACCGGAATGACATAGCGTGCAGGGGATTTTTCGATAATGGCAAAATCAACGGAAAGCTTAGGCAGGGTGTGATAAATGTCTTGTACGTGTGGGTAGTTGGAGAATAGCGGTAGCCAAATGGCTGGGCAATACGTCTCCATAAGATGGGCAATGGTAGAAGGACGCCACACGAAAATGCCACTATTCCAATACGTACCTGGCGAACGCAGCAATTCATCGGCAACCGAGCGATTTGGCTTTTCAAGAAAGGAAACGACCTTTCGCATCCGTTCGGCATCCCGCCACGGCTCTGTACGAATGTAGCCATAACCCGTTTCTGGGCGAGTGGGCAGGATGCCGAGCATGATGGTGGCGCGGTTATTGACAGCTTCAGCTTCGGCTTCCAGCAATGCCATCCGCAAGCCGTCAATATCTGCCATATATTGATCGGAAGGCGCCATAACTAAGCAATCATCAATACCTTTGCGGAGAAAAAATAAGGCAGTTAACGCTGTACACGGCCCCGTATCCCGTGGCATTGGTTCGACAATAATTTGTTCTTCGTCTAATTCAGGTAACTGTTCTAGCACTAAGTCCTTGTAGAAAGAAGTTGTGGCTACATACACTTGCTCTATAGGCAACCATTGTCGGAAGCGCATATACGTTTCTTGCAGCATGGTATATCCTGAGAGCAAGGGAAGAAACTGCTTCGGTTTGGAGGCGGTGCTGGAAGGCCAAAATCTCGTTCCTTTTCCACCTGCCATGATGACGACAATCAATGTATATCACCTCCATACCAAAATAAAGCATGTAAGCTTAAACCTACTCCTCCACATGTACCCTATTGTATGACGGGTATGTAACCTGTTGAAACGGCTTTTGTTCCCGTCCAGCTAGGTTAGTTTCATCTATTTCTTCATCGGTGCGTAAAAAACGTGCCATTTCTTGTGGAACACCATGCCGAGCGCAATACGTTTCTCTCGTTTCACCAACGTGGATTTCGGTGTTGGCAAGCAGTAGTTGCAGCGCAAATTCGTTCGCTTGGCGCTCAAACTTTCCAGCTTGAAACAGCGTGTGTCGTTCGATGAAAAAATGTCCGATCCCTTTATGCAGGCGATCGTGCGCCAACTCATGCGCGCATACAAAGCGCTGCCATTCAAACGGCAAGCTATCGTTAATAACTATGTAGCGCCGACGAAGCTTGCGGAAATAAAACCCGCGAGTCTGGTTGCTAAGTGTAGTCGTCTCAACATGTATGTTCAACAGCTGTGCAAGTTCAAATGGGCAATTCGTTTTGAATTTTCGAATTAATGCACGTACAATTTTTTCAACATCCATAAATTGCACCTCGCGGTACGGGTTGGTCTTGTCCGATCGTATTCAATCATGCTGCTCGCCTTCTGGCTTTCGTATAGGCTTGCGTTTGTTTCGCTTTTTAGCATCCCAAAATAGCGCTTGCAGCACTTGCATGACACGATCACGGTCATCCCCATCAATAGGCACGCCGTCAAACATGACTTCTGCGTCTTCCTCCAGCATTTTTTTGAAATCACGCTTATCTTTAGGTGTCGCCCATTCTGGAATGTCTTCGTGCGAATCTAGCAAATACGGCAGTGAATGCTCAATGCGGCCTAGTAAATAGTCACTTGACGTATGCAGTAAATCGGCAATTCGTCCCAACACGTCGCTAGGGGGTGTCGTTCGTCCTGCTTCGTAATTAGCAACATTGGCACGCTTCATACCAAGCGTATGTGCGACATCGTCTTGTGACAAGCCGTGCTTCATGCGAAGTTGCTTAATTCGAGCGCCTGTAAGCTCTTGCTGCTTCTCTGTTTCCAACATTGTTCTCACCCTCGTCCCACATATGATCACCCATTCATGATTGACGTTCGTTTATAGGACGTGATATGCTTGCTGTAACAAAACGAACGTTTGTTCGTATTAATGGAATGATGTTATTATACATCGTTGTTATAAACAACGCAAGGCCACCTTTTATTTGTGGGACGCATGTTGTTTAAAGTATCTTATTGAATGTCAATTTAGCTATTTTAAGGAACAGGGAGTGATGTTATGTTGGCAACGATCAATCGAACGGCAACACGCAAAAAGGTTGAACAGGTGCTTAGCATTGCACGTATGTACAAGCGTGCTGGATCGGTACGCAAGGAAATGCGAACGACTTCAGTGATGGAGCCTCGTTGGCACGGCCCAACGAATACGATAAGCAAACCTGTAGAGCAGACTGCGGTGAACAACATCGAGCGGGAAGCTTATATGAAGCAAATGTATCAAAATGTGACGACGGCTGTGGCTCATTTGGGGGAAATGGAGCGACAAGTTGTGGAGCGGAGTTATTTGGACCCGAAATCGGACGTGCCTGATTATATGTTAAGTATTGAAATGAATTTAAGTGAGCGTACATTTCGACGTATTAAGGCGCGGGCTGTAATGGAACTTGCTTTTATACTAGGGCTGGAAGTATTCGAAGAATAGGATGGAATATTGCACTGACCGACTGGTGGCCTGCCGCTGACCGAGGGTTGACCGAATGATGGCACGCGGTAGGACGGAGTACCGTGCTAAGATGTTATTGTGAGGTTGTGAGTGAGCAGGGCAAGCAAACAGCAAGCAAACTGCGAGCAAATAGCGAGCCAACTACAAGCCAAATAGCAAGCAAACAGCCTCAATGAGGAAGCCGTTCGACGTCATCGTCGGGCGGTTTTTTGTATCCGCAAGTGAATGGAGAGTTTGAAAGGAGGTGACTCATGCGAACGCGAGATCTTAGGCAAGCCATTGTCGCCAAGTTGCGTGGCAGTTTTCCCGCTATTCCGGTGCTGGATGTAGAGGAACGCGGTACAGCCGCAGCGCCCTGCTTCACTGTAAAGCTGGTGCAGGGTGAACGCAAGCGTATTGGCGAACGGCGGTACGAGGCCAGATTGGCGTGGGAAATTTCGTACCATCCCAAGTTAATGGATGTCGCTGTGCACGACATCGCGGACGAGCTTTACGACCACATGGAGCGTGTGCAGGTCGGCACATCCGCTTGCGTCGGCGTAAGCATGCGGCATCAGGTTATGGAGGGCGCACTGCGTTTTTACGTGCAGCACGATGTCACAATCGTTCGCTCAACCGAGCAGGCGGTCAAAATGAAGGTCATGAAACAGGAGGGACGTGTAAGGGATGGAGTCGTCTAATTCGATTAATTCATTTAATTCTTTTGATCAGCCAAGCTATACCGCTTTTACGAAGCGGCAATGGTTGCAGGCAGACAGATGGACGCCACAGCAGCGTGACATTTTGAATGCTCTGTTGCCAGAGAACGAGGAACAGGTTTACACAGAAGGCGAGCTTGAGGCTTTACAACAACAATTTTTAAATCAGGAGGTCGTGTAAATGGCAGGAGGAACATGGAACACCCAAAATAAAGTGAGACCAGGCGTATATGTACGCTTTGAATCTGAAGCAGCACCAATTGGTGGCGTAGGTGAGCGTGGAATCGTTGCTTTGCCGCTTAAGTTGAGCTGGGGAGCATCCAAGCAAGTGACGGTACTGCATGCTGGTGAGCGCTTGTTGGATCGTTTGGGCTACGAGCTGACAGACGAGCCGCTTCGCCTCGTCAATGAAGCGTTCAAACGTGCTAAGACTGTATTGCTGTATCGCTTAAACGAAGGTGTTAAAGCGAGCGCGACGCATAAGACATTTAAAGTAACCGCGCAATACGGCGGCGTGCGTGGCAATGACGTTACCGTCGTTGTACAGCCTAATGTAAATGACAACACGAAATTTGATGTAGTAACTCAAGTTGCAGGTCGCAGTGTAGATGTGCAGACCGTAGCGAAGATGGAAGAGCTGAAAGCGAATAAGTGGGTGGTGTTCGAAGGTGCTGGCTTGTTGGAGGCATTGGCAGGCTTACCGCTTACAGGTGGCGCTGATGGTGCGGTGACGAATCAGGATCACACGGCATTTTTGACGGCAATCGAGGTGCAGGATTTCCATACGGTAGCATTGCCGAGCGATGACGCTGCATTGAAGCCGGTATACGCTGCATTTGTGAAGCGGATACGCCAAGAGGAAGGCAAGAAGATTCAGGTGGTGCTTGCGGATTATCCTGCGGCGAATCATGAAGGTATTATCAGTGTGAAGAACGGCGTGAAGCTGTCTGGCGGTACGGTACTAAATGCAGCGCAAGCGACGGCATGGGTTGCGGGCGCAACGGCCGCTGCGGCAGTAAATCAGTCATTAACGTATACGGCATACGAAGACGCAGTTGATGTGGATGTCCGCTATACGAACAGCCAAGTGGAGCAGGCGTTGACGAAGGGTGAGTTTGTATTTGTACACCAAGGTGGTCGCGCTGTAGTTGAACAGGATGTCAACACGCTGACTGCGTTCACCCCAGAAAAAGGCCGTTCGTTCGCTAAAAACCGCGTTGTGCGTGTGCTGGACAGCATTGCGAACGATTTTAAACGCATTTTCGAGACGTACTATGTCGGTAAAACGAATAACAACGCGGATGGTCGTCAGCTGTTCCGCAAAGAGTGTATTTCGTATTTGGACAAGTTGCAAAATAGCAACGCGATTCAGAACTTCGACGCCCAGACGGATGTACAGGTGTTGCAAGGGGATACGATTGACAGCATCGTCATTCAGCTGAATGTACAACCTGTGGATGCAATTGAAAAAATTTATGTGAAAGTGAAGGTGAAGTAAGATGGGATTTTTAATGGCGCAAGATACGGTATCCGGCCGCGAAGGTCGCGCGTTTGCAACAATTGATGGCAAGACGGAAGAGTTGTTCTACATTAAGACGCTGGAAGCAAAAATTGAGAAGACAAAGGCCGAAATCAAGACGCTTGGCCGCCGTGCGTTGCAGCACAAGACTGCGGGCTGGAGCGGTACGGGCAGCATGACGATTTATTATGTCGCGCCTTTATTCCGCCAGTTGATGAACCGTTATGTCAAGGAAGGTATTGATACTTATTTTGATGTGATGGTTGTGAATGAGGACCCGAATTCTTCTGTTGGCAATCAGACGGTTACGCTGAAAAATGTAAACTTGAACTCGGTCGTTATTGCAAAATTGGATACGGAGAGTGACGTATTGGAAGAGGAATTGGAGTTTACGTTTGACGATATTGACATTTTAAGCAACTTTAATTCATTGGCGTAATTATAAACAACGTTGTGAGCTGAGAGCTTTGAGCTTTGAGTTGGAATGGACTGAACTGAAAATTTAAGATGAGGTGAAGGTTGAATGAGTACACTTAGTTATTTTTTCGCCCAAAATGCAGAGCCAAACACGGAGACGACGCATGTCGTCTCTGTTCGTTTTAAAAATGAAAAAGGCGAGCCGGTTGCTTGGAAGCTGCGCAGCATGACGGAAGTGGAAAATGAGCGCTGCCGCAAGGCGTCGACGAAGCACATTAAAGGTAAGGGCGGCGTGATGACGCCGGAAATTGATTTTAACGAGTACACGGCGAAGCTGATTGTAACGAGCGTCGTTTATCCCGATTTGAAGGATGCGGAGCTGCAAAAATCGTACGGTATCATGGGGGCGGAAGCGTTGCTGCGTGCGATGCTGCTGCCTGGGGAGTATACGTCTTTGCTGACGAAGGTGCAGGAGCTGAATGGCTTCGACCAAGACATGAACGATCTCGTCGATGAGGTAAAAAACTAATTAAGGAGGGCGATAGTGAGGCGAATTACGCTTACTACGCCCTCCACAAGCTGCGCATTTTGCCGCACGAGCTGCTGGAGCTGCCGCTGCGTGAGCGCGCTGCCGTGTACGCGATGATCGATATTCGCGTGGAGGAAGATCGCAAGGCGCAGCAGCGTATGCGCTCGCGGCGCTAGCGAAGCGTCGCTGGCGTATATCGCTAGAATGTATCGCTGCTGATGCGCAGCGTTGGCAAGTCGTCGCTGGCGTATATCGCTAGAATGTATCGCTGCTGACGCGCAGCGTTGGCAAGGCGTTGCTGGCGTATGCCGCTGGTATGTATCGCCGCTGACGCGCAGCGTTGGCAAGGCGGTGCAGCTTCTGTGCGAGCAACATGTTCAAGCGCCGTGTAGCGGGCACGGTGCATGCTACTCGTGCCACTTGCAGGTGTCTGTCGCGTAGCGGGCGCGGCATAGGCTCGCACGGGTTAGCGCGCGCGTGTTTTGCAAGCTGCGGCGAGCGCAACGCGGATTCGGCAAAGAAGGGGGGAAGACCAATATGACAGCAGATGCAATTCGGGGTTTTAGTCATTCGTTTGCACGTGCCCAACAGTCGATGGTAAATACTTTTGATGAAGCACGTAAACGTGCTATGAAGGCTTGGGAGCGAGGAAGTAAAAGCGTTGAAAATACACTGGGAAAGTCGACAGCACGATTGAATCGTGTTTGGCAGAATACAACGATTCGTTTTGAAAGGCTTCGTACTATGGGGCAGGAGGTCGCCACAACAATCAGTAATGTCGCCCGCAGAGTACGTGAAGCTTTATCAAATATGAGTAGAGATATTCGAAATAGGGCGGAGCAAATACTAGAACGAAGAAATGGAGGCGGTTCTGGTGGAGGGGCTGGCGGAAGTGGAGGCGCCGGAAACGGAGTCGTAGGTAAAATGTTGTCCGGCGTACAGGAACCTATTCAGACAGCCATCACAAGTGCGGCTCACATGGAAGATCTAAGGGCGCGCTATGTTGCCCGCTTTGGCAATAAAGAGATGGGTGAAGCGTATTTTGAACGCTTTAGGGAATCAGAGTTTCAAGCGGGCAATGATCCATCTCAAACGCTGAAATCAATCCTCTCGCTCTCGACTGTTTCAACGAGAGAAAAAGACCTCGACACAATGAACAACATGGTGCAGCGGCTAGCAACATTCTCAGGAGCTTCGCAAGACGATGTTGTCGTTAAGTTTAAAGATACGATGATGGGGAAATCGGATGAGCTGTTCAGGTCCTTTAATATGTCTTTAACTCGGGATCAGGAGAAGAATCTAGCTAAATTTGCAAAAGCAGGAGACTTTGATAGCTATCTCAAATTAATGGATGATTTAATGACGCAGGCAGGAATGGGACAGCAGGCTTACTCAACTTTGTTGGACGGTCCCGTTGAAAAATGGAAGTCACTTATTAGTGGTTTCAAAGAGATGTGGGCGCGAACTGGTCAGGCCGGAATGGAGGCGCTGCTGCCTATCATCACAACATTGACGGATGGCTTGAAGGCTGGTGATTTTGTACCGATCTTTGATGCGATTAGTATAGGCTTGGCTATCATTGGTACTGTAATTGGATATGTTGCTCAACGCTTTATTGAACTAGTTTCATTTATTTCTAGTGGGATAGGTTTCATTTTGCCGCTCATTATTGGATTAGCAACAGCGTTTCTTATTTACAACGGTGTCATCATGCTGACTGCGATGTACATGCGTTTAATGGCTATGTGGCAGGCCATTTTGAATATGATTATGAATGCGAATCCTATTATGCTTGTTATAAGTTTATTGCTTGGGTTAGTAGCTGCACTACTCGCATTGGGTACAGTGATGCAGCCCGTCCGTGAAATGATGGCTCAAGTGTTCCGATTCATGGGAAAAGTCATTTCTTGGTTTGTAGGTGGAGCTATTGAGTACTTTGAAATTTTGGGTAATAGTTACATTTTGATGATTAACGGGATGTTAGCAGGAATCAATTTTTTAGTTAACACGATTGCTGAGTTGCTTGGGATGGAAGGTAAATTGGAGTTAAAGTTGGATTATCTAAATTCCGATGACTTGCAGAAAAAAGTAAAGACGTCCATTGAAGGTGGATTCGATTGGGCGGCAGATGGTGTTGAAAAGTTTGATGCAACCAAATTAAAAGATAAGTTTGGCGGTACTACAAAAGCACCCCCTACTCCGGATTTGTCCAAGTTTAACACCGGACGAAAAGGAGTAGATAAGTTAAGCCCTATGGTCATTGATAATATGCCTGACCTTACTAAATTAGATTTTGGTGGAAAGGGCGGAAACGGTGGTATGGGAGGCATGGGTGGCCGAGGAGGAGTTGGCGGCATGGGCAATATGGGCATGCCGAATGCGCAGCCGAAAAAAGAAGTCGATATTTCCGACGAAAAATTGGTCATGATGCGTGAATTAGCCGAAATGCAGGCGGTTTCCAATTTTGTGTCTCTGACACCTACTGTTACCGTTAGTACAGGAGATATTCATCAAGGGGCCGACATCGATACGCTCGTGAGCCGCATTGAACAGAAGCTGGAGGAAGAATTCAAAATAGCAGCGGAAGGGGTGTATGCTTAATGAGTAAGCGCCCCGCATCGAGCTATTACCGGATGTACTTGAGCATTAACAATCTGGAACAGTTAATGGAGTTGCCTGTCAATCCAGAATCGATAGAGATTGGTGAGTCTGGAAACGCGGCTTCCCATGAGATTGTGGGACTAGGTGAAGTTGTGACGCTTCATCAACCTAAGCTTTCTAGCTTCAGTTTCAGCAGTTTTTTTCCGGCGCAGCAGTACTCGTTTGTTCATTCCTATCAACTCCATCCACCCATTTATTATATTAATCTGTTAAAAAAATGGATGGCTCGCAAGTTACCCATACGTTTTATTATTACGAGTCCCACTTATACGTTGAACAAAGCCGTTTATATCGAGGAGTTCACTTGGCGTGATGTAGCAGGAACAAATGGAGACCTCGAATTCGATATTTCGCTCAAAGAGTATCGATTTTTTCAGGCCGAGAAAGTAGAAGTTGTGGCAAGTAAAGGGAAGCCAGACAAGCTAGGAAAGCCTTCTAATAAGAAAAATGTGAAAAAGACACCTAAAAAGCGTCCCGACTTGCGTAAGCGTCCAGCGACTTATAAGTTGCAAAAAGGCGATAATTTGTGGGTTGTGTCTCGTAAATTTTACGGTAGTGATAAAAAGGCGAGGGAGATTCAGCGCCATAACAAAATTCGTAATGATGAGCTGGGCAGGCTACAAATCGGACGTGAAATTCGACTGCCATAGAAAGGAGGGAGCCGTATGCTGAGTGTGTTGATAGATAATCGGAACGGTACAATGTGGGATATTTCGGAGCTGGTCACCGATATGTCTTGGTCAACGTCGCGCATCACGAAGCCCTCAACTTTTGAATTAACGTATGTGAAAGGCGCACTTTTTCAATCCTCCGATTTTCAAGTTAACAATGGTGATGTAATTAAGGTGCAATGGCAGGGCATGAACGTATTTTACGGATACGTCTTTTCCATCGATACGGGGACGGGCAATGATGTGAAGCTGACCGCTTATGATCAACTGCGCTATTTGCAGGCCAACGATACGTATGTGTTTAAAAATACGAATGCGACAGCTGTAATCAAACGTATTGCATCTGATTTCAGCTTGCGTGTAGGCACTTTGGTGGAGACGAAACATAATATTCCGTCACTCATTCAGGATGATAAGAAGCTGCTTGACATCGTGTGCCGTGTCCTTGATTTAACCCTAATTGGTACTAAAGAAATGTATGTTCTCTATGATGATTTTGGTAGTCTTAGCTTGAAAAAAGTGAGTGATTGGCGCAGTGATCGCATTGTCGGGCGCGGCAGTCAAATGACGGGCCTCTCGTATACGCGAACGATAGACGATGAAACGTATAACCGTGTCAAGCTTATCCGTGACAATGAGGAGACGGGCAAGCGTGAGGTGTATATTATGCAGGACAGCGCTAATATTGCCAAATGGGGCCGACTTCAATTGTATAAAAAGCTGGATGAACAGCTGAACAAAGCGCAAATTGAGGAACAGCTTAAAACGCTTATGAAGCTGCACAATCGTGAAAAGCGAACGTTAAAAATAGATGCATTAGGTGACGTGCGTATTCGAGCAGGCATGCTTATACCGATATATGCGCCAGAGCAGGACGTAAAGCAATATATGCTCGTCGATGAATGCTCCCATAGCTGGAGTGGCAGCGAGCATACGATGTCATTAACGCTGAAGGTGATATAAATGGGAATGCTGAACATTATTAAAAAAGCAGGCGTAGGCGCGGTTGCGGCGTCTAATCCAGTTGCTTTGCTGTATGGAGAGGTTGTGCAGACAAGCCCGCTGACGGTGCTGGTGGAGCAGCGTTTATCGCTGCCGGCTGAGGTACTTGTGCTGACCGAGCAGCTTACAGAGCGTAAGGTGAGGATCGGTACGGAGGAAGTTGTCGTGCGGCAAGGGCTGTACGCTGGGGATCGAGTATTGCTGGCACGGATGCAAGGCGGTCAGTCGTATGTGCTACTGGATCGGGTGGTGAGTGCATGATTCCTAAGGGAGCCATACTGGAACCACAGCAAGGATTTGGTGAGCTGGAACAGGATTTACTGTTCGATGCCGAAGTGTTGCCCAGCCGAACGTATGGCTTAGACATCGCTGCTGGCCGCATCACCAGGATGACTGATGGTCTGGAAGCGGTGAAGCAGGCGATTTACAAGCAGTTGCAAACCGAACGGTTTGCCTATTTGATTTACAGTTCGGATTATGGCTCGGAGTTACAGTCCCGAATCGGCTACGGTCTGGACGTGGTGCAGGCTGAATTGCAACGGACGATTTCGGAGGCCCTCCTAGCTGATGATCGCGTAACGGATGTAGGTGAATTTGAGTTCGAGCAACAAGCAGACTGCCTGCTAGTACAATTTGTAGTCGATACGATTTTTGGTAAGCTGCAAATGGAAAGAGGGGTGAACATCGATGGATAATGTAAGGGTTGCAATGGATAGTGAATTGGCTTCGCTGGATAGTGATACGTATACGCCATCCTTTGAGGAAATTTTGAATCGCATGCTAACGCGTGTGCCTGACGACGTGGATAAGCGCGAGGGAAGCATCATTTATGATGCGCTTGCACCTGTGGCGGCGGAGTTGGCACAGTGGTATTTGGATTGGAGCGTAGCCGTGCAGTTGTCTTATGCAGATACGGCCACAGGGGAGTATTTGGAACGACGAACGGCTGAGTTTGGTGTGCGACGGCTAGCAGCTACGGCAGCTAAGCGAAGAGGAATGTTTATGAATACGAGCGGCTTGCCTGTCGATGTACCGATAGGGAGCCGTTTTTCTATAGGTGGTTTGACATTTGGCGTGACGGAGAGGCTGTCGCTCGGGGAGTTTGTCTTAATGAGTGAGACGGTAGGTACACAGGGCAATCAAGCGTTTGGCGTGATGACACCGATCGATTATGTGGACGGGCTAGCGCGTGCAGAGCTTGGCAAGGTGCTCGTACCTGGTGAGGATGCAGAGGCTGACGAGGAACTGCGGGCGCGCTACTTGTCTGTGATGAGTGAGCAACCGTTTGGTGGCAATGTGGCTGATTATAAGACGAAGCTGAATGCCATACCGGGGGTAGGAGGTGTGAAGGTGTACCCAGCTTGGAATGGCGGAGGCACCGTAAAATGTACACTGATTTCATCTACCCATGATGTGCCTTCACCAGAGTTTGTTGCATCTGTGCAGACGGAGACCGATCCGTTAACCGCGTCGGGAAAGGGAATTGGATTTGCGCCAATCGGCCATCGGGTAACGGTGGCGGCTGTACAGCCTACGACGGCATCGGTCGAAATGAGGCTTGTATTGGAGAAGGGGATTACGCTTGGACAAGTGCAAGCTGATGTCGAAAAGGTGCTGCGCGAATACGTGTACAGCTTGCGCACGACGTGGAAAGATGCGGACAAGCTGACCGTCCGCGTAAGTCAATTGGAAGCACGTGCGTTGACGGTGCGCGGTGTCACGGATGTGAGCGGCACGAAGCTGAACGGTGTCGCTGGTAATTTAGAGCTGGGTAGCGAGCACATTCCGCTGCTTGGGGAGGTGAAGCTGCATGCCACGTAACCATGTGTCGTATTTGCCGCCCTATTATGAAGCGGTGCGTGAATTTCAGGCATTGGGCATTACGGTGGATGCCGAGTCGCAGCGGTTAGGCGTGGCGTTGGAGCAATGGCTGGCTGACCAGTTTGTCTTGACTGCAAGTGAGTATGCGGTTAAGCGGCGTGAGCAGCAGCTTGGTATTCAAGCTGACCCTGCTGTGGAGATGCTCGATTTTCGCAAAAAGCGGGTGATGAACCGTTATGCGACTAAGCCCCCATTTACGGCGAGGTACTTGCAGCAGCGGCTCGACTTTTTGCTGGGAGCGGGCCGCGCACGTGTCGAGGTGGATGGCGACCGCTTCTTATTGAAAGTGATCGCCAAAATTGGTGACGCGGCTATTTTTAAAGAGGTAGAGCATACGGTACGCGGAATTAAGCCTGCCAACTTGGTTTACAATCAGGCAACGTCGTTAGCTGACCGTATCGTTGTGCAGGAGCGAATCACGCGTACGCCGCTCACCCGCATGACGCTGCTGTCCACCACTTGGAAGCTCGGCAGCACGCCATTTGCTAAACGCAACCAGGAGGTGGTCGTCCTATGATTACGGCTTCGGTTATGCATGAGCTGTCAGCGCATATCCATGGCAAGATTGCTAAGGTCGTGCTGAACGGCAAATTCGAAATCACTCAGTTTCGCGTCAAACAGGTGACTAACGCCCTCGTGGAATTGGAATATTTAATTCCCGCGAACGCGGTGGACAGCGTCACCCTAATCGAGCTACGCGACGCGCAAAATGGCGTGATTAGCACGAACCATGTATTCGTGCCGGTTCCATCTGACACGCTTATTACGCAGCAAATTTCAGTGAAAGAGGTGGGCTGATTTGGCTTATCAGGGCAAAACTGATTGGAAGTTTGAAGATACGGTTACGGAGAAGGATTTGAACCGCATCGAGCAAGGCATTGGTGCCGCGCATCATGCGATGGATGTTGCTGCACATAAGCCGCTTACGCTTCAGCCGGGCGTGCAAATCGTGGATGCGCCGCAGGATGGGTTGTTTAGGCTGGGTGAAATTAAGGGGCGTACGCTGATTAATCTATTAGGGTCTAATGCGAATCAAGCGGATACATGGAATACACCTAGAGCCATATGCTCTTTGAAAGAGGGGCTTATTCAGGTTGCACCGAACAAAGTGGATTATGATGTGTTTGCTGAAAATTCAACAATTATAAAAGCAAAACATGGTGAACGATACTTGTTAGTTGCAAATGTACGTAGCGAAAACTTTAAATTGTACCTGAGGGCAATAAACTTTGATAAGGACGGTAATTCTACCGCTGAGAAAATAGGAACACCAGTTTTTTCAAAAGCACTCAAACCGACATTTTTAACTTTTGAAACAGCTCCAAATACGGAGGCAATAGCGGTTCGCATTCAAATTTTGAACATACAAGACCAAGGAACAGGTATACCGTCTACTGCTACCATTAATTTCAAAGATTATCGTGTTTTTAAGATCAGCGAAGCTGAGCATAACGTTATCAAGACGATGACACCGGAACAAGTCGCTGAACGATACCCATACGTGGATAGTCTGACGAATGTCGTTAATCCGTATGCGATTGTGACGGGCGCGAATCTCTTGCCACCATTTTACGAATGGGAATTTTCTGAACCAGCATTAAATAACTCACGCATAATCGAACCCTACCATCTTAATCTCAATCCGAAGACGCAGAATGAATATTCCCGAGTAAAGGTTAATGTCTTACCTAATACAAATTATACTTTTAGTGCTGAACATAATGGTATGCTTGCCGTTGATGATGGAGTTAAAACACTGATTGTTGGTTATACGTCATCCAAAACAGTAACGTTTAATACAGGAAAATACCATAATGTTTTTCTTTATGTATCCAACGGAACAGGCGGAATGAATACCTGTTCGTTTAAAAATCCAATGCTTCACATTGGAGATGTCTCTAAATCATTTCAACCTCAACAACGTAGCATGTGGGCATCAGAAAGTGAGCTTGCTGCGAATCCGATAGATGGAAGCGAAGCGGATGTTTTATTTGTTGGTGGCGACGGATTAACATATATGGTGGAAAAGTGGAGGAAACGAACTTTAGAGGCAGCCGAGTGGCTTTTTGTCGGAAGTAAAACGGGGTATAAGTCAGTTGGTGTAAGTGGCTATGCCCCTGATGCCACAGTGTCTGGTTACGAAGAAAGTGTGGTTGCGACAAAGTATAATGGCCATTTACTTTTTCGAGGCACAGTTATTGATTTAGACGCTAGAGCAGATGTAGCTTACATTCATAGCGGAGGATTACGTATATCGGTCGCTAATGCAGACAGCGGTTGGGGAGATGCCTACACGCCGTCACCTGATGAAATCAAAGCGTATTTTATGGGGTGGACGATGTATAACGGTGAGGCTGGTTCAGGCCCCGACGTTCCCACAGCCAATAACTTTTACAACGGAACTGGATCGAAGTGGTGGGTCCGTCGAGTAGATGGGGTTTCACGTGACTGGCGGGACGCCACGTCAATCACGCCTACAGCGCTAGCGACTAACTGGAGCCCGTACCATCTCCAATATCTCAAATCCAAGCCAACCGTCGAACCTGTAAAGAATTATGAAACGGGTGCGACCTTGACACAAGGGGCAAACGTGGTTGAAGTCGGAAGTGGCATTGTGTTACGTGAGAAAGCTAATCCGGAATACTATACAACGGATAGAAATTGGTACATTAACAACTTCTTTGTTGGTGGAAAAACAAGGTTTAGGGCTTTAGAGATATTGAGCGTTTATAAATCGTATTTGAAAGACGTTAAATGGATTCTGGGAGATAAAAACGGAAGCATTTGGGGCGCACAGGCAGTTATCATAAACGCAAACTTCGACCCTACCGCAGACTATCATGTAACATACACGATCCTAGAGCCAACGCTCTCGGCCCCGATCTTCGGTAGTGTTGCGGAGAACCTACGCGGTACAGTGACAGATGTCGTGCAGAAAATAGGTGACATGGAACGACGGTTAGGTGTGACTGAGACGCAGAAGGTGGAGAAGGGTCTGCCGGAGTGGATTAGCGCTACTCCAGTGAACGGATGGGTTCCGTACAACCTCGCGCACTATCGTACATCATCGTACTATAAGGATTCGATGGGCACGGTTAGGTTGTCGGGAATGCTGTCGAGCGGCTCGATGGTTGCAGGGGTGGGGCTGTTTACTTTACCTGTCGGGTATCGTCCGAAATACCATCACATATTTAACGTGGCTTGCTCGGACGGGGGCGCAACGATTGTATCCGCTGCATTGTCGGTGGCGTCGGATGGAGTCGTTTCTTTGACTCGAGTACCCGTAAATGGGTTCTTATCGCTGGCAGGCGTTGACTTCCGCGCCGAACAATAATGAAGGAGGACATGCAATGAAAGAAGCAATCCTTACAGATCTCAACGGTAAATACATCGAACCGACGCTCGTTGCGGACTCCGTGACGGGCGTTTTTCCTATCCGCCAAGCGGTGCAGCATGCGGCGAAGAGCGTAGCTGCTACACAAGATCAAGGTGTAGCAGCAGGTGCAGCAGCCGTGCCTACGGAAGCTGCCGTAGGGGAAACACTTGCCGGACAACTGTCTGAGGCTATTTTAGCTGGACAGCAGCCAGAGGGGCCGAGCAGAACAGCACCCCAAGCCGGGTCAGTGGCCCAAGCAGTGGCCCAAACGGGAGCTGTAGCCCCTCCAGCGCCTGCGCAAGAGATTATCGGCTATATCGTCGCCGTAACTGTTCCAGAGGGGCTATACCAGCCACGCTGGGATTTCAAATCCGAAGCGTGGACAGAAGGGCTCTCGCAAGCTGAAATCGACAAGCTTAGAGAACCACAGCCTAAGCAGCCATCGCAGGTGGAGTTGCTGGAGCAGGCGCTCAAGGACGTGAAGCAGCAAGCCGCCCAACAGCAGTCCGTACTGGACTCCGTAGGCAAAGAGCTGGCGCAAGCGAAGCTGGAACTGATTACGATGAAGGGAGGGAAATCGGCGTGAGTTTTTGGAAATTGGCTTTTGAGCAGAAGTGGATTGATGTCAGCCAGTTGCGTAAGGTCGTCAAGACGGACGCGAATTTGTTCGGGGAAATTACGCCGCAGCAGTTCGCGGACATTACCGGACAAGCTTTTTAACCGTTAAGCGGAGAATAAGAACAATATGCGGTATGCGTTGTGTAGCAATAAGAGTGAAAATAACGGAAGCAGTAGCGATGACAGAAATAGTAACAGCAACAGTAACCGTAAACGTAATAGTAGCAATAGCAATAGCAATAGCAGCAACCGAACTAGTGCCAGCAACAGCTCAATATTGAGTTTCCAACCCTAGGACCTGTCCATTTTTGGACAGGTCCTACATTTTGCAATAAGGAGTGGTTTAGATGTCAGAGAAAGCAGCAACGACGGAAATTTTAGAACGACTAGCGCGCATCGAGACACGCCTTGAATCCATTTCAGCCATCAATCAAACCGCAGAAGCGGCGCGGGAAACTGCGCGCGAGGCGCTGCAATCAACCAAGAACGCGCACCAGCGGCTGGACCGGATTGAAGAGGGACATAAATGGCTGTGGCGCACTTTAAGTGGTGCGGTAATTGTGGCGGTCATTAGCATCATTTTTGAACTATTACGTCGAGGGGGTGGTGCCTAGACGGTAATCGTGAAGGATTCAATGAGCGTTGCTAAATGGTTGGTTTTGTACAAGCACTTATCGATCTTCAAACATATTTAAATTTAGAGGAGGATTTTTAATATGACAAAATTAATCGCAATTGATGATGGACACGGTATGGAGACACCAGGAAAGCGTACCCCTATTTTTCCAGATGGGACAGTGTCGCCGGAAACAGGGAAGCCTTATATGCATGAAAATGAGTTTAATCGTGCTGTCGCGGCAAGGTTGAAAGTACATTTAGAACGTAGCGGATTTCGCACTCTGATGGTAGCACCGGGAGATTCCGATGTGCCGCTCAGTACGCGTGTGCAAAAAGCAAACAGTGCAAATGCACACTTTTACATTTCCATTCATGCGAATGCAAACACGAGCGTGTGGGGGAGCTGGGGCGGAATCGAAACGTACCACTACCCTGGGGCAGCGGACAGTGCGAAGGCGGCAACTTTGATTCAAAAACGACTGATGCAAGGCACAAAACTTCGCAACCGTGGCGTAAAGTCGGCTAATTTCTACGTCCTACAACATACAAAAATGACCGCAGTCTTAGTAGAATGCGCATTTATGGATAACTTGACAGAGGCGAAACTGCTGTTGTCGACCCAATATCGCGAGGAATGCGCGAAAGAGATTGCGCAAGGAATTTGCGACTATTTTAATATTCGGTATGTCCCGTAAACAGAAGCCAGAGTCAAAATGAATTTAACCAATCACCAGACAACGGACAACATCGGACACTCAGTCTCAGCAACGTTCACACAATATAACCAATCACCTTCACAATTCAACCAACACATTTCGATGCAAAAAAGGTCAGGGTACGCCCAGTAGTACAAGCTTCGTACTTGTTCAGCACTCCTTTCAGTACTTACATAGTACTGGAAAAATGCGATCTAAGTACGACATGTCTACTCGTAAATGGCGTATGTCCTGACCTTCTTCATGTCCATATCCTGCTTGACTAACTACCCAGATTACAACTTACGAAGCACCTGATAACCGTACGGCGGCAGCTCTAGCTTAGCTTTCTGCCCTTCTACAACAATGAGCTGCTCGCCCGTACTTTCATCCAGCCAGCGTCCTGCTGGTAGTGCAACGGTCAGCGTGCGTTTCGTCTTCTTCGGGTTCATCGTAACGACGAAATGCGAACCCTCATCTACACGCTCATAAGCAAGGCGCGTGTCGCCTTCCTTGGCGTACAAGAAGCGGAACTCGCCTGTACGTAGCGCTGCATACTCACGACGCAAGCCGATAGCCCAGCGATAAAAAGCATGCAAGTCGCGATCCTGCTTCGACTCGTCCCACTCCATACACTTGCGGCAGCCAGGGTCATGCCCGCCGTCAAGCCCAATCTCATCGCCGTAATAAATGCACGGCGTACCCAAGAACGTCAGCTGGAACAACGCAGCCAGCTTCATTTTGCGCTTATCGCCACCGCAGAACGTCAACAGGCGCTCCGTGTCATGACTGCCGAGCAAGTTGAACATCACTTCATTAGCTTGCTGTGGATAGCCGACCAATTGCTTCTGAATCGCCGTCGCAAACTGCTTGCCGTCCGATTTCTCCTTCGCAAGGAACTCATGCACCGCCCACGTGAACGGATAGTTCATGACCGCGTCGAACTGGTCGCCCATCAGCCACATCACTGACTCGTGGAAAATTTCACCCAAAATGTACGCGTCCGGATTCGCTGCCTTGACCGTCTTGCGGAACTCACGCCAGAACTGGTGATCCACTTCGTTAGCCACATCCAAGCGCCACCCGTCAATGCCGACTTCCTTAATCCAGTACTCGGCCACATTGAGCAAATACTTCTGTACGTCAGGATGCTCCGTATTCAACTTCGGCATCGACGGCACAAACGCGAACGTGTCATACGTTGGCACTTCATCTTTAACTTGCAACGGCCATTCCCGCACGTGGAACCAGTCCGCATAAGGGGAATCCGCTCCGCGTTCCAACACATCCACGAACGGTGGGAACGTACGCCCACAGTGATTGAACACCGCATCCAGCAGCACGCGAATACCGCGTTTATGGCATTCCGCCACTAGCTTCTTCAATGTTTCATTATCACCAAAATGAGCATCCACCTGCAAATAATCTTCAGTGTCATACTTGTGGTTCGTCTGCGCCGCAAATACCGGCGTAAAGTAAATCGCATTGACGCCCAAATCCGTCAAATGCTCCAAATGATCCATCACGCCTTGCAGGTCGCCACCGAAATAGTTGTCCCATTTTGGCTCGCCGCCCCAAGGTTGAACCCCTTCAGGATCATTCGAAGGATCGCCATTCGCAAAGCGTTCCGGGAAAATTTGATAGAACACCGCGTCTTTTACCCAAGCTGGAGGTGTGAACACATCCGCAGGATTCAAGAACGGATATTCAAAAAATCCGTGACACGGGTTAGGCTTCTCTGTGCAGAAGCCCTGCTCATTCATCCACACCGTCTCTTGCACGGCTTTACGTGAGCGTCCCGTTTTTCCAGCTTTCCCTGCATTCTGGCTGCTCCCAGTATCCGTTTTACTTCCAGTAATTTGGAAGCAGTACGCCAAACGACGGAACTTCGGCTGCACCTCAGCCTGCCAGTAGTCAAACATCTCATCCTGATAGCGAATCGTCATCTCCGCTGTCAGCATATTCGACTGTTCTTCCGTACCGACGTTGAACTTATCCCCGTAAATCACTTGTACACTTGCCGCGTCATCTTTTTTTGTCCGCAAGCGCAAGTGGATCGTCTCTCTATCATAAGCATAGGACCAATTGAGCTTTGGTCGATGGTACATCGCTTCTAACAGCATTCCAATCTCTCCTCTCTATCCAAACCGCAACATGACTCATTTCCCAAGCTACCAACGTACATGTTTTTAGTAGAGCAGTAGGTTCTCTGTACATTTCTACATTTCATTAGCCTTTTTCTGCACCCGCCGTCAAGCCTTCTACCAAATAGCGTTGCAAGAACATAAACAGAAGCGTAATTGGAAGTGCTACGAGCACACAGCCAGCCGCAAACACGGTAAACTGGGTTGCAAACTGCGTATTAACCATGTTGAACAGGCCGACAGCAAGTGTGAACTGTTCCTTCGTACGCAATACCATTTGTGCAAAAATAAAGTCACTAAACGCCCCTGCAAACGATGTTACCGACAAGAATACGATCAGTGGGCGCGAGAGTGGTAAGAAGATACTGAAAAACACGCGCCAATGTCCAGCGCCGTCCAGACGAGCAGCTTCTTCCAAGCTCTTCGGAATACCGTCGAAATAACCTTTTACGATCAAATAGCCCATAATAGCTCCAGCCGTATACACGAACATAAGAGCTGCGTGCGTATTGAGTAGATTCATATTAAGCAGCAAAATGTAAACCGCTGACAAACTCATTAGGGATGGGAACATCCCGATTACGAATAGGGTAGACATTAACCCTTTGCGACCTTTAAAGCGGAAGCGTGAAATCGAGTACCCAGACAAGAGTACGAACAGAGTGCCAAATACCATGGAAATAAGAGCGATTTTAAGCGTGTTCAGATACCATGTCGCAAACGGGAAGTCTTTAAACAACGACACATAATGCTTAATCGTCCACGATGACGGCAAAAAGGTTTCGCTATAGAGCGAAGTGCCTGGACGGAATGATGACAGGATAACCCACAGCGCCGGATAAATCGCGAAAATGGCGATGGCCAGCAAGATAAGATGGCTAATGGTGAGCCATGCAATTTTTTTAATCTTACGTCCTGTTATCATCAGTGAGCATCCTCCTCTTTAAACATGCGCGTTCTTCTGAAGCTGTAAAGCGACAGTGTTGCCAAAATAATAAAGATAATAATACCGATTACCGAAGCGAAATTGTATTTACCATTCGTAAGGGACAAGTTGTACAACCATGTAATCAAGATGTCCGTATGGCCTGCAAATTGATATTCGCTGTTTGCCGGAGCTCCTTTTGTAAGCAAGTAAATGACGTTAAAGTTATTGAAGTTACCTGCAAATTGACCGATCAAAATCGGCGTGAGCGCGTACATAACACTTGGCATCGTAATGACGCGGAACTTCTGGAATGCAGATGCTCCGTCCACTTCGGCTGCCTCATACATATCTTTTGAAATGGTAGACAAGATACCTGTAATCATAAGCATCGAGATTGGGAATCCGAGCCAGAAGTTACAAATCAAAATCGTAATCTTGGCCCACATCGGATCAGCAAGCCATTGTGGTCCATCAATACCAAAGAAAGCTAAGTATTGGTTAATCGGCCCGAATTGCGAGTTGAACAAGTTTTTCATAATGAGCAACGATACAAAGCTCGGGATAGCAAATGGTAGCATATAAATCGTACGCCACATTTTACGGAATATAATTCCTTTTTGCTGAAGGATAAGTGCAATCATAAATCCACCAAAGAAACAAGACAATGTGGATAGAACCGCCCAGCTTACCGTCCAAGCAAATACGCCATAGAACGTTTGCGCCCAAGCGCTAAGTGTGAACAAATCGGCGAATGCTTCAAAACCAGTCCAGTTTACGAGATTGGCTGGAGGCGCATGCTTCGGCGATGAATAGTCCGTAAACGCGATTAATACTGAGAAAATCAGCGGCAGTATTGTAAAGAAGAACAAGAACAGCAGCTGCGGTGCGATAATAATAAATGGAAACTGTTTTTCGTTAATGAACTTCAAGGTATCGCCAAAACGATTAGGTGTTTTACCCTCATCGATCAGTTTAGCGGTTTGATACGCGTCACGAATGTTCATGATGTAAGACACCACGAACAGAATGACTAGAAATATAGTGATTAGCCCGCCGATCAATAAGAGAATGGAATGATCGCCGCGGACGAGCTGTTGAATTTTACCGACTTTTTCAAAATGCTGAGCTTTTTCACCTAGGGTTACGACCCCCCATAGTGCGTGCCCGATGTTCGTTAACGTGTAGTAAAGGCCTAGTATATACAGGAGCATCATCATAATGCCCTTTGTAAACTGGCGGTTGTACATTTGTCCGAGTCCCATCACAACAGCGGACAAGATAGGTGCAATAACGGTACGTTTCATGAAAGATTTCACCTCAACTTACAATAGTAGGATGCGACCAACCGCTAGGGGCGGCTGATCGCACGATTGGCATTATGATTTGCTTTGTTGTTCAATACCTGTCTTCATATCGTTCACAGCTTTATCCAACACTTCTTTCGGATCTTTGCCGTTCCAGATTAGCTCAAGTGTAGCTGTTGCAGGGCCCCAGACTTGACGCATCTCGATAATAGAAGGCATCGGCTGTGCCATTTTGAATTGCTCAACAAATGCTTTTGCACGCTCATCTTTAATGATTTCAGCGTTGTTCTCCATGCCATTGCGGGCAGGAATAATACCTGTCATTTGCGCATTTTTCGTCAATGCTTCTTCCGTCGTCAAGAAGTTGATGAACAACTTCGCTGCGTTTGGATACTGAGTGAAAGAGCTTACAAAGTAAGATTTTACGCCTGCAAATGGAGCAGGATTTTTGCCGTTTGGCAATTTAGGCATTGGAACTGCGCCAACTTCAAAGCCGAGTTTCTCTTTTGTGAAGTTGCTCATTTGCCAAATACCGTCCAAGTTGATTGGCAATTTGCCGGATTGGAACAATTCTGTTTTAACGTCTCCAGAAGCGTCTGTCGCGTTAATTGGCAAGATTTCACGCAAAGATGCGTAGAATTTCATTGCTTCGACAGCCTCTGGTGTATTTAAACCGATATCCTTTGGATTCGTGTTGTTGTCGCCGAAAATGTACCCGCCGTAGCCTCCGATAAAGGAGTATGCAAAGTACCAGTTGTTAACTTCCCACATAAAGCCAAATTTGTTTTTAGATACATCGTTGTAGCCTTTTGCAAATTTAATAATGCTGTCCCAAGATTGCAAATCTTCTGCTTTTACTAAGTTTTTGTTGTAGTAGAGAAGGTACGTTTCCATATTGCGCGGATAGCCGTACATCGTGCCGTCGAATGTCACTGCGTCTACCGCAGTAGGGATAAAGTTCTTTTTCGTATCTTCTTCATAGTAATCGTTAGGCAAAATTAAACCCGCCGCAACCGCTTCACCAAGCTGGTCATGTGGCATCATCATAACGTCAGCGCCAAGTCCTGCTGGACCATCTTGCTTTACGCGTGCCATTTGATCAGCAGATCCAAGCTCTTGATATTCAACGGGAACGCCATATTTTTCTTCGAATGCTTTACCCATTTCTTCGAGGTAAGCTTGTTGCTCTTTGCCTTCCCATACGATAAGCTTCGCTCCTGGTTCAGGCTTCAATTCACTACCAGCATCTGTAGTTTGTGTAGCTGGTGTGTCGCCGCCTGTAGTTGGTGCAGGCTGGCTTTGGCTGCCTCCGCCGCCGCAAGCTGCGAGGGTAAAGACAAGGGTAAGCGATAGTAATAGACCCATCCATTTTTTCATCGGACGTAAAACCCCTTTCTTGGTGCCTAAAATGTGTGATCGGTTTGCTTTGTGCAAACGTTTGTACAAAAAGATGATAGTTGTGAAAATGAAAACATCTTATTGAATAAGATACGCAATACAGCGCTTTCAAGTTGAATTAACCATATAGTTGTAGGTGTTGTAAAAGAGGGTATACGTCGAAAAATCGTGAATTTCAGGCTAATGTAGATATGAAAACAGTATTATGCTATCATTTCTGCTCGTTCTCTTCCAAGAACTCTTGATTATGTAGCTTGACTCGTGTGAATGCGGTTACAGTAAGGGTTTTCAAAAATGTGGCTGTTTTATAAAATTTGTTTATCAGGACAAACGTTTGCGCAACTTTGGTTGATATTAGGTGATCTTATTTCCTTTGTTTAACTAATGTTACATTAGACTCCGATTATTGCTTACAATTACATTTGCAGAAAGGGACGGTTGAGAGAGGGGATTAGTTCGTTTTCGGGTAGAAAAAAAGCCCGATCCACAACACGAAGGAAGGGTGGGCGGTTATTGTCGATTGTATTTCACTATAATGGACTCCATTTTGAAGACCCGTGTGTTCAGCACTGTAATTTCGTTGTCATGGCCTTCTATTTTATAACCGATATTTTGTAATAACGCTAACGTATCTTTTGGTTGTGTATCCTCGATTCGAATTACAGCTTTAAAAATGCAGGTTGTTGTATTTTCGAGGATAGTTTGTCCCGTCTTGAGAGATGCGACGTCAGACTTGAGTACCGTCACGTCTTCTTTAAGCTGACTGACGTCTGATTTGAGCACCGTCACGTCTTCTTTAAGCTGACTGACGTCTGATTTGAGCACCGTCACGTCTTCTTTAAGCTGACTGACGTCTGATTTGAGCACCGTCACGTCTTCTTTAAGCTGACCGACGTCAGACTTAAGCACTGTCACGTCCTCTTTAAGCTGACTGACGTCTGATTTGAGCACCGTCACGTCTTCTTTAAGCTGACCGACGTCAGACTTAAGCACTGTCACGTCTTCTTTAAGCTGACTGACGTCAGACTTAAGCACCATCACGTCCTCTTTAAGTTCATGGACATCATGTCTAATCGAGCTGATGTCGCTTTTCATTTCTCTAATCTCTGACAATATCAGATTAAGTACCGCTTCCATTCGTATTCACCTCGTTTCGTATCAAGCATAACATATTCATATCGAATAATTAAACAAGTATTTTGTTTCGTATCGAATACATCAGAGGCACTACCCGTTAGGTGATTCTCTTTTATCAGTTCGTTAGAGGAGGTCGCCGTTTGTAATGAAGTATAGAACCCATTTTATCCATAAATTCAGAATTAGCTTTCTTTACAGCTAGCGTATTGGAGACAACATGATCCATGTCCATGTGCGATGTGAAATTCCTGCAAAAGTACAGGCTTTCCCCTATATTCAGATGAGCTCTGCAAAGCCTACACTTTTGCATCTATTGGCTCTGGCGCTCGATTTGCTATCTCGACAGCGACAGAACGAAAACAAGCGAGAACACCGAATAATCGATGTCTCGCTTGTCACTCGTCTTTTTACAATGCTTGCAGTACAAAATGTACAACAAACAAAGATGCAATTACGTAGAACAACGGCTTAACTGTGCGTCCACGGCCCATTACGAGCTGGAACAGCGCATAGCTAATAAAGCCGATCGCGATACCATCCACAATGCTGTGCATCAATGGAATGAACGCGATAATGAAAAATGCTGGCAATCCCTCGGACAGCGGATCGAACTTTACTTTTTTCACCGTTGGCATCATCAAGCCACCGATAAAAATAAGAATAGGTGCGACTGCTTCGTCTGGAATCATCGTCAAAATGGGCAATGCAGCCAATGTCGCTAAGAACAAGACGCCCGTGACGATTGTCGTCAAGCCTGTACGACCGCCTGCGGAAATACCTGCTGCCGTCTCAACCGTGGAGACGGTAGGGCTAGTACCGAACAATCCGCACGTGATGACGGATAGCGCATTAGCTTGCATCGAACGTTGGAAACGTTCCGGCTGCTTCGTCATGTTCAAATGCGAGTTAATCAACCCAACATTCTCGAACACGATAACGAGCGTCAGCGAGAACACTGCGACGGTAAATGTCATGACGGACACACCTTGGAAGCTGAAGCCCGCAAACAATTCGCCGTACGACGCCCATGAGAACGAAGCTTGCGCACCTGCACCCGCACTAGCATCACTGCCGCCGATGCCCATTACATAAGCGAGCACCGTTCCGCCGATAATGCTCAACAGCAAATTAGCTGGCACGTTACGCATAAACAAAATGCACGTTAAAGCTAACGTCGCCAACGTAACGAGCGCCGAGGCGTTCGTTAACGGCTGTAACTTAATGAGCGTATCCGGATCAGAGATGATCACGCCGCCTTTTTGCAAACCGATCAACACGAGCATGAGGCCGATACCGACCGTAATCGCTTCTTGCAGCGATTCAGGGATCGCTTCTTTCAGCTTCTCAGCCAGCGAAGTAAAACTAATTACCGTAAAGCAAATACCCGACACGAACACAACGGCTAGCGCCTGCTGCCACGTAAGGCCCATTCCGCCAACGAGTGTGTACGTAAACATGGCATTAATACCCATGCCTGGCACGAGGATAATGGGGGACTTGCCCCAAATACCCATTATAAAGCAACCGACCGCAGAAGCGAGAATCGTAGCGACAATACCCGCGTCTTGCGGAATGCCTGCATCGGATAAAATTTTTGCATTTACGACAACGATATATACGATTGCAAAAAACGATACGACACCCGCAAGCAGCTCACGCCGCCAACCATTTTCCGCGGACTGCGCCAGAGCATGCTCGGCCGTACCTTGTTTTGATTTTTTACGGAGGTGGAACAATTGTATACCTGCTTTCCATCGTAGCCCCTCACCCAACCCTTTGCATATGTAAAATATGAAAGATAGGCAACATTTTGGCGCTGCCATTCCGATATTATATCACAAACGGCGTGTTTGTAGTCGGACTAATCATGAACATTCATGAACAATTTTCAACTTCTATAAACAGTGGAACGTAAAAATATTGTGCTGTCCCTTGCAAAAAATGCCCCGAATTGGCTATAATAATACGACAATTATGTTAGATGAATATCATTGTTGAAATGCCGTGAAAGAGACAAGTACGCAGCACCGCTTAACAGGGAGAAGACGCCGTAGATTGAGAGCGTCTTTGGAGAATGGACTGCCGAAATTCACTCTGGAGCAGGAACTTTGAACGACTCATTCTCACCAATAGCCTTACCCATTCTAATTCTGATGGATTAGCGCGTTGTGTGCATGAAGTTCAATAGAGGTTCTCGGTTTCGACCCGTTACAGTCGCTATAAGTGAGACAAATGTTTGAGATGAGCAGGCCTATTTCTTTTTTACGAACACGCCGCGTCATCCATTTGTCTAATTAAGGGTGGTACCACGGTCTTTTCGTCCCTTGCGACGGAGAAGGCCTTTTTTTATTTTCTGGTGGAATTTAAAGGGAGGTTGTCATCATGAAAGAGCGTTTGCAGGCGTTGCAGGCAGAGGCGTTAGAAGTGCTGAAGCAGGTGCAGGATGCAAATCAGTTGAATGAGCAACGTGTCAAATATTTAGGTAAAAAAGGAGCACTAACAGAAGTGCTGCGTGGCATGGGTGCATTAAGTGCTGAAGAGCGTCCGGTTATCGGTCAAGTTGCGAACGATGTGCGCGGTGCTATCGAAGCGCGCATTGAGGAGTTGCAGGAGCAGTTCCAACGTGAGGAAACGGATCGCCGTCTGAGAGCGGAAACGATTGACGTTACGTTGCCAGGCCGTCCAATGACAGTGGGTGCCGTACATCCGTTGAGCAAAGTCATTCAAGAAGTAGAAGATATCTTCATCGGTATGGGCTATCAAGTTGCAGAAGGTCCAGAAGTCGAGCAGGACTATTACAACTTCGAAGCATTGAACTTGCCAAAAGATCATCCGGCACGTGATATGCAGGATTCGTTCTATGTAACAGAAGATATTTTGATGCGTACGCAAACATCGCCTGTGCAAATTCGCACGATGGAAGCGATGAAAGGTCAGCCTGTTAAGGTCATTTGCCCAGGTCGTGTGTACCGTCGTGACGATGACGATGCAACGCATTCCTTCATGTTCCATCAAATCGAAGGTCTTGTCATCGGCAAAAATATTCGCATGAGCGACTTGAAAGGCACTTTGCTGCAATTCGCGCGTGAAATGTTCGGCGACAACATGCAAATTCGTTTGCGTCCAAGCTTCTTCCCGTTCACAGAGCCAAGTGTTGAGGTCGATGTAACGTGTATGAAGTGTGGAGGCTCCGGCTGCCGCATTTGTAAGCAAACGGGCTGGATCGAAATTTTGGGTGCAGGTATGGTGCATCCGCGCGTATTGGAAATGGGCGGCTACGACCCCGAACAATATTCCGGCTTCGCGTTCGGTATGGGTGTAGAGCGTATTGCGATGCTGAGATATGGTGTAGACGATATCCGTCATTTTTATACAAACGACTTAAGATTCTTGCAGCAGTTTGCTCGCATGTAACAGCTTAACAGGGAAGGAAGGGAAAGGTCATGAACGTATCCTATCAATGGTTGTCTCAATATATAGATTTGACAGGTGTCGCTGCTGAAGAGTTAGCAGAGCGTATGACGCGTGCCGGAATCGAAATCGAATCGGTGGAAAATCGCAATCAAGGGCTGGACAACATTGTTGTCGGTTATGTAGTGGAGCGGGAAAAACATCCCGATGCAGATAAGCTTAGCGTATGTAAAGTAGACGTAGGTCAAAGTGAGTTGCTGCAAATCGTGTGCGGTGCAGCTAACGTAGGTGCTGGTCAGAAGGTACCCGTTGCTACAATTGGTGCTGTAATGCCTGGCGATTTTAAAATTAAAAAGGCGAAGCTGCGCGGCGTTGAGTCCCAAGGGATGATTTGTTCGGCAAAAGAGCTCGGCATGAACGACAAGTTGCTGCCTAAAGAGATGCAAGAAGGCATTCTCGTGTTGCCAGCGGATACGGTGCAAGGCACGCCGATAGCTGAAGTACTTGGCTTAAACGATCACGTGTTGGAGCTTGGTCTGACGCCTAACCGTTCAGATTGCTTGAGCATGATCGGTACGGCACATGAAGTAAGCGCATTGCTCGATCGCAAGCTGAACATGCCGAACACGGCTGTAACGGAATCCGGTGAAGCGGCATCCAGCCGTGTTAAGGTGAGCATTAGCGCACCAGAGGCGTGCAGCCACTATGCAGCACGCTACATTAGCGGCGTAACGATTGCGCCATCTCCACTTTGGTTGCAAAATCGCTTGCTCGCAGTTGGCGTACGTCCGATTAACAATATCGTAGATATTACGAACTTTGTTATGTTGGAATTCGGCCAGCCGCTGCACGCGTTTGACGCGGATCAGTTGGCAAATGGCGGTACAATTGACGTTCGCTTTGCACAGGCAGGCGAAACGCTCGTGACGCTTGACGGGCAAGAGCGTAAGCTTGAGCCACACATGCTGCTCATTACAGATGGAGCGAAGCCAGTAGCGCTTGCAGGTGTTATGGGTGGCGCGAACTCCGAAGTAACGAGCGGAACAGTTAACATTTTGCTGGAGTCGGCTAAGTTCGCTGGCAGCACGGTTCGCAAAACGTCCCGTCAGCTAGGCTTGCGCTCGGAAGCTTCCCTTCGTTTCGAGAAGGAAGTGAACCCAGAAGCGGTCATTCCTGCACTCAACCGTGCGGCAGAATTAATCCGCGAAATCGCGGGCGGTACGATTGCAGCTGGCATTGTAGAGCAAGTGAACGATGGACACGAGCTTACAACCGTGCGTTTGTCACTTGAGAAGACAAACCGCTATTTAGGTACAGCGTTGTCGGTTCAAGATGTGCAAGCTATTTTTGATCGTCTCGGTTTCGAATCGGATTCGATTGAAAATGAATCGTTCGAGGTACGCGTTCCATCACGTCGTGGCGACATTCAGCGTGATGTTGATTTAATCGAAGAAGTTGCGCGTTTGTTCGGTTATGACAACATTCCGACAACGCCAATCGAAGGGCCAACTACGCCAGGCGCTTTGACAAAAGGTCAGTACGTACGCCGTGCTGTACGTCGTTTATTGACGGACGGTGGCTTGCATGAGGCGCTGACATATTCGTTCACGCAACCAAGCGAGACAACTTTGTTTACTGGCTTGGCTGGAGATACGCAATTAGTACGTTTAGCAATGCCGATGAGCGAGGAGCGCAGTGTACTGCGCACAAGCTTGATTCCAAGCTTGCTGGACGTTGCGACATACAACCGCAACCGTAAAATGGACGATGTTCATTTGTTCGAGTTGGGCAGCATCTATACGACAGCTGAAGAACAGCTAACGAAGCTGCCAACAGAAGATTTGGTGCTGTCGATCGTAATGACAGGCAAAAGAAGCACACCGCAATGGAACGTGCCCGCGCAAAACATTGATTTCTATGATGTTAAAGGCGTGCTCGATCGTGTGTTTGCTTACTTCGGCTTGTCTGATCGCATTCGCTTTGCAGCCGATCAACCGCAAGGTTTCCATCCAGGACGTGCAGCATCGCTTTACTTGCAAGGTGAAGCTGGCGAAACGTTTATCGGTACGATCGGTCAGGTACACCCTGATGTCCAACGTGCTAAAGATCTAGGGGAGACGTACGCAGCAGAGTTGCGCATGCAAGCGATTATCGAGGCAGCAGATGGCGCGATCATCTATCAAGCGTTGCCGCGCTTCCCAGCTGTGGAACGTGATATCGCTGTCGTTATCGACCGTGGCGTGGAAGTCGGACGTTTGGTTGATGAGGCTAAAGCAGTTGCTTCCGAATTGCTGGAATCGGTGCGCGTATTTGATATTTATACGGGAGATCGTATTGCAGCAGATAAGAAGAGCGCTGCTATTTCACTCGTGTATCGTCATCCAGAGCGCACGTTGACAGATGAAGAAATTACGGATGTGCACGGTCGCGTCGTAACCGCTTTTGAAACTAATTTTGCAGCAGAATTACGTAAATAGACGTTTGAAATAAATAGAAGCAGCGTTTCTCAACGAATCAACGCATTCGGAGAGGCGCTGCTTCTTTTTTATGTAAAGGTCGGTCGTAGTGGAACATAATGGATGTGAGGAAACTTATACATTCAGAGCAATGTAGCAGGAAATAACGCGTACTGTAGCGAACTTATAACGAGGCAATAAAAATGGGTGTAACCACACATATGACAAATATTTTACATATGCGCAATGATTCAGTTTCATTTTAAAAATACAGATTAGGTTCAGGAAGTTAGGAGGACGTTAAAATGACCTCACCGGATAATAAATTACGGGTATTGGTTGAAATATATGGTACACAGTATAAGTTGGTAGGGGATACAAGTAAGGAATATGTGCGCAACATCGCTTCTTATGTAGATGAGCACATGCGCATAATTGCAGAAGGAAATCCAAGGCTGGATACGCCGCGTATTGCGGTATTGTCAGCTGTACATATTGCAGAAGAAGTCCAACGAATCAAAGATGAATTTTCGCTCGTGAGCGGGAAGTTAGTCGATCAGGAACAAGCGGCACAAGAGCTTGCGACCACGCTAGATAAGCTGAAAATAGAGTCTGAACGCAACCTTGAGCGCTTAAAGGCCGAATCCCTGCAGCAAGTAGAACGTATGCGTGAACAGGCTGCAGAAGAGAGCGAGCGTCTGGAACAAGAACGGGCCAAGCTAGAGCAGGAGCTGGATAAGCTAGGTAAGCAACTTAGTTCACAAGCGGAATTGAACACCAAGTTGTCTGCGGAGAAGAAGTCGGCTGATGAGCGCAACAGTAAGCTGAGCGAGCAGATGAAAGATGTGGAGAAGCGTCTGCAAGGTGTTATCAATCGTGAAAATGATTTAAAACGACGTTTGCAAGAGACGGAGCAGCGTGTTGAGCAGGAGCAGAAAAAACAAGCGGAAGCGGCAAATGCTCATATCCGCGAGCTCGAACAGGCAAAGCAGAAATTCGCGCAAGAGACGGGTCAGCTCAAGCAGCAGCATAGCAAGTTTATAGACGAAACGGTACGGAAGCATGATCATGTAATTGCGAATTTGAATGCGCAGCATACGGCAGTATTGGAAAAATTAGTGGCGGAGCACGCTAACGAGTTGGATGAGGAACGCCTTAATCATTTGCAAGCATCCGAAGAAGCAAATGAGCAGCACGTACAAGAGCTGGCGAAGCTGCGCAGTGAGCATGCAGACACCGTCGATGCTTTAAATACGGCGCATCGTGAGGCAGCAGAGGCGGCGAAGCAGGAGTTTGAACATGAAGCTGTGCAACTGCGTCAATCGCTAGAGCGTATGCAAGCTGAGCATAAACAGGCGTTATCGCAGTTAAGTGATACGTATAAACAGGAGCGCGACCAATTAATTGCGCAGCATGAACAAGCAAGCTTAGTAAGTAACGAAGCTTATGAAGAGCGGATTCTCGAATTGGAATTGCAGCGTGAAGAGGAGCGGGAACAGATTACAGCGGCTCACGCAGCCGCAGTTCAAGCTTTGGAGCAGCAAATTGCTACTTTGCAAGTGGAGTGGCAAGCGAAGTTGGATGCTGAACAAAGCCGTGCTGCTCAGATCATTGCTAAATGGGAAACGAAGCTGGCCGAAAAGACAGCGTCGTGGGAGCGGCAATCGGCAGAACAGCATGCAATGTGGGAACAACAACTGGCTGAGCAAACAGTAGCTTGGGAAGGTCAGTTAGCTACCCAAACTGCGGAGTGGGAAGCTCGCCTTTCCACGGAAACGTCGGAGCTGACACGTGTTCATTCCGAACAGACGGAGCAAATGCAACAGGCTCACGAACAGCGCACGGCTGACCTTCAACTTGAAAGCAAGCAACAGCTTGAGCGATTGCAGCGAGAAAATAAGCAGCAAATCGAACAAGTCGAGCAAAAGAGCAAGAAGCAAATGGAGTTGCAGCGCCAAGCGGATGAACAGCGTCTGGAGCAATTGCAACAGGAAAATAACGAGCTGATGCAACTGCTGGAACAGGAGCATGCACAGCGAGTTGAGCAGTTGGAGCAAAGTTACAGTCAGCGTATCAACGATTTGGAGCAGCAGCATGTGGTGCAAATGCAGCACGCACAGGACGAGTACGCGGCTCAAATGCTGCAAGTACAGGCTGAGAGCGCTGAGCGATTGATGAAGGTACAAGCAGAGAATACGGAGCAATTGGCGCAAGTACAGGCCGATAGTGCTGAGCATTTGATGCAAGTACAAGCTGAACATCAGGATTATGTGTCTAAAGTAGAAGCTGAATATGAGGACCGTGTGTCGCAAATACAAGCGGAACATGCTAATGAGTTACTACAAGTGCAGTCTGAGTATGCTGAGCAACTGTTACAAGTCGAAGCGGTGCACTCGGAGCAGCTTAGCGCGATGACGAAGCAGCATGAAGAAGAGCTTAGTACGCTGGCTATACAGTACGAAGAACAGATTGAGACGCTGTGTACCGAACATGCGGAACTGATGTCGTCCCACGAGTCCACTGATTCGCAATTCCGCTCTGAAGTTGAGGCGAAGCTAGCTGATAAAGATAATCAGCTGGCAGAAGCAGATGTTCAGCTTAATGAAGCAGCGGAAAGCTTGCGCGCCCATACAGCGCGGATCAGCATGCTGGAGGGACATCTTGGTCGTGCTGAGCAGCTTGATCGTGCTCGTCAGGTGGAAATGGAACGACTTATAAAAGTGCGTGACGATGCGCAAGCGGAAGTGGTGTCACAGCAGCAGCGCGCAGATGAATTACAATTGAATTGTGATCAATGGAATGAAAAATATACACATGTAGAACAGCAGTGGAACTCCGAGCGCGAGCAATGGGAGCAGCAAAAGGATGAATGGACTGAGCATGCTGAGAAATGGCAGGAGCAGGCGAAACAATGGGAAGAGCAGCTAGCACAGGAGCGAGCTGCGTTTGAGGAGCAGCAATTTGGATTGTTGCAAGAAGCTGAGCAACGTTACGCAGAGCTGACTCAACAGGCGGAAGTAGAGCGGCTTTCAATAGAGCAGCAATATGAAGTGCAATTGAAGGAGCAACTGGAGGAACAGCGTAGCCAGTTCGAGCAGCAGCTTGAGCAAGAGCGTCAGCTTATGCAAGTGAAGATGGAAGAGGAACTGCAAGCGCTGGTGGAACAAGCGGATAAAGATATGCAGGCCTTGCAACTGCAAGCGGATGAAGCGCGCAATGCTGCTGAAGCAAGATTGCAGCTAGAGCAAGCAGAGCTTGAGGAGCGGTTTGCACAGGAGCGGAATCAGCTGCAAGAGCAGTTGGAAGCTGCTCGAACGGCTTGGCAGGAGCAGACTGTTCAGCTGCGAGAAGATTTTGATCAGCAGCTTAGTGGCGAGCGTGAGGCGTTGCAAGTGCAGTTCAGTCAAGAGCTGTTATCTCGTGCAGAGAAAGAAGCGGATGAGCGCATGACGTACGATGCGCTGATTGACGAATTGGAACAGCGTTGTGGCCAGCTAGAAACGGATTGTAAGCAATGGGAAGAGTCTGTTGCAACGCTTGAAAAGGCGCAAGTAGAAACTAAAGCTGCTGAAGAAGCAGCGCAGGCAGAAGCTGAGGCCGCGATGGAACAGGCGCAAATGGAAGAAGCAGCGCGAGTGGAAGCACAGGCAGCACAAGCTGTAGCGGAGCGTGCGCAAGCAGAGGCTGAAGCGGCTGTAAAAGCTGCACAGGCAGAAGCCGAAGCCGCGATGGAGCAAGCGCAAGTGGAAGAAGCGGCGCGAGTGGAGGCGCAGGCGGCACTGGCTGTAGCGGAGCGTGCGCAAGCAGAGGCTGAAGCAGCTGTAGAAGCTGCGCAGGCAGAAGCTGAGGTCGCGATGGAGCAGGCGCAAATGGAAGAAGCGGCGCGAGTGGAAGCGCAGGTGGCACTGGCCGAAGCAGAGCGTGCACAAGTAGAAGCTGAAGCGGCTGTAGCAGCAGCGCAGGCAGAAGCGGAAGCCGCGATGGAGCAGGCGCAAGTGGAAGAAGCAGCGCGAGTGGAAGCGCAGGCGGCACTGGCCGAAGCAGAGCGTGCACAAGTAGAAGCTGAAGCGGCTGTAGCAGCAGCGCAGGCAGAAGCGGAAGCCGCGATGGAGCAGGCGCAAGTGGAAGAAGCGGCGCGAGTGGAAGCACAGGCAGCACTAGCTGTAGCAGAGCGTGCGCAAGCAGAGGCTGAAGCGGCTGTAGCAGCAGCGCAGGCAGAAGCCGAAGCTGCGATGGAGCAGGCGCAAATGGAAGAATTAGCGCGAGTGGAAGCACAGGCAGCACTAGCTGTAGCGGAGCGTGCGCAAGCAGAGGCTGAAGCGGCTGTAAAAGCTGCACAGGCAGAAGCCGAAGCTGCGATGGAGCAGGCGCAAATGGAAGAAGCAGCGCGAGTGGAAGCACAGGCAGCACTAGCTGTAGCAGAGCGTGCGCAAGCAGAGGCTGAAGCGGCTGTAGCAGCAGCGCAGGCAGAAGCCGAAGCTGCGATGGAGCAGGCGCAAATGGAAGAATTAGCGCGAGTGGAAGCACAGGCAGCACTAGCTGTAGCGGAGCGTGCGCAAGCAGAGGCTGAAGCGGCTGTAAAAGCTGCACAGGCAGAAGCCGAAGCCGCGATGGAGCAAGCGCAAGTGGAAGAAGCAGCGCGAGTGGAAGCGCAGGTAGCACTAGCTGTAGCGGAGCGTGCGCAAGCAGAGGCTGAAGCGACTGTAGCAGCTGCGCAGGCAGAAGCCGCCGCGGCGGTGGAGACTGAGCAGCAGCGCCAAGCATTAGCTGAGCAGATGACAAATCATTTGCATCAATGGGAAGAACGCGAACAGCAATTGCTAGAGCGTGAACGTGACCTGCAAGAACAGCTCAAAAAATTGCGTTCAGAATATGACCAGAAACAAATTGAGCTTCGTGAAGCCATGCAACAAGTAGGATCTATGCAAGGTGGAGCGGATGGCTCTCAAGATGAGATCGCACTAATCAAAGAACAATTCGAAGTCATGTCCCATCAGTTCCGTATATCGAATCTTCAGCGGGAAATGGAACAGAATAAGGCTCAGGAAACGGAGAAGGCATACGTTCAATTGCAAGATGAATACAAAAAGCTGCAAGCAGAATTTAATGAGTGGCTTGAATTGATTGAGCAGGACGTGAAATGATCGAATGGTGGCACACCGTAAGGGATGTTTTTCTTTCCTGGAACCCGCTTGATTATGCGATCGTTATATGTGCCGTTCTATTTACGATCATTGGTGCAGTTCGTGGGCTACGCTCGCAATTGCTTTCGTTATTCGGCATTTTACTTGCGTTCTTTATTGCATCGCGATTTTATGAATTTTTTGCACCATGGGTAAAAAAACGATTGTTTGGCGTAGAGGGTGATCCAAGCCCTATACAGTCACTCGGAACCCAAGCAGCTCCATCAGCAGCCCAGAAGGGCGATTGGGCATCGGTGTATAGTGGCGCGTGGTCGTCCATCTCTGAGACCGTTTATTCGGTAACCGCGTTTAGCATATTGTTTGGGTTTGTCATGGCAGGATTTTGGTTGCTTAATTTACTATTCAAACGATTTTCAAAAAACCGCCCGCTTCAATCCATTGACCGTTGGAGCGGAGCGATCATCGGATACTTGCAATTTTTAATTATTTGGTGCTTGTTATATGTGGTACTTAAAGCATGGCCAACAGGAAAGTTACACCAATGGGTAGAAACATCGTTTTGGATGAACAAGACAGGAGCTTGGATACCTGAAGTCATCGTCGAAGCGATCAAATGGGCGCAATGGCTGTAGCGTATTCCATACACATGTCACATGAATATAAAGCAAGCCGCCGTTTCATCGGCTTTTGACCGAGATGACGGCGGCTTTTTCATGCTTGCTCGTTACTCAACGATAATTTTGGCAACCATGTCCTTATGACCAGGCCCACACATAATGGTACAAATGAACTCATATGTGCCTGCTTTATCAGGGGTAACGACTTGCGAAGTGCTGTTCGGATCCAGATTCAAATCAAGTTCTTTCACGGAAAGTCCGTGATTCCCAGAAGATTCTAATACAAATTTAACAGGCTCGCCTACTTTTACACGGTATTCGGCTTGGTCAAACTTATAGTTAGAAGCTTTGATAACAACTTGTTTAGCTGCTGAATCGTTCGAATTAGACTTCGATTGTGAATCAGTCTGTTTTCCTGAACTACAAGCAGATAGAGCCAATGCTAACGTGAGCACCGCAAACCCGATGATCCCAATGCGTTTCATGATTAAACCCTCCTGACTATACGTTCTGGAGATGTGATAGTTAACTACCTAACCAGAAGTACAGTACCTGTTATGGAAGCCAACATCGTCGCTGGAATATGTTTGGCAACAATTCCAATGTTGAATCCTTGCCATAACAATAAGCAATGAGAAAGGCTTTTCCAAGTCATAATCGATTTAGATTGTGACAAACGTATGAAATTTGTTGCATTGGGATGCATCCAATTTGTATGTTCGGCCGTAAGTAATACTACGTGACCTTTTTTACGCCTATTTCGACGTATTACTGCGACCAGCTTCGTACGGTGTTGCTACCGGAATAAACAAATCAATGAGCCCGATAACAAGCGCAGCGAGCAGGGCACCTATTACAGAAACGGAAACGCCACCTACGAAGAACTGTGCAACGTAAATGACGAGCGCGCTTATCAAAAACCCGACGATGCCACGTCCAAATGGTGTGACTCGCTTGCCGAACAGACCTTCGACGATCCATCCGAACAGGGCGATGACTAGAGCAAGCAGTAAAGCGCTCCAAAATCCGCCGACCGAAAACATAGGCACAATCCAGCTAGTGACCATTAATACGAGCGCTGCGACGATAAATCGGACGACATGACCGAGAAAACTCATGGACCTACCTCCTTGACCGTTTGAAAGGGTACGTGTTGTGCAACAATTATTGTATCCTTTTCTTTATTAAACATAAGCGGCAGGTATCGACAAACTTATCCAGTGCTAGCTTAACCGCATAGCCACGGTGTTTTCGTTAGGCTATAATAATGAACAGCGAGAGGAGTCGTGACTTTACTTTGGATTCGAAAATTTTAAAAACGTTAGACTATACGAAAATTTTGCAGAAGTTGGCGAATCATGCTGCAACCCAGCTAGGTGAACAGGCTGCATCCGTGCTGTTGCCAAGCTCTGATTTAGATGAAGTCAAACACCGTTTGCAAGCGACAGACGAAGCGATGACCGTCGACCGTCTTAAAGGTGGGGCACCATTTTCTGGCGTGACGGATATCCGTCCTGCGATACAACGTGCGCGCATAGGCTCGGTACTTAGCCCACAAGAGCTGTGGCATATCTCAGCATTGCTGTTCGCTGGCAGACGTATTCATCGCCATGTTGAAAGCGTACATGAAGAGCAGGCTGTTCCGATGCTGCAAGCGCTTGTTGATGCGATTAGCGAACAGAAGCCTTTGGAGGAACACATTCGCCAATGTATCGACGAGCAAGGTGACGTATTGGATCAAGCAAGCTTTGAATTAGCAACGATCCGACGCGAGCTACGCATCGGCGAAACACGCATTCGCGAGAAGCTGGAATCGCTTATTCGTACACCAAGCACAGCGAAAATGTTGCAAGAGCAGCTCGTTACGATTAGGAATGACCGCTACGTTATTCCGGTCAAGCAGGAGTACCGCGGTCATTTTGGCGGGATCGTGCATGACCAATCCAGCTCCGGCGCTACGATGTTCATCGAACCGGAGTCCATTGTGATGATGAACAATAAGCTCCGTGAAACGAAGCTTAAAGAAGAGCGGGAAATCGAACGTATTTTGTCTTTGCTTACGGATCAAGTTGGTGAGCAGGCAGATTTGCTCATTAACGATACCGAATGTTTGCAGCAGCTTGATTTTATTTTTGCCAAAGCACGTCTTGCCCATGAGATGAAAGCTACACAGCCGCGCATGAACGATCGCGGATTTTTGAAATTGGGCAAAGGGCGTCATCCACTGCTTGCTAAGGATAGCGTTGTACCGATCGATGTCGAGTTGGGCAATCAATACACATCAATTATCGTAACCGGACCCAATACAGGCGGTAAAACGGTTTCGTTGAAAACGATCGGGTTACTTAGCTTAATGGCGATGTCAGGGTTGTTTATTCCTGCACAGGAAGGCAGCCAAATGTGCGTGTTTGATTCCATCTATGCGGATATCGGGGACGAGCAGAGCATCGAGCAAAGCTTGAGTACGTTCTCTAGCCATATGACGAACATTATTCGCATCTTGCAAGAAATGACACAGAAAAGCTTAGTGCTGCTTGATGAGCTGGGAGCAGGAACAGATCCGGCAGAAGGCTCAGCATTGGCTATTGCACTATTGGAGCATATGCATCAAACGGGATGTCGCATGGTAGCGACAACGCATTATAGCGAACTGAAAGCGTACGCTTATGAGCGTAAAGGCGTCATCAATGCGAGCATGGAATTTGACGTTCAGACGTTGCGTCCAACGTATCGATTGCTAGTCGGTGTTCCTGGTCGAAGCAACGCTTTTGCGATTGCCGAGCGACTTGGCTTGCCGAAGGCGATTATCGATCATGCACGCGGCGAGGTTACAGAAGAAGATATGCGTGTCGAATCCATGATCGCCTCCTTGGAGGAAAATCGCCTAAGTGCGGAGGCAGAACGTATTTCCGCCGAGCAGCTTCGCCGTGAAACGGAAGCGCTGCGCCAGCAATTATTGGCGGAGAACGAACGTTTACAGGCAGAGCGAGACAAGCGCGTTGCCAAAGCGGAGGAAGAAGCCCGCAGCGTCGTCGCGAAGGCGCGTCGGGAAGCGGAAGAAATTATTAAAGAGCTGAAGCAATTAGCGGAAGAAAAGGCTAATGTTCAAGATCACCGTTTAACGGAAGCGCGCAAGCGTCTTGACGAGGCAGCACCTGCAAGCAAGCTGGGCAAGCAAGGCAAGCGTCCTAGTGCAGCTAAAGCACGTAAGATCGAAGCTGGCGATGAAGTAACGGTATATAGCTTGAATCAGAAAGGCACTGTAGTTGAACTGTCAGGTTCTCAAGAAGCCATTGTGCAGCTTGGAATTATGAAAATGAAAGTTCGCCTTGATGATTTGGAGCTACTTGCACGCGCGAAGCCGGAAGTGGTTAAGACCGGAGCAAACTTAACGCGTTCTAGAGGGGACAGTGTCCGCTCAGAACTTGACTTGCGTGGGGAGAACTTGGAAGAGGCATTAATGGAAGTCGATCGATTCCTCGATGAAGGTTTGCTGTCGAACCTTGGTCAGGTTTACATTATCCACGGCAAGGGAACAGGAATATTGCGCACGGGCATTCAAGACTTTTTACGTCGCCACAAACATGTAAAAAGCTTCCGCATCGGTAATTACAATGAAGGCGGAACTGGTGTAACCGTGGTGGAGTTTAAATAATGATCAACACGTCGTTATTTAGAGGGAGGATTGGCTGAACATGGAACAGATTATGGAACAATGGCTCGCCAATCCTTATGTCGCCATGGTCGCTTATTTTTCAGTAGCCTTGTTAGCTCTCGGTATTTTGCTATCGATTTTTGAGTTGGTCACGCGCTATAAATGTTGGGATGAAATTCGTAAAGGCAACATCAGTGTCGCCATGGCGACGTCGGGAAAAATATTCGGCATATGCAACATTTTTCGCTTCGGAATCGACGCGCATGATTCGATTTATGCTTCGTTGCAATGGGCTGTAGTCGGTTACTGCTTGCTGCTCGTCGCCTATTTTCTGTTCGGGTTTCTAATGCCTTATTTCCGTCTTGATGACGAAATACAACGGGACAATCGCGCGGTTGGCTTACTGTCAATGGTCATTTCCGTTTCATTGTCCTATATTATCGGTGCAAGCATTTAGTTGTACGGTGGTGCAGGGGGATTATTGCATGAATTTGAAATATTTGTGGATGACCTTATTCGCATGTGCGGCGTTATTCTTTATTATAGGCATCTTTTATTGGAACAATCTTTAAATAATGGGCTGAGTTAGAGAGGAATGGTTTTAGAGTGAAAACGATTTGTCATTGGTGCGATACAGAAATAGTATGGGATGAGGAATTGGGTCCTGAGGAAGAATGTCCACATTGTCATAATGAGCTTAATGAATACCGAACCGTGAATGTTGCGATGGAACGTAATGATGAAATGGGTTCGCGTGATGAAGATGAGGATGATGAGGAAGGTCAAGATGCGGGCGCAGCAAAGGACAAAGCATGGGATGAGATGGATTGGGACGGTAAAGGTTTGCTACTAAAAAATTCAGATCGCCTGCGTTATCAAGATAGTATGGATCGCATCTTGCTCGACCAGCCTGAAGTGCCTGAATGTCCGCTGTGTCGCGAATATATGTTATTGGCAGGACAAGAAACGATGGGGGATAATCAATTTAAGGCCCATACAGCTGAAGCGTTGGACAAGCCGCTACTAGCTGCGCCGTTTGCGTTGGATGTGTATGTATGTACATCGTGCTTCCAAGTGAGCAAAGTATTAGCGGAGCCGCATCGCGAAGCATTGATGGACAACGTAAGAAATTCAAAATCTGAATAATGAAGACGCTCGCTTTAGGGTAGGTTATATGCTGTAACGAAAAGGGTGCAGAGCTCTAAAGCGAGGAGGGTTCACCTTCGTGAAAGCGCGTCTTAACGGCCAACTGCTGCTGTTGTTGGTCGTGTTCGGACTTTTTTCGTTGGCGAACGCTCTCTCTGGGACGTTCGTCAACGTTTTTTTATGGAAAGTAAAATCAGAGTTTACGTTAATCGGTTGGTTTGCATTTAGTCAGCAAATAGCGATTGGGCTCATGTTCTACACGGCTGGAAAATGGGTAAAAGAAGGCAATAAGTTGAATTGCTTACGCCTTGGTATAGGTCTTGCTAGTCTGTTCTACGCAGCCGTGCTGTGGTTAGGTAAAGCAGCCGTCTATTATATATGGCCGTTGGGACTTACCTTAGGTGCTGCATTAGGCGCATTTTGGTTGGCCTTTAACGTCATTTATTTTGAAGTAACGGACGCTAATAATCGAGACTTATTTAACGGTTCGGTCGGGTTAGTAGGGGCAGGTTGCGGTATGATCGCTCCGTGGGCGTCAGGGTTTCTCATTTCCCAATTAGGTGGTGATCGGGGTTATCCGCTTATTTTTACGATCTCACTTGGTGTATTTATTGGAGCGGGCATGATTAGTTTTTGGTTGGAACGAAGGCCGCCAGAACAACATTATGATTGGCTAATCCCTTTTGTACAGTGGAAAAAGAAAAATAGCCCGTGGCGTGCCGCTTTGCCAGCACTTGCTGCTCAAGGCATTAGAGATGGGGTATTTGCTTTTCTCGTCGGACTCATCGTGTATATTGCAACGACAAATGAGCTGAAGTTAGGAAGCTATACGCTCATTACGTCAGCGGTGTCTCTCATTAGCTTTTATGCAGTAGGTCGTTGGATTAAAGAGAAGTATCGGATTTCAGGCATGTTTGTAGGGGCGATAGCGATGGGGTGCGCGGTTGTACCTCTTTTTGTTCAGTTACAATATTCGTCTCTGTTGACGTTTGGGATTATCACTTCGTTATTTTCGCCGTTATTTGTGGTTCCGATGACATCGGCTACGTTTGATTTGCTTGGGGTGGATGAACAATCTGTCCAACATCGTGTTGAGCTGACCGTTACGCGTGAGTTTGGGTTACTCGTTGGTAGGATCGTATCCATTTTAGCGTTTATTGTGTTCGTGCAATGGCGAAATGACCATCAGGCGATTGTCATTTTTCTAGCAGTCGTTGGATTTGCGCCCGTCATCACCACATGGCTGATGCGTCCGATCCTGCAACAAAAATTAAAGCAAAAAGAAAAAAGTGCTTCGCATGATTAGCTGAGAGGTGTATCTCCATTTGCTAACGATGTGAGCACTTTATTTTTATGGCTAGGATGGCTTAAATGGCTTTTATGGCTTTGTTGCTCGACTAAAACGAAATAAATGCTCGTCCGGATGAGAGCCGTACTCTATCATGTCGCAGATGAGTTCAGACGCAATTGCACTGTACACCGTCCCATTCCCACCATACCCTTCCACAAAATAGCAATTGGGGTAATCAGGATGTGGCCCTATTAAAGGATAGCCGTCGTGCGTTGAGCCAAAAGCGGCAGTCCAAGCATATTCGGTTTCGAATGGCCCTAAAGCAGGGAACAATTTGTTAATCTCACCACGTAACAAATTCGCTTTGTTGCGCAGCATAGCTTCTCGTTCTTCGGGAATGGTTGTACCCTCATCCAAACCTCCAGCTACAATTCGGTTATCGGTGGTCGTTCGCAAATATAAATAAGGCCGTGCCGTTTCCCATATTAACCATTTCTGATGCCAATGCTGCTCTAGGTTTGGAATGGGTTGGGTTGCGATTGCAAACGTACTTTCTAATACGGCGTTACGATCACGTTTAAGTTCTTGTGTTTCATAGCCAAGCGCGAATACAGCATGCCTTGCCGTTACTTTGAATCCTTTGTCCGTGTAACAGGCAACGCCGTCAACCATACATTCATGACGCTGCACACGTGAATCCTCATATATACGGAGTCCAAATCGTTCTACAGCCGTGTCGATCAATGCGTGCACGCACTTGACTGGGTTGGCTTCAGCATCACCGTGGGTGACAATCGCGGCGGGCTTGCGAAAGCCAAAGTGAGCTTCAATCTTATCGGTATCCCACCACTCCACGTCAAAGCCATGCTCCAAAAGCGTAGCGTATTCATTTTCCAGTTGGGGCACATCTTCATTACAACTAGCAAAATACAAGCTGCTTCTTGGTAAAAGGTCAGGGTCGGCATTGAGTTGCTTCGGAAGTGAAAGCAGTTTCTCTACGGCCTGTTTGCATAGCGTGTAGAATTGGATTCCGCTTGCTGCTCCGAATGTATGGATGCAAGACGTTAACGATTTATCATTGCAAAACTGCAACAAGCCCGTGCTCGCGCTTGTACTTCCTCCGGCAATGCTTCTCTTTTCTAACAGGACCACATTTTTGCCTCGCTTGCCTAATTCAAAAGCCATTAGTGCTCCGCTCATACCGCCTCCTAGTACAACGACATCACATGATAAATGTTGCTCTAGTGGAGGATAGGAACGTACGGATTGCAGAACGTCTAGCCACGGTAAAGTACCGGACTGTAATTTCATGCTGGTCGCTCCTTTCATGTTACATATTTCCCTATAGATGGGTGCATAATACATGTAGTTCAATGGTTCTCAAGTGACGAAAGGAGATAGTCTAAATGGTTCAACATTCTCATGCAATGAAGGCATTATCAGCTAAAGAATTGGAGTACATTGTCGATTCCATATCCAATGAAGACTTGCTACTCAAACAATGTGCTGCTACCGCTGCTGAAACGACAAATCCTCAAATCCATCAGGTGTTGTCTCATCTGATAGCGGTTCATCAACAGCATGCGAATGTACTCGTGCAAAGTTTGCAGCAGCACGAGCATTTAGCACCGACCCAGCCGCAGCCCCCTTCCTCATCTTAGGGATTGCTGGCTGCACGTTGCGGAATATAGCTCGGTAACCAATTTTAGATTTTAGATTTCGTTTAAGGGGTGGGCCATCATGCCACAAGGGCAAGGACAAGGCTTTATGCCAGAGGGAGATTTACTGTACACGATTTTAGCGGATTTAAAGCGAACATCTCGCGAATATACAACCGCTGTAACGGAGGCGGCTTGTCCCGTTGTACGTCAAATGTTTACCGATTTGACGCATAGCACACTGCAACTGCAAGGAGAGCTATTTTACCTTATGGAGCAGAACAATATGTATTCTGTTTCTTCGGGTGCTTTGCAACAGGAAGTAACGAAGCAGTTGCAGCAAAATCAGCAGACCCTGCAAAAAACGCAGCAATTTTTACAGCAGAAACAACAGAGTGCGCAGTACGCGCAAACAGGGCATTCAGTAGCTCATCAACCGTCGAACTACAGTGCTGTACCTTATGCGGCGTTGACGGAATTAGACCAGCACCATGCACACTTGCATCATTCGCATCAACATCATGAGCACTCACGCCATGAACATTTACATCATGCACACTCACATCATGTTCAACCCATTCATGTGCATCAGCAGCAAGGTCATCACTAACGATGTCGGTTGGAGGCGGGTTATCCTTTCGTGGTATATTCAGGCGAAGGGGAAGCTCGCTTCTTTTATTTGTTTATTTTGTTACCGCGTTAAATGGTTCCATTGAATTTAGTTGGCAGGGAGTTGTAGTTAGGTGTATCATAGTTGTTATCATTACTGTCAATTGTAAACAGGCAACTGAGGGAGGACGCGGTTATGAAAGAGCTTACCGAGTTGAAACTGAGCATTTTGCAGTTGTTAAAGGAAGACGCCAGACGTTCTTCTGACTTAATTGCAACGATGCTTGGCAAAGAAGAGGCCGAAGTACGTGCGGCCATAGCAGAAATGGAAGAAGATCACGTTATTGTAAAGTACGCCACTGTGGTGAACTGGAGTAAGGTTGAGGATGAGAAAGTAACCGCATTAATTGAAGTGCAAATTACACCTGAGCGTGGACGAGGCTTCGAAGGTATTGCAGAACGTATTTATTTGTTCCCGCAAGTGAAATCGGTGTACTTAATGTCTGGTGCATATGACTTGCTCGTTGAGGTAGAAGGAAAGAGCTTGCGCGAAGTTGCGAGTTTCGTTTCCGACAAGCTATCTCCAATCGAATCCGTATTATCGACAAAAACACATTTTATTTTGAAAAAATATAAGCAAGACGGCATTATATTCGAGGAACACGAGGATGACCATCGCCTCGTTATTACTCCGTGAGGTGACGAGTCATGATTAAGTCAGAGGAGAAACAAACGGTGTCACAACATTCACGTTCGATGCATGATTATTTAAATCCATTAGTACGCTCTATTCCGCCTTCTGGTATTCGCAAGTTTTTTGATTTAGTTAGCGGAAATAAAGACATTATTACGCTCGGTGTGGGCGAACCTGATTTTTGCACACCTTGGCATGTTCGTGAAGCGTGTGTATATTCGTTAGAAAGAGGAATGACGAAATATACGTCAAATGCAGGGATGCCTGAGCTACGCGAAGAGATCGCCAAATACTTGGACGATTCTTTCGATGTCACTTATGATCCAGCCAACGAAGTACTCGTAACGGTCGGCGGCTCGGAAGCCATTGATCTGGCTTTGCGTGCGCTTGTATCGCCAGGGGATGAGATTCTTATCCCTGAGCCGTGTTATATTTCATATTCACCGATCGTATCGATCGGTGGTGGTGTCGCAGTTGGCATTGAGACAACGGCCGAGAACAATTTCAAGCTGACAGCTGAGTCGTTGCGGGCAAAAATTACACCGAAATCAAAAGTGTTAATTTTGTGCTACCCAAGCAATCCGACAGGCGGCATTATGACGTATGAGGATTGGTTGCCGATTGCGAAAATTGTAGAAGAGAACGATTTGATCGTTATTTCGGATGAAATTTATGCAGAGCTTACATACGATCAGAAGCATGTAAGCTTTGCCGCAATTCCTGGCATGAAAGATCGCACGATACTCGTTAGTGGATTTTCGAAGGCTTTTGCAATGACGGGTTGGCGTATGGGATATGCTTGTGGACATCAAGAGATTATAGCAGCAATGTTAAAAATTCATCAGTACACGGTTATGTGTGCGCCGATCATGGGGCAAGTGGCTGCGTTGGAAGCGTTGAAAAACGGCAAAGAAGAAAAAGATCGAATGGTAGAGTCGTACAATCAACGCAGACGGCTAGTCGTTAGAGGCTTCCGTGAAATCGGCTTGGAATGTCATGAACCGCAAGGGGCGTTCTATGCATTTCCTTCCATTAAATCCACGGGCTTAACATCGGAGCAGTTTGCACAGAGGCTGTTGTTTGAGGCTAAAGTAGCAGCTGTCCCGGGCGATGTGTTTGGTCTAGGTGGAGAAGGATTTATTCGTTGCTCCTACGCAACTTCTGTATCGCAATTAAATGAGGCAATTGAGCGTATGGGGCGGTTAGTCGACAATATAAAGCAAGAAATGTGAAAAATATTCAAATGAATCTAAAAAGAACTAGTTTTCTCCAATATGCTCTGGTATAATATAACATGTCCTGTTTGTGTTCGTCCTTATTATGGGAAATAGGGATAATCTAAGCAGGGGATACCTAGCAGCGGAAGGAGGAAAATAAACTTGTTTTGTTCGGACTACACGTTAACCACAATGAAAAACGCCTTATTCAGGGAAGACGGTATGATGCCGAAATGGTCGGGCAAAACAAGAAACGTTTCGTCCGAGCTGCTTGCATTAGAGGATGAAATTTGTATTCTTCGCAAGCAAATGGAACAAATGTTTCAGGAAGAGCAGTCTTTTACAGCTGAGAAAGTTATTGAAATTAGCAGACTGCTTGATGTGAAAATTAATGAATATATGAAATCGCACGTCAAAAAATGACTGCGTTCAATGGAAGGCCCGCAAGGGTCTTCTTTTTTTGCTTCTATTGTTTGTGATATAGTTGTGGTTGAAGGTAAGTCTACATAACGAACACGGCTAACAGGTGGGGAAGGGGAACGCACCATGCGCAAGCTAGGATGGCTAAGTCAATTGTTCATGCTGATCGTATTAGCGAGTATGTTGAGCGGTTGCAACAATGCAGATGAGGCAGATATAAAAATATTTATGATGCCGAAAACGACCATATCGAGCGAGATCGAGGAAAAGTTGGAGCAGCATCTGAATAAAAAATTGGACGGGAAATTTACCGTTGATGTCGTGACGTCGGTGATGTACAGCCCACACAAATTGTTTGTCGAGTACGCTGCTGGGGGCAACAGCATTATGATGGTGCCAAAAGAGGATATGCAGAAGATGAGCTTGCAGGGTGGGCATGTTCCATTGGAACCTTTTTTCAATAAAGATACGTTTCGTGAAGGTTACATAGATGGTGCTATCCAGGAGCAAGTAGGGGAAAAGTTTATAGAGAAAAAAGGCAAGCACTTATTTGCGCTTCCAACAAGTAAACTTCCTGTTATTGCACAAGTTGGCATTGAAGAAAAGGATTGGTTTGCGGCTGTTCATGTAGGCACACCTAGTATCGATAAATCAGTAGCGGTGTTGAAAATGTTAGCAGCTGAACAATAACGTCATGGCATGGAGTCAATACTTTGAAAGGTCAGGAGGGAAGACACGTGATGATAGGCATTATCGGCAGCACTGGCAGTGGCAAAACGTCGTTCGCACTGCACTATGCGTCTACTTTCGGCCGCGAAGGCTTGTACGTCATCACGAACCGGACTATCGTACCGGAAGCCCTGCCTGAAGTTTCTCTCATGAGTTGGAAAACGGTAGAAACCGATCATTTGTTGCCAAGTATGCTGCACCGGATCAACAATGGATCGAATTTGTTCCGTGCTGACCGCCGCGTACTTGTCATTGATAGTTTATCATCTTATTTCATATCTTGGCATGAGGCTTTATTGGAAGAGCAAGGGGAATGTGATAGCAGTGCGTATGCAGAGCACGTGGCAACAGCTAGATTAGCGTTGGAAGAGGCAATCCTCAGCTTTCAAGGAAAGCTGTTCCTTATTACGAACGAAGCACCGCTTATTACCCCCTTTATGAGTAAACAAGAGCAATCGTTTGCACGTGAACTTGCGAAGTTAAATGCTGTTGTGCTTCGGCGCTGCGATCAATTATTTAGGATGACGGCCGGCATTCCTCAAGAGCTGACGTCACTGCGTTTTCGCGGATAAGGGAATACGTACATTCGCAAAATAGTCGTGCTGTGATATACACGGATCTGCGTAGGAAGCAGTACTGCGAAAAAGCAGACTATTGGGCAATAAATGCTGTTGTGGTAAGAGATTTTATAGATGACGAAGGAGCATAACAAATGAACATATATACACGAACTGGTGATCAAGGGATGACTTCGCTGATCGGTGGGAGAGTTCCCAAAGATCATATACGGGTAGACGCTTATGGTGAATTGGACGAGCTTAACTCGTTTATTGGCTGTGCAGTGTCTTGCTGTACAGACGATGCAATGGACGTACTACGTCAACAGCTTACGATGATTCAGCATGAAGTGTTTGATTGTGGCTCGGATGCAGCCTATGCCGAGACAAGGCAGGGTAAGGTGATATACAAAGTGCATGCAGAGCTGGCGCAGCGGTTAGAACAATGGATTGATGAGCACGATGCAGCAGTGCCAGCGATTTCGAAATTTATTTTGCCAGGTGGGCATGCGGTTGCATCTGCGCTACATGTGTGCAGAACGGTATGCCGTCGCGCGGAACGTCGTCTCATTACGTTGTCACAGCAAGAGGCTGTTAATCCGGAAGTGTTGAAATATGTAAATCGTTTATCGGACTATTTCTTTGTGGCCGCTCGTCGTGCTAACGCGTTGGCTGAAATTGAAGATGTAGCTTATGCGCGCAGTGCAGATGTATTTACTACCCGTAAAGAGCGTAATGAGAAATATGATGGATAAGAACGGGTTGAGTAACGATGGTATGATGCAAGACCAAGATAAGCAAGGCCAAGGCATGCAAGGGCGCGATGTAGCTGAACTCAAATATGTCGTACCAGAAGAGGAAGCGGGTATTCAGCTAAAGACTATACTGCGTACACGTCTCCATTTATCACGCCGCCTGAACAAGCGGCTAAAAGAGTTGGAGGACGCCATTACGGTTAACGGAGAGCGGCGCTATGCGACAGAGCGTCTCCTCCCACAGGACGTCGTCGTGGTCCGCATTAAAGAAATGGGCGCGGATGAGGACTATATATTGCCTGAGCCGATGCCGATTGATGTCGTGTATGAGGACGATGATATTCTGGTGCTGAATAAGCCAGCAGGCATCGTCGTTCATCCGACAAAAGGATATCCAAATGGCACGCTGGCTAACGGTGTCGTTCATTATTGGCGTTCTCGTGGCGAATTGACTAAATTTCGCCCCGCAAATCGTCTAGATCAGGATACGTCGGGCCTGATGATCGTTGTCAAACATGCGTACGCTCATCAACAGCTGGCGGAGCAGATGATTGACCGAACGATGGATAAAGTGTACACCGCCTTCGTATACGGTGTGCCGTTCCCACGAACAGGGACGGTTGACGCTCCAATAGACCGTGATCCCGTGGAACGGCATCTACGTATTGTAACGCCTAGCGGTTATCCATCCGTCACTCATTATGAGACGGTGGAAGAGTATGAGATGAACGGACAGCCAGCGGCGATGGTGCGCTGTAAGTTGGAGACGGGACGGACTCATCAGATTCGCGTCCATATGAAGCATATTGGCTGTCCTCTAATAGGGGACAGATTTTATAAGCGGGACGATGAAGAACGTCCATCCAGCGACGAATTAGAGATGGAGAGCGACGGTGAGCAGCGTGAAGATTGCGGTATCGCGCGTCAGGCGCTACACGCATCAGAGCTTGCTTTCAATCACCCCATTTCGGCTGAACGCCTTCAATTTCACGTCGATTTGCCGCCAGATATGGAGCAGTTGCGACAACGCTTGTCGCAGGCTTAGCGTTATTTAGCTTTGTAGTTATCCTTAGCTTTGCCGTGTCACAGCAGTATCCATTGAGTAGATTAAATTAGATTGAATGAGATTGAAATGGATGCAGTAGATTGAATTCGTTCGAATCAGAGCGAAATGGATGTAGTTGAGCGAATTCGTTTGAATGAGATTGTCATGGATGCAGCATCTCGAATTAAACCAAGTTATCCAAAAAAATCGTAGTAAATGTAGTAGATCGGAGTGAATGAATATGAAAAAATTAACCGTTTATCATTATGCCACATGCAGCACTTGCCGTAACGCGATCAAATCGCTGCAAGCAAAAGGAGCGGAATTGGAGCTGCGCCCAATCGTGGAACAGCCACCGACTGTTGATGAGCTGCGCACCCTCGTGGCGAATAGCGGCTTAGAACTTAAAAAGTGGTTTAACACGGCTGGAGAAGTATATAGATCGCTCCAGCTTAAAGATCGCTTGAAGGATATGAGCGAAGAAGAACAGCTAGAGCTGTTATCTTCGAACGGCAAACTCATTAAACGTCCGATCGTTACAGATGGTCAGCGCGTCACGGTTGGTTTTAAAGAAGATACATACCAAGAAGTATGGTCCTAAGCAGTACGCTCTTAAGTAGCACGCTCATAAGTAGAATGTTCTTAAGCAGTATGCTCTTAAGTAGTACAGCTCAGGCAGTGCGCTTCTAAGCAATGTAACAAAGTAGTTGAATCCATATGTGTAGTCCTATGCCTAGAGTTGCTGGCAGAAACCGTTATCGGGAACAGATTGCAGGATATGATATACTGGTTAAGCTGTTGAGCGCATGAGACGGGAAAGGGGCAAAAAACAATGAATTCGATTGATATTACAGACATTTCAGATATAACGTTTGATACACCTAAGGAGCCGCGCGTGCTGCTTGTCGACGGAATGGCTTTGCTGTTCCGTGCTTATTATGCCTCCGCATATGGCGGTACAATTCGTCGAATGAAGGACGGTACGCCGACGAATGCGGTATACGGCTTTATGCGCTATTTTTGGGATGCCGTAGAACGATTTGGCCCTACGCATATCGTGTGCTGCTGGGATTTGAGCAGCAAGACATTTCGAGCAGAGCAGTTTGATCAATATAAAGCTAATCGCTCAGAATGCCCTGAAGATTTAGTGCCGCAATTTCAATTGATGCGCGACGTCATGGACGGATTCGGTATCCCGAACATATCTGTAGAAGGTTTCGAAGCGGATGATTGCATAGGAACCCTTGCACGTTTATACCGTGAAGAGATGGAAGTCGTCATTTTAACAGGCGATCATGATATGTTGCAGCTCGTACATGAGCGTACTAAAGTAGCTATTATGAAAAAAGGACAAGGCAACTATGCTGTCTATTGCCCGCAAACGTTAATGGAAGAGAAGCAATTAACCCCGATGCAAGTCATCGACGTAAAAGGGTTAATGGGCGATCCTTCTGACAATTACCCGGGAGTGCGCGGTATTGGGGAAAAAACAGCGTTAAAGCTGGTGCAACAGTACGCGTCTATCGAAGGTATTCTAGAACATTTGCCAGAGCTTGCAAAAGGGGTACGCACTAAAATCGAAGCTGACTTGGACATGCTTCATTTGTCACGCCAGTTAGCACGAATTGAATGTGAAGTGCCTGTCTCTTGTCATGCTGACGATTGCGCATTTTCTCCAGATCGAGATGCAGTGTCCGCTGTATTTGAACGTTTGGAAATGAATAGCATGATTTCATATATTGGGATGTAAGGATGACAGCATTTTACGAAACAAAATATCACATTTAGGACTCTTTAACCGACACCATGAACCTAACATCTTAGATATAAAAAGGGTCCTTCTCTATGTCCTGGGGAGGATTTATACAACATGAATACGCATTTGACTACTCGCCGCAACAGGCGGCATTTTGTAAGTGGAGTACTAGCTTTTTGCCTTATGATGACGACATTTTCTGGATCTTCAGCCTACGCGATGCCACAAATCGGACGAGCTGAAGCAGCGCAAGTACAAGTAAGCAGCTCAAGCCTAGCACATACTGCTGCATTTGCAGGTAGCGTTCAAGCTAGTGTGCAAGGTGGAAAGCAAGTCAAGGCATCGACCCAGCAAATTAAAGTGGGAGCTAAGAAGTTAAGTGTGAGTACCGTACGCGTGCCTAAGGGCATGAAGCCAAGCGTCATATTTGGTGCTGGGCAAATTGGCAAAGTTGCTTCACTGCAATCTATTGTCGCACAGCACCAAGCGCGCGCGGCGGTAAATGGCACTTTCTTTGAAGCTTACGGTGGCATACCGGAACCGTGGGGAACTGTTATTTCCGATGGCCGTATTGAGCATGTTGGTAACTTAGGAACGACTATAGGCTTTAAATCCGATGGCAGTGCAAAAATGGATACACTACGTGTGCGTATGACAGGAAAAGTGGAGCAGCTTGACGATGGCAGGGAATTGGATTGGTACGCTTATTTCGTTAATCGTACGCCACAGTCGAATGCGAATTCAGCTATCTTGTTCACACCTAAGCGTGGTAAAACGACAGGAGCTGCATTTGGTCGTGCCGTAGTCGTGCGCAAAGGAATCGTGACAGAGGTAGCTTCTGGCCGCAGCGTCAACATTCCGGCAGACGGCTACGTTATTCATTTTACAGGCAAAGAAGCCAAGTTGGCCGACCGGTTTAAGAAAGGCGCGAAAGTGAAGCTAGATATTACATATATGAACCACCAAGGGAATGAAATTGAGGGTTGGAGTGACGTGACGGCCGCTATTGGAGCGGGACCGCGTCTTGTCAAAGATGGCAAAGTTGCTCTAAATCCTAAAGCAGAAGGCTTCAGACAAGATAAAATACTTACGCTGTCTGCGGCACGTAGTGGAGTAGGCATTATGCCTGACGGTTCCGTGATGATCGCGACTGTACGTTCGGCGACGATGAAGGAATGGGCTGCTGCTTGGAAACAGCTAGGTGCTGTGCATGCGATGAATTTGGATGGCGGTGCATCTTCCGGTTTATACGCGAACGGCAAGCTGATGACGAAGCCAGGGCGCAATATTAGTAACGCTTTATTGTTCAAGTAATGTTTAAGTACTGTTCAAGTAAGTGGATTCAAGATTCCCTTGCTCTATGTATGAGTTTACACAAAAAAAGCGCTTAGCGCGCATTTCAGCTTGTCGAGAAACCCCTGTCTTTTTAAAGGCGAGGGGTTTCTCTCTGTTCTCATGTCTAGTCCGTAAAATTCACTTCGCCAACAACTAAGCTTAGAAACTGGCGTAAGTCCTCTGCTTCCTCTTCAGTCAACTTGTAAAAGTGTTCAAGGTATCCCTCTTCTTCCAAGTCGTCCTGACCTAGGATAGCGGTTAGTCCTGATTGCAGATCGGTCACTAACTTTTTTCCATAAAAGCGATTCGTAGTTGTGACAGCCAGATCAAAACGATGCATGCTGTTGCCAATAACGGTTACAAATCGTGTACTCGTTTGTTCTGTACTGTCCGATAAAAAATCCAATTCATTGATGTTCATCGTGTTGTACCTCCTTTGAAGGATGACGTCCCCATTATAGCCTATCCAATTCGTTTGTGAAATGATGAAATATTTGCTAATGAATGCTTATTATGAATAGATGAAAGTATGATTAGGAATTGACACACGAACGTGACATGCTATAATTTAGTTAAATTCATAACTAGGACGAGGAAGCACCTCTTTGATGAGCCATAGGCTATTCAAAGGGGTGCTTTCTTTTTTTATTTTACTTTGACGCGTTCTTAGATGAATGACACAGGGCAAATAGATGCACCTCACAACATGCGAAACAGACGACATGTCCTATTACATACTGCGAGGAGGAAATGGTAATGAAATTGATTTGGATGGCTATGCTTGAGCTTAGTAAAGATTCGGATACGGTGTCACCTAGCCCACCTGATGAGAAGTCTAATGAATATGGCATTATAACTGCTGGTGAGCAGGATGGGAACTGGGTAGTGTGCTGGGAGCGGGAAGGGAAGTCGCTAATCTGGTACGAGGGCACGATGTGGGTAGAAATGCGTGCAGCTTTACGGCGTGGCATGGCCAGCTTGTTGAGCGCAGGTTATCGTTTATCGCTTGGGTTTTCGCCAGAAGCTAACATGCATGAGCGGCGCATGCGCGAACGTCAAGAATGGATAACATGCTATGCGGATTTGCACCATCCTTCGCCGTTGTATGAGCAACTGGCCAAGTGGCGTCGTGAAACAGCGGGCAAGTTAAAGCGAGCTCCTTATTGGATCGCGACTAATCGCATGTTGCGTATCGTAAGTGCTTTTGTGCCGCATACGCCGGAGGAACTTAAGCAATTGCCCGGGTTCGGCGATGCGAAAGTCGCCTCATATGCCGAGGATATTTTGGAGGTGACGCGAACAATGGAGCGAAAAACGACGTTCCCGTTAGACTGGGTGCAGGCTGCAGTGACGGAAGCAGAGTTTGCGAAGTGGATCTATGAGCAAGAAGAAGATAAGCAAGCCGCGGAATTGTTGAAAATAACCGAGCGTCGTCGTTTGCTCGAAGGGGTTCAACTTGGTGAGCGCATTGAGCAATTGATGACACGCTTACAGGTAGACAGACGGGAGATTATTGTACGCATAGAAGCGATGGAGCAAGAAGGATTCAATATGCAGGAGCTTATTGAGCGGGAGCTCGTTGATTTGCCGCAGGATGAGCGTTCTGCTATAGAGCATGCTTTGTCCGATTTGGGTGATAAATATTTGCGGCCTGTACTTGTGCGAGCTTATGGAGAGATGGCATTAGAGAAGCCTATGGTGGAGTTGCAGCCGATATACGAGCGGATTCGCCTGTTGCGGCTAGTGCGTCGCGAGCACAATGGGCAAAGCGAGAAGAGCGAGCAGGGCGGTGATGCCAGAAAAATTGCATAAGGGAAGATAGCGTACAAATGGTATACATACAGAACGGATTCGTTCAGGTAGGTTAAACGCCAATCAGGTGAGCGATGGCTTCTAGGATTATGAAAAGCCCGCTGTCCCCGTATGAGTAGGGAGCAGCGGGCATAATAGGAACCGTTGTAACAACGTTATAGCCAATCTTTTTTGCGGAACAAATAAAACATAAACCCACCAAGAAGAAACATAAAGCCGATTGCAAATACAGATCCGTATTTCGTATCCATAAAAGGAATATAATCAAAGTTCATCCCATAAATACCTGTGATAAACGTAAGTGGCATAAAAATAGTCGTCATCGCTGTAAATACACGCATAATTTCGTTGGCACGATTTGCAATGCTCAATTGATACGATTCACGCAAGTTCCCCATCAAATCGCGAAACGTTTCAAACGTTTCAGTTACTTTGACAGCATTTTCATATATATCGCGAAAATATTTTTGCAGGTCGTCGTCAATAAGGCGCAAATCTTTGCGATATAGCACAGTTAGCACTTCTTTTTGTGGACCGAGCCCTTTTTTCAACCATAAAATTTCGCTGCGCAAGCTAATAATTTCGTTCAAGTGCGATTTCTTAGCATTAACGAGCATTTCTTCTTCCAGATTGTCGATTTTGGCCTCGATGCGGTCTGCTACCGTAAAGTAGTTATCGACAACTAAGTCAATGAGCAAATAGAGCATCCGGTCTGGCGTACATACCTCTTGCTCCCACAGTAGGGGCTTGACCGTGCGCAGTTCGTTAATTTTTTGCTGGGTTACCGTTATTAAATAATGCTTGCCTAAAAAAGTGTTCAACGTGCGTAGAAAAATTTCTTCATCGTCAAAGCGAATGCTGTTTACCACAATAAAATAGTGGCCTTCATAAATTTCAATTTTCGGGCGTTGCTCTTCTTCATTCAAGCAATCCTCTACTGCTAGGTCGTGAATAGAGAAGAGTTGCTGTAGAACAACAAGGTCTTCGATGTCTGCATCAATCCAATAAAAGCCTTCTTCTGGCGGCTTCAATGTTGTTTCGATGTCATCAATTGGCGTGAATACGCCTTGATTGACCAGACGAATTTTCATTGCAAATCACTCCTTCGGTCTGATTCGTGTTTCAGCACGAGAACAGACGTCATCGTCAAAGTAGACGATTCGATCGAGGTTGCAACGTCGTCGGTGCACTAAGCGCAGTCCGCTCTTATCTTATAGCCAAATGTTCGGTTGGCAAATAGGTCAGCATAAAGCAATCCATGCAGCCAAGACGCGCAAGTGATCGAATCATCCTATTCAGTTGTCCGTTAACGCCGTCTCTCGGTCTGGGATCGCCATCCATCCGAACTTCACCTCATATCATTAAAATAAGGTTGTGCAAATAAGCACTTGTCTAGTATAATCCGTCGCTTCCATGCTTTCAAGGTTTTCCCTACAACGTATGCCAACGGTAAAAGATGGTGAATTTCCTCTTGACGAGCGACTCGACTTGCATTAAATTATTACCAAGTGCAACATATGCACGGCAGTTACAATTGAATATGAGTTGCAATCTTATCAAGAGTAGGTGGAGGGACAAGCCCGATGACACCCGGCAACCGGCGTTAATGACGCGGCGCTCATAGAGCGCAAGCAGCCATTTTCATAACGCACGGTGCTAATTCTTGCAGGAACGGTATGCCCGTTGCTGAGAGATGAGAGAGGCGCATATGTTTATTTTTTAACGCGAAACCTTTCTCGAATGCCGGGGAAGGTTTTTTTTGTAACCTCCTACCTGAATGTCATCATTTAACAATAAACTCGAACCCTACGAAGGAGGAGCGTCACATGCCGATTAAAATACCCGATCATTTGCCGGCGAAAGAAGTTTTAACACAGGAGAACATATTTGTGATGGATGAAACGCGTGCTTACCAGCAAGACATTCGTCCGTTAAAAATTATTATTCTGAATTTGATGCCAGCGAAAGAGACTACGGAGACTCAATTGTTGCGCTTAATCGGAAATACGCCGCTGCAAGTAGATGTGACGCTGCTTCATCCAGCTACACATACTTCTAAAAATACGTCAGCTGAGCATTTATCCAGTTTCTATAAAACGTTTGAAGATATACAGGATCAAAGGTTCGATGGTCTTATTATTACAGGAGCGCCGGTAGAGCAAATGGAATTTGAAGAAGTGAACTACTGGAGTGAGTTATGCCATATTATGGAATGGTCGAAAAAGAAAGTCACGTCCACGTTCCATATTTGTTGGGCTGCTCAAGCAGGATTGTATTATCACTTCGGTGTGCCTAAATATTCGTTGGATCACAAAATATTCGGTGTGTTTCCACACGAGCTGAAAAAAGAAAATGTACAGTTAACTCGCGGATTCGATGAAATGTTTCTTGTCCCACAGTCCCGTCACACTGAATTCCGACAAGAAGATATTGATAAGGTAGCGGAGTTAGAAGTGCTCTCTGCATCGGAAGAATCGGGCGTATATTTAGTTGCTTCAAGAGATGGCAAGCAAATATTCGTAACGGGACATTCCGAATACGATGCCTGTACGTTGCAATGGGAATACGACCGCGATGTTGAAAAAGGAATGGCCATGGATCTGCCGAAAAATTATTTTCCGGGAAATGATCCGACAAAAAGACCGTTTTCGACATGGCGTGCGCATGCGAATTTGTTGTTCTCCAACTGGCTGAACTACTACGTATATCAAGAAACGCCATTTGAATTAGACTATGCTGCTGCTAACAAGGAAGGGGTTATCACACAATGATCGAGCGCGACGAGACAAAATATCGGTTGGAGAGCCGCTTGGCTCAAATCGGTTCTATTCAAGAGCCGAACACAGGTGCAGTCAATTTTCCGATCTACCAGTCAACAGCTTTTCGTCATCCACGGCTTGGGCAAAGTACAGGATTTGATTACATCCGTACGAAAAACCCGACGCGGCAGGTGCTAGAAGACGCGGCTGCTGCTTTGGAGAGCGGTGATGCCGGCTTTGCGTGTAGCAGCGGGATGGCTGCGTTGCAGACTATATTCACCTTGTTCAGTCAAGGTGATCATCTGATTGTGTCGCTAGATTTATACGGTGGCACTTACCGTCTGCTTGAGCGCATCTTATCCCGTTTTGGTATAACTGCTTCTTATGTAGATACAAATGATATGGATGCGTTGGAGTCGGTGCGAACACCGTCAACGAAGGCGGTCATTATTGAAACACCTACGAATCCGCTCATGATGATTACGGACATCGAGAAAGTATCCGCGTGGGCGAAGACGCACGGGTTGCTAACGGTAGTGGACAACACATTGCTTACTCCATTCTTCCAACGTCCGCTGGAATTGGGGGCCGACATTATTATTCATAGCGCAACCAAATATCTTGGTGGGCATAACGACGTGCTAGCTGGACTAATTGTTACGAAAGGCAAAGAGTTGTCTGAACAGATGGCCTTTTTGCACAATTCAATCGGAGCAGTGTTGAGCCCGTCTGATTCCTATCAGCTAATGCGTGGGATGAAGACACTGGCCATTCGGATGGAGCGCCACGAATACAATGCAGAGCGCGTTGCTCGCTGGCTGACAGAGCATCCATCTATTGTTGCCGTCTTCCATCCAGCGCTTGAAGATCATCCGAGCTATGATATCCAGCGTCGGCAATCTTCTGGCAATACAGGCATTTTTTCATTCCGAGTCAAGGACGCTCGCTACGTGGACCCGATTTTGCGACACTTGAAGCTGATTGCGTTTGCAGAAAGCTTAGGTGGGGTAGAGTCACTGATGACGTATCCTGCCGTTCAGACACATGCTGATATTCCGCAGGAAATTCGCGATCAAGTAGGTGTTGACGATCGCCTGTTGCGTTTTTCAGTTGGAATCGAGCATGTAGATGACATTATTGCGGATTTAGAGCAAGCGTTGGAGGCAGCGCATAGAGAGGTGGAGGGGGAACAATAATGAGTCAGAACAAACAATTCGGCACAAAGTTGATTCACTTCGGTGGCGAGATCGACAAGACTACAGGAGCTTCGAGCGTGCCTATTTATCAGGCATCAACCTTTCATCATGAAAATATTTATGAGCCACCGGAATTTGACTATTCCCGTTCAGGTAATCCGACACGCCAAGCGTTGGAAGACTATATCGCAGTATTAGAGGGCGGGAAGCGTGGGTTTGCTTTTTCGTCCGGCATGTCAGCTATCTCTTCGGCCTTTTTGTTACTTTCCGCAGGAGACCATGTCATCGTAACAGAAGATGTATACGGTGGCACGTATCGATTGCTGACGTCGATTTTAAGTCGACTACATATTGAAACGACGTTTGTAGATATGACGAATCTCGATCTCGTTAAAGCTGCGCTGCGACCAAATACGAAAGCCGTATATATGGAAACACCGTCTAACCCGACGCTCAAAATTACGGACATTGCCGCTGTGACAGCATGGGCGAAATCGCATGGCTTGCTCACATTGCTAGACAATACGTTTATGACGCCGTATCACCAACGTCCAATTGAGCTAGGTGTTGATATTGTCTTACACAGTGCGACTAAGTTTTTGGGCGGCCACAGTGATGTGCTGGCAGGACTTGCGGTTACCGCTGATGATGCGCTAGGTCGGCAAGTGAAGCAGTTGCAGAACGGACTTGGCACTGTGCTAGGTGTGCAAGATAGCTGGCTGCTGATTCGTGGCATGAAGACGTTAGAAGCCCGCATGAGCCACAGTGAAACGAGCGCAGCCAAATTAGCGGCGTGGCTTACAGGCCGCAAGGATATTGCGAACGTCTATTACCCAGGTCTGATCGACCACCCTGGGCGAGACATTCACGAAAAGCAATCGCGCGGCTACGGCGCTGTCGTCTCATTTGACGTCGGTTCCGGCGAACGCGCCAAGCAAGTGCTGAACCGCGTTGAGCTGCCGCTTGTCGCGGTCAGCTTAGGCGCGGTCGAGAGCATCCTGTCTTACCCAGCCATGATGTCACATGCCGCAATGCCGCATGAAGTACGTCAAGAGCGCGGCATTACAGACGGATTGCTGCGTTTCTCAGTCGGCTTGGAGCATATTGATGATTTGCTTGCCGACCTTAATCAAGCCCTTTCAGGCTAAGCATTTAAACATGATTTAAACATCACTTATGTATCACCTAAACATGACTTTAACCTCATTGAAACAACGCCCTTCCGGCCTTTATGCTAATTAGATTCGCCACTAATTTGCAAAAAAGCATACCGGAAGGGTGCTGTTGTTTTGACCCAATTTGTGATACGCTTATCAATAGTTTAAACCTAACATGAGAGGAAGTGACTGTGACGATGATGTCACCGGTTGACCGCATATTGGACAAAGCGCTGCGCGGTGAACGTATCGACACGGACGAATGCGTCACGTTGTTTGAATCCGATCAAGTGGAGAAAATGGGCCATGTTGCGAATGAAATGATGAAGAAGTGGCACCCCGATCCGCTTGCAACGTTCGTTATCGGGCGAAACGTCAACTACACGAATATTTGTGATGTGTATTGTCGGTTTTGCGCCTTCTACCGCTCTCCAGGATCGAATGAAGGATACGTACTACCTGATGAAGTTATTTTTCAAAAAATTCAAGAAACCGTTGATGTAGGCGGTACCGAAATATTAATGCAAGGCGGCACGAATCCGAATTTGCCGTTTAGCTACTATACTGATTTGTTGCGTGAAATTAAACGTCGCTTCCCGGACATCACGATGCACTCTTTTTCACCAGCTGAAATATGGAAAATGAAAGAAGTGTCTGACGGTCTTTCATTGGAAGAAGTTGTGCGTCAAATTCACGAGGCAGGTTTGGATTCTTTGCCTGGTGGTGGAGCTGAAATTTTGGATGACCGTACACGTCGCAAGATTAGCCGCCTAAAAGGCTCTTGGCGCGATTGGATGGACGTCATGCAAACCGCTCACAAAGTCGGCATGAATACGACCGCAACGATGGTTATCGGCTTCGGTGAAACGATGGATGAGCGCGCGCTTCATTTGGAGCGTGTACGTACAGCACAAGATGAATGTCTTCAGAATGAATATTCATCAAAAGGTTTCCTTGCCTTTATTCCATGGACGTTCCAGCCAGATAACACACGGATGAAAGCAGAGCGCGTCTCGCCAGAGCAATATTTGAAGACGCTTGCCATTAGCCGGATTTACTTGGATAATATTCCGAACTTCCAAGCTTCATGGGTAACGATGGGGCCGGAAATCGGTAAAAAGACGCTTTCTTTCGGTTGCAACGACTTCGGAAGTACGATGATCGAAGAAAACGTCGTATCTGCTGCTGGTGCTACGCATAAAGTTAATATTGAAAGCATTTTGCGTCTGATTCGTGAGGCAGGCAAAATTCCTGCGCAGCGCGATACGAAATATAACATTCTCCAAGTATTTGACGAGAACAATTCTGCGGTCACACGCGATTTTATTATGCAAAATTAGGACTCATACGTTTAACCAAAACGCACGTCGGAGCACTCCATGCTCTAACGTGCGTTTTTTTGTACCTTCTTTTTTCCAAAAGCGTCTTCGTATATCTATTTCCTCGCTCCCATATACTGAATAAGGAACAGAAAGGAGTGAGTTCATGGAACTGTTCACTGTGTCTATTCCGCAGGCAAAGCAAGATGATGTATTGTGCCTTTTCGAGCTGCTACAGCAAGAATTGGGCGATTTACATACAGAGACGGAAAGTGTAACGCTGGAACACAGCTGTTCAGACCAGCTGGCGTGGATTACGTGCCGTGGCGTACTACCGCATTTTCATTTGGAGCAGCAAGGACATGAAGTGTGGAACCGTACCGCAAGGGCGTTAGCCGAATTTATTTTGGCATATAAGGAACAACCGCTTATTCGTACACTTATCGCTCGTGAGTCCAAATATGATGCAGCAGACCGTGTCAAAGTAGAACGATACTGTATCCAACTGCTGAACGGTACGGATGATACGGGTGGAAAAGAATCGCGAGTCAGGAGAAAAAGCAAGCTTGCGCGTTTGCTACGTACGTATTTAGAGGAACATACGGCGATTAATATCGATGGTTATATTCGATTTCGGTTGGACAGCTATATGAGTGAGCTAAAAGAGGTTGTCGAATATGCGATTGATGAGTTTGTACTTGAGCGACAATATCAAGAATTTATCGGGCTACTTAAATATTTCGTATTTATTCAAGATACGAAAATTCCGTTGGCTCACTTGATGCACAAAGGCGGACATGAGTTTTCGTTGTTGAATGAACAACTTCAACCGCTAGAACCAACGCATGTTGTAGACGGTATGGTCGTTGAAATGATCGATTGCGACATGGAAATGGAGGATATGATCGTAAGTACGCTGATCAATGTGTCGCCGCAAAACATTATTATACATACACGCGAGCCGGAGTCGCAGGTTATTAAGACGATCCAGCAAATTTTTGAATCGCGTGTGCAAGTGTGTGTATATTGCATCTCCTGCCAGCCGTTTTTGAGCGATGAAATTCAGCCGGAGGCTTACCCTTGACCGTTGATTGATTATCGCATATAATATGCCGTATTGAACGATTAGTTGGATACAGGCTATGCGACGATGAAGACATGAATGTCGGACGGAACCGTCCAGAGAGAGGGAACTTGGCTGTAATTCCCTTCGGTGTACACCTACATTTACCCCTTCTGAGCAGTGAATGGGAACCTCAACATAAGCCCACATGAAGATTGATATACGATCGGTGTATGGACTTATAGTTGAACAGTAACATTTACCGCGTCATTCCCGATAACGAATGCTCAAGGATTTCAATACCCTTTGCTTTGATGTACGTGCAGTAGGGATTGCAATCGAATGAGGGTGGAACCACGAGTTTATTTGCGAATAGACACTCGTCCCTTTTTTTAGGGCGGGTGTTTTTTTATTTTGTCATAGTGATTTTGAGGGGGATATTAGAATGTCTATTGTTAAAATTACGTTGCCAGACGGCGCTGTACGCGAATATGAGCGTGGCTCCACGATTGAAGATGTGGCGGCTTCGATTAGCAGCGGTTTGAAAAAGAACGCTTTAGCCGGCAAAATCGACGGTAAAGTCGTTGATTTGTACACGCCGCTTGAGCAAGATGCGAAAGTGGAAATCGTGATGCCGGATTCCGCAGACGGACTTGAAGTGATGCGTCATAGTACAGCTCACTTGATGGCGCAAGCGATTAAGCGCCTGTACAAAGATGCAGACTTAAAGCTGGGTATCGGTCCAGTTATTGAAGATGGTTTCTACTATGACATCGACCTTGACGTGTCTTTGACACCTGAAGATTTGCCGAAAATTGAAAAAGAAATGGATCGCATCGTATCTGAGAACTTGCCGATTAGCCGTCGCGTCGTATCTCGTGATGAAGCTTTGCGCATTTTCGGAGAGTTAGGCGATAACTTGAAGTTGGAGCTTATTAACGATTTGCCAGCAGACGTTGAGCTTACGATTTATGATCAAGGCGAATTTTTCGACTTGTGCCGTGGGCCGCACGTTCCTTCTACAGGCAAGTTGAAAGTGTTCAAGCTGTTGAACTTGGCGGGCGCTTATTGGCGTGGAGATGCTAAAAATAAGATGTTGCAACGTATTTACGGTACAGCATTCCCGAAAAAAGCACAGCTGGACGAGCATTTGCACTTGCTGGAAGAGGCGAAGAAACGCGATCACCGCAAGCTCGGTAAAGAGTTGAAAATTTTCAGCTTCTCGCGTGAAGTTGGACAAGGCTTGCCAATTTGGCTGCCGAATGGTGCTACTTTGCGCCGTACGATGGAGCGCTACATTGTTGATTTGGAAGAGCGTTTGGGCTACAGCCACGTGTACACGCCAGTATTGGCTAACGTAGAGCTATACAAAATTTCCGGCCACTGGGAACATTACAGTGAGGATATGTTCCCGAAAATGGAGATGGACAACGAGGAACTCGTCCTTCGCCCGATGAACTGTCCGCACCATATGATGGTGTATAAGAGTGATCTGCGCAGCTACCGCGAATTGCCGATTCGTATTGCGGAGCTCGGCACGATGCACCGCTACGAAATGTCCGGTGCGCTTACAGGCTTGCACCGTGTACGTGCGATGACATTGAACGATGCGCACATTTTCTGCCGTCCGGATCAAATTAAAGAAGAGTTTGCACGCGTTGTAAACTTGATTCGCCGCGTCTATGACGATTTCGGTATCAAAGACTATCGTTTCCGTTTGTCTTACCGTGATCCGCAAGATACGGAGAAGTATTTCCAAGACGATCAAATGTGGGAAATGTCGCAACGTATGCTGCGCGAAGTGGTAGAAGAGCTTGGCTTGGACTTCTATGAAGCAGAAGGCGAAGCAGCATTCTATGGTCCGAAGCTTGACGTTCAAATTAAGACAGCGCTTGGCAAAGAAGAGACGTTGTCCACAGCACAGCTTGATTTCTTGCTGCCAGAACGCTTCCAGCTTGAATACGTGGGCGATGATGGACAGAAGCATCGTCCGGTCGTTATTCACCGCGGTATTATCAGTACGATGGAGCGTATGACTGCGTTCTTGCTGGAGAACTTTGCAGGCGCATTGCCGCTCTGGTTGTCACCGATTCAAGCGAAGATTATTCCGGTATCGCCTACTTACGAAGCGTATGCAAAAGAAGTAGAAGAAGCGATGAAGGAAGCGGGCATCCGTGTGGAAGCTGACTTGCGCAATGAGAAGCTCGGCTACAAAATTCGCGAAGCACAGCTTGAGAAAATGTCGTACATGCTCGTTGTCGGTGAGAACGAGAAAAATAATGGCGCTGTCTCCGTGCGTAAACGTGGAGAGGGCGACCTCGGAATTCAGCCGCTTGCTGATGTGATTGCGAAGCTGCAAGAAGAAATTCGCAGCCGTCACGTTGCACAAGCGACGAAACCCGAATCCAACGAAAAATAATCGTGGTTAACATGGCGTGCTTACTGGGAACGGTGAGCACGCCATTTTTTTGTCCTTTTTTGCTCAGGTGCTTGGCGTTGTAGGCTGGACAGGAAAACGTGTATAAAAGGCGAATAAGTAGGATGGGTCAAAAAATGCATGAGCATGTCAAGGGGGAACATTGATGAATAAGCGGCATGAAGTTTTATTTAACCAGCTTGATTTTTCCCGGAAAGTGACTTTAGATATTGTGGAGTTCATCACCGAAGAGCAAGCCAACATCATACCAACAGGATTCAACAACAATATCCGTTGGAATTTAGGCCACATTTTCGTCGATCAATATTTATGGATTCAGCATTTAACCAAAGAACGGATCGAGATTCCAGATGGGTACTTGGAATGGTTTAATTACGGGACTAGCCCAGCGAATTGGGATTCATCAATACCTGACTTGCAAACGCTTACTCAGTTGCTCGAGCAGCAACCTGCATTCATTCGGGCAACTTATGCCGAACGGTTGGAACAAACATTTTCAGAAACCGAACTAGGGATGAATACCATTTCTCAAGTATTAGTTCGAACCATTTATCACGAAGGGCTACATACTGGGGCCATTCAAGCGTTACGCAAATTTGTGTAAGTGGCATAGTAATATGAATAATAAACCATTTAACGGGGTAACCTTCCCTCTAGGAAACAAACCATATGTTAACAAATCGTTAACCAGGGAAGGAACGTTACATTTAACATGAGATCACATGAGCAAACGAAGTATACGACCACGCACAACATGAACGTGTCACGATTTAAAGTTATGACGGCGCTGTTCATGACCGCTATGATTTGTTTAGTTATTGGCACGGCTTCAGCCTCTGCCGCCTCTACGGTTCATGTAAAGCCAGATGCGAAAGCAAAAACGGTGCCAGTTAACGGGCAGGCTGCCAATAACGGGCGAACGTGGCAATCGTATATGGACCAAGCTTTTGCGCCCGTAAATCAGCTAGTACTCGACAAGGTCCATGTCATTGCCACTGGCTATACAGCAGGTATTGAATCAACAGGCAAAAGGCCAGGGCATCCTGAGTACGGAATTACGTATTCAGGTGTAAAAGTGCGTCGTGGGTACGTGTCTACGATAGCGGCTGACTTAAAGGAGTTCCCGCTAGGTTCTATCTTGTATATCCCTGATTACGGATATGGGGTAGTTGCGGATATTGGTGGCAAAATTAAAGGTAAAAAAATTGATTTATATTTTGATACGACGAAGCAAGTATTTAACCAATGGGGAAAAAAAGAGGTTGAAGTTCAGTTGATTAAACGTGGTAATGGCAAATTGACGGAGCAAATGTTCAAGCAATTAAATGAAGCCGTGTTTAAGCATGGTGGTGTACCAAAATCCATGCTTTAAAAAGGCGGATGACCGCATAATTACATGAGTAGCTTGGTGCAGCAGTTGGGTTAACCTGCTAAGAGCACCATCGCATAAACACATTAGAGACATCGCATAATAGTTGTTGTGGAAATGACCTTTCCCAAATAAACAATGTCTGCACGATGATGCAGGTGTTGATGCGGAGGTGTTATGCGATGGCTAGACGTAACAACAGATCTGGTGCAAATCAAGCAGGTGCTCAAACAGGTGCTCACGTAGGTGCTTCACAGGGATTTGCGAACCAAAACGAATTCGCTAACGAACAATTCGGAGCGGAATTTGCTGAAGAAGCAGGTGCTGCGGGTACTGCAGGTATTGCAGGTGCTAGTGCTCGAAATAAAGCATCACAGAATTCGGCCTCTAACTCGCAACAGTAAGCTTGTGTATGGAGATGATTGATGTAGCTTTCGTGTGGCATTCAGCCTGCGTGAGAGGCAACATGAACGACCGCCTTTGTAGGGCGGTCGTTTTTGTGTGTACAAATATGAATTTATTCCCACATCCTCCGCCTCTAGACCGATATACAAATACTTCCGTCGCCACTAGCATGAAATGCCAGTTTTCTTTACACTGAAGCTAGAAGATGAAGAAGACGAAGTTCAGCGAAATGGAGGGTGTTTTATGGTTAAAGGCACACGATGGCTCGGTGGTTTGGGCTTGATTATGTTAGGTATCTTTTTTATGCTTAAGCAACTAAATATTATCGATATTGAACTGGCAGATCTATTCCGGACATTCTGGCCGGTTTTCCTTCTTGTGTATGGATGTTATATGTTAGTCAAAAGAGTGTGGTGGTCCATTTTAGTTCTTATTATCGGAGCCTACTTATTATTACGTAATTTAGGACTGGTCACATACTCACTAGGCGATATCATACCGTTTCTGCTTCCCGTTGGCCTCGTTGCGCTCGGTATTTCTTTTTTGCTGAAGCCTAAAAATAACACAGATTTTAGTGTGTCACCGTACCCGAATGTATACAAAGACGATATGGGTATGCATGATGTTTACGGTAATCCCGAAATGGCTGCAGATAATTGGATGAAGGATAATCCATATACCACCCCACCCATTAAACTTAAGAAGTCGAGTTTTCTAGGTAATATTCAGCTTGGCAAAGAATACTGGGAGCTCAAGCCGCTCGATGTTAGTCAATTTATCGGGGATACGATAATCGATTTGACGAGAGCACAAATTCCTTACGGTAAAACGGATATTAACATCTCCTCTTTTATTGGGGATGTCAAAGTATTTCTTCCTTATGATATGGATTTAGGGCTTAACATCACGACATCTGCTGTCATCGGAGAGGTGAATGTGCTAGGGGAAAAGAAGGAAGGGATAGGAAATACGGGAAGTATGACTACTCCACATTTTTATGAGACAGGCAAAAAAATACATATTTCGATCAATACGTTAATCGGTACCGTAAAAGTTACACGGGTAGGTTAAGCATGATTACGCGTTGGATTCGCAGCACAGATAGTACAAAATGGGAACTACTCTTATCGTTCATTGTTGTCGGTTGCCTAACTATCATTGGATTATGGTTTGCCTTAGATAACGTACTTGTCGATGATAATTGGTGGATGTACGTCGTCGTTCTTATTTTATCGATAGCATTGATCGCCGGTTATGTAACGGGGTTGAGGATACAGCGTCGTTTAGATGTGCTGCAAGAGCATATGATGCAAGTAACGAAAGGGAATTGGTCGGTTCGAATACCGGTTCAGGACAGCAACGGCTTCAGTCCATTGTACGAGGACTTTAATAACATGATTAACGAAATTGAACCGAAGCTACACTTGCTGCAAAAATTGTCGGAACAAGATGTAATGGAGCGTGATCAGGAACGCGAGGCGGTTATCGTAGAAGAACGTCGGCGATTGGCGCGTGATTTGCACGATACCGTCAGTCAGCAATTGTTCGCGCTGCATATGGCATCATCATCACTACCTAAGGTGATGGATTTGGATGAGCAAAGGGCGCGTATTTTGGTCGAGCAGCTTATTCAAATGTCGCATACGGCCCAACGGCAAATGCGGGTGTTAATTGCGCAGCTGAGGCCGTTGGAGTTGAATGGACATACCTTGCAAGAGGCATTGCAGCAATGGTTTCCCGATTATTGCCGCCAAAATGGACTGCAAGGCAAGATTGAGGTTGACGTTCGAACGAACTTGTCCGAAGCGAAGGAATATCAATGCTTTCTCATGATTCAAGAAGCAATGGCCAATGTGGTCAAGCACGCCCGAGCTAGACAAGTTACGCTAACGCTGCACGAAACGCAGCGGCAAGTTGTATTGGTGGTAGCTGACGATGGCATCGGGTTCGATTTACAGTCAGCTAGAGGAACAGGCAGCTACGGTTTACTGACGATGCGTGAAAGAGTCGATAAATTAGGGGGCCATTTGGACCTTATTAGTCAATCAGGAGCGGGGACGACAATTCGCGCTTACATTCCTTTATTTGAAGAGATTGCGCTTGTTGAAGATACAGAGCTGGGCATGGATTCCGACTAGGGGGAAAGTTCAATGGGGCAGTCGATTAAAGTGTTTCTTGTTGATGATCACGAAATGGTTCGTCTTGGCTTAAAAACGTATCTCATGCTAGATCCTGAGATCGAGATCGTTGGCGAAGCGAGCGGTGGGCTGCATGCGATACAGGAGATAGCCCAATTAGCAGCCAAGCAGCAATTGCCTGATCTTGTGCTTATGGATTTAATGATGCCCGAGATAAGCGGAGTAGAGGCTACGCGGCAGTTGGTGCAGCAGTATGCCGATTTGAAAATTATGATGCTTACCAGCTTTATGGAAGATGAGCAAGTCGTAGAAGCGATACAAGCAGGAGCTGTTAGCTACGTTCTAAAAACCGTATCTGCAGATGAACTTGTAAGCGCTTTGCGGAGTGTCGTTCGTGGGATGCCCGTAATGAGCGGCGACGTATCACAAGCGCTGACACGCGGCTTGCGCAAGCTGGCAGCACAGCCGATTCGTGACGGGATTACGGAGCGGGAGATGGAAGTGCTGCTACTTATTTCAGAGGGGAAGTCCAATAGTGACATTGCCGATGAGCTGCACATTAGCATTAAGACCGTAAAAACACATGTATCCAACTTATTAATGAAATGTGAACTGCAAGATCGAACACAGCTTGCAGTGTTGGCGTTTCGAAAAGGGTGGGCTAAGAGTGGTTAAAGGACATGCATTTCGTCTATCCTATAGCTACAGTCTAAATAGAGCGCTTGAGCGACGAGGGTGAACATTTGAATGCAGTCTTTACATAGTACGGTGTCAAATCAAATATTTCGTATCCAAGAGGTAACGGAAGCTTTGGAACCACTTGGGTTTTCGATCGGTGGTAATTGGAGCTATGAGGGCGGAAGTTATGATTGCCCGTTAAACGATGATCATACGCTATGGCTGCGTATCCCGTTTAAAGCGTTGGAGAATGTTTATGACAATGAAGTGGATGACGGCGAGGGACATATTCGGTTGCTGGAGCCAATCGTTCTCAAGCATGTGTATTGCGAAGGAAATGATAAGACAGCAGGCGCGCCAATGTTGAGCGCAGTAGTCAATCAATTTCAAGCGCCTGCTAACGTTGATGCTGAGCTGTCTGCTGACGATGTGGGCAAAGCTCGTCATCGTTTAGCAGAGGCTGAACGTAGACTTGGTTAGCTGTTTGGAGTAAGTGAAGTCAACCACAAACTGATGTGGTTGGCTTTTTTTATGGAATGTTATCGAAGTTTATAACCTTTTATTTTGTATTATCCTTTTTTTAAGGTAAGTTTAAGGTTTATAGTTCAAGATAAACATATAGAACATAGACGCCAAGACGAAACGTCAACAACATCGCATTCGTCTTGCTAGACAAACAGGATATATCAATTGGGAGGTAAATGTATATGGAAGAGCAACGCAAATCTTATCCTTCATCCGGTACGGGTGACCTTAATACAACTGATCATGTGAGCAATGAAACGAAGCAAGAGGAAGCCGTTCAGGCATCAAGTTCGAAAGTGACAGATTCACAAGCGAACGAGAAAGGGTCGCCTTATTATTATTCGTACGGCCCATACCAGTCCGCCAATCGAAGCCAAACACCAGACACGACTACATCAGTAGACACTGGTGGGCATAAGAGTCAAGTGCAAGTGACGCCACCAGCTCCAGTCAAGCCGTTACCTTTCTCTAGCTCGACACGCCAAGTCGGGCCAAGCGGAGAACATTATGGACGCGGAGAAGCAGGGGCAGTTGGCCAGATGCAGGCCGATGCCAATGCATCTAGTTATATGGGGCAAGGGGAGCATGTTCAAGCGCCTCCGTTTCAAGGGAACTGGAAGTATAATGAAGGAAATAAGCGTCGAAGCACGTCATTCCGTACGGTATTTGCTTCATTTTTAGCCGGAATGCTCGTTATTAGCGCACTTATGTATACAGCGGATCGGACGAATCTATTTACGGGCGGCGAAGCGATTGCAGGTGGAGGGAACACAAGTGCTCCAGAGGCGGTAATGACCAATAATCCAGGCACACCATTCCCAGATGGCGCTCCAAGTGTAGCGGAGGTTGCGAAGCAGTCCAGCCCAGCAGTCGTTAAGATTGAAACGATGGCCAAAGCGGGCAGCAATAAAAGCGCAAATCCTTGGATGAATGATCCGTTCTTCCGTGAGTTCTTTGGAGATTCGTATGATAGCGGACGTAATTCAGGATCGCAGTCGGAAATGCAGCCACTCGGTTCTGGTACAGGTTTTATTTTTGATAAAAGTGGATATATTTTAACGAATGAACACGTGATTGCAGGTGGGGAACTGATTCAGGTTACGGTGCAAGGCTATGATAAGCCGCTCACTGCTAAGTTGCTCGGCCATAGCAAAGATTTGGATTTGGCAGTACTGAAGATTGAAGGCGAAGGCAACTTCCCAACACTACCTATGGGCAACTCTGATGCGACGCAAGTCGGTGATTGGCTTGTTGCAATCGGAAACCCACGTGGATTCGACCACACGGTTACAGTTGGCGTACTAAGCCAGCGCGGACGTACGATTGCGATCGATGATAACGGAACCACACGAGAGTACAAGAACTTGATGCAAACAGACGCATCTATTAATCCAGGTAACTCTGGTGGCCCGCTCTTGAATATGAAAGGCGAAGTTGTCGGTATGAACGTAGCTGTCAGCCGTCAGGCACAAGGTATTGGCTTTGCCATTCCGTCGAACACGATTGCAAAAGTGGTTGAAGATTTAAAAGCGAACAAAGAAATTCCGAAGGAGCCGACTCCGTTTATTGGCGCAACGTTGCGAACGGTAACCAAAGACTTGACGGAGCAACTTGGTATTAAATACGAAGAAGGTTCCATGGTTCAAGAGGTGATGTTCGGTACACCTGCTTATGAGGCGGATGTACGTCCTTACGATATCATTACAGGTATGAATGGAACGAAGTATGGCACGAGTCAAGAGCTGATTGAAGCGATTCAAACGAAAAAAGTTGGTGAAGAAGTAACGTTTCAAGTTGTGCGTAACGACAAAAAAATCGACTTGAAAGCTAAAATCGGTGACCGCAACAAGTATGAAAATAAGCGCCGTTAGTTGCTAAGTAACTGGGCTAGGCAATTGGAATTACAGGAAGAAGGATGAGGAAAGGGGAGCGAGAATTGCCAAGCAGTTCTTTGCTTCCCTTTCGTATGATACGATTACGGTTATAATAAGATATATAACAATTGGGGTAGTTGGAAAGAGAAGGTGGAGGAGAGCGTTATGAGATCAAACATTTTAATTATTGATGATGATGAAAAAATAACGTCGATGCTGCGTCGCGGTCTCGTCTTTGAAGGCTATGAAGTGCGTACTGCTGCTAATGGAGCGGAAGGGTTGCGAGAAATGATGATTCGCGAGCCGGAGCTTGTCATTTTAGATGTGATGATGCCTGAGGTAGACGGTTGGGAAGTATGCCGTCGGATGCGTGAAGCGGGCAGTACAGTGCCTGTATTAATGCTTACGGCCAAAGATGAAGTGCAGGATCGGGTGAAAGGACTCGACACGGGCGCGGATGACTACTTGGTCAAACCTTTCGCCCTTGAAGAATTGCTAGCGCGTGTGCGGGCATTGCTGCGACGTCGTTCGGAAGGTGAAGGCGGAGGTCATCGTTTGACATTTGAAGATATTCTGATGGATTTGCATACACGGGAAGTGAAGCGTGACGGTCAGGCAGTTGAATTAACGGCCAAAGAGTTCGAGTTGCTACATTTGTTTATGCAAAACCCGAGGCGTGTCCTGTCACGCGATGTCATTATGGAAAAAATATGGGGTTACGATTATAGTGGTGAATCCAACGTACTCGAAGTTTATATTGCGATGCTTCGACAAAAAACAGAAGAGCATGGCGGCAAGCGCATCATTATGACGATACGCGGCACAGGCTATGTGCTGAGAGGAGACTCATAACGAATGTCGATTCGTCTGCGACTGACTGTTTGGTATTCAGCGCTGCTTGCATTTACCTTATTTCTGTTCGGCGTTGCGATTTACGCCTTTGCGGATTACAACGTATATAAAGAAGTGAAAAATGATCTTGAGCAACAATTGGATAAACTCCCGATCTACTCGGAGGGAGATTTGTGGAGCGGGCTGAATTTTGAGCTTCCGCAATCCGATGTGTTGCGGTTAGAGTATGAGCAGTTGTTCGTACAAATTGTTAATTTTACAAACGGTCAAGTGAAAGGAAGCTCTAATCTGTACGACAACGATATTCAGCTTAAGACGCCGCGTAAAGCAGGTGAAATTAAGTCGGGATTTCGTAAAGAGTTCGACAAGGGGTACGAGTTTGTCGTTCTAGAAAAAGCGCTCGAAAGAAAAGGTGGACAAATTGTCGGGGCTATTCAAGTCGCTCGTTATACGGGAGTAGAAGGCCGTTTTATTCGCGAGTTAAAAAGCGTATTAATTATTTCTTCGATGGTGACGGTTGTGTTAGCGTTCTCGTTGGGATTGTTTCTTGCGCAAAAATCGTTGCGTCCGATTGAAAATATTATTCGCGCCACGGATCGTATTCAAAAGGGAGCCGATCTAAGTGTGCGTATTCGTAGAGAAGGGCCGCCAGAAGACGAGATCGGTCAGCTTACGGATACGATAAATAACATGCTAGGTCGAATGGAAACGTTCTACAATGAATTGGACGAAGCTTATCGAGCGCAGCGTCGCTTCGTATCAGATGCTTCTCATGAGTTGCGTACGCCGCTCACGACGATTCGAGGAAATGTAGATCTCCTCGAAAAAATGTGGATTAATGAAGCGAAAACGTTGCCTTTTACCGAAAATGAACGTAATCAGATGTCGATGGAAGCGTTAAGTGATATCGCGGATGAATCGCGGCGTATGAGTCGACTCATCAATGATATGTTATCGCTGGCACGGGCAGATGCGGGCGCTTTAATGGAAAAATCGCCGCAGGACATCAAATTGCTGGTGGAAGAAGTTGTGCGCCGAGCGCAGTTTTTGCCGCGCAAGGCAGAGTGGGTCATAGGAGATACAGCTGCTTTGGAAGGTGCTGTCGTGCACGGGAATAAAGATTATTTGCAGCAAATGCTCTTTATTTTTATCGAAAATGCGTTCAAATACACACAGGCAGGTACGGTTAGCTTGGAAGCGATCAGGCAAGACAATCAAGTTGGTTTGAAAGTGCAAGATACAGGCATGGGCATGAACGAGCGTGAAGTGCCTTATATTTTCGAACGCTTTTATCGTGCGGATGTTTCAAGGGGTGTCACTTCAGGCACAGGCCTTGGCTTGTCCATTGCGAAGTGGATTATTGATGAGCACCGCGGATCGGTCGAAGTCATGACTCAACCTGAACAAGGTACGACGTTCATCATATGGCTGCCGCTTACAGTTGTCGACGAGGCAAACCTTCATCCGGTATAATAGGTAAGGGTAGATTACTTAACTCTAGATTCGTATTAGAACGGTTAAGAATGCTATAATGTAGAGTAGGCGAACATGAAGAAAGCAGGTGGCTTGATGGAAGTCATGAAAATTACACCGCGCGGTTACTGCTACGGGGTAGTTGATGCAATGAAATTAGCACAATTGACGGCGCGTAATTTGGATTTACCACGTCCGATTTATATATTAGGCATGATCGTGCACAATAGCCACGTTACAGATGCGTTTGAAAATGAAGGCATTATTACACTTGATGGGCCAAATCGCATGGAAATTTTGGAACAAATTGAATCGGGAACGGTTATTTTTACTGCTCACGGCGTGTCTCCTGAAGTTCGTCGCAAAGCGCGCGATAAAGGATTGACGACGGTGGATGCGACGTGCCCTGACGTAACGCGTACGCATGATCTGATTCGTGAGAAGACTGACGACGGCTATGAGGTCATCTATATCGGCAAAAAAGGTCACCCTGAGCCTGAAGGGGCAATTGGTGTAGCACCTGATAAAGTTCATCTTATTGAGCAGGAAGCAGAAATTGAACAGTTGTCAATTGATGCAGAGCGTATCATCATTACGAATCAAACGACAATGAGCCAGTGGGACATTAAGCACATTATGAACAGGCTTATTGCGAAGTATCCAGGGGCCGAAATTCATAACGAAATCTGCATGGCTACGCAAGATCGTCAACATGCCGTTGCCGAACAAGCTGGGCAGGTTGAGCTTGTTATTGTTGTCGGAGATCCGCGCAGTAACAATTCCAATCGCTTAGCTCAAGTGTCTGAGGAAATTGCCGGAACGCCAGCATACCGGATTTCCGACTTGAGTGAGCTTAAGCTTGAGTGGTTGCAAGGCATTAATAAAGTAGGTGTTACGTCCGGTGCCTCGACACCGACGCCTCTCACGAAGGAAGTTGTTGCTTTCTTAGAACAGTATGATCCGAATGATGAAAGTACGTGGGAGTTAAAACGGACAGTGAATATGGCGAAGTTGCTGCCAGTAGTGCGCGAGAAAAGAGCGTAAGCTGGATAAGTTAAAATAAATATGATAGCCACCTGTATCGAACAGCGTTAGCTGGGAAACAGGTGGTTTTATTATATTTGTGCGGTGACGTCGAACTAGACTGCGTAGCAAAGTTGCGAAGCTAAGTTACGGAATTCAGTGCGAAATTAAGTTGTGAAAGGTCTTGACGAACGAGCTCATATTCAAGTATAGTTACTTTAACGAATGAAAGCTTAAAAGCGTATAAGCGTCTTAGTGTGAAAGTGATGAAATATAAAATAATGAACAGCATAGATATTGCTGACGAAAGGATGAAAGTCATGATTGTTATCGTATCGAACAATACGACAGAAGAGCGGATTTCAGCTATTATCGGTGTCATTGAAAGTGCAGGATTACAAGTACACGTCTCCCGTGGTGCAGACCGTACGGTTATCGGTATTGTAGGCAAAGCTGAACCGAAGCTTGCTGAACATTTGCGCCAAATGAAAGACGTTGAAAGTGTAGTCAAAATTACGAAGTCTTACAAATTGGCAAGTCGTGACTTCCATCCCGAAGATACGATTATTGATATCCGTGGCGTGAAAATAGGTGGGGACAACCTTGTTATCATGGGAGGACCGTGCGCGGTAGAAACGCCAGAACAAATTGATGAGACTGCCCGTCTTGTTAAAGCTGCGGGTGGTCAGGTGCTGCGTGGAGGTGCATTTAAGCCACGTACCGGTCCGTACAGCTTCCAAGGTGTTGGTGTGGAAGGTCTAGTTATGATGGCTGAAGCGGGTAAGAAGCATGACCTGCTGACAATAACGGAAGTTATGACACCTGAATATGTAGATATTTGTGCAGAATACGCAGATATTTTGCAGGTCGGCACACGTAATATGCAGAACTTTGATTTGCTGCGCAAGCTGGGTGAGTGCGGCAAGCCTGTTCTATTGAAGCGCGGTTTTAGCGCGACATACGATGAGTGGTTGAATGCAGCGGAATATATTTTGGCTGGAGGCAACCCGAATGTAATGCTGTGTGAGCGTGGTGTGCGGACGTTTGAGACCTACACGCGCAATACACTTGATTTGACTGCTATTCCGGTCATGAAGCAGCTAAGCCATTTACCGGTCATTTCTGATCCTAGCCACGGGACAGGCAGACGTGAGTTGGTAGAACCGATGTCCAAAGCTTCCGTTGCCGCAGGAGCGGACGGACTCATTATTGAAATGCATACCGATCCAGACAATTCCATGACTGGCGACGGTGTACAATCCTTGTTCCCTGATCAATTTGCTGCTTTGTTGCGTGATTTTGAGCAGATGGCACCATTATTCGGGAAAACCTTTAATACGGTGAAGCAACCCGCGGAACACTTTTTGACATGGAAAAAGTAAAAATTGAATAATTTTTTCTAATTGAACCTTGCTAGACATACTTTTGGGTATGTTTGGCAAGGTTTTTTGCATAATTTGTATACTGATTTGTGCGTGTTAGCATACCTTACATGAAATATAAAAAATACCTGACATGACTATTGACGAAATTTTACTTCAAGATCTATAATGACTCTAACAATAAAAACGAAAAAGAACAATTGACGGGGAATGGACGTTTAATGTTCGGGATTAGGAGGAGTTACGATGTCTGTTAACGCTATTTTGGAGCTTATTAAAGAGAAAAACATACAATATGTTGATTTCCGTTTTGTGGATTTGATGGGGCGTGCTCACCATATCAGCTTGCCTGCTACAGAGGTGGAAGAAGGAACGTTTGAGAACGGCGTAGCATTTGACGGTTCATCCATTGCAGGATTCCGCGGTATCGAGGAATCTGACATGGTTATGATGCCTGACACAGACACGAGCTATGTGGACCCTTTTACAGCTCATCCGACACTAATCATCATGTGTAACATCCATACCCCAGATGGTGTTCGTTATGAACGTGACCCGCGCAGTATCGCGCAAAAGGCAGAGGAATTCATGCAAACGACAGGTGTAGGCACGGATGCATACTTTGCACCTGAATCAGAGTTCTTTATTTTCGATGAAGTTCGTTATGAAAATTCAATGAACAGTGCTTCGTTCTTTGTGGATTCAGAAGAGGCTGGTTGGAATACGAATCGTAAAGAAGATGGCGGCAACCTCGGCTTTAAAATTCAAACTAAAGGCGGCTATGTGCCGGTTGCTCCTATCGATACACAGCAAGATTTGCGCAGTGAGATGTGTCGCTTGTTGCAAGAAGCAGGCTTGCGCATCGAGCGTCATCACCACGAAGTGGCAACTGCAGGTCAAGGCGAGATTAACTTCCGCTTCGATACATTGACACGTACAGCAGACAATTTGATGAAGTACAAATATATCGTACACAATACGGCACGCCAATTTGGTAAGACAGCAACATTTATGCCAAAGCCACTGTTTGGCGACAATGGTAGTGGTATGCACGTGCACCAGTCCATTTTCAATGGGGACACACCGTTGTTCTACGAAAAAGGTGGCTATGCGAACTTGAGCGAGATGGCGCTGCACTATATCGGTGGTATTTTGCATCACGCTCCGGCGCTGCTTGCGATTACAAACCCAAGTACGAACTCGTTTAAACGACTTGTACCAGGTTACGAAGCGCCAGTAAACCTTGTGTTCTCCAAAGGAAATCGTTCCGCAGCTGTTCGTATTCCGGTCGCTGCTGTAACGCCTAAGGGCTGCCGTATTGAATTCCGCACGCCTGATTCTACCGCTAACCCATACTTGGCGTTTGCAGCTATGTTGATGGCAGGCTTAGACGGAATTAAGCGCAAGCTTGACCCGAGCGCACTGGGTTACGGCCCATATGACCGCAACATCTATGATTTGTCCGATGCGGAGAAGAAAGACATTCGTAGCGTACCTGGCACGATGGAAGAGTCGTTGGATGCTCTGGAGGCAGACCACGAGTTCTTGTTGGAAGGCGGCGTATTTACGAAAGACTTTATCGATAACTATATCAGCCTCAAACGTGGAGAAGCGAAGTCGGTTGCGATTCGTATTCATCCGCAAGAGTATAGCCTTTATTTTGACTGCTAATCGACATCATTTTTTGAACGCATCATTCATCATTCGACACGATAGTTGAATAGCACTTTTCACAAGAACTCGCAGTAATGCGGGTTCTTTTGCGTAGTAACGTTATGGTATGTAGTTCGTATGTGGCTAAAATCCGAACGAAACAGCTGAACTATTACGTCTTTTTTCGGATTTAGTTCTGATTTGGATATTGAAGCTCGTGCAGATACCTGCTATCATTACAATAATTTAGATCAAGACCAGCAGAAGGTGGGGATAAGGATGGGAAATCAGCAACAACGAGCATACAATTTTAACGCGGGGCCAGCTGCATTGCCGTTGGAAGTGTTAGAACGAGCGCAAGCCGAATTCGTAGATTTTCGTAATCAAGGCATGTCCATTATGGAAATGTCGCACCGTGGAGCTGTTTATGAGCAAGTACACAATGAAGCGAAATTACTGTTGAAGCAATTGCTGCAAGTGCCAGATGGCTACGATGTATTGTTTTTACAAGGGGGAGCCAGCACTCAATTTGCGATGATTCCGATGAATTTGTTGACACCTGACAAGGTCGGAGGCTATGTCATCAGCGGTGCTTGGGCGAACAAAGCGCTTCAGGAAGCGGCGTTAATCGGGGAGACGAAGGTCGTTGCCTCAACCGAAGGCGATGCTTATATGCGTATGCCGCAGCCACATGAAATCGTCGCACCAGAGAACGCTGCTTACGTGCATTTAACCTCGAATGAAACGATCGAAGGCACTCAATTCGCGCAATATCCGACACGTCAAGACGTGCCTCTAATTATGGATATGTCAAGTGATATCCTTAGCCGTCCAATTGACGTCTCTCAATTTGATCTCATTTATGCTGGGGCTCAAAAAAACTTAGGCCCTTCCGGTGTTACAGTCGTTATCGCAAAAGAGGAATTGTTGGCTAACAGTCCAAAGACGATCCCAACGATTATGAGATACAGTACACATTTTAAAAATAATTCGCTGTACAATACACCGCCTTCATTTTCGGTTTATATGGTTAACTTGGTGCTGCAATGGATTCAGGCACAGGGTGGCCTAGCGGCGGTGGAGCGCAACAATCAGGCGAAAGCACAGCTCCTGTATCATGCGATTGACGAGAGCGGTGGCTTCTTCCGTGGCTGTGCGCATAAGGACAGCCGTTCCTTGATGAACGTAACGTTCCGCTTAGGCAATGAAGAGCTGGAGAAGGCCTTCATTAAGCAAGCCGATCAAGCAGGCTTTATCGGTTTAAAAGGGCACCGTAGTGTTGGAGGCCTGCGTGCTTCGATTTACAATGCGGTTCCTTATGAGAACTGCGACGCTTTGGCGCAGTTTATGCGTCAATTTCAGCAGCAGAATGGTTAGATATACGTGTATAAGCGGTGACTACAGGTCAGCTAAAAGGCAGCATTGTCTATACTGATGACCAAAACAAATAGCTATATCCAAACAAACCCGTCTGCATATGGTGCAGGCGGGTTTGGCATGAAAAGATTACGTTTATGCTTGCTGTGGATAAATAGTCGATGCAGCCAGACATTGCTTGACGGTGTCGGCCAACTTGTAGCCGACATTGCGGATCGTCACAATAAATTCAGGGCTGCGCGCGTTTTTTTCCAACTTGTCACGAAGATGACTAATATGAACGTCAACGATGCGCGTATCGCCCAAAAAATGATAGTCCCACACGCCATGTAGCAATTGTTGGCGGCTCAGAACCTTGCCACGGTGGCGGCATAGAAAGACGAGTAGTTCGAACTCTTTTGGCGTTAAATCGATGCTACGGCCGTTTAAGAGCACCTCACGCTGCTTCTCGATAACGGTCAAGCCACCAATTTCATAAATCGTTCCCTCGGCATCAGAAGGCAGCGTTTGCACACGTCTCATCAGTGAACGAATGCGTGAAATAAGTTCCTGCGGGCTAAAAGGCTTTGTCATATAATCATCAGCGCCGTTGTCCAAGCCTACGATGCGTTCACTCACTTCATGCATGGCGGTCAGCATAATGATCGGAACCATATTGTGCTGCGTGCGCAGCCTACGGCACACGTCTAAACCGTTCGTTTGCGGCAGCATGCGGTCGAGAACGATGGCATCCGGACGGAATTTGGTTAACACCTCAAACACGGATTCACCATCTGAGACACATAATACCTCGTAACCAGCCAGTCTTAAATTGTATTCTATAAGAATCAACATTGAAGGATCATCATCGACAACTAAAATTTTCGACTTCATCGCGTACCTCCTGATACCATGTTATACATGTATTATGAATGCGAACAATTAACACCATATTAAGGTCATGTAAAATGGGTGTTAAATCGCGCAAGTATACGCGTGTTTGTGTAAATTGGTGTATAATAGATAGGAATGTGAGGTGAATAACGGATGGCTCTGCATATTGTACTTGTCGAACCTGAAATTCCTGCCAATACGGGCAACATCGCGCGTACGTGCGCGGCAACGGGCATACATCTACACTTGGTACGTCCACTTGGATTTCGAACTGACGATGCGACATTAAAGCGCGCTGGACTCGATTATTGGCACGCTGTAAATATTGAATACCACGATTCGTTCCAAGAAGTGCTGGATAAATACGCGGATGCGCGTTTTTTTTATGCCTCGACGAAAGCGACAAATCATTATTGCCAATTTGAGTATCAAGATGGCGATTTCTTCGTATTCGGCAAAGAAACCAAAGGATTGCCGGCGGAACTGATCGAAGCTAATCGTGAAACATGTATTCGTATGCCGATGACAAAAGAGGTGCGTTCGCTTAATTTGTCCAACTCGGCTGCCATTATTTTATTTGAAGCTTTAAGGCAGCTTGGTTTCCCTAATTTAGATTAGGCGACATCTGGTTAGCAAAAAAAGAACTATTCCAATTATCATTTTTATAAATGGTAAAGGTATAGTTCTTTTTTCATTTCTCGTAATTTTGATGAAATATAAAAATAAATCGTTATGACTATAATTCAATTGTGATAAAATAGTCATAAAGATATACATAATGACAACGTTTAGATACAAAGTAACAGAGTCATTAGTCTTGTTTTTGCTATATTTTCGATTTAATTGCTTTTTAGTGGTGCAGAATTTGTCGATCTTGAAACATTGAATTTGCTTGAAAATAGGCGAAAAGTAAGGCTTAAACGAGTATGATGTAGTTTTATTCTATTCATTTCGGACACATTATTACAGGAACTGAATAAAAATAAAACTTATTGACAAATTTCAGCAGGATTTTTGCCTAGGTATATCGAAGTAGATAGAGCGGTAGTTTCAAGGGTAATCATGAGAAGAGTATATACGAGAGAGGTGGAACTTATGAAACCTGCCGGTGTAGTCCGCAAAGTAGACCAATTAGGACGTATAGTATTACCAAAATCACTCAGGAAGCGTTACCAAATGAACGAGGGGGATCCTGTCGAAATCTTGGTACAGGGAGACCACATTATTTTGGAGCGCTACCGTCCAAAATGTGTGTTCTGTGGATCCATGGACGGTGTGTCAGATTTTAAAGATCGATACATATGTTCACAATGCATGACTGACATGACGCAATTGATTCGCTAAGCAAGAGAAAAATGGGAGCATCTACCTTTAGGTAGAGCTCCTAATTTTTTTATCCAAACTAACATCAGGGGTGTTATTCGTGCTGAGAATCGATCAGGTAAAGGATATTAAAGAGGCAGCAACTCTTATTTTTACACTAAACAATAGGGAAGCGCATCATATCGCCTATTGTGGGGAAAAGGAAGAGGAAATATTAAATAGTTTGCTGAATGATTTTAGCGATCGGGATACGAAAGATAGCATTGTGGCTGCCTATGAGGACGGCGAGCTGATTGCAGTGCTAGGTTTCGATATCGATAGTGAAAGGCGGACGGCTGAAGTATGGGGACCGTTTGTGAATACGGAATCGGGCGAGAAATGGCTTCAGATTGCGCAGTTGTTATGGACAGCAGGCAAAGAACTCGTTCAAGAACATGTGTCCACAGCCTATTTCTTTTTTAATCAGCATCATCAGTATATGGCTGCTTTCATGGACACGCTTGGCGTGGAGCGAGCAGGTGAAAATGCTATTTTCCATGCTACACAGCAATTGTGTGACGAACTGAAAGTCGCTCATTTACCCTATTTAGATCCTAACCAGCACGAAGCCTTTATCGCTTTGCATGAGGAAGCATTCCCGAACAGCTATTATAGTGGATTAGATATTTTACAGAGGCTGAATGATCATAACAAGGTCCTCGTATCTGTAGGGGATAATGAACAACTCCAAGGATATATTTATGTCGAGTGTGAGCCGGAATTTGGCGAAGGAAGCATCGAATTTTTTGCGGTGGCACCATCATTTCAAAATCAAGGCATTGGAACGAGACTGATTCAAAACGGCTTGTTCGAGTTGTTCGGCAGACAAGGTATTAAGAAGATGAATTTGTGTGTGGATGCGAATGATGAGAAACCGATTCATGTATATAAAAGAGCAGGTCTGACCGTTAAACATATGCTATATTTTTATAAAGTTCAATGGTAGTGGATAGGCAAGAATAAGAAAAGCTTCCCATATTGTAGGGAAGCTTTTCTGCTTACAAGCCTTTTGTCTTGTCTTCGTTGTAGCCTGCTGTAAAGTTGGCTACTAAGAACATGACTAATACGAGCATGATGATCCAAAATACGACGGACATGATGCACACCTCCAATAACCTTCCTTTATTATAACCAAGACATGCCAAAAAACAAATGATAATGGTGTGAATTTTGACCAATTCTTTTATGTTAATAGAGGCTAAGTGTGCAAGGTAAGACTATTTAAAAAATAAAAAGTGCGTTGGTAGAGGTCGAAGTTGACCATCAGACGGGCTATTAACAACACGTCCGTTAAAAATTAATGACGATGAGCCGCCGCCATCTAAATTGTAGGCGTCTTTAACGCCTAAATTGATTAGCTTCGCTTGCAGCTCTTCGAGTGTAGCACCCGAGCTGCCGTTCTCATTGTAACCATCAGCTACGATAATAAGGAGCTGATCGTCCTTATAGTTGCCGATAACGGTTCGTGGTGCACGATGGGGCTTTGTCTTCCATTTATCCGGTATAGGTAGCTTGACACCGTTGTCCAATAACGCAGGAACAAACGTAGCACCGAACTTCGGATCTAATCGATCCAATTGGGATTGACTATGGAATTCGCCTCCGATAAGCTTGCCGGTATTGTTCAAGCCGACGAACGTCAAATCTTTGTGACTCGGTTCGAAACTGTTAACATAGTTTCCGTTCATGACAGTCGTGCCTAGCGGGAAACGCTTGCCCCTTCCATCTGCATAGCCACCGGCGTTGATTCCAGCTACCGCGCCATAGCGCCTTACTGCTTGCAGCGTCGTTTCTGAGCTGCCGTATGAGTCATGACCTAGCGTCATTCGCATCGCTTTCGGGTCTTTCAATTTTACTTTCATAGCATAACCACTATATGTAGGCTGGGCGATTCGATACAGTTCGGCACGCAAATCGTCGCTGTTAATGCGTTCCTTTACGGGGCCAAGACGTGAGGATATACGTCGGTCGTAAATTTGGCCGGGGCGCTTTGCCTGAGTAGAGGCCGCTCGAACAACATCGTTCATCGTCGTCGTTGTGCGCTTATATATAGTAGAAACTCGGCGCACAGAATCAACCGTATACGCAGCAGTCTTACGCGCCTGCTCCATATCTTTGGCCAGCGCAGCCTGCTTCTGATTAAAGGCTACGGGTTCAGCTAGTGGCTGCCACGATAATTGAAAAGATGTAGAGAGCGATGTCGAGAGCATTAATATCATCATTCCCAAGAATGGGGCGGTCGCTAGCATAAACAACCGATTGATTCGTTTAATTTCCCAGTTCATCGTTATCCCTCACTTATTTCAGCAAGTTCAATTGCTTTTGCAGCTCATTCAACTGCTTCTTCACTTCATTAAGTTGTGTATATAATTTGTTGCTGTTGTCTGTCTTGTTCGATGTGTTATCTTTCGTGAATGTTAACAATTCATTAAACGCATCGACTTTATTTTGCATCGAATCAAGCTGTACACTAAGCCCGTTCAAGCGTTTCTCGTAAGATTGCTGCACTTGCTTCAGCTGAGCTTCGGTTTGCTTGTGCAAATCTTGCAGCATCACAGTCTTCATATGTTGACTATAAAAATAAGTAGCTGTCATGCCAGTGACGATCATACCTAGCCAAAATACAAGAAACCATTTTGGGCTTGCTCCGCTCGTCTTCGATCGGGTGCGACGGCTTGTGTCGCGTTCCGTTTGCATAGATGGTTGCACGCTATTCACCTCGAAAGAAGTCGATTTTGTAAAAAAACATTCTATTATTCTAGCACGTATGTCAACATAATTGCAAAATCCGTAAAAAATAGACATTGCAGCAATACAGAACGTCATATACAATCACTTTAGGTTTGTAGAATTTTGTCGGATTATATGAAAGTTTTCGACAAAGTTAAATCGATTGCATTGCTGCTCGTTCCGCGTAGCAGAAAGGTTGAGGATTACGATTATGAGCTCAAAAATTTATCCTAAACTAGGGGGTCTCATTTTTGTCCTCTTGCATATTTGGTTTATTTGGATAACGTTTCAACACCCTTTTATTGGAATTCGCACGCAGTTGGAAAATGGGAAATGGCACATTTCAGAGATGGACAGGTTGGATATCGCTAACAAATACGACTTGCGCATCGGGGATGTCGTCACGAGCATAGATGGGAAATCGCCTGAACAAAATGTACATATTGTGCGTTGGCGGGCAATTGAGCAAGTAGACTGGATTACGGTAGCGCGAGGAGAACATACGAAAACGATCTACATAGCGGATCTGCCGAAAGAGTGGTCCACGAATTTGATGCCGCTCTTGACGGAATTGATCCTGTTCGCGATTGCTGCATATTTATGGCGAAGAAGAAATCATGCACCGTCTGCGCGTTTACTAGCTTGTCTATTTTTTTTAATGGGAACTATTTATATGTGTATTGGGGCTTCGTTTCGTGGAGATCCGATTAGTGTGATTCTCATTACAACGGCAGTTGCTTTATTTCCGATTATGTTATTGCATTTTTTGATTTTGTTTTTTCATGAAAAAGGCGGTATTGTCATTCCGAAGCGGCTACTCGTAGTGTTGTATTCAATAGTAGGTTTGGAACTGATCGGTAAGCTTTTATATTTTCATCCGAATTTTGCCTATCCGGTGTATCGCACTTGTTACTGGTTTACTTACATATTTGTGATTGTCGTTATCATACTTAATATTATTGTTCTTACCCATTTATCGATACGTTATCGCAAAGAGCAGGCGTATTTGTCGGCCGTAATTCGCTTTATTTGGTTGTCGATCATTGCTGCATTTGCACCAGTCATTGTATTGTCGTTGTTGCCGCGCTGGATCGGGGGGACGTTTATCGTTTCTCCGCTCGTAACAGGTTGGTTTACTTTTATTATTCCGATCTTGTTTATTTACTTAACGGCGTTTCATCGTCTTTACGATATTGATGTTGTGGTCAGACGCACAGTAACGGTGCTGCTGATCGCGATGGTGCCTAGTGCGCTTATCGTTGGGCTTAATGGGCTTATTTTCAGCGCTACTGCTACGATGGCATACCAAGTCATTAGTTTCCTTTTTATCGTAATCGTGTTGACATTTGTCCTTTATTCTTTGGAATATTTCCGCAACAAGCTTGAATCGGTCATGTATCCGCGTTCTACAAGGCTGCATCGACTTCTTCAGAACGTATCGGGGGATTTGAGTTCCGTTTCAACTGTGCCTGATACGGCTGACGTTATTTTACATTCACTTATGAAAGGTTTGTATATTAAAGGCGCAGCTGTTGTGATGAAGTTTCCACATGAATCGCTAGATACGTATATAAATGGAGATGTTGATCATTATTTGTTGGAAAGACATATTCGTACAGGTGAATGTCAGCATCCAAACTATCAATGGTTTGAGCTGGAACGAAATGAGGATTATGTCTGTTTCGTAGTCGTTGTGCACCATGAATTGAGTACGAATACAACGAATATGGAAGAAAACAACTGGATTCAAAAATTGTTCGGTTTAGTTCGTATCGGTTTGAATAAAAGTTATAGCATGCAAGAAATGAAAAAGCGTATAGAATCATATGAACAGCCGATGCAACATCCTTCTTATGCAACAACACCACAAGGATTGCAGCTCGTGTTGACGTTGTTCGATACACAGGAAAAAGGGAAAGCGAAGCTCGTTCGTACGGTGCAAGAGACGGTTATGCAGCCGCTGCATGAACTGAATACGACGTTGAAGCATTGGAGTTCTTGGAAAGATACGATCAATCATGAGGAGTTACGGATGGCAGGGGAGAAGCTAGAGACAGTCAATCAGCAGCTTGGCCATCTATGCTTTGCGCTCCAACCGAAGTTGATTGAAACGGTTGGATTTGCAAATGCGATTCAACATTACATAGATTTAGAATTCGAGCAGTTGGGGAGCGAGGTTACGTTCGAAAGATCGGTTCATCCGCTGCTTGATGCACAGTCGCCTAGCTTTAAGCTTCATTTGTTCCGAGTGGCACAGGAGCTGTTAATGAATGCACGCAAGCATGCTTATGCCGAGCGTATTTACTTGGGGTTGTGGGCAGATTTGAATGGCATCATTATGTATTATGAAGATGACGGAGTTGGATTTGATCCTGGTGCCGTGTTTGGGCAGCAAGTCCAATCAAGAGGCCTAAAGCAGATGAGGGCTCGCGTGTTAACGCAACAGGGAGATGTGGAGTGGAAAGTGACGCCAAATCAAGGGGTTGTTATGGAAATTATTATTCCTTACCCATCCATATCGTCTGAACAATCTTAAATCGTAAGACGGGGAGCCGCTGCTAATAGAGAGTGGCTCTTTTTGTGTCTTTCACGATGTGATGCGGTGTAAAAGGATTGCATTGCTATAGCAAACGGTGTATCATTTTGGAAACAGAAAGGGGCGGTTATAGATGAAATATTCGTTCTCTAAGCGAGTACAATCCGTGGAAAGTTCAGTTGTGCGTGAGATTTTAAAGTTGACACAAGGCAAGTCGATTATATCTTTTGCAGGCGGATTGCCAGCAGATGAATGGTTTCCAGTAGATGCGATGCGCGTCGCGGCGGAGCGAGTGTTCAATCAGGGTCCGCAGGCGTTGCAGTACGGATTGACAGAAGGGGTTACGGCGTTAAGAGAGAGCATTTCTCAGCGTATGGCTGCAAATCGCAATATTCATGCTGATGTGAATGAAATCTTGGTAACGAGCGGCTCACAGCAAGCGCTAGATTTGTATGTTCGCGCTTTGCTTGATCCAGGTGATGTCGTACTCGTGGAAGATCCAACGTACTTGGCGTGTTTGCAAGTGTTAGGCATGAACGAGGCGCGTGTGATTCCGGTCGAGAGCGATGATTTCGGTATGCTGCCAGATGATCTGGAACAAAAGTTGAAGCAGTATAATCCGAAGTTCGTCTATGTCGTGCCGACATTTAGCAACCCGACTGGGCGCGTATGGAGCTTGGAGCGTCGTGAAGCGCTACTGAGGTTGTGTCGTGAGCAGGAAACGTTAATATTGGAAGATGATCCTTACGGCGATATTAGCTTTACTTCTAATAAAGTGCCAACTATTGCATCTTTGGAAGGAAAGCAAGCGGATCGTATTGTGGCATATACGAGTACGTTTAGTAAGACCGTTGCTCCAGGACTGCGTACAGGCTGGGTCGTAGCAGATAAACGTATCATTAATATGATGGCTAAGGTCAAGCAATCATCAGATTTGCATTCAAGTGTGTTGGATCAGCTTATTTTAGTAGAAATGCTTAATCCAGCAGTATTTAATATAGATGACCATATTCATAAGCTGGCTGCGGTTTATAAGGAACGTATGGAGACGATGGCAGCTGAGTTGAAAAATGATTTATGGAAAAATGCGCGTTGGAACCTGCCGCAAGGTGGTATGTTCTTCTGGGTGGAGTTGCCGGAAGGATTGCACGCCGACTCGTTATTGAAGTGCGCTGTTGAAAAGGGCGTTGCTTTCGTACCGGGGAAACCGTTCTATGCGAGCGAGGCGAAGCGGAATACGTTAAGGCTGAACTATTCATTTGCTGAGCCGAGCGTCATTCGCACAGGCATGTCGCGTTTGTCAGAAGCGGTGAGTGAATTTACAGCACGTTCTTCAGATTAATGAATGTGGAGCTGCGTTGCCTTCAGTGCACATTGCGAAATGAAGGCAAGACAGCTTCGTTCTTGAGTTGAGCGGGCATAAGTTAAGAAGGAAATCGTTCTTTTGTGGGGAGCTTGTCTCTGGTGCAAAAGGGCGGTTTCTTTTTTTGTTTTTACATTGAAAATAAGGAGATAGGACCTGTGTATATAACCCCTCATTTGTTCAGGAAATGAGGGGTTATATTTTTAAAAAGGGGTGTTCTGATTTCTTCCCCGCACTGCGTTGCGGACGACGTCTGCGTATTGTTCTAGTGCTTGCTTGCCCTCATGTGTGAGCGAATATTTGCCACGGCTTTCTCGCAGGAACCAGCCGTAGTAGTTACGCTGCAAGACGGCAGCCGCATCGCTTACGCCGCTGCGCAGGCGCACGTGCGCGGCTCGCTGGGGCTGGCTTGCCAGCGCCGTCGCTTCCTGCGCTTCGCTCGGCAAAGTCGCCAGCGTCGTCGCTTCCTGCGCCTCGCTCGGCAAAGCCGCGAGCGCCGTCGCTTCCTGCCCTTCGCTCAGCAAAGCCGCTGCCACACGCAGCGCCTTCTCGCGATACGCGGTCACAAGCTGCCGCTGCGTGCTGCCGCCCACGTTGTAGTCGCCGCTACGCCCAGCGAACTCGCGCGCAAGCCGTGCCGCTCGCGTCTTAATAGGCTTGCGTCCCGTCTGCGCCTCACTTGGCTCACACACGACCTCCACCAACGGTGGCTTGCGCTTATAGAACGTCACCGTGATATAACCAAGACCGAGGCGCTTGCACAAATCGATCAGCGCAGTAGGCCGATGACCGCGGCTGCCGCTCTTTTTTTCAACCGCGACATACACTTGCGTCGATACTTTCAGCCGCTCTAGCGCTTGCAGGACAAGCGTCAAATTAAAGGTCGATTTCATTTCCACCACAATGGGCCCGGCTTCGGGCTGTTCCGGATGTATCGCGACTAAATCACAATGCCGCACTTCGGCACGCACTTCGTATCCGCTTTTTTCAAAAAAAGCTTTAACAGGCGCGTACAACTCCGTCTCCTTCCGCCCGGGTGTACGTGCTGCTTGAGCTTGCTTGGGCACGCTACTCACCTCTACCTTTTCATTTCGTACTGCTCCGTTAGGCATATATGTGCATTATATCACGCTATCGATGTGGACGTATTCCTACCACTTGGCTCAAAATTTCGTGAAACTAATGCCGAGCTGCCGCATACGTATGTAATACCCTGTAATTATTATAGGATATTCCATTAGTGAAAAGGCATTCAGCGCCCAAGGCGTTTGTAAAATGACTTTGACAGGCAGACAGAGGTAAGCGGCGATGAAAGGTTATGTTGCAAATAGGGAGCATTGGAGGTTAATGAGATGGACATTTTCAAACGAATAGCGGAGCATCGTACTGAGAGCGAACGGTTAGCCTGGACCGGAACGTTCAAGGAATATGTCGACTTGCTGCGCAACGACCCCGCATCGGCTATGACAGCCCACGCCCGTGTGTACGAGATGATCGCGGCACACGGTTTCGAGGAGGTGAACGGCCATAAACGTTACAAATTTTTTGAAAAAGAGCTGTTCGGTCTGGATCGAGCGATTGAAAAGCTGGTAGAAGAATATTTCCATTCAGCGGCAAAAAGGCTAGACGTACGCAAGCGCATTTTGTTGTTAATGGGCCCAGTCAGCGGGGGGAAATCGACACTCGTAACGATGCTGAAGCGTGGTTTGGAGCAGTTTGCGCGCTCTGAGCGGGGAGCGGTGTATGCCATTAAAGGCTGCCCTATGCACGAGGAGCCACTTCATTTAATCCCACAAGAGCTACGCCCAGAAATAGAGCGCGAGTTGGGTGTACGCATTGAAGGCAACTTGTGCCCGTCTTGCCAAATGCGGCTGAAAACGGAATACCATGGCGATATTGAGCAAGTGCTCGTAGAAAGAGTCATTATTTCAGAAGAGAACCGAATTGGTATTGGTACGTTCAGTCCTTCTGATCCGAAGTCACAAGATATTGCTGACCTTACAGGCTCGATTGATTTCTCCACGATTACGGAATACGGTTCGGAATCTGATCCGCGCGCATACCGCTTCGATGGAGAACTGAACAAGGCAAACCGAGGCTTAATGGAGTTCCAAGAAATGTTGAAGTGTGATGAAAAGTTTTTGTGGAACTTGCTTTCGTTAACACAGGAAGGGAACTTTAAAGCGGGGAGATTTGCCTTAATTAGCGCGGATGAGCTGATCGTGGCCCACACGAACGAAGCTGAATATAAGACGTTTATTAGCAACAAAAAAAATGAGGCCCTGCAATCGCGGATGATTGTGATGCCGATTCCTTACAATTTAAAAGTGACAGAGGAAGAAAAAATTTATACGAAACTTATTTTGCAAAGTGATATGGGGCATGTCCATATTTCACCGCATGCACTGCGAGCCGCAGCGATATTCTCCATTTTAACCCGCCTCAAAGAATCGAAAAAGCAAGGCATGGATTTAGTGAAGAAGATGCGCCTGTATGACGGTGAGGAAGTGGAAGGCTACAAAGAGAACGATTTGAAGGAAATGCAAACCGAATTCAGTGAGGAAGGCATGTCGGGAGTTGACCCGCGCTATGTCATCAATCGGATTTCAAGTGCTCTAATTAAGCAGGACCTTCAATGCATTAATGCGCTAGATGTTCTGCGTGCGATTAAGGATGGATTGGATCAGCACGCCTCCATTACGAAGGAGGAGCGGGAACGTTATTTGAACTTTATTTCGGTTGCGCGTAAAGAGTACGATAGTTTGGCCAAAAAAGAAGTGCAAAAGGCGTTCGTCTACTCGTTCGAGGAGTCAGCCAAGACGCTGTTCGAGAACTATCTCGACAATATTGAAGCTTTTTGCAATTGGAAAAAAATTCGCGATCCGTTAACAGACGAGGAGATGGAGCCGGACGAAAGGCTGATGCGTTCCATCGAGGAGCAAATCGGTGTGTCTGACAATGCGAAAAAGGCGTTCCGCGAAGAAATCCTAATTCGATTGTCCTCATACTCTCGCAAAGGACGCAAGTTTGACTACAACAGTCATGATCGTCTGCGTGAAGCCATTGAAAAGAAACTGTTCACGGACTTAAAAGATATCGTCAAGATTACGACTTCGACGAAAACGCCAGATGAAAATCAGCTCAAGCGCATTAATGAAGTCACCGCCAGATTAATTGATGAGCATGGCTATTGCTCGGTATGTGCCAACGAACTGCTCCGTTATGTGGGCAGCTTATTGAACAGATAAAAGAGAAGGCCTCGCAAACGATACATTTGCGGGGCCTTTTTATGTATAATCCGTGAGTGGACTACGAACAATCTTTTTTTCGTCTATAGGCGAGGTATACCGAAATAAACACGATGGCGATCATAAGGGGCTGGTTCCCCATGTCGATCGATCCAAACAGGGACAAATACACAGAGCCGAGCAAAGTAACGAAAAGAATGCCTAAGTATACAAGTTCAGCCATTCCGGGTTTATTTCTACATACGATTCGCACGCCGACAACGATGATGACCGCAAATGCGATTAAAAAGCCTAGCACGATTAGGGTTGATGAAATAAGACTTAATTCCATGATAAAGCCCTCCTTTTTTCAATTTACCATAAAACCCCTTTATTGTGAATGATAAAGTTTCAGCTCGAAGAGAAATGTTAAGATTGCCCCAAAACCATAGGCCTGTCCCTTTTTTCCATGTATGATTATCGGGATGTGGAACTATTTTCATGTCAAACTATCGAAAGGAGACCGATCTCGTGTTCGTAAAAAGATTATTATCTACATATGTACTAGGACTCTCGTTGTACTTATTGTCTACGGCTACTGTCAAGGATCAGACATGGTGGGGGGGGACTTAGCGGAGCAACAAGTATTCGTATTTAGTTTGTTCATTATGTCGTCGGGATGGATTATATTCGTCTATCGCAAGATGAATAAGCGTGAAAGCGAGTACGAAGCTTTACTGGACAATGAAGGAAGTCAACGGCAAATCCGTTATTTAAGTCATAAGGAATTATGTGTTTTACAGATTGCGTATCGACAAAAAGGCTACGTAACCCCATTTGAAGTTGCGGCTTCTTCAAAGATATCGGTAAGAGAGGCAGAAGAGCAGCTATACGAATATCATTATGGGAGTTATATGGGTAGGCCTCGCTTTGTCGTATTACAACGATCAATATGAGGCGTGGGATGAGGAATGTGTTGAACGTGCTTGTTTAACTATTGCATCGCACAACAAGGGAATTATCAGCACAGCCGAGCTAGCATACAACCTTGGTATGACAATGGATGAGGCGTTTGCGCAGCTGCATAAATTAGCAGAACAGGGAACTTTACAACATGTTTTAGATGAGAATGAAATGAGTCTATTTCGTGTCAAAGGATTACTAGATGACTCCCAAAGGTTAAGATCGGAACAAATATGATCAATATTCGACAAGATTCTACATGAATTGAAGTTCATTTGTTGAATTTTGTTGAAAAGTGTTCACAATTTAGTCACTACTTTCCTCGCAAATTGTCGTAATGTAATGGTAGAGGAGAGGATATATATGGGAACATTAATGAAAGAACGACAATATCGTTGTCGAAGAGTTGCACGACTTAGATTACGTAAACAACAACAGGAGCAACTGATGCCAACTATTCAAGCTGGCTGTACGGCACCTTACTATGTGGCTGAAATTGAACCGTGGGAAAGAGAAGAGAGATGCGTACTGTCCGCTGGAAAATGTATTATAGATAACGAATATTACTATGTTCGTGGTAGGCTGACTGCGCCGAATGGAAACGGTCGCGGTAATGTTCACTGGGACGTGTGGATACAAGTGAGTGGTCAACAATATGATGCACTACTAACGACTTGCTCCCTACAAGAACAGACCTTAGCAGGAAAGTTATCTTCGGCCATTCCTGGCTACCCAGATACACTTGCTTTGCCCGTTACGATTAAATGGCAACCACGAAAGTCTGTACTTGATGTTCACGTGGACAATTCGGATCACCTGCTTGCAATCGAACAGAGACAAGGATTATCTTTTCAAAGGTGGTTGGAACTACAGCCATTGCACAACGCATACCATAAGCTACCAGACGCACGTTAATGACCTCTGACATCTACGAATACACTTCATGAATTCAATATTAACTTCTAAGATATATACAAAGCAGGAGGATAGCTACATCACTGAATAGAGTGAACAAGGTACCGCGCCATTGAGGACGAGGTGCCTTTTTGTATGTCCATATATGTACAACTCATCAAGATTCGGAACATGTGCGGAGGTGGAAAAATATAAAATGAGATGCATAAACCTCCTTTGCTTAAATGCATACTAACTTCGAGTGCTGAGCAAATGGTTCGGCCAAGTGAAACAGTATAGGAGGAAGAGGCATGGCTAACCAACATTTTGGGCAACATTTTGCTGCATCGAGTAGCAATAATGGTGTACACGGAGCGGGCTCATCAGGCGGCATTGTGGCAAGAACGTATAGCAACAATAATTCTGGCTCGCAAGGTAGTCAAGGAAATCAAGGCGGACATGTCAGCTATGGAAGTGCAAATTACAGCCAACCATCTAGTTATGGCAGCTATACGAACCACAGTGGCTATGGCGGTTTGGCAGGTGGTATCGTAGCTAGCACGTACAGCAATAATAACTCTGGACAACAAGGCAGCCAAGGATATCAAGGTGGCAGCGGGATTGCTGGTTATGGGCATTCCAGTAACTATGGTGGTAGCTATGGCGGCTTAACAGGAGGCATTGTGGCTAGCACGTACAGCAATAACACCGCTGGACAGCAGGGCAGTCAAGGATATCAAGGTGGTAGTGGCCATGCTGGTTATGGGCATTCCAGTAACTATGGTAATAGCTACGGAGGCTTAACAGGAGGCATCGTGGCTAGCACGTACAGCAATAACACCGCTGGACAGCAGGGCAGTCAAGGATATCAAGGTGGTAGTGGCCATGCTAGTTATGGGCATTCCAGTAACTATGGTAGTAGCTACGGAGGCTTAACAGGAGGTATTGTGGCTAGCACATACAGCAATAACACCGCTGGACAGCAAGGTAGCCAAGGATACCAAGGCGGACATGTTAGTTACGGACATAGCAACAATTCTGCAGGTCATAGTGGTAACGGTCAACGTCATTTTAGTGGTGGCATTTCTAGCGGTGGATTTACGAGTGGAACACAAGGCGGTTATACGAACTATAGTGGTGGCTATGGTGGGCGGCAAGGAAGTGGAGGAATTACAAGCGGGACGCAAAGTAATAGCCATGTTGGCGGCTACCAGCCGACCGGTGTACATAATGTGGTTGCACAGACGTACACCAGCCAATCGCAACCTGGTTACCGCGGTCAAGTGCATAGCGTAACCGCGTCGACACATGGCCCGGACGCGCAAGTAGTACCGAACAACTTCCAATCGAGTGGTCAAGTACACAGCATCACGGCGTCGACACATGGCCCAGACGCGAATGTCGTACCGAACAACTTCCAATCGAGTGGTCAAGTACACAGCATCACGGCGTCTACGCATGGCCCAGACGCGCAAGTAGTGCCGAACAACTTCCAATCGAGTGGTCAAGTACACAGCATCACGGCGTCGACACATGGCCCAGACGCGAATGTAGTACCGAACAACTTCCAATCGAGTGGTCAAGTACACAGCATCACGGCGTCTACGCATGGCCCAGACGCGCAAGTAGTACCGAACAACTTCCAATCGAGTGGTCAAGTACACAGCATCACGGCGTCTACGCATGGCCCAGACGCGCAAGTAGTGCCGAACAACTTCCAATCAAGTGGTCAAGTGCGCAGCATCACGGCGTCTACGCATGGCCCAGACGCGCAAGTAGTGCCGAACAACTTCCAATCGAGTGGTCAGGTGCAAAGCATCACGGCGTCTACGCATGGCCCAGACGCGCAAGTAGTGCCGAACAACTTCCAATCGAGTGGTCAGGTGCAAAGCATCACGGCGTCTACGCATGGCCCAGACGCGCAAGTAGTGCCGAACAACTTCCAATCAAGTGGTCAAGTGCATAGCATTACGTCGTCCACGCACGGACCAGAGGCGAACGTAGTGCCGAACAACTATCAATCGAGCGGTCAAGTACACAGCATCACGTCATCGACATATGGTGCAGAAGCAAACGGAGCGTCGAACAACTATCAATCGAGTGAGCAAGGACACAGCATAACCTCTTCGTTTACTTCTTGACGAATAAAGAAGAGCGACTCAAGCAAGCGGGTCGCTCTTTTCGTTGTGGTTAACGTATTTTGGCCACTGTAGCGCGTTCGATCAACTGCACAGGGAATTGATGCTTCTCTGGCGGTTGTCCCTTTGTGGTCAACTGGCGAAAAAAAGTTGAGAACGCTAGGCAGCCAAATTCAAAGCTGGACAAGTTGTATGTTGTAATATCGAGTACTTCCGCGAGCGGGATATTATCGAATCCAATAACCGACAATTCGCTAGGCACGTCCATCCCTTGCTTACGTGCTTCAATAATGATGCCTGCGGCTGATTGATCCCCTGCAACGAGCAGAGCAGTAGGCCGTTCGTTCATATTTGCGATCAACTTCACGACGTCCGCCCCCTGATCGACTTGGTAGCAATGATGAAAAATCCAAGCTGGATGAACAGCTTGTCCGATTTCCGTCAAGCAGTCCTTATAAGCACGTAGCCTGTTCACGCTATTAAAGCTATCGGGACGGCCTAACACGTAGCCAATTCGGCGATGTCCTTGTGCGATAAGTGTCTGCATCGCATGTGTTGTCGTCGCATAATGGTCCACATAAAGGGAAGAAATATGTGAAGAATCGGTATATTCGCAAGCTACAATAGGGCCATCCGCAGCATAGCCTTCTATATCCGACCAACCTAACTGTTTGGAGCATATAATCATGCCATCTACTTGCTTACGGCGAAGCGATTCTAGTGCGCTACGTTCCTCTTCTGGCTTATAGTCGGTTTGACAAATGACGATCCGGTATTTACGCTGCAACGCCTCATATGCGATTCCTTCTATCATTCCTGCAAAAAAAGGATGATTAGCAAATGGTAGCAGAACAGCGACCATTTGTGTGCGTCCTGTTGCTAAGTTAACTGCATTCAAGTTTGGCGTATAATCGAGCTTGCGTATAGCGTCCCAGACGGCTATCCGCTTTTCCTCAGCAACATAAGGATGGTCGTTCAGGACGCGTGACACGGTTGTAACAGATACGCCTGCCAAGCGCGCAATTTGCTTGATATTAGCCATCAGTCGGTACTCCTTATATGGATTGTAAAAGCTGGTTGTATCTCACTATTTTACTGCGTAAATTTATAAAATAAAATGGCTTGCTCTGAAAAGCGTTTCATACTTTAAGGTTAAGTTGTAACACAAATCTCGATAAACCGCGAAATTGGCGTAACCTTTGCGGGCGTTACGATTTTGCGGCTGTAGGTGCTTTGACAACTAAAGATAACTTGCAGGAGAGAAGGGGGAAGCGTTTTGAAACCGATCGTATTTTTTGATATTGATGGAACATTGTTGAATGACGAGCAGCAACTATTAGAGTCGACGCGTCAGGCGGTGCAGCAGTTGCAAGCGGCAGGAATTGAAACGGTTATTGCCACAGGTAGAACGCCTGCAACCTTTAAGTGGGTTCGCGAGGCATTAAATATTCATTCCTATGTAAGCTTAAATGGTCAGTATGCGGTAAGGAATGGGGAAGTCATCGTTGCTGAACAAATCCCAGACAGCCTGTTAGGTGAATTTGCAAATGTGGCGCAAGCAAACGAGCACGTGGTTGGTTTTATAAATGAAAATACGTGGACAGTCACGATGGAGAATGAACGAGTCCATGAAAGTTTAAGTCATCACGGAATCGCGCATCCGCCTGTGAATGCCGAGTTATATAAGGAACAACCGATCTATCAGGGTTTGCTATTTTGTGAAGAAGCAGAAATAACAAGCTATGCTGAACGCTTTCCTGAACTGCAATTCGTACGCTGGCATCGATTAGCAACAGACGTGCAGTTGAAAGGACGCTCGAAGGCAAGCGGCATTGAGCAGTATTTGCGCGCAGTTGATGCCCGAGTAGAAGATAGCATTGCCTTTGGGGATGGGCTGAATGATAAAGAAATGCTACAGTTTGTAGGGACGGGAATCGCGATGGGCAATGCATCAGATGAGGTAAAGCAGTGTGCCAATATGGTTACAGCCTCGAATGGTGAGGACGGCATCGCGAATGCATTAGTAGAGCTGGGTCTAATTTCGAAACGAAACGTGTAACAAAAAATATGTGTTTTACAAGCTGCTTCTGTGAACAGGAAGCAGCTTGTTTCGTTTTTGCCGAGGTATTGCTGAGATAGGTGTTTGCTACACATTTTACATTCTTCCTTACGTTCTGCACGAACTTATGCTGATTCATGTTTAGTCGCGGCGTTAACGACGAATAATAAAACGAACCCCCTTCCTATATGAAGCGAAGCATAGCCTTTTCAAAGAAATTAGACGAATAAGTGTCATAAGGTATAAAAATGTGGTACAATAAAAAAGTAAGGAAAGTAAGGAATTCATTATTTTCTTGGAATACAAAGAAAGAAAGGAGTGTTAGGGGGTGGAAATGGCCAAACTAAGCTGTAAGGGGCAAATCACCGTTCCAAAGCATATTCGTGATGTGCTTCAAATTCATGAAGGTGACAGAGTTGCCTTTATTGAGGAGAATGGACTCGTCATTATGGCGAAGGCAGATTTGCAGGCACTGCACGATTTGCAAGATATTTTGTGTAAAGAGAAGATTGAAAATATTATTCATGGCGCCAAGAAATTGTTGGAACGATAACGGTAGCACGAAAGGAGACCATAAGTGGGATGGATATTAGAGAAATTCAACTTCCTGGTATAGGTATGAAATATCAGGTCGATACGCAAAGTGGGGAACGGATGGTTATTATCATCCATGATGATGGACGTCGAGACATTTACCATTTTGAAAAAGACGATTTGGAAGAGAGCAAGGCGATGGTAGAACTGAGCGACTCGGAGGCAAGGCAACTGGCAGCGATTATTGGCGGGATGACATACAAGCCGACTGCGCTTGAAAATATCGAAATGGCCTTTGATGATCTCGTTATCGAGTGGCACAAAGTAAGTGAAAGTGCGAATTGCATCAACAAATCGATCGGCGAACTCGATATTAGACAGAACTTCGATATGATTATCATTGCTATCTTGAGAAAAAATCAGTGTAAAATTATTAATCCGGGGCCTGAAACGATCATTGAGAGTGGTGACACATTGGTTGTATCTGGGCAGCGTGACCATCTGAAAGAAATTAAACGCAAACTGTTTATAGGGAGTGATGGTTGATACATGCAGAATCATTTGGTATTTGAGGTAGGTGTAGCATTAACTTTAATTGCCATATGCGCTCTCGTCGCTAACCGCTTGAAGCTCTCCATCATTCCGTTTCTCATCATACTAGGGATGGTGGTTGGCCCTCATGCGCCAACGATTGGGATTATTGATCTCAAGTTCATCGAGAGTGCGGAAATAATCGCTTTCCTTGGAAGAATCGGAGTCCTGTTCCTTCTCTTCTATCTAGGGCTGGAATTCTCCGTCGGCAAGTTGATCAAGTCTGGGCGCTCCATTGCCGTGGGCGGCAGTATTTATATCTTGATTAACTTTTCACTCGGGCTAATGTTCGGATGGTTAAGTGGGTTTCCGTTGTTGGAAACACTCATTATTGCAGGTATTATTACGATCTCATCAAGTGCAATCGTAGCCAAAGTGCTTGTCGATTTGAAGCGGACAGCGAATGCAGAGACCGAGCTTATACTTGGAATTATTATGTTTGAGGATATTTTCCTTGCTGTTTACTTGTCTGTTGTGTCAGGTATGGTACTTGGCGGTGCGACTTCACTAGGCGGCACACTGATGTCGATTTTATTGGCGCTAGGATATATTTTGATGTTCTTCATCATTGCGCGCAAGTGCACGCCGCTCTTGAATAAATTGCTTAATATTACTTCGAATGAGACTTTTATTATTGTTATTTTCGCGCTGTTGTTTGTTATCGCTGGATTTTCTGAGACCATTCACATCGCTGAAGCGATTGGAGCGCTACTAATTGGTTTAGTATTATCCGAAACCGAACAAGCACATCGCATAGAGAAGTTAGTTATTCCCTTCCGTGATATTTTTGGTGCGATATTCTTTTTCAGTTTCGGATTGAGCATCGACCCGTATTCCCTTGGAGGAGCTGCGGGCTTGGCTATAGCCGCTGCCTTAGTCACAATAGTAGGCAACTTCATTGCAGGTATGATGGCAGGTCGCAATTCAGGCCTGTCTCACAAAGCTTCGACGAATATTGGCCTGACAATCGTTTCAAGAGGAGAGTTCTCCATTATTATGGCAAACTTAGGTATTGCCGGAGGGCTATCTGGCATATTGCAGCCGTTCGCTGCTTTATATGTACTCATATTGGCTATCTTAGGTCCAATCTTGACCAAGGAGTCCAGCCATATCTACATGTTGCTGAACAAGGTGTTTAAGTGGAATAAGAAGCACTTGACTGCAACAACTAAAAGTAAGAGCGAGTCATAGTAGCGGTATAAGTGGGAGAAATGACGTAACCATTGCAGAGCAAGATTGTGATGGTTGCGTCATTTTTTTGTGCTGTTGATAAAAATAAAAGCATGCGCCCCATTGTTCCCTAGAGAACGGGTTACATGTTACGAAGTGAGGCAGCGCCAAAACCAGATTTGTATACGTGCAGAAGCTTATTTCAAGAAGTTTGCTCATTTTGCTTTGGCAGCTGCTGTTTTTTATCTCTGTTGTTGCTTTTGCCATTTCCTTTTCCTTGTTGATTGGATCCGAGTTGGATTGCTGATTTGTCTTTGCTCACGTTTTTATTTTTTTGTAACCGATTTTTGATGGCAATTTTGTTTACTTTAAGTTTCTTTACTGGGTGTACGATAGATTTACCATTCTTCTTACGAAGTGAACGAGCGACTTTGACCCTTTTATTCGTTTTTATGCTTTTGCTGCTTTTTGCTTTTTTCGTACTTTTGTTGTTTATTTCCATATGTGCGTTCTTTTTTTCTATGTTTCCTTTTTCCTCGCTGCTCTCCATACCGCGCTTTTCTAAAGCTTGCATAGGAACTTCCAACGATTCAAGTGCAAGTTGCTCAATCTCTTCTTCTGTTACTTCACCTTTAATGACAAGCAAATGATACATAATTTCGTTCACGACATTCGGCTGAATCTGTCTGATCACTTCTCGCTCATCTAAATCATACATCGACTCATTGAATACAGGGCTGTAAAAAAATTCGGTTTTTAACAATCGAAAATCGATATCAAGCGTTTCATTCATACTCAGATTAGGCAGGGATGCACGGTATGGTGATGACTCATCGAAGGGAAGGCGGGGATTTGGACAATTCGTAAAAAATAAGGGAGTGTATTCATTGAACCAATGTTTATAATACGGATTCACGATGTGATGGTACGTATGAGCATATGGCGCTATGATGCACACAATAGCTTTGTGCGTACAAATTCGATACATTTCCTTCATGGTACCTATTAAATCATCGACGTAAGAGAGAACGTCAACGGCATACAAGGTTTCAACTGAATTATCTGGGAGCGGAATGCCTTGATTGATGTCACAGACGATATCAACTTCAGGTAAATTCCTTATATCAATACCGGTACAGCCAGTATTTTTTTGGGAACCGCATCCTAGATCGACTTTCATCGTGTTCACCGTCCGCTCTGATGTACTTGTTCCAATCGTCCGAACTGTTTAGGGTATTATACTAGGAATAGCCGTACAAAGGAACGACGATTGTCCCTCATGCAAGCGTACATTTAAATAGGTGAAAGGCTGTCAATAGTTGTCCGAAGCTTTATAATACGGTGCGCAATTATTTTACATACTTTATAAACAAAATTATTTTCTAAATTATAAAAACTTACTTGACAAAAGTAAGTGATAATTATATTATACTTACATAAAGTAAGTTGTGCATGACGAGAGCTATTCTGAGTCAACCTAAGTAATAGTGCTCTGAAAATAATTTTCTAAGAGGTGTCCTTTAATGACAAAGGTTCTAGTAGTTAACTCTAATCCTAAACCGACTGATTTGTCCTTTAGCTTGCGTTTGGCTGATCACTACTTGCAAGAATTGCAATCCCAAAGCAACGTAGAAGTAGAGCGTATTGACTTGTACAGTGAGGAAGTTCCACTGATCGACGGTACTGTGCTTGATGCATGGGGTAAAGCTGCACAAGGTCAAGAATTGTCCGCTGAGCAAGGACGTATTTTGGGCCGCATGAACGAAATCTTGGAGCAATTTTTGGCTGCGGATGTAGTTGTATTCGTTACACCTATGTGGAACATAGGCTTCCCTCCAATGGTGAGAGCTTACATTGACAACATTACGATCGCTGGTCGTACGTTTAAATATACAGCTGAAGGTCCACAAGGCCTTGCTGGTGACAAAAAAGTTGTTCACATCGAAGCTCGCGGTGGCGTATATGGCGAAGGTTCTACACCACAGCCATTCCAATTTACTGGTGGTTACTTGCAAGCAATATTGGGCTTTATCGGAATTACAAACTTCGAAAGCGTTATTGTCGAAGGTATGGCTGCAATGCCAGACCAAGCAGAACAATTGCTTGCAGCAGCAAAAGAACGTGCAACGGAAAGCGCACGCAACTTGCTTAAATAATACTGTCATACAATCCAAGGTCCGGCTCTCTTTATGAGGCCGGATTTTTTGCGTGTTTTTGCATATGTCAGTATCGTTTTCTGCATATGCCATTATCGTTTGCTGTAATTGAGCATGTACGGAACTGTGCTGTTTTGTATCATTCATGCAGTGTGATTTCGTTTGCAATTTTGCCCATCCATTCGTCACCAATTAGGCATTCGCACATAAGATGATAGCGAATGAAGGGAGGGAGCGAGTGTAATGGCAGTCATTAAAGCGAACTCAGAGGACGTGAAGATGTTGGCGCGACTCATGCGTGCTGAAGCTGAAGGTGAGGGCGAGCAAGGCATGATGATGGTAGGAAATGTCGGTGTTAATCGTATCCTTGGAGACTGCTTGGATTTTCTCGATATACGTTCAGTGAGAGACATGGTGTTTCAAAATCCAGGTGGATTCGAAGCGACACAAAAAGGATATTTTTATCAAAAAGCACGTGATGCGGATGTTCGTATGGCGCAGCGGGCTATAAATGGGGAGCGGGTCTGGCCTGCATCGTATGCCTTATGGTTTTTCCGGCCGGCAGGAGCTTGCCCGCCGACTTGGTACAATCAGCAAAATTCTGGGAGATATAAAGCGCATTGTTTCTTTACACCGACAGGTGCGGATTGCCCGGCTGTATATAACACGTATTAAATAAAAATAGATCAACCGCAAGGTTGAAAAGGAGAGAGTTTGACGATGAATTACTATGCTTATCCCGTACAAGATTTCGGTAGAAACGCAGGCATGGGTAAAGGTGGTTGTGGGCACGGGTTTGTTCCTTATGGCGTTAATCCGGTTAATAATCCAGTTATGTATAGCGCTGCCCCAAGCCCGGTTGCGGGTAATGGCGCGGCCTTGTACAGTGCGAACGTGAGTTATCCGATGCAACCAGTCGCCCCAGCACCAGCGCCAGCTGTTCAGCCTGTATCCTCTGTACCGTCTGGGGCGCCAGTTGTTCCCCCACAAGTGCCTAGTGGAAGTGTGATGACACCAACGGGTGCAGTATTGCCGAATGTCGGGTTTGAACAGTCTTACGTGGAAAATATTTTACGGCTTAACTTAGGAAAAGTAGGAACGTTCTATATGACATACGAGAACAACTCGGAATGGAATGCCAAAGTGTTCCGTGGCGTGCTCGAAGCGGCTGGACGCGATCATATCATTATTAGTGATCCGTTGACTGGGCAACGTGTGCTGCTCTTAATGGTGAACTTGGATTATGCAACATTTGATGAGCCGCTTAATTATCATTATCCTTTATCCGGTTCGCCAGCTCGTTCTGCCACAGAATGTTTGAATTCATAATCGATTAAATATACGTATGAAAAGGAAAAGCCGCCTGTCCATCTTGAAGATGAAGCAGGCGGTTTTTGGCGTGCGCAGCATGTGCGTGGTTTGATGTCAAGCTGCTTCTGCTGGAGGGCTATTCCTTTTTTTGTTCCAGCCACTGCTTGGCGATGAGGGTCAGCAAAGCGACAGCAACAAGCAATGATGCAACAGCAAAGGAAGCGGAGAATTGATATTCGTTGTACAAAATTTCTACATGCAACGGCAGCGTGTTCGTCTCGCCTCGAATATGGCCGGATACGACGGAAACAGCGCCGAACTCGCCAATGGCTCGTGCGTTACAAATGATGATGCCGTACATGAGCCCCCATTTGATATTCGGCAACGTGACGTGCCAGAACAGCCGCCAGCCTTTGGCGCCTAAAGTGGCAGCTGCCTCTTCCTCGTGTGTTCCTTGCGCTTGCATAAGTGGAATCAATTCTCGGGCCACGAACGGAAACGTGACGAATAGTGTGGCTAATATGATGCCTGGCAGCGCGAATACGATGCGAATGTCATGCTCAGACAGATAAGGGCCGAACCAGCCGCTAGCGCCAAACATTAAAATAAACAAAAAGCCCGCAATAACTGGCGATACGGAAAAAGGCACATCAATGAGTGTCAGCAACCATTGCTTTCCGCGAAATTGAAATTTAGTTATACACCATGCTGCGGCTACACCGAATATCGTATTAATCGGGACGACGATGAATGCGGTCAACAACGTTAACTTAATGGCAGCGACTGCATCTGGGTCAATCAATGAGGCAAAGTAAACATCTAACCCCTTCTTAAATGCTTGAATAAATACAGCAGTCAAAGGTAGCAGTAGCACGAGTCCGATAAAGCCCCATGCCACACTTAATAAAAGGATGCGCATATAGCGCGGTTCTGTTGTGCACGACACCGCTGTTGCAGTGCCTCGTAGTGGCGGTCCGTCAGTCGGTTCAAATGATGTTGTCGATATCATAGAATTGATGATTCTCCTTCCCGAACAAGTTGAGAATCTAGTTATGAATTGGAAATGGTTCGTTGCCCTGCTCGCCATTGAATGGCGTTAATGAGCAGGAGAAGCGCAAACGAAATCACAAGCATAGTTAATGCGATTGCGGTTGCACCAGCATAATCAAATTGTTCGAGCTTGGTCATAATAAGGAACGGAGCGATTTCCGTCTTCATCGGCATGTTGCCGGAAATAAATACGACTGAACCGTACTCGCCGATGCCGCGTGCGAAGGCAAGTGCAAATCCGGTCAATAGCGAAGGAACTAGCTGTGGCAAAATAATGCGCCAGAACGTGATCCAACGATACGCGCCTAGTGTGGCAGCAGCTTCTTCTACATCGGTTTCCCATTGTTCGAGCACAGGTTGGACTGTGCGTACGACGAAAGGGAGACCGATAAACGTTAGCGCAATTGTAATGCCAAGCAAGGAATACGCGCTCGGAATTCCGAGCGCGTAGAGCCATTGTCCGACCCAGCCATTTTCCGCATAGATAGCGGTGAGAGCGATGCCTGCCACAGCAGTGGGCAGGGCAAATGGCAGGTCGATAATGCCGTCGAGCAGGCGCTTGCCGGGGAAATGGTAGCGGACAAGCACCCAAGCGACGATGAAGCCAAACACGACATTTACGAGTGCGGCGATGAACGCAGCTGTGAAGCTGACTTGATACGCGGCAAGTACACGCTCGTTAAATGCAGCTTCCCAGAAGGAAGCCCAGCTAAGCTCCAACGACTTCAAGATGACGGCAGACAATGGAATGAGGACGATTAGGGATAAATAAAGTATCGTAAATCCGAGCGTCAGCCTGAATCCCGGTAGAACGGAACGTGGCTTTCTCGTTGAACTCAAGCGTGAACGTTGGTCTGCAGCAGACCGCGAGTCAGAGGCTGAGTCAGCGCGCGAGCGGGAATCTGACCCGTTTGTTTGATTAGACATGCTCTGACCTCCCTGATGTAATGGCAATAAACGCAGAGATGTGTGATGTCATGTTGCTGGATTTGGGATTATTTAGGTTTATTTGGGATTATAAATTTGATCGAACAGTCCACCATCATTAAAATGGGTTTGCTGTGCTTTTTCCCATCCGCCAAAATGCTCCTGAATCGTAAGTAATTTAATGGCCGGAAAATGCTGCGCATGCTTGTTAGCGACGCTCTCTAAGCGTGGACGGTAATAATGCTTAGCTGCGATTTCTTGACCTGCCTCCGTATACAAGTAATCCAAATAAGCTTGTGCAACCTCACGCGTCCCGCGTTTATCAACGGTCTTGTCCACGACTGCAACCGGAGGTTCCGCCAAAATACTTAGCGATGGCACGACGATTTCAAATTTATCTTTACCTAGCTCATTGATCGCCAGAAAAGCTTCATTTTCCCATGAAATAAGGACATCACCAATACCGCGCTCGACAAAAGTAGTCGTTGAACCGCGTGCGCCTGAATCAAGCACAGGCACATTTTTGAACAGATCGGCGACAAATTGTTGTGCTTTGGCCTCATCGTTATTGTTGTTAGCCAGTGAATAGCCCCATGCGGCTAAGTAATTCCAGCGTGCTCCGCCCGACGTCTTTGGGTTCGGCGTGATAACCTGTACACCAGGTTTCGTAAGATCGTTCCAGTCTTTTATACCTTTCGGATTTCCTTTGCGCACTAAGAAGACAATCGTGGAGTAGTAAGGGGCGCTGTTATGCTTCAATTTTTGCTGCCAGCCTTCTAGCAGAAACCCAGCTTTACGAATGGCATCGATATCATAGGCGAGGGCAAGTGTGACAACGTCAGCTTGCAGACCGTCAATGACCGAGCGTGCTTGCTTACCACTACCGCCGTGAGATTGTTTGATCGTCACCGTCTGGCCTTTTTCTTTTTGCCAATGGTCTGCAAATGCCTTGTTAAATTCCGTGTACAACTCGCGAGTGGGATCGTAGGAAACGTTCTGAATCACGATAGGATCTTTGGTTGCATTCGCTTTATCATTAGTTCCGCTTGGTGCCGCAGAGTTAGGGTTGCTCTTCCCCTCTCCGCCGCTGCATGCGGTAACAAGTAATAAGGTTAGGAGTGTGAACCATGTAAATATGCTTTTGTGAATGTTCCGTTGATATTGTTGCTTTGGGCTAACGCGTGGATCGTGTCCCTCAAGGTGTACAAGTTGGAAATGGGGGTGTTCATGTTGTTGCTTCGTTGGATGAGCTGTGTGCGTTTCATGATTGGTCATCGTGTGTCTCTCCTCTCTCTTTTTCCCTCTTGTTCGTAACGGACACGTTCTGTGCGGTCGATTTGCACGATTTTACTGTCATGAACGACAATAAAGACGGAGCCGTACTTCAATCCTTTTAATTGATCTGTAATGCGATCCAGCCAGCGTGGATCAAGTTGGTCTTCGGCTTGTTGCGTCACGTCCTGCACAGGTTGCAGTTGAGCGCGCTGTTGGCGAGGTTGACTCATGTTATCCCTGCTTTCTCTTGAAATTGTGGCTCAACATATCTGCTCAGTGGCGCGTGTTCGTTGTTCTTGCAAAATAGAGTCAAAATCCTAAGCAAACAGCCGCAGACATCCCCCTAAATGATGGTGCATGCAAAGCAAGCATAGGTTCGCGTCTCCGGCTGTCCGGTCGACTCATCGGATTGAAAAGTCTTAATTATTATTATTCCGATGAAAGTAGTATGTTTTATGGTTGTATGTTATCAGCGCCTGTCGGTCATGTCAACCGTATTTTTCCTTATTTTACTTTAATTCATTTTCAACAAAAGTTTGCGTGGTTCTCGTTCAAAAAGGATCGTCGAGGGAGGCGGCATTGCACGAGCATATCTATTAATATTATACTGATAGTTGGATCTATTATGGATGTGCAGCACTATCGCGGCACTGAATTTGAAGGAGGTAGACGAGATGCTCGTTACATTGAACAACGGCGTGAGCATGCCGCAATTTGGTCTTGGCGTATGGCGCGTTGAAGAAGGACAACAGGTGAAGGAAGCCGTTAAGACGGCCCTTGAGACAGGCTATCGCTCCATTGATACAGCTGCGATTTATCAAAATGAAGTTGGTGTTGGGGAAGCAATTAAGGAATCGGGCGTTAAGCGCGAGGACATTTTCTTGACAACAAAAGTATGGAACTCTGATCAAGGTTATGAAGCTACTTTGAAAGCATTTGACGAGAGCTTGAACAAGCTTGGTGTAGACTATATCGATCTTTACTTGATTCACTGGCCAGTACCTGAGCTTGATCGCTACATTGAAACATATAAAGCATTAGAAAAATTGTACGAAGAGGGTCGTGTGCGTGCAATCGGCGTGTCGAACTTCCACATTCATCACCTTGAGCGCTTGCTGGCAGAATGCACGGTTAAGCCTGTGTTGAACCAAGTGGAATGTCATCCGCGTTTGGCACAGAACGAGCTGCGCGAGTTCTGCGAACGTCACGACATCTACTTGGAAGCGTGGAGTCCGCTTATGCAAGGTGGAGACATCTTGGAGCACGAGACGATTACGGCTCTGGCTGCTAAACATGGCAAGACGCCTGCGCAAATCGTCATTCGTTGGCATTTGCAAAAGGGACATGTCGTCATTCCAAAATCGGTGACGCCGTCACGTATTCGTGAGAATTATGATGTGTTTAATTTTGAATTGTCTGCTGACGATATGGCTGCCATTCATGCTTTGAATGAAGACCGTCGTGTCGGTCCAGATCCGGATGAGTTTAACGTATCCTAGTTGTGGCTTCGTGTCGTGGCTTTGTGCCGTGTCGTTCAATACCGTATCGAATCGGATTGTAACGTATTCGTATCGTATTCGTATCGTACACAGCACCTAGCAGCGTGATTGCGCTTATATAGAACGAACGCCTGCCGTTCTCGGCAGGCGTTTATTTATGGTCATTTTGCGGCGTCCAGTTCGCTAAAGCAGCAAACGGGCTGACGTTGTCTTCCTCGTCTTCGTTCGCACCCCGATAGACAACTTTCGTTTCATAGGCAGGATGGTCGTTAATGTGATTACGCTCCAGATGAATATGTTCGAACATATGAATATAAATTAAAGCTGTATTGTAAGCATCATCAATCGCACGATGATGGGAGCCAACAAATTCAATGTTCAACACCTCTAGTGCACTTTTAAGACCAATTTGTTGATTTTTGGGCCGTCCCATCGCAAGGGATACGGGTTGCTGCACGTTGTTATGATTACGTAACCAATCCAGCGCAATCCGCTTCGTACGGCACTCTCTTGCAAATTGTGCTTTATCATCTGGTCCCCACGAACAGAGCGCGTAGTCTGCTGTGCCAATCCAACCAATAAACCGATCAATCACATCTTGCAAACAATCCGCTTCGTTTACGTCCGCTTGTGTAATGCCTGTAAATGAAATCGTATCTGCGGTAAGCACAATTTTGGTAGGCTTTACGAACGCTTGAAACGTATCTACAATCACAGGCTTATCTTCTTCCAACGCTACTTTTACAGCGCCGATCTCGATAATTTCAGCCATCTCACCTTTTTTACGTTTAACCGTCATTTCTAAGTCGTACACAATCGCTAGCATCTCTATGTTCCCCCGTTTCTACTTACTGAAATGGTCTCGTGTTGTGTAACGGTCGATAACATCGATTGTACCATAATTCGCAGTTGAAAGGGGAGGATATGTCTGGTCATCACCCGAATGTAATACATAAAATCTTAACTGCTTTTTGATAAAAAGAAGGAGTGTTGTCATCATGGCGTTGATAGAATGCCGCTTTTATTCCGAAACATTGAAGATGAATACCCAATTAACGGCGATTATACCGGAACGTTTACATAATCAACATCGAACCTTGTATTTATTGCATGGTATGTCTGATGATGATACGGCTTGGGTGCGCAACTCTTCGATTGAACGGGCAGTATCAGGGCTGGGGCTTGCTGTCATTATGCCCCAGGTGCATCGTAGCTTCTATACCGATATGGCCTATGGCGGGAAATACTGGACGTTTTTGAGCGAAGAGCTTCCGCGGTTGGCACATGCCTTTTTTCCGCTATCGGACAAGCGGGAGCACAACTATGTGGCCGGACTGTCGATGGGAGGTTATGGGGCAATGAAATGGGCGCTTACTTATCCCGAGCGGTTCGCAGCTTGTGCTAGCTTATCAGGGGCGCTGGATGTTGCCCATCCGTTTCATAAGGAATTATGGGGGGCGGAATATGTGCATATATTTGGCGAGCAGCCTGTAGCGGGGTCGGGCAACGATTTGTTGCACTTACTGCGACAATGTGATGCAACAGAAGGGCAGAAGCCGCTACTGTATCAATGCTGCGGAACAGAAGACTTTTTACTGCGCGATAACCATGCTTTTCGCGATGTATGTCAAGGTACTAGTATGGAACTTACTTATGAAGAGTCATCAGGGGGTCATACGTGGGACTACTGGGATCAGCAAATTCAACGGGTGCTGAGATGGCTGCCGAAATAATGGGGATAGCAAGTTGTAAATGCAGCAGCAAAGAAGCTGTATTTTTAATAAATTCAGCTTTAGAAGGGGAGCGATTGATTCGCTTCTCTTTTTAAATAAAAAAAGTTTCATTAACAGGAAATGGTTTAAAGACTGTCGAATGAACTTATAAAACATTGCCTAGTTACGTTAAAAGAAAGGGGTTTCTACATGAACTTGTTGTCGCTAGAGCCATCAGTCGATTTAACTTCTTGGGTCCCCACGCTGCTTGCGCTGCTCGATGAGTCGGACATTCAAGCGCTTGCTCCGATTGTAAAGCCGATCATACCTGGATTTAATAAGTCACTTCGGCACGTTCCAGCTCCGCTTCTCCGTAAAAAGACGATGGAAAAACTGAACGGGTTATCCGATGTGGGCGCGATTTTGCATAAGTTCTATTTTGCGACGATTCGTAAATATACATTTTTACACCATGATGAAAATGCAACGATGGAGCCTGAGTTTTTTATTGCGCAGCTTCATTTTGGCAATGAGTTAAAGCCAGCAGGGCAAGTAGTCGCAGCGGTGCAACTCTATCCGGAGTGGGTAAAAGAACACGGGGCTGTCATACAGAGTAACGTTGAGCAAGGGCGGCAACTGTGGCATGGCCTGCTAAAAGATTTGACGTTGGAACAGCAACTGCATCGTTTGGTGATGAAGCTGCGGAAAAATGACTTAGAGCAAGGCTGGATAGAAGGTTGCGTATCCGTATATAGTGGTGAGCAACATATTGCGGATAATTTTAATGCCAATGTTCCATTAAATGAGTTTTTTATGGCGAGCGAGGAGATGTTGCCAAGCGGCCATTACGCGATCCTTGCTGCAACTTCCTTAGGTCAATGGCTGGTATGGACGCAAGAGGAACGCGATTTATTGTTTCGTCTCGTTGCACTAGATATTGCTCGGATGACAGTGGAACGGAGCGAACAATTTCATGAGGTAGAGAAGTTACACGAGCAGGAACGCCAACGTGCAATGGAGGATTTAGCACGTTTTGATCGGCAGCGAGAGAAGGATACGATGCGTTGGAATGAGGATAAGAAAAATTGGAGTTTACAAATCGAAGAATGGCAGGCTGAGCGGAATGTGTTAAACAACGAATATAAACAGCTTGAAGAGGAGCGTGCTCAACAGCAACATCAGCTCGAACAGTTACGGCAGCTTGTGAATGAGCTGAGTAATGCGCAAGCACAGGCTCAAGCTCAAATGGAAGCGCAAGCACAGGCACATGCACAAGCTCAAGTGGAAGCACAAGTACAGGCATATGCACAGGCGCAAGCGGATGCAGAACAAGCTGCGGCAATGAAGCGGGTGGAGCTTACTGATTCGCCGTCCAATCGGGCATATTTAATTAACCGTGAACCTGTTCGGTTAGTTACGTTTAATCGTGATCGTCAACTGGAACGATTTGTGGCGGCCAATATTCTCATATGCGTAGATACAGATGAGCAATTAGAGTATCGCTTGCGAAAGGAAGCGAGCGCTGTCCATTGGTTTATTGATACAGATGGGATTGAGACGAAGCGGACGTTTATTTGGGAGCGGATGTTTAAAGCGCATCGGGCTAGTTATCGCTTTGTTAGCGGAGAAGATGCGATGCTGATTCGGAAGGTCATTTATTATGTGGAAGGGGCTGTTGAACATGAAGTTGCGAACGGAATTGAGTAAGGATACCGAGCTACAGCTTAAACGATGTGTATTCGTCGGACGTTTAACGACAGAAGATGAGCTGGCCAATACACTTATAGAGGCACCCGTGACCTTTCAAGATGAAGAAAATGAGTATATTTTATTTAATTTAACGTGTTTAAACGATATACCTGAGCAGCTATCCCGACACTTTATTTATTCAAATCGAATTTTTCGTGGAAGTACGAAAAGCTATAATAATGTGCAAAAAATACGTAGTAAACTTATTCCGAACTACGATCGGCTACTACCGATTCAGCGTAAAGAAATGCTTAAAGAACGATTGAAAAACAAACTGATATTATTTTCTCTATCTTCTAATAATATGTTTCTAATGCTCGACATTTTAAGAATTGAAGATATAACTCCAGCCTCTCGTTACACACTTATTCCACAACCTCATCTATCGCTGCAAGAATCGAGAGCTTCATTAGAAAATAGACTTATCAACGGGTCTCCCATACAACTATTACATCATCCTAACATATTAATGACCCCACACTGGATATATTATGACCATTATTTATACTCAAATTTACTATGGACAAAGCATCCTACAGTCAGTACAACTTATTACGTTCATGCACCTGAAAAAATTATTCGTATGCCAGTAACCGACACTTTTTTTGAAGGAGTAGCGGCCCGTTATGACGATCATATGCTCGTTATGAATGAAGCGGCGATGGAAGCTATTGAACAGCGCGTGTCTATAGATGGGCAATATTTACGCGTAGCCATGATTGCGGATCGGAATTCGGAAATAGCGGTAGGCAATGGAGGCCACGAAGCATTGGTCTTGAGCCATGTCACTTCGCTATCAGCTGCTGTGGTTGAATCAAGACAACCAAGCACAGCACAGCCAACTTTAGCTTCTTCCTTACCCGAACTAGCGACTAATGGTACGGAAGCCTATCAGGATGGACTACCAAGCTCCGATCCAGAGGAGCTTCGCTTCTTGGAGCGGCTTCGCGATCGGGCACACACGAAAGGTCTTTACTATGACTCGCAAGATTTATGCAACTTCCATATTAGTGCGAAGACGAACATGTTGACCATTATAGGCGGTATGTCAGGTACAGGGAAATCTCAGCTCGCTCGTCTATATGGCGAAGCACTCGGATTAACCTACGGCACCAACTTACTGCTCGTTCCGATATCTCCTGCTCACCACGAACCTAATGACATTCTCGGATTTTATAATCCGGTGACGAATGAGTACCATGAAAGTGAAACAGGGCTTGTTAGTTTGTTGATGCACGCGCAACAGTATCCCGAACAGCTGCATATGGTCATTTTTGATGAAATGAACTTGTCGCAGGTTGAGCATTGGTTCAGCCCGTTTATATCTATTTTGGAAGTTGAAGCTTCACAGCGTACGTTGCGCTTGTATCGCAAGGTTGAAGAGCAGGTCGAGACGAAAGCCGAAGAGCAACACGGTTCAAATCCGCATGCACATCTGTTACGGCAGCCGCCTCCTGAATTACGTATAGGTGATAACGTTATATTTGTAGGTACAGTCAATTTTGATGAAACGACAAAGACTTTTTCGAGTCGCTTGCTGGATCGTGCGAATGTTATATTTCCACGCAAGTTAACGTTTCGTGAGGTTCAGCAACTGCATCGTAGCGGCTATAAATCCCAAGCGGCTGGTAACGAGCAGCCGATTACGGGCTATGCGTATCGGCATGAATGGAACGCTCCTGCTGGCCGTGAATTAGAGTGGCTCACTCAAGCCGAAATTGATTTGCTTGATCAATTGCATCATGTGCTGCAAGTCAGTGATCGACAGCTTGGCATTTCGTTTCGGGTAGCGCGAGGTATTGCGCGTTATGTACGCAATATTCCGCGTTCAGCAGAACGTGAGCAGCTCATATTACGAAGCGTAGCGTTTGATATCCAACTCAAACAGCGCGTACTCACGAAAATAACAGGTACAGAAACGGCCGTCGGTGAGCTGATCGGCTATGTAAACAACACGGAATATGAACCGGGACGTGTTGCACATATGTTGCTCAGTGAATCAGCGCAGCGAGTATCCTCTTTTCAGCACAGTATGGAGTGGCTGAAGCATAAAGCGAAAGAGTTGATGACGTATGGCTATACAACATAGTGAGTTTCCTAGCACTGCACAACCTCATCATACGCGTCAAATGTATAGTCATCGTCCCAGCCAACAGGTTGCCCACATGCCCAATGAACATGAACGAACAAGCGGTGACAAGCCGCTTTTTCGGCTCCTTTTTCACGTGGGGATCGGCCGTGAACATAGTACGGTGGAGGTCATGCCTGGTGTAGGTTTGCAAACGTTTATTGCTCCTTCGTATATGGACAATCCGCAAGTGATTGCTTTTAAGGAGCGCGTCGAGCTGTCCGTACAGCTTATTGCGGAGCCGAATGTTGAGATCGAGTTGTTCTGGGACCCGACTGTTGCGGATGAAGAAGATGTGAAACCTGTTCGGCTTTATGCGGCGCAGCCCCGGGTAGATCTGTACCGTTTTCAAGATAAAGTCGATTACCCTTGGCCGTGTGGGCAATACCGACTTGAAGTACGTTGTAACGGAATTAGTTATTACGGCATGTATAAGATTACGCCTAAAAACGTATCGGAGAGCGAACTGCTCGATATGCATGCGCTTATTGAAAAGCATGTATCTGGACTTACTTTCAATTGGTTCGTCCAATCACAATCGACGTCACACGGGACGGTTGCGGTTCAAGGTACAAACCGTGCAGCGGATTGGCGTTTATTCACTTGGTTTAAACGAGTAGAGCCGCTCTTAAATCGAGCCTTAAGATGGATGGAAGAGCATGGTGCGAATCGCTTAACTCCCGTATATGCCGTCGAATCAGTTGCGCGTCGAGCGACTACACGCAGCGTGCAGTGGGAGGCAAGTGCACGCGGCGTGCAATATGCAGGGACGAAACATTATAATCGTCGGATGCAGCCGGAGACGGACCGCTCTACCCATCAAGCGGTCAAGTGGTGGACGATGCAGTTGCTACAGCAGTTGCAACTGGCACAGCAGTCTTTAAAGCAAACAGAAGCGACCGTGCAGCAGCAGTGGGCCAAACTGATGAATGAATGGGAAGAAGGCAAAGAGAAAGAGCGTAAAATGACAGATCAGCGTTACGTTGCTGATGAAGAACTAGAGCAAGTGCGTAAGTTATTGACGATGAAGCAGCGCGACCGCGAAGCGGTGATGCAGCGTCGTTCAGAGCTGGAAGCGATCTCGTTAATTTGCCAACGTGAGCTAGAATCGCTGCAAAGGCGCATGCAGTCGCGATTTTGGCGGCCTATTGAAGCGGTGATGCCGCGCGTCGTGCCGGACGGTTATATGTGGGCACCACGATTAGTACGTACCTTGTGGGAACACGCAAGGACGGGGGCAGACACAGCTGCTGCCCAAGCTGTCACGCTTGTGCCTGCCTACCGTTCAACTCCGCAAGTGTACGAGTATTACGTCTTTTTTACCGTTGTGGAGGTGCTGCAAGAATGCGGGTTCCAGGTGGAGCCTGTATACAACGATAATCAACTTCATGGAACAGCCTCGCTAACGGATAACATCGCAAACGGAACAAGTGCTAAGCACCATTCTGCTAATGGTTGGAACGGATTGCCTACTGGGTATGCATTAACATTTACGAAAAATGATATGCGAATCGTGGCACACTACGATGCTTTGGTAGAAGGTGATCCGGAAACAGCCCGCATAAAAGGGACTTCTTTTTATAGTGTGGAATGGAACCGTCGCCCTGACATTCGGCTCGATTTGTACGAAGCGTCAAGCAACACGTATTGTACGTCCATTATCATCGAAGCGAAGTATCGCCGCCTGCGTACGATGTACAGCGATGCTGGCAATACGAAGGTGGCCTTGCAAATGAGCAAGTATTGGGCGATTTGCTACGCAGCAGCTAATGGCACCTATCGCCGTCGTTGTATCTATCAGGTCATATGTGCCTATCCTGGTGGAGAACGGAGTGCAGCGGAGCAAAGAGGCGAAGCTGGTACGTCAAATTCGTCGACTTCGCCCACTTTCCATGGAAGCGATCCGGTGGTGCAGGAAAAACCACCAGGCATTTTTTTGCAACTATATCCAGCCCGTCAGCACAATCAAGAAATTACGGTTGGCAAACATGAGCTTGGTCGATTACTGCTGGACTGGCTCCAAAATGGTACGCGTTAAGTCTCCCGGTAGTTGTCTTGTGCGTTGAAGGGGGACACGCAAGCGAGGATGTTAGGGACGTGCACTCGTGAGCGGATTGACAAGTGACAAAGGGTTTCGCTAAAATATGGACATAAACTCGTGTACCAAACTTAGTCCATTCATGGCAAGTATCGTAGTGGCTAAGAGGCGAAATTTTGCAGGATTGCATAGCTATTCGTGCCGTGCTATCTTTGATTTCGTTCGCCCCCTGTTCTGTTGACAGGGGGTTTTTTGCTGTTTTGCCGCGCCGCTGCGCTGTTTTTCCGTTTGCTGGTATGCCGTTGGACTGTTGTGCTCTGCTTGCTGTTTGCTACTTTACTTGTGATACGAGAAATGAGATTAAGTTCAATGGAGAGGGGAAAGTTAGGGAATGGTTGCGTTTCGTTATGCGCTGCTTGTATTTTTAGGTGCATGTAGTTATGGTGCCGTGTCCACGATGATGAAGTTGGGCATTCAAGCAGGTTTTACTGTGCAACAACTTATCGGGGGACAATATGTATTCGGTTGGTTACTGCTGCTTGTACTTACAGGCTTATTTTCACGGCACAAAATGGGGTTGAAACATGTGTTGCTGCTATTAGGCTGCGGTCTATCTGTTTGCTTCACATCGATCACGTACGGTGTTGCCGTTGCGGAGTTACCCGCATCCATCGCGGTCGTCTTTTTATTTCAATTTACATGGATAGGCATACTACTTGATGCGATTGTGTCGCGGCGCCGCCCTGACAACGGACAAATAGGCGCTGTAGCTATTTTACTTGTGGGTACCGTGTTGGCGGGAGGGTTGTTGGAGCAGGGGATATCCGGGCTAACATGGAAGGGTGCTCTGTTTGGTATCCTGTCAGCGGTGTCATTTGCCCTGTACATCTTTGTTAGTGGTCGTGCGGCTGTCACCGTTCCTGTTCTCAATCGGAGCCTGACGATGATTACAAGCGCCATGCTCGTCGTGTTTATTTTATTTCCGCCTACTTTTATATGGGATGGAGCATTACTTTCTGGATTGTGGAAATATGGCCTAGCAATAGGCTTGCTAGGCATCGTCATTCCGGTTATTTTCTTCGGAATAGGTATCCCACGTATAGGCACTAGTCTCGGCACCATACTAGGAGCGGCTGAACTGCCGGCTGCGGTTATTGTATCTGTTATCATTTTGCAGGAGCAAGTAACAGGGTTGCAATGGCTAGGAATCGTTCTCATTTTTATCGGCATTTGTGTGCCGCAAATCGCTGTAGCTGTTCGCCAACGTCGCTCAACCAAGATGACAACTAATCAAGAACAAACCTAACGGAGGCCGCAGCCTCCGTTTTTTGTTATAATTAGGTCCAAAGATGCAGGAAAAAAGACCTTTTCGTCGAAACTTATAAGGTTGTATAAAAGTGTTTAATTGATCATATATTCATACATTTGACAATCAAAGAACGAAGTTTAGAAAAGAGGGGTATCATCTTGTCAGTCTCTATATCACCACTGTACGTCGTTCCAGGCTTTACGAAGCACTCCGTTACGCAGGCAGCACAGATCGTTTTTTTTATTATTTGGTCCAATGCAATGCGTGCCAATTTACATATAACAGAACAGGGATATGCCACTACTGGAACTTTGATGCTACACATTAAACCTGTTGCTCCATCCACGATCAAGAGTATTTATGGATATGAAGGCGTTGAAATAAATAAAGAGTGGAATGTCGTATTAGGCAGTATGCATGCAAATGACTTTAAAATAGTAACAGTTAGGTGTGAATTGGGCGAGTGGCATCCTAATCAGCGTGAAGGAGCTAAATTGCCGATTTGTCATCTTTCCTTTATTAGTGAGCAAACGAATGTATGCTTAGAAGAGGTGGAAGTAAGCGTTTCGATGGAAGAGCAGCTGTTAGCAGCGGACGAGCCTAGGCATGAATGGTCAGATGACGTAGAAATGAAATGGCTGCGGTGGCTGTACACGCTAAAAACAGCGATATACGCGCTTTACCATGGAGATAAGCCGCTAGCCCATTGGATGCTTCAGCGACAGTTGGATGAGTTGCTGATGTTCTCTATCCATGTGGGTGACACCAAAATGAGAGATATGTATTTACAGGTGTATGAACGACTGATGCATTATATCGAACGAACTTTCCAAGCGCAACTTCACTGAGTTTTAGGTAGAGTTAAGCATTTTGGAAAAGGAATTTTGATATCTGGCGTCGAATGTAAAAAAAAGAGATTGTAAAATTGTTCCTTATTGTAATCTGTATGGGAGTTTCAATATTATATGTTAAAGGTTACAAACAATAAGGAATGATGAACAGAGATACGAAATGATGTACAGAGAGGGGGATAAGCTGGGGAGTGTGAGTGAGCTGCAGCTGGGTAATATGAATGAGCAGTTGAACTATGAAATATCGATTTTGCAAGAAAGGATGTAGTCGCATGACGCAAGGGATGCAATCTTTAATCTCATTTTGGTTAAAAAAGAATTATCGAAACATTTGCAACTACCTAGATCAGCGACTGGAGCAATATGACTTGACGAACTCACAATTAAGCGTGCTGTTGACGTTGTGGGAACAAGAAGGATTAACACAAAAAAGGGTAGGACAAATTCTTGGTATACAGCCGGCTTCATTAACGTTTTTATTGCGTGGCTTAGAAAAGAAAGAATTTATTAGACGAGAGCAAGATCAGCAGGACACACGGGCTAATCGTTTGTATGCAACTTCAAAGAGTCTTTTACTCAAGGAAGATTGTTTACGCATTATGGAAGAAGGTGAACAACTGCTGCGTCAATCGTTCTTAGACGAGGAAATGGCGTTATTTCGCTGTTGGCTGGAGCGGATGGAGCAAAATTTCAATAAATATTAGCCAATGGCTACTGGAGATTATTGAGATGGGGAGTACATACATGTGTAGGAAAGGCTCTTGCTTGGATGCAAGAGCCTGGTTGCAATAACATGTTACGCTGCGATGTCGACGTGCTTATGTGCCGAACTTGCGCGACACTTTCTTACCGTCATACGTGAATAGTACCGTTTTTTCCTCGACAATCGTCTCCAGATGAACGCTCTTTCCCCAAAGCGTGTACACGTAAGGCAGTGTGCGTTCCAAGTACTTGAGATCAAGCTCAATGCCTTCGTATTGATGCTTGAGATACATTTCCCCTGCACGCTGATAGTCGCCATCTTGCACGACAAGGACGGGGAAACCGCCATTAACGCGAGAATAGACGAGCTGGTCGCGAATATTTTCCCATGACTTGTCGGTAATTTTCCACTCCGGCCCTTTTTTCTCGAACACGTATAAATCCAAGTCGTCTGTCAGCTTCTTCGTCAAATAGTTCCGAATAAACGAGCTGTCGGAATCAAGCTCGCGAACTTCAAATATTTTGTCACGGCCTTGGTTGGGCTGGCGACCGAGCCGTTCCTGCTCCTCTTTCGTCGGATTATCCCAGCGTTTCTCAATGTCTTCGAATATTTTCAAGCCTAAATAATAGGGATTCAGACTATTACGCGACGGCTGCACGACAGAAGCATTCAAGCTAGAATAATCAAACGTCTCGGATGTCGATAAATCGAGCTCGCGGATAATGCGTTGGTGCCAGTAGGAGGCCCAACCTTCGTTCATGATTTTGGTCTCCATTTGAGGCCAGAAATACAGCATCTCATCACGTAGCATCGTCATGATGTCACGCTGCCAGTCCTCAAGCTCTGGCGAAAATTCTTGAATAAACCAGACGATGTCTTTTTCTGGTTCTGGTGGAAAGCGGCGTTCCGAAGCTTCATCACGAAGTCCACCTTTCAGGGCTGCCTTCGCTTCGTCGAGTGACCATAGGTCGTCGTAGACTCCTTGTGGTTTAGGTGGTTGACCCTCGCGCTGCTGGCGCATTTTAAGCTCCATGTAGCGCTGCTTATCAAGCTTCTGCGGCCGTACGAGTTGTGGATCAATATGCTCCTGAATACCGAGTACAGCATCAATAAAGCTTTCTACAGCTTGGGAGCCATATTCCATTTCATACTGCATAATTCGTTCTGCTGTGGCGGACATGCACTCGACCATGTTGCGGTTCGTATTGGCAAAGCGGGCGTTGTTCTTAAAAAAGTCACAGTGGGCTAGCACATGTGCCACGATCAGCTTATTTTGAATCAGCGAGTTGCCATCAAGAAGAAAGGCATAGCACGGATTGGAGTTAATGACGAGCTCATAAATTTTGCTTAAGCCGAAGTCGTATTGCATTTTCATTTTGTGAAACGTTTTACCAAAGCTCCAGTGTCCGAAGCGGGTGGGCATACCGTACGCTCCGAACGTATAAATAATGTCGGAAGGGCAAATTTCATACCGCATCGGGTAAAAATCGAGTCCAAAGCCTGCGGCGACTTCCGTAATTTCATCAATCGCGTATTCCAGTTGCCGTATTTCATCGGATGTCATGCCCGCACCCCTCCCGGCTGCTTTTTAAAAAAGTGCTTGAGTGCTTTATATACTTCTGCCTTTTCTTTAATGACATAATACATAAAATTAGGTAGGTTTATGCTGCGATATGCTGACATGAGGGTACTGCTGCGGTTATATTGATTGACTTCGCCATATCCGAACATGTTTGTTCGCTTTAACATTTCTGTGATGAGCTTTACACAGCGCTCGTTGTCACTCGTTAAATTGTCCCCGTCCGAAAAGTGGAACGGATAAATGTTATAGCTCGACGACGGATAACGTTGGTCAATAATTTCTAACGCTTTAATATAAGCGGACGAGCAAATCGTTCCACCGCTTTCGCCGCGAGTAAAAAAGTCTTCTTCACTCACGACCTTTGCTTCCGTATGGTGCGCAATAAACACGATCTCCACCTTTTCATACTGACGCCGTAAAAAGCGTGCCATCCAGAAGAAGAAGCTGCGAGCGCAATATTTTTCAAAGGAACCCATCGATCCCGACGTATCCATCATCGCGATAATGACAGCATTGGAATGGGGCTTCACGATTTCTTCCCACGTCTTAAAGCGCAAATCCTCCGGGTTAATGCCGTGAATGCCAGGGGTGCCGGAAAGTGCGTTGCGACGCAAATTTTCTAAGATCGTTCGCTTTTTGTCGATGTTGGACATGATTCCTTTTTTACGAATATCGTTAAAGCGAATCTCTATCGTCTCCAACTGGTCCTTATCTTTTTGCTGTAAATTAGGCAGCTCCAATTCATCGAACAACATGTTTTCCAGCTCCGCGATGTTGATCTCGGCTTCAACGATGTCTGCTCCAGGCTGATTGCCAGCTTGTTGCCCTTTGCCTTGTCCTTGCTGGCTGTCTGTGCCGAGCACATCTCCGACTTTGCTGTTGCCGTTGCCTTGCCCGACATGCTTCTTCTTATTAAAGTTGTATACGAAGCGGAATTCATCTAAGCTCCGAATCGGAACTTTAATGATTTGTTTGCCGTCTGACATAATGATGTTCTCCTCGGTAACGAGATCGGGGAGATTTTGCTTGATGGCTTCGCGCACTTTTTGCTGATGACGCGCCTGATCTTGGTAGCCCTTACGGTGGAGCGACCAGTCTTCGCGGGAAACAATAAACGTCCGTGAATCCATTATGAGGCACCTCCTGATCGCTGATAAGAATAGTTGCTCTTAATCAATATATTCATTTTCCGGGGTGTTATGTGATGGGAGCGAAGAACTATGATAAACTACGTGGTATATCACTAAAAAGCGAGGGAACAGGTAATGAAAAATCCTGAACCGCATCCTAGATACACATACGCCGATATTCAAGAGTGGGATGGAAGATGGGAGCTCATTTACGATGTGCCTTACAACATGACCCCCGCGCCTTCTACTGAGCATCAGCGAATTTTGGGCAGTCTTTATTTTGAACTACGTTCTTTTCTAAAAGGTACAAAGTGCGAGCCTTTTGTAGCACCCTTCGACGTGCGTCTTAGTGAGGAGGGGGAATATCATTCTCCAGACCACGTTTGTCAGCCCGACATTTCGGTCATTTGTAATCCAGAGCAAATTGATGAAAAAGGCGTACGAGGTGCCCCTAAATTAGTTATCGAGATATTGTCGCCTTCAACGGCACTTAAAGATCGGAACGAGAAGTTTAAGCTTTATGAAAAATATGGCGTTGCGGAATATTGGATTGTGGATCCTACACATTTAACGATAGAAGTGTATGGCTTCGAGGAAGGAAGCTATCGCAAGCGGGAAGTGTTCGGAAAGGAAGATCGACTGCGCTCATTTGCCCTGCATGAGTTCACTATACATTTAGCCGAGGTGTTCCATTAGTGTTGATAGCTAGGCAAATTAAATAGAGCTATCGCCGGCTACCATGTAGCACTGCGACAGCTCTAGGCAGCTTAGAGACTGCCATGCCTTGATGTTCGGTTCTGGGCCAAAATATTAAGATCCGCCTGTACGACGGCGCTGATTGTTTGGCTTTTTGTTGTTTTGGCTTTTAAGCGCTTTAGTGGACTTGTCGGCGAATTGGCCGTTTTTTTGGTCCGCTTGTTGCTGTTTTTTCTTAGCCAAAAGGGCTTTAGCGGCATCTGCCAAACTTGTTTTCTTCTGATCATTGGTTTCCATCGTGATGAAACCTTCCTTTCAATATCACATCTTTACGAGGTGTCGATCGTTAACCTAGCGGTTCATATCGAACATCGTATCTGATGTTAGACTAACACGAGCGTGTCGTTTGAGCAACATTGTTTTTAACGAATCGGAAACAACAGCCCCTTACTTCGCTAACGCGAGGTTGGGGCTGCGTTTGTTACTATTATACACGATATTCACGTGGGATACGACGTGCTACATTTGTGCGAAGTGCCGCTTCAATTACACGCTTGCGCACGGACTCCACAATGGCGGGATTAAACACACTCGGAATAATATAGGACTTATTTAATTCATTGTCCGAGATCGTGGACGCAATCGCTTCAGCTGCTGCCAGCTTCATATCCTCATTGATCGTAGAGGCGCGGCAATCGAGCGCACCACGGAAGATGCCAGGGAAGCAGAGCAAATTGTTAATTTGGTTCGGATAATCCGACCGACCTGTAGCGATTACAGTAGCGATGTCGACAATCGCCTCGGGTTGAATTTCCGGCGTCGGGTTCGCCATTGCGAATACGATGGGGTCCTTGGCCATCGTTTGTACCTGCTCACGAGACAGAAGACCGCGGCCGCCAGATGTGAGACCGATAAACACATCGGCATCTCTAATGACTTCGCCCAGCTGACCTGTCACCAAGTGAGGGTTAGTTCGCTCGGCATACTCTTGCCAAATTGGGTTGCTGTAGCTCTGCGTACGCACAAGGGCACCTTCGCGGTCTACACCAATGAGGTTTCGTACGCCCGCTTTCAACAAGATGTTGCTGCATGCAACGCCAGCAGCGCCGACGCCGCAAATGACGACCTTCGCATCTTCAAGGCGCTTGCCGACAATTTTCAAGGCGTTAATTAAGCCTGCATACAACACCACGGCCGTTCCATGCTGATCATCGTGAAACACCGGAATATCTAACTCCGCTTTGAGACGCTGCTCAATTTCGAAGCAGCGCGGCGAAGAGATGTCTTCTAAGTTAATGCCACCGAATGCTGGGGCAATCGACTTCACGATACTAATAATTTGCTCCGTATCTTGCGTATCCAAGCAAATCGGAATTGCATCAACGTCTGCAAACTGCTTAAACAGCATCGCTTTCCCTTCCATAACGGGCATTGCACCGTAAGGGCCAATATTGCCTAAGCCGAGTACGGCTGAGCCGTCAGAAATAACGGCAACCGTGTTGCGCTTCATCGTGAGCGTAAACGCTTTACGCTGATCTTCGTGAATAGCCATGCATACCCGCGCCACGTCAGGCGTATATACCCGCGATAAATCGTCGCGGTTCTGAACAGGATGCTTAGGTTTCATCTCAATCTTACCGCCTAAGTGCATGAGAAATGTGCGATCTGAAATATGCAGCAAAGTCGCACCAGGTAATTTCCGAATCGATTCAACAATATGGTCGATTTGTACCGTATCATTTACCGTAACGGTCATGTCACGTACCGTCATTGTCGGGTTCGTTTGAATCATATCGATAGCAACGATTTCACCATCGTGCTTATAGATAGCTGAGGCCACTTGAACAAAGTTGACCTCGTCTGTCAACATTTCTAAGCGCAATATAAAGCTTTTTCCTTGACCACCAGAACCAAATTTATGCGAATTCATCCATTTCACCACTTTTTCGAAAAAGTTAACCCTCTTCATTTATAACAACATTTTTGCCTCTTAACTTTAAAATGAGAGGAATGACTAGCCAGAGCAACGCGATCAGTAAAAACACAGCTGACATCGGCTTCGTTAGGAAAATCATAAAGTCGCCGTTCGACGCCGTTAAGGCACGACGCAAGTTGTTCTCGATCATTGGCCCAAGAACGAGACCGAGTACGATTGGTGCAATCGGAAAGTCGTTTGCAGCCAAGTAATAGCCGATAATACCGCAAGTAAGTAGCAGCATCAAATCAAAAATGCTAACTTGCACCGCGTACACGCCGAATACTGAAATCGCAATAATAATCGGCAGCAAATAGCGTGCAGGTGTTTCGATAATTTTGGCAAACACTTTAACGAGCGGCATATTCAATACGAGCAGCATGAGATTACCGATAAACATACTTGCGATTAAGCCCCACGCCACTTCAGGGTGGTCATCGAACAACAGTGGGCCTGGCTGAATGTTGTACATCATAAACGCGCCCATCAAAATAGCTGTTGTACCAGAGCCTGGAATACCAAGCGTGAGTAGCGGAATCATAGCGCCGCCGGAAGCACCGTTATTTGCAGCTTCAGGTGCAGCAACTCCTGCAATCGCGCCTTTGCCGAATTTCTCAGGAGTTTTGCTAATCTTCTTCTCGGTAATATAACTGAAAAAGGAAGCTAATGTTGCGCCCGCACCTGGCAGTACGCCGATCAGAAATCCGAGAAATGAACCACGCAAAATAGGTCCCGTGCTTTCTTTCATATCTTGCTTCGTTGGCATAATACGGCCGATCTTAATAATTTCGCGGTTGTTGCCATAATCACGTTCCATAATAGTCTTGAACACTTCACCGAGTGCAAACAAACCGACTGCAATCGTCAAAAATTCAAAGCCGGAAAAGAGCGGCGCGTAGTCAAAGGTGAAGCGAGATACACCCGTAACGCTATCAATTCCAACCGTTCCAAGCATAAGACCGAGGATCGTCATCATCAACGCTTTGGTCATCGATTTACCAGCAAGTCCGCTTACGGCGGCCAAGCCGAGCAGCATGAGCGAGAAGTATTCTGCCGGACCGAACATCAGCGCCACGTTCGACAACGGTTCAGCAAGAAAGACGAGTGCGACTATAGCTACGATACCTGCGAAGAATGATCCGATCGCAGAGATCGCCAAGGCAGGGCCAGCGCGGCCTTGCTTTGCCATTTGATAGCCATCCAGTGCCGTCACGACGGAGGATGATTCTCCCGGCGTGTTAAGCAGGATGGACGTCGTAGAGCCGCCATACATAGCGCCGTAATATACGCCCGCTAGCAAAATAATCGAACTTGTCGCGGCATCGCCAGAGCTGAGCCCGATCCCGGACGTTAATGAGCTTGTCACCGGAATAAGCAAGGCGACGCCGCTCATTGGTCCGATGCCTGGCAATACGCCGACTGCTGTTCCGATCAGGACGCCTACGAAGGCGAACAGCAAGTTGTACCATAACAAGCTCGTTGCAAAGCCGTCGGCTAAATAGTTTAGTACATCCATCGCATATACTCCTTAAAGCGGTAGCCATTCCGGGAAGCCCGGCAGCGTACCTTGTAATATTTTTACAAACAGTACATATACAGCCGCCGAGAAACCAGCGGAAACAAGAATGGAAGTTAACCACTTACCGCGCTCGAGCACTTGGAAACAGAATAATAAGAAAATAAATGTCCCAATGACGTAGCCGATATCTTCTAAGAAATAAGCGTAAATGAACGCCGCTCCCAATATAAGCAGAAACCGAACATAATCCGGTTTCTGCTGTTCATTATTGTTTTCATTGGAGAGCGGAGTCTTTAACGATTCAAAGAACAGTTTCACACTAAGCAGCATCATAATAATGCTTAACCCCATTGGGAAAATATCAGGGCCGACACTACTGCCATAAGCGGATTCGCTTATGTTGCGGCTCTCAAGGAGATAGCCCGTGCCGACTAGAAAAAAGATAACGCTTGCTAAGCTGTCAAACCGTATTTTCATGTAAAGGACTCCTCACCACAAGATTACTTCTTTACCATACCTAGAGCGTCCAACAACACTTTAATGAGTGTTTCTTGTTCGCCGAGGAACGTTTTGAACTCATCTGCGTTGCGATACTCGCTTTCCCAACCGTTAGCTTGCAATTCTTTTTTCCACTCATCTTTTGCGACGAGCTCTTTAATCGTTTTATCCCAATAAGCAAGTTCATCTTTGCCTAAGTTTTTAGGGCCGAACAGGCCGCGCCAAATCGTAAACTCCGCATCAATTCCTTGCTCTTTCATCGTCGTGATGTCTTTCAAGTCTCCACCTAAACGTTCTGGAGAGGTGATGCCAAGCACTTTAATTTTGCCAGCTTTCAAATACTCGCCAATCGAGGAAGCGTCTGTCGCGATTACATCGGCATTGTTGCCTAGCAATGCAGCCATCGCCTCACCGCCGCCATCATAAGACACGTATTTGACCGATTTTGGATCAATACCGAACTTAAATGCTGGCAATACAGCGATCAAGTGATCCATGGAGCCTGGTGCAGAGCCACCCGCTACCGTAATCTTAGTCGGGTCTGCTTTGATATCTTGTAACAGAGAAGTCATGTCGTTATATTTCGAATTAGCACCTACAACGATAGCGCCGTAGTCTTTCGTCAACTGTGCGAGTGGAGTAGTGTCTTTATAGCCATAAGGGCTATTTCCGCTGTCCTTCCAGTTGTTGATCAGGATAGGCGGGGAGTTGACGAATAGGCTGTATGGGTTATTTACCTCTTTAGTCGCATATTCGGCCATAAATACAGCACCGCCACCGCCTGGCTTATTCTCAACGGTCAAAGCTTGGGACACCAATTTCGTATCGGTCAACACTTTGGTCAAGGAGCGTGCTGTTTTATCCCAACCGCCACCTGCGCCAGAAGGAGCGACAACCACGATCGGTTTTTCAGGATACTTACTGGAGTCTCCCGATTTTGTAGAAGCGTTACAAGCAGACAATGATAATGCAGCTATAATGGCAATGATACTGAGTTTCCATCTCATCGGTTTCTTTGTCATGTTCCTAATCCCCCATTATAAATTTTATGATAACGCTTACAATATGAATCTTATCATTGTGCATTACGTCCGAATAGTTTATGGTCATAAGTTCTATACAGAAAATAAAATTCATTTTGTTCATATTGTTCACAGAAATTTCATCATATTCACACAAACTTCACAGATGGTATACTGGTAGAAAGTAACAAGCACTTTTAAGATAAAGGAACGATATCACAATGTTGGAGGACGAATATGCGGCTGCAAACGAAGCTTATGCTGCTCATCTGCACTTTAGTCACAATCGTAATCATGGGCCTGTCGTTTACGTTGCAGCGAATGTGGACTTCTTCACTTAAAGATCAGAAAGGATTGGAAGCGCTTCACCTTGCGAAAACGGTAGCCTCCATCCCTGAAATACGCCGTGCTTTCTCGTATCCTAATCCAACAGCAGCCATCTTGCCGATTGTGGAAGAAATTCGTCAGCATGCAGGAGCTGAATTTATTACTGTTGGTAATCGTGCCGGAATACGATATGCGCACCCGGTGCCAAGCCGCATTGGGCAGCCTATGATCGGCGGAGATAACGAGCCTGTATTTGAAGGGAAATCGATCGTTTCTGAAGCTGTGGGGAGCTTAGGCTTATCTTTGCGGGGCAAGACGCCTATTTTTGACGATCAGGATAACGTCATTGGGGTCGTCTCCGTCGGGTTTCTATTAACAGATATTAAAGAAGAAATTATGTTATACCAAAAATACATACTAGTTTGGGCAACATTAGCCTTATTGTTAGGCGGGCTAGGTGCCGTCCTTATTGCACGTAATGTTAAGCGAGCGATCCATGGTCTAGAGCCTGCTCAAATTGGGATGCTCTATAAAGAGAAGGAAGCCGTATTGGAATCTATTCGCGAAGGCATTATCGCGGTTAATCGTCAGGGTGTCATTACGACTGTTAATCATACTGCGGTACATATGCTTGGTCTGAATCGTACGGAAGACGTTGTAGGGAAGCCGATCTCGGCGGTTAATCCGCATACGAAGCTAATGGAAGTGATTGAATCCGGAAAGGCTCAATATGATAAAGAAGCGATAATTAGGGATCAAGTGATCGTCGCTAATCGACTACCGATTATGAATCATCAGCAGCAGGTTGTTGGTGCTGTGTCTAGCTTTCGTAGCAAGTCGGAAATGTACTTGTTAACCCAGCAGCTCTCGCAGTTGCGCACCTATGCAGACGGCTTAAGGGCTCAGACGCACGAATATTCGAATAAGCTGTATCTGATCGCGGGCTTAATTCAGTTGGAATCGTATCAAGAAGCGATTGACATCATTACGAGCGAATCGAATCTTCATCACAATTTGCTTCAATTTATTATGCATGAAATTCCAGATCCGGTAATTGGGGGCTTGCTGATTGGTAAATTTAATCGTGCTAATGAATTGAATGTGAGTCTGCACATTCATCCGGACAGCAGCTTCAGAGATGTGCCTGTGACGCTGGAGCGCAACCAGATGGTGACGATAGTTGGAAATTTGATTGATAATGCGATGGAGGCCGTGCAGGCCGCAGGGGATACGAAAGATGTACAAATCTTTTTAACCGATCTGGGGACAGATTTAATTATCGAAATTGAAGATACAGGTACAGGCATTGCCGAGCAGTACAGCAACGATATTTTTAGCATAGGTTTTTCGACAAAAGCAGGTCAGCATCGCGGGTTCGGACTTGCGCTTGTGAAGCAGGCTGTTAATGACTTGCATGGGATGATTACTTATCAACCGCGCGAGGGAGGGCAAGGAACTGTATTTACGGTCATTATTCCGAAAGTTAATCCATTGTCCGATCATCACGCAACAGCGGAGGGATGTTTATGATCCGAGTGCTCATCATTGAAGACGATGTGCGAATTGCAGAAATAAATCGCCGCTTTGTTGAAAAAGCGAGCGGCTATACGGTCGTAGGTATTGCGACGGATGAGCAGCAGGCTAAGGAGCATTTAGACATATTGACGCCTGATTTAGTGTTGCTTGACGTCTTTTTTCCAGATATGAGCGGGCTGGAATTACTTCGTTATATGAAACAGCATGCGCCGCAATCAGATGTGATTATGATTACAGCCGCTAAGGATATGCAGTCTGTTCGTGCGGCGATTCAAGGCGGTGTATTCGACTTTATTATTAAACCTGTTGTCTATGAGCGACTGTTGGAAACGTTAGAAAAGTATAAACAATTCCATCAAGAAGTAACACGTTTGTCCCATAGTAATGTATCTGTCAGTCAGCAGCAAATTGATATGCTTATTCACGGGCGATTAGATGTAAAGGCAAAGGAGTTATATCCGAAAGGTATTGATAAGCTGACCCTAGATAAAATTATTACATTTATTACGCAGACAGAAGAAGGTATGTCTGCCGAAGATTTAGGTAGTCGGCTAGGCATAAGCCGCTCTACAGCCAGAAGATATTTGGAATATTTGGTATCACAAGGGAAAGTTTGTGCGGATGTTTACTATGGCACGGTAGGTCGTCCCGAACGTGTATATCGTAGTATGCAAATATGATATGATTTTGGTCACTATTTTTTGCATGATTGTTCACTAAATTGGAATGTATGTTCATGAATTCATGATGGAAAAATAGAGCTTCTTCATATAAGATTAGATCGTGGTTTGTAGTTAAATATTGCCGAATACATAACGCTTGAAGGAGCTGACATCATGTTACGAAAATACATTGTTATTGGCAGTCTAAATGCTTTACTGTCTGTTGCTTTGGGCGCATTCGGAGCCCATATATTACAAAAAATTCTAACCCCAGAACGGTTAGCTACGTTCGAAACAGCTGTACAGTACCATATGTCGCATGCGCTTGGAATTTTGCTTATTGCGCTCTTGGCTGACAAGTTGGTTGACCAGCGCAAGGCGCTGTGGGCAGCAAGGCTGCTATGGATAGGTATTATTGTGTTTTCCGGAAGTCTGTATTTGCTCTGCTTTACAGGTGTAACCAAGTTAGGTGCGATTACGCCGATAGGCGGGGTGGCATTTATTGCTGGTTGGCTTATGCTTGCATTGTCTGTAAGCGCACATAAGCGATAGCAATTACGATGTCGGAAGGAAGAGATGCTGTGAAATACAATGGGGATCTTTATTCTGCAATCTACGATAAGGTTGCATACGGAATACTGGCGAGCTTTATAGCGGTGTGCCTATGGTCCTTTGTAGTTGCACAGGAACAGTGGCGTTGGATCGTGTTCAGTGCTGCTATGCTCGTTGTTGCGGGCATGTTATGGAATGAGTGGCGAGTTCGGAAGCTGCGGAATTTATATGTGGGCTCAATTACGTCGGACGGATCAACGGTTGAAGTACTGGGGATGTGTGGTCGTATGCATGAACACTTGCCCATTCCTGCTCTTTTTGTGTGTCAAGATGGGCAAATTATGGGGATGAATGCAGCTTTTCGTGAAGCGACGAGCTATAAATACGACGACGTGCAAACGTTAGCTCAAATTATCGATGAGCGGCATGTGAATGAGATGTTAGTGGCGCTCGAGAAAGCTAGGCAAGGGCAGGACGTGCAAATTAACATTGTCGGACTGCACAAGCAAGGCTATCGTATGGATTGGGCGGCTGCCATTACGTTTATGCCAAGCGGTACGATAACCGACTCGTCTCCGACAGATTCTCTTTTGTACGCTGTATTTTTGCAGGACACGAAACTGAATCGACATTTATCGGAACGAATCAGCTATATGTCCTACTACGATGATATGACGGGCTTGCCTAATCGACGAATGTTTATGCAAGGTTTGTCGGGTGCGTTAAAAATGACGGCATACTCTCCGTTTTGCATGGCTATCGTCATGATGGATCTGGATCGGTTTAAACGGATCAACGATACGTTTGGTACGGATTGCGGGGATATGCTGTTGTTGCAAACAGCTGAGCGGCTACTGCGCTCGTTAACGGAGAACGATATGCTGGCACGCTTAGAAGGGGATGAGTTTGCCTGTTATTTAACGAATGTGCAGTCCGAGCAAGAAGTGGCGGAGCGCGTGCGACGATTGCTTACTGCGATGGAGGAGCCCTTCCTGCTTAATGATATTCCGGTGCATGTAACGATGAGCATCGGGATTACAATGGTGGAAGAAGCTCTGCATATGTCTGACGCAGGCACCTTAGCGAAACAGGCGGATATTGCTTTGTCACGTATAAAGAGCCAAGGGAAAAACGGATTTTTGTTCTATACGCCAGATATGAGCGATCAGTCGCTAGAGCGGTTAACGCTAGAAAACGATATGCGGATTGCGTTAGTAAGAGGCGAGTTCGAGTTGTACTATCAGCCGCAAGTTGATATGAGCAAACAACAAATAGTTGGTGTGGAAGCGCTTGTCCGCTGGAATCATCCTGTACGTGGTATTATTTCACCAGGATTGTTTATCCCGTTGGCTGAGGAAAACGGTTTTATCGTAGCGTTAGGAGAATGGGTGCTGGAAGAAGCGTGTCGGCAAAATAAGCTCTGGCAAAATGCAGGTTTGCCGCCTATTCCTGTGTCTGTGAATTTATCTGTACGCCAATTCGAAATGAAAAATTTAGCGGAAACCGTAGAACAAGTACTGTCTAAGACAGGATTGGAGCCGCGCTATTTGGACTTGGAAATTACGGAAAGTATGACGCTGGATGGTATCCGAGCGTCCCATATGCTAACCAAATTAAACGAAATGGGTGTAGGTATCAGTATCGACGATTTTGGTACAGGGTACAGTTCACTCCATTATTTGAAAAGTTTTCCGATTAGTCGGTTGAAAATTGATCGCTCATTTGTGCGTGATTTACAGCAAGATCCTAACGATGCTGCTATTGTGTCGGCCATTATTGCGTTAGGACACAATATGAAGATGCAAGTGATCGCTGAAGGGGTAGAAACGAAAGAACAACTGCAATTTTTGCAGGATCATTCGTGTAATGAAATTCAAGGCTACTTTTTCAGTCCACCGCTGCCAAGCTTAAAGTTTGAATCGATGATGCGTGAAAGATGTGCATGAAGTGCATGAAGTGCATGATGATAAAGATAATGTGTGGTTGTGCATAATACTAGACGAAAAACAGCAGCCGTTAAAAGATTCGCTCTTTTAACGGCTGCTGTTTTTTTACTTTACACAAGTGGAGTACAATCACCACTAGCTAACGGTTACGCATTCATTTCTTCAATTTCAAATAAATGAAAAGCGTAAACTTGTTTCTCATCAACGTGGTACACATTTAACAACTGTTTCTCCGCATCGTAGTTTAGAACGCGGCAAGGCATGCTTATCTTGACACCTTTGCCTTTGTTAATAAACATCCGAATTAGTGACTTATGGAGAATAAATTGCTCAATCTGTTTCTCCACATCAGACAATTCGTGTAGTCCCCCTGATAAATGCAAGGGTTGTTGGGCTTGCTTCTTTTTCGGCGCTTGTTGTTGATTTTCATCGACTGTTGTTGCGTCAACTGTTGTGTCACTTGAACCGTTCCGTAATCCAAAAGGCGTTTCCTCTATGTTTTGCTGCTGCATCATTTCCATGAGCTGAACAAGAGTGCCTAATTGCGTGCCTGATTGAACTTGTAAATCGAGAATGTCTTGTTCGTTTTGCAGTAGGTTCAGTAGCTTTTCCAATGCAGCTGCGTTGGAATCACCCTGAATCAAGATGTCGACGTTAAATTTGTACGTCGATCGGTTAGATTTCATCGGATAGATCATATTGATATAATCCCCCAGCCCTGACCATTCAGCCTAGATGAAACCATTATAATAAGGCGAATCATGAACAAAAATAGTTCTTTAGAACTATTTTTCGGATGGTGGTGTGAAAAATATGTCGAAATGATGAATGTTTAACTATTTTGATAGGAATAGAATGATCTAGAAGATTCACAAATAATAAACAGTTCGTATCGAAAACGGTTTGTTACAAGTGCACATTAGAGCAGGGAAAGCATACGATGTTATCGATTATGTAGTTTGTGTAGTAAAGGAGGTCATCCGTTATGATTCGTTTGCTGCCCATAACGATTGAGCAACATACGGTACTTGGGGTGGAAGTGCTGCTGCCCAAAACGACCCTATTGTCCATTTCGACGGACCACGGATATATTATGTGCGGAGCACTCGATGTAGGGCTGTTGAATGACCGGCTCAAAGATCGCGGCATTATTGCTGGCCGCGCAGTTGGTGTGCGGACATTAGAACAATTACTTGAGGCTCCCTTAGAGTCGGTGACGCATTCAGCCGAGCAATTAGGCATTTATGCAGGTATGTCAGGAAGAGAAGCACTACTTCGTATGACGTAAGGCGATTGGCGTGGAACAAAATAAGGCGGACACTGCCTGTGTTATGGTTAAGATAACACAATGAGTGCCCGCCAGAATGAATCCACGAATGGACGGCTTCATTTAATTGGTGATGCTTGAACTCGTTGGATGACTTAGCGCTTCATCACTTGCTGCAAAGAAACATCGTACGGCGCACGCAGCACCCCGTGCTCTGTAATAATGGCACTAACGTACTCGTTCGGTGTCACATCGAAAGCAGGGTTAAATACTTTTACGCCTTGCGGTGCACTTCGCTTCCCGAATGACTCAGTGACTTCGCTGTCGCTTCTTTCCTCAATCGGGATCTGATCACCTGAAGGTGTGTCGAGATCGATCGTGGACGTTGGACAAGCCACATAAAATGGAATACCGTGTGCTTTAGCTAAAATAGCTAGGCCGTACGTGCCGATTTTGTTGGCTACGTCGCCGTTTGCCGCAACGCGATCGGTTCCAACGATAACGGCCTGTACCCAGCCCTTTTGCATGACCATTGCAGCCATATTGTCACAAATAAGCGTTACATCGATTCCAGCTTGCATAAGCTCGAACGCTGTTAGCCGTGCACCTTGCAGTACAGGGCGTGTCTCATCTGCAAACACACGCAGTGTCATGCCACGCTCTTGCGCCAAGTACATTGGCGCTAGCGCCGTTCCATAACGCGCGGTTGCTAGGCCACCTGCGTTGCAATGGGTGAGAACTCCCATGTCATCGTGGAACAACGTGAGGGCATGTTCGCCAATCGAGCGGCACACTTCCTCATCTTCTGCTTGAATTAGCTGTGCTTCCGCTAGCAATTGTCCATTGAACTGCTGTACAACGGCTAGTTCTGCACCTGCACTTGCACCTTCACTTTCAGCGGTAGCTGTGCCTGCAGCGATGTGTGCAGCCTTCGCGCGCATCCGATCCAGCGCCCAGAACAGATTGACCGCTGTCGGCCGCGACGTGGCCAAATAAGTCGCATGCTGCTCGACCGCTGCGAGCCATGCAGCGGCAGTTGCTGGCTGATCATGTTGTACGCCGAGCACAAGGCCGTATGCAGCCGCAATGCCAATGGCAGGCGCGCCACGTACCGCCATATCACGGATGGCGTGCCATACTTGCTCGGAACTTTCGAGCCGCATAAATACAATAGACTCAGGGAGCAACCGTTGATCGAGCAGTGCTAAGGCTCCATCCTCCAACCAGCGTACAGATACAAGGGGCCCTTGTTGGTCAAGCGTCTGCGCATCTGTCGCTGCGTCATGTACGGCCATACTATCTACAGCCACACCATCTAAAGCAATACTCGCGTTCCCTGTGTTAACGCCGTTCGTCATTTTACACATGCACTCCTTTAAAACCATATTCACACGTGGCGATTACTTCGTCGATCGAATGAACCCGACGGTTAATCTTCACCAACTTCTTACCGATCGTTAGCGCAATACGCTGCGCACGCTCTTTAACTTGCGGATCTGGAATGGAATCAATGTCAGCGACATGAGCCAGCCCGACAATCCGTCGAATCATTTTACAACCTGCATAACCGATTACATCCTGCAACAGTCGGTCTATATACATATCTTGATAGCCGTCAGTAGCTGCGAGTCGGTCAACAAGATGCTCATCCCATAGCACACGGAATTTCGCTTCAAAACGATTCCATATATCTCGCACCGTATTTAATAAATAGCGGCGATAATCTTGCCTTGTTTGCTCGTCACCGCACCAATACTGTTGTCCTGCTGCGTTAAGCAGCAAATTGGCAATCACCGCACCGATATCAAATCCCATCGGGCCATAATAAGCAAATTCAGGATCGATCACTTTAGTCGATGTTTCCGTTATAAAGATGCTGCCTGTATGCAGATCGCCGTGAAGCAGCGCCTGCGTCTGAGTCAAGAACTTCTCACGCAGCAAAGCTACTTCTAAATGTAGAACTTTATCGTCCCACAGCTTGGTCAGCTCATCACGTATAGCTGCATCGCAATTGTTATTCGGGGAATCCGTATACGGGTCGTCAAAAATAAGGTCCTCCGTAATTTTGCACAACTCCGGATTCGTAAACTGCTCCACACGACGCTTTTTCTCCTGCTGATTCATACCGAGATCAGAAGAGAAAAAGAGGGTTCGTGCCATAAATTCAGCAATATGCTCTGCAAATAGCGGATATTGCTTCCCTTCGATTAACCCTTTTCGCATAATAACGTGATCGCTCAAATCCTCCATAACGGTAAGCGCGAGTTCGTTATCAATTTTGAATACCTTGGGTACAAGTTGTGGAACAAGCGAAGCTTGAAATAATAGCGCTTCACTTTCAATGCGTGCGCGATCCAACGTCAACGGCCACGACTCCCCAACAACTTTTGCATAAGGGAGCGCTTGCTTGACAATAATACGTTGAGGCGATTGGTCGGATGTTGCTTGTTCACTACCGGACTCATAAACACGAAACACTAAGTTCAAATTTCCGTCGCCGATTTCTTCGCACTGCAAGTTAGCATCAGCAGCAAAAACGTTGATGCTTCTCGCAATTTGAATCGCATCTTCTAAGGACAACGGACGATATGATGTGGATTTGATCATAGGCGGACGTGCACCTCCCAAGTTACAATTGCTTACAGCAGCATCCTGTATGATGCGGCGGTTTCGAAATAGTATATAGGATTTTTTTGCCTAATTAAATACTTATTTTTCGAATCAGATAACTAGACTTTTTGTCCACTCGTCAATTAATGTCTGTTTCGCTTGTAGAATAAGGGGTTACAAGTATTCAAGATAGAAATAGTTTGTGAAAAATAAGGCAGCGGTGTTAGCTTCAACTGAAATATTTTAACAAAAAAAAGGTGCGTAAAAGGCTTGATTAAAATTAGTTATTATATTAGAATAATTATAAAGAAAGACATAATCTAAATATGAAATTAGATCATGTATGAACAACTTAACTAGCTATTCAACTTATATTCAACATACTGGAGGCCATACACATGACACAAAACCAACAACAAACACAAACTAATCTTCTTCAAGCGATTAATCAGCAAGTAGCTAACTTGAACGTTCTATATGTTAAATTGCATAACTACCACTGGTTTGTAAAAGGCGGACAATTTTTCGAGCTACATGAGAAATTCGAAGAGTACTACACAGAAGTTACGGCTAATATGGATGAGGTTGCTGAACGCTTGCTTATGATCGGTGGCAAACCTTACGCGTCACTGAAACAATATTTGGAGCATGCTTCTATTAATGAAGCAAACGGAGCTGAAAACGCGGATCAAATGGTGCAACAATTGGTGGCAGACTTTGAGCAATTGATTAAAGAATTCAAGGCAATCATGGAATTGGCGGAAGAAGCAGAAGACGAAGCAACAGGTGATTTGTTCTTGGGGCTGAAGTCTGGTCTTGAGAAGCATGTATGGATGTTGAAGTCCTATATCGGCTAACAAATAGTAAAATAAGAAAAATGATCTCTTTCATCGACAGATTTGTTATAATAAAGTTTCTGGAGTAAAAGGTGTATCATTTGTAGGCTACATGCCTACTGCGAACGCGTATCCTAAGGATGCGCTTTTCGTGTTTTTGAAGTGGTGTGACATTTATCATAGACAAAATAGGACAATTAGTTGAAAACAAAAAAATAATAATTTAAAATTAGATTGAGAATCGCTAACAATCACATTATAATTATTACAAGATAATAAATCTTATTGGGATCTACTTCTCCCTTAAGTATATATGTATTTTTAAATCCATCACTCTGGAGGTTTGACCACATGGCAACTCAATTCGTCATAAATGGTTTGAAAGCAACCATTGAAGGTAAAGAAATTTTGAAAGGTATTAACCTTGAAATGAAAGGCGGCGAGGTGCACGCAATCATGGGCCCGAATGGTACGGGTAAAAGTACACTTGCGTCCGCTTTGATGGGGCACCATAAATATGAAGTAACTGAAGGTACAGTAACATTGGACGGCGAAGATGTGTTGGAAATGGAAGTGGATGAGCGCGCACGTGCTGGTCTGTTCTTGGCTATGCAATATCCGAGCGAAATTTCCGGTGTAACGAACTCCGACTTCTTGCGCAGCGCGATCAATGTGCGTCGCGGTGAAGGCAACGAGATCTCTTTGATCAAGTTCATTCGTCAAATGGAAGGCAAAATGAAAGAGCTTGAGATGAACCAAGAATTCGCACACCGTTACTTGAATGAAGGCTTCTCCGGTGGTGAGAAGAAGCGTAACGAAATTTTGCAAATGATGATGCTGGAACCGAAAATCGTCGTTCTTGACGAAATCGACTCCGGTTTGGACATCGATGCTCTTCGTATCGTTGCTAATGGCGTAAACGCTATGCGCAATGAAGAGCGCGGCTTCTTGATCATTACGCACTATCAGCGTTTGTTGGACTACATCAAGCCAGATTTCGTTCACGTAATGATGCAAGGACGTATCGTTAAGTCCGGTGGTCCGGAATTGGCAGAGCGTCTTGAAGCAGAAGGTTACGACTGGGTTAAAGAAGAACTCGGTATCACAGACGAGACTGTAGGACAAGACGCTTAGTCGAATGAGTGACAGGAGGAGCGATGGACCGATGACTACACAAACTGTATTGCCGGTGGACCGTGAAACGGTCGCAGCCCTTTCCACCAGCAAGAGTGAGCCTGCTTGGTTGGCAGAGCTGCGCTTGCAGGCTTTGGAGAAAGCCGCAACACTGGAGAACCCTTTCTTAGAAAAAACGAAACTTGACCGTTGGAACTTGAAGCATTACGGTGCGCACGCTGAAGCTCAAGAAGTGGCGGCTTTTGCCGATCTTCCTGAAGCAGCACGTGTCTTATTTGCAGATGATGCAGCTCAAGAAGCGGACAATGTTGTCGTACAATATAATTCTAGTGCCGTATATCGTCGTTTGAACGCAGAATTGGCTGCGCAAGGCGTTATTTTTACGGATCTGGAAACAGCAGCACGTGAGCATGAAGCTTTGGTGAAACCTTACTTGATGCAAGCGATCAAAGCGGATGATAACCGCTTAGCGGCATTGCACGCAGCACTTTGGAACGGTGGCGTATTCTTGTACGTGCCGAAAAATGTTGTCGTGGATGTACCCTTGCAGGCATTGTTCTACATGGATAACGCCGATGCAACATTTGCACCGCACGTGCTTATCGTGGCGGAAGCGAATAGCCGTGTAAACTATGTAGACAACTATGTATCTGGTGAATTGGATAAAGAATTCGTTCACAACGGTATTGTTGAAGTATTTGTTAAGCCAGGTGCTAAAGTAACGTATGCATCCATTCATCACCTTAGTGAGAAGACAACAGACTTGACATTCCGTCGCGCTGTTGTAGAGAACGATGGTCGTATTGAGTGGATTATTGGTGAAATGCACAACGGTAACGCTGCATCCGAAACGACGTCCATCTTGCAAGGCAATGGCTCGACTTCCGATGCAAAAGTCATTTGCGTGGGTAATGGAGATCAGAAGCTGAACATTACGACTAAAGCTGTTCACTTCGGTAAAAATTCCGACAGCCAAATGATTACTCGTGCTGTTATGCGCGAAAATGCTTCGTCTATCATTAATGGTATTACGAAGATCGAAAAAGGTGCTACTAAAGCGAACGGTGAGCAAACAGAGCGCGTTCTTATGCTTAGCCCTAAAGCACGTGGCGACGCGAACCCGATCTTGCTTATCGATGAAGACGATGTAACAGCAGGTCACGCAGCATCTGCGGGCCAAGTTAACCGAGAGCAAGTATTCTATATGATGTCGCGCGGTATTACACGCCCAGACGCTGAGAACTTGATTATTCGTGGATTCTTGGCGCCAGTCGTAGCAGAACTGCCTAATGAGCACTTGCAGCAGTTGTTGCGTCGTTACATCGAAAGGAAGCTGGGACAATGATTGGACGCGAGCTTCGTGAGCAGTTCCCGATATTGAATCAAGAGGTAAACGGACATCCGCTAGTTTATTTGGATAGCGCGGCATCTTCACAGAAGCCGCGGGCCGTTATTGAAGCCTTAAAACACTATTATGAGTGGGATAACGCTAATGTACACCGTGGCGTGCATACGCTCGGTTCGCGGGCAACAGACGCTTACGAAGGCGCGCGCGAGAAGGTAGCGCGGTTTATAAATGCACGTCGTGCAGAAGAAATCGTGTTCACTCGCGGCACCACAACTGCGCTCAATCTGGTTGCATCTTCATACGCACGCGCTGTGTGCGGCGAAGGTGACGAAATTGTACTGACGCAGATGGAGCACCATAGTAATCTCATTCCATGGCAGCAAGTTGCGAAAGCAACCGGTGCTACCTTGAAATACGTTCCGATGCAAGCCGATGGCCACATCACTTTGGCGGACGTTGAAGCGACGATTACTGACCGTACTAAAGTGGTCACCATGTCGTACGTGTCCAATGTATTGGGCCTCGTAAATCCAATCAAGGAAATTGCACAAATCGCTCATCGCCATGGCGCTGTTATGGTGGTGGACGGTGCGCAAAGCACACCGCATATGCGCATTGATGTGCAGGACCTAGATTGTGATTTCTATGCTCTCTCAGGGCACAAAATGTGTGGACCTACAGGCATTGGTGCCTTGTACGGCAAAAAAGATTTGTTAAACAAGATGGAGCCGATCGAATTTGGCGGCGAAATGATCGATTTCGTTGACTTGCATGAGTCAACGTTCAAGGAAACGCCGTACCGTTTTGAAGGCGGAACGCCGATGATTGCGGGTGCTGTTGGATTAGGTGCGGCAATTGATTTCTTGAACGAAGTTGGGCTTGACAACATTGAGCGTCACGAGCATGAATTAGCTCAGTACGCTTTGGATAAGCTGTCTACCATTGATGGCATTACGATCTACGGCCCGAAGAAAGACCGTGTCGGACTCGTAACGTTTAATTTGGATGACGTTCATCCGCATGACGTAGCAACCGTTCTTGATGCGAAAGGCATTGCCATTCGTGCAGGACATCATTGCTGTCAGCCATTGATGCGTTGGTTGAACGCAAGCTCAACGGCACGTGCAAGCTTCTATCTTTACAATACAGAAGAAGATATTGACCGATTGGCAGCCGCCTTGCGGGAAACAAAGGAGTACTTCAGCGATGCAATTGGATGATCTATATCGCCGAGTCATTATGGATCACTACAAACAGCCACGTAACCGTGGCTCGTTTGAAGCTGATGCTGTAACGATCGACTTGAACAACCCAACTTGTGGAGACCGTATCTCCTTGCAACTGAAAGTGGAGGACGGCATCGTTCAAGATGCACGCTTCACAGGGGAAGGTTGCTCGATCAGCATGTCCAGTGCTTCTATGATGACGGATGCTGTTAAAGGTAAGACGTTTGCCGAAGCGTTGGAACTAGCTGAACGATTTTCTTTAATGGTTAAAGGCGAAGATGTAACGTTTGATGAATATGAAGATATTGAGGCTTTGTCTGGTGTGAACAAATTCCCAGCACGGATTAAATGCGCGACCCTTGCGTGGAATGCGCTCCGCAAAGGAATCGAGTAGGCCTGTACAAAGCAAGAGTAAATACGTACGGATACCGTACTAGGAGGTACACTGCGATGGCTAAGAAAATGCCTGAAATGGAAGAGTACAAATATGGCTTCCGCGACAATCACCAAGCGGTGTTCCAATCTGGAAAAGGCTTGACGCCTGAAATCGTAAAAGAGATTTCGGGAATCAAGAACGAACCAGAGTGGATGCTTGACTTCCGCATGAAGTCGCTGAAACAATTCGAGAAGATGGAAATGCCTCGTTGGGGCGGTAATCTGGATGAGCTTGATTTCAATGACATCCAATATTATGTTCGTCCTTCGGAGAAGCAAGGTAAGACGTGGGAAGAAGTTCCGACTGAAATTAAAGAGACGTTCGACAAGCTCGGTATCCCTGAAGCGGAGCAAAAGTTCTTGGCGGGCGTATCTGCTCAATATGAGTCGGAAGTCGTTTACCACAGCATGCAAAAAGAGCTGGAAGACCAAGGTGTTATTTTTACGGATACAGATACGGCATTGCGTGAGCATCCAGAAATTTTCCGTGAATACTTTGGTACGGTTGTTCCGATTGCAGACAATAAGTTTGCAGCGTTGAACAGTGCAGTATGGTCTGGCGGTAGCTTTATTTACGTTCCAAAAGGCGTAAAATGCGAAATTCCGTTGCAAGCCTACTTCCGTATCAACTCGGAGAACATGGGTCAATTCGAGCGTACGCTTATTATTGCGGACGAAGATAGCTTTGTTCACTACGTAGAGGGTTGTACGGCACCTGTGTACAGCACGAACTCGTTGCATAGTGCGGTCGTTGAAATTATCGTGAAGAAGAACGCTCGCGTTCGCTACACGACGATTCAGAACTGGGCACCGAACATTTACAACCTCGTTACGAAGCGCGCGGTATGTGAAGAAAATGCAAACATGGAGTGGGTAGATGGTAACATCGGCTCCAAGTTGACAATGAAATATCCAGCGGTAGTTCTTAAAGGCCGCGGTGCAAAAGGCTCCGTGTTGTCGATTGCGGTAGCAGGTAAAGGCCAGCACCAAGATGCTGGAGCGAAGATGATTCACCTTGCTCCAGACACAACGTCGACAATCATTTCGAAGTCGATTTCGAAGCACGGTGGTAAAGTAACTTACCGTGGTCTTTCTTCCTTCGGACGTGATTCCGATGGTGCGAAAGCGAACATCAAGTGTGATACGCTTATTTTGGATAACGAGTCCACGTCCGATACGATTCCGTACAACGAAATTCGTAACGACAACATTCAGTTGGAGCATGAGGCAACGGTATCTAAAGTATCCGAAGACCAATTGTTCTACTTGATGAGCCGTGGCTTGACTGAAGACGAAGCGACACAAATGATCGTAATGGGCTTCATTGAGCCGTTTACGAAAGAGTTGCCAATGGAATATGCGGTAGAGATGAACCGTCTCATCAAGTTCGAGATGGAAGGCTCCATCGGCTAATCGTATTTCGGCAAGGTGTTCGATGAAGTCATTGACTTTAATCTTCTGATTAACCGATAAATACGTGTTCGCAGTAACTTTTACACTTCTGTGTTCAAGTTGCTCGAACGCGTATTTTTTATGTTAGCTGCACAATCAAGCAGATGTACGTATCCAGTATGGGCGTACTGTCATCTTTATAGTGTGATCTGCTAAAGATCTGCTTGAGATCAGCGTGTCCAATCCATAATGTAAGGCGTTATATTTGCTTCAATAAGACTGGCGACGATTAATAGGGCCGTCACGACTAAGAACAGTCTCGCGCTATTTAGAGCTTCTGTTATCCATTTTATTTTTTCTCCATATTTGATTCTTCGTACAATTAAGCTAAGCGGCTTTAATCCGATAGCCCCAGCCAGAAGCAGAGCAGGAATTTCTAAAAGGCCATGCGGTAGCAGTCCCGCCAAGATGGTTGGATAAGAATGAACCGCAGAAGACAGTGCAATGACAAATCCGATAATGAGGCCATTTGAAAATAAAATGAAGATCGTTGGTACCGATAGAAGAATCCCGCTGGCTGCTATAATAAAAGCGGTTCTAATGTTATTTGTAGCATAAGTGTGCCATTCCATATGTTCGGGTTGAACATACATATTTGGTTTAATATTAACCTGATGGCCTAAAAATAAGCCGAGAATAATTCCTGTACATAATAACACTGCCGAAAGCAAAATCCGTTTTTTCTCTTGTGCCCATACCCGTGTTAACACAGACTTCATCTCTAATCACCCCAATACTTCTTAGTTGTGAAATATAAATAGATAAATGGAAAAAGTGTATCTGCGAGCAGATACACTTTTTTGTGATTTACAGAGCAACTGCAGAATCAATAAGGCCAAGGTTGATTAGTGTAAGCAGAAGCCCTCGAACTGGCTCGAGCTCTGGAGGGAGTGTGCCAGATTCAATCAGGGTTCTAATAATTTGCAGAGCAAATGATAAATCTACGCCAAGCAACTGTGCGACATCCATGATCATCATGTAAAGCACCACCTTTCTTTAAGATACTGCTACTCTATGAAACTATTTGCAAAAATGTTCTAGCATTGATTCATAGAGCTGAAAGATTGATGAAAGTTGCACGAAAACGATGGAAGTGAATTTTTAGATGGAGTGAATAATTTTATGGTAACTTGCTTGTATGGATGAAAATGTTAATGACGAGACATACTAAGGGACGATGAAGCAGGAGCTTGCTCGTTAAATGAATTCGTTAAATGAGTTCGGTAAATATAGAAGTAGGTCGTATACGTGAGCGAATATGTGTAAATTTATTTTGAGTGGTGGAAATCGATCAGTTAGGAATGGTGGTTATGAAGTTCGATATGTACAGACGTTTATGTGAATTTTTGAGATATCTATTTAGTAATCGTGCAGCCATTATGGTGTCTGTTTTGTTTATTAGCAGTACGGCCTTGACTACTATTACTGTAAGCGCCGGAGTAGGGGGCAGTAATGAGAAGCGCGAAGTCCACCAACAAGCTAGCTCGGCTGTTTCAACCAGCTTTAATGAGCATGCAGAGGTAAACAAACAGCGGAAGAAGGTGGAGTACCCTGCAAAAAAAGGTCGCGATTACTACGAGCCTAGAGGTGATATCGTATGGGAAGTGCCGGATGCAGGCAAAAGAATTGCGCTCACCTTCGATGATGGCCCAGATCCGCGCCATACACCTGCAATACTTAACCTGTTAAAGCAGTATGAAGCGAAAGCGACTTTTTTTGTGATCGGTAGGCGGGTCAAACCATATGCCGATATTGTAAGACGAGCGGTGCATGAGGGACACGAAGTAGGCAATCATTCGTTTAGCCACATCTATTTAAGGCGGGGCATGTCGGCTGAGCAAATGCGAGCGGATATAAAAAAGGCGCATGAATCGATTCAAGACGTTATCGGTCAAAAGCCGAAATTGTTTCGACCGCCAGGTGGATATTATAATGAATCGCTAGTGAAGATAGTGCGGGATAGTGGTTATCGTATGGTGCTGTGGTCTTGGCATCAGGATACGAAGGATTGGCGTTCACCTGGAGTGCAAGCAATTGTTAATAAAGTGGTGAACAATGCACGTGATGGAGATATTGTTCTGCTGCACGATCTTGTGGAGGGGCGTACAGACACGGTAGAGGCTCTGAAAGAAATTTTGCCTACCCTCAAAAAGCGTGGTTATCGCTTCGTTACCGTGTCTGAGCTGTTATCGCATCGTTCAAAAGCGAAAGCTATCCGTCCAAATTAGAATGTACTACAAAATTTGTTCTATCGTCATGTGGCGTTGATCGGCTAAATCAACAAATCCTTCATCAACACGAACGAGTGGGCGGAAATATTCGGTGTTATTGGTCATGACGATAACACCGGCCCGTCCATCATTCAATATAACCTGTTTATTAATGAAATTAGGCAGCATGTGGCGTATAAAGGTTTGGGTCATTTTGGCATCTAAGCCTGTGTAGCTCATCTGATGCAGCTCTTGCAGCACTTTATAATGGTCTTGCTTTGCTTGATACACGCGTGTTGATGTCATCGCACTGTAGATATCAGCGATAGCTACAATTTTAGCTACATCAGGAATTTCGTCCCCTTTTAATCCATGCACGTAGCCTCTGCCATCCAGACGCTCATGATGATACAAGGCTGCGACTGCCAGCCACTCATCATCATAGGAGTTCATAATAATGTCGTGTCCCGCAACGGTATGCTGCTTAATCACTTCAAACTCATCCGCTGTCAGCTTTCCAGGCTTGTTTAAAATTTGTGGGTCGATCTTACATTTTCCGATATCGTGCAAGTAACCAGCTTTTCCAATGCGAAGGGAATCATCTAACTCATATCCAAGCCAAGTAGCTAAAAAATAGGAGAGCATACCTACGTGAACCGAATGTTGACAGGTGTAGTCATCTTGATTGTTTAGCTGCATCATCAACGAGACCACGTCACGTTCCACTGTAAGTTGATCCATGAGTGGGTTTAAAGCTTCTTGAACCACATTATCGTCTATTTTGTTAACGCGAGCCGCGTCTATTAACAGTTGTCGAACACCGCTTAATGCTTCCTCGTAGTGTACTTGCATCTGTACGATGTTATCGCTACCACTCTGCGTATGTAGTTGTCGATTTTCAATATCAATGTAATCAATGTGATGGCGTAGTAAAGTATGAATCTCTCGTTCGTCCAACACGGTTCCCGCTGATAGGACATGAAGGCCATGTTCATTAAAAACACTGCGCTTCACGACATCTCCTTCTACTAATTCTGTCACCTGAACCCGCATGCGTTTGTTCACCGTTCCTAATCTGATATTTATACGTCCTTTTATCATATCAACAATGCTTTAAAGTGACAACTTAATTTACCATTTTTCGTCAATTATTGCAGTAATGAATATGAGGGGATGTCCCGTATGATAGAAGTATAGAGGGAAAGGAGTGAGTGCGTGTTAACCGTTCTTATCGCCATACTACTTGGAGTTGTTGAGGGGGTTACGGAATTCATCCCTGTATCGTCAACGGGACATATGATACTTACTTCGAAGTTGCTCGGCATTGATGAGCAGAGTGAATTGCTAAAAACATTTGAAATCGTGATTCAATTAGGAGCGATCATCGCGATTACAGTCGTGTATTGGCAACGAATTTTAGGGCTGCTCGGCTTGAGCAGTGAAACCGTCCAAAAAGGTCTCACCCCACAGAAACGAATGAATGTGCTTCATATCGGGTTAGGTATCGCTCCGGCCCTGCTGGTTGCCTTTGTGGCGAAAGACTTCATTAAAACCCTGTTTAGTGCGTATACGGTGCTGTTCGCACTAATAGTCGGGGGAATATTTATGTGGGCCGCTGAGTGGTACAGTTCGCGCAGGAAACCGGAAGCGCAATCCGTAGATGATATTACGTATAAGCAAGCCCTTCTGATCGGCTTATATCAGATTATCGCTGTGCTGTGGCCTGGATTTTCCCGATCAGGCTCCACGATCTCCGGTGGATTGCTGAGCGGTGTTAGTTACCGAGCGTCTGCTGACTTCTCATTCATCATCGCAATTCCAATCATGATGATTGCAACCGGATATGAGATTATAAACAATATTCATATGTTTAGCTTGGATGTCGTTGGGCTCTTTGCGCTAGGCTTTATCGTTGCGTTTATGGTTGCTTACGCGGTTGTTGTTACATTTTTAAAGCATATTCAACGTGTGCGGCTTAAACATTTTGCGATATATCGCTTTATCGTAGCTGGATTGTTTTGGTTTTTTATTATGGAATAGTCGATTGTAATGAATTTGCGTACTAACTCGAAAAAAATACTAATTTTTCTATCAACTTTACATTTTCTAGTCGTCACTACCGCCTATTTTTGATATGATGTTGAAATAATGCATTCACAGTATTGTGGTGTAAATTTGGATAACTTCAGGGGTTGACTCTGTTTGAGGTGGGTTCCGATTCAGGCATGCCAACCAGGTATGCGACTAGCGAAAAAAGTGTATAACGAAGAAGGTCTTGTGCTGTTAGGTGAGCAAGTGGAACTGAATGACGTCTACATTCGCCGCCTTTCAACGATGGGGGTCACGTCCGTATATATTGAAGATGAGCGTACGGAAGGGATTGAACCTGTAAGCCTTATTAGCGAAGCTACGATGAGACAAGCGAACAAGACGATCCGAACCGAATTCAAGAAGTTAATGGATGAAGGAATGAGTCGTAAACGACCGGCGTATTCGACGATGAGTCGCGCATTTCTCACTGTTTTGGACGCCATTATAGACGACCTTTCGAGCCACAATGACGCTATGGTCATGCTTAACGACATTCAAACGACGGATCATTATTTGTTTCGCCACTCTTTGAACGTATGTATTTATAGTACTTTGTTAGGAATTAATTACGGATATGATCGTGAACAATTGAAAGTGTTAAGCTTAGGGGCATTGCTGCATGATATCGGCAAAACGAAAATTGATCTACAACTGTTAAATAAACCGTCGCGATTAACCGACCAAGAGTTTAACCATGTAAAGCGCCATGCAGAGCTCGGTTACGCTATTTTGAAGGACGAGCCGAATGTCCCTTTATTGGCCGCACACATCGCTTATCAGCATCATGAACGGTTGAATGGCAGTGGATATCCTCGACAATTGAAGGGCAATGAAATTCATGACTACGCAAAATGGGTGGCGATAGCGGATTCGTATGACGCGATGACTTCACACCGTATTTATCGTAACGCAATGCTGCCACATGAAGTGCTTGAAATTTTGTACGCTGGAGCAGGAACATTGTACGAGCAGCCGATGCTGTCTCTGTTTCGTGATCGAATAGCTGTATATCCGCTTGGGATGACGATAGAGTTAAGTACGGGGGAAATCGGTGTCGTGGCGAGTATTAACACGCACTGCCCACAGCGCCCAACTGTCCGTATTTTGTATGGGCCACAAGGTGAGACCGTTTCACAAGGCAAAGAAATCGATCTTTCCCGCTGTCTAAGCACGATGATCGTCGGATTTACGACTGAAAATTGACCCATCTTCGTCCAACACGTACAATGAGAGAAGATGTGCTTTCATTTTGATAGTTGGGGGTTCAATTCGTGCGAGAATCAGATAAACAAGGGTTGTTCTGGCATTGGGGCCGCTTTATGTTTCGGCAGCGCCATGCGGTGTGGATCATCTGGGTCATTTTATTCGTTGTTATGGCGTTTTTTGCAGTAAAAGCACCTGCAATGCTTAAGGACACTGGCTTTACGCCTATCGGTAGCGAGTCTGATAAGGCGCTTGTGTTGATGCGTGAAGAGCTGCAACTATCATCGACCACGCTGGATATTGTATATGAAAGCCGTGACGGCTCTTCGTTATGGACTCCAGAAGCGATACGACGGATCGAACAGTCACTAGATCGGTTAGAACAGGAATCTTATGTCACTCAGATTTCGGTACGCAAAGAAGGTCATCTGCGAAAGCGAGATGACGTCATTGCTGCTACCGTATTTATAGATTTAGATTCGAACGAAGCGATCAACCGCTATCCGGAAATACGTAAGCTCATTCCAGAAATGGATCAGGTGAGCACGTATGTCAGCGGCGCTACTGCTGCTTTTTACGATATGCAGGAAGCGAGTAAACGCGATATTATTAAAGCCGAAGTCATTGGCTTGCCTATTGCTTTAATTGTACTGCTGCTCGTGTTTGGCACGTGGCTGGCAGGCATTTTGCCGTTAATTGTTGGTCTAATGAGCGTGACGATAACATTGGGCCTGATATACTTTATAGCGCTAACGACCGATTCGCTCAGCAACTTTATGCCGAACATCGTAAGCATGCTCGGACTTGCTGTCGGGATTGACTATGCCCTCTTTATGGTTAGTCGCTTCCGTGAGGAGCTGCGACGCCAGCCTTCCGTCGAGCTTGCCGTCGCGATGACTGCGCAACGGGCGGGTCAGTCTATCTTCTTTTCCGGTGTCGCGGTTCTAATCGGATTAATTGCGATGGTCTTTATTGATTTATCGTTGTTCCATTCGATTTGTCTGGGCGGTGTACTCGTTGTGACGATGTCTGTCATCGTCGGCAACACTTTGCTGCTGGCTATATTCGCTTTGCTAGGAGAACGAATTAATCGCTACAAGGTTATTCCAAAGCGATTCCGTCGTCAAGAAGGCCCTGAGCAGACGGAGCGTGCTTTCTGGGGCAAAGTCGCTTATGGCGTAATGAAGCGCCCAGTCACGATTGTCGTCGTGCTAAGCGGTTTGTTAATTGCATTTGCATGGCCCATTAGCGGAATGAAGATAGGTGTGCCTCAAGCAGAAATGCTGCCGCCTAAGTATGAATCGCGCTACGGGTTTGATCTGTTGAAGCAAACTTACGATATGCGGGAATTAAGTCCGATTCAAGTTGTATTGCGGACGGATAAGCCGTATACGGACGAAGTGACGATAGAAGCTGTTCAACGACTCACAGACCGCTTGTCCGCATTAGAAGGGGTAAGCCGAGTCGATAGCTATCTTGGGGCGATGTCGAAGTTTCCTTCGTCCACAGCAAAGGCAGAGGCGTTAAAGCAACAGACTGTGCGCACTGCACTGGAAGATACAAGACTCGTCAACAACGAATGGATTGTGCTGCAAGTCATCTCTAGCTTAGACTCGGAAGGTGACGTTACGTTTCCACTTGTGCGCGAAATGCGCGAAATGGATATCGATCCAGCCTTTAAAGAGCAGCTTGTGACAGGAGCAGCTGCGGTTCGCTTAGATATTGTAGATACGATTACGACTGCGCTGCCATATGTCATCGTATTTATCCTCATTGTGACGTATATCGTATTGTTTATTGCATTTCGCTCGGTATTACTGCCATTAAAGGCGGTGATAATGAATGTATTAAGCTTAGGTGCGAGTCTAGGCATCGTTGTACTCGTCTTTCAATACGGCTTCTTGGCGGAACTGTTCCAAGTGACGTCTACCGGCGTAGTCGTTGCCATGCTGCCTGTCATCATTTTTTGTGTAGTGTTCGGCATATCTATGGACTATGAAGTATTTTTGTTGTCGCGTATCGCTGAACAGTATGATGAGAGCGGGGATAACGAGCAGGCGACAGCAGAAGGATTGAAAAAGACAGGGAGCATCATTACGAGTGCTGCATTTATTCTTATCGTCGTTGTGGGAGCGTTCATTTTTACAGATAACGAGATGATGAAGGCGATTGGTCTAGGCTTAGCCACAGCAGTCTTGTTAGATGCGACGTTAATTAGGCTATTTCTTGTGCCTGCGCTCATGAAGCTGATGGGGAATGCGAATTGGTGGGCCCCGCGCTGGATGAGACACAAGCAACAATCGAAACAGTGACCGTCATCTTAAACAAATAAGCAAACACATAAACAACATATAAACAAACATATAAACAATTCTGTGAATCGTTACAAAGATTTTCAGCTAGAGGTAATTAGAAAGTTAGGTGGAATGAACAATGGAACAACTTCAAGTGGAGCAAGGAACAACTATAGGGACGATAAGGAGAAATGAGCTGATCCCGTTATCACCGTCTTATGACCCTTGGGACCCGATTCGCTCATTGCAGCAACACGGGAAGCATACGCTCACAAGTGTTGAAATGACGCTGGCACTTGCTTGCAACATGCGTTGCGAGCACTGTGCAGTCGGTCATACGCTCTCGATTAGCGAACCGCCGAAGCTTCCGCTTGCTGATATGCTAAGAAGCCTGGATGAAGTTGAGCATTTGGAGACAATCAGTATTACTGGTGGGGAGCCTATGCTCTATGCCAAAACGGTTAAAGAGTACATTGTCCCGCTACTTAAATATGCGCGTGAGCGTGGAGTGCGCTCGCAGATCAACTCGAATTTGACGCTTGATATAGAGCGGTATGAATGGCTGTTACCGTATTTGGATGTCATGCATATTTCGTTTAACTACACATGTGCAGACGATTTTCATGAAGTCGGATTTGCACATACTGTACATGACGTCAAGGAAAAGGCGGCCGTTCGTTTGTACGAACGCATGATTGAAAACACCCGCAAACTAAGTGAAGCGGGGATGTACATTTCGGCAGAATCGATGCTTAACTACCGTACGCATGATAAGATTACACAAATTCATCAGCTTATTGATGAGATGGGTTGTAAGCGTCATGAGGTTCATCCGATGTATCCAAGCTCGTTCGCCAAGCATTTGCCCGTGCTTCAATTGCCGGAGCTGCGCAAATCGATCCATGACTTATTGGATGTACGCAATCGTGATATGTGGATGCTATTTGGTACGCTACCATTTTTCCATTGCAATACAAATGAAGAGGATCATGCGCTGTTGCGGCGTTTGAAGACGGAGCCGAACGTTACATTGCGTAACGATCCGGATGGCCGTAACCGACTCAATGTCAATTTGTTCTCTGGTGACGTGTACGTAACTGATTTTGCGGACATTCCAGCATTCGGGAACATTTTTAATGAAAAATTAGACGGCATATTTAATAGATGGTTGCATGAGCATCCACTAAGCCAAACGGTTGATTGTTATTGTCCACAAGCTTCATGCTGTGGTCCGAATCTACTTGTTGCGAACATGTACTACGATGGAATCGATTTTAAGAAACGTACTGCACTAACCTTGTAATAGGTGCTATACAAATGGAGTAGGTATGTGACAGCCTATCAACGGTACGGTAAAATGAAAACCACATATGCAGCATCGGAGCATGTTATGAAGGTGACGATGTAACTTGTATAACATTAACGGCAGGTGTGCCGATGAAGGATGTGACCTATGTCGTTAAAACAGCTTGTTGTGCTAGCATTAGGTATCGTATTTCTGTACGGATTGTTTACTGTCGGAGCGCCATTTTTGCTAGCCAGTGTATTGGCCATGTTTTTAGAGCCTTTGACACAGTTTTGGATGCGAACGTTTCGTGTTAAGCGAGTTCCAGCAGCTGCGATAACGAGTACGTTGTTTACGTTGTTCCTGTTGTTCGGTATGTATTGGCTCGGTCTGCAAATGATTAAGCAGCTTATTGCGCTTGTGAAAAATATGCCGACTTATATGCAGGAAGTTCAAATATGGGTTGAGAAGAGTCTGATTGATATGCGCGGGGTGTATCAAGATCTGCCAAGTGATTGGGGAGCGGGTATTGAAACGGTAATTAGCCAAGCAATCGGACATTTATCTTCGTTCGCTTCGGCGGCTTCGACACATATGGTGTCGGCAGCTTCAGCGTTGCCTAACATGTTTATCTTCTTTATCGTATTTATCGTGGCGCTCTTCTTTATAAACGCGAGTCTAGATCGCTTCCGTCCTACGGTGTTGAGATTTTTTGATGAAAAATCGCACAATCAGGTCGGTGAAGTGATGGATCGGCTTAGACAATCCGTGTTTGGCTTTATCCGAGCACAGTTTATTTTAAGCTTGTTCACGTACGTGATTACGTTGAGTGGATTGTTAATTCTCGATACAAAATATCCATTAGCTATCGCGCTACTCGTCACGATTGTAGATTTACTACCTATTTTAGGGGTAGGTTCTGCATTGGTACCGTGGGGTGTTTACTGCATGGTAACGGGGGACTTGTTTACAGGTGTTGGTTTGGTCGCGTTGTTCGTTATCATTACAGCGCTGCGTCGTATTTTGGAACCGAAAGTGGTTGGTGATTCGGTAGGTATCGGAGCGCTGCCAGCTTTAATAAGTCTTTATGTTGGTTTCAAGCTTGTCGGCGTTATCGGTTTCTTCATTGGACCGCTGGTCGTCATTGTGTTTTCCGCGCTGCGTAAGGCGGGGCTATTGGAAGTGAAGTTTAAGTTTTAGAGAGTTGTTAATCGGCACCCAGGCTTTTGAAGCCCGGGTGCTCTTTTTTTAGAAAAAGGTAGTTCGGATGTACGTAGAGCTGAACTCGACTGCGCGTGTTGCGTTAGGGACGAAATGGAGTTCCAATTCATGATTGCTCTGTAAATTGCTCTGTAAATTGTTCAGTGAATTGCTATGTGATTCGCGATGTGACTTGTGATGTCATTTGTTAAGTGACTCGTTGTGCGATTTGCTCTGCGATGATACGGCCGTGGTGTCGGCCTGACTCAATAAACACCTCATTGGCATCCCGTCCAGATGCGATGACACCAGCTACGTAGAGGCCAGGGACGTTCGTTTCCATCGTGTCAGGATGATAGATCGGCTTTTCCTTGTCTGCTTGCAATTGAACACCTGAATCGGCTAGCATGTTTCGGTCAGGTCTAAATCCAGTTAAAGCGAGTACAAAATCGGCAGAAATGATATCCACATCCCCCGCTGCATCCTCAATATGTACATAACCAGATTCAATACGTGTCACTTGTGAAGCGAAGCGCATTTGAATGCGCTGTTTGCTAAGCATGCTTTCAAACAGGGGGCGTACCCACGGCTTAATGCTGCTCGACAATTGCTCGCCTCGATAGACGACAGTTACGTGCGCGCCTACCCGTTGCAGTTCCAGCGCAGCATCAATGGCGGAGTTGTTCCCCCCAATGATGGTGACGTTCATGCCAGCATAAGGGTGAGCTTCTTGAAAGTAATGGGTGACATGCGATAGTGATTCACCTGGAATTCCTAACAAATTAGGATGATCAAAATATCCTGTCGCGATAATGACATGGGGCGTCGAGCGACGGGAGGTAGCTCCGTTTTGTGTTCGTGAATGCACCGAAAATGATCCATCGGCTTCTTTTTGTACAGACAGTACTTCTTCATAGGCACGAATCCGGAGCTTGTAATGCTCGGCCACTTTTCGATAATAGACAAGCGCCTCGTGACGATAAGGCTTGTCATTTGGCGTGGCAAATGGAATACCCCCAATCTCCAATAACTCAGGTGTACTAAAAAACTGTAAATGTGTGGGGTAACGATATATCGAATGCACGATGCAGTTTTTCTCAATAATAAGCGGATCGATTCCGATGCGCTGCAATTCAATGGCAGCCGATAGTCCGCAAGGTCCGGCCCCAATAATAATGGCTTGTTCCACTTTAATCTCCTCCGTTCAGACATGATAGTTATCGTTATATCGTAACTGAAAATAGCGACGATTGACAACGCTCATAAAACATATCAGAAGGCGTAACCATCTATAAGTTGGCTGCGCCTTCTGTATCTGTGCTTGTCGTGTTGTTCGACAACAATATTACGTTATTCCGAAGTCTCAAGACATGGGACCGCTTGAAGCGACTTTCCTTGTTCTTCGTATTCTTGAGGTACGATATAGGACGATGTGTAGACGAGTATTTTCCCGTCTTCATAAATGCTCGTAATGGTATGTGTTGGAGTCGATGTTGGAGTTGGAGCCAGATCTGGAACCAGAGCTGGCGCTGGTGTTGGTGTTGGGGTGGTTGCAGTAACTGTGGCAGGGTCTGGGATCGGAATTTGCGAATCCATTTGGATGGAAAGCAAGTCAGAATCCGCAATAAACGGACTCGTGTACGTGATTAAATTGCCGTCGTTGTTATTTTTCAGCACTTTGTTCTCGTACACCCATAATGCATATTCAAGTGGGCGCATAATGGCAGCTCGGTAAGTGTCGCCATCACCAATTCGATTAAACACCTCACGTGCAGGCTTCGGATTTACTTCGAGCATCCACACATGTCCGCTGCGATCAATCGCGATATCAAGCGCGATTTCACATAAAGCATCGTACTTTTCCTCCAAATACGAAGCGACTTCCAGTCCTAATGTTCGCGCCTCTTCTTTGACACGATGGATGAGCAAATAGTCTGCAATCCATTGATTCAGCAATACGTCCATTGCTACGGCTTCGCCGCCGCCGTGCAAATTGGACGTTATGCTTTTTTCTGCTCCGATTCTGCCTGCGCAGCCCGTAAGGGACCAATTGCCGTATCGATCTTTTTGCACAAGCATGCGATAATCGTGCACACGCCCGTTCGGCAAATTCAACGATATTCCTTGCTGAACGAGATATCGCTCTCTGGCATTCCATGCGGCTAATTTAATCGCCAGTTGGGACCAAGTCAATTTTTGCGGACGAATAATGCGCCGTTGCTGATCTCGCCCTTGTACATATACGACTTGATTGGACGATTTCAACCGTTCAATCCGTAAGATGCCCCGCCCTCCCGTGCCGTTAATAGGCTTCAAGTAAACGAGCGGCTCTTGCTTAATCATGCGCTGTACGTCTTGCACACACGTATACAAGCGCGTCACAGGCAAATGCTGACGAATAGAAGGCAGGGTGGACAATACTTGGTGTATCGTCCATTTATTGCGCAGCGGGCGGTTAAGGAACAGCAGATTGTTGTATTTGGCGCGAAATTTGCGTAATTGTTCAAATCGATAACTATTTTGCAGACGGCAGCGATCAAATATCATATGAGGGAACTTCATCCATCTATAGTGCCAACGATCGGATTCGGGATGATAGCACATGGCGTTGATGCGGCGGTTGGATTCATCGACGTCTTGCGGCGTGAACACGAAGACGTTAAGACCGATTTGCTTTCCCAAGGTGATCATTTTCTGATAGATCGACCGTTCTTCAAGATGCTTCTGTTCATTTGTGTATAACGTTAATATGCCAAGTACCGGTTGAGCCAAGCGCATTCACCTTCTTCTTGTCCGTTATCCACTTGGTTTGGCAAGGAACGTGCTGTATTGAAAAATGCGCTCCAAAGAACGTTTACGGATGTGCGGTTCGTCAAATTTCATCGGTTTGGCATTGGCTTCAAAAAACCAGATGCCTCCGCTAGCGTCCACTCCCAAATCCATTGACATTTCTCCAAGCGTCTGACCGGAGCCGCGTTCAATTTGACGAGCGATAATGAGCGCGGCGTTTTTTGTGCGAATGAGGATGCGTTTTGACTGTTCTATACCAAATATTGACGTTAGCAGCTTCTCAGGATCGTCAATGCTTCCTCCACGTGGGACGTGGGTCGTTATGCTCAATGAACCTGCAACCCGAGCCCCTACGCCCGTGATGTCCCATTGTCCTTTGCCATTTTTCTGGACGAGTACGCGTAAGTCAAAAGGTCTGCGATCGATTGAGGCAAGCAAGATGCCTTGCTGAACGATATAGTTGTGCTGTGAAGCTTGCTTGCGAATACGCGTCCATAGCTTCGTAATCGTAGCGCATTTGTACGATACGTTCTTTTTCTTGTCTTGAATTTTCAACCGAAACTTTAATGCTTTGGTTGGATTTACACGCAATGTCATAATGCCAACACCCGCCTTGCCACTTTCGGGCTTTAAAAATAAGAACGGATGCTTATGCAACATTTTTCCTAAGTGGATAGGTGTCGTCAACCGTTGGGTGGAAGGAATAAATTGTTTCGTCGTCCGTGATTTTTTTAGCCATTCGAACAGATGCCATTTGTTGAAAAAGAAAGGGTTGAACAGTCGGATCGTGGGATGAGTCACCAAGTCGACTATTTTCTTGATCACAGGAGGCTGCATTTCATCTTCGCGTAGCGGGATGCGATTGTAAATCACTTGTGGCAGCGGGAACCATTCCTGCTGCCATATGTTCTGTTCAAATTGATAGCGATACCCGATAATTCGTCTAGCGTCCAGCTTTAAGTCTTTCACCGTGACGATATAAACGAGAAATCCCATCTCCTTACCCGTTTGCAACAAGTCCACGAAGTTCTCTCGATTACCTCTAAACAAATCTTTCTCGTCATCAATCGTTAGTATGGCAACGACCGGCAATTGCTCCTGTTCCAATTCGCTCAAAATTCATCCCTCCTGAGAAATTTACTCAGGTACAGGCAATGTTCAATAATGTGATTAAGAGAAGCGGTTCCTTCATCTTTTAACGATGGATGCTTAAAAATGGAGCGACCTGGTTTGGCATTCGCTTCGAACATCCATACATGTTCATCACGATCAATACCAATATCAAATCCTAATTCACCGATTAAATGAGGGTGGTTGCGTTCGATTGCTTCCGCAAGATCAATGGCAACTCGTTTGGCGTCCTCCAACACCTCCTCTGCCCGGTCACCGAATTCGCGTTCCAGCGCTTGTTCAGGAGTCATGAGTTGCCCACCATTTTTGACGTGAGTGGTGACACTGCCTTTTCCGGCCTTTTTGGCGCCGATTCCGACGACCGTCCATACGTTTTCACCGTTTTTGTGCATATGAAACCGAAAATCGATCGGGCAACCATCGATCTCAATGAGCCGTACACCTTGCTGGACGACGTAATTGAGCAAACTTTGACCATGTCTAGCTTCCAGCATGCGCATCAGACTAGAAAAATGTTTGAAGCGAAGCAGTACATTTTTGCCGTTGCTCGTATAGCGAGCGAAGTATCCTTTTTTGGGCAAATAGGTAAGTCTATAAATGCCGATACCTAAACTGCCTGCCGTCGGTTTATAGTAGACGAATTGATGTCTTTCAAGCATGCTTTTTATCATATCGGAGGTTGGGCTCATGACAGATTCTGGTACATAGCGATTAGCGTCAAGCTCATCTTTTAGCAGTTCATATACATCCGATTTATTAAAGAAGCTCCAGTTGAAAAACGGAATCTTTTTTCTAATTAATCGTTCACGCAGTCCGTTAATCGCCGCGGACGTTTCCGCCCGCCGACTATGGAGGCGGTTATACACAACATCTGGCAGGGGCACAGTTCTTCTCATCCAACCGCCGGACTCACTAAGGAAATAGGCGGACACCGTCTCGTCATGCCAATCAATGTCGTTAGGGTGAAAGGCGCATATATAAGCTTTTTTGTTGCCTGCCTTGAGTAGCTGCTTGATAAAATTAGAGCGATTCCCAAAAGGCGTCGCATTGGGCCGATTCGTTGTGGCATCAGACATAATGCCGATGAGCGGACCGATTTGCAAATCGCCTTCGGATTCATTTAAGAGGTGCACCATAGCTGATCTCGGCACATGAACATAGTTGCGCAACCCAGCGCTGACGAATAGATGTTTACCTGGTTTTCGAATCGGTTTAACGGAAACGGGAGTGACGATTTTTCCGAAGCGAAGCCGCACCGTTTTTTTACCGGCTAGTTTGAGTTGTTTTAAGAGTGAGTTGGACACGTATAATACTTTTTCAGGATTTGGCGTTAAATGCACGTTACAAACCGTCAAACTCATGGACAGACCCTCCTAAGATGTCGAACCATAACGTGACGCGCGTACAAAATAGGGTATTCCACGGATTTAAGGGCAGCATCTCGCTCACCGCTTTGACTAAATACATTACGGCCGGGTTTCGAATTCACTTCCAGCAGCCATAGATGTGCATTTCGGTCAATTCCGAAGTCGAGCCCTAGTTCTGATAAGCGTCCGTGCCGTTGTTCAAGCGCAGGCGGAATAAGCTTGCTGTAGTGACGAATCGTACTTGCCAGCCGCTCGGCTTCGCTCGGGCCGAACTGCTCAATCAAGAACGGAAGAGCCTGAACAGAGTGGCCACCGCCATGCAAGTTGGATGTTACACTCGTGCTGCATCCAACACGCACAGCCATGCCTGTAAACTTCCATTGTCCACGCTCATTTTTTTGCATGAGTACGCGAACGTCAAACGGTCTTTCTTCCTGATCCGTTAGCGACAAGTACGGCTGGACAATATATCGTCGCTTGCTGATGAAGTGGTCGATCCATTGCAACCCGGATTCAACGGTAGAAAAACCTTTTTGCACGAGCGAGTTGTCACGATTTCGCCCCCGCACTTGAAGTGGGTACATCGTACGCTGTCCCTCGTCTGCCCGGGCGCGACGAACATGAAGGGTGGAGCGTCCGTGGCTCCCCCCTTGCGGTTTGAGGAACACGTTAGCATCATGGTGATTCAGTTGCTCAGCTAGTGCCTTCATGCCTTTGTATACCGTAGTAGGTGGCATAATGGGAGCTAAGTCGGGACAGGTGGACAAGGAACGGAATATATCCCATTTCCCGCCTAAGCCGATACCTAGCCACCGGATGCCTGCACGTTGCATCCGAGACATCGCGACTTTCGTCCGATAGTGCTGCATCTCGTTAGCATACGTGCATCGATCGTACACTAACGCAGGCAATGCGACGTGACGAGTTTCCCAGCCTCCAGCATGATAGTGATAAGCCGTTACGCTCATGTTATCCCAGTCGATGTGCAAGGGAGAAAACACGAGCACGGTAACGCCTAATTTATGGCCTGCCATACAAAGTTTGCGGCTGTACATGGGTTCAGTGAGCGGATAAATGTGTGCATTTGCAGCTGTGTCGGTGTCGGTTGAAGGTGCAGAGGAGGATTCATTTTGCAGTACGCCGAGCACGGCGTTGTCCCTCCTTGGAGTCCATACGTCCATGGATGACCACCTCCTTAAAAGCCAGCTAAATGGCGAGCATATTCGACCATTTTGCGTACAGAAGGGCGTATTTTACTTTCATTAAGCGGTGTGTTATCACTTTTGGAAGGTTTGGAATTCACTTCTAGAAGCCATACTCTTCCGTGTTCATCGACGGCTAAATCGATACCTAGTTCGCCAAAATGCAGCGGGATATAAGTTTCGACTCCGCGTGCAATATCAAGCGCAGCACGCTGTAAGCGAACGTAGATGTCTGTCCGTGAATCAGACGATAGTTCCGAACTCGTGATGGCCTCTTTTACCGTACTTAACGTACCGCCGCGTGCAAGATTGGACACAAAATGCTGATTGCTGGCTACGCGCGCCACGATAGAAGTAATCGTCCATTTTCCGGTAGCATTTTTTTGCACAAGAGCTCGAAAGTCGACGGGGCGCTTTTCATTTTCGATCAGCGTTAATCCTTGCTGAATTTGGTAGCTGTTCGTTTTCATTTTTCCAGATAGGCTCGAGAACAGCTTAAGCAGGCTACTAAAAGATTGGCGACGCGTTCCGTTTACAGTTGAATACATCGCTTGATACGTATTGTCCGGCAATTTAGATACACGAACGATACCTTTGCCAAGGCTGCCACGAGCCGGCTTAAGAAAGACGGTGTTGTAACGAGCGCACATCGTCTTCAGGGTTGTAAAGCTGCGCAGGAGATGGGATTCTGGTAAATACTTTTGTAACTGAACATCGGGCTGTAGGGCATCAAATACTTCGGTCTTATCGAGAAATTTTTCGTTAAAGATGTGGGTTTTATGACGCAGTTTTACTTCTTTCATAAAATGCTGTACGCTAGGTTTGTTCTCTATCTTGCGCGAAGGAAGTCGATTGTTGATGACATCTGGGATCGGCATTGTTGCTTTTTGCCAGCATCCATTTGCGTAAACCCACCCTTGCACACCGCTGTATTGATCTAGGATTTGTTCAGGTGTAAAGAAGCAAGCGACAGCCCCGTGAGCTTGACAGGCATCTACGAGTTCTTTACAGAACAACGTAATTTGCCCAAACGGCTTATCAGGCGTATCTGGCCGGTCTCTGCTTATCATCACACCAACAAGTGGGCCAAGGCATAACGTGTGGCTTGCCGATTTATATACAGCTCGGAGCGTAACGCCGGATTGTAGTCCCATCTTCCGTGCCAATACATGATTCATGCGCAAGCCGTCATAGCGGGGGACAGGAACGACTGTCACATGGTGCTTAAATGATCCAAAGCGAAGTGTTAGTGGTTGGTTGACCGGGATTTTCCACTGTTTGACGTAAGCTTCGCCTAACATGAGCACTTCTTCTCGCAAGATGCCGGAACTGATGACCTGGAGCGTTACTTTTGTTTTGGACATGTTGGTTCTCCTTCCAACAACAACTTACTGTCCTTGATACGTTGGGCACCTGTACGGGTCAATACAGGTGAACCATATACGCTAATGTATCATATGAGGACATATTTTCCTTGGTGATTAACCTATGCAGGAAAGGATGCGGATTTATGCCCACTTGGTTATTTATTCTTTTTAGCGTGTCCGTAGCTGCCGTTGTAGGCGGGATTACGAATCACTTTGCGATTAAGATGCTATTTCACCCCCGAATTCCGATTAAAATTGGGCGGTGGCGAGTACCGTTTACCCCGGGGCTCATCCCAAAGCGGAAAGAGGATATTGCTGCTTCGCTAGGGGATGTGGTGGCCGAATACTTAGTAACAAGCGATGGGCTACGAGCGATGCTCAATAAGCCTAATGTGCAAGAGAAAGCGACGTCGTCGCTGCTTAACGGGCTAGAGCGATGGCTGCAAGACGAGCGTACGGTACGCGAATGGTCAAGCACTTTATTTCCTGATCGAGAGTGGGAAGATGTACGCGATCAACTAGCGGAGCGTCTACAAGCTTGGACTGATGCAGGATTTAGAAAATGGTGGACAAGCAACCAACTAGATGTGCGTCCGTTGTCAGAGTTGTTGCCCATGTACTCAGATGAGACACGCGAGCGGATTGCTGCTAGAACGGCAACGTTGTTGTTGTCGGCTGTGCGGGAAGAAATATTGTCCCCTAATGGTCAACATATGCTACGCAAGATGGCATCTGGAGTGTTAGAGCGTACCCAAGGCTTCTTCGGTACGATGGCTGCTATGTTTGTCGATGAGGATAAACTTGTATCGAAGATGACGCCCATTATTGCAGAGCAGTTGCATTCGATATCCGTACATACGGCAGTGGCGCAATTTATCGCGAACAAATTGCAGGAATGGGGTAACCAGTCGCCTGCTGAACTCATACGCGCATTTACCGATCAGGAGCATACGGAACAGGAGCCTGTAGATTGGCTCTTGGAACATCTACCTGCATTAACGCGTTGGACTGAGCGTGTGGAGCGACTCGGTGACGTTCGCCCAACAGTGTGGCTTGGTCAAGTTCGTCATACGTGGGAACCTTATGTGCCGCGTGTGGTAGAAGTTGGGCTGAGGTTGCTCGATAACAACTTAGAGCGGCTTGTCGCAGTTGTGAACTTGCAAGAAATGGTGCGTATGCAGGTTGAGCGTTTTCCTGTTGAACGCTTGGAGACGATTATTTTGAGCGTCTCAGGTAAAGAATTCCGAGCGATTACATGGCTTGGTGCTGTATTAGGGGGACTTATCGGTCTGCTGCAAGGCGTGGTCATGCTAGCACTAAAATGATGCTGCACAATGTGATGTGACGAATGCGTCGTCATTTGTCGTATAAAGAATACATATGGTATGCTGTCTAGGCTGATTATATCAGCCTACTAATTTCTATTTAGGAATGGTTTGATACAGGTTTGATAGTAAGAAAGGATGAATGAATATGTCTAATGTATACGATAAGGCACATGAACTAGCACGTGCTTTGCAAGAATCTCCAGAAGCAAAAGCGATTGAAGAAGCGATGAAAGCGATCGATGCAAATGAAGAGAGCAAGAGCATGCTTGCGAACTTCCGTCAGCGTCAAGTCGAATTGCAACAGCAGATGATGGCTGGTGAAATGCCGCCGCCAGAAGAGATGGAGAACATGCAGAAGCTGTTCGAAGTGATTAGCATGAACCCAGACATGGCAGCCCTGTTTGAGGCAGAGCAGCGCTTGGCCGTTATTATCCAAGATGTGAACAAGATTGTAACCGATTCTCTTGGCCATATCTATCAATAATTTTTGAATCTCGTAATAAAGGTGACATAATCGTGTCCTGCATTTCATACGCTCTTATTAAGGACAAGGCCTGCAAGGCAGAACGAAGTATGAGCTTCCGTATGTCTGTTGGCAAGGAGGGCGTTATCGTTATGAAAAAGACCGAATATGAAGCTGCGCAAATGGTAAGGCGTATGGAAAATATGCTCGCTGAGCAAAGGGCCGCGCAAGAGGCATCGCAAGAAACGGCCGAGCTTCCGCTTGGCGAAGGCGCGACCACCAAGCAGCGGGCGAAGCGCTGGTGGCACGTCTGTGCAATCGCGATCGTACTTGTGATGCTCTTAATCGCTTTGCCGATTGTCAAGACTGCGCACTTATCCACAGGAGCTACTTGGTTCAGTTTTGTATGGATTGGCTTTGCATTGCTTGTGCTAGGCGCTCATCTTTATCGTTTACTAGGCGTTGACGAAGAAGCTGAACGCCATCTGCAACGTATTCGGCGGGAGAAGCTGCGCCGGTTAGAAGAGCATGTGCTCAAGCGTGTGGAGCGCAAGCAAACGCAAAAAAAGCATGTTACTTAGCGTATCATGCTGATTGATCTGAACGATATAAGCCTTCCCACTCTTAACTCCCGTATGTGATGTACGCGGAGAGAGGAGTGGGAAGGCTTTTTTATTTGTGATAATATAGGTACAGATAAATACAGTTCGGAGATTAGGGGTGTAACAGATGGAAGGACATGATGGAACGGTCACCAAGCACGAGCAGCTGCTGACTCATATTGAAAATTTAAAGCCAGCCACCAAAATTTCCGTACGCAAATTGGCGAAGGAAATGGGTGTTAGTGAAGGAACCGCATATCGCGCCGTCAAAGAAGCCGAAAATATCGGCCTCGTCCTGACGAAAGAGCGAATTGGCACTGTGCGTGTGGAGAAGAAACCGCGCAACATGTCCGACCAACTGACATTTACAGAGGTTGTCGAAATTGTAGGTGGCTCTGTGCTTGGTGGAATTGAGGGTCAAACGAAGACGCTCAACAAGTATGTCATTGGCGCGATGAAACTGGACGCCATGGTTCGCTACATAGATGCGGGCAGCTTGCTCATCGTCGGTAACCGCGAAGACGCACACCGGCTTGCCTTGCAGCACGGGGCAGGCGTATTGATTACAGGTGGTTTCGGGACGAGCAGAGAAGTCAAAATGCTGGCGGATACACTCAACTTACCGATCATTTCATCCAAATATGATACGTTTACAGTCGCTTCGATGATTAACCGTGCATTATTTGATCGACTTATTAAGAAGAAAATTATGATTGTAGAGGATGTCGTCAACTTAAATACGAAAATGCACGTCTTGCGGCCTTTTAGTACGGTGCTTGATTTTGAGCTACTGCGCGAGGAGACAGGGCATAGTCGTTTTCCTGTGGTGGATGACTGGAACCGAGTCATCGGGATGATGACGTATAAAGATGTGCTCGGTGCAGCACCGACGCAGACGCTGGATAAGTTGTACAGCCGCAATCCGATTACGGCTAACTTGCAGACATCGCTTGCGTCTGCCTCACACACAATGGTGTGGGAAGGCGTTGAGCTGCTGCCTGTAGTTGACCGGAGCAGGAGGCTGCTCGCCGTCATTACGCGGCGCGAGGTATTGGAAGCGATGCGGGATGCCAAGAAGGAGCCACAGCTTGGCGAAACGTTCGATGATCTGATTTGGAACGGGTTCGAAGAGGAGCGGGACGAACAGGGGCGGCTGTTCTATCGAGGGGTGATTACCCCGCAGATGGCAAGCCATTTAGGCACGATATCAGAAGGGGTTCTGACGACGTTAATGACGCAAGCCGCACTGCGCACCGCAAAAGATGCGCGCGGTCACGATCATGTGCTAGAGAACATTACGACGTTCTTTATTCGTCCGATCCAAATCGAAGAGTTACTGACGATACGGCCTCACGTGTTGGAGCTAAGCCGCAAGTTCTGCAAGCTTGAAGTTGAACTGCTTGTGGACGGTGCGCTTGCTAGTAAAGCGATGATGAACGTACAAAACATTGATTAATGCTGTCGTATATTCGCCCAAGTCAGCCAAGTCAGCTTAGCGAATACGAACAAAGAGGCCGTTCCATAAGTCACAAGATGACTTGGGGCGGCCCCTTTACGTAAGACGGGAGTGCTCTATTTTTGCTCGGCAGATAAATGTCGTTGAAAATGACCGTGATTGCGCAATCCGGCAAACAAATTGAACGCACCGAGAACGAGCAGCACAGCTCCGACAATGACGCGCACCGTCGATCCTTCAAACATAAACATCTGAATAAGCGCGATAAACACGAGCATAAAGCCCATGCAAATGTTGGTGCGGGCTGCATATAATCCTCGATAACCGGCGTGGCTAGAACGACGAGAACGAATGCTGTAAAAAACGGACAAGCCTGACGTTAAGCAGATGAGCAGGACTAAGCCCCACAGTATTGACTGCATAATTTGCTCCAAAGTATAAACGCTCCTTTTTGTATCAAATATAGCTCTTGTTATTTTACCATAATGTCCGCTTGAGGCGAACGTTTTCATCGATGAAGAGGAAGTGGCTTACAAACCGGATTAGAGCTGGATTAATGCTAGTTTAATTGATGATTAAAGAGCTGGTTTAAGTGCCTACATAAGCATGAACATCGATCCATACGTGCAGGACGCCTTCTGTGACGAGCATGGTGCGTAACGCCACCGTGTAATCTTTTTCGAATATATCGGGGTAAATTTTATTTTTTAGTAGTCCTTCTACCAGTTTGCTGTACTCGTCAATTTGAAACACGTCTCGACCCTTTAAGCCTTTTAAATCGTTGAGGAGGCGCCGCTTAATTTCAGCTTGATCCCCTTGCGGGATAATACGCTGCGTAGAAGGGTTGTAAATGTGAACGTCGATGCTTTTAATGACAGTCTGTTTATTTTTATATTTGAGCAAATCTTGCGCTTCAGTACGGTAATGAGACACGTGATCCTGCAAATCAATATTCATCATAACTAGCTCATTGATCTGATGCAAAAATAGCGCATGATACACGCAAGCTCCAAGTACCATCCCTGAAATGCCGATGCCGATATCCCGCAGCAACGATGAAACAGTCGGTTTACGCATCGTATCTACCCCCTGACCCGACAAATCCAATGAATGATTTCCGTGCCTAGGTGCGCCCCTAAAAAGGATACGAATATATAAAGCAGCTGTTTAAATACAGGAGATAAGTTTCCGACCCAAAAATTGCTTTCAATGACACGGATAGGATCAATCGTGCCGCCAACTGCTGCAACGACGGCCCAAATTTTCAAGTGCTCCGCAATATGACTCATCGTATCGACAGGAGATTGGAGCGCGATTACGGCTCCGATGCCTGCCAGCATTGAACCGCCCATAACGACGCCAAAGGCAATAAAAAAATCGAGCAGCGCCTTCGCTAAAAATGTACCCATGCAAGCTTCTCCCTTCAAACCGTATTTGGCGGAAGTGAAAAAGGACAAGACTTCCTCTGTACATGTATAGAACTTGTTTCATGAAATATGATAAAATAGAAAACGAAAGTATGTTCGTATATCATCATGCTGTTATGAGTAGCAAAAGGCAGGATGACGGAGGTGTCTTAGCACATGAACGGATTCGTGCATTTGCACGTTCACAGTGAATACAGTTTGCTCGACGGAGCGGCGCGGATCGAAGCGCTTGCCACGCAAGCAGCTGCAAATGGAATGAAGGCGCTCGCCCTTACCGACCACGGGGTTATGTACGGGACGATCGCATTTTATAAAGCTTGTCTAAAACATGGAATTAAACCCATTATTGGAATGGAAGCTTATGTGACAGCTGGTTCTCGTCACGAACGAGCCTCGCGTAAGGAACAGCCCATCTATCATTTAATATTGCTTGCGAAGAACAAGCAAGGATATCGCAATTTGATGAAAATTTGCTCCGTTGGACACTTGGAAGGTTTTCATTACAAACCACGGGTCGACATGGAGACGCTTCAGCAGTACGGAGAAGGCATTATCTGCTTGAGTGCCTGTTTAGGAGGCGAAGTGTCGCAGCACGTCCTGCACGATCGTTTGGACGAGGCACGTGCTGCGGCTGAGCGATACCGTGACATTTTTAAGGATGGATTTTACCTTGAATTGCAAGATCATCATTTGCCTGAGCAGAAAAAAGTGAACATCGGCCTTATCGCGCTAAGCGAGCAGACAGGCATTCCTTTAGTCGCGACGAACGACGTGCACTATATTCGTCAAGAAGACGCGGCCATGCAAGATGTGCTCATATGTATCGGTACAGGCAAGACGGTTGAGGAAGAGGGGCGATTGCGTATTCCTACCGATCAACTGTACTTTAAATCTGGCGATGAGATGAGCGCTTTATTTAGGCATGTGCCAGAGGCGATTCTCAACACCGCGCGGATTGCGGAGCAATGCAAGGTGGAGATTGAACTTGGCGGAGCTGTGCTTCCGGCGTTCGAGCCGATTCCAGAAGGGCTGACAGCAGCCCAGTATTTGCGTCAGCTATGTGAAGCAGGGCTTCACAACCGCTATGCGCATGTAAGCGAGTGGCAGGATGCAGCCTTTCAAGAGAGCGCGTGGCAACGTTTGCACTACGAGTTGGATACGATTGTGAATATGGGCTTTGCGGACTATTTTTTAATCGTATGGGACTTTATTCGCTATGCCCATGAGCAAGGCATTATGACAGGTCCTGGACGTGGATCATCCGCAGGTAGTCTTGTTGCGTATACATTGCGCATTACGAACGTCGATCCGCTGAAATACAATTTGTTGTTTGAGCGCTTCCTTAATCCAGAGCGAATTACGATGCCAGATATCGATATTGACTTTAACGACGAGCGGCGCGATGAGGTCATTGCTTATGTCGCTGACAAATACGGCCATGACCGCGTAGCGCAAATTATTACGTTCGGCACAATGGCTGCACGTGGAGCGGTGCGCGATGTAGGGCGCGTACTGAACGTGCCTTACAACGAAACGGATCGGGCTGCGAAGTTAATACCCGAGCGAATCGGCATCACGTTGGAAAAGGCGCTGCACGTAAGCACAGAACTGCGTGAATGGCGAGAGAAACAACCGCGCATACGTGAGTTGCTTGATATGGCTGTCAAGGTCGAAGGGATGCCACGCCACGCTTCCACGCATGCGGCTGGAGTCGTTATCAGTCAAGAGCCGCTGACGCACTACGTGCCTTTGCAGGCCGCTTCCGAGCGTTCCACGCTCACGCAATATTCGATGGAGCATTTAGAAGCGATCGGCATGCTTAAAATGGATTTTCTTGGTTTGCGCACACTTTCGATTATCGAGCGCACGCTCGGTTGGATCGAAGAGCGTACTGGTCAGGCGCTCGATTTGAATGCGGTGGACGATGCAGATGAGCAGACGTATACCTTGCTAGGACGTGGCGAAACGACCGGGCTGTTCCAATTGGAATCGGCAGGGGTGCGGCGTGTTTTACGTGAAATGAAGCCTAACTCATTCGAGGACATCGTCTCCGTTCTAGCGCTCTATCGCCCAGGTCCGATGGAATTTATTCCGAACTACATTTTGAGTAAACACGGCAAACAGGCAGTTGAATACCCACATCCGGATCTGGAACCGATTTTGCGTGACACGTACGGCATTATTGTATACCAAGAGCAAATTATGCAAATTGCCTCGCGTATGGCCGGATTTTCACTCGGTGAAGCGGATTTATTGCGACGAGCTGTATCGAAAAAGAAACGCGAAGTGCTTGATCAAGAGCGTGAGCATTTTGTGCAAGGAAGCTTGGCGCAAGGATATGCGGAGGCGGAAGCTAATCATGTGTATGACATGATCGTTCGCTTTGCGGACTACGGTTTCCCGCGTGCGCATGCGGCTGCTTACGGTGTGCTGGCGTTTCAAACCGCATTTTTGAAGACTCACTATCCGACTCCATTTATGGCGTCGATGTTAACGGCCAATATGGGCAATCATCGCAAGGTGGCTGAATACATTGAGGATTGTCGCAAGCAAGGCATTCGATTGCTGCCGCCTGATGTGAACGAGAGTAAAGTCACGTTTACGCCTGTTGACGGCGCGATCCGGTTTGGACTTGGAGCGATTAAAAATGTCGGTACACTTGCGATTGAGAGTATGCTGCGTGAACGGGAGCAGAAGCCGTTTATGGACTTGCTCGATTTTTGCAAGCGGGTTGATCTACGTGTCTGCAATCGACGTGTAATTGAATCGCTTATTCAAGCTGGCGCATTCGATTCGCTACCTGGTCACCGGGCGCAGTTGCTCGCGGTGTTGGATGAATCGTTGGAGGCGGCTGCGAAGTGGCGCAAGGAACGTGAAGATTTGCAAATTCAATTCTTGGGCTTGGACGAGGTGAACAACTGGACGGTTGAGCTGCCCAACGTTCAGCCATTTACTATGGCCCAACAATTGGAGTTGGAGCGCGACTTACTCGGTTTATATTTGTCAGGGCACCCACTGGATGATTATGTGGCGCTATTGGCTGAAATAGACACCGATCAGCTCGTTGATTTGCATGACGCTGCTGATGAAAGCGAGTGTGTCGTAGCAGGTATGGTGGTGTCGATCCGCTCGATTGTTACAAAAGCAGGAAAACCGATGGCTTTTGTCGAAATTGAAGATCGAATTGAACGTGTGGAAGTAGTTCTGTTTCCAGAGGTGTGGCGACGTGCGGAACAACTCGTTGCCAAAGGAGCCTTGCTTGCTGTTCGGGCTAAAGTCCAGCAACAGGACGAGGACTACAAGCTACTGGCACATGAGGCGGTGCCGTTGGAGCCGCACGCCGTTGCTGCGCTTGCACAGCGATCCCGCCAGCGTCGTCGTCCGGAACTGGCAGGTGACGGTGGCTCGTCGGCTGGCCCTAAGGGCCGCGACAGCATGGGCAGCTCTGGCAGCTCTGGCAGTCAGCGTAGCGCGAGCGTGTATGGCGCTAATCGTCCAGCTGTGGCTCGTCCAAGCGTGGATGCCAGCTCTGGACATCCTTCAACACGAGACGAGCTAGGCGCTCAGCAGGAGGTTTTACGTCAGGCACAGCACACGGCGCAGCAGGAGAGCTCGCATAAGACGCAGCAGAGGCCAACAGGTCGTGATGCGGAGCGAGGGAGAGTGGCGGAGTCGCCAGGCGCTTCCTCGTCTGCGCAGCCGCGTTCTGCAACGCAGCGCGTGTATATCAAGATAACGGCTGACCGTGAACGTCCAGAGCTGCTCCAAGAGCTGCAACAGCTTATCCAATCCCAGCCTGGGCCGCTGCCGACCGTGCTGTTTTACGAGCGTGAGCAGCAGTTGCGGGCGCTAAGTGCCGCATATGCGATCAAGCCTTCGCCGGAATTATTCCGCCGGATTGAGGCCATATGCGGCGCTGGGACCGTGCGAGTGAAGTAAAAAAGGCGTAGCGCTGTTCATGTCGAATATCTTGAAGAGCATGAACACTTCCTCTCTACGACGCATACATTTATGTACGCCCCGTTGCACAACATGTTCTTTGGCGTTGTAGCTTACGGGATAAGGGAGGAAGTAGCGATGACTTACGATGATTGCGTGGAGTTGCTTCAGCGGCGTGGGGTGACACTGACGTCTATTTCCGAGATCGTCTATCAACTCCAGCATCCGTACAACGCTGTTCTCAAACAGGAGGACTGTTTAGACAGTGTTAAGGCGATTTTGCGCAAACGTGAAGTTCAGTACACGCTTCTAACAGGCATTACCTTAGATATATTGGCGGAACAACAGCTGTTGCCTGAACCGCTACAATCGATCATGGAAGCGGACGAGTCTTTGTATGGCGTAGACGAGACGCTTGCACTAGGAATTACCAATATGTTTGGTACCATTGCGCTTACTAGCTTTGGTTATTTAGACAAAGCTAAAGTTGGCATAATTCAACAACTAAATAATAAAGGCGACCATGTACACGTATTTCTCGACGATCTCGTAGCTGGGCTTGCAGCAGCTGCATCCGCACGAATTGCTCACCACGATGTGAATGCTCGTCAGTATGATGTGTCTGAAAATATTGACGAGGTCTGACGGTTAGTCGGGAGAGAACATTTAGACACTCTTGCATATAGTTCCAACTACCGCTTATAATCTCATTAAACCAATAACGAAGTTAAAGATTTATATGCATGTCTCGATTTGGTTGCGGTGAAAATCACAGTTATGTTATCATTGTGGCATTATACGAGACGTAGTTGAATGTTAGGGGGGTCTACCGCGTATGTGGACAGTTATCTACATCGCACCGACTGCCAAAATCGCAGACATGATTCAGTTGAGACTGACGGAAGAAGGGTTTCTTATTCAAGTGCGCCCTGTTCATCTTTCTAAACAACAATTTGAAATACTTGTTCCTTCCGGAGAAGTGGAAGAGGTTCAAGAGGTGCTCAACTCGATTTTGCATGCATAATACGGCTGCCTAAAGAACGCTAGCATTGTTCGGACAGCCGATTTTTGTTGTCTAAAGTTAGGACAATCTCCAAATGTGCTGATAGTGGGCACAAGAGGGAGAAATCACGCCTAAAGAGGTGTAACGGGTGTTCAAAGACTTATTTCAGAAAAAGAAAAAGTATGCAACTGTACCGTCTGTACGTGATGACCGTCCTAAGCGCGAGATACCCGAGGGCTTAATGCACAAATGCGCCAAATGCGGTACGATTCAATATCATAAGGAATTAGAAAAAAACTTGAAAGTATGCTCCAATTGCGGTCATCACATGCGATTAAACGCTCTCGAGCGTATCGAATTGACATTGGATGAAGGCCGCTTCTTTGAATATGACAGCAATCTCGTTTCTGTCGATCCGCTTGAATTTCCAGGCTATGCACAGAAACTGAAACAGCAGCTCTCGAAGTCTCCACTGAACGAAGCTGTAGTGACAGGAGAAGGCACGATTGGCGGCTATCCTGTCGTTGTCGCGGTAATGAGCTTTGACTTTTTCAGCGGAAGTATGGGATCTGCGGTAGGGGAGAAAGTTACCCGTGCCATTGAGATCGCCTTACAGAAGCAGTATCCGCTTATTATTTTCTCCACATCAGGTGGGGCACGTATGCAGGAAAGTATTTTAAGCTTAATGCAAATGGCGAAGACGAGCGCTGCACTCGCGAAGTTTCACGATGCAGGCGGCTTATACATATCTGTCTTTACAGATCCGACTATGGGTGGTGTATCAGCTAGCTTTGCTATGCTTGGCGATATTAATATTGCTGAGCCGGGAGCACTCGTTGGTTTCGCAGGTCGAATCGTAATTGAACAGACGATTCGTCAGAAGTTGCCGGATGAATTCCAGACGGCTGAATTTAACTTGAAGCACGGGCAAATTGATCTCGTTGTACCTCGTAAAGACTTACGTCAAACGTTGTCAAAGTTGCTCGACTTGCATACGGTAAAAGGAGAGGTGTCGCATGGCGGGTGAACTTCCGTTTGAGAAGCCTTTAGTAGAGTTAAAGCAGAAAATTGACGAACTAAAAAAGTTCGGGGATGAGAAAAGTATTGACTTTACTGAAGAGATTGCCCGTTTGGAAGAGCGTTATGCCAGGCTGGCCGCTGAAATATACACCAGTATTTCTCCTTCACAAAAAATGCATCTGGCAAGACATCACCAGCGTCCAACGACGTTAGATTTGGTGCAGCATATTTTTACCGATTTTGTTGAATTGCACGGTGATCGTTTATTTGGAGACGATTTAGCGATTGTAGGTGGGCTTGCACGACTAAATGGAGTCGCGGTTACCGTTATCGGTCATCAAAGAGGTAAAGATACGAAAGATAATATCGCCCGCTTTTTTGGAAGTCCTCACCCTGAAGGTTTCCGTAAGGCACTTCGACTTATGCAGCAAGCAGACAAGTTTAAGCGTCCGATCATCACTTTTATCGATACGAAAGGTGCTTATCCAGGCAATACTGCGGAAGAACGCGGCCAATCTGAAGCGATTGCGCGCAATTTACGCGATATGGCTATGCTTGGTGTTCCTATCATTTGCGTCGTTATTGGTGAGGGCGGTAGCGGAGGAGCGTTAGCCTTAGGAGTGGGCAATCGCGTACTCATGCTGGAGCACGCTATCTATTCAGTCATTTCGCCAAACGGAGCTGCTTCGATTTTGTGGAAAGATGCTTCGAAGGCGGATCAAGCGGCAGAAGCGATGAAGATCACAGCTGCCGATTTGAAGGAAATGGGAATTATTGAAGAAGTTATTCCTGAACCTCAAGGTGGAGCACACAAGAACATTCCAGAGGCTGCCGAGCATATCAAGACAGCGCTATGGGGTCAATTGGTGGAGCTGTTGGCGCTGAATGCGGACGAGCTGCGTGAAGACCGATACAATAAGTTCCGTAAAATCGGTGCTTTTACCGAGCTGGATAGTATGTAACCAAATCACTTACATAAAAAGCATGTGAATTGGTAAAACTTATAAATATGATAATCTTCATATACAAAACTTGATGATTATAGTAAATTAATTAGTTGTGAACTAATTTAAAAAAGTAGAGATATTGAGAGAGATAATATTGGAGGAAAACCATAATGCGTAAAACCAAAATTGTTTGTACTATCGGACCTTCTAGCGAATCTTTGGAGAACATCAAGAAAGTAATCTTGGCGGGTATGAACGTTTCCCGTTTGAACTTCTCTCATGGTGATTACGAAGAGCACGGTAACCGTATCAAAACGATCCGCCAAGCTTGCGGAGAAATGAACAAAACAGTCGCGATCTTGCTTGACACAAAAGGTCCAGAAATCCGTACTGGTAAATTGGCTGTAGAGCCGATTGACCTTGTTGAAGATGAGTACATCACTTTGACGACGGAAGAAATCTTGGGCGACAAAGATCGTATCTCGGTATCTTATGAGAACTTGCCACGTGATGTAGAAGTCGGTTCGACTATTCTTATCGATGACGGCTTGATCGGATTGACTGTTGTTGACATTCAAGGCACAGAAATCAAGTGCAAAATTGTTAACGGCGGCACAATTAAGAGCCGTAAAGGTGTTAACGTTCCAGGTGTTAAAATTTCTCTTCCAGGTATCACAGAGAAAGATGCGAATGATATCCGTTTCGGTATCGAGCAAAATGTTGACTTTATTGCAGCATCTTTTGTTCGTAAAGCAAGCGACGTTATGGAAATTCGCAACTTGTTGAAAGAGCATAACGCTGAGCACATTCAAATCATTTCCAAAATCGAAAACCAAGAAGGCGTAGACAACTTGGATGAAATTTTGGAAGTTTCCGACGGTCTTATGGTTGCACGTGGTGACCTTGGCGTTGAAATTCCAGCTGAGGAAGTTCCACTCGTGCAAAAACGTATGATCGAAAAATGTAATCGTGCAGGCAAGCCAGTTATCACGGCTACTCAAATGCTTGATTCCATGCAACGTAACCCACGCCCTACGCGTGCGGAAGCGAGTGACGTGGCTAACGCAATCTTCGACGGTACAGATGCAATCATGTTGTCTGGTGAAACGGCTGCGGGTAAATACCCAGTTGAGTCCGTATTGACAATGTCCCGTATCGCTGAAAAAGCGGAATCCGCATTGGACTACCGTGAAATTTTCTTGAAGCAAAGCAGCAAGCAGCAACCAAGCGTTACAGATGCAATTAGCCAAGCTGTTGCGAACACAGCACTTGATTTGAATGCGAAAGCGATTATCAGCTCTACGCAAACAGGTCATACAGCGCGTATGGTATCTAAATTCCGTCCTAAAGCACCTATTATCGCTGCAACACCGTCTGAGCAAGTTATGCGTGGCTTGTCCTTGACTTGGGGTGTAGTACCTGTTAAGAGCGAGCAAGCGGCTTCTACAGACGAAATGTTTGCAATTGCAGAACAAGGCGGCGTTAAATCGGGCCTCGTTTCCCAAGGTGACTTGGTTGTGATTACAGCGGGCGTACCAATTGGCTGCGCAGGCTCCACAAACTTGATTAAAGTAAGCCAAATTGGCGGCAACTGCTAATTATACAAGTGCGGAGCATGTAAGCTTCGTTTCTATAACGAGCTAAGTACACAGAAGCAATGGCCATATGGCCATTGCTTTTGTTATAGTTTGCTAGTGTGAGAATGGAAACAACTTTGTGTTATGATCGTATTACTTGTATAACAAGGAGCGTGGATATCATCGTACACAAGCTAACAGCGGATACGTCTTGGCATGGTCATGTGCTGCGTGTTCGATACCAAGAGACAGATCGAATGAATGTCGTGTTTCATGGCAATTATGTTACATGGTTTGAGGTAGGTCGGACCGAATGGCTACGCGGTCGGGGCCATACGTACAAACAGTTGGAAGCGCAAGGGTTACTGTTGCCCGTTACGGATTTGCAGGCACAGTTTAAAAAGCCTGCGATGTATGATGATATCGTGATCATTTTTACAAAATTATTGGATGCTACGCCGTTGCGTGTTCAATTCCAGTCATGTGCATGTCGAGTTAGCGAAGCTGAAGCAGAGCGATTAGAGACGCAAATGTGGTTCGCTGAGCCATTTGGGGAACGCTTAGTTGAAGGTGGGACAACGCATGTATGGTTAAGCACGGATTGGCGTCCGATCAGGCTTGATCGGACTGCTCCAGACATCTGGGCATTATTAAATCAGGTGTAAGGTAGGAAAGGAGAGCTGCCCTTTATGTGGGTGTTACTGTTGCTATTATTAATTCCAGCGCTTGAAATTTACGGATTTATATTGATGAGTGGTTGGGTAGGTGGATGGAATACATTCCTCCTTATCTTACTGACGGGTATCATTGGTGCCATCGTTGCGCGGTATGAGGCCAAGCAAGTATGGGGAGAAGCGCAGCGTCAGATGCAGACAGGGCAAATACCAGGCAGAGCGGTGATTGATGGGCTATGCATTTTGGCTGGTGGGGTATTGTTGCTTACACCCGGGTTTTTTACGGATGTAATAGGATTCACGCTTGTATTCCCGCTTACACGCCCGATTTACCGCCATTACTTGCTTAAATGGCTCGAAAAGAAAATGAGAGACGGGAACACGGTGACGTTTCGTCGTTTCTAATGAATAAGTCGTTTTTAATGAATAAGGAGAAGGACAGCCCCCTAGTAGGGAGTAGGCTGTCCTTCTTTTTTATTATTGTGCTTGAATAAGTTGTTGCGCACGCTTCACAATCAGGTCGTCAATGCCGAGCTTCTGTGCAATAATGAGCGCATAGCTTCTGCCGGCTTCGCCAATCGTAAGCTGATATAGCGGCTGTAGCGTCTCGGCATTGAACTCCATGCGGGCGTTTTCAAATCCGTCCGTCCGCGCCGCGAAAGTTTTTAATTCATTGAAGTGAGTCGTCACGAACGAAACGGCTCCTTGATTGTACATTTGTTCCATGATCGCTATGGATAAAGCGATCCCTTCTCCAGGGTCAGTTCCAGCTGCCATTTCATCTACAAGCATTAGTGTAGAGGAATCGGCAGTTTCAAGGATATCAATAATGCCTTTCATATGAGCTGAAAAGGTACTTAGCGATTGCTCAATGCTTTGCTCATCACCTATAACGGCCATGACCTTCGAAAAAATCGCGAACTGGCTTCCGGGCTGCACAGGTACTAGTAGGCCGGACTGAACCATTAGCGTAAGCAGTCCGACTGTTTTTAAGGCAATTGTTTTCCCTCCTGTATTCGGTCCCGTTATAATAAGCGATCGATACTGCCCGCCAATCGCAATGTTTAAGGGATTCATCTTCTCATGCAGCAGCGGATGCTTGCCTTGGCGAATGAGAATGACGCCTGCCAGATTTAGCTCTACGTTTTGGCCCTCCATGGTCTGTGCATACTTCGCTTTGGCGATAATAAAATCGTACATGCCTGTAATCTCAACATGTTGGCGCAGTTTGCTCTCATCTTTATCAACGAGTTCAGTCAAGTAGCTCAATATTTTTGCTTCTTCTCTCGCTTCATCAGCTGCGAGCATATTCATTTCGACGATCAAGGCACCAATTTCATGAGGCTCGACATAGACCGTTTGACCACTGGACGATTCGTCCAGTATCGCGCCTGGAATTTGCTTGTGGTGCGACTTTATAACAGGAAGCACATAGCGATTGCCTCGCATGCTAACTAAGTTTTCTTGTAAAATGGAGCGGTGTCGAGACATGATTTGATTGAGTCGCTTATGAATTTTATCTTTAGTGGCCGCCATTTTTTTACGTGCTTTGGCTAATTCTTTACTTGCTGAATCAAGCACACGTCCACGCTGAATACAGCGTTCAATTTCGCTTTTTAATGTACTTGTATCTTGCATGGAAGCCGCGTGAGTGCTGAAACGCGGGAACCGCTCTGCTCTAGAGGCCATATATCTTTTAAGCTGATCACAGCTGTTTAAAAACGTATTAATAGACATAAAGTCCCGCTCAACGAACATGTACCCTGTCCCAACGAGGGACATGATGTGCTCCATTCCTTCCATAGATGGCAAGGGGACGCTTGCGCCACTTTGCAGCAATTCAGTTGCCTCTGCTGTGTCATCGAGCGATTTACGGACCTCATTCAAGCTGTCTGAAGGTTCAAGTTGCTCGACATGCTGTCTACCAACATAGGAAAGGACGTAGTGCATCAGTTCCATTTTGACTTTGTCGTACTCTAAGCGTACGTAGCTTTTTTGTTGCATGTTCATTGTTCATTTCCTCCTCTTCAAATGGGAAAATAAAAAAGGGCAAAGAATGAACGCATAGCACGTCATTCTTTGCCCTTCGATAGATGAAATAGACAGTCGTGTACGTATAGCCATGTGTCATGCATGACTGTACGGCACGATGCCTTAATCATCTTGATAACGAGTTACATTTTTGTGCAATAAAAAAAACGTGCTGAACACAGCACGGATGAGCGCAAAAATAATCGTCACAAAGGTACGATAAGATGCCCGCGATTTGTTCTTAACTAAATCCAAGGATCATTCAAGGTACAGGAAATAAAGCCTTACTCTACACAAGTAATGCCCAGACATTTCCATCTTGAAATGAATGCCTTATATGGAATTTGGTTAGTTAAGAACGAGCACCAACATTAACATCTCTCCCTATGTGAAAATACATACACAATTTAACATGTAGCGAATGTATTGTCAACATTAACCACAATATTCCGAGCTAGTTCTTAGGATGCATATGAACATAATTTTTAAAAATAGCTCTAATTCAGGGTGATATTTCCTTATAGTATGCTATAATTTTGGGGAAAGGTGGTTCACTAGGGGGTACGGTATGTTTTTATCAGGAATTGATATTGTCATTATGGGTGGTATTTGTTTATTTATATTTTTGTCCTTAGTTGCAAGTACGTTCGCATATATAAAAAGAAAATCGTATGCGGTCAGCTATACTTCACTTTTGTTTGCTGGACTTTTTACAGTATTGTTAGCGGTAAAGCTTTACGCTTTTCCTACTCCACAGACGTATCAAGAAATTAAAGAGCATATGAAGCTAGGTATTGAACAAGTAAATGTGTAAGTACTTCAACAGAAAGACAACAAACAGAGTGCCCTTGCTGAGAGGCCACTCCGCTTAGGATTTCTTTTTCGCATTTTGATGTCTTTTTTGTAGTGAGTTTGACGAAGTTAACTCTTTCCAGGCTGTCACCTTCGGCCTGTTAACACATAATTGCGTAAATCACGGAACACGTTCGCTCGTTGAATGGCAGCGAGCAGTACGATAGTAACAGGCCCAATAATAAGACCAAGCACCCCGAATAGTTTCAAGCCGATAAACATGGCGATTAACGTAATAAGGGGGTCCAAGCCAACATTGGAGGCGAGTACTTTCGGTTCCATAATTTGACGTGCAATCAGAATGATGCCGTACAGTACGGATAGCCCAATCCCGATTGTGGTGCCGCCGGATAAAAAGCAATAGGCAATCCATGGCACCATTACTGCACCTACGCCTAAATACGGCAGTAAGTCTACAACCCCGATTAATAGCCCGATCGTGACGGCATAGTCAATTTGCAGCAAGAGCAGGCCGATTATGACGATGACAGCTGTGATCGAGATGAGCATAAACTGTGCGCATAAATAGCCGAATAGGGCTTTTTTTAAATCGAAAAAAATCGTCCGAATAGGCTTGCGCATCCCCTCTGTAAAAACACGCGTAACAACGTCCATCCATCGTTGCCAGTCCTTACTTATAAAGAAGGCAGCTAACAAAATGACAATCACAATCGTAGCAATATTCGGCAAACTCGTGAGAATGCGAACGATGCTATCCAAAAAACGTGTCACAAGTTCTGTGACGGTGTTCGTTACGGTTTGCGCGGTATTCGACAAGTTGTTGTTGATCGATTCCTGAATGTTCGGATTATTTTTGTAGAGGGAGCTAATCGTTTGTACAAATGAACGTAACTTCTCATTTTCAAAAAAGCTAATAATCACGTCTCGCCATGCGTTTAAATAATCCTCGATTGTGCGCGAAATGGTGTATATTTCTTGGACGATGCGTGTGATGACTGCGGTCATCACGGTGAGCACGAACATTAAGGAAACGCTCAGCGCAATGGATACACTTAACCAGCGGGGCATTCGCCATTTCACTTGCATCCATTTCACGAATGGATTAAGGGCGAATGCGATCAGCCATGCAATAATGAATGGATAAATAAGTGGTAGCACGGTGTACGCTGCGATAATGAAGCATCCCGTCACGAGTAGCACCCATCCACCGCGCCATATTCGTTTGAGTATAAGTTGATCCACGGCAAACCTCCCTTTTTAACACGGTTGTACATATATATGCGTGACAGGAGAGGATAAGCAGTAACTCGTCCACGGAAAAAATCTTTCTGCTTATGGCGGGGGATGATGGATTAATCGTTTTTTAAGGGTGGTTCAAGATGCTTAATGATGTTTAAAAGATGTTGAAGGATTGTTGACACTGAAGTACCCCAAATATATAATTACCTCAATCGTATACGCATATGGATCTGGGTATCGGAAATATACCCAGACTAACATGTTACCGTAAGGGCATAAGTTAGGAAGCTTCGACTTCTTAACTTATGCCTTTTTTCGTTATTCGATTTGGTTAAAATCGCAATCAGGAGGGATAGGCATGAGTGATAGTACAGTATTTCCTCTAACGCAGGCACAGCAAAGAATTTGGTACACGGAACTGCTATATCCGAACACCACGACGAACGTGCTCTCTGGAACAATCATGATGAGAGGACATATGAAGCTAGATGCGCTACAACAAGCGATGCGTTTCATTCTGCAACAGAATGATGCTTTCCGCATAAAGATTACAGAGGTAGATGGCGATCCCAAACAAGTCGTACAATCCCTCGTAAAAATAGAGATTGAGTGGCTTGATTTTTCTGAAGGCGATCCTGAACGACAAGCAAGGGAATGGTTGGATGCTCATAACCGTACATCCATTCCACTATTTGATTCCAAATTGTCTCATGCTCACACTTCGTGCCGCTACCACTACTGGCGACTGAATTCCTCGACAAAAAATTGCATCTGGGCACTCACAAGCGCTGCTTCATTATGATTTCTGCCGATACCTGCGCGTGAGTGGACTCCTCTAATGTAAGGGTAATCAAGCAGCGGCGAGCCGCTTTGTCCGCCATAAGTATCTATATTATGATGCGCGGCGCCACCATTCCAACTACCAAATTGTCGGACGATAGTATTGGTGTGCCCATACATATGCTCTCCACCTTTGTCACCAGGATAGCCAGCGAGTTCAACGATATCTCCGACTTTAGGGATGTATCTAATCACAAAATGATGCTTTGAAACGTGCTGATCCAATTTCAACACAGCCCAATCCATCGATAAATCAGGTTCATATTTTTTATAGCTGCTTGGAACGTAAATTTTAGTAACGGATGCTGCTTTGACGTGGCTCGTACCACTTTTGCCGAAGTAAATAGCCATATTCGTTGAATATTTCCCTGAATGTTTATCGAATGCGCAGTGGGCAGAGGTGAGTGCTACGGTTGGACTGACGAGAGAGGCGGTGCAAAATGCTCGTTGACCAGAGCCAGAGATGAATTCAAGTTTACCTATGTTGCTGTATTTTGGGGAGGACGCTGGGTCGCTAATCAAATATCGATCATCGGTGCCGATAACCGATTCAGTTCCGATGTCTGTGTTTAAGCGTTGTGCTTTTTCAAGTGTCAGAGGTGATGAATGGCTATGAAGCTGGTTGGAGTGTGGATGTGAGAATGAAGTATTACTACTTTCAGCTGCTCCCGTCACCGATAGTATTGAACAGAGCAGCGCAAAGCAAAGTACCGTGGCATATCCTTTTTTCAGCATGATATTCTTCCTCTCAAATTAGTATGATCAAATCGGAAGTCAAGCTACCATCATGCAATTCAGATATCAAATGCGTTAAAGAAAGCCCCGGATTGCTCCGAGGCTTATCGAACACCGATGATGTCACGTCGGTTCTTATTTATTAAATAGGATAAGGACTAGGAATACCTAACTTACAGCTTGTCCTAGCGGTTGAATTCCGCTATTTTCGATACCATAGAGGTATTTGCAAGTGCTGCTACGTTATGGCTCCCCCTTACTCCACCCGAGTGAACTGCTTTCAAGTAAGGATAACTTGCGATTGCAGATCCGCTTTGACCGCCAGCCGTATCCATGTTGTGATGGATCGTGTTGCCGATAATGTTCGTAATTTGATTCGTATGGCCGTACATTTCTTGTCCACCCAAATCACCTGGGTATCCTGCTATTTCAACAGTGTCGCCAACTTGAGCATTTCCAGGGCTAACAATAAAGTGAGAGTTCGAAACACGGCGATCCAATTTCAATACAGCCCAATCGTTCGACGTACCACCAGCCGTAATGTATTGGCTCGGAACGAATACGCGGGTAACATTGGCTTGCACAGTGTGACTGTCGATATTTTTTGCAAATTGAATCGTCATGTTAGTGGAATACTTGGCGCTAGCTCTGTTGTAAGCACAATGAGCAGAAGTGAGGGCTACTGTAGGACTAACTAAGTTCGCTGTACAGAATGAGCGGCTGCCGCTACCTGAGGTGAATGTAAGTTTACCGATATGCTTGTACTTTTCTTCAGCTGCTGGATCACTAATTAAATATCTTTCGTCTTCGCCAATAATGACGTCTGGAAGATCCCTAGTGTTAAACAGTGAAGCGGTTGACTGAATTGAGTTGTTATGAAGTTGGATAGCTTCTTGATTTGAGGCGTTGCTGTTGTCAGCACCTTGAGTCAAACTTAAGAACGAAAACATTAAAGTAAAGCATAGCGTTGGTAAGAATCCTTTTTTTAGCATGAAATTCCTTCCTTCCACAATTAAAATGTTTAATCTGGAAGACTGACAAGATTGCTGAAATCAATATAGCACGATTTCGTACGGTGGTAAATAATAACTTTTTCGTTATGTATTAAAACAAAATCCTACTAATTATTGCATATGTTCAATTTTACATTAGATCCTTTTATCCCCTATTCCGATTTATTCGTTATAAGCCAACCAATAATTTTTATGAACGTGATAAAGCATTTCTATCCAATTATTTGCACTGAAACCGTTCACATAACAGACAAAATCTTATATGATTTATATAGAAAAACCTGCCTTTTTAGTGAATGACAACGTTTAAGTGCGGGTGTTGCTCGTTTACAGGTTGTTCACTCTTCTTGTAGAAACGATTTTGACAATCATACATTTCTACTATACAAAGGCGATTACAGGTTTCTGCATCAGGTTAAGCATACGAAAGTGGAAGCGGAAGTTGAGAGTTTATGCTAAATGGCAAAGGAGAGAGGACAGATGACTGCGACGAAAGGCTTGGAAGGCATTGTTGCAACTACTTCGTCCATCAGTTCGATTATCGACGGCGTGTTGACGTACCGAGGCTACAATATTGATGATTTGGCAGAAAATGCCACTTTTGAAGAGGTTGTCTATTTGTTATGGTACGGGAAATTACCGAATCAATCCGAATTGGCTGAACTGCAAGCGCAACTTAGTGAGCATACTGCTATTCCAAATGCAGTAGTAGAACAGATTAAATTGTATCCGTCTGACACAAATACGATGGCTGCGCTTCGCTCTGCAATTTCAGCGTTGGCATTATATGACAACACTGCGAACGATATGAGCTATGAAGCGAACATTACGAAAGCTATCAAATTGCAAGCTCAACTTCCGACGATCGTAGCTACCCTTGCGCGCGTTCGTGCAGGTAAGGAACCTGTTGCACCGCAAGCGGGCAAATCGATTGCATACAACTTCTTGTATATGCTATCTGGACAAGAGCCGGAAGCAAGCGCGGTTACAGCGATGGATAAAGCACTTGTGCTGCACGCTGACCACGAGCTTAATGCATCTACATTTGCTGCGCGTGTTACGGTAGCGACGTTGTCTGACATTTATTCCGGTGTTACTTCTGCGATTGGCGCTTTGAAAGGTCCTTTGCACGGTGGCGCAAATGAAGCTGTAATGGTAATGCTCAATGAAATTGGTACGTTTGACCGCGTAGATGATTACATTCAGAGCAAGCTGGACAATAAAGATAAAATTATGGGCTTCGGACACCGCGTTTACAAAAATGGCGATCCGCGTGCAAAGCATTTGCAGAAGATGTCTGAGGAGTTGGGTCGTGCCAATGGCGATTCGACTTTATACGATATGTCTGTGCGCATTGAAGAGCTCATTACAGGTCAAAAAGGGTTGAAGCCAAACGTTGATTTCTATTCTGCTTCTACCTATACGATGCTAGGCATTGCAGGCGAGTTGTTTACGCCGATTTTCGCAATTAGCCGTGTATCGGGTTGGACGGCACACATTCTCGAGCAGTTTGAGAACAACCGTATTATTCGCCCACGTGCGGAGTATACAGGTCCGTCTCATCAAACATACGTACATTTACAAAATCGTTAATCGTTGAAAATATGTAAATTGGTGTAACCCCTTTCATCTCATATCGAACCATGATAGTTAGATGTGAAAGAATAGGGGTTGTCTACCAGAAGGGCGGGTTGCTACAATGATAGAGTAGCTCCCGTCACTACTTATTCATACCTTGCCAAATAAATGGCAATAACTTTAAGGAGGAACGTCGATTATGTTGCAACTCGAAAAATTCGCACCACCAACCGAAGGTGAAAAAATTACGATTAAAGACGGCAAGCTTCAAGTGCCGAACACTCCTATTATTCCTTTTATTGAAGGTGACGGTACAGGTCGCGACATTTGGCGTGCATCGAAGCGCGTATTGGATGCAGCGGTTGAGAAGGCGTATAAAGGCGAGCGTAAACTTAGCTGGTACGAAGTATTTGCTGGTGAGAAAGCTCACAATTCCTATGATGAATGGTTGCCGAATGATACGCTTGAGGCGATTCGTGAATATATCGTAGCGATTAAAGGGCCTTTGACAACACCAATCGGCGGTGGTATCCGTTCTTTGAACGTTGCCCTGAGACAAGAACTTGATTTGTACACATGCTTGCGTCCAGTTCGCTATTTCGCTGGCGTACCATCCCCAGTTAAGCGTCCTGAGCTTGTAGATATGGTCATTTTCCGTGAAAATACGGAAGACATTTATGCAGGTATCGAGTACGCTTCCGGTTCGGATGAAGTGAAAAAGGTAATCGCGTTCCTACAGCAAGAGATGGGCGCTAACAAGATCCGCTTCCCTGAGACATCAGGTATCGGCATTAAGCCTGTATCCTCCGAAGGTTCGAAGCGTCTTGTACGCGGAGCTATTGAATATGCAATTAAGCACAACCGTAAGAGCGTAACGCTTGTTCATAAAGGCAACATCATGAAGTATACAGAAGGCGCGTTTAAAAATTGGGGTTACGAAGTGGCTGAGCAAGAGTTCGCTGAGCACACATTTACATGGGATCAATACGATCGCATTAAAGAAGCAGATGGCGTTGAAGCAGCTAACAAAGCACAAGCTGACGCTGTTGCAGCAGGCAAAGTCATTATTAAAGATGCAATTGCTGATATCGCGTTGCAGCAAGTATTGACTCGTCCAACAGACTTTGACGTGATCGCAACGTTGAACTTGAACGGCGACTACTTGTCTGACGCTTTGGCAGCACAAGTTGGCGGCATCGGCATCGCTCCTGGTGCGAACATCAACTACTTGACAGGCCATGCTATTTTTGAAGCGACGCACGGTACAGCTCCTAAGTATGCTGACCTTGATGTTGTAAATCCAGGCTCCGTTATTTTGTCCGGCGTTATGTTGCTTGAGCACTTGGGCTGGCAAGAAGCGGCTGACGCGATTTACAAAGGTATGGAAACGGCTATTAACAACAAGACCGTTACGTATGACTTCGCACGTCTTATGGATGGTGCAAGCGAAGTGAAATGTTCGCAATTTGCAGACGAAATTATTAAACATTTGGGCTAAGGAGCGAGTGAAATGGCAATTCGACGTAACAAGATTACAGTAGTTGGCGCTGGTTTCACTGGCGCGACGACAGCATTGATGATCGCTCAAAAAGAACTTGGAGATGTCGTACTCGTTGACATTCCACAGTTGGAGAACCCTACAAAAGGTAAAGCGCTCGATATGTTGGAAGCAAGCCCAGTTCAAGGCTTTGACAGCAACATTATCGGTACTTCCAACTATGAAGATGCGCAAGGTTCTAACGTAGTTATCATTACTGCAGGTATTGCACGCAAGCCTGGCATGAGCCGTGATGATTTGGTTAATACGAACGCGGGTATCGTAAGATCAGTTTGCGAAAACGTGAAAAAGTATTGCCCAGATTCCTACGTTATTATTTTGAGCAATCCTGTAGATGCAATGACTTACGTTGCAAATGAGACACTCGGTTTCCCTAAAAACCGTGTCATCGGTCAATCCGGCGTGTTAGATACAGCTCGTTACTGTACGTTTATCGCACAAGAGTTGAACGTTTCGGTTGAAGACGTGCGTGGTGTCGTATTGGGCGGCCACGGCGACGATATGGTTCCACTCGTTCGTTATACGAACGTAGGCGGCGTGCCAATCGAGAAGCTGATTCCGCAAGAGCGTATCGATGCAATCGTACAACGCACGCGCGTTGGCGGTGGCGAAATCGTGAACTTGCTCGGCAACGGCAGCGCATACTATGCGCCAGCAGCTTCGCTTGTGCAAATGACAGAAGCGATTTTGAAAGATAAGAAGCGCATCTTGCCTGTTATTGCGCTGCTGCAAGGCGAATATGGCTATGACAACCTGTTTATGGGCGTAATAGCTGTATTGGGCGGCGACGGTATCGAGAAAATTATCGAGGTTGAATTGACGGCAGACGAGAAAGCTGCGTTGGACAAGTCCGCGCAGTCAGTCCGCAACGTTATTCAAGTCGTTAATGCATAAGATGTGACAATTGTCATACAGATGTCAAAAGTCGGCGTGAAACTACGCCGACTTTCTTTGAGTTAAGGGGAAAAATTTAGTATAATGATACATGTTAAATAGAGAATAAGATGATGGAGGAATGTATCTACAATGCAAACAGCCTTTTCCCTACTACACATTTTCGGTGCTGTTGTTACGGGCTTTTACGCTATTGTTCCGTTTATTTTGTCCAAGGTGAACAAAGTGACGCCTGCTGGACAAGAAGGTGTGCTTCTTAGTGTATTTACAGCTAATCGTATCGCGCAGTACTTTTTGATCGTTCAGTTTATTACGGGCGGTTACTTAATGACGAAGAGCAATTACACACCGCTGTGGATGGCGTTGACGACAATTCTTTTGTTGGCAATCGGCGCGCTCAGCGGCATTATGGGTAAGAACTTGAAGCGTGCAATGGAAGCAGCGAAAGCAGGACAGCCGGATGCTGCACTGCTTAAGAAGTTAAGCACGTTCAGCTTCATTATTTTCGTGTTGTTTATTGTTATGATTGTATTGATGGTGTTTAGCTACAAGTTTATTGGCTAACTTATTAGCTAACGACTTAAAATAAGAGAAAGGTGGATCACGTATATTCGTGGTCCACCTTTTTTGCATGTGAAAGTGAAGCGGTGATAGATGTAGTTCTAGACGTTACGTTGTTAACTGAGCTTCGGTTGCAGCAACCGGAATATGTGAAAATGAGCGGAAATCAAACAAGCCCATATCGGTAAGCTTCAGTTCTGGAATGACGGGTAAGCATAAAAACGACAACGTTACAAACGGATGAAACGCTGTTGCTGCGCCGACCTGTATCAAAGCTTGGTGCAACTGATCGAGTTGAGCCAGTACCTCTGTGTAACTGTCGGTTGAAATAAGTCCGCACAATGACAAACGCAGCGATGCAAGCACTTGACCATTTTGTACAACGACTAGGCCACCGTTCATTTGCTGTACAGCTTGAGCTGCTGCCACCATGTCTTCATGGTTAGTGCCCGCTACGACTAAGTTATGTGAATCATGCGCGACCGTGGAAGCAATTGCTCCAGCTGTAAGTTTGAATCCTTTGACGATACCGACACCGACGTTGCCAGTCAGATGATGTCTTTCCAGAACGGCTAACGTTAATTGATCGTTAACTATGGATGGCTGGAAGAAGCCTTCACGCACCGTCACTTCCTCAATCAGATGCTTCGTAATCAAGCTGTTAGGCTCAATGCCAATAACATGACAACGATGCTGCTGCTCCGTCAGCTGTCCAGCGTTCTCAACGTGCCTCGGACTAGCTGGTTCCAGTTCGATCCGGAACATCGTCTCATCCAAGTGCGGCAGCCGCACGGTTTGTAGTAACTGTTGCGGGATACTAGGTTGTGGCAATTGAGGCCCAACATAGTGCCCATTTTCAGCGACAAGACGGCCTTGTTTATATACTTGAGCGATAGACAAGTTGTCTAAATCATCAAGGAAGAGCAAATCTGCCTCATAGCCAGCTGCCACCGCTCCCTTAAGACTTAAACCGTAGCATTCTGCAGCATTTAAGGAAGCCATTTGAATCGCCTGTAGCGGAGCAATCCCGCTCGCAATCGCCAGCCGTACATTATGGTCAATGCTGCCCTCGTGTAGCAGCTCGTCCAAATGTTTGTCATCTGTACAGAACATAAAGCGGCGTGCATTGTACGGTGTAACGACGGGCGCAAGCGCCTTCACATCTTTGGCGACCGAGCCCTCACGCATAAGCACATACATGCCATTGCGCAGCCGTTCTTTCGCCTCAGCAGCTGCGACACATTCGTGATCCGTCCGAATGCCGCCCGTTCGTAACACTTGCAGCGCTTCATTGCTCAGCCCAGCGCAATGCCCATCAATATAGCCGCCATTGTGCCAAGCGTCGGCCAACTTATCTACCATATCCGCAGCTCCATTTTGCACGGACGGGTAATCCATCACTTCAGCTAACCCTAGAACACGGGGATGTCCATAGAAGGGGCGTAAATGCTCTGCCTCCAACCGTGCGCCAGCATGTTCAAAAGGTGTTGCAGGAACACATGAAGGCAGCATCATAAATACGTCCAACGGTATACGTTCGGATGCGTCTAGCATAAATTGAATGCCGTCTGCCCCTGATACGTTGGCGATCTCATGCGGGTCCGCGATAACGGTCGTGACGCCGTGTGGAATGACCGCACGAGCAAATTCCGGTGGCGTGACCATGGAAGATTCAATATGCACATGAGCATCTATAAAGGCAGGGGAGATGTAACGCCCCGCAGCGTCGATGATTTGTTGCCCTTCGTAGTTGCCGATCCCAACAATGACCCCATCTGTGATGGCAATATCACCTTCAATAAGTTCTAAATTAAACACATCTATGATGCGTCCGTTACGAATCACGATGTCCGCGGGTTTACGTTTGCTTGATGCAGCCAGTCGTTGCTGCAATTTGTCTTTGTCGATAGGATTAGAATGGTTAGTGTTATACGTTGAGTTATCCGTCTGGTTGTTCATTTCAATGCAAATCTCCCTTGTGTAAAAATAAAAAAAACTCTAGCGCGCCGCTAGAGTTTGACATGTAAGGAGAGTAAGACAAAGCCTTGCAAAAATAGCGCGGCCGAGTGTGCGGCGTAGCATCGTTGCAAGACGTCTGTCATTCATTCCTCGTAGTCAAACTATTTACGGTAGTTTGGTAGAAACTTCTGGACCATATTTCCAAATATTATACGAAGATCAATATGCGATTAAAAAATAGATTGTTCCCTATAGTAGCGGGTGCCACCAACATCGTCAATGGTTTATTTTGGATAACTAGGACTTATCAGTACTATTCTCCTTAAAAAAACGGCCTGTCATGATGTAGCGAGTTACATCGCGGAACACGTTCGCTTTGTACAAAGCCGTCAAAATAACGAGTGAAATAATGCCGAGAAAAATGCCGGCCACTCCAAGTAATTTTAATCCGGCAAACAAAGAAATAAGCAGCAGTAGCGGATGCAGACCCAGATTCGTGGCATACAGCTTAGGCTCAATCGATTGTCTCACGACGAGAATGGCTAACCATAACAAGAGCATTCCCGTGCCCAGATACGTATTGCCGTTTAAATACGCGATACAAGCCCAAGGTACAACGATAGCAGGAATACCTACGATCGGGATGAGATCGACGATACCGCCAATAATGGCGATCGTAAGTGCATATTTAACATCCAAAATAAGCAACCCAATCAAAAATATAAAAGCTGATATGGCTGATAAAATGAACGTGACTTTTAAGTAGCCAAACACGCCGTGTTGAATGTCGCGCAATACGATAGAAATCGAGCGACGTGCTTTGTCTGGAACGAGAGAAGCACCTTTAGCCGTGATTTTGTGCCAGTCTTTGCTTATGAGAAACGTCGCTACCATGACAATGACTGTAATCAATGCAAAATTAGGAAGCACAAGAATCGTTGATTTCAGCAGGTTGAATACAAAGGCGACGATCGTGGTGCCGACGTTAGCGACTGTGCTCGTATACTGCGACAATGTCTCCTTAATTTCTTGTAAGCCAATCGTATTGTTTAAATCGGCCAGCAACTGCTGGAATTCAGCGGAATGAACATATTGATTAGCTACACCGCTCCACCATACGATCTGTTCTTGGACGATGCCGGCAATAAACCAGGCTTCTTCGACTATTTTAGTCGTAAATACGTACACCGCTAACGTGATGACGATGAGAAACAAGATGAGAGCTGTAGTCACGGCAACCCAGCGAGGGAACGAAGCCCGATGCTCTAGTAGCCGCACAAACGGGTTCATCATGTAAGCAAGTAGCCACGCGACGAGAAAAGGATACAAAATGGGAAAGCTGAAATACATAAGCATGACAATGGCAATGATGACGATGCTCACCCACACAGCACGAAAAATTCGATGTAACAATGAGTAGTTGATTGCGGACATAGTCTAAAATACCTCCAGTGAGTACATTTTAGCAGAATGGAGAATGAAACCCAAATATGAGGCGAAATGACTGTTATCAGTAAAAAATAATGTGCTGCCCGTTAACAACTACGGGTTTGACATTTCATCTAAGGTCATCTCCAAGCTCGGTGCAAGCTTTTGCAAAAAGTAATCTACCTCTGGCATGGCGAGCTGCTTTAATTTTTGCTCCGTTTGCCGCTTGGCCACGGCGAATTCACGATTGCCTGCGCACAATTCAAACGCGCATTTTACATATGCATCCAGCAAATCGGCTGCTTTTACGTATTGCCGCAGCTCATCCTCTTGCTTGGCATCAATAAGCGCCGCATAGGTCGGTTGCAGCTCCGCAGGAATCATACTAATGAGCCGTTCAGCTGCTAAATGCTCAATTTCCCGAAAATTAGCTAATATTTTGGGATTGTGATGCTTAACTGGGGTGGGGATATCGCCCGTAAACACTTCGGTCGCGTCATGAAACAACGCGATCGTGACCGCCATGCCGCTGTTCACCGCTTTGCCGAACACGACGTTCGCGATCGTACATAGCATGTGGGTCGTCATCGCCACATGGAACGAATGCTCTGCAACGTTGTCGCGAGTTGTATTGCGCATCAAGCTCCACCGTTCAATATGTTTAAGCCTGTACATATAGGCGAAAAAGTGGCTAATTTCGGTTGGGATGTCGGATAGCTCCTTAGATTCGTCGTCGGAGCTGTCCGTGTGTAGATGGGAGACCATGTTCGTGTCAGATCCGGTTTGAGTATCAGTCGTGTCACCCGTATTAGTCGTGCGGGCACTAGCGTGAGCGTTGATGCCAGTGTCGGAGTGGGATTCGGATGTGCTCATACAACATTCCATCCTTTCAAAAGGGCTTTGTTATGCTATTATATGATTGTTGGTATTTTTTGAATAGAAACATTTCAATATCATTCCCGAGCCACCTAGACCTTACAACACGATAGCTTTTCATCCGGGATACTTGCGACGAGAGGGGTAAAGGTATTATCATGCAGCACTTTGAGCAAAGCGTTTACGAACTAATTGTGGAAGCGTCTACAAACTTACCCGGCGATGTGCGCCGTGCCATTCGCCATGCCCAAGAGCGAGAGGATGCGGCAACTCGTTCTGGACTATCACTCACTACGATTGCCCGCAACATTAAGATGGCAGAGCGCAATGTGTCGCCGATATGTCAAGATACGGGCATGCCGACTTTTATCGTGCACACGCCTATCGGTGCAAATCAGATCATTATGAAGGAACAGATTCGCACAGCGGTGAGCCGGGCTACTAAAGCAGGCAAGCTGCGCACGAATTCTGTAGATTCTTTAAACGGGTCAAATAGTGGTGACAACCTCGGACCGGGGACACCGGTAATCCACTTCGAGCAATGGAACCGTGACGAAGTGGAAGTAAAGCTTATTTTGAAAGGTGGCGGCTGTGAAAATAAAAATATTCAGTACAGTTTGCCGATGGAAATTGAAGGACTAGGCAAGGCAGGTCGTGATTTGGACGGCATTCGCAAATGCATTCTGCATGCTGTGTATCAGGCGCAAGGGCAAGGATGCAGTGCAGGCTTTATCGGCGTCGGTATCGGAGGAGACCGCACGACGGGTTATGAGTTGGCCAAGCATCAATTGTTCCGTCATGTGCATGACGAAAATGATATTCCTGAGCTGAAGCAGCTTGAAGATTACGTGCTGGACAAGGCGAATGAGCTTGGAATCGGTACGATGGGCTTTGGCGGCGAAGTGACCTTACTGGGCTGTAAAGTGGGAGTTATGAACCGTTTGCCAGCAAGCTTCTTTGTGTCGGTCGCTTATAATTGCTGGGCATTCCGCCGTCAAGGCGTATTGTTGAACAGCGAGTCCGGTGTCATTACGGAGTGGGTGTATGAACGTGGCACAGAAGTGCCAATGAGCGAAGAAGTGCTTGGTCAAGCAGCGGCGCAGACGGCAGCAAGCAGCGAAGTTGACAGCACGGGTACTGCTGGCGGTAGCACAGAGAGTGCAAGCCAAGGCGGGCGCCAAGTGGTACTATCGACGCCAATTACAGAAGAAGCGATTCGCGCACTGCGTGTCGGTGATGTCGTCATTATTAATGGCGAAATGCATACCGGTCGCGATGCGTTGCATAAGCACTTAATGGACCACGATTCGCCAGTTGATTTGAATGGCGCTGTTATTTATCATTGCGGTCCGGTTATGTTGCAGGATGAAGATGGCTGGCACGTGAAAGCAGCTGGGCCGACGACGAGTATCCGTGAGGAGCCGTATCAAGGCGATATTATTAAAAAGTTCGGCATCCGCGCCGTGATCGGCAAAGGCGGTATGGGAGCGAAGACGTTGGCAGCGCTGCAAGAGCATGGCGGTGTTTATTTGAATGCCATCGGCGGAGCTGCACAATATTACGCAGAATGTATTAAAAAAGTGAACAGCGTCGACTTTTTGGAATTCGGTATTCCCGAAGCGATGTGGCACCTTGAAGTTGAAGGTTTTGCTGCAATCGTAACGATGGATGCCCATGGCAACAGTCTGCACGCTGAAGTAGATAAAAGCTCGTTCGAGAAACTAGCACAGTACAAGGAAACTGTATTCAAATGAACTCATCTGAACCTACACCATTAGGCATTAAACTTAATCATTGGTTTGAGCGTTATATGTTCGTATTAGTCCCCGGCAGCTTAGTGCTGGGGATTATTTGCAGTGGTATTTTGATTCAATACGTACCATTCATACCGTGGTTGTTCGGATTTGTAACATTTGTGATGGGATTAGGCTGTAAATTCCGCGACGTAACTGCGGCGTTTGGGCGTCCGCTCTTATTTTTAAACGTATTCGTGATTGCCCATGTCTTGTCGCCGCTAATGGCGTTTGGCATTGGAAACGCCTTATTTGGCGAAAATGCGGATTATACAGCAGGGCTCGTTCTGTTTACTGTGATTCCGTTAGGTGTTTCCTCGGTGTTGTGGGTCAGTATGGCCCGCGGACCTGTTCCTTTGATTCTTGCACTCGTCGTAGCCGATTCACTGCTTAGTCCGCTGATCGTTCCGTTCTCTATTTCGCTGCTGTTCGGGGAAATGGTTCATTTTGATACGTGGGACATGCTCGTTGATTTGTTGCTGATCGTCGTGCTGCCGATGATCGGCGGCATTGTAGTCAATGAACTCAGCAAAGGGCAGGCTAAGCCGAAGACCGCACCAGTTACACTACCGTTGTCGAAGCTAGCCTTTATGGCTGTCGTCATGTTCAATGCAGCAGCGATTGGCCCGTTCGTCCACTCATGGGGATGGGACGCTTTTTACTTGTTTATGGTCGTCATCTTGGTCGTTGCGGCATGCTATGCTGTTGGAGCTTGGAGCTCGTCCTTGTTTCGAACGCCACAGTCGACTGTTGAGGAGAGAGCAGCATTGCGAGGAACGCTTGGCTTTGCTTGCGGGATGCGTAACAATTCGCTAGGGATCGTGCTTGCCATGCAATATTTTGGCCCAGAAGCCGCTGTTGCGGTCGTTCTTTCAATCTTAATTCAACAGCCAGGGGCTACGTTGTTTTACGCTCTTTTACAAAAATTTAATACAAAAGCACCTAGTCAAAAAGAGGTCATATAAGTACGATAAGAGTTCAGAAGAGTTTCAGTAGTATTTCGAATTAAGATTAATCCGTGTAACATGAAAGTTATGAAATAGAGAATTGAAGTGGAGAGATAGGCATGACGCATTTTCGTACGAGGCTGACGCTCTTATTCGTGCTGTTAATCGGGATATCGATGCTGTTAGCAGGTATTTATATGGCGAATACGTTTAAGCGGAGTCATATCGAGCAATTAGAACGAAATATGTCCCGGGAAATGAAGCTCATTCAGCAGACATTAACTTGGAAAAGTACAGAGCAACGAGATGAGGCCGGTCGATACTATACGGACTGGTCACACAAGCTGCATGAAAGTGCAAATGCACGGGTCACGTTTATTTTAGCGGATGGCACGGTTATTGGTGATTCCAAGCATAACGTCAGCCAAATGGACAACCATTTGAAGCGGGAAGAGATTGTCGCTGCGCAAAAGCAAGGAATCGGCTCGAACATTCGCTACAGCGAAACGTCAAAGCAGAACATGCTGTATGTGGCAACTCCTATAAAATTCCCTCAATATAATGGTTATTTGCGTTTGGCGATGGGATTAGAGGAAATTGAAAAAAGCGTACGTGAGCTATGGGTTTATTTGGGTGCGGGCCTATTCGTTCTGTTCTTTGTCGCTGCCTTTACCAGTTATCGCATTGCTTACAGTTTAACTCGTCCGATTGAAAAGATGACAAGGGTTGCGCTGCGTATCGCGCACATGGATTACCGTGCCCGCGTGCATGCAACAGGCAAGGATGAGATTGGTCAGTTAGGCTCTGCGATTAACGCGATGGCGGATAGTTTGCAAATCCAATTGACCCAAATTCGGGAGAACGAGAGTCGTTTGCAGTCCGTGCTGGAACATATGATCAATGGTATCGTTATGGTCGAAGCAGACGGCAAAGTGGAGTTGCTTAACAGCAAGGCGGAGCGTATTTTAGGCGTGAAATGCCATGATTGGGTAGGCAAGTCTTTTAAAGAAGTAAGAGCTCCCCATGAGCTTATGCAAATGGTCGCTGATGTCGCGGAGCATAAATTAATGCTGCATGACGAAATTGCGATTTACTATCCGCAAGAGCGGTTGCTCGATGTGAATGTCGTACCTGTGTACACTTCAGACAAACAATGGTCGGGTGTGCTGTTGTTTATGCAAGACGTCTCTGCCATTCGCCGACTAGAGCGGATGCGCAGTGAATTTGTAGCGAACGTTTCGCATGAAATTAAGACGCCTGTCGCTGCTGTCAAAGGCTTTGCTGAAACGTTAATGAATGGTGCGATGAATGATCCCGATACGGCGCAGTCATTCCTGCGTATTATTTATGATGAGAGTGAGCGGTTGAATCGACTTATCGGGGACATTTTGGAGTTGTCTAAAATCGAATCCAAAAAAGTGCCGCTGCAATTTTCACCTGTTCATATGAGCAGCTTTTTAGAGCAGACGACAGAAATGTTGCAGCAGGCGGCAGAGACTAAGCACATCGAGGTGCTATTGCAAACCGATGAGGAAATGTATTTGGAGGCAGATGAAGACCGCCTGCGCCAAATCGTGCTCAATTTATTATCGAATGCGATCAATTATACGCCTGAAGGTGGTCATGTTAAAATTTCGGCATACCCACTTGATGTAGCTGCGAACGGGGATTATGAGCAGATACGATTAACGATTTCGGATACGGGCATGGGTATACCGAAGAAAGATTTGCCGCGTATTTTTGAGCGGTTTTATCGAGTAGATAAAGCACGTTCTCGCAGCTCTGGGGGAACGGGCTTGGGCTTGTCTATTGTGAAACACTTGGTGGAAGCGCATCGTGGTCATATCCAAGTTGAAAGTGAATCTGGCTTGGGAACGACGTTTACGATCGAGTTACCTGTGTTACAGGATACGGTGGCATTTATACGCCAATACCCGTAGTCGATTTGATCTATGGGGCGATACTTGCGAATGAAATGCAGTAGATATCCATAATTGGATTCAATTATATATATGGCATTTCATAAAAAGGATAGTCGTCGTCTATTTATTTATGTTACGATGACAAAAAACGAGAACTGCGAAATGATGCGGACTTTCGGAGGAACAGTAATGTCGGAAATAAAAGTGTTAGTTATTGAGGATGAGCCGACGCTTGCTCGCCTATTATCGTATAATTTGACGCTCGAAGGTTATGAGACGACTGTTGTTGATCATGGATCTCAGGGGCTTCATACAGCACTTCATCATCATTTTGATCTCATTATATTGGACATTATGTTGCCTGGAATGAATGGGTTTGAAGTATTGACGAAGCTGCGACAAGCAGGAGGGAAGACGCCAGTTATCATTTTGACGGCGCGCAACGCAGAGGAGGAAGTCGTCCAAGGGCTCAAATGTGGAGCGGACGATTACATTACGAAGCCATTCGGCGTAGCTGAGCTGCTTGCCCGTGCTTCAGCCGTCCTGCGGCGTACATCCAATGATGGACTGCCACTCGGGCTTGAGCCAAGTCGTGATGAGAAAGTGATTACTTTAGGCGAGTTGAGCATTTATCCGGAAAGGTATGAAGTCACGCTGCATAACGAACTGATTCCGCTGCGGCCCAAAGAATTTGAAGTGCTGCTTCATTTAGTGCAGCGGCCAGGAACAGTCATTACGCGCGATGACCTCATGAATGCGGTGTGGGGATTTGATTATATCGGCGGTCAGCGTACGGTTGACGTTCACGTCAGCTCGCTCCGCAAAAAGCTGGAAATGAACCAGCAATCCGTGCAAATCGACTCGATCCGTGGAGTCGGCTACAAATTAATGGTGCAAAAAAACAAATAAAGAGCACATCTCGCTTGGCTTGCGAGGTGTGCTTTTTTATTTATATACATGTTCAGACATATCTTAAAGGCGTTCAAAAAAGTTACCTGTATTTCGAAAAAATGGGCAAGCTAAGTGAGCATCTTTAATGATTGTGTGAATGAAAGCATTCCACACTTGCTCATAAAAGATTAAATGATTAAAAGATTTTACACTGCGTTAACAAATGTCCAAAACAGTCTTAACAAACAACCGTTAATATTCAAATTGTAAGCAACGAAGCAACACATACAACAAATGAAAACATGCAATGAACAGATGTAAAGCACTCGTAAAATCATGATGCAGGTATCCACTTCAGAATAGCTGTGAACGCTATGAAATGGATTCGAAGACTACATTTTTAACACAGACAAGGGAGTGGGTTATTTTGAAAAAGTGGGGCAAAAAAATCATGCTGTTAACATTGGTAGCAGCGTTGACAGTTGTAGTAGCAGCTTGTGGAGGTCAATCAACGGGTAGCAACAATACAGCTGGCTCGAACACGGAAGCGACTTCTCCTGAAAAATTGTCCGGTACGATTGATATCGATGGTTCAAGTACCGTGTTCCCTGTAACAGAAGCGATCGCAGAGGAGTTTGGTGCTGAACATCGTGATGTTCGTGTATCCGTAGGAACTTCAGGTACAGGTTCTGGGTTTAAACGTTTCGCCAAAGGCGACATCGCGATTAGCAACGCTTCACGTCCGATTAAGGAGCAAGAAGCAGCTGATGCTAAAAAGAACGGCGTCGATTTTGTAGAATTGACGGTTGCATATGACGGGTTGTCCATCGTAGTGAATAAAGATAACACATGGGTTGACCATATTACAGTAGATGAATTGAAAAAGATTTATGAGCCAGCTTCTAAAGTGAAAACGTGGGCAGATGTACGTGCAGGTTGGCCAAATGAAGAGATTGTCATTTACTCGCCAGCTTCCAACCACGGAACGTTCGATTACTTCACAGAAGAAATTAACGGCAAAGCGGGCGATAGCCGTAACGATAACCAAATTACGTACAGTGCAGATACGAACGCTATCGTACAAGGTGTGTCTGGTGAAAAGAACGCTCTCGGCTACTTCGGCTACTCGTTCTATGAAGAGAACAAGGACAACATGAAACTCGTTCCGGTCAATAACGGTAAAGCTACAGTCACGCCGTCCGAAGCGACAATTAAAGATGGAAGCTATGCGCCGTTGTCACGTCCGTTGCTCGTCTATGTGAGCAAGCCGCATTTGAAAAAGCCAGAGGTGAAAGCATTCGTTGAGTTCTATTTACACAACGTGGGCGATATCGCGAGAGAAGTTGGCTATGTAGCGATGCCGCAAGACAAAGTGGATGAGCAGTTCAAGAAATTGCAATAACCGACCGAACACCAAGAAAAAACGATGATTCGCATCGTGAACAAGGTTGAACATGTGATGTCTCTTGCCAAGTGAAGTACATGCAGAGCCATCACATTTTCATCGCAACATTGTTAACGAATTGTAAATGATGCAAAGTGAGGTATGAACTATGCAGGCGAATGGTACGCATTCGGATGTAAAAATGTCGTTTAAAAACAGCAAGTCGCATCTGTCCGACAAAATTGTACCCGTATTTTTGTTTATGTGTGCGGCTTTATCCGTCGTAACGACGATAGGGATCGTATACACACTGATTACCGAGACGCTTGCGTTTTTCCAACATGTAAGCATTAGTGAGTTTTTGTTCGGCACAAAGTGGAGCCCATTGATTGCACCGCAATCGTTCGGTATTCTCCCCCTACTTAGCGGTACATTGCTCGTTACCGTAATTGCTTGTATCGTAGCGCTGCCACTTGGTCTAGCCAGCGCGATTTACTTAAGTGAGTACGCGCCACAACGCGTTCGTAAAATTGTAAAGCCTATTCTCGAAGTGTTGGCAGGTGTGCCGACAATTGTATATGGTTACTTTGCCCTGACGTTTATTACACCGATTATACGTAGCATCTTCCCCGACGCGGGCGTGTTTAACGCCTTGAGCGCAGGGATCGTGGTCGGGATTATGATTATCCCGATGATTTCTTCCTTAAGCGAAGACGCGATGTCGGCTGTACCGCGCAGCTTGCGCAACGGCGCTTACGCATTAGGGGCGACACGTTTTGAAGTCGCTTGGAAAATTGTCGTTCCGGCCGCGTTATCCGGTATCGTATCGTCGTTCGTCTTAGCCTTTTCCCGTGCGATTGGGGAAACGATGATCGTAACTGTAGCAGCAGGCTCGACGCCGCAGCTGACGCTGAATCCGCTGGAAAGCATCCAGACGATGACAGCCTACATTGCACAAGTCGGCTTGGGCGATACGCCGCACGGCTCCATTGAGTACGGAACGATATATGCAGTCGGCATCACGTTGTTCATTATTACGTTCTTGCTGAACATTATCGCTATGTATGTCGCGAGACGCTTCAGAGAGGAGTACTAGACCGATGAATTTGTTACAGGATGCGAATCGTAAGCAAATCGCCAATCGACGCAAAGCAGACGTAGTGTTTCATGGCTTGTTTATTTTCGCGACATCGATCGGCATTATTGCCTTAATGGCCTTGCTCGTTAACATCATGATGGATGGCTTAACACGCCTCAATTTTGATTTCTTTACATCTAACCCGTCGCGCTTAGCATCACGGGCAGGCATGAAGACAGCGATTGTTGGCTCCATCTACATGGTGCTCATTATGGCACCAATTTCGTTCATAGTTGGTGTAGGCGCTGCCATATATATGGAAGAATACGCAAAGAAAAATGCATTCACTCGCCTTATCCAATTAAATATAAGCACGTTGGCGGGCGTACCGTCGATCGTGTACGGTATTCTTGGCTTGACGATTTTCGTGCAAGGCCTCGCGTTTGGCCGCAGCTTATTATCAGGTGCGCTGACGATGACATTGCTCGTCCTGCCGATCATTATCGTATCGGCGCAAGAAGCGATCCGCGCTGTACCAAGAGCGCGTAGAGATGCTTCCTTTGCTCTTGGAGCAACGAAATGGCAGACGGTTTCCCGTTCTGTCCTGCCATCATCGATGGCTGGTATTTTGACAGGCGTCATCTTGGCGCTCTCCCGTGCTGTCGGTGAAACAGCGCCACTTATTATGGTAGGCGCCGCGACTTACGTTGCCTTTTTGCCAGAAAGCATTATGGATCAATATACAGTTATGCCGATTCAAATTTTCAACTGGATTTCGCGTCCACAACTCGCGTTCCACGAACTGGCGGCAGCCGGTATTATCGTACTGATGGTGCTGCTCGTGCTGATGAACATTTCGGCTATCATTTTGCGCAATAAATATTCGAAAAACGTATAGGGAGGCTATCGTATGACAACCGCAAATGCAACAGCAACGACTGCCTATAAGACACTTATTAATATAAAAGATTTGGATTTGTACTACGGCACGTACCATGCCTTGAAAAAAGTGAACCTAACGATTCCTGCCAACGCAGTTACAGCGTTTATCGGGCCGTCAGGCTGCGGGAAATCGACCTTGCTCCGTACGTTGAACCGGATGAACGATATGATAGCGGGCACGCGGATTGAAGGGAAAGTTGAAATCGCGGGCACCCATATTTACGGCAGTGAAGTCGATGTGGAAACACTTCGCAAAAAGGTAGGGATGGTGTTCCAACAGGCGAATCCATTCCCGAAATCGATATATGATAACGTTGCTTACGGACCACGTTTGCATGGGATTCGCGATAAGGCGAAGCTAGATGAGATCGTAGAGCAAAGCTTGAAGCAATCTGTACTGTGGGAAGAAGTAAAAGACTATTTGAAAAAGTCAGCTTTCAGCCTTTCCGGCGGCCAGCAGCAGCGTCTGTGCATTGCTCGCGCGCTCGCTGTCAACCCTGACATTTTGTTGATGGATGAAGCGACTTCGGCGCTTGACCCGATCTCGACGTTGAAGATTGAGGAGCTTGTCCAAGAGCTGAAACATAAGTATACGATCGTGATGGTTACGCATAACATGCAGCAAGCAGCTCGTATTTCCGACCAAACTGTCTTCTTCTTAAATGGTGAAGTAGTTGAGTTTACAGAGACAGATAAGCTGTTCTCGAACCCAAGTGACCAACGGACAGAGGATTATATTACAGGGCGCTTCGGTTAATTCGTTATTCATATATAAGCAACACCGTTCGGCAAAAGTAACGGCGTTACGCTACAAAGGAGAGTGGATAATATGATTCAACGCAAAGAGCTCGATTCGGCATTGGAACAACTTGGCATTCTACTTGAAGAGATGGGGACGCGCGTCGAGCGTGCCTTATCGGAATCAATTGCTTCTCTACAAACGATGGACGTGGAACGGGCAAAAGCGATTATTGCAGAAGATGTTGAATTGAACCGACTTGAAATTGAAATTATGGATATCGGTTCAAAACTCATTTTGACGCAGCAGCCTGTTGCGAAAGATTTACGTCGTACACTTGTTGCTTTTCGAATTGCTAGTGATTTGGAGCGGATGGGTGACTTATCCATTGATGTTGCGAAAGTCGTCTTGCGTATGAACGGTCAACCGCTTTTGAAGCCACTGGTTGATATTCCGCGTATGGCGGAACTTGTGCAAGTGATGATCCAAGAATCGATCCAGTCGTATGTTGAGGAAAATGTGGATCTTGCCTACAAAATGGCGAAGGACGATGATCAAGTCGATCAATTGTTCGGTCAAATTTTCCAAGAGCTTATTGTAAATGTGGCGAAAAATACAGAAAATGCAACGCAGGCGATGCTGCTTATGTTCGTAGGGCGATATATCGAGCGTATTGCAGATCATGCGACGAATATCGGCGAAAGCGTCGTGTATCTAGTGACGAATGAGCGACCGGATTTAAACAGCTAAATGAAGCGAAATAATCAACCGATCGGGCGGAAAGTGCCGGTCGGTTGTTTTAATGTTGCGACTCATTTCCTTTCCAATGGACGGCTGTGCTATCATGGTGTTATGAGAACAGATTGAGGTGCGTGTATGATGGAAAAAAGAATCGTAATTGACGGAAACAGCATCATTTATCGGGCATTTTTTGCAATGCCTCCTTTGACAAATTCGCAAGGTTTGCATACGAACGCAGTGTACGGCTTTACGACGATGCTGCTTAAAATAATGGAAGAAGAGCGGCCGACACATTTGCTAGTCGCCTTTGATGCGGGCAAGGAAACGTTCCGCCATAGTGACTACAAAGATTACAAGGGCGGTCGCGAAAAAACGCCGCCTGAGCTGTCGGAGCAATTTCCGCTGCTCAAAGACTTGCTTGATGCGCTCGGTGTCGCTCATTTTGAGCTTAGCGGCTACGAAGCCGATGATATCATCGGGACGTTAACGCGCCAAGCGGACGAGGAAGGCAAGACGATGCAAGTCGTTTCTGGCGACAAAGATATGCTTCAATTGGCATCCGACAACGTCACCGTTGTGTTGACCCGCAAAGGGGTTACTGAAATCGAGAAGTACACGCCAGCGACGATTGATGAGAAGTACGGTCTAAAGCCGCTGCAAATTATTGATCTAAAAGGGCTAATGGGCGATACGTCTGATAACATCCCAGGAGTTCCTGGTATTGGTGAGAAGACCGGGCTCAAGTTGCTGCATCAGTTCGGCAGCGTTGAGGGCGTGTTGGACAGCTTGGATCAGTTAAAAGGTAAGCAAAAAGAGAACTTAACGAATCACGCGGATGATGCGCGTTTAAGCAAGAAGCTGGCGACGATTTTCCGCGAAGTACCGCTGGAGCAATCGTGGGAGCGGATGCAATTCGACGGGATGAAATTAGAGACGGCATTGCCAGCGCTGCGCAAGCTGGAATTCAAGTCTGTCGTTGATCGCGTGGAGAAACTGGGTGCAGCTGGTAGCGAAGGAGCTGCCGTAACAGGCGTTGATGGTGAGGCAGATGCGACTCTGTCTAGCGAACAGTTAAACGTTCAGCTGCTGACTTCGGCTAGCCAGTGGGAGGCGCTAAATGAGTCGCTTGAATCAGCCGACACGCTTATTGTCGAGTCGCGTGGCGATAATCCACACCAAGCGGAGCTTATCGGGGTGTGCGTGGCGACACCGGAGGCGAACTGGTATATAACGAAGGAGCAATTGCTAAGCAACGAAGCTGCGGCAGTTCGATCATGGTTAGCCGACGAGAATCGTCTGAAGCACGGCTATGATCTGCACCGTGTTGAGTTGATTTTGCATTGGCATGGTATTGTATTTGCGGGGACAAGCTTTGACGTGCAGCTTGCCTCTTACGTGCTAGACCCGAGCGATTCTGCTTCAACGCTGCAATCGATGGCGGTGAAATATGATCTGCCGCTCACATCGAGTGATGAGGAAGTGTACGGCAAAGGAGCGAAGTTCCGCGTACCTGAGTTAGAGAAGGTAGCGGATCATGCCGCTCGTCAAGCAGCGCTTGTACGCCGTTTAGCTCCGTTGATGGAAGCTGACTTGGAGCGGAACGAAATGAATCGTCTATACTATGAGCTGGAACAGCCGCTATCGCGCATCTTGGCTCAAATGGAGAAGACAGGCATTAAGGTGAACAAGGAGACCCTTCAAGCGTTAGGCAACCAGTTCACCACCGAAATTGATAAAACCGTAACGCGTATTTATGAATTGGCGGGTACGGAATTTAATATTGGTTCACCTAAGCAACTAGGTGAAGTATTGTTCGATAAGCTCGGTCTGCCTGTTATTAAGAAGACGAAGACGGGCTACTCGACAGATGCGGAAGTGTTAGAGAAGCTGGAACCGTATCATGCTGTTATTCCGCTCATCTTGCACTATCGTCAATTAGCTAAGCTGCAATCCACCTATATTGAGGGCTTGCTGAAAGAGGTACGCGATGAAACGGGCAATGTGCATACGTATTTCCGTCAGACGATCGCCGCGACTGGCCGTCTAAGCAGCCAGTTCCCGAACTTGCAGAACATTCCAATCCGTTTGGAGGAAGGCCGCAAAATTAGGCAGGCGTTCGTTCCGTCGGAGGAAGGTTGGTCAATTGTCGCAGCCGACTACTCGCAAATTGAGCTTCGTGTGTTGGCTCATATTTCGGGAGACGAGAAGCTGAAAGAAGCTTTCGTGAAAGATATGGACATTCATACGAAGACAGCGATGGACGTATTCGGCGTGCAGCAAGACGATGTAGATAGCAATATGCGCCGTCAGGCGAAAGCGGTCAATTTCGGTATTGTGTACGGTATTAGCGATTATGGACTATCGCAGAACTTGAACATTACACGTAAGGAAGCGGCGCAGTTTATTGATCAGTATTTTGCCGTGTTCCAAGGTGTTCGTCAGTGGATGGACGAAATCGTGAAGCAGGCGCGTCAGGACGGTTATGTGAAGACGCTGTTAGAGCGTCGTCGCTACTTGAATGATATTCATGCTTCGAATTTCAATGTGCGTTCGTTTGCGGAGCGTACGGCGATGAATACGCCGATTCAAGGTACAGCAGCTGATGTTATTAAGCTGGCGATGGTGCATATGGACAAGCGCTTGCGCGATGAAGGATTGAGAAGCCGCATGCTCTTACAGGTGCATGATGAATTGGTATTTGAAGTGCCGCAGGATGAGCTGGACAAAATGAAGCAGCTTGTGCCAGAGGTGATGGAGCAAGCGTTAGCACTTGATGTTCCATTGCGTGCGGATGTGTCTACAGGAGCGAACTGGTACGAGGCGAAATAAGTAAACTAGGCCGTTCCAGAGTACAAGATGTAAGCGTGAGAAGCGGTTGGATGAAAAATAAACCATTTTGGCCGTTTTAGGTCATTTTTCGGTATAATGGACAACGGGGTGATTGAATATGCCGGAATTACCGGAGGTTGAAACGGTAAAACAAACTTTGAATGCGTTAATTATGGGGAAGCGGATTGAACGAGTGACGGTAACATTGCCTCGTATTATTCAGCGTCCTTTAGAAATAGAGCAGTTCTGTGTTGCGCTTGCTGGACATACGATACAACAAGTAGAACGACGCGGCAAATTTTTGCGTATTTTGCTAGACGGTCTTGTCCTTGTGTCTCACTTGCGAATGGAAGGTCGTTACGGCGTCTATGAGGCGAATGAGCCTGTTGAGAAGCATACGCACGTTATTTTCCATTTTGAAGACGGCACTGAATTAAGATACAAAGATGTGCGCCAATTCGGCACGATGCACCTGTTCAAATCAGGCGACGATCTGACAATGGCGCCTTTGCATAAGCTAGGTATTGAGCCTTTGAGCGAGCAGTTTACGGTCGAGGCGTTCGCCGCAGCGATGCGCAAGCGTCGGAGCGCGATTAAGCCTGTGCTGTTGAATCAACATATTGTGGTGGGCATTGGTAACATTTATGTGGATGAAGCTTTGTCCCGCGCACATATTCATCCGCTGCGTCCTGCGGACAAGCTGACGGATGAGGAGTATGCTCGTCTGCATCAAGAAATTGTGCAGACGTTGCAGGAAGCTATCCATGCTGGAGGCTCGTCCATTAAGTCGTATGTAAATGGACAAGGTGAAATGGGCATGTTCCAGCATCAATTCAAAATGTACGGCCGACAAGGTGAACCATGCCACGATTGTGGCACGATTATTGAAAAGACAGTTGTCGGGGGCCGAGGCACCCACTTTTGTCCGCGATGCCAGACGGTCTAAAATAAAACAATAGATGCACCCCTCTCCGCACGTGCCCATATGATGTCGTAATTGATGTCATGGGCTTGCGTTCACGAACCTGTGAACGAGGCTTAACCCAAGCTGGGTCATATGGCAAGCACACTGAGGGAGGGAGTATGTTGCTCATTCAAGTTGCATCGATGCTGGCTTTAGCTTTTTCGCTAAGCTTAGACAGCTTCGGAGTAGGAATGACATACGGGCTGCGCAAGCTTCGTATTCCTTGGACTTCTATCGTTATTATTTCGATCTGTTCCGGCTTGATCATTTTATGTTCCATGCAGGTGGGATTATGGTTTATTCACTTGTTTTCTGCGCAAGCGGCTCGTTGGGTTGGCGGACTTATTTTAATCGTGATCGGTTGTTTCGCGATGGTTCAGTTTGTTCGATCTTCGCGCTCGGGTGAGCACGAGGAGCCCAACGAAGCGCTGCAGCAGCAACCGGGGAATTTATCCGCGGCTGGGGCGCTGCAATCGCAAGCGGAGAATTCATCCACGGCTGGAGCGCTGCAACCGCAATCGAGAGACTCATCTGCAACTGAAGCGTTAGTACGAGTATCTGCTGTGGATGAAGTTGAGCGGGTGGAGCTGGGGCGTGGGGATATCCGTGTGGATGCCCATGCTGTAGTTCATGCCAATGCTAGCGCAAGTGCTGATGCTAATGTTCATGCTAATGCAACTGCTAATGCAACTGCTAATGCAACTGCTAATGCTCGTGCTAGTGCCAATGCTTATGCTGATCTCTATGCAGGTGTTCGCGCTAAACAACGAGCCGATGATTACAAGACGATTGCCCGCATTCAATTGAAACGGCTTGGGCTTGTCATTCAAATTTTACGAACGCCTGATGCGGCTGACCTTGATCGTTCGGGAACGATTAGCGCTTCAGAGGCGGCGTGGCTCGGAATTGCATTGTCCTTAGATGCATTCGGTGCTGGCATTGGTGCAGCGCTGCTCGGCTTTCCGCCGTTGGCGACTGCGCTCATGATCGCGTTGTTTAGCGGAGCTTTTTTACGGTTAGGCATCCAGATTGGAATGACATGCTCGCATTGGCTGTGGATACGGAGAGTCACCTTTTTACCTGGAATATTGTTAATTGGGATGGGCATAGCTAAATTATTATAGCCAGATGATTGCGGAAGAGGTGAGGGTGTGAACATCGGATTGACCGGCGGAATTGCTTCGGGAAAAAGTACGGTCTCTCAAATGTTGGTGAGACATGGCGCCTTGCTTGTTGATGCTGATCAGATTGCCAGGGAGATCGTTCTTCCTGGCAGTCCTGCATTACAAAAAATAGCGGATCAATTTGGAGCGGACATGCTACTCTCAGATGGCTCGCTGCATCGCAAGCGATTGGGTGAAATCGTGTTTGCTAATCCAGAACAGCGCAAGTTGCTGGAATCGATCACTCATCCCGCTATTCGTGCGCGTATGATGGCACAGATGAGTCAATATGAGCAGGAGCATCCCGATAAGCTTGTTGTCGTTGATGTCCCTTTGTTGTTTGAATCGGGCATGGAATCGCTATTTCAAATGGTTATGGTTGTGTACGTCCCGCGGGATGTTCAATTGCAGCGCTTAATGAACCGAGATTGTAGTAACGAGGAGCAAGCTAGGCAAAGGCTGGCTGCGCAAATGGATATCGAGCTGAAACGTGAGCGAGCTGACGTTGTCATTGACAACAGTCATAGTTTGGAGGAAACCGAACGGCAAGTGCTGCACTTTTTAACTGAGCAAGGCTGTCTGGGCTTATGATTGATCGTTGGATGAGGCTGATGAGAAAAAAGCGGATATTTTTGCTGCTATTTCTCGGCTTTTTGTTTTTATTGTTTTTTCAGTCGCAGTGGTTGGCGCGGTGGATGTACCCGATTCATTTTGAAGAGTCCATTCAAAAGGTTGCGGCCACCTACAATCTTGACCCGCTGCTTATTGCAGCTGTCATTCGTGTCGAGACGAATTACGAGTTAGGTCGTGAATCGCGAAAAGGAGCCATTGGCATTATGCAACTGATGCCGAACACGGCAACTTGGGCCATGGAGCAGTTGAAGGTGGACAAGCAATGGTCTTTAGACCAGCTGAAAAATGAGGCAGAGCCGAGTATTCGGCTTGGTGCTTGGTATTTGAAGTCGTTACATAAACAATTCAAAGGAAATAGGATTGCAGCGATTGCGGCTTATAATGCGGGCCCTGGAAACGTGTCTAAGTGGCTGAGCAATGGAACGTGGGATGGACAGTATGACACGGCGCAGGACCAAATTCCGTTTGGTGAAACAAGGCAGTACGTGAAGCGGGTCATTCATTATTATGAAAAGTACAAAAGTATTTATTCGCTGATGTAACATGGCTCATTCATGGATGAGCATGGTTCGATATAAAAAGAAGCATCGGTCAAGATGCCTTGCAGCTATCTTGTACCGACGCCTCTTCGTCAAACTAAATTAGTATTGACCTGCAAGTTGTTGCTCTGCGATTTGCACGAGACGTTTCGTGATGTAACCACCGATCGAACCGGCATCGCGTGTAGCCAAGTTACCGTAGTAACCGTCTTGAGAAAGGTTGATACCTAATTCTTGAGCGATTTCGAATTTCAATTGCTCAAGAGCTCCGGACGCTTGAGGAACGACTAAGTTATTGCTGGAACGGTTGCTCATTTCATTCACCTCCTTGCGGTTGGTAATTGTATTGTGCGCAATCTGGCGAACTTCATTACAGGTAACGGTTGGGATTTTTAGTTAATTGATGTACATCAGGTGTGAATAGGATGGAGGAATGGAAATGAAATGTCCTTATTGCGATCATTTTGGGACAAAAGTGTTAGACTCGCGCCCGGCAAACGACAACAAGTCGATTCGTCGCCGTCGTGAATGTGAGCAGTGTAGCAAACGTTTTACAACGTTTGAAATGGTGGAGGAAACGCCGCTAATCGTCATTAAAAAGGATGGCAGCCGCGAAGAATTTAGTCGCGAAAAAATGTTGCGCGGATTAATTCGTGCCTGCGAAAAGCGTCCAGTTTCAGTTGAGCGCTTAGAGATGATGGCATCCGAAGTGGAGAAGCAATTGCGCAACACGGCGCATGCTGAGGTGGAGAGCCGCGTTATTGGCGATTTCGTGATGGAGCAGCTGTATCCGGTGGATGAGGTGGCGTATGTGCGCTTTGCTTCGGTATATCGTCAATTTAAAGATATTAGCATGTTTATGAAGGAGCTTACGCACCTGCTGTCTAAAAACCCGTTAGGGGATGTGCAGGAGCCGTAGGCTTGGGCTTTAGTTTATTGATTGTGGCGTTTATAATGGTGTGTGCTTGTCTTGATTGTAGAGGCATGCGCACACTTTTATTTTTGCGGCAATGTGCAATGTGCAATGTGGAGTGACTGTGGGACTGGAGTGGCTGGCGAGGTTAGAGTGCGATTAGAGCGCGAGTTGAGCGGTTAGATGAAAATGATTATGTTGATCTTATGTGTGATGGATATGGTTATTTCGTTAGATATTGAATATTGACAAAAAAATGCATTCGGTGCTATAATTTTTTTACGACATGGGGCCTTAGCTCAGCTGGGAGAGCGCTTCGCTGGCAGTGAAGAGGTCAGGGGTTCGATCCCCCTAGGTTCCACCATACTTAATCGTCAAAACGGCAGAGATGCCGTTTTTTTTGTTTTCCCAAATATGAATGAGACTTGATGAATTCAAGGTGGGCTTTTCCGCGACTTCTGCTAAGGTTCTTGTTCCTCTACATCCTGTAGATGGGAATTTGGAACAACCATGAAAATCTCCATGTCTACCTTCTCAAAAGACCATTATCGAATTGCAGTAAGGATATGCTTAAAACTCGAAGTTAAAGATAAATGCTATGCAATTTTTAAATTTGATGGATTTTGAAAAAGAAATTAAATCCATAAGTTGTATAAAAAAGACTATCTCTTGATCATTTTCGATCATTGAGAGATAGTCTTTTTTCTATGACAACTTCTCAACATAAGCGCTTTGGCTAGCATTTGACACACTATTAATACTCATAATATACTTTATAAAGTATAGTAAATATATTTTATATATAAATAATCCAGAAACATACCAAGGACTTGTATAACTTAACATAGAGAACAATTTCGGTTTCATTATTTGAAACTTAATTCTCTTTTTTTGCAGTATTTTTTTAATAAAAGTAATATAGGCGAGGACTGAGGTGAAGAGATGGGACAATATGAAGTAGCCACTTTGAAAAAGGGTTTGCAAATACTGGAGTTGATCAAACAACAAGAAGCACTCACACTTACTGAAATTACAAATACGCTTGATTTGAACAAATCTACGGCATTCCGTTTACTTGCCACATTGGCAGAAATGGATTATGTGTATAAATTTCAGAATCAATTTCATTTGAATCACAAGATGTTTTGTGGCCATTTTGAGAGAAGAGCAGATTTTGATTGGGTATCTTTAAAGTCTGTTTATAAGCTGGCAAAAAAACTTGGGCAAAGTGTGTATATCGGGAAAATGGATGAGACGAATCTTGTGATGACACAAGTATTACATGCCCCTTTTACAGTGCCGGCTCAAGAGGAGATTGGGAATCGTTCACGTTTACATCAGTCAGCACTTGGCAAGGTCATTTTGGCTAATTTACCACTCAGCACCCAGCAAAAATGGTTGCAAAAGCTATCCTTTGTGAAGGCAACTGAAAACACGTTTGAGGATTTGCAGTTATTTATGCATCATTTGAAGGTAATTGAGAAACAGGGCTACGCATTCGACGATGAAGAACGAGTCGTGGGTATTCGATGTATTGCAGTGCCGCTTTTTAAGCAAGAACAAGTCATTGCTGCTGTTGCTATTGCTGCACCAAAGGACGCTATTACACGCGCGAATATGAAGCGGTTCGTTGCACTTCTGACAAAGGGAAGCGAAGCCATTACTCACGAAATACAGTCATTGATTTTATAGAATCAATTGGACTAAACCAGGAGGAAGAAAGATGAAAATAGTAGCAATCGTAGGAAGTATCCGTGAAAAATCATTGAATTTGCAGTTAGCACAACATATACAAAAGCGTTATGCAGAAACATTTGAACTAGAAATCTTGAGCTTACGTGATTTACCAATGTATAACCAAGACATCGAGCTTGATGCACCGCAAGCTGTGATAGATTTCAAAGCAAAAGTAAATGCAGCAGACGCCGTGCTTTGGGTTACACCAGAATATAACTCAACAATTCCAGGCGTTTTAGGCAATGCTATTGACTGGATGAGTCGGGTGGATAAAGTCATGCACGGCAAACCATCTATCATGATGGGTGCGTCAATGGGTGCAATGGGTACAGTTAAAGCGCAAATGCATTTACGAGACATCTTATTTGCCAGTGGTCTGAACTCACCATTGTTGCCAATGAATGAAGTCTATGTTGGTTCTGCACACGAAAAATTCGACTCAGAAGGCCATTTAACGGATGAAGCGACGATTTCTTTTCTAGATACTGTAATTGTTAACTTTATGCAATGGATGAAACAATTTAAGTAATGAAACGAATCTAACGAATCCCTTAGCGCATTTTGGCGTGAGGGATTTTTTATAAGGAGGATAACATGAGCAAGCGATATGAACGGTTATTTCAAAATTTCACATTTAATAGTGGCGTGCAAGTTAGAAATCGACTCATGATGGCTCCAATGACCACTTTTTCCGCAGATCAACATGATTATGTATCAGTAGAAGAGCTTGATTATTATCGTTTGCGTGCGAATGGTGTTGGAACAGTCATTACAGCCTGTGCTTATGTCGCAAAAAGTGGTAAAGGCTTTGACGGGCAAATGGCGATTGATCATGACGGGACAATTGATGGGCTTACTCGACTTGCAAAAGTGATTCATGAAGGTGGCGCTAAAGCGGTAGTGCAGCTCTACCATGGGGGAAGACTTGCAGTGCCTCGTTTAGTTCCAAATCAAGAAACGTGGAGTGCTAGCCATGTAGCGCCACTTCTTGATCGTGGTTTTTATAGTATCGACCAAGCACCTAAAGCGTTATCTCATGAAGAAGTGTTACAAATCGTCCATGATTTTGGAGAAGCAACACGACGCGCGATTGTCGCAGGCTTTGATGGAATTGAGCTCCACGGTGCGAGTGGCTATTTACTTCAACAATTTGTTTCACCGCATTCGAATCGTAGACAGGATAACTGGGGTGGGTCTGAAGCGAAGCGATTAAATTTCTCGTTAGCGATCATTGAAGAAGTGAAACGTGTGATTGCGGAGTATGCGACAAAACCATTTTTAATTGGTTATCGTTTTTCACCGGAAGAGCCGGAGACACCTGGTATCACGATGAAAGAAACGTTTGGACTCGTGGAGGCGCTCATTGAACATCAACTCGATTATGTACATTTGGCGTCAACAGATGCTTGGGCAAAACCACGGCGTGGTGTAACGAGTGAAAGATCACGCATGGAACTTTTAGCTGAAAGGATTAATAATCGTGTGCCGCTTATCGGGGTAGGTTCAATTCATTCAGCGGATGATGCGCTAGCGGTGCTAGAGCAAGCGAATGTGCCCTTTGTAGCAATTGGACGGGCTCTAGTTGTTGATCCTCAGTGGGTTGAGAAAGTACATGCAGGTAATGAATCTCTTATTACGCATATTTTAAAAACAACCGTTCAGAAAGAGAAATGTATACCTACCCCTCTATGGCAATTAATTTTATCGCATGAAGGTTGGTTTCCTGTGGAAAAAGAAAAGTGATTTTCTGGTAGTTGTGCGGTGCATATCTAAATCGTATTTATTTGGTTAACAAACAAAAATGCCCATGATGATTTTTAAAATCATTATGGGCATTTTTCCGTAGAAGATTGAGGTTATTTACTATTTTACATTTACATTAAATCTTTACCTTGCTCGCTCTCACTGTAGATGGAAATGAGAACAATCGCTGTTTCTTCACCGATGTTTCTAACTAGATGAGGTGTGCAAGCATTCCAGCTGAAAGAATCGCCTTCCTCAAATTCAGCTGAATCTTCTCCTTGTTCTGCATAGATTCTTCCTTTCACAACAAAATGAACTTCTTCTCCCTCATGTGCATGTGGGACATCTCCTGTTAAAGCGCCGGGAGGTAACTCAACAAGCCTCATCTGTAAGTTCTTTGTTGAACTTAAGTGCTCCACTTTTAAATTTTCAATCCCGCTTTTTGTGATCCGTCGTTCTGCTTTGCGGACGATGTTCATTCGTTCTTCTTGTCGCAGGAGCAAATAAGCCAAAGGTACATTCAAAGTTTTAGCAATACTCGCCAATGTGGCGATGGAAGGGGATGTTTTGTTGTTTTCGACTTGGCTCATGAAGCCTTGCGATAAGCCGGTTTCTTCGCAGATTTGAGTGATGGAAATGTTTTTACGTTTACGGATGGCCCGTATGGTAGCGCCGATGTTCATATCGTATTCACCTCTAAGAGATATTTGTAATACTAAATATAAATTTATAATAACAATATTTTTGTTGACATGCCACATCACTTCGAATTATATTTGTAATACGAAAAATATATTGTTATAGGTAATATAATAAAAAGGAGATTTATTAATCATGAATAAAGTAACAGTGGTATCGACTCTAATGCGTGTGGTGTTAGGAATATTATTTTTAGCCCACGGCATTAGTAAATTGAACATGGGTTTGGTGAATGTCGAAGCTTGGTTTAGTTCCTTGGGTATTCCTGGAGGAGTAGCGTATTTTGTAGCTGCTCTCGAAATTGTTGGTGGGATAATGCTTATTGTAGGGCTCTTTACCCGTTATGTTTCAGCTTTATTTGCAATTATGCTTACAGGCGCGATCTTTACAGCAAAGCTCTCCACCGGTTTGCTTGGCAATAATCAAATGGCAGGTTATGAGTTGGATTTGATTCTTATCATCACATCGATGTATATGTTCGTAGCCGATCGCTCACCTCTCTCAGTCGATCACGCTTTATTTGGAAGAAGAAGTGCTAAAAAATAAGTAAAGAAATTTATTCGAAATGAGGAGGCTTATTATTATGAATAAGATCAAAGTTATTTCTGCTATTGCAGCGATTACAATCGCAACGGGGGCTGCTAATCTAACCGTCTCTTATGGTGATTCAAGCAATCAATCAAAACAGATGTCGGTTACTGGAAGCAATATAGATGCAAATGAGAAAGAATTTTCACCAGTCGGTGCAAAGTACGTAAACCCGTCGAGTACACGATTGATTCAATCAGGTGAGAAAATCGGTAATCTTTTTAATCTAAATGCCGAACAACCATATGTATTACAACGATTAACGAAAAACACGTATTGGGTACAAGTACAATACTACGGGACAACTTTTTACGTAGGTTCAAAGGGAGTTATGGTATTCGATCCGTTAGAATACAGATCTGAACAAGTTCTCAAAGCGATTCGTCAAGTAACGAAGCTGCCAATTACGACAATTGTATACTCCCATGCACATGCAGATCATATTAACGGAACGTCAGAGTTCCTTAAAGCATTAGAAGCAGAAGGACAGAAGAAGCCTCGGATCGTAGCTTCCAAAGCAACGGCAGAGAAGCTTGCATACGTTGATAGTAAAATCCCTCGCCCAACTGAACTCGTGGCTTGGCCGAAGGGCAAGTTTAAATTTGAAAATCAAGTTTTAGAACTGCATGGATTCGATCGGGCTGCACACACAGACGATCATGCGGCTTGGCTCATGAAAGGAGAAAAAGTACTTCATGCGCCAGACTTATTGAATCCAGATCAACCTTCTTTCTGGAATTTTGCAGGCTCTGAGAACTTTGTTTATTTAGAGCAAAATTATAAAGATGTGTTGAAACTAGATTGGAAATGGCTCAACGGCGGACACGGCAACGTGGGTGAGAAAAAAGATATTAACTTCCATCTTGCTTTCATCGCTGATCTGAAAAAAGCAGTCAGTGATGCTATGGTGGCATTGCCTTACGGAAATTACGTGGATTCAAGTAAAGGAGCACATACCGCATACCTAGCGGAATGGATGGATGCAGTGTCTGTAAAAGCAACAGATACACTTCGCCCGAAATATGGCAAGCTATATGGTTTCGAACATTCTACACCTGCTAATGCAAAGATGGTTGCATTTAAAATGTATTCTTATCAATAATCGTTAATTGTATGAGCTACAGGCTGTCGATTTGTTGACAGCTTGTACTGACTAATACGTACTTCAACGGGGATAATAATTTGGATTTCGTTAAGATAAAATTATGACTTATTGGACACTATCGAGGCATCTACAAGTGAAGATGAGGCCAAACAGAAGATGATGCAGCTATATCCAGATTGGGAAAACACCGAGTTTTTACTTATGCATAGCGTCAAAAACCAGTTTGAATTGGCAAACAAGTAAGTTTGACGAGGGTGGCAGTAGGGGGCGTGGAGCGACAGTAAAGCCGGTTATTGTTTTTGAATAATAACATCAGACAAAAATTAATTAGGGAATAGAGGAGACATTTATATGAATTATCATCGTGAGCCGAGCACTTTTGTAAGCCAAGTAAATCTCAAGGTATCGAACTTGAAGCAATCACTTTCTTTTTATCAAGAGGTCATTGGATTTAAAATTTTGAGCCAAACTGAAACGAAAGCGGAATTAACCGCAGATGGGAAAACAATACTGCTTACAATAGAGCAGCCCGACGATGTTAAACCTAAGCAAAAAAATACGACAGGTATGTATCATTTTGCATTGCTACTGCCTAATCGTTCTGATTTGGCGAGTATTGTGAGACACTTCGCGGAACTGAATATACGTTTTGGATCTGCAGATCATCTTGTGAGTGAAGCCTTGTATTTAGCGGACCCGGATGGTAATGAAATTGAAATTTATATCGACCGTAATCCGTCGGTTTGGAGCTGGAGTGGTGGCAATGTAGCAATGGCGACTGATCCATTAAATTTCAATGATCTTCTCACTCGAGAGCAGGAGAGTAAGTGGAGTGGACTTCCAGCTGGCACGATTATGGGGCATATCCATCTACATGTGTCACAGCTCGCTGAAGCGGAACATTTTTATACGCAAGGGCTCGGCTTTGAGGTTGTTAACCGGTACGGAGCGCAAGCACTCTTTATCTCGACAGGAAAATATCATCATCACATCGGATTAAATACTTGGGCGGGTATTGGTGCTCCACCTCCTGCTCCGAACAGTGTAGGGCTTGAATCGTATTTACTTGTGCTGCCTAGTGAGGAAGCGAGAAATCATATTATAGCTCAGCTGAAAAATATAGGTGCTCCTGTTCAAGAGGAAAATGGTTATTATGTCACTGAGGATCCTTCAGGTAATCGGATTCAACTTCACGTATAATCGAGGCCATTGGCTGCAATAGTGCTATAACAGCTTTAAAAGGGGAATAAAATACGATGCAATTAAATGTAAGTTCTGAAAATTCGGGAATCGAAATGGGTATATATACGCTTGCTGATCTAGGTGAGGATCCTAATATTGGGCAGAGGATTAGTTCTAGGCAGCGCATAAAGGAAATCATTGAAGCAGCTAAATTCGCTGATGAAGCGGGACTTGATGTGTTTGGCGTGGGTGAACATCATCGATTGGACTATGCGGTATCGTCACCGGCGGTTGTTTTAGCAGCGATTGCCCAGCAAACTAAGACAATCAAACTAACGAGTGCAACTACGGTGCTAAGTACAGTTGACCCGGTTCGGCTGTTCGAGGATTTTTCTACTTTGGATTTACTTTCGGATGGACGAGCTGAAATCATTGCTGGTAGAGGGGCTTTCATAGAATCATTTTCATTATTCGGCTATGACATTAATGACTATGATGCTCTGTTTTCAGAACACTTAGATTTACTCCTACAATTAAACGCTAATGAGACGCTCACATGGAACGGTCGCTTCCGCTCTTCTTTGCATAATGCTGAGATTGCACCTCGTCCTGTTCAAAGTAAATTGCCTGTCTGGGTGGGTGTTGGCGGCACACCTGAAAGCGCAATTCGCGCTGGGAAAATGGGAGTTGGCATGGCACTCGCTATTTTAGGCGGTGATCCAAAACGCTTTATGCCATTAGTTGATATTTATCGCAAGTCCGGAGCTGAAGCAGGTTATTCTCCGGAAGCCCTTAACGTTAGTGTCACAGGACACACCTATATTGCCAAGACAACGCAACAAGCAAAAAAAGAATTTTATCCTTATTATTCTAATTATTGGTCTTATGTGAATAGACAACGCGGAATGGGTAATAGGAATATTTCTATTGAAGAATTTGAATATATGACAAGCCCTGATACGGCTTTGTTTGTTGGCAGCCCGCAGCAAATTGTTGAGAAGATCTTAAGCCAATACGAGATGTTTGGTCATAAACGCTTTATTGCTCAGCTTGATATCGGCGGTTTACCATTTGATAAAGTGATGAAAAATATTGAACTACTCGCTTCTGAAGTAGTTCCTATCGTTCGAAAAGTCACTAGTAAATCATAAGTGAAAATAAAGTATTAGGCCGAAGAATTTATTTCGGTCTAATACTTTATTTTGTTCCGACCGTAAATATTAATCAATAATAATGGTGGCTTGAAAATGGGGTCGAATAGATAAATTAAAGCAAGTAGCATTATTATTAATTGATTTATAAGGGAGATATTCTAAGCGAAAGACAATGACCGAGCTTAGCTGGATGCGCTGATTGATGAGGAAGACATAACCTACGTGTTCGATCGTAGGAACACGATATCAAAATTTTTGTGGAGTATTATAACCCCTGAGATTCGGGGAATTAAGGATAAAAACATCTCCCTTGACTCTCCCCTTAACAAGATAGTTATACTTGGTAAAGACAAGGAGAGAATTGAAAATATTCATGAAAGGGAAGTGTAACGATGTTTAAAATTAGTGAGTTTTCGAAGATTAGCCAAGTGTCTGTCAAAACACTTCGTTACTACGACCAATTGAACTTGCTCACACCAGCTCACACTGACAAATTTACAGGATATCGATATTATACGGCTGACCAAATGTTTCAGCTCAATCGTATTTTGGCTTATAAAGAATTGGGATTCTCTTTGGACCAAATTCGTCAAATGATGTGTGAGCAAGTCCCGATTGAGCAAATTAGGGGGATGTTTCGGATCAAGCAAAATGAAATTCAGTCGACGCTAGATAAGGAACAGACTAGGCTCACTCGAATTAAGGAACGTCTGTGTTTCCTCGAGAATGAGAGTGAAAACCAAACGCCACACGATGTCATTTTAAAGGAAGTTGAGCCTAAGTTTGTGATTTCTTACCGCAGTAGAGCTTCGTATAGGCAAATACCTGAGTTATTTAAACTACTGGACGATCATTTAGGAAAATTAGGTCTGTCTTCATCTTCTCAAATTGTGCTTTGGCACGGCTGTGAAGAAAGTGAGGACGAGATAGATATCGAAGTGGCCCGTCCACTAACTCACGAAATCCCGAGTAGTCCTCCCTTCATGGTAACACAATTGCCTCAAGTTACGACGATGGCTACGCTTGTCCATGTTTGTCGGACGAGGAGCGCATGTATGGCGAGCACAGAATTAGCATTTTGGATTGAAAGAAACGGTTTCCGCATAAAGGAAAACGAGCCCCGTCGAGAAATTTGTCTTCCTCATGAAAAATTAGGTGATCCGGAAACTTATATTGCTGAAGTCCAGATTGCTGTCGAAAGAGTTTGAAGAAGTTTACATAGAAGGGGGATTCATCTGTGAGTAAACAACAAAAGATTCTGACCTTGAATTTATTTTTATTGACCTTCGTCTTAGGTACAAGTGAATTTGTCATTGTCGGACTGCTGACTGAAGTGTCAACCGACTTGAATATTTCGATTTCAACAGCGGGGGCGCTTGTATCAGCGTTTGCTATTTCTTTTGCAATATGTACACCCGTATTAACGGCTATATTCAGTCGGTTCTCCAAGTACCCGCTGATGCTCTCTTTGATTGGGGTATTTATTATAGGTAATATAATAACCGCTATATCCAGTTCGTTCGCGCTGCTCCTTATTTCCAGAATAATAACGGCTATTGTGACCGGAGTGTTGATCGCACTTGCAATGGCGGTTGCCAGCGAAACGGTGTCCGAAGAGAAGAGGGGGACAGCGATTTCAATCGTCTTTATGGGTTTTACAATCGCTAGTGTAGTCGGTGTCCCTCTTGGTACCATTATTGGGCAATGGGGTGGGTGGCAATTGGCTTTTTGGTTCACTGCTCTGTTAGGAATTATTTCTCTGATCACAAGCGCGGCGACAATTCCCAAAGGGCTAAAAGGGTTTCAAAGTTCATTAAAACAACAACTCGAATTATTAACCAATTCGCGTATTATAATAGCATTCTCTATTCCTGCGTTAAGTATAGGAGCGACATATACCGTATATACGTATTTAGCTCCTTTGTTGCAAGAAGTACTTTTTATCCCTAACAAGTATATTAGTCTTGTATTTTTGCTTTACGGAGTTGTTTCCGTGTTCAGTACTTTAATTGGTGGGAGATTGGCAAATCGCAACGGGATTAGCAAGCTTAGATATGTATTTCTTATACAAGCGGTCATTCTCGCATCGATTTATGTCACCTTCAACTCGATGGCTACGGGGTTGATTAGTATATCATTCATTGCTTTTATCATTTATATCATGAACTCTACGATGCAACTGTATTTCATTGATTTGGCTAATAAATATTTTCCGACTGCGAAAGACTTGGCTTCATCATTAACGCCTGTATCCATAAACATCGGAATAGCATTGGGATCAGCTCTTGGAGGAGTTGTTACGACGCACAAGGAATTGATTGATGTGTCTTGGTTCGGGGCGATTGTTGCGATTGCAGCCTCATTGCTGACATTTATCAGCTACAGATTAGACCGTAATCAGTCTATACATGTTTAAGGTTGTCCTCACAACTATTAAATCTATTCATGTGGCAAAATGAGAACCGAAGGATTATGGGTGGGTGAACAAGCGGGTGAGTAGAAAATAAACCGACTCTGGCCGTAAGGCTGGAGTCGGTTCGAAGCATCGGATTAATGGTATGATGCCCTACATTTATCGATGATAGCTGCTTGTCTTTATTTCCAAGTCGCTACTGTTTCAACAGGTAAGCGATAGGATGGGTATCCCTTTTTAGTTCCTTTACCAATGCTGATCAACATGATCGGCTGGTAACGATCTTTGTCCAAATCAAAGGCCTCAGCGATTTTAGCCTTTTCATAACCGCCGATTGCATTCGTATCATAGCCGTGAGCACGGGCTACTAGCATCAATTGCATCGATACGAGACCAGCATCGACAAAGTTAACATCACGTAGATCGGCCGCAGAGATCGTATCATAGTATGGCTTATACGTACTCATTGCCATGTCCTTCGTTTCTTGCGGCAAATAACCATGTTCTACAGATTTACTGAAAATTTCATCCATGTACGATGCATTTTCCATATCAACGAATACAGCTACAACGGCAGAAGAGGTGAGCACCTGAGTCTGATTGAATTTCGCCAACGGAGCCAGCTTCTCTTTGCCTTCCTTGCTTTCGATAACTATAAAGCGCCAAGGCTGCATGTTCACTGAGGATGGAGCTCGCGTAGCGCCTTCGATAATTGCGGTCATTTCCTCTTTGCTGATTTTAACCTCAGGGTCATATTCTTTTACAGAACGACGACCATATGTGATTTCCTTAAAGTCATTTGTTGTTTGAAATTTGCTCATGATATATAACAGCTCCTTAATAAGTTAAATGTTGTTTTTCATTCGTTCGAGAAAATCGGCCAGTTTTGGAATCTCTTCATCATTGAAGTCCTTCAAAATCTGGCGAATAAAATTTTCTTTTTCGATTTTGTATCCTTCAATTTTTTCAAGTCCTTCATCAGACAAGCGAACAAAGGTTTCACGATTATCGTCAGGATTTTTGCGTCTCGTCACCATGCCCTCAGCTTCAAGTTGCTTTAGATGACGAGTAATAGCAGCGTTATCGATGTTAATACGCTTTTGCAAAATGGACTGCTTGATCTCGATTCCCCCGCATAGTTCGTACAAAATCTCGAGACGGGACGAGCTTATGCCCGTACAATGTTCGAATTTATGCTGTAATTTGTTGCACAATCCGTTAAGCAGAGTCAAGATCTGCTTCTCTTTACAATCATTTTGCGTCATGCCTTCGAGCCTCCTGAGAGATTGAAGATATGAATAACTTCGTTGTTTGTTGTGAACCACATCTCGTCGTCATTCATATTCATTGACCGCTCAATATTTGATGTATCAATTATTGATGCCTCAAGTAATATAACATGATTGCGTATTTGTTGCAACTATGCCCCTTCTGTGAAGCTTCGATGGTGTAATGGTCTTCTAAACGATGAAAAATAGTTCTGATAAGGATGCAGCGCTGGCATGCAATCGATGGGGAGAGCATAATGGAAATGAAAGTGTCAGCGTTCGTATTGTGATTCGCCAAGGCAGCTCATTTAACGGTCGCTATTAACGTTATTAACGCGAAAGCGTTCGTATTTCATTTTTAACGGTTGTGAGTGCGCTTATTTTAGCAGTAGTAGTGAATGATATCGCTACCAATAACAAATAAGCTCGCTGGTAACCATTACGATTTAAAATGAGGAAATTACCACTGCATAGCCTCCGTGGCAACCGTTACGTTCATGGAACTGATTCGGACTTATGGAAAGAGTAGTGGGTGGTGGGTGGATCAACTCATGTCCATTTTTGTTTGGATGTTTAATCGAAACTAGACTTAGTGCTGTGATTGAAAGATGCTGTGATTGAAAGAGTTTTTATATACAAAATAAGCTAGAAAAGCCAAACGACCATCAGGATGAGATCCTATGTTTCGTCTGGCTTTTTTACACATTATTTCATTAAAAAAGGCTGGAACCCTTGCGCCATAATACGGCTCACCGAAGCTGCCAAGTCATCAAGGGAACCGTCTATCTTTCCTTCGAACCAGTCTTGATACATCGCAACGAGGCCGCTGGCAAAAAAGTTGACATGAAGCAGGAACGCTTCTCGTTCTTGCTCTGTATCCATTTTACGTTCATAACTAAGAAGACTCTTGATAAATACGACTTTGACTTTCGTTAAGAATGTGCATGCATGATCGATCTTGATGAGCATACGGTAAAACTCAATATCTTGACCTAGGAAATGAGAAACCTTAACTAAGAAGGGCATCACATTTTGAATGAGATCGGTATGTTTGAATTCATCCAGAAATTCAATCATCTTTTCCATAATTTCAATTTCTATTTGTTCAATGACAGCATGTACATCCGAAAAATGAGCATAAAAGGTTCCGCGGCTAACATCAGCGCGATCCACAATATCTTTGATCGTGATTTTTTGAAATTCTTTTTCCAACATTAACTCAACCAAAGCGCGGCGAATCATGTTCCTCGAACGAATGGCACTTCTGTATTCGGCTTTTTCCCTCATTTTGGCATACCCCTTATTTATCTAAAATTGAACATAACTACATATAAATATTCAAAATTGAATAAATGATTAAAAATTGAACATTGTATACTTTTCACACACTGAGTATACTTTTTTCAGGTACAAAAGTAAACACGTGTTTAGTTTTGTGGATGTTGTAAAGATAGGAGACAGAGAATGAAGAAAATAAGAAATTTGAGAATCGCCTCGATCGTGGCTTGGATACTCATTACCGTAGTTATCGTCATGACGATGCCGAATCTCAATCAATTAGTGAGGGAAAAGGGACAAGTATCGATCCCAGACAGTGCGCAAAGCAAGATCGCACATGAGATGCTAAGTCAGATGGACGAGAACAGTGGCAATAGCTACTCGATTATTGCTGTTTTTAATAGTGGTACCGATAAGCCATTAACAAGTAAACAACAGCAACAAATCGAATCCGTTATTGCACAATTCAAAGCGAAGCAAAAGCAGCTTGGCATTGAAAATATGCTCACTCATTTAGATGATGAACATACGAAGAGTCAACTCGTGTCGAAGGACAAGACGACGATTTTAACGCAGCTATCTGTCAGTCGTAGCCAAGGGACGATTTCTGAAGCTGCGAAGCCATTAGAGGCATTGATGGAGCTGGAACAGGTAGATACGTATTTGACAGGGAACAGTCTTGTAATCGAAGATTTTGTTAAGTCGACAGAAGAAGGTATTAAGAAAACCGAAATCATTGCGGTCATTTTTATTATCCTCGTACTTATTATCGTATTCCGATCTCCTATTGTACCGGTTGTTTCACTACTGACGGTGGGGATTTCCTATATCGTATCACTCGGCATCGTTGCACATTTTGTGGAGTGGTTTAACTATCCATTTTCGAATTTTACACAAGTGTTTCTAGTCGTTATCTTATTTGGTATCGGAACGGATTATAATATTTTATTATTCTCTCGCTTTAAAGAAGAGCTGACCAAGCAAGATGATACACTTACAGCAGTCAAAGCGACGTATCGCTCTGCTGGAAAAACGGTGCTCTACAGTGCGCTTGCGGTATTTATCGGCTTTATGGCGCTCATTTTGGCGGAGTTCGGCATTTATCAAGCAAGTTCGGCCGTGGCGATCGGTGTAGCCGTGCTCGTGCTCGTACTGATGACGTTGAATCCGGTCATTATGCTCGGGTTAGGGAAGAAGTTGTTTTGGCCTGTTAAAAAGTTCGATGGACATGGGGAAAGTCGAATTTGGGGCACATTAGCAAAAGCATCCGTGGCAAGACCTATCGCAGCTCTTTTGTTTATTGCGATATTGTGCATCCCGTTTATTGTGAAGTATAGCGATTCCTTGAGCTATAACGATTTGTTGGAGGTTGATGATAGCTACGCTTCCAAGCAAGGTATTCAGGTCATTGAGAAGCATTATTCGCCAGGATTTTCTTCACCGACGACATTGGTCATTCAATCGGATAAATCATTGAACAATGCCAAGTCATTGCAAGAGCTTGACGAACTTGCGGAACGAATTTCGAATATGTCTGGTGTAGCTGAAGTGTTTACAACAACACGTCCAGTTGGCAAGAAGATGGAAGAGTTATATATGAAAGATCAATCGAAGGAACTGAATAAAGGCTTAGGTGATGCCGCAAAAGGCGTTGGTGAGATTAACGATGGACTGTCTTCTGCGGAAAAAGAAATCGGTCAAGCAGATACGAAAGGTGTACAAAATGTACAGCTGCTCATCGATGGAACAAATGAAGTGCAAACAGGTGTTACGAGTTTAGGAAAAGCGATTGAGCAGTTATCGAAAGGCGTAGATTCAGGCGCTAGCGGTGCTAAACAGCTGGAAAGCGGTCTAGGTTCGCTTAAGGAACAAATGAATTTACTATCTCGTTCGTTACCGCAATTGCAGCAGGGATATATAGACCTTGAAACAGGACTGTCTGCATTTGGCACGCAATTTGCAAGCTTAGAGCTAGCGATTGGGGGAGCTGCACAAGGATTTGAACAAATCGAAATCACGTTGGGCAAATTTGTGCAATCCAATCCAGATATGGACAATGATGAGCATATCCAAACGGCGCTCGGTATTGCTGCAACTGGAAAACAGCAGATGAAGGAATTAGCGCAGCAGTTGAGCGGTTTGAAAACGGAATATGACAAAGCGATGTCATCATTTAAACAAGCAAACGCTTCGCTTTCCGCCGTAAATGACGGTGTTGTCCAGTTGCAAACAGGTGTGACTCAACTGCATGAAGGTTCATCCAGCTTACAAGCTGGACTACAAACAGCAGCAGACGGATCGAAAAAAATGATCCCCGTCCCGCCTGCTCTTCGCACAGGTTTAGCAGAAATTCATGCAGGGCAAAAGCAGTTGCTCTCGGGATTAACTGAGTTAACAGGTAATATGGAAAAGCTGCAATCGGGTTTGTCAGCTAGCACAAAAGGTTTGGAAGAAGTGAGCACGGGCTTGGCAGATGCTCAAAGCTATTTGCACGGCTTAAGTGAATCCAAGGCTTCGGAGAAGTTCTTTATTCCGCAAGACGTGCTGGAGAGCGACGACTTTAAGCAAGCACTGGATATGTACATGTCACCAGATCGGAAAACGGTACAAATGAATATTATGTTGAAGGTGAATCCGTATTCGAAAGAAGCGATGGCAATCGTCAAGCAGCTTAACACGGAAGTGCAGGCTGCGATCAAAGGCAGCGAGCTCAAACATGCCAAGGCAGCTTTGGGTGGCAAAACTTCTGAAAATGTAGATCTGGAAGCGATCGCGAGTGGTGACTTTGCTCGCACAGCAACGATTATGTTAATCGGCATTGGGCTTGTGCTTATATTTATCACACGCTCCTTGTGGATACCGATCTTTATCATTCTTTCATTAGTGTTGGCTTACTTTACTTCGCTTGGTATAAGTGAATTCCTAAGTTCACATTTGCTATCCGTTAATGAATTAGGTTGGAATGTTCCATTTTTCAGCTTCATTATGATTGTCGCACTAGGTGTAGACTACAGCATTTTCTTAATGATGCGTTATCGGGAATTAGAAGGTCATTCTACGAAAGAAATGATTGAGGCTGCTCGTCATATGGGCGGTGTTGTCATTTCGGCAGCGATCATTCTTGGCGGTACGTTTGCAGCGCTTATCCCATCAGGGGTGCTGACATTGATTGAAGTTGCGATGACCGTTATGATCGGCTTATGCTTGCTTGGCTTTGTAATGCTGCCGGTTATGCTTCCTGCATTGTTGGCTGTAGTAGAGCGGGTACAAAAGTTAAGTGTCAGAGAGAAGTAGAAGGTCGATCGAGACCTCATTTTAAATACATTGAAAAAAGCTCTTGGGAGACAAACGGGCGTCGGTACTAAACCGGCGTTCGTTTTTTAAGTTTCGTTAGGATCGGCTATTTCAGACCTGATCGATTGACTTCGGTAAGTAGCTTTACTCTCCAAACTATCGAATGATATGATAAGCCAGAGGTGGTGGAAAGCATGAGTAACAACACACAGACTAATGAAGTCACAGATGATAGCAACCAAGGAACATTTTCAGAAGAGAGATGGATTGAACTCATTAACGCAGTTCACCATAATGGTATTGTCTCGTTGAAGACTTACTTCGATGAAGTGACAGGACGTGTATCGAACCATGAAACTTTCGGTCTATTGTTTATTTTTGCAGTGAAAGATGATTCTAATGACGAATATGAATGCGGCTTTTTTCTACAAGAATTGATTAAGAGATTCCAAACCGATGATAATCCCTCCCTTTGGATGGCCTCATTTTTTGTCGATCTGATGAAAACGAAAGGCGGAAAGGCACTTCCGCAACCTCCATCAAGTGAAGAGGAAACGAAAGCGATTATCGACGATCAGATTCTCGCACCGTGTATAGCTGCGGTTCAAGAGGAATTTGGTCCAGATCAGGTTTATGCTGGCTTGGATTGGAACGAGGAGCATGGCCCAGTGTTAGAGACAGGATTTCCGTCTATCGTAGATGGAAATAACGTGTGTGCCATTAAAATCGATTTGTTGCTCATGCATGTGCTTCTGAATCGGGATCCTACTGAATTGCCTCTTAATGCCTTGTACCAAATTCGTGAAGAGCATGGGATGGAATAATGATATAAAGAATAGCAGAACAATGATATCTGAAGATGGGAACATCAGTAGATATGGTATACATAGTTTGGGAAAGAGACATCCAATGATGCGAGAGCGCTTCGTTGGTAGTGAAGAGGTCAAGGGGGGCGATTCCCCCTTGTACCACCAAACACAAATGGCAGCAAGTCTAACCAGACCTGTGTTCTGCGTGTGAGGAGCCCGTCGTTGAAATTTACCGCTGCAATTAGTTCCGAAAGCTTAAATGCCTTAATGGTTGCGATACAAATCGTAAATCCACAATGTATTTTCCCTCGTCGCATTTCCTTGATAACGGTTCAATGCCCACAAAGATTGCGTAATGATACCGTTAAACTTATGCGTTTCGACGTAGCCCTTTGTCGCTTGCTTGGCTTGCAGCAGTTTTCCAGAATTACGCTGTAAACTATAATACGAAACTTCGGTATCCGCGATGGCGTAGTCGATATTCCACAACAATCGTTGTAGGATGAAGGCGCTGGATGAATTGGCGGGTGTCTTGGCTGCTGCCTGCGTCAGATTTGTCCGCGCTTGTACGTAATTAGCTCTTGTTGAAGTTATCACATTCAGATCGCCGTAATTCCCTCTAAATCGGTCAAACAGCTGACGCCCCGTATTTTCCACGAGTACAAGATAGGCAGCTACGTCCGCTGCTGAAGCCTGACCGAAGCGAGCTTTCACGTATTCATCGACAAAAGATTGTGTATCGAGCGTCGTATCCCATGATTTCTGCGCAGCGATGAGATGCGTAATTTCATAGGTCAGCCAGTCTCCCGGCTCTGAGTAAATGCCTAGTCCGCTAATACCTAGGGAGTGATAGTAGGGCAGTTCTTGCCCGATTAAGGTCGGCATGACGATGGGCAAGGAGTGAAAGCTGTATCTGCGGTAATATTCGTACATCGCCAAATCGCCAGTGAAGGCGGCACGCCATTTGTTGATTAAGTTTACATAATTCGTATTGGCGGGATACGTAGAACCGTTGATAGGTTCGGCATGACTCCGATCGATGGGAGCAAAATCGATAAGGATCGTCGGCTTAAATGCGTAAGCGGGAGATGGGGGATCAATGTGAGATTGATAAGCGATTGCTTCAATCCGTACCCCAGGTAGCTGTGCTTGCACGGCATCATCTAATTTATTGACCACGGCTGCATACGCATTGGCAATACTCCCATATCGTTGTGCCGCAGAGGGCGGCCAAGTGGCATTGTCTGGTGGCCATGCGTCAAAAATGCGAATTTCCGGCCGTTGTCTCAAGTAGTCAACGACTTCATTAATGTAGGCCGCTACCGCTGCGTCATTGGCTACATCGAATACATTGTAGCCAGCAACAAACCATTCTGGATGCTGCGCTTTATATTTGCTCGGTTGAAGAAAGCTGTCGAAGCCGTGACCACCTGCCTCCAGCACAATTCCACGCTTTTTCAGCTCAGGCACAAGCTGCGATCGCCACGTATCATATTTGACGATGCCCAAATGAATATAATCGGTTGGATAAGCTAAAATGTTCAGCTTGTTTTTTGCCATCCAATCAATCAACTGCGGCAAGTTGCCGCTCGTATGGCTCCAACCTTCCTCGACATATTTACGTCGATATTTGAGGCTCGGCTCTTCCTTTACATTCAGATCCGCCACAGCGATCGAAGATTGCGTAGGTACAAATTCGGAGTTGCCGTTGTAAAAATCAAAGTTCGGAGCAAAAAATTGAACTCCTAAACGTTCAATCAGCTCATAAGAGGAGTACAAGGTGCCGCGGTCATTGGTACCGGCAAGAATGGCTTTGCTGCCAAGCGTCTGAATGGAGAATGAGTCTTCTTTTGCATTCGTCAGCGCTGCATTAACTTGCACGAACCATTCAGCAGGAATGGAGACGACATTTCCGGCAGGAGTCTGTAAAAAAGTTAAAGCCTCTGCGCCTGTCACGATCGCAATTCCACTGGAAATTGCGTTCAACGATTGTCCGGAACCAGAAGCATACGACAATTGAGCCTTGCGTATCGGCACCTGAGCCCCTGTTATTTTGCCAGCATAAGATTGCAGCTCCGCTGCTGCGAAGGCAGGCACTTCATCCCCGCCTCCAGACCACCATATGATAACGGATTCGGATTGCCCGTCGCGCACTAGAAATCGTTCCCCACTTACGACCCCATGCTCAGAAGCTTCAACAAATGGCACGGATGTGAACAATAACAAACTGCTCAACAGAAACAACATGATCCTTTTTGCATAAATGTACATAGATTCATCACACTCCTAGTTCGTTTTCAGCAAATTTAGCGAATTTAATTAGCAGGTGTTTTAAAGGCTTTATGAAATAGATCGGATACAACAAATTGCTCAGCGGGGACCACTTCTTTCAATTTTTCTGATTTCACAAATAATTGCTGTAGGTTTTCGTACCATTTTTTCGCTGTGCCATCCTGCAAATAGGCCGCGATTTTACTAGACTCGATCCATTCGATATCTTTTAATTGGCTGCGCAGCGAATCTTCCGGTACTTGGGTGAAATGAGCCGTTAATTGGATCGTTTCCTCGATATTTTTTAATTTATAATCATTAGCTGCAATCCAAGCTTGCACAAATTTCTCTACTAATTCCGGCTTTTCCTCCAGAAATGTCGGATTGACGACCCAACTGGCTGGAAACACGTATTCAGGGAAAAACTGCTCATTGCTACCAATTGTAATGATGTTGTCTTTGCCGACTTGTCTCTCAATTTCAGTCGTATAAGGGGACCAAATCGCAACAGCATCTACTTTATTCGCAATAAACGATGAAACGGCTCCGGCAACGTCCAAATTGACAATATTGACGTCCGACGGCTTCAAGCCTGCTTTTTCTAGACCAAGATTAAGAATCATTTCACCAGAAGTACCTTTGGGAACGCCGACTGTCTTACCTTTTAAGTCCTCCCATTTTTGAATGCCCGATGATTTGGTTGCCAGCAGCTTATCGCCCTTACTCAAACTGGCTACTGCGATAATCTTTCCTTTCCCTTGTGCAGCTAGAAAAGTAGCGCCTGGTCCGATATAGGCGATGTCGATCTTTCCTGCCGCCATGGCCTGAAATTCAGGCGGCCCGCTCAGAAACTTAGTTGGGGTAACTTGAATACCTGCTTGTTTAAAAAATTGTTTGTGTTCACCAATGACGAGTGGAGCAGCACCGTTAATGTCTGGAATGTAGCCCACTCTTATCTCACTTAACTCTTCGATTGCAGTCGAAGACGCGGTAGAAGTGCAGCCGCTAATAATGGTGCCAGCCATTAAAGCGAGTAAACCGAGTAAACCGGTTCGTAAGTGTGTAGCCCATTTCACCACTTGAATATATTTCTCCATCGCAAGTTCACTCCTTGATGATTAGTCGTTATGAGTCAAATCATTGCCATTGCCGTATACTTTTGTCCAAACTTCATTTTTAAGTCGTATAAAGGAGTCCTCCAGCTTGGTCAGCTGGTTTCTTGGATAGGGAAGGGGAATATGGATGATTTCTTTGATTTTTCCCGGGCGAGCGCCCATGATAATCACTCTGTTTGCTAGCAGCACGGCTTCCTCGACATCATGCGTAATAAAGAAGCATGTTTTCTTTTCTTTTTCCCACGTCTGGATCAGATCCTCTTGCAGTTGGGCCCTTGTCTGGGCATCTAGTGCCCCAAAGGGTTCATCCAGCAGCAGCACTTTCGGCTCCACGGCATACGCTCTTGCAATAGCGACACGCTGCTTCATTCCTCCGGACAACTCCTTAGGATACGCGTGCATAAAATCTTTAAGCCCAACCCATTCTACGTATTTCTCCGCCTTAGCCAGTCTCGTTTTCTTATCAAATCCTGCTAGTTTAAGGCCAAACTCGACATTTTGGATGACCGTCTTCCAAGGGAACAATGCATACTGTTGAAAGACCACGCCCCGTTCTTTGCCGGGTCCTTTCACAGCTTCTCCGTCTACATATACAGATCCAGATGTCGCTTGTTCTAATCCGCCAATGATGTTAAGCAGTGTTGTTTTGCCGCAGCCGCTAGGACCGACAACACAAATGAACTCATTTTCAACAATTTCTAGATTAATATTTTGCAGCGCCACCGTATCTTTTTTTTGCCCCATGTACACTTTGCTGAGCTGTTCAATCACGATTTTGGTAGGGCGTGTAAACCGCTCTATCTCGGGCTCCTCTAGCTTTTGTGCACTTCCTGCCATCCTGTCAGCCTTCTTTCTACATATAATAGGGCACGATCCATCAATAGCCCAATCATTCCAATGAGCAAAATGCCCGCTACAACAATATCCATTCGGAAGTACAAGCTTGCTTCCATAATCATCGTGCCAAGCCCTCGGGATGCACCCGTCAGCTCGGCTGCAACAAGCGTTGTCCACGCGCTAGCGAGTCCAAGCCGCATAGCTACAAGAATATAAGGGAAGGAGGCTGGAACCACCACTTCCAGAAAAAGTTGATGATCCTTAGCACCGAGCACACGTGCGGCTTTGATCATGGTCATATCCACATTGCTCACACCTTGAAAAATAGTGACGACCATAACGAGAAAGGAGGAAACGAAGATGACGGTTATTTTGGCCTGCTCGCCGACCCCTTGAGCTACGATAACGAGCGGGATTAACGCAATCGGCGGAATTGTCCGAAAGAACTGAATCCATGGCTCCAGCAGCAATCGCACGGACTTGTACCAACCTATGAGAAAGGCGATGGGGAGAGCCGCTAACAAGGCTAACGTAAATCCTGCAATCACCCTCCATACACTGATGAAAATGTGCTGCGAGAGATATCCTTTTTCCCATTCAGAGACGAGCGCCTTAGCGATCGTTAACGGATCGCTCACAATGGCGTTGACGGCCGGAATCGTAGAAGCGGCGAACCAGATGATAATACCAACGACGATGGATAGTACAGACAGCCATCTCATGCGTGTGATATCCTTGGCATCCAAATTGGTTCTTTTCCCATCTCAGCCCACACATATTTCAACAGCAGATTAGATTTGAGTTGAGCAAATGTTGGTTCGTGCCACAGGTTACGCCGTTCTTCGGGATCTTCCTTAAGGTCAAACAATTCGCCGTATGATTGATTGTAATAGACCGTTAGTTTATAACGCTCGTCTACATACGTTTTGAGATGAATAGAAGTAGGTTCATGACGATTCTCGCAGATGATATGATCTCTAGCCTGTTGTTGACGCCCCCTCCAAACCTCACTTTGGGAGACACCGGTCATGGTTCTTGGGATGGGGATACCAGCAAGGTCGAGTAGTGTTGGTGCAAAATCAACCAATGATTGCAGGGCCTCAGAAGTTTGATTTTCCGGCACATGACCAGGATAACGAACAATCATCGGAATACGGATCAAATCCTCATAATGGAACGGGCCTTTGGCTATCAATCCGTGATGCCCGTAAAAGTGTCCATGATCCGAAGTGAACACGACGATGGTGTTCTCCGCCAATCCACATTGCTCTAACGTATCAAGTATGTGACCGATATATTTGTCCATGAGGCTTATCATTCCGTAGTAAATGGCGATATCCTGACGGAGCGATTGTTCATCATGCACATGGGAATGCATGCCATGACAGGTAAACCCCGTTTCGTGATACGAAGAAAAGTCAGCATTCTCAAGCCCAGTCAATTTGAAATGAGGTGGATTTGAATCGTGCTCTCCCTTATGAGCCGCAGCCATTGTGATCTGATCCGGGTCATACATGTTGTCCCATGGCTCTGGAACGAGATAAGGCGGGTGCGGGTCAAAGAAGCTCGACCATAAGAAGAACGGTTCGCCCTGATCGGAATATTGCCGCAGAAGCGACGCCGTCCGTTCAGCGATCCAAGTGTCGTAATGATACTCTTCTGGAATCGTCCACGAATGCTGCTCCGAAGCTTTCATACTACCCGTCGGCTCCATAAAATAATCTCGCCAATGGAGACAACCTTTCTCTTCCATCCAAATCGCATAATGTTGGCCCACGAGCCATTCATTCGTATGATTTCTCGCCAGCTCAATATGCTCAAAGCCATAATATGGCCCGGTAAAATGACGCCAATAATCGAGATTTTGCAAATAGGGATAAGATTCAACTGACGGATATTGCTCGGTTGTCCCGAGTGGTTGGAAGTGCGCCTTGCCAATCAATCCGGTTCGATACCCTGCATTCACAAAAAGTTCCCCGATCGTTTGCTTCTCTTCCGGAAGCTTCGTGCCAAGCGTCCATGCTCCATGTTGGCTTGGATATTGCCCTGTTAGGATTGAAGAGCGTGAAGGTGTACACGTGGGATTCGGACAATACGCTCGGGTGAATGTGGTCCCGCCTTGAGCCAAACGATCCAAATGAGGTGTGCTAATCTCCTCGTTGCGCACACCGAGGGTATTCCAGTGCTGCTGGTCGCTCGTAATCAATAAAATGTTAGGCCGTTTCAAGATTGCCCCCTCATTTCTCGTACAGGAAGATATATCTTATTATTCCTACCTGTTTAGTCATTTATTTGGCATGCAACAATCATATTCGGTTTAGGACCGACGCAAAATAACATTTTGTTTGTTTTATTTATCATTTTGTTGGGTCTTTTCTAAATTGTGTTGGCGGCATGCCATAATAATGACCAAAAGCTCTGGAAAAAGAGTACACATCCTTATAGCCTAAACTTGCCGATATTTCGGTTATCGTATATCGCTCTACCTTTAGCAATTCGGCTGCTTTGTCCATGCGCAGTTTCATCAAATAATGTTGCGGGCTAGTTCCAAGCACACGTTGTAATTCGGTGTAGCAATGAGAACGGTGTACGCCTGCAATAGAAACCACATCGGATACGGTTATGCCCTCCATATAGTGGACATCCATGTAGTCCACTGCTCGTTGTATCCAATGTCTGCTATGCTTACCTGATTGCTTGGCTTCGTTGTGCTCCATAAAGCAGCCTAACAGTTGGTACAGGTATGCTTGTAGTCGAAGGTTCCCGCTGCTTTGCTTACGCATCAAGCTTTGAATTTGATCGAACAGCATCTCTGCTTCCGATGTCATACCTCCGCGGACGTAGGGCTGCTGCATGGCAAAGCCTATTTTAGTTAAAATAGAAGAAGCTTGAGTCCCGTGAAAAGCGAGCCACTTCATACTAAGAGCTGCTGCATCTGGTTGTACAACCTTATAACTGTAGGGCATATGAGGGTACAAGCAAAATAAATCACCTCTAGTCAACATCACTGACTGCTCATGATGTACGAACGAGAGCTTTCCACTAGTAATACAATGAATCGAAAAACATTCTATAATGCGAGAGCCGACGGAATAGTTAGGTTTTGCTACGTTTCTACCGGTTCTTACAGGCCAAATCCCTCCTTTTTTCTCTATTTCTGAAGGTGTGTAATAAATGTGTTCAGCAAATTCCGAAGTATACTCTTTCATCCTGCAATCTCCTTAGTGATAGCTAATTATTCATATGAGCTTACTTTGATATATGATTATATGATTACTATCATACGTTTCACATTTATTCTCAACAATAGCCAATGTGTATATAACAAGATGCAAGTAACCGTTCTTATGTAACAAGAAAACCTCACCCAACATAGCGTTAGATGAGGCTTGAACATCGAAGAATTAACATTTAACATTTAACATTGAATATTGAACTAACATCCTACACAACAACTCGATTTCCTTTTTGTCGTTGTCGCTCCACATCCCCCTAGAAAAGGAACACAAAACCGTGTATCGGGACAAAAACCCGGATTGGATATACATAATGCTTTCGTAAATGCAGGCTTCTTTTTACTAAGATTTTTAAAATAACAGCTAATACTATGATTGAGGCCCGCTACACTGTTCAGTTGAAAAGAAACGGGATATTTTGTGTTCACATGTTTATAGTACAGCCCTTCCTTTGTAAAAGGAGGTGGGTACACTTTATCCGGTATAAAGGGAATGATGTCGTGAACATTGTACACACGTACACTGTTTTTTACGATGTTGTCGTATTTCGCGGCAAAGGTAGGATCTCCAGTACGCGGTGAGCCATACGTATACACGATCGGCTTATGAAACTTCGTATTCACAGCAATATCCAAACCCGCCAACACCGCTAGAGCTCCACCTAGGCTGTGGCCAGTAATATACAGACGTTTGGTCGGAGACAGCTTATTGAGGACTCGAATGATATTGTTTCTTGTGGATTCATATATGCACGTAAACCCGCGATGGGTTTTCCCACTATTTTGGACATAAGGATAGGGGATTTGGAAAATATCTTGGTCGGATTCATTGTCTTGAAACGAACCGGTTCCTCTAAACGCGATCACGATTTCATGTTTGGATTCCGCGATATACCCGAAAATTTCTTTGATTGGTTGTTCAACACCACCAAGGGCCCGAATGGTGTAGCGCAGCTTAAAGCCTTTCGGTAAGAACAGTTTGTTCGCTTCAACCAGCACATACGATTGGTAGGTCATAGCCGCAAGAAAAATCGCTATTTTATTTTTACAAGTAAGATTGCTCCTAGAACTCCCCATAACTGACTCCTTTCTCGTACACTAGGCTGTGGAACTAGCACGTTTTTCGAAGCGGGACACACATTTTCGTGCATGGACAAAAACCAGGGTTCGATTGGCAAAGTGCTTTCGCATAAGCAGGATTCTTTTTGCTGAGGAATTTAAAATAGCAGGCAATTCCATCATTGCGAGGCGTGCTGTTGAGCTGGAAAGATAGAGGATATTTCTTTTTTACATGCTCATATCTCAATCCTTGTTTGGTAAAAGGAGGAGGGTACAACACTGCTGGGAAAGTAGGATTGCTGTCATGGATATTGAAGACGCGCACGCTCTTTTTTACGACATGGTTGAAGCGGGCTGCAAAAACAGGGTCTCCAGTTCGTAGGCTGCCATACGTATAGACAATAGGTTGCTGGAACTTCGTATTCACTGCGATATCTAGCGCAGCTAGTGTTGCTACCGCGCCACCGTAGTTATGACCGGTAATGTACAATTGTTTGGTTGCAGGGAGCTTGTTGAGCACACGGATGATTTTGTCTCGCGTAGATTGGTAAAGGCAAGTAAATCCCCGATGGGTGTTGCCCGCGTTTTCGACAAAAGGATAGGGTACTTGTAGGATGTCGTATCCTGCAAGAAGGTCCGCAGGGTATGCTGCGTACCCTCTAAACGCAATAATAATTTTCTGTTTGGATTCGGCAATGAAGCCGAATACTTCTTCTGTCGGGTTCTCTACATTGACTAAGGCGCGGATGATGGAGCGTAGTTTAAAGCCTTTTGGCAACACTACCTTGTTATTAAAAAACAACTGATACGCTTGATAGCTCATGGCTGCGAGAAAGATTGCATTTTTATTAGTCGAACTGTTGGCTCCGGTTCCAGCTCCAGCTCCAGCTCCAGAAATATTCATCTCATGTTCCCCCTATACGTTAGGGCTAATATGCTATACGTATGATATGAGCAAAATGTTGAAATGCCATGGGCGTGTGCATATTATTTCGAATCAGGGATCGTTCTTCCAACCGAATGAATGTTTTGCTAGGGGATCATATCGATGCAGTGTATTTGCATATATTGAAAGCGGAGAGGAGGATGATTCTGTGAAAAAAGGGTTTATGACTGTGATTTGTTCAGCTTTATTACTTGTATTACTATCCATGTTATCCATATCTGCGCCAGCGGTGGCACAATCTGATCCTGTTCTTACTTCACACAATAAGGCACAACCTTCAGCATTCACTACAAATTTGCTTGGTACTGATCATGTAGGCAGCTTAAGTTATGGGACAGAAATGTGGATACTGAAAACGTCTCCTGTTCCAGCAGGCTGGGTGATTACCTATGAAACACGGGATAAGTTTAAGATTTTAAACGCAGCAGGAGCTGCCTCGGGGGTAGAACTATGGGTTTTGCACATTTCCCCGATTCCAGCAGGCTGGGTTATAACTTTTGAAACACCGTACAAATATAAGATTGTGAACGTGGCAGGAGCTGCCTCAGGTACGGAAATATGGGTAGTGCACGCTTCTCCGATTCCAGCGGGATGGGTTATTGTAGCGGAACTAAACGGTAAATATAAGATTCGTTACATTTAAGGCTGCGCTCCAGTTGATAAAGGCCGCAACAGTTCTTAACGGTTGTCATAGGGGCTAAATCGCCAGATTTGCCTCGTTTTGATTTCTAACGGTTATAGGTGAGCTTATTGCTCCAATTTCATTCAACATCCAGCTGTTTTCATCATAATAAGCGCCATCATAACCGTTACATGTTGAATGGGTTCATTTTCGCTGAAATAACAACTGTGGCGACCGTTAGGAGAGGAGACACAGTGAATCAGATGTTGGTGGTCAGCTGACCACCAACGGTTAGGGCACAAGGGATCGACTGACTACCAACGGTCAGGGCACAAAGGATCGGCTGACTACCAATCGATTAGTGCGAAGCTGCTTGCCGTTATCTCAATGAAGAGAAACCCTTGTCTTAACAAACAAAGGTTTCTCGACAAGCTGAACATGCCGAAAGGCATGTTTTTTTGCGTACGTTGGAAGAGGACGAGGAAAAGGAAAAGGACAAGGAAAAGGTGAATTTGCTTGTGCGGACATCGCCGAAATCGATATGAACCACTGGTTGGTCTTTCGGTTTGTATTCAAGGGGAAGTTCGTGAGCAAAATATACCAATGACTTTTTATTAAAACGATGTTGACGAGCGGATTAAATTAGCGGATGGTAGGGGAACAATTGCGATTATTGAAGTCAAAAGACAAATGTCCCGAATGAAGGCGAAATAGCGGCTGAGATGCCTTGTTTTAATAGGAATAGACGGACCCGTGTCCTATACGTGAAAGACATCGAAAATATATACTTGAGGTGAGCCAAGGTGGGGATGCAGCAAATGATCAACTACATGGAACAACACGACAAAATTTATACGATGATGAAGCAGTGCCCCTACGAAATCTTGCGTGAATGGAAGCTGACCAAGTTCGAGGCCGGCACGGTCATGTTCTCTCAAGGGGATGTTCAGGACAACTTTTACATTTTGGTTGAAGGAGTCGCTGACATTAGCGTTATTGGGGAGAACGGCAAGAAATATGTGCAGTCTACTTATCACAAAGGGGATATGATTGGCGAGTTGGAGATCGTGGACCGCCTTCCTTTTATCAGTAACGTGGAAGCGGTTACGGATGTGAAGTTGATGGGTCTGAAACGCGAGCATTTTTTGAAATGGCTGCAGTTGGACCGCAACTTTAACGAGTATTTTATTCGCAGCATCTTAAAGCTTCAGTATGACATTCTGAAGAAGGAGGGGGACAATAATCTGTATCCGCTGCATGACAGGGTGTGCAGTTATTTGCTCCGTTGCGTGCCTCATGGACAGAAGCGGGCAGATGGAATCGTGATTCAGATCGATAAGCAGCAGCTTAGCAGACAATTTGCTGTGACTCCTCGAAGCATCAATCGTATTTTGTCGGAGCTAAAAAAACAGCGCATTATTGATTTGAATAAGCATGAGATTATGATTTTGGACCCCATGCAATTGCAGTTGGAAGAGCGAAACAGCCGCTCTTAACGGCAAGATAGTATCAATGGAGTTGTCCACTTGAAAAAATGAAAGCCTTATCATTTTCCGTGCTTACGGGAATTGGGCGATTGAATGTGAGTTGCAATGGTTAGCATCAGGTCAGACTATTACAGGAGGTTGCAGCACATGATTAAACATCCTTTGTTCGTTATTATTGCTTGTGCTATCAGTTTAGGGGCGGGCATTTATCTAGGTTCTTCGTACATTGAAATATTTGCTTCTGTCGTGGGCGTTATCAACGTATGGTTGTTAGCAAGACAAAAAGTTATCAATTTCCTATTTGGCGGAATCGCAGTTGTGTGCTTTATGTACATTTACTTTAACTCAGGTCTATACGCGATGGTCGTTCTGGCGGCGTTGCAGTTGCTCTTTAACATTTATGGTTGGTACTATTGGATGAAAAATAAAGGTGAAGAAGATGTTACGCCAACGATTCGTTTGTCGGCAAAGGGCTATTTGATCTGGACCAGTGTTATTTTGGCATCATGGGGGATCTGGTCATACATTCAAGTGAAGTTTACGGATGCGAGCAATCCTTATCTGGATGCGTTAATCGCGGTCATTGGCCTCGCAGCGCAGTACTTGTTGAGTAAAAAGATTTTGGAGAACTGGCATTTGTGGATTTTGATGAACGGAATTTCTATCGTGGTGTATTTCTACTCTGGCTTGTATGTGCTGATTATGTTGGCCGTTATCAACTTGATCTTGTGCATCGACGGCTTAATCGAATGGAAGCAACATCATGAAGCAAACCAAGAGCGTGAAGGTGCAACGGGTACAGGCTTCTAAGACTTACAAGACTTACAAGACTTACAAGACTTCTAAGGCTTCTAAAGTAGATCCGAGCAAGTTGCAAGATTCAGGTTAGGACAAGCATAAGGTTAGGATAACCAACCGAGGCAACAGAGGAAACAAAAGCAACAAAGGCAACATTATATGGAGGATTACATTATGAGTTTTCATATTGAAGCAAAAGTAGGCGACATTGCCGAGGCGATACTGCTTCCCGGCGATCCGATGCGTGCGAAATATATTGCGGAACACTATTTGGAGGATGCCGTCTGCTATAACCGTATCCGCGGTATCCTTGGGTACACGGGGACATATAAAGGCAAGCGCATTTCGGTTCAAGGAACGGGAATGGGCATGCCGTCGATGTCGATTTATGCGACCGAGTTGGTTAATGACTACGGGGTGAAGAACTTGATTCGAATCGGATCAAGTGGTTCATATCATCCTGAAGTCAAGCATATGGATCTTGTACTAGGTACAGCAGTGTCCACAAGCTCGGCGATGTTCAAACATGAATTCGAGAATTTCTCCTACGCACCGGCGGCTAACTTTGGACTGTTGAGGGCAGCGTATGATATGGGGGAGAAGTTGAACTTACCAGTGAGGGCTGGACTTGTCCAGACGGAGGATCATTTTTATGATGGCAATGCACCTATGTATGAGAAGTTGGCTCAGTATCAAGTATTAGCGTGCGATAATGAGACAGCCGCATTGTATATGGTCGCTGCCAAATACAACGCCCGAGCGTTGTCCATTCTTACGGTTACGGATCATATGTTGACGGATCAGACCATTACTCCTGAGGAGCGTGAGACGTCTCTTCATGACATGATCCAATTGGGACTAGAGACAGCTATTACGTTGTAAAGGCCATAGTAGATAATAGGGGAAAACACGATCCAGAGGGTTGTGTTTTTTTCGTGTTTGGAGGATGTGTACAAGGGATGGAACAACGAAGATGTCGGAATGTCTGATGTCTAACCACATCAAGGCTCGGAAAATGGTATCAAACGACTACGCATGAGCATGGTGACGCGTATTCTATCACGGAGCATGCAGACGCGTCTGCAGTTGCGTCTGCGTCTGCAACAGCAACTAGTAATGCCCTGCTACAACTGACGCAGACGTGCACGTAAACGTGCTCAACGTTATTTCATAACGGTTACCACAGGTGCTATTTCGCCAAATTTACTTGGCTTCGATTTCTAACGGTTGCTGGTAAGCTTATTTCCCTGATTTCATTAGAAATCCAGCCTTTTTCATTAAAATAAGCGCTACCAGAACCGTTAAACTTCAAATTGCTTCAAATCCACGCAAATAACAACTGTGGCAACCGTTAGAGTTGAAACAGGAACAGCAGATCAGCAGATCAGCAGATCAGCAGATCAGCAGTTCAGCGGATCAGCTGACCGCCAACCAATAAGTGTGATATCGCTGCCTACTGCCTGCAGCAACCGACAAATTGAGTAGATGAGACTATAGTGAAGCTTCATTGACATTGTGGCAAAACATGGAATACAATTTTTTTATTCTGACTAGTCAGTATAAAAAAGTGGATAAGGTTGCCGAGCATGCGGACTGCTCAAAGGGAGTCGTCATTTATTATTTTAAGAATAAGGATAATTTGACGATCGAAGCCTTCAAGGCGTTCATGGCCTACTATGGTCTAAAGTTACAATCAGAATTTGAACTTACAATGACACCAGGGGAAATGATTGACCTTACGCTGAAACATATCCTACCGCCATACCGTGAGGACACGGTATAGAGCATCAATGTATCGCAATTGGATGGAATTGAACAGATGTTTATTCCTTATAAGGATTCAGGCAAGCTCTTTCTACAATTTTTCTCAAAAGCGATGTTGAATCCTCATTTGCAGGAAGTTGTATCTAAGAGCTATTTGGCTGAACTCCACGGGATAGCCAAGATTTTTGATTACGGTAACAAGCTGGGGCAAATGTGTGTAGAAGATTCGCGAAACGCTGCATATGGGCTACTGGCGATGGTTGTAGGTCTAAGCTTTTTTAGGGTAGCGAATATACCGCCAGTAAATGGCGAAGATAATCGAACCATTTGTGAAGATTATGTGCGCAGATTTACGGCCAATTAAAGGAGGATGTTTATGAATATACAGAAAGTAGAAACAGGCGGAGCAAATATTGCAGTCGTGAGCAGCAGCGAGATATTAATAGAGGATGTTCAGTCAGCATTGGATCTGATGGCAACCGTTCGATATGAAACAGACTGCGATCGATTTGTGCTGCATAAATCGGTGCTCAATGAAAGCTTTTTCGATTTGAAAACGCGCCTTGCAGGCGAAATCCTGCAAAAGTTCATCAATTATCATGTGAAGGTTGCGATTGTAGGAGATTTCACGGCGTACTCCAGTAAAAGCTTGCGAGATTTCATCTATGAGTGTAATAACGGAAAGGATATCTTTTTCTTGCCGACGGAACAACAGGCGATTGAAAAGTTAAGCTTGTTGAAGTAGGCGATGATCGAGAGGGCGATAAAAGGCATGCGTAGTGAGGAACATTAGGTTCCACAACAGTACACATCCAACGCAACCTGATGAGGGTTGCGTTTTTTTGATTTGGGGAGAGCCTCAATGGGGGCGACCGCATATTTCACATTACATTAAGATGGTATACAATCTGGATTAAGTTTGCTCGTATATTCTGATGTTGCTGAGAAATGAAACAGAGGAGAGAGCACCGTATGAGTATGTTTCGAAAATTTCACCGTGGGATAGCTATTATATTGACTTTTATCGTAGTGTCCGGATTAGTAAGCGGGACTGGTTCACTATCAAAAGTATCAGCGTCGCCCGTGTCATCACAAACTTAATTAGTAATACACTGCGATATAATCAAGCAGGAACTGTGCTATATGTATCATGTGAACAAAAAGAAGGAAATGTCATTCTGTGGATCGGAGATAATGGAATTGGCGTTAGTGAACAAATCAAGGAATATATTTTTGAATGATTTATACGTGGTGACAGTTCAGTTAAAGACGGAACGGGGCTCGATCCCCCTAGGTTCCATCAAATAATAACTCAAAGGGCTATCTGCTTAAGGTCTAAGATCTTGAGAGATAGTCCTTTATTTTTATTACATTAAAATGGGGAATTGGTATCTTCGGGCTACAGCAAAGGTAGTATAGAAAAAAGTGCTTAACTGTAAAGATTAGTAGGGCCCAGCAAATGTAGACGCTTCAACTGTTTGGCCATATATTTAGGCGTATATATTAAATCGTTCTCCAACCATTGCATAATAATGCCGAGATGTGCGGAGGTCGTGTAACGGATAATCATTTCACGCGGAACCTTCAGCTGCTCATCGCGAGGCTGAGCTAAAGCGGAGCGATGATACAAAGCAGTACTAATGGCTTGTTCCATTCGTCCCGCAAAGCCAGGCAATCCATTTACGCCAAGCATGACTTTATAAAATGAAGCATTGGCAGCGATATGTTCGAGCTGGAGAATGAACGAATGCGGCGGGATATCCGAATCCATGCAAAAATCTTCGGCTTCGAAAGCGGGCGGGAGCTGAATCGTGGTGTGGAATTCTTGCAGCATTTCGCTGACGACTTTGTCCAAGAGATCATATTTGTCTTGGTAATGGAGATAGAAGGTAGCGCGGTTAATTTGTGCCCGCGCCGTAAGATCGCGAACGGATATAGGAGCGAAGCCCTTCTCGTCCATTAACGAAATCAGTGCATCTCTGATCACCAGTAGGGTTCGTTTGATACGCGGATCAAGCGGTTTGTTGACCGTAGATGGCATTATAGGTAGCTCCTTTGTCTAACAAGTATTTTATATTCGACACCGATAACCGTATTGTCGGTTAAGCAACTTTTGCTACAAAATTGACGGTTGCCTACATTTCCCATCCCTTTTATTCTAAACAACACAGCATTGCATTTGCAACACTGTGCTGAATAGTGTGCTAGGAGGAGTGATTGGAAATGTCGAGTAAACAGCCAAAAGTAGGATTAATTACAACGGGATTGCTGATGGGTTTGATTTTATCATCATTAGATCAGACTATTGTTTCTACTGCCATGCCGTCCATTGTAAAAGGATTAGGAGGAGGTTCCCTTTATAGTTGGGTGTTTGCGATCTATATGCTGGCTTCCACAGCGACTATGCCCATCTACGGGAAGCTAGCCGATTTATATGGACGGCGGCGGATGTATGTGATCGGGCTATCGCTTTTTTTAGCAGGTTCATTACTTTGTGGAATGGCCGGAACGATGGAGCAACTCATTTTATTTAGGGGGATTCAGGGATTGGGAGCGGGAGCCCTTATGCCTATTGCCTTCACCATCGTAGCCGACATTTTTCCTCCGGAACGTAGAGGAAAGTTCATGGGATTGTTCGGTGCCGTTTTTGCAATCTCTAGTATTTTGGGGCCGACGCTCGGTGGAATTTTGACGGATTATGGTCAGTGGAGATGGATTTTCCTTATAAATCTGCCTATCGGTATGATCGCATTAATCGTTATGGCGACGGTGTTGCAAGAAAATCGGAGAAACGATGAGAAGCTTACCATCGATTGGCTCGGAGCGATTACTTTGACCGGAGGGATCGTGTCTGTGCTTCTTGCCCTAGTAATGGGCGGCCTAAGCTATGCATGGGGTTCTGCTCCGATTATAGGTTTGTTTGCCACGGGTGGTGTCCTTGTCGGCTTGTTCATATGGATCGAAACGGTGACGAAGGAACCGATCATCCCGTTGCATCTATTTCGGTTACGCACGATAGCTTGCGGCAATTTCGCCGGTTTTTTTGTGAGCGCGGCCATGTTCAGTACTATCACCTATATTCCGCTGTACGTTCAGGAAATTATCGGTGTTAGCCCTTCGATCACGGGGTATATTGTGACGCCGCTTATGCTATCGACGGTAGTGACGTCTACGATGAGCGGGCGGTTTATGAATCGCTTTACCTATCGTACGATTCTGGCATGTAGCTTACTGTTTATGCTCGTGGGGCTTATCCTGCTGGGACTAATGACCGTCGATACGTCGAAAACGCAAGTGATCGCGTATATGGTCATCACCGGTCTCGGAATGGGAGCAGTATATCCGACGCTGGGGATGGCAGCTGTGAACGCGGTCGATTGGCATCATCGGGGTGTCGCTACTTCGTCATCCCAATTTTTTCGTTCCATGGGTGGAACGATCGGGGTAAGTGTGCTCGGCAGTCTGCTAAGTCGGGAACTGCAGACGGGTGTAAATGTGGACAAGGTGGAATTAAGTCATGCGCTGTCTCAGATTTTTTTGCTGAGTGCTGTATTTGCGGGCATCAGTCTGATCGCCTGCCTCTTCATCGGAAATACACGGCTGATTCAAACTTCGAAAAGATAGGGCAGATGAAAGGAACTAATAGAGGAGGTGAATTTCTGGATAACGAGAATGAAGCAGCAGAAAAGGCTTATCTTAGAATGAAAATGGAATTATTACAGCCCTTTTTTAAGAAGAGTGGGTGTATAAGATTTTTATCATTATTTCAGAAATACGGAACTGATATCGAAAAAAGGCGGTGAACTGAACTGAATTTTCCCACCTAGGGGTACGGAAGACTGAAATACCCCTAGGTGGGAATCTGACAAGCAAAGCTCGATCACGACTCACACAATTCCTCTAAATGACGAGTCAAAATGGATGCTATTTTCTCCTCGGAAGCCTCACTAGGATGCATGAAACAATGAAGGGCCAATCCGTCCACTAGGGCATAAAGCCGATCCATTTCATAATGGGGATCGATCCCTTTCTTAGCCAACTTCAAGTGAATAAGCGCATCGATGACCAACTTGATCAATAGATAGGTTTCTTCATAGATTTTGGCGTTCAGCGGTTTTAATGCGGGCGTACTCACTGCTTTGGCGTTATACCAAAGCCATACCTCCATTTCTAGTCTTGTTTCGTTATGAATGGGCAGCAGTTGCATTGTAAGATGGATAAGTTGCTGCATAGTAGGAGTGGATGTGGAAGCGATCATCGCTTGAATGCGCTTCCCTGCCTTGCTGCTTACGAGTTCCATGAGATAGATGTACAGATCCGCTTGGCTGGGAAAATAATGGCGCATGGAGCCCATGGACAACCCGGCTTCCTTCGCAATATTGCGTACACTCGCCGCTTCCACACCGTCCCGACTAACAATTTTCCAGGCAACTTCAGCAATCATTTCTCTTTGAGTGTCATGGTTTACGATTTTTGGCATGTCTTCATTATACCACACTTGATTTATTTAGCACACCGTGCTATATTGGCTCGAGAGTTCAAAATTTTGGAAGGGGAGTTGTTCCGCATTGCGTGAAGAGCTTGCAGGGAAAATCGACAAGAATGCGCTTATGGTGTGGAGGCTGACAGCGATGATTATCCTTTCGCCATCCATTCTTATTTTAGCTGCCTTGTTACTATTGTCGTTAATGTTTCATTGGCCACTTTGGATATTTTCGTCTGTGCTAATCTTGAGCTTGCTCTCGGTCCTTATTTTAGTCGTTATTATTCCAATACGCCGCTACAATCGCTGGTCTTATGCTATCCAAGAACAATCGATAGAGTTGCATCACGGCATTTGGCTGTGGAAGCGTACGATGATTCCGATGGTACGCGTTCAACATGTTGATATGAAGCAAGGGCCGTTGCTGCGCCGTTATGGTTTAGCGTCCATTACGATTTCAACCGCAGCTGGAAGTCACCAGATTCCAGCGCTTACGGTACAGACGGCTGAACAGGTTCAGCGGCAAGTTATGGCCTATGCGGAGGTTTCGGATGAAGATCTCTAATCCTAGTATCTCGGACACAGCCAAACGGCTCCACCCCGTATCCCTGCTTTTTTTTGCGGCTAAGACGCTCAAGGAATCACTACATGCTCTGCCGCTTGTCCCGCTGCTCGTATTTCTCGCCTCCCTGATTTATGGGGATAACGTCAGTTGGGTAGCCGTCTCCGTGTTGGCTGGTAGTTTTGTGTTTTTGCTTATCTTCGTTTTCGGCTGGATACGCTGGTATCGTTACAAATACGTCTTGGAGCAGGGCAGATTATACATAGAGCAAGGCGTCTGGTTTCGAAAAAAAACATGGATGGCTAAGGAGCGGGTGTTGTCGCTCGATTTGACCGTCAGAATGTATCAGCGCCCGTTTGGTTTAGTGAGTCTCAACATCAGTACCGCGGGAGCTGGCGATTCGGTTGAGGAACTCAGTTCAATCAGCAGAGCTGAAGCCGAACGAATCCGCGCGGCACTCACATTATCCCCTCTAGAGAGAAGCCAAGCCCGCTCGACTGACACGCAGAGTCACATCTCGCTGGCGCTCGGCGATCTACTGAATTATAGCGTTAGCTCTGTTCGTATAGGCATTGTGTTAGCGGTGTTCGGGGCTATTGTCGCCCGCTTTGATGATGTTAGAGCTGTGTTTGATATTTGGAAATTCATTATCGAGGGATTTGGTTCGCTGTGGTTTGTATGGTTTCCACTCCTGTTAATGGCTGCTGCATGGCTGATCGCTGTCATATTTACGATTCTTATGGATTTCAATTATGAGCTGGAACGAAGCGACGATAACCTTATTATTCGCAGAGGATTGCTGGATAAAAAAACGGTCACGATTTCCCTCCAGCGCATTCAGGCGGTGAAGGTGGTGGGAAATATGTTTCGCAGGCCGTTCGGCTTAGTGAGCGTCTATATCGTAATAGCCGGAAAAAAGGAGAGCGACACGAGTTCCATCATTCTTTATCCGCTCCTGAAAATATCCAAACTGGACGGATTTTTGAAAAGTTTTGTGCCGGGCTTTGAGTTGCCGGTGCAGTGGCATGGACGACCAGAGCCATCAGCAAGAAGCCATTTTATGTTGCTACCGATATCACTTTGTTTGTTCATCGTGGTTCCAGGCATGATATGGCTTCCTGGCTACTATGGATGGTTAACGCTTGTGCTGCCTGTGGTGGCAGCCCTTTGGGGCGAGCTTCGGTATAGGCAAGCGGCATGGTCGGTACAAGATGGTCAGCTTGCCATCCGTTACGGTGGTTTTTCGCTGCGGCGGGTGCTGATTCCGAAGAAGCGGATGCAGTGGCATCGGATATCTCAGACGGCATTGCAAGCGAGAAGAGGCCATGCCACTTTAAAAATAGCGGTTGCTGGCGGGAGGGAACCAGCTGTATTTGCGATCCGTCATGCTCCGCATTCGAGAGTAAGCGAAGTCGCGCATTTTTTAGAGGGGTGAAAGGAGGGGGCATCTTCCCCCCGTAGTTCATGCAGGAAGAATTTCTTGATCCATGGGGGAAGAACCCCTTGGTTTGCTGGTTTGCTTGGTTTGCTGGTTTCGCACGCTCGGTCGGCCGGGCGACTGGCCGTAAAGATATTTCATAACGGTTACCACAGTGGTTATTTCGCCAGATGTACATGGTTTTAATTTCTAACGGTTGTGAGTGAGCTTATTACTCCGATTTCATTAGAAATCCAGCAATTTGCACGATAATAAGCGCTACTATAACCGTTACATTTCTAATTGCATCTAATCTGCTGAAATAACAACTGTGGCGACCGTTAGTAGTGGAGGCACAGCCGCACAGAGGCACATCCACACATCCAGACAGTCGCACATCCAGACAGCCACACATCCAGACAGTCGCACCTCCACACAACGGTAGTGGAACAGCGAATCTCAGCTGACCGCCAACCGATAGGTGCGGTATCGCTGCTTGCCGCTTGCAACAACAAGTAGATTTTTGTTCACTAACGATCGAAGAATCGTTCGAGTCCGATTCTCTGAGAGCAAGAGATGATTAGCAAGCTCTCTTGGTACAAAGGGGCTCATGCGTCTGCGAGCAAATCGCAAAGTTTCAGCTTCAGACCAAGGTAGGCCCGTCGCAGCAGACGTTGCTAGAAATTTTCCTGCGAAGGAGAGTACTAACTGCTTGCAGACTCCGGGATCGTCTTTTATAGATCGATATGCAATCGGAAAGAATAACCAGTCATCAAGCGCAAGCAAGGCCTGTTTCATACACAAGTCTTTGAAGCGGCTAACTTCAATATCTCTGGCATGGGAGCGATAGCCGTGTATCTCGATGCAGCCCTTAGCACCACCAGGCATGTATGCCAAATCCAAATATCGGCACCCATTATTGAAGTCACGCACCTCCCACTCTGGAAACAAATGATTCAGATTACCGACAGCAGGGTACCAAATTGTTCGAAGAAACTCGACAGTTCCATGGCCTAGTCCCTTAGTAAGTAGTTCTCGTCTTCGCGAATTGTTTTCCTTAGCGATATTCTCCTGTAACCACTCCTCGTAGTCATTCTCAAATGGTGTCATAATGCTCGCCCTCTCTTTCATAATTTTAAAATAAACCTCACTATGATCTTAATCTTAGAAGAAAAAAGCCGCCCCCGCACAATTCCCCCTGATACGGAATCAGGATAGCCATTGCACAGAAGCGGCGTGTTCTTCACGACCTTTATGAAGTTAATTATACCGTCTGTAGATCGCTCAGAACAAGCAGGACAAGCAGAACAAGCAGTATGCAAATTTCATCGTAATCATGAATGAATACATTTAAACGATGTCTAACAAGGAAACGAATCTAACCCTTTGACATTCAAATCAAGCATCTCTTAAACAATACCTCAGGCATACCCGACTTTTTTACGGATAAACCGAAGCAGGGCGAGGGCAAGCCTATATTAGAAAAAATACTCGCAGACCCCTCACGCTCGTGGACACCTGAAGAAACGATACAGTGGTCTAAAGAGAACTTAAGCCCCCGCTTTCCACCTGGGAAAAAAGTTCATTATACGGATACGGGCTACAACTTGTGGGCCTCATCATTGAAAATATCACATCACAGCCATACCATGAAGTGCTTCATGACTACATATTTGCTCTCCTGCGCATGAACCAATCATTTTTATCCCAGTATTCCAATCCAGCCATTCAGAGCGATTACCCCACAGCCCATTTATATATGGATGATTTGAAAATTAAAATAGACGACTATCGCAGCTTTAGCAGCTTTTATGCTGGTGGGCAAACCGTATGTACGTCAGAAGATCTCCTGATTTTTATGAAAGCGCTCGTTAACAAACAGCTTGTTCGCAATGACATCTTGGACATCATGCACCAATGGAACAACATGTGGATAGGCGTGGATTATGGGTATGGATTGATGAGGATGCGTTTTCTTCCTTTCGCTCGTAAATATATCGGCTGGGGGCATCTCGGTGCGAGTGGTTCATTTATGTTGTATGTTCCAAATATGGATGTGTACTTAATGGGGAGCTTCAATCAAACAGCTTATCAAGCTAAAAGCATGAATGTTATCTTTTGGAACGTGCTGCGTAAGTTAGCCAAGTGTGCTGAGCGCTCAAACGACTTCCTGTGAAAAAGAATCTGTGAAAAGAATCAAGGCCGAGAACATCGTAAACAGGGATTCTCGGCCTTTTGTGTGCGATCAAACGAGCTAATCGAACATACCCAACATATCGAACATACCCAACATATCGAACGCATCAAACGCATCGAATGTATCGTATGTATCGTATGCATCGAACAATTATCCGTACTGATTTTGCGGGCTCATTTGCCATTGCAGCGGATTGGAATTCGGCGGCCCTATAATGACCGTCTGGTTAATAGGCTTAAGCACCTCCGCAAGCTGGGCGGCATTAACGCCATAGATGAGTTGGAACACTTCAGGTGGCGTCTTGCGCAGCACATCAGACCCGAACACCGTTTGCGCAGCATGGTTATCAAAAATAGCGAGCAAGTGAACGTGATCCGTCAGCGCAATTTCCCAATGCCACCAGCCCATTGGGATGTATACGGTTTGCGGCGGCTTGACGCGGTAAGTCAGGATTTGCAACGTAAACGGATTTAGAATCGAGACGACAGCTTCTCCTTGGATGACATACACGAGCTCTGCTGCGTTGGGATGCCAATGCGCCTCGACACTATTGCCTTTACTTAAATAAATGTCGAGCAGGCCTAAGTTTTGCATTACGGGCAACTGAGCTGCGAATTGCTGCAGAATGAAATTCTGGGCATTTTTTTGGAAAAAGGGTGCCTTTCTTAAGTCAAAAGATAAATTCAAAGCAGGGGAGCTTAGCGCGGCAGTAGTGTTGTCGGCTGTCATTGACGTAATCCCGCCTTTCTGGAGTAGGTGATGCATTAATGTATTCATGCGCCCAGATAGAAGTGATTCGTCGATATACGGTGTTCGTCGTGCTGTGGTCACCCGTAAATCACAATTATAAATATTGAATGGCCACAATCTTAAGCGTAAGTGAGACGGTGCTAGGTCTCGCGATCTAAAGGCCAATAAAAAATAATACGAACTATGTTGTCACAAAACACCTTTGTTGTTGGTCATATATGCGAAAAATAAAAAACCATGAGATGATGTTCATGAACGCACGCAAATCAACCTAGGCGTTCTGTGGTGGCAGTTGTGGAAAATCCGGACGGTGGTGGCATCATGAATGCGGCTTTGTGTCCGATCGTCGGGTAAATTAAATTGCGGAAAATGGGAGGATGGTTCTAGATGACGATTTTAGTAACGGGAGCGACGGGTACGGTTGGGCGGCGTGTTGTGGATGAACTTCTTCAAAGAGGTCAAAAAGTGCGGGCTTTGACACGTAATGCCCTGCATGAGAACCTTCCAGCAGGTGTGGAAGTCGTGGAAGGTGATTTAAGCGACCCAAGTACACTTGCTGCGGCGTTGGATGGTGTAAGCGGTATGCATTTAATGACGACCGGGGCACAATATACTCCTTTGCAAACGGGGCCGGAGATCGTGGAGCTCGCTACAAAGGCTGGAGTTCGGAAGGTTACGGTGTTATGGAGCGGTGAGAAGGGTGCCGTTGAGCAAGCTGTTGAAGCAAGTAATTTGGATTGGACATTCCTTCAACCCGTTGAATTTATGGGGAACTCGCGAAAATGGGCGGATTCCATTCGGAGTGAAGGATTGGTACGGGATATGTTAGGGAGCGCGCTGAACGCTTCTGTTCATGAGGCAGATATCGGTAGAGTAGCTGCGGTAGCATTAACGGAAGAGGGGCATGCGGGTAAGGAATATTTATTGACTGGGCCTGAAGCCATAACCGTTCAAGACAAGGTGCGTATCATTGGGGAGGCCATTGGACGTGATTTGCGTTTTGTAGAGGTGTCTATCGACGAGGAACGCGAGCAAATGAGAAAGATGGGCGTCCAAGCGGACGTCATCGAATATGTAATCGATTGGAACCTCAATCCGCCTAAGATGGCTTATACGGTAGTTTCAACTGTAGAGGAAGTTATCGGACAACCGGCACAAACATTTGCGGAATGGGCGGAGGAGCATGCACATTGTTTTCTTGGACAAACGTAGGGCGTTATGTGGAATAGGCATTAGTGGTAGGGGAAGAGAAACTTAGAAACACACTATCTTTAGTAAGATAAGCGAGTTAAACCGTTAGAAGCTGATCCAAGATATTTGAGGGGAATCATGCTAGACGGCAAGGTCTTTCATGCAAGTCATTTACTGTATACGCTCAGCCAGTAATTCCTGACTGAGCGTATTTATTAGGTTACGCAAAAAGCATCTCACCATATTGCAATAAGTTCAAGGCAACTTGACCAGTCACCCCATGTTGCTTGGCCAACTAGTACCATGTAGTATATCAATTAATGGTATGTTATCAAACATACATAAGAAGTAATATAAGATGTAATTAAAGCAATCCATATTTCAATCCGAATACAACTAGAGGTGAAATGGATGCTAAAAATTAACCGTGGTGACAAACGCCCAATATGGCAACAACTGCTTGACCAAGCTATTCATAATATTACAACCGGAAAATGGCCACCAGGCGAATTGCTACTGCCTTCCCGTGAGCTCGCACCACTGGTTGGTGTCTCCCGCTCAACGATACAGATTGTGTATGAGGAATTATTCAGTCGTGGCTACACCGTTACTTCCAGACGCGGGGGAACAAGGGTAAGTGATTGGACCTGCAGAGCAAGCTTTGCAGAGGATGTTAAACTTCAAGGGCCTGTCACCCCTGAGTTGCCTTTATTAAACGATGCAGTCAGCCATTTGCAGAGCTGGTTTAGAGGCAAAGAATACCGAGATATTGAGATCGATTTCAGCCCACACGAGCCATATTTGGATCAATATTTTCAAAAAAAATGGAGACACTCCTTTTTGCAAGCCTCCAAAGAAACGGACCTAGCCAGTTGGGCTTACGGCAACGCCTATGGTTTCGTTCCGCTACGCGAACAGATTCAACGTTATCTGTCACTTGAGCGAGGTATCCACGTGCATATCGATCAAATTATGTTGACTTCGGGCGCACAACATAGCCTTGATTTGATCGCCCAAGCACTATTAAACGAAGGTGAAACGGTTTCTGTTGAAGATCCCGGCTTCCCCGCCGCGTGGATGGCCATGAAATATCGGCGGATGAATGTTGTTCCTGTCCCTGTAGACGATTGCGGTTTACAGGTAGACCGCATTCATCCTCAATCCAAACTTGTCTATGTTACGCCTTCACATCAGTGCGCAGTTGGGGTGATCATGCCGGAACCCCGCAGGCAACAATTGTTACATATGGCCGCTCAACATCAATTTTGGATTGTTGAAGACGACTACGATAGCGAGTTTCGATATCGTGGCGACCCGTTACCCACGTTGTTCAGCCAGCAATCTCAGAACATATTGTATATGATGAGTTTTTCAAAAATGGTTGCTCCTGGTATACGAATATCGGCAATCATTGGACCAAAAACAGCCATCCGCCAGCTCGCTCAAGTCCATGAACTCACCTATCGGCACCTTCCCATTATGGAGCAATTGACGCTTACTCACTTTATTGAACATGGGCATTTCATGCGCCATATGAGAAGAGTCAGAAACGTATATCGGCGCAGACACGAAGCGATGACGAAAGCTATCAGTTCAACTGGCCTCGGAGAACGTTTCAAACTAAGCGGCGTAGAAACGGGGCTGCACATGTTCCTTGAAGCTGAAAGTTCGTTTGACGAAGAAGCCGTTACGAACGAAGCGCTAGGCAAGGGAATACGTATATACCCGCTTAGTAATTATTGTTTGCAAAGTAATCGAAAAGGGTGGGTATTGGGCTTTGCTAAAGTAGATGAGTCAGCAATAGAAACAGGTATTCACCGACTTGCGGAGATGCTTTTATAATTCGAGCATCTCCGTCTCTCATTAGCGCCGATCTGTACTTGCAGTCATTTTCATGCCTCTTATTATTTCTGTTCAGCTTGTTGTATTCCGCTCATCTTGCATGGTGTCCGGCGAAATTGTCCATGCATCACAATATGCGCGGCCACACCTGCAACAAGACCCCAGAATGCACCGCCAACACCAAGTAAGGTAACATTTGCAGCCGTTGCTAAAAAAGTAATCAAAGCTGTCTCGCGGCCCTTGGGATCAGTTAAAGCGTTGGCAAGGCTGCTGCCAATTGTTCCGAGCAATGCCAATCCCGCTAACGTCGCGATGAAGGTGGCGGGAAGAATCAGAAACAGAGCAGCCAGCGTCACCCCAAATAGGCCGACAATAACGTAAAAAATTCCACAGGCAATTCCAGCAATATAACGCTTTGATGAATCCTCGTGCGCATCTTTACCTGTACAAATCGCCGCAGTAATGGCTGCTACATTAAAAGCATGCGCGCCGAATGGCGCTGCAAGAAGTGAGCCCAAACCCGTTACGGTCAAAATCGGATTTGCGCTCGTGTTAAAGCCATCATTTCGCAACACTAGCATTCCAGGCATATATTGCCCCGTCAAAGTAATGATAAACAGCGGCAATGCGACGCTCAATAAAGTATGTAACGTAAACTCCGGTACGACAAATATCGGTGAAGCGATTGCCAATTTGATAGTACTGAAATCTACATTTTCCACACTAATCAAGTAAATAAGGCCGATTACTAATATACCGACGATAGCATAGCGGGACGTAAACCTTCTTAAAAGTACGTAAGCAACAAACAGGACAATGACAAGCATAGGGTCAACTTCCGCACCACCGAAGGCTGAAATACCAAACTGCAATAAAATACCTGCCAGTAGACCAGAAGCAATGCCTGAAGGAATAAGCCGGACGAAACGCTCGAACATTCCCGATATCCCTAGAATAATAAACCCTAAAGCAGAGATGATGTAAGCGCCAATCACTTCAGCATAGGGGGTTACTGCTAATGCTGACACGAGAAAAGCTACACCTGGTGTTGACCAAGCCGTAATAATTGGTTCGCGGTAGCGATAGCTTAGCCAAATACCCGTTATCCCCACACCAACTGAAATCGACAATACCCATGAAGCGGTCATTTCAGGACTCAAACCCGCTATTTTTGCTGCCTGAAATACGAGAATAAACGTCCCACCGTAGTTGACTATGACAGATATGAAAGCAGCTATGGTGGGAGATATCAAATCTCGGCCACGCAGCGAGGATGATGTTGTATTCATATTCATATGCATTCTCCTAGTCGTTCTGATGTGCGTACATTTTTCCTTCCTCGATCGGATTTGCTTTCGCCGTAATATGACGGGGGTCAATTCGGTATACCTGAACAGGGCCATTGAATACAGCGGATCTGTATTTGTCTACATGCTGCTTGGACAACGGGCGGTTATAATAACCAGGCACATATTTGTGGAGCATTTCCTGCAACACATATGTAGCTTCGTCCAGATCAACGATAAGCTCGGCCTTGCCAAAAATCATAACACTCATATAGGCAGTGTCCGTCTTAGCGGGTACTGGATCGGTAATGGTTCCATATTCTTCACACACCGTAAAACAAACCTCTGGATTCGCACTCATGACCTGATTGCGTCTCCCGCCCGTGGCTCCATGAAAATAAAGCTTCTCCTTTGTCCACACAAAATTCAGCGGAACCACATACGGCAACTGACCATCAACCATGCCGAGATGACCAATTCGCGCTTTACACAGGAAGGCATCCATTTTGTCACGATCTAATACTTCTCTTATCTTGTAACGAACCATATCCATGCTCAATCACTCCTACATACTGAATTATGTTCGTCAGTATAGCAATTATTGGAGTGAATGAGTACATCCATAAATACGCTAATCGAGCAGTCCATATTTTTTTCGCACCAGTCCACTGCAATAAGACCTTTGACTAGCAATGAAGTAAAGAGTAGAATTGCCAATCGTAAAAGGAGCCTCTCTCTCATCTTAAAAGCTGCTATCAAGACAGCAAGTCTAACATTCCTTATAACACGGATCGCGACCAAATAATTTTAGATATTAGAAAAGCTATTGATTTTCCACTCCCCACCTGCACATTCCCTCTAATATCGGCATTAACGACCTGCCTCTTGGCGTTAGCGAGTATTCCACCTTCGGAGGAACTTGCGGGAATTCTTCTCTTTTGACAATGCCACAAGACTCTAGATCCTTTAATTGAAAACTTAACATCTTATGAGTAATCGCAGGAAGCTGCCGTTTTAATTCGCCGTAACGCATGACTTGTCCGGAAGCTAATTGATACATGATTTTCATTCTCCATTTTCCGCCGATTAAAGATAAGGTGTAGTCAAATGGAGTTAGTTTGGCTTGTGCGTCAGCATTTTTGCTTTCTTCAATCATAGAAGTTACTCTCCTTTTGGTAAGTATCTACTATAGAAGTGCGTACTTTCTTTTTATATGTTCAGGTTTATACTTACGAATATCGGATGAATAGCTGCAAAATTATATTATGGCACTCCTATTTCCCCTGAGCAAATGGAATGAAAGGTTGATGAATATATGCCGAAGCCAGATGGATTCACATTTAATACGAGCGACTTGAGCGTGGAGGAAATGTATAAGTTAATGATTGGTTCGGTTGTGCCAAGACCGATTGCGTGGGTGTCGTCAAAAAGTAAGGAGGGGGTGCTTAATTTGGCGCCATTCAGCTTTTTTACGGTGGCCTCCCGCAACCCGCCAACATTGATGATTTCAATTGGACCAGGCGTCGATGAGCGTGAGGGTGGGGTAAAGGATACGCTGAGAAATATACGTGAGGTGGGGGAGTACGTTATTAATATGGTGTCCGAACCGCTTGGAGAAGCGATGCTGCGTTCAGCTGCTAGTGTCGAGCCGGAGTTTAACGAGTTTGAGCTTGCAGGAGTTACACCGCAGCCTTGTGGACTTGTGGGAGTTCCGGCGGTGCTTGAGGCGCCGATCGCTTTTGAACTGAAGTTAGATCGGATTATTCCAGTAGGTGAAGATCATATTATTCTTGGAACCGTTGTACGTGCCCAAATAGACGCGGCTGCCTATGCAGGCAACTACAAAGTGGCTATCGATGAATGGAAGCCGCTTGCAAGCTTAGCAGGAGATTTTGCTTGAATTACGCCATCATTTTCAATTGGACAGAAAGATGGTTAAGCTAATCATTGTTTGCAGCATCTGTTGTATGAGTATTTGGTAGTTCTATTCTATTTTTCAACGATTGAATGAATTTATATTACTAATAAAGGACAGTGATACCAAACGGAGAATTAATTAAGTAGGAGTGCACATAGGAAGTTGTGCAGTGATAAGGAGGGCTATTATGCTGTGGATGAACCCTATAAAACGATTTAAAAGCAAGGATCTGAATTTTCAGCTTGAGAAGATTAAAATTCCTGTTTGTGATGAAATGCTTCATTTTGTAGCTGATAATCAGGATAAGTATGCAGCTCAAAGTGCTAAGCCAATTGCTGACTATAAAGAGTTATTAATGGAGCATATTGGTAGCTTGGAAAGGGATTTTATCGTTCTTGAGGGTATGGTAAATTACGTAACGAATCAGAAGTTAGCATCAAGTACAGGGGTAAGTACAGTTAACAACGTAAGTTGTAGTGTTCATTTCCTAAATAACGAGTACACCATCGCTTTTTCTACTGGTTACGATAGAAGATATAAGGCTTACAAGTATGGCTTAATTCGTTATCAGATGGGGAACAAGCGTAACTCTATTATAGAAGCTGAAATTGTGTTTGTGAAAGATCAAATACATTTGGAATATACGATTGGTGACTATATTCTTGATTTATTCTCCCAAATGAATGATGCGACCCATATAAGTCACCTGCGCGAGATACACGATAGCATAGAAAAAAAGATGTTTGAAATATTCAGAATAACTAATAAAAATGATCTGTACAATTATGATTCTGAATTCGGTAAGTTTTATGGATATGAGCCGTATATTTTCCTGAGGGATAAGTACCAATTATTTACTAGGAATAAAATTAAACTAGAGCTAAGAGATAAGGGAATTACCGACTTTAATGAGTTCCACATCGAGCTTGTGCGAATGGATAGGGAACTTAAATCATGGATCGACGAGCAAAAAGATCACATTGAGTTAATGGGAGAAGATTACTATAATCTTCAGTGTAATGAGATGATGCAAGAAAGAAGTGAGCTTATCGCGAAGCTTCAACTGGAAGATAGCGAACTTGAATTGTTACTGAGTGAAGAGAAGGCTTACAAATAGTGGTTATACATGAGAAGAGAGTATATATCCCGTAACAGGATATATACTCTCTTTGTTTCATAAGGTGGATTCGTCCAATCACATCGGTCTACTGTCTTTATCTCTACCTCTGTCTTTATCTTTATTGTTGCCTAACGCAGGATCAATCAATTGGCTTGCAACCATATTCGGATCTAACCAATTCGCAATCAATTTTTGCGTATACTCCAAATCGTCCGCGTCAATTTCATAATACCAAGCATCGGTGCGCACGCCTGTTCCGTGTAACATGTAGCTGCTTATCGTAGGCAAGGAGTTCTTCATATAAAAATCTTTTGCTACCGATACAATGAAATCAGAGCTCATATTCGTCGTAAAGTTTGCCCCGCCAATTTTCAGTAATGCAGGAATATTCGAAAGATTTTTAAAGGTGAGTAACTCATCCATAACAGAATTTAGAAAAATGCGCTGCCTCATCGTTCGATTCTCATCGGAATCTTCACGGTATCGAACGTAGCTGAGCGCTTCTTGGCCATCATAAATTGGCTTATTAGGTTCTATTCGAAGCTTATCATGGTACGGATGCTTGTTCTCGATCAGCTTGGTAATTGGTAATTTTACTCCACCTAATGCATTGACGAAGTCTTTCAAGCCGTTAAAATTAACCGTCGCGTAATAGTTAATCTTATTCTTTAGCAAATGTTCGACGGTATCGATACTCATTTTGGGGCCGCCATAAGAATGTGCGGCATTAATTTTCGTTTTTTTGTCTTTGCCAATAATGTCGACATAAGAATCCCGCGGGATAGAGACGAGTAACAATTTATTATCATCTGGTCGAATAACTGTAAAAATAATGGAATCTGAACGTCCGCGTTCGTTGCCTCTTGGATCTACGCCGAGCAGTAAGATGGAAAAAGGATCGTAAGACGTAGTTGTGCTTGGCGGTGGTGAATACACTTCGGTACCAACAGCTACATAAGAATCATTCATGACTTCTTTAACAGGCTTAGCTACAAATAAGTCAAACAATACGAGTCCAAGCTCTTTTCTATATACGAAAGCAATACTTCCTATGAGAACAAAAGCTAAAGCCACATAGGCAAATATGCGATAATAGTTCTTCTTTTTTGGATGTACACTTGTTAACGATGTAGCGTCTTGTTGTTCCATGTCTCGCCCTCCGGTTATGTATTGAGTGGATAAGAAAAAATTTCCACTTGAATTACTATGGTAATATATCGTGGGTGAAATGGAAAGAGAACGCTTCCTAAAAGTCGAGTAACACACATCATGAACCACTGCGCACGATCCAACGGGTCGTGTTTTTTCATTTTAAGGGGATGAATTACTTGTGACGGGTTTCAAAATAACGCAATAAACAAATAAATGAAACAAATGTGCTATTATATATTGCGTATTATTTATAAATGTTGTACATTAATGACGTAGTAATTGAATATAAAACACATACTTGAGTGGGTGGATGAGCACAAATGAATCATTCGTTCATCTCAGCATCATAAACAACATAAGAATCCGCACAACGAATATGTAGGGTGAGTCACACCAATGGCGATATGTAAGCCGAGATAAGTAGTTACCTTATTTACCTTAATGAACTTAATTAGCCTAGTACAAGAGAGGATGAATGAAGCATGAATAATTCCAACCAAACCATCAATATGGGTGTCATCATTTGCAAGCATTGTAACTCTCAAGTGGACACATTAGATACGAATCGCACGGCTACTATTTATGGCGTATGCGATCAACAGGAGTGCCGCCAAATGCACAGCAGCATTGCTTCACCAATACAAGCTTACACAGATTAACACGAAGATGAGGCAGGTATAGGAGGAATAACCGTGATTACGAATAACAAGGTAAACAGACAAATTGCCGATTTAAATGTAACAGCATTTCAAAGAAACCTGCCGGTTGTGAAGCTTGTTGAGTCCGCTCTGCACCATGGAGAGGGCTACCTTACTTCGGCAGGCGCATTGCAAGTTAAGACGGGCAAGTTTACAGGGCGTTCTCCTAAGGATAAATTCATCGTGAGGGATTCCCACACGACAAATCACGTTGCTTGGGGAGCGGTGAATCAGGCGCTTACTCCTGAACAATTTGATTCGCTTTACGACAAGATGATGAATTATATGGAGAACCGCAAACTATTCGTGTTCGACGGTTATGCAGGAGCAGACCATGACTATCGTTTGCCGATCCGAATTATTAACGAATATGCATGGCAAAATTTATTTGTGCATCAGTTATTTATTCGTCCTACTGCGGCTGAATTGCAGTCTCATGAAGCCGAATTCACGGTTATTGCGATGCCTGGCTTGAAAGCGGATCCAGCTATAGATGGCACGAACTCGGAGACATTCATAGCGATTTCATTTGAAAAAAAGACGGTGTTGATCGGCGGAACTCATTATGCGGGCGAGATGAAGAAATCGATCTTCAGCGTGCTGAACTATTTGCTTCCATTTCGCGGCGTCATGCCGATGCATTGCTCGGCGAATATCGGAGCGGCTGGGGATACGGCATTGTTTTTTGGTTTATCGGGAACAGGCAAGACGACGTTGTCGGCAGACCCGAACCGCAGGTTAATTGGGGATGACGAGCATGGCTGGTCTGACAACGGTGTATTTAACTTCGAAGGTGGATGCTATGCGAAATGCATCGGGCTGACGCAGGAAAAAGAGCCGCAAATATGGAACGCGATTCGTTTCGGCTCTGTGCTGGAAAATGTGTCTATCAATGAAATAACAGGCGATGCAGACTACAACAGCAATGTGTTGACCGAAAATACAAGGGCTGCTTACCCGATTGAATATATTCAAGATTCGGTTATCCCGGGCGTTGGTGGGCACCCGAACGTTATTATCTTTTTGACTGCGGATGCTTATGGCGTGCTGCCTCCTGTGTCCAAGCTGACGAAGGAGCAGGCGATGTATCATTTTCTGTCCGGCTATACGTCTAAGTTAGCGGGTACGGAGCGGGGTGTTACGGAGCCTGAGGCAACGTTCTCATCATGCTTCGGGGCTCCATTTTTACCACTGAGACCGGATGTGTATGCGGAAATGCTCGGTGACAAAATAACGAAGCACAACGCGCGCGTGTATTTGGTGAATACGGGGTGGAGCGGCGGCCCGTACGGGATCGGCAAGCGCATGAATTTGTCGTACACAAGAGCGATGATTACGGCGATCATTGATGGAAGTATTGAGGAGGCGTCGTTCGTGCCTCATCCTGTGTTTGGTGTGCATACTCCGAGCGCGGTTGCGGATGTTCCTAGTGATCTGCTTGATCCGCGAAATGTGTGGGTAGATCAAGAGGATTATGATCGTAAAGCGCAGCAGCTTGCGAACCTTTTTAAACAAAATTTCGAAAAATTCAACGGAGTTTCGGACGCAATTAAGCTTGCTGGTCCGCAGCTGTAAGAGCTGACGTATGGAGAGAGCATCTTGCTGGCAGCGAAGGTGTTGGGATTATGCTCCTCCTAGGTTGCTTATAATCGTGAAAAACGGCAGAAATGCCGTTTTTTTGTTGTGTATAGAATGGTACTCGATTGGAATCACGAAAAACTGGACTGATCGTTCCTGAAATGTTATGCTGCTTCTACACATAAGGAGGGGATAGTATCGGACGGTCTAAAGAGTTTAACAAGGAGCACGTCATTCATAAGGCAATGTTAGTTTTTTGGGAACAAGGTTACGAAGCGACAAGCATTCCAGATCTATTAAAAGCAATGGAATTAAGCAGATCAAGTTTGTACGAAACTTTTGTAGACAAACAGACGCTATATGTTGAAGCCGTGCAACATTATAAAAAAATAAGACAGAAAAAAAGAAATCTCTTGGTAAGTGCGTCGTCTGCGAAAGTTGGAATCCGGCAGTATTTTGATCAGCATATTACTTCCGCTTTTGATGAGGATTTGCCTAAAGGATGCTTGATTACAAACGCAGCGCTGGGCTTGGATTCGCCGGATGAACAACTACGCAAATTGATACGAGACAGTTTCGAGGAATTGGAACAGGCCTTTGATGACCTTTTAAGCAAAGGACAGCAGACGGGAGAAATCGACTCCAATAAAGATATTAAGGCTCTGTCACACCTATTACTTAACCTTAATCATAGTATCAATGTAGTATCAAAGGTGAAAACGGATAAAAAAATTATTTATGACATGATGAACACAGTTATTGAAATGCTATAAACAAATTTTTTTGATCTTTCTGGAATGATCATTCCAGAAAAGGAGGCTTATTCACAAGGAAAGGAGTGTTAACGTTGAGTTCAATCGAAGGTGAAAAAATTGAAAAGCCTTTTTCGGCGTGGATCATACTCATTCTGGCTACAGCTTGCGGACTAATCGCTGCTAATCTCTATTATGCGCAGCCTCTAGTGGGTCCAATTAGTTCGGCACTTGGGATATCTTCTGGGGCAGCTGGCTTAATCGTCACCCTTACTCAAATTGGTTACGGAATTGGATTGTTATTTATCGTACCCTTGGGAGATATACTTGAAAACCGAAAACTTGTTGTCGTGTCATTGCTCCTTACTGTAGTAGCTTTGACGCTTGCAGCTGTAGTTAAAAGTGCTACCTTTTTTCTCACTGTCTCACTGTTTATCGGGTTAGGATCAGTTGCGGCTCAGGTACTCGTACCGTACGCAGCTCAACTTTCGCCAGATGCTACACGCGGCCGAAATGTGGGGAATGTAATGAGTGGTTTGTTGCTCGGTATCTTGCTCGCTCGTCCCATTTCAAGTATAGTGGCGGAGTTTTGGGGGTGGCGAGCTGTATACTACTTATCCGCCACAGCGATTTTTGTGTTGGCACTATTATTGGCAATGGTGCTTCCTGCGAGACAGCCGTTGACCACAACACGATACCCGGCACTTTTGAGTTCTATGTTACATTTACTCAAAACTACGCCGATTCTGCAGCGTAGAGCCATCTACCACGCATGTGTGTTCGCAACTTTCAGTTTGTTCTGGACTACGGTTCCTTTGTTATTAACAAGTCCGATTTTCCATTTTTCACAAAAGGAAGTTGCCGTGTTTGCATTGCTTGGAGTATTTGGCGCGGTAGCTGCACCAGTGGCAGGCCGGCTTGCCGATAGAGGCTGGACTCGACCAGCCACAGGGATAGCGTTAGCATTAGTTATTATTTCTGGGATTTTACCTCTTGTAATCCAAGGCAGTTCAACATCCGCATTAGTAACCTTGGTCATATCGGCTATTCTATTAGACATGGGAGTTTCAGCAAATCTGATTCTCGGCCAACGTGCAATTTTATCATTGGGAGCAGAGTTTCGAAGTCGGCTTAATGGTTTATATATGGCAATCTTTTTTGTTGGTGGTGCTATAGGCTCTGCGACGGGAGGATGGGCATATGCTATGGGTGGCTGGAAAGCAGCATTGTTAATTGGAATAGCTTTACCAGTCATTGGGTTTGTTTATTTTACGACAGAGAAAAAGTAACATATTCATGTTGTAAGTAACGCGTTCGATAGTTTAGTGCTGGCAGACACAACAGCGGCAGTCTAGGATATTATTCTCGTGGAACATTTGGTGGGGCCTCGATCCCTTATGTGACGCGGGCTAAAAACGCCATTGTCGCTCTCTATGCGAGAGCGTGAATTGAAGCATATCTAAATTCTTATCCAAATAGCTGCAACTGGGCTGCAATGGAGCGGCAACAGACGAATACGCGTTCTAGGTGAGTGCTTAACGGTTACCACAGAGGCTATTTCGTCAGATTTACATCGTTATGATTTCTAACGGATGTCAGTGAGCTTATTTCTCCAATTTCATTAGAAATCCAGCTATTTTCATAGTAATAAGCGTTATTAGAACCGTTAAACTTCTAATTGTATCTAATCCGCTGAAATAACAACTGTGACAACCGTTAATAGTGGGGGCACAGCGGATCATATATTTAGAGTCACTCTCTATACGAGAGAGATGTCCTAAGTTCACTAACATAAAAAGAGCCGCTAAACACAAGGGGGTCAGTCCCGTCCCCAAGAACGTCGCGTGTTTAGCGGCTTTTTGCTACACAGCAATGAGAGGTTTACGGTTGACTTTGATTCTGGCTCTGGCTCTGCAAATAAAGTTCGTACTCGACCGTAAACTCAAGCGCTTGAGCAAATTCGGGGGAGAGAGCAGACAACGCTTCAACGACAGCTTCCTTGCCAACTGCTGTTAATGCCAGAATGCCTGGCTGGTGAGGCACTCGAAACTGGGTATGGTCATGGTGGATGAGCGTTACAATTGTGCCAAGGGCCTCTTGATTCGGTCCATAAACCGTGCTCCACATCCAGCGCTGCTGGTCGTCTTGCTGCTCAGAGCCCCATTCTCGAGAGATGTCAAATTCCCCCGGGAAGCGGGGCTCAGGGTTAAGACCAGCCGCTTTAAAATCACGGTGAATCTGAAGAAACAGCAGGTTACAATATGTTCCGTAGGCCATATCGCCAGCTTCCTCGTACGCCCGTTGCAGTTTGTCTTGATGATTCACGAGCACGGTGTCCCAGTTCGCCGCAATATGCTCTTTCATATAGCGGGCAATGCTGTTTATCCGAGCTTCGCCGCTCTCATCCAAGGCTGCTTGTAGCAAGTTTGTCGGTTCCATTATAAATCCCAACCTTCCCTTAACATTTTCACTTACTCTACAATTTTATTACCTTAATGCAAATGTTAAGGTCATTACGAATGACGACTAATGATCCCTGTAATCCAATGATAAACCTTAGCATATTATTGAGGCTTTTACAGAAGAGTTACGAGTGTCTAAATGTACGTCGAGAAAAAGGAAGATGTAGTTGCGGAAATAAAATCACCCCATCATTTAACCGACAGTCGATTTAGCATAAACAAACCACCTTATACGGATGAGGACCACATCGTTTGCCTAGACGGATAAGGTGGTGTCTTTTCACCAATTATTTTTCAAAAGAATCAGGGTAATGCGCTAAGAAATGAATGATTTCATCTGAGTTGTCCCACTTAAATATAGAAGTTAATATCGGATCTCTAAAAAACGAGCGAACGACATGCAAATTAAATGTTGTATCATACGTTACAAACTGCGCTCGTACGTCTGCAGCTTGAAGCGTCTGAAGATCTGCGGCAAAGGAAGGGGATTCATGTGCAAAGTTGAAGTCAGCTAGCTGAATCACCTTGCTCGTACAGTCGTGGTTCGTGCGCACATGGACTTCTAACTTTTCTAAATCGTAGACAAGACTTAATATCGTATCCTCTCGCCGTGCTACTGACAAAGTCCCAAAAGCGGAATCAACCATGTGATCATTTGCTAAGCCGTCCACATTTATTTTTCCACGTAAGCTTGCTGTCGTAGCTAACAAACGTTCCATCGAGTTACGTTCATAATCATCACGGTCAGCCCATTCTGTTCGGCCATCCTTAATTTCTTGCAGTGCAGACTCGTATGGAGAATTGGTCATGGCTGGAATAGTGGGGTTGGGGCTACCCGCATTGTAAATGCTCATTTTGCCATCCAGAAATTCGACCACTGCCCAATCGCCACCACGGTCCGCAAGATAATAGTGCAACTTAGACGTGCTCTGGTCGATTCGAATAATCGACGCGGCTTGTAGTGCCTCTTGAACGGTACTGCAAGTATCAAGCATATATTGAATCCATTGCAGCTCATTCACGGCTGGCTTGCTGTCTGCTTGTGGATATTCAGCCTGCGGCAGCGTACACTGCTCCACAACAAGTCCTGCCTCATTGATACCGCCATTCGGCATTTCCTTGCCAACTTGAGAGACGGTCAAGCTGCCATAGACAGACTCCCAGGACGCAGGAATGGCGGGGGGCATCATTAGCGCCACTTTTCGCACGCCACGTTGATTCGTAAACCCATATACCCCGTCGTAAATCATATCGATATTTTTACATACATAACGTTGACCGCTATGATTCAGCTGAAAAATCGTACACATGATATGGCCTCCTTTTTAATAAATGGAACTAAAAGTTGTAGGGCATCTAAGAATCGTTGCTTTCCAATTGCTCTACAAAAGTTTCGCAAAGCTGAATTGTTTGCGCATTCCCTTGCTTAACCACAGCAGCGAATCTTTGGATAAGGCTCTGCTGCTCTTTTTCACCCTCAAGTCGAATTAACTTATCTTGATAAGCTTCAATGTCTGCTCCTGCTTCAGCTTGCTGGACGAGCTGTTTAAGGAACATGATTTGGATATCAATCTTTTTGTCGACGGTTAGGTCTTGAAGATAGGAGTTCTCATCGATTAGTAGATTCGGTTCCATGTTGAAATAGTCAGCTATAGCTTGCAGCCGTTCCTTCGGGACGGGCCGTCTTTTCTTGACCCAGTCGGAAAATTGCTGCGGAGTTAATCCGATCTCTTTACATACATGGGTATATGACACTTCGTGGATCAGAGCTAAGTATTGCAAGATAGTCATGGGATGCACTTGTTCCATGTTAGGTCTCCTTTTTGACGTAAAATATGTCACGTCTTAATAATGTTAATTATATACATGACGTATTTTATGTCAATAACAAAAATAAAAATGTTCATATCCTCATTGAAAAAATCCCTTTGGAAAATAGAAGTAAAAACATCATATTCTATGGTATAATCTACTAATGAAATCATAATCATAGATTCATGTTACATCTTAGAATTGAGAGGAGAACATTTCATGCAAGTTAAAAATCGTTGGAACAAGCTTAGCCGTTTGGCTGGTGCAGGTGCGCTGAGCCTAGCAGTCTTACTAGGGAACGTCTTACCCGCTCATGCGGAAGCAGTTCCTGTAGCTCCTGCTGTCAGCCCATGGTCCATATCTACTTTGACGGAAGGCGAGAAGTACGGCATTTTTCCGTTGGGCTGGTATACAGATGGTACTTTTCAACAGTCGATTACGGCTGAGAAGTTCAAATCGTTGATGAATGCAACAGCTGTAAAACTCGATAAGCTTGAGTTGAAGAAAAAAGACGCGGCTCTGTCATTCACGGCTGATGGTGCGATCACGAGAGAAACAGTCATCACTGCCTTACATAAGTTGTTGGCAACTTACGAATTGCCGGAAGCATTCGGGATGAATGAGAGTCAACCTATTGAATATATGCAGCAAAAAGGGATCGTAAAAGGTACGCTCGTCGGTCTTGAGCTGGATAAGCCGATCACAGTTGAGCAGGCGGCTGTCATGTCGAGTAGATTAGTCGAGTTTACCTACGACACATTGGGTAAAGGCTCTGAAGGCATGATGTGGAAAGTGTCCAAAGGCAAAAACACCCTGTATTTGCTAGGCTCGATTCATATGGGCAACAATGATATGTACCCGATGCAAAAGGACATTCGCGAAGCGTTCGATAAATCGGACAACATGTGGGTTGAGGTCGATACCTTGAATAGCGACATGACTTACTTCTTGAATCAGATGCAATATCAAGAGGGGAAGCAGCTTAAAGATCATGTGTCCGCAGCAACGTACGAGAAGCTGCAAAAGGTGCTTACAAAGCTGAAACTGCCAGCGAATAGTTTTGACGCTTACAAACCGTTTGCCATTTCCTTGAATCTTACGAACTTGAGCTACTATGAGAACCCAACTGAGATGATGATTGGACTGAATACGGGCGTCGAAAATTATTTCATTAGCAAAGCGTTGTTGACAGGCAAGCCTATTCATGAGTTGGAAAGTATTAAATTGCAAGCAGACTTATTCTCTTCTGTCCCTGCGGAGCAGCAGGAGAAAGAATTGAATGTGATGCTGGATGCTTTACTTACTGACAATGGTCAAAAAGATATCGCAAAAGGTTTAAAGCAAATGCAGCTTGAATGGATCGAGGGCGATGTAGAAGGTCTCGCAACTTATTTCACAGAAATTGAGAAAGAAGCTGCTAGTGAGACGAATAAGCGTTTACTCGGGGAGCGGGACAAAAATATGGCCCGCAAGCTGGCTGACATGTTAGAAAAAGAAGGAGAAAATACTTCTTTTGTCGTTGTCGGTGCCGGACATTTTGTAACAAAAGGCATGATGATTGACCTGCTGAAAGAAAAAGGCTATGACGTTCAATTAGTGAAATAATAAATGGAACTAAATGAAACTTAATAGCCGCTAAATGATAAGCAGCCCGTGTACGAGGGAAGATACTCATCCCTTATGCACGGGCTGCTTTTTGGCTGAGGACTAGACAAATAAAGGGGTATTCCTCAGCCATATGATGGTGGCGTGGAATACCCCTTACTGTAATTAATGAGTTGTCGTATTCGTAGCTTGCTGTTCGTTTATTCTCTTCCAGCTTCAACGAGCTTTTCAGCAATCATATCCGGTTCATTGTGTACGGTACTTACATGGTCGCCTGTCGAAACGATAAGGCGGAATAAGCCCAAGTTGCCTGATTGCGCTGGGTGCCAAGCGAACGGCGCAGGAGGAAACGCAATATCCTCCAAGCTGTACAAATAGCTTTTTGGAATTTCTAAGCTATAGAACTTCTTCAGGTCCAACTTGTGGAACAAAGGACCTGCTGGCTCTGTTGGTGCAACATCGTAAATGGCGCGTGCTTGTTCCGCCGTAGCTTTATTCGCAAATGTTTCACGGAAGAGTGGGAACGGCAATGTGATTGTATTGTTGCCGGACGCATCTCTCAGGTGACTGAATATTTGTTGCACGGGTTCTGGCATTTGGTCGACTAAGCTTTCGCCGTCTTTAGGTGCAAATGCATTGTAGTAAACTAGACGGCTAATGCGATCCGTAACGATTTCCGCTACCTTAGCGATGACCGTTCCGCCGAAGCTGTGTCCTACGAGCACAACATTTTGCAAGTTCTGCTCGTTGAAGTAGTCCACAACCGATTGTACGATTTCATCATGCGTCACATCGGGGTTAATGTTAGCTCCGTGGCCTGCATATTGAGGCACATGGACTGTATGTCCGAGCTTACGAAGCGATGCAGCTGCTTCGTCCCAAAAAGTAACGTTGGCCCAAGCGCCGTGGATAAGTACAAAGTTAAGTTGGTTCTGTGTCGTTGTATTCATTATGAAAACCTCCATTTGGTTGAGTAGTTGTTCTCTTCTGAGACTTATATTATCAAAGTGGTACAACCTGCTCCGTAACTTTGTCACCAAGATGGATTGTTTTTTACAGAACATATTGCAGAACATGAAGTTGTGCTGTAGTTTCCCCAACTTAAAGCTGTTTATACGCCGCGCAAACGTTTCTCTTATTCAATGAGTGCTAGAAGTTGCTGACGTTGGATATGTGTAATTTGTCCCCGTGTTAAGCGCAGCAACCCGTCCTTTTCGAAAGTCTTAAGTGTGCGACTGATGACTTCACGGGCAGTGCCCAGTTCAATGGACAACGTGTCATGTGTAATCGATAAAGAATCGTTGTCATCGCTCGTCATTTTTAGTAAATACTCGGCAATCCGGCTGCGAATGGATTTGAACACGACACTGTCGATGAGATTGGACATGATAATGAGGCGACGTGCGAACGTTTTGAACATGTACTGCCGAAAACGCAAATACTTGTCCATCCACATTTGAAAAATGCGAACAGGAATAAACAAGACGGTTGTCGGTTTCTCCATACAGGCTGAAGCTTCATACGCCGTTTCCCCTAAAATGCTTGATGCCATCATCGGGCAGCATTCACCGTCGCTAATTCGATATAACGTAACTTCTCGCCCGCTGTCGCTCAGCTTGTACATGCGAACGGTCCCATCTAATATTAAAGCCGCACTTTTCAAAAATTCACCTTCATGAATGACTTGGTTAACGGGTAGCGTGACAATACTTATTCCTTCAGCTTGCCAATCTTCTTGCGTAACATCTGCTAGGCTAGGGAAGAGCTTGATGATGTCGTCAATTTGTTGAGCCTGCATACTCCGTATCACCTTCCTAATCCATGTGTTTGCATCCCTATTTCGTATGCTCTCATTTTACACATACCCCCGTACGGTATGCAAACGTGTACGCTATAGCGCAACATGGAGGAAATCACGGTGAGGAGCAATAGATGGATAAAGGAATGAAGTTAAATGAAAAATAATGATAAAAAGGAGTACACAGCCTTGAACAACTCGGATCAAACTTCAAACAAAGCTTTGAGCACCCAAATTACGCAACAAGAAACCGCCTTTTCCTACATCGTGGCGATCGTGTTTATTTTAACGATGGTGGCGATTTCAATCATGCTCAACGATCGGGAAATCATTTTACCAGAAATTGCGGCTATGGCCATAGCCATTTGGGTGTATAGAGAAGCGGGGTGGGTTCGGCGGCCAGCGATCATTTTTGTGGCGCCTTCAGCCACGGCGGCTATTGGCTTTGCGGTGAATCAGCTCCATCTTGCTTATTTAGGGAAAGTCAGCTTGACGCTCGTTCTGATGATGCTCTTTTTGCGGCTTATCCAATCGAACTTTGCACCATCCATTGCGACAGGATTACTGCCCTTAGTTACGAATGCAACCGAATGGACGTTTATGGCCTCGGTCTGCATATTCTCATTCATCTTGATGCTGGGCGTGCTCGTATTTCGCTTCAACAAAGGGCTTGAGAAACGAGTAAACATCGAGTACAAGTATATGCTCGTCTTTTTAGTGCTGAATTTCGCATGGATGGGATTATGTATCATCGCTGGCTATCCCCAATTGTCAGTCATTCCACCGATATTAGTTGTCGTCTATGAGTCTCTGCAAAAGCCGATGTATAGCCGTAAAATGGCGATTAAACAATGCCTTGTGCTCACGGTATCTGCAACTGTCGGAACGATGCTCTATTTTACTATCCCGTGGGGAATCGTTGTTGCGCTCTTAGATATGCTGCTGATGCTAATCTTGCTGCACATCGTGGGGATTCGTGTACCTGCCGTATACGCTTTTCCACTGCTCCCGTTCGTGTTTCCTAAAGAAATCGCGGTAATGCTCCCGATAAGTGCTTTGCTTGCATCCGTTTTTTTGTTCGGATCGGTATGGATGTACAAATCATATGAAGCGAGGCAAAGATAGAGAAAAGCTTAGAAGGGGAGCTTGACCCTATTTTGCATCAGCCCAATTTCACTACATATATACTAACTCCAAGTCATAGCTTAAAAATAAGACAATTCCTGTTCGCTAACTGGAGGGTAGACCATGTATATTGAAGTTGAGAAAGGTGTACGTGTTTTTGTACAAGATCTGAATCCAGGACCAAATAGTAAGACGATATTTTTCGTTCACGGTTGGCCGCTAAACCACACCATGTATGAGTATCAATTCAACGTGTTGCCGCAGTTTGGTTTTCGGTGTATTAGTATGGATATTCGAGGTAATGGTCAGTCTGATAAGCCTTGGGGAGGCTATACGTACGATCGATTAGCGGATGATATCGCGGTGGTATTGAATGCGTTAAAATTAGAAAACATCACTTTAGTTGGCTTTTCTGTAGGTGGGGCACTTACGATTCGATACATGTCTAGGTATAAAGGTCGGCACGTTTCTAAATTAGCATTGATCGATGCGGTATCTCCTTCGTTTGTTAAAAATGCTCAATCTCCTTATGGGATACCGAAAGAGCAGGCCGAAGCGCTTATTAAGCAAATGTATGTGAATTTACCTAAGTTTCTTAGTGATATTTCTGTGATGTTCTTCAATCGCAACAAGGGAGCGGAAATGTTAAATTGGTTTATTAATGTGGGGTATCAATCGGCTTCCTACGCGCTTATTAAAATATTGCAAGCCGCATCTACCGAAGATGTAGTGAACGATTTAAGTCAAATTCATGTTCCAACTGCGATACTACATGGTGTCCATGATCAGCTCATTCCTTATCAGAGTGCGCAGCTCACCCAGCAGCGAATTAAAGGTTCGCAACTATTTCCTTTGACGAATAGTGGACACGGAGCACCTATTGATCAATCTGATGAGGTTAACAAGCTGCTGATGCAATTTGCTAACTCTTAGCGGGGGCTTTGGTGATTGGAGCAGGATGGTATGAAGTGTAAAAATAAAACGTACGCGCACACTCCGTGAGAAGTAGTGCGCGTTTTTGCCGTTGTTAGATGTGTGGATGTACAGTGTGGATGTACACCAGATGCAGTCAATGAATTTATTGAAGCGGCTTTAAAGATGCAATTTCCGATTCGGAGAGGCCACTCGCTTTGGCTATAACGGAAACTTCGATTCCTAACGCCAGCATGTTTTTGGCGATTTCAATCGCCTTTTTACGCTCTCCTTCAGCGAGTCCTTTCTTATGCCCTTTTTCTGTGGCCCACTCGATCATTGAAGCCTCATCATGCAAGTACTTCTGCCGTTCTTCATACAACCGACGTGATTCTTGATCCTGACTCAAAAATTCCAGCGTATCCATTGCTTTTTTCAATGTTGGCTCGTTCATCCTTAGCACCTCCCAGTTCGTTTTGTCGGAACCTTTTAGAAACAACAGCCAATTAATTAATCCACCCTCAACAGGAACCGTCTGTTCGTCTAGCTTGGATAGTTCCATAAAATGAACCTCGATATCATCGGTCAGTTCAATTCCGGTATGGTCTTCCCGCAAATGGAACACATTGTGATAACGGTTATTCGAAATGAATGAATAATTCAAAATATTAATAGTGACGCACTTTTTTAGCTCTTTGTAGGTCTGGCCTTCTTGCAACTGGCTAGAGTAACGCTTACTCCAATAGTATAGGGTACGCTTTTCGATGTCATATTTATTAAATAATTGCATTTCAATGTTAATCAGCTTATCTTCTGCTGTCTTCGCCCATATATCGAAGATGGACTGCTTATCCAGCGGAGCGTCCTTATCCGTATACGGATTCAGGAGAACAATTTCCGTGAGTGGCGGCTCGCCAGACTCCGCGAAAGTTCGGTTTAAGAAAGCAAGCAGCACATCTTTGTTCTCCTCACTGCCAAAAATCCGTTTGAACACAAAATCATTCCGAGGATCGAGCAAGTCCGTCATTTGTCAATCAACTCCATTTATTTTGATTATAGCATGCTTGGTGTGTGATGTTGTAGTTCTAGATGAACCCTAAGTATTGAGGAACTATTAATGAGAGGGCCAAGTTCGGTTAGCGAAATTGTACAGCTGATAAAATAGTGGTCAGCCGCAAGTATCCCGCCATTAACATGCTGGGACGGAAACGTTATGTGGAGGCGTTTAATCCAATCGATATTAAAATGCTGGAAATGAAGCAATAATAATTTGGAATATTTTTCTTTAAGCCTAAACATTCATATAGTATAATGTGAACAAAATGAGGAAGATTTCATGCGTACGCGCACACTCCCATAGGAGCAGTACGCGTTTTTTGCCGTCTATTAAGGGACTGGCTTTAATAAGGAGTGATGAAAGTGGAGCACTACCGAGCAGCAGGTGAGTTTTGTTGGTTGGATATAAAAACATGCAATATGGCTTCAGTCCAAACCTTTTATAAAGATGTACTCAATTGGAGGTATCAACAAGAGTCTTGGCCTCATCGGTTGTATCCAACCATTTATGCGGGCAACGATCAGGTTGGGGGATTCACAGACCTGAATTCTCCAGCGTTCCCACCCGGAACAAAACCACACATCAGTGTATATGTGGCGGTTAATCATGTCGATCAAACTGTTGCTAGAGTTGAACAGGCAGGCGGGAACCTCCTGCTGGAACCTTTTGATTTGGGCGATTTCGGTCGGATGGCAACCATTCAAGATTCGGCAGGCGCTGTTCTGTCTATTTGGGAGTCACGGCGTTTTAAAGGAATGAATGTCAATTTGAACCGAGAGGGAGCACCTTTTTCGTTTGAACTTATGACAACGGATCTGGCCTGTTCTATTGAATTCTACACAAAGGTGTTTAACTGGACAGTGGAAATTAAACATGAGGAAACGCTCGCAAGTGCTGAGGTCAGACACGAAGGGAAGAAGGTCGGCAGTATGAAGGAAGCCTCTCTTGAAACGGGGGAGACGGAATGGAGGGTCTGTTACACCGTTAAACATTTAGAAAAAGCAGTCGAAAAGGCTCAGTCATGGGGAGCCAAAGTCATAACCAACGCTCGTAAAATTCCTGCTGGTCGCATAGTTGTGATAACAGACCCTGATGGTAATGCTATTTCCTTCATCGAGCTTGAGAAGCAAGCCTGATAAGAATACATTAGAGTTGTGAGCTTTTTACTAGCTAGTTGCATCTACTTAATCTTTTTATAAAGGAATTGAGAGAAATGGATGAACGAAGAATTTTAATTATTACAGACAAAGGTGATCAAATCTTAAACTTTAAAGTAGACGACAACTAGACAAGTCGAAAATGATAAATAACGAATATAAATCGCCTTCGTCATGAATGAAAGTAGAAGGTACGTCCGCTCGTTTCATATGAGTACTTCCAGTTGTATGTGCTCGGCATTGACCTAGGTTGCGAATTTACCGATAATTAAGGGAAGGAGTAATCCATTATCTATTAAATATGAAAGTGACGCCGTATGTGATGGGGTTCACTTTTTTCAGGAGATTGGAGTCATAACATGAGATATCGCAATTTAGAAGAGTGCATCATCGATTTAGAGCAGCATGGGCATTTGATTCGTATACATGAAGAAGTTGATCCTAATCTCGAAATGGCTGCTATCCATATGAAAGTGTATGCGGCGGGCGGCCCGGCTTTATTGTTTGAAAATGTAAAAGGGTCGAAGTTCCGCGCGGTATCCAACCTTTTCGGCACGATCGAGCGCAGTAAATTCATTTTCCGGGATACACTGGAGCCGGTGCAGAACGTCATCGCGCTACGCAACGATCCGATGAAAGCGCTCAAAAATCCATTTAAATATGTCGGAACCGGATTATCAGCAAGAAAAGCGCTACCTGTTAAGAAAAACAGCCGTCCGGCTGGGTTTCAGGAAATCCAAATTTCCGATCTTCCGCTCATTAAATCTTGGCCGGAGGATGGCGGAGCTTTCGTAACGTTGCCTCAAGTGTATTCGGAGGACTTGGACAAGCCAGGCATTATGAATTCCAATCTGGGGATGTACCGTGTACAGCTTAGCGGCAATGAATATGAATTGAACAAAGAAGTAGGCGTTCATTATCAAATTCACCGCGGCATTGGCGTGCACCAACACAAGGCGAATAAACTCGGTGAGCCGCTTAAGGTGAGCTGCTTTATCGGTGGGCCGCCTGCGCATACGTTGTCGGCTGTAATGCCATTGCCTGAAGGCATGAGCGAGCTGACCTTTGCAGGTTTGCTGGCTGGACGTAATTTCCGATACAGCTATGAAGAAGGGCATTGTATTAGTCATGATGCTGATTTTGTGATTACGGGTGAAATTTACCCCGAAGAGACGAAGCCAGAAGGGCCTTTCGGTGATCATCTAGGCTATTATAGCCTGACGCACCCATTCCCTGTCATGCGCGTGCATAAAGTGTACGCCAGACAAAATGCGATTTTCCCGTTTACGGTCGTGGGCCGACCACCGCAAGAGGATACGTCCTTCGGCGCGTTGATCCACGAGTTAACAGGGGGAGCAATACGCCAAGAAATTCCGGGCGTAAAAGAGGTGCATGCCGTCGATGCAGCAGGGGTGCATCCATTGCTGTTTGCTATTGGTAGCGAACGCTATACGCCTTATCAAGAAGTGAAGCGCCCAGCAGAAATTCTTACGCTCGCCAACCGGATACTAGGAACGGGTCAGTTGAGCCTCGCTAAGTATTTATTTATCGCGGCTGAAGAGAAACAGCCGATAAGCACGCATCATGCAGAGGAATTTTTAGCTTATATATTGGAGCGAATCGATCTGCATCGCGACATTCATTTTCAGACGAATACAACGATCGATACCCTTGATTACTCCGGAACGGGCTTGAATACGGGGAGTAAGGTCGTCTTCGCGGCTGTAGGCGATAAGAAAAGAGACTTATGCACGGAGGTTCCTGTTCAGCTGCAAGAACTGCGAGGATTTGAACGAGCGGCATTCGTTATGCCAGGCATTGTGGCGATCCAAGGATCTGCATTCACGAACTACACGGAAGCAGCGCAGCAAATGAAAGAATTGAGTGAAGCGATTCGTGACAAGGGTGAGCTGACTTCATGTCCGATGATCATCGTATGTGATGATAGCGAGTTTATGGGGGCAACGATCGATAACTTCCTCTGGGCTACATTTACACGCAGCAACCCGTCCCATGATATGTACGGCGTGAATAGTTACTATGAGCATAAGCATTGGGGCTGCGATAATGTTATCATTGACGCTCGTACGAAGCCGCATCAAGCACCGCCATTGATACCTGATCCAAAGGTTGAGGAGAGCATTAAGCGCTTATTTGCACAAGGCGCTAGTTTAAGTGGCATTTCGATATCGTTAAAGCAAGTGTGAGTCTCCCTGAACTGCCCCGTGTCATGTAGACAGGGGCAATTCAGGGAGAGGTGTCTTATTAAATGTTAAGGGAACGTCCAAGTTTCATTCCTACAGGGGTGGAACTTGGACGTTTTTTGTCTGAAAGCTTGTTATGAAAGGCTCCGCCATTTCCTTGCTATCCAATTGGCGTTGCCATGCATTTTAACATGTGGAGTGAAATCATATTAATGTAAAAATGCAGCTATTGAGTACAAATTGATGATTACGAGAGAATGCCTGCTAATGTGCAGGTATTTCAGTCATCTAAAGGCTAGCTAAGGGTTTAACGAGCGAAAAGATGCACAATTGCACTTATTTTATCGTTCAAGTAATAAGTTGATGAGAAAAGATGCATAATTGCAGGCATTCGACCACACTGCACAACACGAGACTCCATAACATGACATGAAACAACTTTCCATTCTATCGTTCGAATGATTTAATCGACTCTATCTCCTTCCATGCCTTTTCCACATGATCTTACTAACAGCCTTAAAATACAACCTCTACAATTGACATAAACCCAGTGCCTTCGTTTGAAGTTCGTATCGAACGACATGTTTATTTTGCGCTCCAGTTATGGAGCATAAAAGTTCTTTCTTACAGAGAGTGTGAAGCGTACGAACAACAGTCCGATGGTTGATGCTTAGGTGATTCTCAACATCAATGGGGCGCAGGGGACGTGCGAGTAAATAAGCAAGACGAATGACTTCCCGTTCCATTACACTAGTCAAATGAGTGGGTGTCCCAATTGGCTGATATCGGCTAAGTACCATACGCAGCAACATTATGCATAGTTCAGGACGCTGTGCAACATCATCGTAGGCAAATGAAATCATTTGATACCCTATTGCTGTTAAAAATGTTTCTCGGTTCAGTTCATTGCAATATTTTAGTCTATCCATATCACGTACGTGTGTACCATAGCCCTTGACTTCAATAATGAGCTTTTCATGCGGTGTAAGGAAGACGAAATCGCAAAAATAGGAGCGACCTCTCCAGTCCATTACTTCAAATTCTGGATGCAATTGTTCGAAATGTCCTCGTAGCGGCCACCATATGTTGCGACAAAATAATTGCTCGGCCTCTCGATGTCCTCGCTCCAATCGACCTCTACGTTCTCCTGACCTGCTCTGAATATGAGTTTGGATAAATGCAGCGTGTGTTTCTTCGAAATTCATCCTCTATATCCCTCCAGAAAAATAAAAAAAACGTCCCGTTTCTATTCGCACAGGAATAGTTCGGGACGTTCTTCGTCTTTCCTTAGTATACTCGGAGATTAAGACTGATGCCATACTAAGTCGTTTTACATGCTATACCGCTAGGTACGTAGTAGTTGCTACTTAGCCCCAGATACGCAGTAGTTACAACTCAGCACACATTAGACGGTAGCTTCTTCAGCTTTCTTCTGAACTGCTTTAACACTTACATGCAACCAGTAACAGAAAATGATACAGAGAACTGCTGCTGCTAGGAGCAAGTAGAATCCGCTGTTCCAACCCCAAAGGTCAACAAAGAGTCCGAATAGCGTCGTACCGAGCGATGCACCTAAAAGGTAGCTCATGATTCCGCGCAAACCAACTGCGGAACCAACTGCAAATGGAGGTACAACTTCGAGCGTTTGCAACGAGCACAAGAATTGCGGTACATAAACCAAAGCACCGATAAGACCTGCAAATATCGTTACCATAATCAAGGAGTCACTTAGCCAGTAACCGATGATACCGAAGAAAATAATGAACATACATATAATTGCTGGTGGCATACGATAGCCTCTAAAGAATCTGTCCGTCATGTAGCCAACCAATAGTGTGGAAGGAATAGCCGCCCATTCGAAAATAAGGAACGCGAAACCCATTTCACCTTTAGAGAATCCTTTTACAGTTGACAAGTAAATCGGCAACCAACTGATAACACCAAAGCGGATCATGTACACGAATACGTCTGCAATGGATACTAACCATGCATTTTTATTTTTAAGTACATAGTTGTAGAGAATGTGCCAAGCCGTCATGTCAGATGGTGCTTTTTCATCTTTTTTCCCAAGTGCTGAATCAAGATTATCTTTGTACATTTCACTAATAGGTGGCAAACCTTCGTGCTCAGGCTTTTCTCTTGTCAAGAACAAGATGACAAGCACGAACACAACGGCGATAGCTGCAGGAATTTGATAGCTTGCCACTTTCCAATGCTCATCTCCACCTAGCATGAGCAAGCTGAAACTTACGATCGGACCTACGATACCGCCGCCGATGTTGTGAGAAATGTTCCATACGGCTGTAATGAAGCCACGTTCTTTACGCGGGTACCAGTTCGCGAGCGTAATAAACGAAGGACCGACACCCATACCTTGGAACAAACCGAGTAACACGACGAGTGCTGCAAACACCCAAAAGGCTGTACTGAAGCCTAACATAATATTAACCATCGCACAAAGTGCTAGACCTAAAGCCATATAACGCTTTGGACTTGCTTTGTCCGCGAGGCTACTCATAACACCTTTACTAATACCGTACGTGATAAGCAAGCAGCTGATGAGCAAACCGATCTCGGTATTGCTAAGCCCTAACTCTTGCTGTAATTGAGGTGTAGACAATTTAAAGTTATTCCGAACAATGTAGTATGCCATGTATCCGAAGAATACACCTAGCAAAGCTTGTAAGCGGAACTGTCTATACTTTTTCTCGATCTGATCCGCTGGGACCTTGGCAGAAGCCATCTTTGGTCTCAAAAATGAAATCACAGTTTTCAACCCCTTTTAATTATGTAGCGCTTTCATTTCGTTTTCTGTGCACGTGTTGATTGCCCCCCTTTATTATCAAGTTCATTAGACCTGCTAACTATCAGTGGAACTCTGATTTTTTTGTAGGAATTATCGCTTAATATGTAGGAATAATTCCTACAAAAACCCGCATGGAACATGCGATGCGGGCTTCCTAGATTGATATCCATTACAGACAGGACATATCATGCTATACTAGGTGATCGAATTATGATTTCGAATAACTGGGGTGGGATTTTGAATAGGCATGTCGTGATTATACTTGTGTGTGTAGTAGCTATGTTATTGTCAGGCTGTCAGAACGCTCGCTCGGAATACCAGATTGACTTTACCAAATCCGAGCCGGCTCCTGAGCCCTTTCAGGAGAGCAGGAATGATCCTATTCGTGTGACTTTTTCAAGTTTGCTAGCACCAGCCGATACGATTAAGCACTATAGGAAGATTGCCAATCATATTGGGGAGCAATTGCAAAGACCAGTCATTTTGATCCAACGGAAAAGTTATCGAGAAATGAGCATGCTCATCATTAATGGTGGTGCAGATATCGCTCTTCTCTCAGCAGGGGCCTATCTCACTTATCGAAATGTGGAAGAATTGGAACCTATCGCGGTTCAAGAACGGATGGGGGTTCCCTATTATCAGGGGTATTTGGTCGTCAATAACTCGCAAGAGGATATTGATCATATCCTTGATCTAAGAGGAAAGAGCATTGCTTTTACAGACCCGATCAGCTATTCAGGTTACTTATTTGTGAATCAGAAGCTGGCAGAGTTGAATGAGACGCCGGAACAATTTTTTGGTCGGTCCATGTATACGCACAATCATGAGCATTCGCTTAGAGCGATCATGGATAACGTCGTCGTTGCTGCCGCGGTGAACAATTCAGTATTCGAGCAAGCGTTACAGAAAGATCCGGAATTAGCCAAAAATTTAAAAGTAATCGCGAAATCCAAGCAGCTCAGTACAGGTCCTGTGGTCGTCAACCGCAATCTGTCGGAAGAAGAAAAGAAAAAAATAAAACATATTTTTTTAACGATGCATGAGCATGAGGCCATCCAAGCGGCGCTCAAAGGCATATCCATTGATCGATTTGTACCTGTAGATCCTTTATTATTTGACAGCGCTCACACGGTTACCGGAAGAGGCCGATCATGAGGTGGATGAATAAGTTTCAAATCAATCAAAAAATATTTGGGGCTATTATGGTCTCGCTGCTATTTCTCGCCTCTATTTTGGGCTACATTATTTGGGAGTCGCTAACGAATATGATGGCGGATGAACTTAAAAAACGAGGATTAAATATTGCGAATACGATTGCGGCATCATCTTCTGATTACATATTGACGGACGATTACTATGCGACATATTTTTTAATTTCACAGGCGCAGCAAGCAAATGAAGATGTCCGTTATATTTTGGTCATTAATAATAATCATGGTCTCGTTTCTCATACGTTTTCAGGTGATCTTCCTAAAGGGATTATGGATACCCATATGCTTTATAAACATGGTCAGCCCCATGTGGAAACGCTTGTCTCTAACGAAGGACTCATTCATGATGTGCTCTTTCCCATTGAAGATGGTGACATCGGATTTGTCCGTGTGGGGATGACGGAGAAGCAAGCGAAGGCCGACATCAAGAACAAAATTGGGAAGCTAATTATCGCTACCATACTCGTTTGTGTTGGGGCCGCAGGGATTGCCTACTGTGTAACTCGCATTATTACGAGGCCGATTAACAATCTTGTGCGAGTTGCGTCGGGGATATCGGCAGGGAAACTATCTTTGCGAGCTCATGTATCGAGCAATGATGAAATTGGTAGGCTGGCTCAGGCGTTTAACGAGATGGCTGATAACTTGATTAGCTCCAATAAAGAAGTCGAGGCATTGCTGAATGAATTGCAGGACAAAGATCGCGTACGAGACACTCTCATCTTAAAGCTCATTTCCGCACAAGAGGATGAGCGCAAACGAATATCGCGCGAGCTTCATGATGAGACAAGCCAAGCACTCACTTCGTTAATCGTGACGATGAGGGTCATGGCTAATGAAGCAAAAGATGCCGAGCAGCAAGAGCTGCTGACGACAAGCAGAGATATCGCTGCTGGCATCCTGCGGGAAATTAGAGACCTTGCGGTAGAATTACGGCCGCCCATTTTGGACGATATGGGCTTAATTGCGGCTATGCGAAAGTATGCCAATAAATTTGAAGAAAAGTATGCGATTGAAGTTCATCTTACGGTGCCCAATGACGATATAGTTATTGAAAGCCACACCGCTGTTGCCTTATATCGAATCCTGCAGGAGAGTTTGACGAATGTGGTGAAACATACGGCTGCAACTCGAATCGATGTCCGCATGGAAGCGTTACAACAGGCGATTAACGTCACGATTCGTGATAACGGACATGGAATCGAGCAGGAGGACTTCGAGCAGGCGCGCCGGCAAAATAGGATTGGCATTCATGGCATGAGGGAGCGATCGTTGCTGCTCGGCGGAACGTTCCTGCTAGAAAAATCGGATTGGGGCGGGACTGAACTGAAGGTGTCCATTCCACTAAAATGTGAGACAGAATGAGGGATACGAGATGGAGCAGGTAACAAGAGTCATGTTGGCTGACGATCATGCTTTGATTCGTTCAGGTCTTAAGTTGTTGTTGGGCAAGCGCCCTTCATACGAAGTTGTGGGCGAGGCGGCCGACGGAATTGAAGCGCTGCGACTGTACGAGGAGCTGCTGCCGGATATTTTAATTCTCGACATCAGCTTGCCTCGAATGGACGGTATTCAAGTGCTTAAAGAGATTAAAGCGCGACATGCTGATGCCAAAATAATCGTATTAACAATGCATGAAGATGAGGACTACATTAACGCCGTCATTCATGCAGGGGCGTCTGGTTACGTTCCAAAGGCTGCCGTCGATGAGGACTTGTACGCGGCCATCGATTCCGTGATCAAAGGATACGTATTTTTGCGTCCTCAGGAGACACACGTACTACTGTCCTCTATCAAAAAAAAGTCAATTCAAGAAGAGCATCATAGGCTCTACCATCTACTTAGCTCACGTGAAAAAGAAGTGTTGGATTATTTGTCCCGAGGTTATTCGCTCGTCGAAATCGGTCAGAAGCTAGTACTAAGCGTGAAAACGATAGATACGCATAAGAGTAGACTAATGGCCAAGCTAAACGTAACGAAGAAGAGTGAGCTCGTCGAATATGTTATCAAGCATAATCTACAAAATAAGTAACTACCTTTGTAATACTTTATATTGCCAACTCGATCGATTGTGCTATAATAATGTCGAATGGATGCCCATTCACGTCATACACAATAGAAAAAGTGATAGACAATGGAAGTTTGGTGCAAATCCAACGCGGTCCCGCCACTGTAATAGGCTGAGTATTCAGTCTTAAGTCAGGTCGATTGTCTAGTAACTTTGCCTGACCCGTCATTTCGAGGCGAAAGTGACTGGTTTACAAGTCTAGTGACGTATTCTGCCTCGCTAGGCTTTTTTTATGTGGCTAGAAGGCTGCCAACGCTGCTGTTGGCGATGCCAGGTGCTCGCCGCCGAACACATACAACGACGTATAGCTAGCAAGTGGGGAGTTCTTCAATGTCGAGGAACGATGTGCACAACGAGGTGCATCCCTTTTTTATATAACTCTTCTTCATGTACGATGCAGTGACATATAAGGTTGACGAGTGTCTCGATTGCGGTGTACAGTGGAGAAAGACAATTACAAATGCAATCATTGTGTACAATGGCGTACACATTATATAACAAGCAAAGAGGCTTTTAAGGGATTGAGTTCCTTTAAAAGCCTCTTTTTTGTTACCTAACTGCTTTGTTATCTAACTATTTAGCGAGCCATTCGTATTTCGTAACATTTTGGAGGTGCCTTACTTGAACAACATTTCAATCAAGACGAATATTTATTTAGGACAAGGTGCGTTGAATCGCCTGTCGGAGTGGAAAAAGAAACGAATTTTTGTCGTTACGGATCCTTTTATGCTTAAATCGGGGCTTATTAATATGTTGTTTGAACGGTTGGATGAGAGCAACGAGCAGTACATTTTCAGCAATATCATCCCTGATCCTCCTGTAGAAATCGTCACAGAGGGTGTGGAAGCGCTCGGTGCGTTTCAGGCGGATCTGATTATCGCCATTGGCGGAGGCTCTGCGATAGATGCGGCTAAAGCGATGAAGCTGTTTGCGCAAAAAATACTCAATCAACGAGACATTCCGTTCATCGCAATCCCGACAACGAGCGGAACAGGTTCTGAAGTGACTTCATTCTCTGTCATTAGCGATAAGCAAAAAAATATTAAATATCCGCTCGTGTCTGAGGATATGTTGCCGCAAGAAGCGATCTTGGACCCGGAATTAGTCAGAAGCGTGCCTGACTTTATAACCGCGGATACAGGGATGGACGTATTAACCCATGCCATTGAAGCGTACGTCTCTACTAAGGCGAACGATATTACCGATGCGATGGCAGAGAAGGCGATCAAGCTCGTATTTTCGTATTTGCCACGTGCTTATAAGGATGGTAATGATATGGAGGCACGGGAGAAAATTCACAATGCCTCCTGTCTCGCCGGTATAGCGTTCAATATGACATCGCTCGGCCTTAATCATGGTATTGCTCATGTCGCTGGAGCTAAATTCCACATTGCGCATGGACGCATGAACGCGATGCTGTTGCCGTACGTCATTGAATTTAATGCGGACTACAAGCCAGGCTACAGCAAAGAGGAGAGCAACGCGACGGCAGCAAAATATGCCGAAATATCCAAATTGCTCGGGCTGTCGGCTCCGAATGCGAAGAGCGGCGTTCGCAGTCTGGTACAGGCGATTAAACAACTTCAAAAACAGCTCAATATGCCGCAGACGCTGCGTGAGCAAGGTGTGGAGAAAGCTGCATTTCAAGAAAATCGTCAGCTGATTGCCGAGGGAGCGCTACAAGATGGCTGCACGGCTACGAATCCGCGTGTGCCTACCACAGCTGATGTCGTACAAATTTTGAACAAAATGTTTCAATCTTAAATTAAAGTTTAATTATGCGTGAAGTTCGTGCGCAATGCGGTTGACAACGTTTACAGTTTTCAAATATAGTGAAAGTAACACAACGGCGTGTTGCATACAAATACAAGCGATGAGGCTTCTTAAAAATTCCGTGGCGAACTTTTAAGGGGTCTTTATGTTTTTTTACAGCAAAATCGTGTTTCTTACAAGAAATGGGATGAGAGTATGGACAACCAACACAACGAAAAACAACGTGTTATTCAAGAATATGTACCTGGTAAACAGGTTACGCTGGCTCACATTATTGCGAACCCCAATGCGGATATTTATAAGAAGCTGGGGCTAGTAAGCGAAACGCGTGATGCCATCGGAATTATGACTATTACACCAAGTGAGGCCTCCATTATTGCAGCAGATATCGCGACGAAGGCGGCAGGGGTGCAGATCGGCTTTGTCGATCGGTTCAGCGGCTCGCTCGTCATTACGGGAGATGTATCATCCGTGGAATCTGCGGTAAGTGAAGTGCTGATTGGGTTGCAACATATTTTAGGCTTCTCAGCTGCGAAGATTACGAGAACGTAAGGAGAGAAGCCGCAATGAAGAAATTGATCGTGGCCGGAAGTACGGGCTCAGGCAAGACGACGCTGTGCCAATGGCTGCACGGCCAAGAAATTGCGTATAAGAAGACGCAAGCGATTGAAACACTCGATCAGGCGATCGATACGCCTGGGGAGTGCATCGAGAATCGATACTTGTACAAGATGCTGCTCGTCTCCAGCGTTGATGCAGACGTAATCGGACTTGTGCAAGATTGTACGAAGGAAGACAGCTATTTTCCGCCAGCCTTTGCGACCGTATTCGCCAAGCCGGTGATCGGCATCGTGACGAAAGTAGAGCTGGCACAGACGCTAGCACAGATCGCCGAAGCGCGAGCACATTTGCAAGCAGCGGGTGCGGAATATATTTTTGAAGTCTCGACGATAGAGAACGTTGGAGTAGAGGCGCTTCGCAACTATTTGGAGGCGTAGACGACGTATATGTTTCAGAAAGAAGCGTTCATTTAGAAGAGCAAATAACGGCAGACAATGAGGTGCATGACACATGAATGGAAAAATTGTAATAGTCGACGATGAACCTATTACAAGGATGGATATTCGTGAGATGCTTGAAGAGGCGGGCTACAATGTAGTAGGCGAAGCTTCAGATGGTTTTGAAGCCATCGAACTATGCAAAAAGCATCTGCCCGATCTAGTAATCATGGATGTTCAAATGCCCATCTTGGATGGGTTAAAGGCGGGCAAACGAATCATTTCAGAGCAGCTGGCAGGCGGGATCATTTTGTTGACCGCATTCAGCGACAAACAAACGATTGAGAAAGCATCCTCTGTCGGAGCACTTGCTTATCTAGTGAAGCCGCTTGATGAAAAGTCGTTTATTCCAATGGTAGAAGTGACGATGGCCAAAGGCAAAGAAATTCGTAAGCTTGAGCAAAATCTATCGAAGCTAACGCAGAAGATGGAAGAGCGCAAAGCCGTCGAGAAGGCCAAAGGAATTTTGATGAAAGAAAATGGCTGCACGGAAGAAGAAGCCTATCAAACTTTGCGTAAACTAAGTATGGATCGACGGTGTCCAATGATCGAAATCGCAACGACCATCGTCATTTCGTATGATTGATTACAGAATTCGGATCGAGCAGCTATGTCAGCGACATACGGGATTGTCAGATGCGGATATTAGACGGATTATCGGAATCGCCGAATCCTTCGAAATGTCGGACGCGCAAGATGATGTGTTTATCGACGTGCTGTCCAGTATTTCCAATGAGGCGATTGTAGTCTACCATCGTCGACCGGGAGAAGGGCAGTCGCTGTATAAGCGCTCGGTCACGGGCGAGAGGGCGCTACGCGCAAACGAGCCAGGTGCCCTGCGTACGTTGGAGACGGGTATGATGTCACAGGGACTTATCGCGAATACGCAGGAAGAGCAACTTGTCCGGCAGACGGTATATCCGATTAAGAGCCAAGATAAAGTGATTGCGGTCGTCATTTATGAAAAAGATGTGATCGATAACATTCAAGCTCATTTTAATGTAACGGGAACGCAATACGAGGACAGTGAGATGTCTTCGATGCTGACTGCGATACTGCGTTTCAAGGGTTCGATCATTAATCAGTTGGAGGATGCCGTTCTGGTGTTCGACAAGCGGGGATTTTTGAAGCTGAAAAATGAGAAGGCATCGGAGTATTATAAGCAGCTTGGTTACTTGGAGGACATTCAAGGGCTGCATTATGATAATTTGTCCTTGGATCAGACGATGTTCTCCGAGTTGATGAGGCAGCATACGACGTTACCTTGTTGTCCATTGACAACGGATGTGAAGGTGGCTGACCGTTATTATCAGGTGAAGCGGTTGTTTATCGAAGAGCAAGACTTGTGCGTGGGCGTCATTTTACACGATGTGACCGAGATTAAACATAAGGAAGCAGAGATTGTTTCCAAGTCGGTTGCGATACGTGAGATTCACCATCGGGTCAAAAATAATTTGCAGACGGTCGCTTCACTGCTCCGTATTCAGGGGCGGCAATGTGAGAGTCCGGAAGCTAAAAAAAGCTTGAACGATAGTGTGAGCAGGGTGCTTGCGATTGCGGCGACTCATGAACTATTATCGACGGAAATCGAAGCGCAAGTGGATTTGCTTGATGTCATTCGGCTCATCGCGTCGAATATTCAGCGGTGCTTCGTTAATTGCAGCCTGATCGATATTCACATTACGGCTACAGAGAGCATTTGTCTGGATAGTGACCGTACGGTTGCCATTGCGCTCATTGTGAATGAGCTGATTCACAACAGCTATGAACACGCGTTTGGGGATTGCACGCAGGGCACGATTACGGTAAATGCCCAGCTGGAAGGCGGGTTAGTTACTGTAATCGTAACGGATGATGGTGTCGGATTCCCTACGGTTGAAAGCTCGCGCAAAAGCTTGGGGCTATCAATTGTCCGCAGCTATGTGAAAGATAAGCTCAAAGGTAAGCTCACCATTGGATCTAATGGTCGCGGTACGGCGGTAAGCTTTACATTTAAAAAATAAATATTCAGGCTACAAAGATGTAGTCCAATAAGCAAAGAGGCTTAGAGTGAACCATTTCCGATATTCGGGAGGGTTATAACTTTAAGCCTTTTTGCGTACTTATCGGCGATATGAAGCGACAGGGGGTGAGAGTAGTGAATGAACATTTGCTAAGTGTAGGCATTGATATGGGAACTTCGACGACGCAATTGGTCTTGTCGAAATTGCATATTGAGAACTTATCATCCTCTTTTTCGGTGCCGCGCTTAGTCATTACGGATAAAGAGGTCGTCTATCGCAGCGATATTTGCTTCACGCCTGTACTTGCTGACAATCGGATTGATATGCATCAGATTCAGTTATTTGTACAAGAGCAATACGAGAAAGCGGGCATCTCGAAGGACGACATTCAAACGGGGGCAGTCATTATTACAGGTGAGACTGCACGTAAAGAAAATGCCAATGAGGTGCTGCTATCGTTAAGCGGCTTCGCCGGGGACTTCGTAGTTGCGACAGCAGGCCCAGATCTGGAAAGCATTATTTCCGCTAAAGGGGCTGGTGCTCACACGTATTCCAAAGAGCATTCGACCTCCATTGTGAACATTGACATTGGTGGCGGTACGAGCAATCTAGCCTTGTTTGCAAATGGTGAGCTATTGGATACGGGATGTCTAGACATCGGTGGTCGACTCATCAGAGTTGACCAAGGGTCACATCAGATTACGTATATTGCACCTAAGATTAAGCAGCTCGCAGCGCGGCGAGGATTAGCGCTGACTGTAGGGCAGCATGTAACGCCTGCCGATCTCGAGCCGATTATCGGGGAAATGGTCAAGCTGCTTGAGGAAAGCGTCGGGCTACGTCCGCTAAGTGACTACTATGACACGATTGTCACGAACAAAGGGCTGCGGCTCGATCAGGCCATTGCGTGTATCTCGTTCTCCGGTGGGGTGGCTGATTACATTTATGAAGAAGCAGCTGACGATGTGTTCCAATACGGAGATATCGGGATCTTGCTCGGGAGGGCGATTGCTGCTTCGCCACTGACGCAGCGGATGACGATGGCGCGTGCAGTCGAAACGATCAGGGCTACTGTCGTTGGAGCGGGTTCCCATACGACCGAGATCAGCGGCAGCACGATAACGTACACGGAAGAGAGCTTCCCGATTAAGAACATTCCTATTTTGAAGCTATCCTTAGCCGATGAATCTGGAAGTGATGACGTACTGGCGCGCGCGATTGCCGATAAGCTGAACTGGTTTAAGTTGAACAATGATGTGCAGCAGGTCGCGATTGCGATCGAAGGGAAGAACAGCCCGAGCTTCCAAGAGGTACAGAAGTATGCTCGTGGGCTGTACACAGGGATGTCCGAGCTGCTAGAGCATAAGTATCCGCTCATTGTCATTGTCCGTCATGATATGGCAAAAGTGTTGGGACAAACGTTATATGCGCTGCTTGATTATAAGAAGGACGTTATTTGCCTAGACAGTGTGCACGTTGACAATGGCGACTATATCGATATCGGCAAGCCGATTGCCGATGGAAAAGTATTGCCTGTCGTGGTGAAAACGATTGTATTCCATTGATCGAACGAATGGCAAGTTTACGAAATGAATGGATTTTTTACGGAATGAATGGCACGACTCCATGGAGTTGAAATAAGAGCGTTGTATGCGGAAGGAGGAGCTTTTGTGATTTTAAAAACGAAATTGTTTGGTCGCGTTTATCAGTTCAATTCCCTAATGGAAGTGATGGCAAAAGCCAATGAGGAAAAGTCGGGGGATATGCTGGCCGGTCTGGGGGCTTCTTCGTCAGAAGAACGTGTGGCAGCAAAAGTGGTGCTGTCCCAAATTAAATTGTCAGACTTGCGCAACAATCCAGCGGTTCCTTATGAGTTAGATGAGGTAACACGTATTATTCAGGATCAAGTTAACGAACGCATCTATAGCGAAATTCAAAACTGGACCGTGGAAGAGCTTCGCGAGTGGATTTTAAATGAGAACACAACGGAATCGGATATTAAGCGTGTCTCTCGTGGTCTTACGGCTGAAATGGTCGCAGCGGTCGCTAAAATTATGTCCAATCTCGACCTGATGTACGGGGCGAAAAAGATTCGCATTACGGCGACAGCGAACACGACGATCGGTCGCTTGGGTACTTTGTCGGCACGCTTGCAGCCGAATCACCCGACAGATGATCCAGATGGCATTATGGCTTCCTTAATGGAAGGTTTGACTTTCGGTATCGGTGACGCCGTGCTCGGCCTCAATCCGGTAGACGATTCTGTAGAAAGCGTAACGCGCGTTCTTAATCGTTTTGAGGAATTCCGTGTGAAGTGGGACATTCCAACGCAAACGTGTGTACTTGCACACGTCACGACACAGATGGAAGCTGTTAAGCGTGGAGCGCCGACAGGACTGATTTTCCAATCTATTGCAGGGTCGCAAAAAGGGAATGAAGCATTCGGTTTTAATTCCGCTACAATCGCTGAAGCACAGGATCTTGTACTGAAGCATGGACAGGTGGCAGGTCCGAATGTGATGTATTTTGAAACGGGTCAAGGATCTGAGCTGTCTTCGGAAGCGCATCACGGTATCGACCAAGTGACAATGGAAGCACGCTGTTACGGTTTTGCGAAAAAATACAATCCGTTCCTCGTTAATACGGTTGTTGGCTTTATCGGGCCTGAGTATTTGTACGATGCAAAGCAAGTTATCCGCGCTGGGCTTGAGGATCACTTTATGGGCAAGCTGACAGGCATTTCGATGGGCTGTGATGCTTGTTATACGAACCATATGAAGGCGGATCAGAACGACTTGGAAAACTTAGCGGTGCTATTGTCTGCGGCAGGTTGTAACTTCTTCATGGGTATCCCGCATGGTGACGATGTCATGTTGAATTACCAGACGACAGGTTATCACGAGACGGCGACGTTGCGTGAATTGCTCGGTCTGCGTCCGATTCGCGAGTTCGAACAGTGGATGGAGAAGATGGGCTTTATTGAAAATGGCAAGCTGACTAAAAGAGCTGGGGACGCATCTGTGTTTCTGAAATAGGAAAGGAGGAAGGGCAAATGAACGAAAAAGATTTGAAGACGATGATTGAATCGATTTTGAACGAGATGGTGGGCGCGGTGCCGGCAAAGGCTGACACGAAATCTGACGCGAAACCTGCGACGGATGTAGCGGCAGATGTAGTTGTAGATGCGGTTGCGAGTGCAGTTGCAATGTCTGCTGAGCAGTTGGCGCAGCCGACACTTGGCGAACAAGTGCATGGACAGGAGCAGGTGCAGGTGAGCGTTCCGTCGCAAGTGCCAATGCAGGGCGATGTACAAGGCCATGTACAAGCGAATGGGTCAACGAATATGCAGGATCACGCCCAGGCTCATCTGGACAGTGGTGAATGTCTGGATGATATTACGGAGATCGATTTGCGCAAGCTATTGCTCGTTCCTGATCCAGAAGATCGTGAAGGTTATATGAAAATGAAGGCAAAAACACCAGCACGTCTTGGCGTATGGCGTGCAGGTCCGCGCTATAAGACGATTACGTCACTGCGATTCCGCGCTGACCATGCTGCTGCACAGGATGCTGTATTCTCTTACGTGTCCGAAGAGTTTGTAAAAGAAATGAACCTTGTCCCAGTAGCAACGATGTGCCGCGATAAGGATGAATATATTACACGTCCAGACTTGGGCCGTCAGTTCTCGGCAGCAACGATTGAAGATATCAAGCAGAACACGACGAAACAGGCTAAGGTGCAGTTGATGGTCGGTGACGGCTTAAGTTCGGCAGCGATCGAAGCGAATTTGCGCGACATTGTGCCAGCTATTATACAAGGTCTTAAGATGTATGGCTTTGAGATCGGCAATATCTTGTTCGTGAAGCATTGTCGTGTTCCTTCCATGGATGTGATCGGTGACGTGACTGAGGCCGATGTAGTCTGCTTGTTGGTTGGTGAGCGTCCAGGACTCGTTACAGCAGAATCGATGAGTGCCTACATTGCTTACAAGCCGACTGTCGGAATGCCTGAAGCGAGACGTACGGTTATCTCGAACATTCACTCGGGCGGAACGCCTGCGGTGGAAGCAGGGGCGCACATTGCAGAATTGATTAAGACGATGATTGACCGTAAAGCATCTGGTATTGAATTGAAACTATAGGATGGCAGGTGGCTCGTATGAGAAACGAACCGATTCATGCAAAGGTGTTGGGCATGAAGCTCATTTCCAACGTAAGCCATGATATGGCGAGCAAGTTAGAGCTGAAGCCACACCATAAAAGCTTGGGCATTATTACAGCTGACATCGACGATGTCACATATGCGGCGCTTGATGAAGCAACGAAAGCAGCTATGGTTGACGTGGTCTATGCCAAGAGCATGTATGCCGGATCTGCGAATGCTTCAACGAAGCTCGCTGGTGAGGTCATCGGCATGATAGCTGGACCTAGTCCGGATGAAGTGCGCAGCGGGATGAACGCTATCGTTGATTTCATCGAGGGCGGCGCACATTTTATAAGTGCTAATGAGGATAACAGCATTACGTATTTCGCGCATTGTGTCTCCCGCACAGGTACGTATTTGTCCCAGACGGCCAACATCAAAGAAGGCGAAGCACTTGCGTACTTGATCGCTCCTCCATTGGAAGCGATGTATGCGCTTGATGCGGCGTTGAAAGCGGCAGACGTCACGATTGCCACCTTCTTCGGCCCACCTTCCGAGACGAATTTCGGCGGGGCTCTGCTGACGGGAAGTCAATCAGCTTGCAAAGCGGCATGTGATGCCTTTGCAGCAGCTGTGCAATTCGTCGCAGATAACCCGACGAATTATTAAGGAACTAGCCTATGAGAAATTTTGCGTTAGGTTTAGTGGAAGTTGACGGTTATCTAGGAGCTATTGCCGCTCTGGATGCCGCTTTGAAGGCAGCAAATGTGACTTGCATTGGCATGGAAAAAGTGAATGCCGGAATTATGACAGTCAAGTTAAGCGGTGATGTTGGGGCCGTGCAAGCGGCTGTAGCTGCCGGAGCGGAGACTGCTGCGCAATTGAAGGTGCTACTGAGACATCATGTGATTGCAAGGCTGCATGAGGAGACTGCTGCTATGATGCTCGGTCTGAAGGATGAGAGTGCGAGTGAACAGCAGCCGGAGATCGCGAAGGAAGTTAGTGATCATACAAAGGCAGATGCGATGCTCGAAGTAGATGTAGCTACTACTGCAAAGGCAGATGGGGCAGATACGCCTGTCTCCACAGAAGCGACGGAAGCAAGCGCGTCGGAGGTAAATGTTCCAGGTACAAGCATCCAAGACACAAGCATTCAAGGCATAAGTAATCAGGATGCAGATACTCAAGATACAACTTTTAAAGAATCAGGCACACAAACTGGTGCTAATCAGCCAATGACTTCTGCGTTTAGCGAGCAAATGAAGGTGGCAGAGCAGGTTGAGGCGATTGCAAATGTAGCTTCGCTAAAGCCGACTGCCTCATCCATAGTGAAGCGTTCGAAGAACAAAAATAAAGCCAGCTCTTAAAGATGTGATGGAGAGAAGGAGTATTGATGGAAACATACGATAAAGACCTAAGATCCATTCAGGAAGTACGCGACCTGATCAAGAAGGCTAAGGAGGCACAAGCCAAGCTTGCCGTTATGACGCAGGAGCAAATTGATGCAATTGTCAAAGCAATCGCTGATGCTGGCTACACGCATCGCGAGAAACTAGCGAAGATGGCGAATGAGGAAACAGGCTTTGGTCGTTGGCAGGACAAGATCGTTAAAAATGCATTTGCTTCGAAGCATGTATATGAGTCGATCAAAGAGATGAAGACGGTTGGCGTCCTGACGGATGACAAAGCGAACAAAGTGATGGAAGTGGCGGTGCCTGTCGGCGTTGTTGCTGGTTTGATTCCATCGACGAATCCGACTTCTACCGTTATTTATAAAGCGCTTATCGCGCTTAAAGCGGGGAACAGCATCGTGTTCTCCCCGCATCCGAATGCGCTGAAGAGCATTTTGGAGACGGTGAAGGTGATCCATGAAGCGGCTGTGCAAGCGGGCTGCCCAGAAGGAGCTATTGCTACAATGACTGTTCCTACGATTCAAGGAACGGATCAATTGATGAAGCATAAAGACACAGCCTTAATTCTGGCTACAGGTGGAGAGGCGATGGTCAAAGCGGCTTACTCCTCCGGTACCCCAGCGATTGGTGTCGGCCCAGGTAACGGCCCTGCCTTCATTGAAAAAAGTGCGAATATTCCGCTTGCGGTTAAGCGCATTTTGGATTCGAAGACATTCGACAACGGCACCATTTGTGCTTCCGAGCAATCCGTCGTCGTCGAAGCGTGCAGCAAGGAAGCTGTTGTTGCTGAGTTCAAGCGACAAGGAGCTTACTTCCTTACAGCAGAAGAAGCAGCGCAGCTTGGCCGATTCATTATGCGTGCCAACGGCACGATGAATCCGCAAATCGTTGGCCGCAGCGTGGAGCATATCGCGAAGCTGGCGAACTTGAACATCCCAGCGGGCACACGTGTCCTCATCGCTGAGGAGACTCAAGTGGGCCGCAACGTGCCGTATTCGCGGGAGAAGCTGGCTCCGATTCTGGCGTTCTACACAGAAGAGAGCTGGGAGGCGGCATGTGAGCGCTGTATCGAGATTTTGAATGGCGAAGGCGCTGGACATACGATGATGATCCACTCGGAAAACGAGGAAATCGTCCGTCAGTTTGCGCTTAAGAAACCGGTATCTCGATTGTTGGTGAACACAGCAGGGGCATTAGGCGGTATTGGCGCGACAACGGCGCTTGCACCTGCACTTACATTAGGCTGTGGTGCTGTGGGCGGAAGCTCAACTTCCGACAACATCAGTCCGCTTAACCTGCTTAACATTCGCAGACTGGCATATGGGCTGAAAGAGTTGGAAGACTTGGTTGAGCAGCCTGCTGTGGAAGCGGCGGCACAAGCAGCGCAACCAACAGCGCAACCTTCGGTGCAATCTGCACCAGTGGGCATTAGCTTGGATGATAAAGAGCAGCTCATTAACATGATTGTGAAACGCATTTTGGAAAAAATGTAGTTCAGGTTTACATCTTTATGCAAACGTTTATCCACCACATTTAACATACAACTACTAGGAGGAATTTTAAAATGGCAAACGCAAACGCATTGGGAATGGTTGAAACTAAAGGTTTGGTAGGTGCAATTGAAGCAGCAGACGCAATGGTGAAAGCAGCTAACGTAACGTTGATTGGTAAAGAGCAAATCGGTGCAGGTCTTGTTACAGTAATGGTTCGCGGTGATGTTGGTGCAGTTAAGGCAGCAACAGATGCAGGTGCAGCAGCAGCTGAGCGTGTAGGAGAATTGTTGTCCGTACATGTTATTCCAAGACCACATTCCGAAGTGGACGCGATTCTTCCAAAGACGAAAATTACAGAGTAATTACGACGTCATCATACATGTAGGCGGAAGGGAGGGTGCGGTGTAGAGCCGCACCCCACTTCTTGCCAATTGCTAATTCGGATAGCCCTACTGCCAGTCGCTCGAATGATCGAGCGTAAAAGGATGTGAGAACATGGCTGTAATTACGGAAAGCGAACTGCGCAAATATTTTCGAAATCAAAATTTGAAAGAGGTTGCGGTATACGAGACGGTGAAGGGGACGATTTTGACGCCTTCAGCAAAGAGCTTCTTGACCGACCATCAGATTGAACTTCGATACGTGCAAGTTGCTGAACAATTAACTGTGCAATCAACTGTGCAATTAGCTGTACAAGCTTCTGTGCAAGCGTCTCAAGCGCCTCAAGTGTCCGATACGGATTCGGAAAGACTGCTGCCGAAGAAGGAAGTTAAGCTGCAAATCACCACCAACTTGGACACGGAACAAGCATCCGCAGGCAAAAAGCGTTTTCGCACGCTGTATGGCGGATTTTTGGAAACCAAGCCAGAGCATATGACTCATTTGTATGGCAACATGCTCGTGTTCAAAGACCATCCGCGGATATTATTCCGTGGCAAGCTGGATTCATTAGAAACGAAATTACTGGAAGCACAAATTAGCTGTCACAAGCTACACATGACCAAATTGGTCAATGATTTGGAAGAAATTTTGCAATTTGTACGACGAATCGTACGCTGTGAAGTGTTAAGTGAAAGTATTGAAGAGTTTAACTTGCTGGGGATGACGCCCAAGGAGCTGCGTGAGCAGTCTCATTTTCCTAAGAAGTATTTTGGATTGGAACATTTTCAACCGAGCTTTGATATGGGCGAAGCGGTTGTTGTGATAAATGCGCTGCGCACGATGACGAGGGAGACGGAGCTACTTGCTTATCAGGCCTTCAAAAAGGATCACGGTGAAGCAGAGCGTGAAGATATTATTCGAACACTGAATCGGCTGTCTTCGCTGTTCTGGATCATCATGTTCCGCATCCGCGTAGGACAGTACAACTCATGAGGTGAGCAGGATGGATAATCAATTCTTAGAGAGCATTGTAAATGAAGTCATTAAACGGGTACAGGATGAAACTTGCATCGAGATCGAAGCATCCGGTAAACATGTTCATTTAAATAGAGCAGCGATAGATGCATTGTTTGGCGAAGGTTATCAATTAACGAAAGCGCGTGATCTGTCCCAGCCCGGACAATATGCGTGCAAAGAGCGTGTTACGCTGATCGGTCCGAAAGGGTCATTGCATAATGTGGTTGTGCTCGGGCCGGAGCGCAAGCAATCGCAGGTGGAAATTTCACATACGGATGCGGTTGTGTTAGGTGTGCCAGTTCCGGTAAGAGAAAGCGGTAAATTGGACGGAACGCCAGGCATCGTGATCGCTTCCGGCAGCAATGTGATGCAGCTTGAGCAAGGACTAATTGCAGCACAGCGTCATATTCACGTCAAGACGGAAGATGCGAAGAAATTCAATGTGGACAACGGCGAGATTGTACAAGTAAAAGTGTACGGCAAGCGCCCGCTCATTTTTGATGATGTACTTATTCGAGTGAGCGATAACTATGAAACGTACATGCATATCGACTATGACGAGGCGAATGCGTGTGGCTTTGCGAAAGGCACGAAGGGGAAAATTTTGAAAAAGGGCAGCTAGGTTTAGGAGTGTGAAAAAATGAACATAAAAGCTCAACAGCGAGCAGCACTTATTCAAGCGGTGGCAAATGAGGTTCTGCGCAGGATAGGCCTGGAGCAGACGGATGAATCTTCGCTAGTGGAGAGGAAGCGAGTGCTCGTGCTGTCCGAGGAACCTTTACCGGAGCTGGAGAACTTGTTGCGTCCACATGTGGAATTGTCCTATTACAACGAGACGCTTAGAGATTGTGATCTGCTCATAATGCCGAAGCTGTGCATGCAGTTGCTCGTTAACCTAGCAAATGGGATCAGTGCAGGCCCACGTGAACGATTTGTGCTGACGATGTTGTTAAAGGGAAGACGGGTTATTGCTGTTGAAGAGGGGCTGTATTATCGCAAATACAAGTCTTCGGCACCTGTTCTATTGTACAAGCTGTATGAAAAATGTGCTGATCAGCTGGCTAGTTATGGTATTCGGCTAGTGAAACAGTCGGAGCTGCTGGCGGTGTGTCTGGAGGATAGCCGTGCAGAGGAAGCGGCGCATGCGTCAACAGCGTCGCAGGTAACGCCGCATGCGTCAGCAGCGTCGCAGGCAGCGTCAGCGCGAGCGTCTGAGCTTTGTGCCGCGTGTTCGTCTGTTAACGAGCTTGCACAAGATATCGTATCCCCCATGGCGGAAGTACTGACTTGTAGAGTCGTTACGGAAGCAGAAGTGAAAAAGTACCGCTTGCACAACGGTAGTCAAATCGTCATCGATCGCAACAGTATTATTACGCCGCTCGCACAGGATTATTTGCGTATGCAGCAGATGCAGGTACACAGAAGGTAACGGCGAGGAGAGGTTGACCGATGATTGTCGGAAAAGTAGTGGGCAGCCTTTGGGCTACTCGCAAAGATAATAAGCTAAATGGACTGACCTTTTTGATGGTTAAGCCGTATTCGCATGACGATGCACGGGTTCAACACGAGTATATCGTGGCTGCAGATAATGCGGGAGCGGGGGTTGGCGACAACGTGCTCGTGACGACAGGAAGTGCTGCCCGCACTTCGCTTGCGAATGCGGATATTCCGGTTGATGCCGTTATCGTCGGAATCATCGATTCGATCGAGGTAACCGATGAGTAGCGCGATCGGGGTGATCGAGCTAAGAAGTATTAGCAAGGGATATGAAACAGCCGACCGCATGCTAAAAACCTCTCCGGTAACCGTTCATCATCTGAAGCCGATTTGTCCAGGTAAATTTCTCATTATTATGAGCGGTGATACGGCGGATGTGCAGGTCGCACTGGAAGCTGCCAAGGTGGAAGCTGGTGAATACCGCATTAGCGACTTTTTCCTGCAAGGTGTTCATCCTGACATTGAAGAAGGGCTGAAGCGTCGCAACGCTTCTTATCCTGTAGACGCCCTCGGCATTGTGGAAACGTCGACGGTATCATCCGGCATTTATGCATTAAACGAAGCTTTGAAGCAGTGCGATATTTATTTGAAAAAAATGAATCTCGGCATGGCGATTGGCGGCAAATTTCTCGCCGTATTTACGGGAAGTGTCAGTGATGTGGAGCAGGGAATGAACGTATTTGTTTCCGCGATGGATCAAAAACGGATCGTTCATCATTCGGTGCTGCGTTCTCCAAGTGAAGAGATCAAACAGCAGTTCCGCTAATAGTTGTTGAAAGGGAACATCAGAAAGGGGGAGCACATGTATGGAAATTAACGAAATTATTATTTACGGCATGGTACTATTTATGATTCTTGGTGCGCTTGATAAAGCAATTGGCAACAAATTCGGCCTAGGGCATCAATTCGATGAAGGGATCATGGCAATGGGCTCGCTTACGTTGGCTATGGTCGGTATTATCTCGCTTTCGCCAGTCTTGGCTAAGTTGTTAAGCCCGATTGTCGTACCGTTATACAGTGCGCTGGGCGCAGATCCTGCCATGTTTGCGACTACGCTACTAGCGAACGATATGGGGGGATTCTCCCTCGCGATGGAGTTAGCGCAAACACCTGAAGCAGGCTTGTTTGCTGGTACGATTCTAGGTGCTATGCTTGGCCCAACAATCGTATTTATCATTCCAGTTGCACTTGGCATTATTAAAAAGGAAGACCATAAGTATTTAGCTACGGGTGTCTTGGCTGGTATCGTCACGATTCCACTCGGATGCTTGGTTGGTGGCTTAGTCGCAGGCTACTCGCTGGGGATGATTATGTCCAATCTGGTGCCGATCATCTTGTTCGCTGTCCTTATCGTGCTCGGGTTGTGGAAGTTCCCACAAGGTATGATTAAGGGCTTCACGGTGTTCGGACAGTTTATCGTTATCGTGGCGACACTCGGACTGGCAGCTGGCATTACGCAGCAGCTTACAGGGATTACAATTATTCCTGGCCTCGCTCCGATTGAGGAAGGCATCCAAATCGTAGGCCATATTTCCATTGTGTTGGCAGGTGCCTTTGCGATGGTATTTGTCATTACGAAGCTGTTCAACAAGCCGCTTATGAAAATGGGCAAACTGCTTGGCATGAACGAAGTTGCGGCAGCGGGTATGGTAGCTACGCTTGCGAACGTCATCCCGATGTTCGGGATGATGAAAGACATGGACGCGCGCGGCAAAGTGATTAACGTTGCGTTTGCGGTGTCTGCCGCATTCGTGTTTGGCGATCACCTCGGCTTTACGGCTGGGGTGGCGAAAGAGATGATTTTCCCGATGATCGTCGGGAAGCTGGTAGGCGGAATTACAGCGATCTTCGTTGCGGTTTATTTAGCGAAAAAGATGGCTCCAGAACCTGCTCCGGCTTCCGCAGAAGTGCGCACAGAATCTGCATAGAATTATATATTTATTTTCCTAATAAACCAGTTGCCGAAACTTAATCGGTGACTGGTTTTTTTTAATTTCGTTTGAATGCTGGTGGTACTAAAAGAACTTCGGGACTACGTTCAATAAAAGGGGGCTGACAGTGGATCAATCGTGCAAATGGCTCTTATCGTTCTAGGATTTTCTATTATTTGTTGATTCATGCTGAAACTTAGCGAAAGTTTCACTTTTTTTATAGTTAAGGAAAATAGTTCAACTACAAATATACTTAAATAGTGTTACATCAATCAAAGAAAAGGAGGCTTAAGTAAGATTGAGAAGAAACTTTGTCAATTTTCAATTGAACACAAACATATTTTATAGGCTAAAGGGGAAGTAAACATGAAAAAATATCGTTCTTTTAAAATGGGGATTATCGTTTTATTTATAAGTATGTTGTTTACAAGTTCCGTTGCTGCTAGTAGTCAGATGATATATGAGTATGATGTGAACGGGAATCTATTGAATCAGAAAAATGTGAAGTTATCGGATATCGGAACTGCTCCAAATAGTAAAAAGACGTTTTCGGGTCATGAAAAGCAACACATACTCGCTAAAAACCTTAATGTAGCTGAAAATGGACGAACGACGGTTCAGTTTTGGATGTACTGGACAGGTCAAGATAATATGATGCCCTTTTCGTGGCATTCGGGATATACCCTTTGGATAAAGGGCAATGTACTGGGCTTTAATAGTGGAGTTGCAGATATTTATGGGTTCAACGCGCAGCAGTTACAAAATAAATGGGTGCGTATTACGGCCATTTTTAATAACGGAGACATTACCAAAAGTGAACTTTATGTGAATGGTGAGCGCCAACCTTTGCAGCACTATGGCAATACGTTGTCGCGGCTAAAGTATGTTTCGGACAATGCTACGATTTCGGGATGGTCTGTCAATGATGACTACAAGTTTAAAGGCCAGCTTGCCGACTTGAAAATTTGGAATCGTGCTTTAAATGGAACTGAAATTAATAGCAGTGGAGTAGTTGTACAACCTGTAGCCATGGATCATTTAGTGGGGCACTGGAAATGGAGTGATGCACCGAACAGTTCTTTTAAGCTAAAGGGAACACAGCGTCTAGAATTAAACAAACTTAATGTGAATACAGCTGCGGGGGCCAAATCAACGGTTCAATTTTGGATGAAATGGAACGGTCAGGATTCAGAAATGCCTTTTAGTTGGGGGGATATGTATACACTATACATTCAGGGGAATAGATTTGGGTTCAATACAGGCGTTGGGGATATGTATGGGGTCCAGTCTGGTGATTTGTCCAATCGTTGGGTGCACGTGACAGCTATTTTTACGAACGGAGATCCTTATCTGAACGAACTCTATCTGAATGGTGTGAAACAAACTCTTTCTAAGAATGGAGGAGCGCAACAGCGTAATGTTACGAATAAAGCGTTCATTTCGGGTTGGGGCCATGATGATCACTATAAATTCAATGGGGAAATGGCAGATTTGAAGATTTGGAACAGAGCGTTGAATGAGATAGAAATTCAGAGTGAAATGTACAAAACAACGCTGAATGCTGCAAAGGATTTAGTGTATAGCTCATTAGAGTAAAGGTGTGAAGGGGAAAAGTGTACAATCATTATGAAACAGGGAGCTTACTTAAATGATGAAGAAAAAGATATCTATTTTACTTATTGTTGTATTGGTCCTAACCAGTTTGCCGTTAGCTCCGGCCGAAGCGAGACAAGCCACGAATCGCGTTGTCGCTAAGTCTTCGTCATCTGTCAGCCAAACGGTCTATTCACCTTCTTTTAAACGGAATGCTGTGGATCAGACTATGACCGCAGACGACCTCAACAATCTCATCACCGTCACCTCGGTAACTTACCAGTTCGATGTCAATCGCGACTGGGTTCTGAATGAAATGGCCAAGGGCTACCAGCTTCATCATATTTACCAAGGCTTAGAAAAGAAGCAGCAGGGCAACTCCTACGAGAAATTCATGACAGCTCAGTACCCCAACCTTCCACTAGATCCAGTAACCCTACACAACACGAACTTGAACCATTTGAACAAAATAAAGAGTGTAACGGACGCGGTCTATGCCAAGGCGAAGGCTGTACCTAAACCTAAGCCTATTCTGGACAAGGCAAGCGCCAACTCTGTCACGGACCACGTGTACAGCTTGCAGGACGGGCTATTTAACACAAGTCCATATGATCAAATTGCACTCAAACAGAGAGCGCATAAGCCCGATCAAGCGCCTTATACCATCGGCTCGGACAATGAGCAAATCTCGACGATCGACGGTTCGCTGCAAGTATCCGCCACCGATTTGGTCATGTCCGGTGCTAATGGCATGGGATTTGCGCTTCGGAGAGTGTATGACAGCAGCCGCGCGAAGGATGATATCTACGTCACCAATGATACCAACAGCACGCGTCCTACTCCTGAAGATGAATTGCACGCGTTAGGAAAAGGGTGGATCTGGGATATTTCCTATATCCGAAATGCCTGGAAGGTGAATGAAGAGCGTTCCATTTACATCGCAGGTGTCGGCTCCTATCCCCTTGGCGATCCCCATGGGATCAATAAGCTATCGTTGCTTGGTTATCCTTATAAGGACTTGACGTTTGATGCTGCAACCGAAGAAGAGAGATTGGTCACCAAAATAAGTGGTAAAAGACCAGATTCTGTCCTGAAGGATCATAAAAGTGGCATCAAACAATATTTTAGCTTAGACGGTAAGTTGGTTCGAATGGACGACAAGTTTGGCAACTGGGTCGAGTTTATGTATCAAGGGCCCTCCATGGAAGAGGAGGTGCTTTGGTTTATTGTCAGTTCTTCCAAAGACGGAAAGGTTAATAATCAAATGTGGTTTGCTTACGATAAGATCAATCATACGGTGACAGTAAGCATGGATGATAAGAAGGTTATTTATAAGAAACGTAAAATCGGCGATGGGCCGAACGGAAAGTTTCGTGAACTGGAAGTGCTAGACGAGGTTATTGACCCTCTAGGTCGTTCAACGAAATACGGATATCGAGAATGGAATAACTTGCAGTTTAATCTGATGGAGAAGTACCGTTACGTAGGCCACCCTTCCGAGAAGCTTGAAACGTATGGGCAAAACAAAGCGATCTTACTGACATCGATCGAGCATCCGACCAAAGCGCTCTCTCAATTTGGCATCCTCGGTGCATGGGAAATGAGTATTGGACCCTATGCGGTGGAACAAAGCATATACTATTCCTCCCGACACGTGTCGTACAGTTCGGCCTCCCAGACGAAGATGAACTCGACCGCGCTAACGTATAAAATACACGGCAGTTCCAAGTATGACGAAAAATATACGTTAACGACGACTGTAGATGACGGCTTGAAATCAACGATGCACACGTATGAGCGACGGCCTGCTGGTTTCTATGAACCACCTAAGGTTTTTAATACTGAGGTGGTAAGTAAGGTAAACAACACGAACCAGTCGAAGCGTGTCCAGTACAGCTATGAGAGAGAGAAGCCGAATCCAACGCGGATGGAGGAAAGCTTTCAGGACGGTGCTCTTCATGCACCTAAGAAGACGACCGTCCGACAATATGATACCGCCGATTGGGGCTTGGTCGTATCGGAAACGAACCCGCTTAACGTGACCAACCGCTACGACTATTCGTTGCCAACCGCTACGATTTCCAAAAGGGTTGGACGCGCGTTACTAAGCAGTGTTCAAGCGCTGAATGCGCAGACACAGTTGGTGACCGAGTACAAGTATGATCCGAACCATGGCGAGATGACGCAAATGCTCAGCAAAAATAATCAAGGTGCGTTATTACAGCAAGTTCAGCGGGAATACGACCCGAATGGAAATCCGATCACGGTTCGGATACGGGGAGAGCAACAGGATACCATCGTCAAGCAGGAGTTTAGTCCACAATTGGGTGCTTTCTTCCCGACTAAGCAAACGGTGGATGTCAAGAATGCAGAGGGTCAAGTGACGACTATCGTGAAGGAGGCCGACTATAATCGGTTCACGGGAGATATGATTTCCTACACCGATGGCAACCGTCACGCGACAACGTCTACGTATGATAAACTAGGAAGAGTCATCGCGGAGAAATATCCTGACGGCACCCAAACGATAATTGTGTACAATGATGTCCAGAACACGATTACCGTCACCGATCCACGGGGCCATGTCACCGAGAAGGCTTTTGATCCGATCGGCAACCTTATCCGAGAGACAAACGGTCGCGGCACGGCGCATCATACGTATGATACACACGGGAGACTGCTCCGCAAAGGGACAGTCACGGGAGCTGGTATCGATTATGTCTATGACGCTTGGGGCCGAGTCATCAAGGAGACAGCTGCCGGGAATGCGAAGCAGTATGAGTACAACGACATTGTGAACACGAAGGTCAGCATCGACGGAGAGGGCAACAAGATTCGAGAAACGTACGACGTGCTAAATCGTGTTGTAAAAAGAGAAGAGCTCAAACCAGCAGGAGCAGTCGTACTGGCCCAGTACACGTATGACTTCGTAGGTAACGTCGTCTCGATGCGTGATGCCAAAGGTAACGAAACCAAATACGAGTACGATGCCTTAAGTCGCTTGACCGCTGTCATTGACGCCGATGGAAAAAAGGTGTCCTACACCTACAATGTAGCCGGCGATTTGGTTCAAATTCAGTACGCAGACGGAACCGTACTCAAGAAGAAATACGACGAAATCGGCCGCCTAATTGAGCAGATCGATCCGAAGAACTTGAGCAAGCGATTCTATCATGATGCGAACAACAATTTGGTTAAAAGTATCGACCGCAAAGGTCAGGTGCACCAGTTCGGCTACAGCAACCGTAACTTCCTCACGAGCAGCACGACGCCAATCCCAGAAGAAGGCGTTACGTATGCGTATGATGAGGGCGGCAATCGCATCGCGATGACCGATGCAACGGGGACGACGAGATATGCGTATTTTCCAACGGGAGAATTGCGAACGATCACGTATCCCGACCAAACCATGTTGAGCTATGAATACGAGGCGAGAAGCTTACGAACGAAGCAAACCGTAACGACGCCGACGTTTAGCTCGTCGATGACGGTGAACTACGGCACGATGTTTTCGCATCCAACGTCGTTGCAAGTCACCGATCGCAACAACACGGCGTTAGCCACGATGAATTACACCTACGACAAATCCGAGACGAACTTAGCGAAGCTAAGCATGTCCAACGGAATCACCGAGACCTACACCTACGACGGCTTAAATCTAGCCCACATCCAACAGCACCAAGGCGCGACGCCATTTGGACAGTATCAATATAGCTATGACCCTAACCGCAATATCACCAGCAAAAATGAAAACGGCACGCCGTTCACATTCACCTATGACAAGCTCAATCGCATCCAGACGAACAGCCAGTTCAGCGAGACGTACACTTACGACGCACGCGACAATCGCAGTACGCTAACGACCGCCAATCCACCTGTGCAAAAAGGCGCTCAATACAGCTATGACTCTCGCAATCGCTTAACGCGCGCAGTCACCGAAGACGGGAACACCGTTACGTACCGCTACAACGGCGACGGCCTGATGGTCGAGCGCAGCCAAGCTGGAGAAACGACCCGCTACTACTACGACGACCGCAAAATCATCGTCGCGGAAGGCAAAGTAGAGCCAAACGGTACCGTTACGATCACGTATGCCTATACTCATGACCCACGAGGTCGCTTACTGGCCCGCCAAGTCGCGAGCACCAATCAAATGCAGTACTACGTCACCAACGGCCACGGTGACGTCATCGAGATTCGCGACAGCCAAGGAACCGTGCTGAACAAGTACACGTACGACATCTGGGGCAAGCCGCTCATCGCGTCGGAGAAAGTACCGAACATTTTTCGCTACTCTAGCGAGTATTGGGATAGTGCAACGAACCTGCAATATTTGCGTTCTCGATGGTACGACCCGAGTATAGGGCGATTTACTACGGAAGACACGTATGAAGGGGAAATGAAAGAGCCTTTGACGTTGAACCTGTATACGTATGTAGAAAATAACCCTCTGATTTACCACGATCCAAGTGGTGAATCTGTGATTAATTGTATGCACACATGCTTTTCTACGGGAACAAAGGTACAGACGGAAGATGGCTATAAAGCGATAGAAGACATTAAAGTTGGCGACAAGGTTCTTGCTAAAAGCGAAGAAACAGGTGAACAAGCATATAAAGAAGTGCAAGAAACCTTCCAGCGTGTAGCCGAAGAGACGTATCATGTCACGGTCAAGGACACAATATTTATCACGACAGATGAACATCCATTCTGGGTGTCTGGTGTTGGCTGGATAAAAGCTAAAGAGCTGAAGGTTGGTGATAAGCTCATAGATAACGAAGGTAAGGAATATGCAATTGAGCATATTGAGATTAAAAAAGCACCGACAAAGGTATATAATCTAAGAGTAGATGGATATCACAATTACTTTGTCACCGATTTAAAGATTTGGACGCATAACTGCGGCGGAAGTGGAGGCGGCGGTGGAGGATTTAGGTTTAACTTTAGCTTCTTTAGAGGCAGTGATGTTCCTGTCTCAAAGCCTAGCGCGGTTCCATCTGTAACGTATCCTAAGCCAAAGATTAGTGAATCAAAGGTAACAAACTCATCTAATTCAGGTAATAATGTTTCTAAGCTCACGAGTTCAACTTATGCAACTAAGAGTGATTCTAAGGGTACTACAAAGGAAGTAGGTAAAGGCGTTACTAGAGGTGACAGTTATGTTGATTTAACAGGTCATAGGAAAGATCATATTCTTAATCGTCACCAAGCAGGTGCAGGCAAAGCAGGTAAGACAGAGTTTCCTTCCAACTGGAGTAAAGGGAGAATATTACACCATATTTCAGATATTGCTACAGATCCGAGGGCAATTAGAGGAACTGGGAAGTGGAATTCACCATTTTCGATAGGTGTACGTAGTGGAGTAAGAATTCGTGTAGATTTTTATCCACCAAACCATAAGTATGCAGGGAAAATTTCCACAGCATATCCGTTATATGGCCCTATTAAACCTTAAACTAATAAGGAGGGGAGTCAAATAGATATAGTGCTTGAAAAGCTCTTAATGGAGTATATAACAAATTCACGTAATATCATTTCATCTGAAGGACTTGAAGGTATTTTTCATTATCTCGAACATGGCGAATATGAGATGTCATTTGAGGGCTTAGTTATTGAACTTTATTCGATTGGTAAGTATCCTATCGATTTTAATTTTGACAAATGGAGGTATACAGCTATCTCTTTAGGGTTAGACACGGAGTCTGTTTTTGATGACCAGTTCTGGAATAAATTCAATGATTGGGGATCAGCGTATTCATATTAGTAATGCAAAATTATTTATCGAACCTTGATTGGCCTCATAGGGCTGTTGACAAAATAAAAATGATCCCTCAAATAAAATGATATTAAAGCAACCGTGTAGAATTTGTTCTCTACACGGTTTTATTTTTGGATGTGTTCGCAAATGATGGAAATAAATAAAGAAAATCAACATCAGTTCATGCTTTTTAATTTGGAAGACTGTATCCCAGCAAATCACTTACTACGCTCTATAGAGAAGGTTGTAGATTTTTCGTTTATATATAAGAAAGTCCAGCATTTGTACTCCCCAATTGGCAGAAAATCAATTGATCCCGTCATACTTATAAAAATGCTACTTCTTGGGTATCTGTATGGCATTCCTTCTGAAAGAAAGCTAAAAGAACAAGTGCAATTGAATCTGGCATTTCGATGGTATTTAGGATTAGGTTTGGAAGAATCCATTCCGGATCATTCGACACTTAGTCAGAATCGCCGGCGCAGATTTAAGGAGAGTACGATCTTTCAAGAAATATTCGATCATATCGTTTCAACATGTGTATCTTCAGGGCTTGTGACAGGTGAGGGGATTGTCACTGACTCTACACACATTAAAGCTCATGCTTCCGATTACCAAAGCGAAAAGGTATGGAAAGAGCAAACCCTTTCGGACTATTTAAAAGAACTAGAACAGGAAGTTCATAGACTGGAGAAGAAGCTACAAGATAAACGAGAAGTTCAAGGGAAGAAAAAATGTGGTCCTTCTAAGCAATCCCCACCAGATAAATCTGAACGAAAAGAAGTCAAGCGTAGCACGACAGATCCCGATTCTGGTTGGCTGAATAGACCACAAAAGCCGGTCGGTTACCACTATCTCGGACATACAAGTATAGACACCAAACATGGAATCATAACGGATATCCATGTGACCCCAGGCAATGTAAATGATAACGACCCCTATGTAGAGAGGCTTTCCCTGCAAAAGACTAAATTTGGATTGTCCATTCAAAAAGTTGGCGCCGACAAAGGCTACGACAGTTCCCTGATTCATCACGGATTAAAAAAACTAGATATTCAGGGTTATATCGCCCCTCAGCAACATAGTAGCATCGATAGTATTGATGGAAAAAATTTATTTATGATCCTGTAATGGATACGTATATTTGTCCAGCAGGAAAAAATGTAGGGTTCACTTATATATCAAGGAGGGGAACTCATTATTACCAGATCTACACAGCAAAAACGAAGGATTGTAAAGCTTGTCCTCTAAGCGACAGATGTTTTACCAAATCAAAACCCTATCGCAGCATAACAAGACCCCTATTTCATGAAGCATTGGAGCAAAATAGAACGCGATCCAAGACACCGGAGTATAAGCGAATTCAACGTCTGCGGAGAATATGGTGTGAAGGAACCTTCGGTACGATGAAGCAAGTGCACAATCTACGCAAGACATACAAAAGAGGCATTCGGAACGCACTCGAACATTGCCTCTTTTCGGCGTTGGCCATGAATCTAAAAAGGATGACAAAAGCGATGATCTATAGGGGAAAATGATGCACCGCAGGGTGTTTGCTGAAGATTATTCAGTTAAAAAGATGCTTAAAAGTTAAGATGGGCCCGGAAATTTAATTCCGAACCCATTTTGTCAACAGCCCCTCCTTGCCTTTCGAGGTTTATTTTTTACATACTATAATAATAACAAAACCTATTTTGGTAGTACGACGCCTTAAGCCGTCTAACCGCCGTCATTGACGCCGAAGTACACCTACAATGAGCCAGTGATTTGATCCAAATTCAGTACGCATACGGAAGTGTACTCAAGAAGAAATACGACGAAATCGGCCGCCTGATCGAGCAGATCGATCCGAAAAACTTGAGCAAGCTATTCTATCACGATGCGAACAACAATTTGGTCAAAAGCATCGACCGCAAAGGTCAGGTTCATCAGTTCGGCTACAGCAACCGTAACTTCCTCACAAGCAGCACGACGCCAATCCCAGAAGAAGGCGTTACGTATGCGTATGATGAGGGCGGCAATCGCATCGCGATGACCGATGCAACGGGGACGACGAGATATGCGTATTTTCCAACGGGAGAATTGCGAACGATCACGTATCCCGACCAAACCACGTTGAGCTATGAATATGAGGCGAGAAGCTTACGAACGAAGCAAACCGTAACGACGCCGACGTTTAGCTCGTCGATGACGGTGAACTACGGCACGATGTTTTCGCATCCAACGTCGTTGCAAGTCACCGATCGCAACAACACAGCGTTAGCCACGATGAACTACACCTACGACAAATCCGAGACGAACTTAGCGAAGCTAAGCATGTCCAACGGAATCACCGAGACCTACACCTACGACGGCTTAAATTTAGCCCACATCCAACAGCACCAAGGGGCGACGCCATTTGGGCAGTATCAATACAGCTATGACCCTAACCGCAATATCACCAGCAAAAATGAAAACGGCACGCCGTTCACCTTCACCTATGACAAGCTCAATCGCGTTCAAACGAACAGCCAGTTCAGCGAGACGTACACCTACGACGCACGTGACAATCGCAGTACGCTAACGACCGCCAATCCACCTGTGCAAAAAGGCGCTCAATACAGCTATGACTCCCGCAATCGCTTAACGCGTGCAGTCACCGAAGACGGCAACACCGTTACGTACCGCTACAACGGTGACGGCCTGATGGTCGAGCGCAGCCAAGCTGGCGAGACCACACGCTACTACTACGACGACCGCAAAATCATCGTCGCGGAAGGCAAAGTAGAGCCTAGCGGAACCGTTACACTCACGTATGCCTATGCTCATGACCCACGAGGTCGCTTACTGGCTCGTCAAGTCGCGAGCACCAATCAAATGCAGTACTACGTAACCAACGGCCACGGTGACGTCACCGAGCTTCGCGACAGCCAAGGAACTGTGCTGAACACATACACGTATGACATTTGGGGCAAGCCGCTCATCGCGTCGGAGAAAGTACCGAACATTTTTCGCTACTCTAGCGAGTATTGGGATAATGCCACAAACCTGCAATACTTGCGTTCTCGTTGGTACGACCCAAACATTGGAAGATTCACAACCGAGGATGCGTATGAAGGGGAAATGAAAGAGCCTCTAACATTGAATCTGTATACGTATGTTGAGAATAATCCTTTACTTTACCATGATCCAAGTGGTGAATTTAGCGTATTAAACTGTATGCGTCGCTGTTTTTCTGCTGGAACAAAGGTACAGACGAAAGACGGCTACAAAGCGATAGAAGACATTAAAGTCGGGGACAAGGTTCTCGCCAAAAGCGAGGAAACAGGCGAGTTAGCGTATAAAGAAGTAGAAGAGACCTTCCAGCGTGAAGTAGAAGAGACCTATCACGTTACCGTCAAGGATACGACATTTGTCACGACAGATGAGCATCCGTTCTGGGTATCTGGTGTTGGCTGGATAGAGGCAAAGAATCTCAAGGTTGGCGATAAGCTGATTGACAATGAGGGCAAGGAATATGCTATCGAGAGCATTGAGATTAAAAAAGAGCACACGAAGGTTTATAATTTCAGAGTAGATGGCTACCATAACTACTTTGTCACCGATTTGAAAATCTGGACGCATAACTGCGGCGGAGGAGGCGGTGGAGCAGGTGGAGGCGGAGGATTTAGATTTAATTTTTCTGGAGACAGTGATGTTCCTTCTCCTAAGCCAAGCGCGGTCCCATCTGTAACGCCGCCTAAGCCGAAGATTAGTGAGTCAAAGGTAGCTAATTCGACAAATATAACTAGCGGGTCAAGTAAAACTCTAGTACCTACGAAACCCAATGGTGGAAGTAATGCTAAAGATTTTGTTAACCCGCATGCTGAAAAACATTTATATGATCCGAGTAAAAAATCAACTCCCAATAAGACACAATATGGGAAAGATGTTGATGTTGCCAAACTAAGAAAAGAAACAGTGACAAACCCTGATAGGGCGTACTCTAACTGGCCTAGTCCTTACAATCCAAATAAATATAGAATTACAAAGTACTATAAAGAATTCTACGGAAATATCAGTACACCAGATACTCGAACGGGAAGCCACAGAGTATTCATTCATCATGATAAGCCAAACAGAAGTTCTCACTTCCCTTATTTTCCAAGAAAAAAATAGATTAAGTAGGTGAAAGAACGTGAGTATATTTTTATATCATGCTTATTTACCTGAAAATCATGAACATCATGTAGCACTAGAGGAAATCATGAACGAAGGTATCAAGCATTCGACAAAATCAAATGAGCGATACAGTAACGGTGGAGCAATAAAACCCGAGTTAACTAAACAACTCAAACCATCAGGGGTACCAGTTTGGGTTAATTTTGAAGCAGTGATAGGTGTAGATTTATTCAATCGATTTTCAAAGTCATTTTTTTTTCCTGTGTTTACAGATAAAATTCAAGTTTTTAATAGCGAGGTATCTCTTTCCATTTATGATCAAGCATTTTATGAGGATTTGAAGGATTTCGATGAAGAAGCTTTGAATTTTGATACAGGGGAAACCATTGAATATTGGATTAGTGAGTACTGGAAAAGTATGATAACGCTTGAAGAATATTTGTTAAAGAAGCCATTTCAAAAACCAGAAGTGCTGATTTTTGAAACTGTCCCTCCAGAAATTATTCAAGTGTGTGAAGATAACGCATAGAGACTTCACTTCTCAGCAACAAGAATAATTTGTGAGTGTAAGGGGCATGAAATGAAAAACATTGAAATTGATTGTAATTTTAATTATTTGGGACCAAGCCAACCTGCTTTATCCGTTAAGGAAGTAAATGAGTTAAATTTACAGCACAATGAACGTGTTATTGTATTTCAAGTCGACGATGAATGGACTGGAACCGTTTTGTTTGATGGAAATTTACCTGCAATGTATCAGTGGTATGTGTTGCTAGATTAGATTATGTGTTTGAGAACCTTGATAGGAGATCTCTCCGAATCAAGGTTCTATTTTTTAATGCTTTGACGGTTTATAAACTAGGATACGTATGAAGCGGAACTGCCCCTCCACTGACGTTGAATTTGTATACGGATGTGGTTAACCCTCAAATGATAGCACGGATTTAAGCACTACTTTTTATGAAGCTAAGCTTGTTAATATTCTGATTCTAAAAAAAAGCGCGAACAAGGAGTTGTTAACTCTAGATCAATGTTACCGATATGCTCTCCTTAAGGTAGACACGTTAAATAACATCACCTGTTCCTACGAGCGGAGCTTTTTCATGCCCAACGTATCTTATGGTGCGTCAGCTCAATTTGCTATTTTCCTCGAAATTGAGTATCGTCAGATTGGCGCAATGGCTGCCCAGTGCCCTAAACACGACTAACACACGACACAAGGGAGAATTATGTACACAATTAGCAGATTTTCTCAACTTTGCAAAATGAGTGCTCGCATGTTGCGACACTACGATAAGGAAGAACTCTTGAAGCCCGTGCATATCGATACAACGAACGGGTACAGATATTATGAGAAGTGTCAATTAGAAACAGCATTGCGAATCAAGAAACTGAAGGAATATAAATTTTCCTTACCCGAGATCAAATCGATCCTTGAAACATCAGACAGAGAACAAGTTACCGATCTGATGCACACGAAAATAAATGAATTATCCATCGAGATCAATCGCAATAAACAGATCATTGCAGAAATGCAAGAAATGATTGCAACCCAAGTCGATTTAATTGGCGGAGGTAGAATATCTTATGACATCTTGCTCGGCATGAGAAACGAGGTCAGTGTCATCAGTCAAAGATTGCAGATTAACATAGCGGATATGGACAAGTATATGGATTCCTTATACGAACAAGCGGGAGAAAGTCGCATTCAGTTACTTAGTGTTCCGTCTGCTGCTTTTTTCGATGAAGAGTTTATTCCTGAACACTGCGATATGGAGTTGATGATCCCGATTACGCATGCGAATGATGGGGCTGCATCAAGGGACTGGCAAATCAAAAAAATGCCCGAAACGTTGGTTGCTACTACTTTGCATATCGGAAGTTATGACTACATCGGATACGCATATGTGGCACTTGAAGAGTGGATAGAAAGCAACGGCTATAGCTTGGATGGTCTGCCGTATGAAACGTACTTAAAAGGGTCAGAATGTGACTGTCCTGTGGAGGAGTATGTAACGCAGGTTTATTTTCCTGTCATCAAAGGTGAAAAATAATGGCTTGACCTTGACATAATGTCAAAGCTTATTCTACTTCCATGAGCAAGCAAGCTAACCGCACATAAAGGAGTTTATAACATGAATAAGATGATTGTATTATGTTCAGGGGTCCTATTAACAGCCGGAATCTTGATGGGAAGTACGCAAAATACAGTTGCTGGGAGTCCAAGCGTGAAAAATCAAAACGTGAAAAATCAAACCTTAGGCAAATACACCATGCCTGAAGAAAGTAGCAAACATGAAGGCACATGGCTACAATGGCCCCATAACTACACATACGGTAAAGGCCATAAAGAAAACCTTGAGGACATTTGGGTAGAGATGACCAGTGCTTTAAGTGAAGGGGAAAATGTTCATATTATCGCCTATGATAAATACGAAAAGGAATATATTTACGATCTTCTGTACGATGAAGGTGTAAATATGGACAAAATCGACTTCTACATTGTTCCTACTGACGATGTATGGGCAAGAGATACAGCACCTATTTTTGTATACGACAATGATAACAATCTTAAACTCATGGACTGGGGATTTAATGGTTGGGGTAAGAAAACGCCGTATAAAAAAGATGCTCTAATCTCCAAAAAGCTGAGCAAGCAATTGGGTATGGAAAACATTGATCTCAATGAAGTCGTACTTGAAGGTGGAGCATTTGAATTAGATGGTAATGGTACATTTATATCGACGCGTAGTGCTGTTACGAATAAAAATAGAAATGCGCAATTTACAGAGGCTGAAATTGAGGAATATATCGCAGAAAACCTGGGTGCTACGAATTTCATTTGGCTAGACGGTGTGCCAGACCTGGATATTACGGACTTCCACATTGATGGATTCGTTAAATTTCATGATAAATCCACCATTGTAACGATGGACAGAGACGGTTTAGAAGAATGGGGAGTCACCAATAAGGATATTAAAACCCTTATGAATGCAAAGAACGCCGATAACAAGCCGTATAAGTACGTGAAATTGCCGATTAGCAAAAACAATGTCGTTCTAGATAGTGGCAAGAAATTAGGGTACAGAGGTTCATATATCAATTATTATATCGGGAATACAGTTGTATTAGTTCCGAACTATAATGACCCAAATGATAAAAAAGCTAACGATATGATTCAAAAGCTATACCCTGATCGTAAAGTTATCGGCATTGATGTGAGAGAGCTTTATAAAGACGGTGGCATGATTCATTGTGTTACACAACAACAACCTATCGATTTAAAGAAGTAGCAGTTGTCTACTCCTGTTGGTCGTACGGTGAGAGCACCTCTAAGTTGGCGAGTATGTTACCATACTTGCATCCACTTAGGGGTGCTTTTTATTTTTTCGTATATTCGTGCTGCAATTTCATGTTCCTTGCGGGGCATTTATGAACGCTAAATGCTCATGAAGATATTAATTAATAGTTTTATTATCGGAATAATATGAAATTGTATTGTATACAACTGGAAAGCGTGATATTATCGGAACAATCCTCGGATGCCTACCGTCATAAGTTCGTCATTCCGTGGATACAAATGGTGATATTACATGATGCAGGGGGATGTACAACGATGACAAAGAAAACGTTAACCTTATTGTTTATAGGACTTGTAACAATGGTTTTGGCGGCGTGCAGCAGCCAGAACGGAAATACGAAGTCGGAATCTGGACAAGTGGCGCCTGCTGCGACCGGAGCGACTGGTTTGCTTGGCGAAATCAAGGCGAGCGGCAAGATTCGAATCGGCACAGAAGGGACGTATCCTCCGTTCACTTATCACGATGATAGCGGCAAGCTGACAGGCTTCGATGTTGAGATTGCACACGAGGTCGCGAAGCGGTTAGGTGTAACGCCGGAATTTGCCGAAGCCAAATGGGACGGAATGTTCGCTGGGCTGGATGCCAAACGATTCGACATCGTCGTGAATCAAGTATCTATTACCGATGAACGCAAGCAGAAATATGACTTTTCGAATCCGTACAGCGTGTCGAAAGCGGTGCTTATTGTACATGCAGAGAATCAGGATGTAAAAGCATTTGCGGATATAAAAGGCAAGCAAGCGGGCCAATCTTTGACATCCAATTTAACCGAGCTGGCGAAGCAAAATGGAGCAGAAATTGTACAAACGGATGGCTTTAATCAAGCGATAGAGTTGCTTGTGTCGAAACGAATTGACGTGACCGTTAACGATGGTCTATCTTTCTTGGATTTCAAGAAGCATCGTCCAGAAGCGAAAGTAAAGGTCGTCGCTGAGCATCCGAATGCTTCGAGCAGTGGCGTACTGCTGCGTAAAGGCGAGCAGGAGTTGCTCGATGCGATTAACAAAGCACTTGCTGACATGCAAGCGGATGGTACCTATCTGAAGATTTCACAAAAATATTTTAATGCTGACATTTCAAAATAGTTGGGTGATGGCTCATGGATAAATATGTAGACATCTTCATTCAGTCACTATGGCCGTTATTCAAAGCCGGACTGCTGTTCGTTATCCCTCTTACCTTGCTCTCATTTGCTATTGGACTTATTCTCGCTTTACTGACGGCCTTGGCTCGCCTATCACAGATTAAGCCGCTCGTATGGCTTGCTCGATTTTACGTGTGGATCATTCGCGGCACACCGCTGCTCGTACAGTTGTTTATTATTTTTTACGGACTCCCAAGTATAGGCATTACAATTGGAGCATTACCAGCAGCCGTTATCGGGTTCTCACTAAGTGTTGGTGCGTATAACTCAGAAGTCATTCGCGCAGCCATTCAGTCGATTCCGCAAGGACAATGGGAAGCGGCCAGTTCGCTCGGTATGACACGCAGCCAAATACTCCGTCGTATCATTTTGCCGCAGGCAGCACGAGTATCTGTACCGTCTTTGTCCAATTCATTCATAAGCTTAGTGAAAGATACATCGCTTGCTGCGACGATTACTGTAACGGAGATGTTCCAGCGCGCGCAGCAAATTGCGGCAGCGACGTACGAACATTTGCTTATTTATTGCGAAGTGGCGCTCATTTATTTGTTTTTCAGCACCATTTTATCTGCCTTACAAGTAAGGGTGGAGAAATATTTTGAACGCTATATTGTTCGATAGGAGCAGGAACATGATTGAAATGAGAGATGTGCGCAAACATTTTGATAACGTACCGATCTTGAAAGATATTAGCCTACATATGAAAAAAGGGGAGATCACGGTCATTATCGGTCCTTCTGGCTCTGGAAAGTCGACCTTGTTGCGCTGCTTGAACTTACTTGAGCAGCCGACGAGTGGCTATATACGTATAGCAGACACGGAACTTCATTTTCAGGAAGGGAAGTCGCTTAAGCACGCAGACTTGATGAAGCTGCGCTTGCACACGGGGATGGTATTTCAGTCCCACCATTTATTCCCGCATATGACAGCACTGCAAAATGTAATGGAAGGACTCGTTACGGTACGACGTCGAACGAAAGCAGAAGCGCATTCCATCGCATTCAAGCTGCTGGAGAAAGTGGGCTTGGCGGATAAGGCTAACGCGTATCCATTCCAATTATCGGGTGGGCAACAGCAGCGCGTAGGTATTGCAAGGGCGCTGGCTTTGGAGCCGGATGTGCTGTTGTTTGATGAACCAACCTCCGCGCTTGATCCCGAGATCGTGGGTGAAGTGCTCAAGGTTCTGACCGATCTGAAGCAGGAAGGCATGACGATGGTTATCGTCACTCATGAAATGCAGTTCGCACGATGTATAGCGGACACCCTTATTTTCATTGATCAAGGTGTGGTCGTGGAGAAGGGGACACCAGCTCAACTATTTGATACGCCAACTCAAGAGCGGACGCAGCAATTTTTGCACCGCTTAAATTGGATGAGCGCTTAAGTGAGTTTTAACGTTCTAACGTGCCCGCGTACCCTCGTTCCGATGCTTTAATGCTCCATCAACAACAAAGACAGCGATTGGTGTGAGAACACCGTCGCTGTCTTTGTTGTTGAACACTATCATTTCCGCTGTAGTTAGCGTTGCAACTAGGACTACTGCTTCTTCACACCTTTCATAATCATGTTGACAAGCTCTCTGCTGTACGTCTCCGAGTCAACGGTTTTCGTTACGGAAGAGTTAAGCATGTACTCGCCAATTGCGCCTTGAATCATGTTCGCTACCACCGTGATATGGAAGGCTCCAAAGATGCCTTGTTCCTGCCCGTCTCGCAGTATTTGTTGTAGTGCTACCAAAAGCGTATCTTCATCATCGTCATCCCCGAGCTTATAGTACGGAACATTATCAGGGGTTCTGCCGTTGAACACGATCTCGATGAGCGCGGTTTGATGAGCGTGATGGGTGCCCTGATAAGCTAGGCTGGCAACGATAAAGGCTTCCAGCTTCTCCGCGGGTGTACGTTCAATGTGTACCTTCTCCAATATATGAGAAGAGGAGCGTTCTACAAGCTTGCTAAGAAGATGATTCATCAAATCATGTTTATCCGCAAAATGATACGAAATCAACGCTGTGCTGATTCCCGCCCTTTTCGCAATCTGAGCTAGACTGGCTTTTACGTACCCAATATCATCAAGCGTGTTGATTGCAGCCTCGATGATTTGTTCACGTCTTGCTGCTGCGATAAACGACTGTTTTCCTTCAGTTTGATTATCTTTGTTCATCATATACCGCCTCGATTATTACGTGTTGTTATGGTTGTGCGCTCGTTCTCTTTTACTTAATGAACCTAGTATAACAAAAGCCATTACGATAATAGGAATAATTAAATTTTTAGGGTCTGTGAACATCTGCACTAAAAAAGGTTGAGCACTTCCTTGAATCACATGTTGGATAGCTCGTATGACCAACATGATTAAGCCCGACATGAGCATCATGGGAATCATAAACAAGCCACCTTTAAATACGGACCAAGCGGAAGACTTACCTAGAACGAATAGGGCAGTTGACACTAGACATAAGATACCGCACAGCAGCAGAAAAGCGGGTCTGATCCAGTTATACCAAGGAACATCTGCTTGCGCCAAAGTGCCGTACATAAACCAAGTATACCATAGCGCTGCCCCACCTAGTGATGCACTTAATAACGGCAGTATATTTACAAACCAATCGGTTGATACGCGTCTTTCTTGTTCTTGATTGTTGTAATTTGAAACCATGTTATCCACCATCCTGATTGATTGTTTAATTAATTATTTGATCAATCAATCAAATAATAACACGCGTTTATTTCTCCGTCAATGTGAGGACAACGAAATCCGTAGTAGCCTGTCGTGAAAAGGTTTACCTCCAACATCCACTTTTGGTATAGTGAGAATCTACTCAATCAAGGAGGACGGAGCATGCAATACTACAAGCCTATTGAGATTGCAAGAGAACTTGAAATTAGTACAAGTGCATTGCGACATTACGAATCGTGGGGAGTCGTGCCAGCACCTGAGCGTGGTGCTAATGGTTACCGTCTGTATACGAAGGTACATTTAGCTTATTTTCGCTGCCTGCGCGCCATGTTTCCCGGGTTCGGTGTCAAGATCACTTGTGACGTTCTGCGTCATATTCAACAGGCTGAAATGGATATCGCCTTTTGGCTTGTGAATAAAGAACAAGCTGATCTCCAACAAGAAAAAGTCGTTGCTGAACAGACGATAGCTTTTTTACACAAGCCGGATATCCCTTTGTTTATGAATAAAAAGCTGAAAAGCCATATGAACATAGGTGAAGTCGCTACGTTTACGGACGTTCAACAGTCTGCCATTCGGCATTGGGAAAAAGAAGGGCTGCTTTCACCTGAACGTAATCCTGAAAATGGATATCGCATTTTCACCCCGATGCATGTGCGGCAAATTTTGCTTATTCGTACGCTGCGCAGGACGGTTTACTTTTTGGAAAACATGAAGGAGATTGTACAAGCTGTCGAACATCAAAGCATTGAAAAGGCAAAAAAATTGACAGAGGATGCGCTATTGACGATTCATTATCGCAACCGCCAGCAGTTCTATGGCGTGCATCAATTAGTAGAATTGTGCAAAGAAGTAGGACTTATGGACCCGAAGCCGGGGTGTTAGGTGTGCTAGCGGCAAGAGCGAATAATTCAATTAGAAATGAGGGGTGCGAAATGACAGAAGCAAGTTGCCGTGCAGAGCATTTTGTCGAGCAGCTCATGGCATGTGGATCGCCGGATGGAGCGGAAAAGGCGCTGCGCTACTTTAAAACGGGCAAAGGTGAGTATGGCGAAGGTGACGTGTTTATCGGTGTGAGAGCGGGCCAGTTGGCCAGTCTGTGCAAACCATTTATCGACCTGCCGCCCAGCGAAATCGAGAAGTTGCTGGAAAGCCCGATTCACGAGGTAAGGGCAGGCGGACTGCACATAATGGCTAAACAAGCAGCCCATAAAAAAACGCCCTCCAGCCGCAAAAAAGAGCTGTTCGAGCTTTATATGAGACGTACAGATCGAATCAACAATTGGGATTTAGTTGATGGAAGTGCGCGTGATGTCGTTGGCGGCTACTTGGTAGATAAGCCGCGTGATATTTTGTACAAGCTTGCACGTTCGGCGGATTTATGGGAACGGCGCATTGCGATCGTTAGCACCTCGTATTTTATTCGTGAACATGACCTCACGGACACGTTTAACATTGCGGAAATGTTGCTGAACGACAAGCAGGACTTAATTCATAAGGCAACGGGCTGGATGCTGCGCGAAGCGGGCAAAAAGGATCGCTCACAGCTCGTAAGCTTTTTAGATCAACATGCCGGAGTTATGCCACGGACACTGTTGCGTTATGCCATTGAACATTTTGATCAAGCGCAACGAGCTCATTATATGGGCCTAAAAAAGGTGCGCTAGTGGCGGGTCATCAACGTTAAACCGCGTACGCAAGAACAATTGGAAAAAATGGGTACAAGCCGCTAATGAGGGTTATACAACCGTTACTAAAGAAGGAAAATTGCCATGTGCAATCTGCCGTTGAGAATAACACGAAAGCGAAAAGAACCACTCTCGGATACATAATCCGAATAGGTGGTTCTTTTTTGTGGCAGCTGTAATTGCCGGAATGTGTTTACGATTGTACGGGGCAACATCTCGCAAGTATTGGAAGTCAATACGCTACTGGGGATGTCTGCGAACAGATTGCTGCCTAAAAGCGCCAAGGCGGCAGGAATATCGTTCAGCCAGCTCCTTGACAAAATTATTGATTATTCACTATATGAAAGATTAAATGATCAAATTTTAGAAAAAAATAGCGAAAATTCGTATACAAATATCTTTATATGTGATATTTTGTAAAGGGTATATATGGATATATAACAAACAAATTGAATTGGAGGCTTGTATATGAAATTGAAAAAGTTTTTGGCTGTATTGATGGTTGCTTCAAGTTTGACCGTTTTTGCTCCGTCTGCATTTGCGATGCCTGGTATGGGTGATACGAAAGAAGCGGCGATAAAAATTGACTTCGATGTTAAAATTCATGGCTATTTGCAAGACTCTAAAGATTATGATTGGTATACGTGGGAGAACAGAACAGGAAAAAACAGATTCCTTCACTTCTCTGTTTCTACAAATTCAGAGCATTCCGGTCTTTTGCTAGGAGCAGTTGTTGATTATCCTTTTGGCCAAAGATCCATACCTTTTTATTCAGATCCGACGAATAAAAGATCTTTAAATCTGACCAGTATTTTAGTCCCCCCTTTTGGAAAAATCTCGTATTTTATAAGAAATACGGGCGACAAGATCGAGCCTTATCACATTCATAACTTCAATTTTTCATATGAGCGCCCAGGAGATGTTCCGGCAAGCAACAAGCAACTTATAAAGCAGTAAAGTAAAGCGCAAAGAAAAGTCGCCAATTACTCGGCGGCTTTTTCTTATGTACAATTTAAACGAAAAATCCCCTCCAAGGAGACAAATGGTCATTTCCAATGTCCGCTCAAAGGGGAAGCGTGTGAAAAGCACCTATTTATATGAACTTTAATTCTATCTTTAGTTGGCGAACAACAACGTATAATGACCAGGGCCGAACCGTTTGGATAAGACAACGACGTACAATGTCGCTCCCGCTGGCACAGCCAAATTGCTTATCGATTGCAAATTGCCCGGCCCCGTGTCTGGCGCAAAAAAGAGGCTGGACTCAAAGCCGTTAGCGTACCGAAGCTTAAATCCTAAACGGTATTCTGCGTCACTACTGCTCGGCTGCAAACCTACAAATTTCGTTTCACCGTTAATGGCGCGGTTCGTCCATTTAAACCAATCTGCATCGTTGCTATGAGACAAAAAGAGGGTAATGTGTTTGTTTGGTGTGATAGCGAGTGCTTCTGCTTGAGTATCGCCAATCCCTACAGCATGCGGTCGGATTTCACCTGCAAAAGCACTTTGCGTAAATCCCACACTCATTGCACAGACAAGAAGTGTTGTCCACAACGATTTAAACCTCATTGTCATTCCACCCTTCATTTTATGTAGAACGATTTGAATCTCGGTGCCTACTTTACCAATAAAAGACATATAAGTACATCCTACAAAAGGTTTATTTAATCTTGAGCCATTTGCGATGTTGCTAAATTTTTGATGTAATGATGTAATAGAATAGTAAATTTTTGTTGGTAGGTAGAGGAGGTCATATGAAGGCCATGAAAGCAGAATACGAGCCTTATACTGGAGAACTTATAGAAGCACCCCAAACAATTATACGTGACCACATGGATTGGCCTTCCTCTTTTCCGTTTATGGTTTCGACGACAGAAGGGGTAAGTCCGGGATTTCAGCGAATGCATTGGCATCATGCCCTAGAAATTAATTATATTCGTCGTGGACATGGATTCTACTTAATAAACGGAATTAAATATAATTTTGTTGAGGGAGATATTTTACTCATTAATGCGCATGATTTGCATCGGGCGTTTGAGAATGAGGATTTAATGATGGACGTATTTTTGTTCGATCCGGCGCTATTGGCAGTCGATTTACGTTATGATCCAGAACTGTTGCGACCGTTTCGCGACATCGGTATTCATTTTACAAATTTGCTTGATCGTAATGCCGACACGATACCAGAACTCGTACAACTGCTGCAACGAATTAAAGGTGAAATGGACAACAAGGACATCTCTCATATTCCTTTGGTACGAGCTTTGTTAACGGAATTTCTCGTACTCGTTAACCGGAATTTTGCCGTGCAGCATACAGGGCCTGCTCCGATGAAGCATCGCGGTATGCTCGCCCTAAAAGAAGTGATCCGCACGATGGAACAAAATTTATCTTTTCCATGGACACTGAAACAATTAGCAGATTTGGCCCATTTAAGCCCTTCGAGATTTAGTGCCCTATTTCAACTAGCAGTGGGTACATCACCCTTAGATTACCTCATCCAATTAAGACTCATACATGCAGTCCACTTGCTGGAATCAACCGATCTAAAAATTATTCAAATTGCTGCTGATTGCGGCTTTAGAAACTTATCTAATTTTAACCGGCTGTTTAAGCAACAAGTCGGAAAATCTCCAAGCGAGCTTCGTCATCAGCAAGGCGGAACAGATGGCATGATTTAAACGCAGAACAGTAATATAGTATCTGGTTATACCTGTTTAGTAGTAGTTTTCTCGCTTTTAAAAGGTGTATGCTAATGATATAAAACAATTGAAAGCGCAATCTAATCTTCCAGAGCTTGTTCAAAATGATAGTGACAGGAGAGGTATAATGAGCATCTATCTAGGTGTGGACGCGGGAGGAAGCAAGACACATGCGTTATTAGTCGATGAAAATGGAACCATTCTTGGCAAAGGTTCGGCTGGTAACGGCAACCACCAACTCGGTCGCGAAGTAGCAGAGCATAACATACGTGCGGCTTGTGAGGAAGCACTACAGCAAGCTGGGATTACGAAAGAAGATGTAACGTTTGCTTACTTTGGCTTGGCCGGCGCTGATCGGGAGCCCGATTATGTTATTTTGCGCCCGATGATTGCTGGACTAGGTTTCAAGCAGCATGCATTGGCTTGCGATACGATGATCGGCATGCGTGCTGGCACGAAGCGTGCCTATGGGGCTGTCATTATTTGCGGCTCTGGCTTTAACAGTGCTGCGCGCAACTCGCAAGGCGAGGAGTTGCAGTATGGTGGGTTTGGGTTTAAGTATGGTGATGGCTATGGTGGCGGTTCGACCTTGGCGATGCTTGTTTTTCGCGCAGTCATTCGCGCATGGGACGGTCGAGGTGAAGCAACGGCGTTAACGACACTCGTCCTGCAAGCGATGAATTATACGACTGTGGAAGCACTGTACAACGATGTGTTGGATCATCGAGTGATGATTCCACGCGATCTTGTGAAAACATTGTTTGTAGCTGCTAATCAAGGTGACGAAGTGGCGAAGCGCATTTTACAAGAAGAAGGCGCCGAGCTTGGTAATGCCGTATGTGCACTAATTAAACGTTTACATATGACGGAAGAGTCATTCGATATTGTGCTAATTGGCAGCGTGGTGACGCGCGGTAGCGGCCCTTACCTCATTGATGCGATTCAACAACGAATTAGTCAAGCCGCGCCTCACGCTCAAATCGTTCGTTTGGAAGCGGACCCTGTTGTGGGTGCAGTCATGAGTGCGATGGATCACGCTGGATATACAATTGATGCAGAGCTTGACGAGCGTTTAAAGTCGTTTCAATTTGAAAAGGTGGAGGCGTAGCACGTCTTCACATCTAGATTGATAGGAGGCTGACAACATGTCAAATCAAGTAGGATTAAAAATTGCCGTAATTGGTGGAGGTTCTTCCTATACGCCTGAAATCGTTGAAGGCTTTATTCGCAATTATGACCAAATGCCGATACGTGAGTTATGGCTTGTAGATATAGAAGAAGGCAGACATAAGCTGGAAATCGTCGGGAACTTAGCGAAGCGCATGGTGCAAGAAGCTGGCGTACCGATTGAAGTCCATCTGACCCTTGATCGTGAGCGTGCTATTGAAGGCGCGGATTTTGTGACGACGCAAATGCGTGTCGGATTGCTGGAAGCACGTAAACGCGACGAGCATATTCCGATTAAGCATGGTGTTATTGGCCAGGAAACGACTGGGCCTGGTGGCATGTTGAAGGCGCTGCGTACGATCCCGGTTATTTTGGACATTTGCCGTGATATTGAGCGTTTGGCACCTAATGCTTGGATGCTGAACTTTACGAATCCGGCAGGGATCGTAACGGAAGCTGTGGCGAAGCATAGCCGCGTGCGTTCGATTGGCTTATGTAACTCGCCGATTAACTTCCAGAAGTTTTTGGCGGAGCAGTATGGTGTGGGTGAGAACGAGGTGCTGCCTGAGTTCGTAGGCATTAACCATCTGCACTGGGTGACTTCGGCTTCTGTAAAAGGAGAAGAAAAGCTTCCAGAATTGTTGGACGGTGGGTTAACTTATACGGCGAAAAACGTGCCAACTACAGGTTGGGACGCTGAATTTTTACAATCACTAGGTGCAATCCCGACCTACTATTTGAAATATTTTTATATGACCGATGTGATGTTTGATGAAATGCATTCGGCACTCGAGAAGAGCGGAACACGTGCAGAAGTCGTGAGTCGTGTCGAGACTGAATTGTTCGAATTGTACAAAGACGAGACTGTGCGAGAGAAGCCGAAGCAGTTAGAGCAGCGCGGAGGAGCCTATTACTCTGAAGCGGCTGTGAATTTAATGAAATCGTTGTATAATGACCGTAAAGATATTCAGACGCTAAACGTAATGAACGGCAATATTTATGACTTCTTGCCAGCAGATGCAAGTATTGAAATCAACTGTGTCGTGACGGCACAGGGCCCGATTGCATTGCCACCAAAGCGCGTGCCTGAGCATATTAAAGGGCTATTGCATGCGGTTAAGACGTACGAGCAGCTCACGATTGAAGCAGCTATAACAGGCGACCGCGGAATTGCACTACAAGCGATGGTTCATCATCCGCTAGTCCCTTCCGTTGCTGTAGCGAAACAGCTTCTGGATGAAATGTTAGAAGCAAACCGTGCTTATTTGCCACAGTTTTTTAATAAATAATACAAAGGCCTCTCCGATAAGGAGGGGCCTTATTTTGTGGAAAAGTACAAATTGGCCGTCTCCATACGGACAAGACAGCATACAATGCAGTATCCCGCAACTAAGGGAGGAACAATTCGTGAAGCAAACAGCATTAAACAGCATTGGCGGGGTGTGCGGAGTAGTGCTGACCTTCATGTTCGGAGAGTGGACCCACTTGTTGACATTGTTTATGTTGACGATTGCCGTTGACTACATCTCCGGCATCGCCGCATCGTTGAGAGAAGGTAAAGGGCTAAGTAGTCTCGTAGGCTTCTGGGGGTTAGCAAGAAAGGCATTTATGTTGCTTATCATTACGTTAGCGCATCATATGGATAATGCGTTAGGTACATCGTGGATTAAAGATGGTTCCATATACTTCTATTTGGCAAACGAACTCATTTCCATTACTGAAAATTATGGACGTCTGGGATTACCGTTACCGACTAAAATTAGAAATATTATCGCCTCATTAAAGTCGGAGCCCGACAAAGAGCTGCCGAGGCAACCACGAAAAAAGCAGTGATTATAGCGGAAATGTGTGAATGAAAGGCGAGGGTACAAACCAGTGCAATTTTGTACGAATATCATGTCAGCATACAATCGAGATCGTGATAAAAGGATGTGACTACAGTGAGGATTGACTTGGGTTGCGGCATCCATAAACATCCTCGGTGCATTGGGCTGGATAGTCATCCTTATCCGGGTGTGGATAAGGTTTGTGACCTGAACGAAGGGATTCCTCTGCCCGATGATAGTGTAGATTTTATGATTGCATCAAATATTTTGCAATATTTGAATAATGCTGAACACATCGTACAAGAGATGTATCGGGTTTGTAAGCATGGTACAGTTGTTTGCCTCGTCGTTCCATATGCTCACGTTACGAGTCATATTACACATCCTGAATATAGACAGTTATTTGATGAACACTCGCCTCGGCATTGGACAAAAAATAGCTATACACCGATGAATGCAGAAGAATATTTGCAGCCGCTTGATGCTGGATGGTCGCTTATGAACGAAAAAATAGAAGATTCAGAACGTACTCCATTAGACTTTCGTTTAGTTCGAATAGAGTACTTTTACTTTCCAGAATATCGTTGCCTGTACGATGAGGTCGAACTGCGTCGGTTACGGCAATCCCAACTGAACGTTGTGTACCAACTCATGCTTCACTTAGTCACTGTAAAAGGAGATATGGATGAACTGGAGCTAGAGTCGTTGACGTTGCAGCCAATGGAAGAGCCACGAAGTATTACGGAACAAAGAGAAAAAAATGATGAGCAGCTCGTCTTGGACGATCGACCGTTCGTGATTCAATCCGAACGGCGCAATCAGCTTGAAAATGAAACGAGCGCACTGAACGAGAATGTAATCGATTCAACGATTGGCGTTGACGTTGCAGCCGAGCTGGAAGTTGACGAATTCAATCAGCAGGCTGAACGGATAGCTCCTAAGAGCAAAGGGAAAAAAAGTGCGAAAACACGTCGCTCGACGAGCCAATCGAGTCTGAGAAAGAAGGTTTACGTTCCGTACTTGCGTAAGAAACGCAAACTTAAAAATTAATGTTTTTTTATAGCTGAAACATACGCCCCGTCGTTCATGAAATCGTCACAAAATGCTAAAAATAATCCCGAAATTTACAAGTTTGTATTGAGGGATTTAGGAAACATTTTGTAAAATAAGAGATGATGAATGTAACTGACAAAGGGGCGTATGACAGTTATGAAGAAATGGGCGATGTTCTCGTTGTTCAGCATCGCGTGTGTATTTGCCGTAGGGTTGATGTTGTTCAATATGCCGAAGCCACCAGTTGAAGAAACGGCTCCGGAAGGCATGACTCTTGTAAAAATTGTGGCAAATGGCGATTTTACATTTGGTGAAGCTGAGTATAAGGTGAAAGTTGGCGAAAAAGTTCGCCTCAAGCTTGTAAACAAAGCGGGCATACACGGCGCTGGTATTAAAGAGTTTAATATCGATTTAAAAGACGGCCAGATGGAAAAGGACATGACGTTCGATAAGCCTGGCAAATATGAGATTTTCTGTTCCATTATGTGCGGACCTGGTCATAACACGATGAAATCGTACTTGATCGTAGAAGCATAGACGTTAGTCATGAATGTTACATAACGGATAGCTTTACGAAGAAAGGAGTCTGCTAAGGCTCCTTTTTTTGACGAGCAAATGAGTATCTATGCAGCAAAAAAGAACGGATGGGTCGTTACTTTTTCGAATGTAAGCGTTATACTTAGAATGATCATGAATGATGCTACACGGTGGAGGGATCCGGATGTATTATGTGAATGTGGAGCAGTTAGAGCGTCGATTGAACAGTATTGACGATCTGGTGCAGGCGGTTGAAAGTATTCAACAACAGTGGGACGGCGGATTAGTCGTTTCGCTTGCTCAAGAACGAGTGTTGCATTTAGCCATTGAAATTGTAACTGACATCGGAAGCTTGCTGATCGATGGGTTTTTGTTGAGGGATGCTAGTAGTTATGAAGATATCGTTGAAATTATGGCGCAAGAAGGTGCAGTTCATAAGGAGATCCAAGAATCATTGCTGGAGTTGGTCCGTTTAAGAAGACCGCTTGTACAAAGCTATGATGAATGGAAACGTGGCGAATTGCATCCATTGTTAGTGCCTCTTACCACATTGCTACCTGCATTCGCGGTTTCTGTCCGTGCCTTTGTAAGTAGTGAAATGAAGCTAGGCTCTAAAGCTTAAGCGCTGGAATGTGCAACGTTTAACTCATGTTGTGCAGCACCAACTGAATAGTTGACCCGATCCATTCAAATGAAACTTACCGCGTTTACTTGCAGTTGAATAGCGCCTCCGTCCAATCGGCTAAGCCGAGGGATGGGGGCGCTTTTTTAGTTGTGGAGAAACTAGTCGATTCATAGGTCGTGTACCGTGCAATGCCCGAAAATAGGGCTTGAATGGGTTGCACGGGACGATTAGTGGACCAGCTCCCCAAAAAAGGACGACCTTATTTGTGTCAAGACAAGCCCAGACTACTTATACTGTCATTACGAAATGGGCATTCGTCCCGATTCCAAGATAGCAAGTTGATTCTATTGCTGAAGGAGGATCACAAGATGATGCTGTGGGCCGTTGCGTTAGCCGTGGCAGCTTGGGTTGTATTGTGCACAGCTGGCACAATCGTGCTGTGCCGAGGCTGGCGAGTACTTGGCAAGCTGGAACAGACGTTGTCAGCTAGTGAGTTGCACATGCAACAATTGTCGCGTGATATGCGGAAGCTCACCCGTCGAGCAGATCGTATACTGCAGCGCGTCGACAAAAGTACGCGATCGGTACACGATTGGACCGAGACGTTCAATCGCATTCATCACACGATTCAGTTATGGCATGAACGTATTAGGAAGTGGTCTACAAAAGTGACGAATCAGGTGCATGCAGCTCAACAAGCGAATGAGCAAAGTATTAAAGAAGCTTTGCAGTGGTTCGATCTTTTTTACTCCATTGGAACCGAAATACGGAGCCGCAGAACGACTTCAGCAGAGAAGCGCGACGGACGAATGTGACAGTTGAGGAGGGGTTTTGAAATGTCAAAACTAAGCAAGCCTTTTTGGATGGGTACTATAGTCGGAGGCATCGTAGGATCTGTGACAGCGTTATTGTTTGCTCCAAAGCCAGGTAAAGAGCTGCGTCAAGATATAGTCGAAGGTGTGCATGAAGTGGGCGAGAAGTCACAACAGCTTGCGAAGCAAGTGGGTGAACATGCAAGTGAGTGGGCAACTGTTGCGAAAGAAAAGTCGGAAGAAATAAAGCAATCATGGAAGCAGTGGCGTGAAGAAGATAAGCAGTCTAACACTGCGGTTGCACAAGTAAGTACTACTCGAGAGTCTGCCGGTGAATGTGCAGATGAATACATGAATCAGTCAGTACTTGTTACTGACGATCATTTGAATAAGCAAGGACATCAGGCAAGTGATACATGTAGTGAAAAGGTAGAAAGTGATCAGCATTTGGTGTTGAAGTCATAATCATGAAGCGTGAACACGTATAGTTGGAGAAAAAAGCCCCAATGTTCAGAGTGGTTGACGCATGCAACCTAGAACTTTGGGGCTAGCAGGGAATGGGCTTGACTCAACGATTACCATTTTCCAGGGTCAATTTTACGCGGGTCTAAGCCTTCCCATATGTTTTTAATAGCTACTTGCTCCGGTTCTTCAAACACGAGAAACGCAGATGGTAAAAAGCGTTCGCCATATTGGCTCGCAGGTGAGTTCTTAATGTGGCCACCTTTTTCAGCGAGTACGGTTGAAGAACCACCGTCTAAGTTGGCAGCAATAACAGCCCCATGTTCGAGCATAATTTGCTGACAATCATACAAGTTGGCTCCGATACTATGCGTTTGTCTGCCATCAATAATAAGGAACAAAATAGCGCCGTCTTCACGCTGTCCCATTACGGTTCGTGGAGCGATGCCCCAGCCTTGTGATGGGCTTTTGATTTGGCCTTTTCCATTCACGATGATACGTGGTTGAAAAGTAACTCCTTCTTTGGCGCCCATGTTCATCAACTGCTGCACGGTATAATTACCGGCTATCATTTTCCCGTCTTTGTCGATGCCGACAAATTGGGTTCTTTTGTTCATACCGCCAGAACCGTTGTAATACACTTTGCCGTCAGCGATGACGACGCCTATAGGTTGAAAGCCGTTACCTTTCCAATTCGGATCAGCAAAACCGCCCGCATTTACTCCAGCTAATGCTTCTGTGCGCTTGACCATCTCGGACACTTTTTCCCCTTTGCCAACACGATTTGGAACTCCGATGCGCACTTTTGTCGGATCGTTCACGACCATTAAATAGCCACTGTAGCCCTCGCCACTTATATTGTGGTATTCAATCAGAGATTTCGGCTTGTTAGATGTTGTGTCTGGTTTTGTAATTTGATGATTCGCTTTTTCGTCACCCATATTCTCGAATTGTTTCCAGTACTGTTGGACTCTTGAATCTAATTGATCCTGACCAATTACATATTTAGCCCAATGACGATGTCTGGTCGTTATTAACGTATCTGCAATGAGAAAGCGAAAATCGGTTCCTGATGGCGTGAAAAAAAGCCAACCTAATCCAAGTACACCAAGTAGCAGCATGATGGCGAAGGTGTTTCTTATTATTTTTTTAATTGAGCGCTTTTGTTTAGGCCGTTTCTTGTTGGGAGTCGTGTGTTGTCTCGTTCTTCTTGGTGGCAATCCTCCTGATGCGTGTGGTGTGTTCATATTGTTCTCCTCTTGTTAAGTTCTGTTTTTTTGTGAGCGTGATTAGGTAAAAAAGGACAGAATGGCTAGATGGATCAGTTACAGTTGTGTGTGTGTCACAAGAGTATACCTAATTATGAAACGAATATTGTGACAAATATTTAAATAATTATACATTAATCGACAATTGGAATTAATAAATTTTACTTAATAATGGAGGGCGAGTCATGCAAGGGAAGAGGTGGCTTTTTAATGGGATAGTTGAAAATGCGGAGCAAGTCGGCAAATTTATAAGGTGTAGGCTGAGGTGCACGATATGAAGTGAGGGAGAGTGATGGGAAAAGATGCGGGAGAGAAGGGAATCGAAAAAGAAAAGTCAACGTAACTTAAATCCGGTATTTCCTGAGCCCCCATCAGGTTCTTCTGGAAAACGTAAACGGAAGTGTCATCCGAACAAGAAAAAGCGGATTGTTTCGATTAGAGAGGTTGAAGAATCTGTTGTGGCATTTGAATCTCAACCTGTAAAAGGGGCGACAGGAGCAACGGGAGCCACGGGAGCTACGGGAGCGACTGGTGCCGCTTGTGTTACGGGAACGACGGGCGTTACGGGAGTAACGGGAGTAACGGGAGTAACGGGGGTATCAGGAGCGACAGGAAGTACGGGAGTGAGAGGGCCTACGGGGCCAACTGGTCCAACAGGTCCGACTGGTGCGACTGGTGCGACTGGTGCGACAGGATTTACAGGTGCAACTGGGCCATCAGGTGGTGTTCCTGGTGCCACGGGAGTGACCGGTGCGACTGGAGCGACAGGACCAACTGGCCCAACTGGCCCTACAGGTGCAACAGGCTCGACTGGTGCGACAGGATTTACAGGTGCAACAGGCCCATCAGGTGGTGTTCCTGGTGTTACAGGAGTTACGGGAGCAACTGGAGCAACAGGTGCAACGGGATCGACAGGAGTCGCGGGAGCGACGGGAGCAACCGGAGCCACAGGAGGAACGGGAGTAACTGGAGCAACAGGAGGAACGGGAGTAACTGGAGCAACAGGAGATACAGGAGCCACGGGAGCAACAGGAGCAACAGGAGCTACGGGAGCCACGGGAGCAACAGGAGCAACAGGAGCCACGGGAGCTACGGGAGATACGGGAGATACGGGAAGCACCGGAGCAACAGGTGAAACGGGAGCAACAGGAGTCACCGGAGCTACAGGTGCGACGGGTGGTGCGGGAGCTACGGGAGATACGGGAGATACGGGAAGCACCGGAGCAACAGGTGAAACGGGAGCAACAGGAGTCACCGGAGCTACAGGTGCGACGGGTGGTGCGGGAGCTACGGGAGATACGGGAGATACGGGAAGCACCGGAGCAACAGGTGAAACGGGAGCAACAGGAGTCACGGGAGCAACGGGAGCAACAGGAGCCACGGGAGCCACAGGAGCCACGGGAGCGACGGGAAGCACAGGAGCAACAGGAGCTACGGGAGCAACAGGAGCCACGGGAGATACGGGAAGCACCGGAGCTACAGGTGCGACAGGTGGTACGGGAGCGACGGGAAGCACCGGAGCAACAGGTGAAACGGGAGCCACAGGAGCCACGGGAGCAACAGGAGCAACAGGAGCAACAGGAGCTACGGGAGATACAGGAGCAACGGGAGATACGGGAAGCACCGGAGCTACAGGTGGTACGGGAGCAACGGGAGCAACGGGTGCAACCGGAGCAACAGGAGCGACAGGCGCAACAGGCGCAACAGGAGCGACGGGAGTCACGGGAGCCACAGGAGCAACAGGAACAACAGGAGCGACAGGTGTAACCGGAGCGACAGGAGCAACAGGAGCTACGGGTGCGACGGGAGCCACAGGAGCCACAGGAGCAACAGGAGCAACAGGAGCCACAGGTGCGACGGGAGCCACAGGAGCCACAGGAGCTACCGGAGCTACCGGAGCAACAGGAGCAACAGGAGCGACAGGAGCGACAGGTGCAACAGGAGCGACAGGAGCGACAGGAGCAACGGGAGCCGCGGGAGCAACGGGAGCCACGGGAGCGACAGGTGCAACAGGAGCAACGGGAGCGACAGGTGCAACAGGTGCAACGGGAGCAACAGGAGCCACGGGAGCAACGGGAACCACGGGAGCAACGGGAACCACAGGAGTAACAGGAGTCACCGGAGCAACAGGAGCTACGGGAGCCACGGGAGCAACAGGAGCAACAGGAGCCACGGGAGATACGGGAAGCACCGGAGCAACAGGTGAAACGGGAGCAACAGGAGCCACGGGAGCAACGGGAACCACGGGAGCAACGGGAACCACAGGAGTAACAGGAGTCACCGGAGCTACAGGTGCGACGGGTGGTACGGGAGCGACGGGAAGCACCGGAGCCACGGGAGCAACAGGTGAAACGGGAGCAACAGGTGAAACGGGAGCAACAGGAGCCACGGGAGCAACAGGAGCAACAGGAGCAACAGGAGCCACGGGAGCAACAGGAGCAACAGGAGCAACAGGAGCCACGGGAGCAACAGGAGCAACAGGAGCAACAGGAGCAACAGGAGTCACGGGAGTCACGGGAGCCACAGGAGTAACAGGAGTCACAGGAGTCACCGGAGCAACAGGAGCAACAGGAGCTACAGGAGTCACCGGAGCAACAGGAGCGACAGGCGCGACAGGCGCAACAGGAGCAACGGGAGCAACGGGAGCCACAGGAGCGACGGGAAGCACCGGAGCAACAGGTGAAACGGGAGCTACAGGTGCGACAGGTGGTACGGGAGCGACGGGAAGCACCGGAGCCACGGGAGCAACAGGAGCCACGGGAGCAACAGGAGCCACGGGAGCCACGGGAGCAACAGGAGCAACAGGAGCAACAGGAGCAACGGGAGCAACAGGAGCCACGGGAGCAACAGGAGCCACGGGAGTCACGGGAGCCACAGGAGTAACAGGAGCTACGGGAGATACAGGAGCAACGGGAGCTACGGGAAGCACCGGAGCTACAGGTGGTACGGGAGCCACGGGAGCAACGGGTGCAACCGGAGCAACAGGAGCGACAGGCGCAACAGGCGCAACAGGAGCGACGGGAGTCACGGGAGCCACAGGAGCAACAGGAACAACAGGAGCGACAGGTGCAACCGGAGCGACAGGAGCAACAGGAGCTATGGGAGTCACGGGAGCAACAGGAGCCACAGGTGCGACGGGAGCCACAGGAGCCACAGGAGCAACAGGAGCAACAGGAGCCACAGGTGCGACGGGAGCCACAGGAGCAACAGGAGCTACCGGAGCTACCGGAGCAACAGGAGCAACAGGAGCGACAGGAGCGACAGGTGCAACAGGAGCGACAGGAGCGACAGGTGCAACAGGAGCGACAGGTGCAACAGGAGCAACGGGAGTAACGGGAGCAACAGGAGCAACGGGAGCGACAGGTGCAACAGGAGCAACGGGAGCGACAGGTGCAACGGGAGCCACAGGAGCAACGGGAGCCACAGGAGCCACGGGAGCGACAGGTGCAACAGGTGCAACAGGAGCGACAGGTGCAACAGGTGCAACGGGAGCAACGGGAGCCACGGGAGCCACGGGAGCAACGGGAGCAACGGGAGCAACGGGAGCCACGGGAGCGACAGGTGCAACAGGAGCAACGGGAGCGACAGGTGCAACAGGAGCAACGGGAGCGACAGGTGCAACGGGAGTCACGGGAGCGACAGGAGCCACGGGAGCGACAGGTGCAACGGGAGCAACAGGTGCAACGGGAGCTACGGGAAGCACAGGAGCTACGGGAGCAACAGGAGCTACAGGAGTCACCGGAGCCACGGGAGCGACGGGAAGCACAGGAGCAACAGGAGCGACGGGAAGAACAGGAGCCACGGGAGCCACCGGAGTCACGGGGGTCACGGGAGCCACCGGAGTCACGGGGGTCACGGGAGCCACCGGAGTCACGGGGGTCACGGGAGCCACCGGAGTTACGGGAGAAAGAGGAGTCACAGGAGCAACAGGAGCCACAGGAGCAACGGGAGCAACAGGAGCCACAGGAGCAACGGGAGCCACAGGAGCCACGGGAGCAACAGGAGCAACAGGAGCAACGGGAGCCACAGGAGCAACAGGAGCAACAGGAGCAACAGGAGCAACAGGAGCAACAGGAGCAACAGGAGCAACAGGAGCCACGGGAGCAACAGGAGCCACGGGAGCAACAGGAGCCACCGGATCGACAGGAGCAACAGGAGCCACCGGATCGACAGGAGCAACAGGAGCCACTGGAGTCACCGGAGCAACAGGAGCTACGGGAGCAACAGGGGCCACAGGAGCAACAGGAGCAACAGGAGCAACGGGAGCCACGGGTGCAACCGGAGCCACGGGTGCAACAGGAGCTACAGGTGTTACTGCATTTGGTGAATATGGATTTTTTGCAAATACAGCGAGCCCTACCTTAGCTGCCAATGCACTTGTACCATTTCCAAATGTGGACGTTAGTACTGCAAATGTTAATATAAACGGAGCGGGCACCATAGTCACAATCACGTCAGCAGGTGTGTATCTAATATCGTACAATATCGTGGTCAGTTCTTTACTTTCTTTACAAGTTGGATTTGAGCTATTGCATAATGGGACGGCTGTTACAGGAGGAGATGTTCGTATTATTGTAAGCTTAGGCGGTGTGGAGGCAACAGGGCAAGCCATCGTCATTACAGCTTCAGGGGATACGTTTTCAGTAAGTACACCAACAGGTGCGACTCTGGCCTCATTATCTGGTAGCGCCTCAGCAACCATTACATTTGCGAAAATTTCCAACTAAGACCGTATTCCTTCTCTGACTGTGAGCCTTGAACCTTGTCTGCAATTCAGTTAAGATCAAGGTACGTTTTGCCTTGGCCATTCATATGGTATCAGAGGCGGTTCAAAGTCAGTCAATCAAGAGACGAAGGAAGCGGTGTATTCGTGCAGCAAGCTATAGCAATGCTCGATTCTGGTGTGGGAGGCTTGACGGTTGCGAGAGAAGTCATGCGTCAACTTCCACAAGAAAAAATAATTTATTTTGGAGACACAGCTCGTTCTCCTTACGGTCCACGTACGTCGGAGGAAGTGCGCTTGTTCACACGCCAAATCGTAGACTATTTAATCCAATATAACCCTAAAATGATAGTAATCGCCTGCAATACTGCAACAGCAGTAGCCTTAGATGATATTCGCTCATATGTATCTGTACCTGTTGTCGGTGTCATTAATCCAGGTGCTCGTGCTGCAATATCCGCGACAGATTCAGGATATATCGGTGTTATCGGAACAGAAGGAACGATACACAGCGGCGCTTATGAACATGCGCTCAAAAGAATCTCTCCGCAAGTTGAAGTCGTCAGTCAAGCTTGTCCAAAGTTCGCTCCTATTGTCGAAAGAGGATTGTTCCGCAGCGAAGATACGTGGCAAACGGTTCGAGAATCGTTGGCGTCTTTGCGGGCGACACCTATCGACACGCTGATTTTGGGCTGCACCCATTATCCGTTTCTAACGGAGCCGATACAGGAAGTAATGGGGTCGCAAGTGAAATTGATCAGCTCAGCAGATGAAACTGCGCGAGAAGTCAGTACCATTTTGCATGACAAAGGACAACTGGCAAGTAGTACACAATTGCCGATTCATCAGTTCTTTTGCAGTGGAGACGCAGCGATCTTTCAAGACATTGCACGTCAATGGCTAGGAGAGCACATTCAAGATTTCCCAGTAGTTTGGCAAGTACCTCATATTATCTAATTATATCTCACAGCAGGGGCTGGCTCGGAGTCGTAAGACTTAAGCAGCCCCTTGTTTCATTTTACCTACGTCACACGAATCGCCATCCTGTTGACTAAATCCCGATTCGTAAACATTTGCGTCTACACACTGCTGATGACTCGATGCAGCAAGCCGGAACACCATCTTCATGCTCCCCTTGGGCTGTTTGTTAAGTTGGTATAAATAAACCATGCACGGATCGCGCAAAAATAGTTCCACTCTAACGATGCTAAGGCAGCCCCTTGAACGTATTGGCATACATCGTCATTTTGAGAAACGAACCCTTCGTAGTCTCCTGCACGATATCATCGTTTATCAACGTAAACCTACACGCAATAGAAGTTCGAATGGCTTGCTCATTGTCGTTCTTTACATAAAGTTCTACAGCATACAAGTGGAGAACATTCCAAGCAAAAGATAGCATCGCTTGAACGATTTCGGTTCCGTAGCCCTGTCCAATTACATCAGCTGGACCAATTTGAATCCGACCCAATTCCGCAGTGCCCACATTCAGATCAACATGATAAATTGCAGCTGTCCCAAGCGGTGTATAGTCTTTCCGACAAGTGACGAGAAACATCATATCATCCGGCTGTTGTTCATATCGTTCATACCATAGTAGCTGTTCGTGAGCTTCAATCGGACGACTGTCTTGAAACAAGCTCCGAATATGCGCTTGATTCCGCCACTGCCGAACCCATTCCAGATCAGACATACGAAGCGGCCGCAGCAGCAGTCTTTTGCTGAAAATGTAATAATTATGATTCATGTCCAGTCTGCCTCATACTTGTATTCTGCAAATAGGCGAATTTGTCGGATCACATACTGTACGTCTTCATATGTGATCCGTAAATGTAGAGGTAGCGAAAGTATAGTATCCGAATATTGCTCAGCTACCGGACAACTTCCCTTTGCATGGCGATACATCCGGTAATGCGTGTTTGCGCGATAATGCACACCGGGAAAAATATGATGCTCATTCAAGTGGAGAATAAGCTCGTCACGGTCAGCACACGACACAATAAATAAGTGGCGTGAACTGTCGCATCCCGGAGCGAGCGGTACAACTTGAATGTGCGGAACAAGTGATTTTAGCTCTGTCTCATACCAAGCAGCCACCTGTTTACGGTAGGCGTTATCTTGATCAACATACTTGAGCTGCACAAGTCCGATGGCAGCCATAATCGAATTGCCGTGATATTTATAGCCGATGTGTTCCACATCGTACAACCATTTATAGGGTCCGTCTATATGTGTACGCGTATAGACGTCTTTATTCATGCCTAGCCCTGTTAATTTTCGGACAACGGCATCATGGTCAGCTTCTTTAAAGCAAATCATGCCACCATCTGCGGTAGGTAAATTTTTAACAGCTTGAAACGAATAGACAACGGCGTCGGCCTCTTGACCAGGAACAACACCATGCAGTCGCGTACCTGTCATATGTGCTGCATCTAGTATGAGGCATAATTGATGACGGCGACAAAGATGAACGACATGTTCGTATTGCCCTGTGTTACCCCCGATGCCAACAAACATGACGGCTTTCGTCCGAGGCGTAATCTTACGTTCGATATCGGCAGGGTCTATACATAAGTAGGAATCTACATCAGCAAAGACCGGTTTCAGCCCATGATAGCGGATCACATGATTGGTGGATACAAAAGTTAAGGGCGTCGTAATAATTTCGTCTCCCTTTTTCCAGTGATGGGACATCTTTAACACGTCAAGAGCTAGTGACAAGCCAGCCGTGGCTGAATGTATAAAATGCGCGTAGGGAAGCCCCGTATAAGCTTTCCAACATTGTTCAAATTGAACGGTTTTGAATCCTTGCCCTGTCCATCCTTTTTCTAAACACTCACGAATTTCCGCCAGACATTCTTCCACTCGATACGTAGGGACGAACAAAGGGATGTTCACGCTGATCACGTCCATTCATTCTGATTTAGTCATCGCTTGGAACTGGACAAACATGAGATAAACCGTCACGTAAAGATATCCGCATTAGGCGAAAGCCTATGTTGACTAGTGGCTGGAATCGAAATGTTGGCGGCCACTCCTTTCAAAATTCGGTAATTATCCTACTATCATCTCACTCTATGTATCTCGTAATTTAAACGCTTGGACCGATGCGCTGCTAATAGAAAAAAGGCGGCAAATCAATGCACAGCAGTTATGTTCCTATCCTGTTACGCATATCTATGACATTAGCAACGTGAAGTGGAAGGAGTGCTATTTGATCGTGACAATTCCTTATGTTGTGCAAAAAGGGGATACGTATTTACGGATTTGCTTGCGTTATGGTATTCATATCCATGCGCTGCTTGCCTGTAATACGCAAATTTCATCGGACGATTATGCTGTGCCCGGACAAGTTATTTATATTCCACAGCGGCAAGCGAATATCTATGTTGTGCAACCTTGTGACACGTTTTATGCGATTGCCTTGCGGTTCCATGTGCCCGCTCAAGTGCTGGCAAATGCCAATCCTACGATAGATCCGCGCAGCTTAGTCGTGGGTCAAAGTTTGACCATACCTTATGTGTTTAATGATGATGATGTGAAAAAGAAAGCCGAGTACGGCTACATGCAATTGATACGCGATGTGGAAAGATTGAAGCAGTGCTGCCCCATCGTGCGGACAGAAACGATTGGCTATAGCGTATTAGGAAAGCCCATTGTTGCCATTGCACTAGGCAATGGGCCAATTGCCATTCATGCCAATGGTGCCGTTCATGCCAATGAATGGGTAACTTCGGCCTTATTGATGAAGTTTGCTGAAGATTACGCACAGGCCTATGAAGGTGGGAGCTCACATCAGCAGTGGAACGTACAAGATTCATTTGCACGCACAACGCTGTGGATCGTGCCGATGGCCAATCCAGACGGCGTGGAGCTTGCGCAGGAAGGAATTACGCCTCAGCATCCCTATTATAAGCAGCTGAACGTATGGAACGGAGGCTCGCGCCGTTTTCAACGCTGGAAGGCGAATGTAAACGGTGTAGACCTAAATGATCAATTTCCTGCCCATTGGGAAGAGGAGCAAGCAAGACGAGGTCGTACCGGGCCGGGTCCGCTCAACTTTGGCGGACAGCGTCCGCTTTCAGAACCGGAAGCAATCGCTTTAGCTTCCTTTACCGACCGTATTCCGTTTGCGTTGGCCTTATCGTTTCATACGCAAGGTCAAGAAATTTATTGGAATTATCGGGATTACGAACCGGCAGAATCCGAACGATGGGCAGAACGCTTTCAATTGGCGAGCGGCTATCGGGCTGTTAAGCTTTCCGGCAGCGATGCTGGGTACAAAGATTGGTTTATTCAACAATATCGTAAGCCTGGCTTCACGATCGAGGTCGGTAACGGGATAAGTCCGCTGCCGCTAATGGATTTTGATTCCATGTATCGCGAAGTGTCGGCTATATTGATCGAAGCGATAAGTGGTACGGGAGTGGGATAGTGTAGTTCAAGCATAGTATAGGAGTGGTAAAGGTGCGGTAAAGGTACGGTATAGGAGTCGATCATACTGGAGAAAGGTAGCAATAACGCTTGTATATCACGGTTAAATCACATACAATACCGTGAAGAGGAGGTGTTCGACATGCCGCGAATTATGAAACGTAAGCGCTCATGGAATCATCTATGGTCGTTGTTGCGTTCCGCTCCACGGCTACTCGGTTCCAGCCGTGTACCAATACGGGAAAAAGCACTCTTCGTCGGTTTAGCTGCATTGTACTGGGTAATACCGTTGGACTTTTTGCCGTTCATTCCAATTGATGACATCCTGTTTACGATGATTCTAATGCCTTGGTTTGCGAAACGTGCTGCAAAATACGAACAAGAAAATGACAGCCACAACCATCGATAAAGATGGAAGCTTGTGGTTGCTTCATCTGTAGCCTTCACTTACAATAAGTATGGCTTACAACAACATTGATTATGATGATCAGTTACATCGGAGTGACAAAATAATGGCGAATGACATACGTATTTGTGATAAATGCAAACATATTAAAATGAAAACCTTTTTACCAAAAGTGCAAAAGCTCGACCCTGAAGCAGACGTTAAAGTAGGTTGCAAATCGTATTGTGGCCCGTGCGCGAAACGAGTATTTATTTATGTTAACGGTCGTTATATCACGGCACCAACAGAAGATGAGTGCCTTGAGAAGGCAAAGCAGTTTGTGAAATAGCACTCCTGTATATTCGACCGCTAATGTCCACATCCTAACGAAGTGAGGGTATCCCTCGGCAACCTTGTTCAACGAAGGAGGTTTCGTTAGATGTCGAGATATAAATACGAGTCAAGCATTCAAACCCAGAATTCATTTTCACAAGCACGTAATGCAATTGACCGCGCTCATAACGCGGTGTCGCAAGCGTTGTCACATCCGACTGAGCAGTCTGTGGAACAAGCACAGCACTCATTGGAGCATGCGGAACGAGCAGTTGAACAAACGCATCTGTGCGACAATCAGCAGGCAGTTGAGTTTGCCGATGAACTGCTTGGCGAAGAGCAGGCCAGATTCAATTCCTTGTTTCAAAGCGGGCAGTGGAAGCACAAGTAACCGTCGTATTCATCTTATACGAATACCATCCGAACCAGCCGTATACATGACCAGTTTAGCATGTATACACACGCAAAGCGTAACGAATTCCCTGTACATAGGGAGGTCGTTACGCTTTTTTTCATGAATCAATGATTCAAAGGGAATAATACTGGGTAATAAAATAGGCCCATTTTTTTAGGCTTATACATAAGATTTAGGAGTGTGTCTATGGTTTTTACAATTTCTGTTATTATTATTTTAGCTTTTGTCATATGGGGATTGCTTGCACCTGATCAATTGGCTGAACAGTCTAGTGCGGCATTGTCGTTTACGACGGAAAGATTTGGTTGGTTTTATTTAATTACGGCACTCGTTATTTTGGTGTACTGTCTCGTTATCGCATTCGGCAGATATGGAAACATTACGCTAGGAAGCGATGACGATGAGCCGGAGTATTCAAATATGTCATGGTTTGCCATGCTGTTTAGTGCAGGGATGGGGATTGGGCTTGTCTTCTGGGGAGTGGCAGAACCGATGAGTCACTATATGACACCGCCTGGTGGTGAAGGGATGTCATCAGAAGCGGCTCGGCAAGCGCTGCGATATTCATTTTTCCACTGGGGACTGCATCCTTGGGGGATTTACACGCTTGTGTCACTAGGACTAGCCTATTTTACGTTCCGCAAAGGGTACAAAGGACTGATTAGCTGGACGTTTTATCCGCTACTTGGCAAAAAAGTGGAAGGACCGATCGGCAAGACGATCGATATATTGGCGATCATTGCGACTGCGTTTGGAGTGGCGACATCGCTTGGACTTGGCGTTATGCAAATTAACGGCGGATTAACGCATATTTTCGGTATTCCGAACAATGTAGTTGTACAAGTCATTATTATCGCGGTTGTTACAGTGTTGTTCCTTACGTCAGCCGTGTCCGGATTAGATAAAGGAATTCGTATACTGAGCAATACGAACTTGATTATCGCAGTAGGCCTGCTGCTATTTACGTTGTTACTCGGGCCGACTTCCTTTATTGTTGACTCGTTTACGATGACATTGGGCGGGTATTTGCAAAATATTATCCAGATGAGCTTGCGCATGACTCCGTTTAGCGATAGCTCGTGGGTAGCGAATTGGACCTTGTTCTATTGGGCGTGGTGGATTGCTTGGGCGCCATTTGTCGGTTCCTTTATTGCGCGTGTATCCAAAGGGCGCACGATTAAGGAATTTGTGCTTGGCACACTGCTTGTACCTAGTGGATTCAGCTTTATTTGGTTTTCCGTATTTGGTAATACGGCTCTGTATTTTGAGATGTTTAAAGGACTACCTATTGCTGAAGCGGTTAAACAAGACATTACGTCAGCCTTGTTCATCACGCTTGAATACTTGCCGTGGGGCAGCTTTTTGGCCGTACTGGCTACGCTGCTTATCGTCACCTTTTTTATTACGTCAGCCGACTCTGCGACTTTCGTGTTAGGTATGATGTCGACGAATGGCAATCCGAACCCATCCTTTGCTGTGAAGCTGGCATGGGGCATATTTCAATCGCTAATTGCCACAGTGCTGCTCGTAGGTGGCGGCTTGGAGGCGCTGCAAACGGCATCTATTTTAACCGCGCTGCCATTTGCCGTCATCTTGCTAGGGATGTGCGTCTCGTTGTCTAAAGCGCTACATAAAGAAGATCGTGAACGACGGCAGTTGGAGAAGAAGCGCCGCAAAAAGCTCGATATGTTGCTGGAAAATGATTCGTAGTGCAATGTTCATAACTGTTAAAAAACCGCAGTCCCTTCACATTGAAGTTGACTGCGGTTTTTCGTTATTTAGATTCACGCATCGTCTGGATCGCGTTTCTTGTAATGATTAAATCAGACACTTGCAGCCTTCGTTTCGCTTCGTCAGCTTGCGGCTTACATTGAGCAACAGCGATTGGTTGACGAGTGTCGTACTTGTAGCATGTGCCATTTTCGAACAACCCGTCTGCTGATGGTACATAGAACACTTTACCGTCCGTAGCCGATCCGTTGCGCTGCACGACAAGTCGATTGTCATCATTGAGCAAATTCGTACCCATCATCGTCTTATCTGACGTATCGATGCCTAGCCAATGAAGTAGTGTTGGCGCAATATCGAGCTGTCCGCTTACTCGATCATACGTCCCAGCATTAGCGCCGTCCGGCAAATGAATCAGCAGCGGCACTTGGCCTTTCATCTCGATCATATCCAACTTTGAAATGTCCTTTTGCAGCAGTTGGGCAAGAGGCTCGGTTTCCAGTATGGAATTGTCATGGTCTCCGTAAAAGACAAAAATCGTCTTGTCCCAGAGGCCACGCTGTTTCAAGTCCTTGATCATCTCACCAACGGCGGCATCTACATAGTGAATCGACTGCAAATAATCCCCGAACATCGTGCCATCATGTGGCGCAACATTCAGCTTTTGTGCTTCCTGCGGCAAGTTATATGGATGATGACTGGTAAGTCCGACTAAATAACTGTAAAAAGGTTGATTTCCTTGCGCCATCCGTTCCACAGACTGTCGGAAAAAGGAGCGATCACCAAGTGACCATCCCAGTGGCTCGTCCATCTTGTAATCGTTCTTGCTCATAAACTGGTCATAACCCATATTGCCATACATGATATACCGATTCCAGAAGCTCGCATCATAGGCGTGATAAGCACCTGTCGCATAGCCTTGCTGTTTGAGTAGCAACGGCAGCATATCATAGGCATGATCCGGATAACGTATAAAGACAGAGCCTGTCGGTAACGGATGTAGGCTGGCATGCACCGTGAAATCGGCATCGGACGTTCTTCCTTGCGCAGTCTGATGGAAGAAACGGTTAAAATACATGCTTTCCTTTGCGAGCGCGTTCAAGTTTGGCGTAATTTCTTGGCCGTTTACTTTTTGACCGATAACAAAGTTCTCAAACGCTTCTGCTTGCAATACAATGACATTGCTGTCCTTATACTTACCAAAAGCGGCAGGAGGTCCTTGCAACTGTGGCCGATGCTTGTCCAGCCATTCGCGGATTTGCTGTTCTTCATCCACGGCTAAGGTAGCGCCGCCAAACAAGTTATCCTGTGCATAACGGTAGATGTCATAACCGTGAAACCCGAGCAAGCCCGTTACATTATAAATAGCGGGGTTCCACCAGTTACCGACAAGTATTCCTTTCGCCCAAGTACTCGTCGCTTGTTGTATAGGTGCAGCAATTAAAAAGGCACCGCAAGCAAGGGTAGCCGCGACGCTAATCGTTCGCTTCCATCTCGAATGAGAGTTGCGTACAGTAGGCGCAGCTAGGTGGAGCTGACGTGCTGCTCTACGTTCCGTACGAAACACATATATCGACAACGGAATAAGAACAAGCCAATCTATAAACAATGTAATATCGGTCACATGAATCAGTGAAGCGATACTATCGCCAAGTGAACTGACTTGAGTAGCTTGAAGCAGTACAGGAACTGTTATGAAATCTTGAAAATAACGATAATAGACTAAATCAGAAAAAATGATCAGTGTCAGGACGATATTAAGCAGCATCAGCATAAAGGTGCGCCAGCGCTGTGATAACCATAGCGTCCATGCGCCGACAATTAAAATAGCACCTAATGCGACTAAACGATCGCTTGGTACCGTGCTCATATTCGGGATCGCGAGCGTACGGTTAAACCAAGCAAGCTTCCACATGATGATCATGACAAAAAACAAAATGTCTACGCGCCGCAGCAGTTGCAACAGCAAACGGTTTGCTGTCATTGGGCGCTCTGTTCCGTACATTGTCGGCTTCATGGATTCATAACCAATTCCTCTCTACAAAATTACTGCTCAGATTCGCTACGTGGCTGACGCGGTGGCAGCGGACCTAGGTATTGATAATACTGACATTCAATCGTTCCGTTATACAACTTGCGGCGCCTGTCCGCAGGGCGACCGAAATAATGCTCGAATTGTTTGCTCGGGCTAATCGAGAATAAGGACCAAGTTGGCAGTACTTTGGCCATAAAGCCAAGTTGGCGCACCATTTGCTCCACTTCCTTGGTGTCACTTAGTCGCTCACCGTACGGCGGGTTCGTAATAATGACGCCATATTCGCCCTCGGGGCGTGCCTTGGATATCGGTGCCACGTGGAAGTCAATTTCACGGGCAAAGCCAGCGCTCTTAGCCGCAGCTTTAGCCAGTTCGATGGCTTCCGGACTAATATCAGAACCGGTTAATTGCAGCTCGATATCGTCTTGTACCGCATCAAATGCTTCATCACGTGCATCTTCCCACACAGAATCGGGAATGATGGGCCATCCTTCAGACGAAAACGTACGACGCAAGCCTGGCGCGACGTTCCAGCCAATCATCGCTGCCTCGATCAGCAGCGTGCCTGAACCGCAGAACGGATCGTACAATGGGCGGCTCGGATTCCAGCGGCTAAGCAACACAAGTGCAGCAGCCATCGTTTCCTTGATTGGCGCGACACCTGTCAGTTTCCGGTAGCCGCGCTTATGTAAGCCAGCTCCAGTTGTATCTAACGTGAGCATCGCGCGATCATTTAAGAGCGACACCTCGACGCGATAGCGCGGCCCATCTTCATGGAACCATTCGGTATGATAGTGCTGCTTTAATTGTTCAACAATGGCTTTCTTTACGATACCTTGGCAAGCTGGGACGCTTGACAACTGCGATTTAAGGGAGCGTCCGTCGACAGGAAATTCACCGTCTTCTGTAATCCATTCGTGCCACGGCAAAGCTTTCGTGCCTTCGAACAGCTCATCGAACGTCTTGGCAGGAAATTCGCCCATGCAAATAAGAACCCGATCAGAAGTACGCAGCCAAAGGTTAGCTCGACAAACTTCTAGCGGGCCGCCAGTAAAGCGGACGCGACCGTTCTCCGTTTTTATATTTTCAAAACCTAATTCCTGCAGCTCACGTGCGACAATTGACTCCAATCCCATCGGGGCTGTAGCAATTAATGACCAACTTTGACTCATTGTTACATATTCACTCCGTTCTCATTCTACATGTATAACTCGCTGTATTGACTTGTACTCATATGGCATCCATCATATCATAAAAGGTAGGAGGTTGTGAAAAATGTCAAATGAAGCGGTAGAAAATTATTTAGAACAGCTATATCCAGTTAATCCGGTGTTTAATCGTATTCGTGAACGAATCGCTGAATTTGGGTTGCGTGACATTTCTGTTCCAGACGGCTATGGCCGTTTATTAACGATGCTTGTTCGCCTATCGGGTGCGACACATGCACTTGAAATAGGGGCGCTAGGCGGCTACAGCGGCTGCTGCTTGCTCTTAGGATTACCAGCTGACGGACGACTGGTGTCGCTGGAATTGAAGGCTGATTATGCTGAGCTGGCAAAGGGAAGCTTAATAGAAGCGGGCTTTGGTGAACGTGTCGAATATCGCATCGGTGAAGCACTGGATTCACTAGCTCAATTGGAAGCAGAGGGAGCTCGGTTTGACTTCTTCTTTATCGATGCAGATAAAGAGAATTATATAAACTACTTAGAGTACGCGATTAAGCTAGCACGTCCAGGAGCTATTATTGCGGCAGACAATTTGATGCTGCGCGGTCGTACCCTTGATGAAGGGAAGCAAGGCCCATCCGTGCAAGCGATGCGTCGCTTCAATGAAATCATAGCTACGGATGAGCGCTTGGAAAGCACGATGCTGCCTGCTTACGATGGCTTAGCGCTTGCTATTGTCCGCAAATGATGGACATTTAGTTAGATTTGGTGATTCGACGCAGAACTGTTAACAATTATGCGAGTCAACCTAGTCATAAGTTATGTTATAATGTGTGACAGCAAATTGGTTAGACGGAGGATTAATAGTTGTAATGAAATCAGAACAATGGAGTTCCAAGCTTGGGTTTATACTGGCGTCAGCTGGTTCGGCCATCGGTCTCGGAGCCATTTGGAAATTCCCGAACGTGGTGGCTACGAGCGGTGGTGGCGCCTTTTTTCTCGTCTTCGCCTTATTTACGTTAGGGATCGGCTTACCGCTGTTGTTAGCGGAGTTTCTAATTGGACGCAGTACAGGGAAAGAAGCGGTGTCGGCCTACCGCCATTTAGCTCCAGGGAGCCGTTGGCACTGGATTGGTTACCTCGGTATGGCGACATGCTCACTGTTGCTGTCTTTCTACAGCGTCGTGGGCGGTTGGATTGTCCTTTATTTTTTGCGTGGAGTAAGCGGCACTTTGTTGGAAGCAAACCGTGACTACGGTGCGTTTTTTGGTCAGACAACCGCTGACCCATGGGCGGCTGTGTTGTCGCAAGCTGCATTTATGTTGCTGACGATTGTCGTCGTCGCGCAAGGCGTTAAGCAAGGAATTGAGCGTGCAAGCCGGATTATGATGCCGGGCTTGTTTTTATTATTTTTAGTGCTAATCGTACGTTCGCTGTCGCTTCCTGGGATGGAGGCTGGCTTGGTTTACTTCTTGAAGCCAGATTTCAGCCAATTATCGTCAGAAGCAGTCCTATACGCACTAGGTCAATCGTTCTTCTGCTTAAGCGTAGGCGGATCGTGTATGGTAACGTATAGCTCCTATTTAAGTAAGCAGGAGCCACTTGGTAAACCAGCCGTATCCGTCGTTGGCTTAAACTTGATGACATCGCTAATGGCCGGAATTGCCATTTTCCCAGCCTTGTTCGCGCTTGGGATGAAGCCAGTAGAAGGACCAGGGCTGCTGTTCGTTACGCTGCCAGCCGTATTTGAGCAATTGCCATACGGTAGTGTTTTTATAACCGTATTTTTAGCATTGTTTCTATTTGCTACATTGACATCGGCATTCTCGTTGTTGGAAATTGTCGTTGCGGCATTTGCGCATGGTGATGCGGCCCGCCGTCGCAAAATGTGCTGGTTGATCGGTTCGATCATTTTCGCGCTCGGTGTTCCATCTGCGCTTTCATTTGGCATCGGCAAGGATATCGTATGGATGGGCAAAACGGTGTTCGATTTGGCTGATTTTGCCGTTTCGAACGTATTACTACCGCTCGGTGTACTACTGATTTCGGTGTTTGTTGGCTATCGTTTCCCGATGTCTATATTGCGGGAAGAATGGTCGAAGATGTCACCATGGTGGCGTAAAGGGTTGGGCGTCTATTTGTTCTTGCTACGTTTCGTCCTGCCGATTATCGTACTTATCGTGTTTTTGAACGGAATGAACTGGCTGCCGTTTTAACAGACGCAATTGAAATATTTTGATGAACACAATCGTTGCTTAACTTGTAAAAAGCATTGCTATTAGTTCTGCTATTTGTATGGTTATTAGCATTGTTGCAACATGTGCAGTACATTAGCAGGAGGAAGTCAATATGTCATCTCAAGAACAATGGACATCAAAGCTAGGCTTTATACTAGCATCTGCCGGATCGGCCATCGGTTTAGGTGCGATTTGGAAATTTCCGAACGTCGTCGCGACGAGCGGGGGCGGCGCTTTCTTTCTTATCTTCCTCCTGTTTACATTAGGAATTGGTTTACCGTTGCTGTTGGCTGAATTTTTTATTGGTCGCAGCACGGGAAAAGAAGCGATCTCAGCTTATCGTGAGCTGGCTCCAACAAGCCGTTGGCATTGGACGGGTTACCTTGGTATGGGTACATGCTTTTTGCTACTATCGTATTACAGCGTTGTAGGAGGATGGATATTACTATACCTCGGACGGGCAATGACCGGAGGACTGCTTGTTGATGGACGCGACTATGGAGCGTTATTCGGTAGTACCGTCTCTGATCCGTACATGGCCGTGATTGCCCAATTTGCATTTATGCTGATCACGATCATCGTCGTCGGACGAGGAATTAAGGGCGGGATTGAGCGAGCAAGTCGGATTTTGATGCCAGGCTTGTTTATTCTGTTTCTCGTACTGATGGTGCGCTCGCTGACGTTGCCGGGAATGAGTGAAGGGCTTGCTTACTTTTTGATGCCGGATTTCGAAAAATTAACGTCAAAAGCGGTGCTATACGCACTCGGGCAATCGTTCTTCTGTTTAAGTGTCGGGGTGTCCGTTATGGTCACATACAGTTCTTATTTGAACAAAAAAGAGTCGTTAACGCGCTCAGCAGTGTCGGTTGTTGCATTGAACGTGCTTACGTCGCTGATGGCGGGGCTTGCGATTTTCCCGGCGTTGTTTGCACTCGGAATGAAGCCGGAGGAAGGCCCAGGGTTGCTGTTTAATACTTTGCCAGCGCTGTTTGAACAGATGCCGTATGGCGGAATATTTATTGCGTTGTTCTTGGCGCTGTTCTTATTTGCGACACTGACGTCAGCGTTCTCCATGCTTGAAATTCTCGTATCCGCGTATGCGCGGGGCGAGGTTACGAAACGGAAGCGGTTGAGCTGGGTTTTCGGCGGCCTTATTTTTGTGGTCGGTATTCCGTCAGCCTTGTCGTTTGGCGTCTGGTCCGATGTGCAGCTGTTCGGAAAGTCGATCTTCGATGCGGCAGACTATGCGGTGTCCAACGTGCTTATGCCGTTGGGTGTGCTACTTATCTCCTTGTTTGTCGGTTTCCGTTTTCCGAAGGCTCGCTTGCAAGAGGAATTGAAGTCAGAGCATCCGTGGTGGCGTAAGGGTCTTACTTTATACATCATGCTGTTGCGTTATGTGATCCCAGTTATTATTGTTATTGTATTTTTAAACGCGCTAAACTTGTTGCCTGTGTAATGTAGGGCTACGAACGAACATCAAAGAGGGCTGTCCGAGTCATCATGACATCATGGTGACTTTTGGACAGCCCCTTATTCTTTGACTGAGCCTTTATTTACAGGATTAGCGCTGTAGGATGCTCAAATGCGCTTAAATGTGCGAAATAGTGTACGATTTCCCCCCAGTTTAATGATGCGAATGTGAATGTTCGCTCGAATGTTCTACTGAAGCTGTGACAGCAGCAACCGCTGCTTTGTCGAGGTTTACTTTAATGGTCTGATGAAGAGCTTCAGGAGCCAGCTCCTCGCCACCTCCTCCTATATTCACATCAATAACTTGATAGAATGCACCTTGAGTGTCGTAAACATCCCATACGCCCAAAATCAAATGATAGCCGCTGCGATCAGATGGGACGTTGCAGCTGTGGGACACGGATCTAGAAGGTGTCTTACCTCCATCATTAACAGAACAGAACGGCTTCAAATCAAGTGCAGAGCGGGTAAGCGGTGCGCTCGAATTCCATCCTTGCTTGGTGATGTAATAGTGCCATTTACTCGTTCTGTGCGCCGCTGTTAATGTCCATTTGAAGGTTTGTTGCCCACCTGAAATGCTCGACTTCTGCCAGCGATTGGACGATTGTTGATTCAATTCATTGAATTGGGGAAGACCGCCGCTGGAAATCTTGCCGTCCGAAGGCCCGCCTTGCGGAAAGCCTTTGACTCCTTCAATGCTGTGCGGGTCCCACTGCACATTGCCACAATTTTTGTTCACTTGCAGTTTACAATTGTACGCGCGACTTGCTGGCGAATCGATGTACCCGTGAGCAGAAGCATTCTCGGCGAAGCCTGTCATCCCAAGAACGCCCAAGAGCGTGATGCCGAAAGCTGCCAATCGTGTTGCATTTTTTGACCACAACGGGTGTGTGAAGCGATGATGTCTCATTTTACCTACCTCCTTAAATTTGGGTTGGAAAAATTGAATCCGCTTTCAAGGAAGATTGTACTATAACTTTACAGGTCGTGTACTTAAAAATTGTCTAAATTAAAGGGCTTAAATATTAAACAGGTGAAGGATATTGTCCTGAAAATGTCGAAGATTTTCGTTCGTCGTTAGCAATTGAAAGTGTCTATTTAATTGAAATACAATCTAACATGCTTCGTACTACACAATTGTTATCTGCAACTTAAGGATTGGATAAACGGTAACTCCGAACGGATGTGGAATGCACCTCCAATTGTTAGTTCTGCCTAACAACTGGGGTGCACTTCAACCTTCAACCTGAGGACGGCACCTGCTAGTTTAGAGATTAAGCTATCAAGTCTCTTAAATGTGCGAGAATGTGAACTATTTCCCCCCAGTTTGGTGATGCGAGCATGTAAGCTCACTAGAATGGTCTACTAAAGCTGTAGAACTTGTAGAACTTGTAGCTACTGCCACTGCCTTGTCCAAGTTCGCTTTAATAGACCGATGAAGAGTATCAGGAGCCAATTGGCCTGGCTGCGCTTCGCTACTCCCTCCGATGTTCACATCAATAACTTGATAGAATGCCCCCAGAGTGTCGTGGACATCCCATACACCCAAAATCAAATGATGGCCGCTGCGATCGGATGGAACGTTGCAACTGTGGGACACGGATTTAGGAGGTATCTTCCCCCCATCATTAACAGAGCAGAACGGCTTCAAATCGAGAGCGGAGCGGGTAAGCGGTGCACTTGAATCCCACCCCTGCTTGGTGATGTAATAGTGCCATTTAGTCGTTCTGTGCTGCGTTGTTAAATGCCATTTGAATGTATGTTGACCCGGTTGAATATTTAACTTATGCCAACGATTCGAGGATTGTTGATTCAACTCACTGAATTGTGGAATACCTCCGCTGGAAATCTGCCCATCAGCTGGACCGCCTTGTGGGAAGCCTTTGGTTCCTTCAACGCTATACGGGTCCCACTGCACATTGCCGCAATTTTTATTCACTTGCAAATTACAGTTGTACGAGCGGCTTGCTGGTGATTCGATGTACCCGTGAGCAGAGGCGTTCTCAGCGAACCCTGTCATCCCCAAAATACCTAGAAGCGTGATGCCGAAAGCTGCCAATCGTGTTGCGTTGTTTGACCACAACGGATGTGTAAAGCGATGATGTCTCATTTTACCTACCTCCTTAAATTTGGGCTGGAAAAATTGAATCCGCTTTCACGGAAGATTGTACTATAATTGTACAGATTGTGTACTTAAAAATTGTCTAAATTAAAGGGCTTAAATATTTGGTGTAAAAAGTAGGTTTACTTCGTCATATCGATTAACTAAATCATGTTCTAAACTAACGAATAGCCGATATGACTAGCAATGAGGTATCAGCTGTTTTTTGTTTCGATCTCGATATAATCACATCGCATTTACGATTAAAAAATAGAGGCTGTCCAAGTCATAATGATGACTTATGGACAACCTCTTATTACGAAATTAACGCTATGGTTTCTTATTGAAACATCATATTAACGCACACGTGTGAAGGTCCACTTTTGTGCCGGAGTTCCGTTATCCGTATAGATTTGCACGTTTGATCCATCAGCAGTGCCTGCGGCATATACATCTAGTGCTTTACCGCTCCCTGTATTAATGAGTTTATAACTTCCATCGCTATGTTTGCTAAAGGACCATTTTTGTGCACTCGTTCCATTGTCACTGTATATTTGTACGTTTGACCCGTCAGCGGTACCTGCCGCATAGACATCCAGCGCTTTTCCACTACCCGTATTAATCAGTTTGTAGCTGCCATCTGAATGAAGCCACACTTGCCATTGCTGCGCTGCGGAGCCATTTACGCTCGAAATTTGTACATTCGTGCCATCCGCAGTGCCTCCATTAAATACATCAAGTGCTTTGCCGCTATTCGTGTTAACAAACTGATAGACTGCGCCATTCACCAATTCAGGTGTCGGTTGCGGCTTCGGCACGTTGCCGCCTTGAATATTCACATCAATGACTTGATAGAACGCCATTTCTGTATCATGGACGGTCCAGACACCCAGAATCACGTGATAGCCGCTGCGATCAGCCGGAACGTCACAGCTGTGAGAGACGTTTACGCCAGGCGTCTTGCCGCCATCATATACAGAGCAGAACGGATTGAGGTCAAAAGATGAACGAGCCAGTGGTGCACTGGAGTTCCATCCTTGCTTTGTGATGTAATATTTCCAGTCTGTTGTTGCATGTGGCTGTTTTAAAAACCAATTAAATGTATTCTTACCCGTTTTAATATTCATCTGTTGCCATCTAGTAGGGGATTGTTGGTCAAGCTCTGGGAAGAGGTGGTGATTACCACTAGCAATTTTTCCATCTGGTGGGCCAGCGAGTGGAAAGCCTTTTTGGAATTCAACGCTTTGCGGCTCATACTGGATCAGGCCACAATTTTTGTTAACGAGTATTTTACAGTTGTATGCGCGACTTGCTGGTGATTCGATGTACCCGTGAGCCGAAGCGTTCTCAGCGAACGTCGTCATTCCGAGAATGCCTAACAGCATAATCCCGAAAGCTGCGAATCGTGTTGAAGCTTTAACAAACATGTGATGACTGAAGCGATGATGTTCCATTTTACCTACCTCCTTAAATTTGGGTTGGAAATGTGAATCCGCTTTCAATATGAATTGTACTACGAAGATTTAGGTCTTGTGTTTAAAAATTGTCTAAAGTCATATATTGAACCAATATTGGTTAGATATATTATGTATTTATCGCGATGTAGCCGTGTACACATTTACTTTTTACATGGCGCTACGTGGCATGAATGGCTAGTGGAATTCAATTGCTTTTCCCTGAATTTTATGAAATCCATAAAAAAGAGGTTGTCCCAGTCAAGCATGTTCATGCTCATGACTTTAGGACAACCCCATCCATTGTTCGACGTGACCCACGTTCATTATGAAGTTGTACGGACACTAAGGACGGATTGTCGAACGCGACTTGCTGTTCAATGAGAACCAGACCCAGACGACGTTCACGAACAAAAACACCCCTGACATAATAAATATGCCCTCAATGCCAATGAAGCCTGACACGGCTCCGCCGACTATAGGTCCTACCATATTGCCAAGGGCTAGCGTGCTCGTGTTAAAGCTGTACGCTCGACTTTCCATACCATCTGGCGTGTACTGACGAATGAGCGAGTTGACACTTGGCAGCAGTCCACCCATAAACATGCCGAGTAAAAAGCGTACTGCAAGCAACTGCCAGACGTTCTGGACGAACGCTTGTGGTATAAGCGCTATCGCCGCACCGGCAAGCGAGAACAATAGTACGCGCTGGGCTCCAATTCGGTCGCTCAACCTGCCCAGCAGCGGTGAGCACACCATATTGGAGATACCGGTAACTGCGCTAACTAAGCCTGCCATTAGGGCGAGATTCTCTGTAGAGCCGTGCAATTCTTGTACGTAAATCGGCAGCAAAGACATCGGGCTTAACATGGCGAATTGTAGCAAGAAAGTAACGGCTAGCAACGCCATTAATTGTGGAATACGGCTTAATTGTTTAAAGCCTTCTAATACGGATACTTGTGGTTGATGAGCCGCTTCCTCTCGATCAAATTTCTCGCGCACGAGAAACATGGTGATCAATGAAGCGATACCAATACAAGCGCCAGTAATAAAAAATATAGAGCGAAAGCCGACCATATCCGCTAATATTCCTCCAATAAGAGGGCCGAGAATCGTTCCCGCTACGCCACCCGATTGAAAGACGCCCATCGCAAACCCCATGCGTTCTTTAGGGGTGGTGGCAGAAATGAGGGAGATCGCTGCTGGATTGAACCCTGATATCGTTCCGTTCAACATGCGCAGCAACAAGAGGTGAAGCGGTGTCTGCGCAAATCCCATCAGAGCTGTTACAATCGCCATCCCAAAGCCTGAACGAAGAAGCATGACTTTACGTCCATACTTATCCGCAAATTTCCCCCAAATCGGTTGAAACAAAAAGGATGTGAAAAAGTTGGCTGCAAAAATAAGTCCCGCCCATACCCCAATTTCATGCTGATCCGTTAAGCCGATATCTTGCTGTAAGTAAAGTGCCAGGAACGGTACGACCATAGTCATACCGCCCATGACGAGAAATGACCCGAACCATAAAATGACGAGATTTAGTTTCCATCGCTGCATATTCTTATTCACCACTTTTCTCGGGCCACGTTCCGTCCGGTGTGTCAGCAACTGCCATTATTATACCACAGTTTGGATAACCCATTTTGCTTGATTTCTAAAATTATTCGATTAAAGTTGGTTGTCCATTTGGAATTGTACGTGACAACGAATACGTGCGTGAGCAAATTGTTCGCGCCATTTTGCTTGACTATACGCGGGGTATCCCATCTTATTGCGCACATACATCCCTAAATTAACGGCGTCAGTTCGTTGTTTCTGTAGCTCTTGCATCACCTTATTCATCTCTTCCTCTACTTTTTGTTCGATATAGGCTGCAGGCCGGCTCTCGGCCTTGATTAGCTCATTCAGCGGTGTGATAACGCTGCCGCTTAAGCTGACATAAATATCGATTTCAATTTCAGGGGAGACCTGCTTCACTTTAATCCAACGTTTCGCTTTGGCATTATCGATCACGAGCGAAAAGGGGGCTCCGAACGTTTTTGGAGGCATATACACATACGTATTCATGCGATCATTTCTCATCATGAGCATATAGGCAACATCTTTTTCAGGCAGTGTATACGTCCATTTTCCACCTTGAAACAAGGCAATACCTTGCACATACACATCTTCTTTCGTCGATCTTAGATGCGAAGCAAGCGGTTCAGCGCCATCATCCAAATAATCGCGTACAAAATTGAAAATCGTCGACATCGAGATGCCTTTATTTTGATTTAATTTGAGCAGGAGACGATACAACGTGTAGTTGAGCTCATCCAAATGGTTGCGCAGCAAGTCGCTTGCCTTGCCGTCATAAATAAACAAGTTGGCTGACAGCGGCAGCTCTGGATCATAAATTAAGTTACGCAGCACATCGATTACATCATCTTGAGCTACGCTTTTACCGACAATGACATTGCGGAGCTGTCCCAGTACGAGCTTGTACCTTGTTTTTAAAATGAGTTTCCGATAGGCACCTGGGAAGTCGGTTGCCTTAATCGTAATATAAGCGAAGCTCGTCTTACCTGTTTCCTTCGTTTGCGGAAAGCTGATGCCGAATTCAAACATGTGATCGTCGCTTTTATCAATCGTAATCGTTTGAATAAAGCCAGCCTCGTTAACAATCGTCTTGTTCTGACAGCCAACTGTAAGTCCGGCAAGCAATACAAATACGATGGCAATCCAATGACGGCTCGCCATGTTATATCACCTCTGGATGTTCCTTATTTCGATACGTCTGCACATTTTGCTGCTCTGGAGTAAGTCCACAAGCTACCGTTGTTATGGGTAATTCCGCTTGTTTGGTTGTAGATTGCTTGTTTTTTGCTTGCTTCGGTAAAAACATATACAGCAATATCCATGTCGCCATTAGTACCCAGTCTGCTATAACGACCATTGATTTGACGCTATCCTTTATAGTCATTGAAACTGGCGCCAAAATCAAAGCTGTCGACAATAGGCCGATTAATGTGTAATTAGCCGCCTTTCGCTCGACTTTCTGCATCTGCTTTAACATTTGGGCTGCGCACCAAATGAAAATGGACGTATTGATGGCTGTGGAAAACATCAGGAAAATAAATAGCAAATCCGTAATATAGGAGAGAATCGTAATCTGTGTACTCCCGTATAGTCGAAGTACAGCTAGACGAACGAAGCTCGACTGATTGATGGGCAGTAATCCTTGCACGAGCAAACAGTACATTAAATAGTAGGCGCCTAAGATGCAGTTGAAAATAAGGGTACTTCGAAACCAAGCCGTCTTTTTATCCAAATGTGGTGCTAAGATCATTAAGATTTCGAACCCGAAAAAGGCGCTAAATACTTGAAAAAAGCCTTGCACGGTAGGATTGGCATTATGAAAAAAAAACGGTGTCAGGCGTGCTGTGCTAAAATCGCTAAATTGCAGCACTTCTAAGCCAATGGTCCAGAAGGACAGCAGAAAAAAAACAATCGAAACTTTAGCGATCGTGTACGAGCCTTGCCATGCTGTATATACACAAACGCCAAGCAAAATAACGGCCATCGAGTTGATCGGCACGGAAATATCGTTTGTATATTGCAGCGTTGAAACGTATGTATGAATAAACGTAAAGGTAGCTGCAACGAAAATGAGCATCGCCACGGTATGCAGCATAAACGCGATTGGCTTGGGAAGTCTTTCCGAAATGAGCTGCAAGACGGATTTGTAATCATGTTTTTTGATTCCATAATGGATGCCCCAGAGGTGAAGCAGCACGAGGGCAAACAGAAAAATAATAATGATCCATCCGTTCGTGCCATACTCAAGGGACACGATCGTGGGCAACTGAAACATCATAACGCCGCGCTGTGTCATAAAGAGTAATGTTCCGACGGCAAATGCCTTCATTTTAGGTGACACTAGTTTGCACCTCCCGTGCTGCCCGTTTGTGAACTGGAATGTGAGCTGGCTATTGATCCCGCTTGCGAACCGGATTGTGAATTGGCTAGTGAGCGGCTTTGCGCGTTGCTTTGCGCGCTGCCTTGCGAACCGCCCTGCGAACCGCCCTGCGTGCCGCCCTGCGTGCCGCCCTGCGTGCTGCCTTGTGCGCTGCCTTGTGCGCTGCCTTGCGCGCTGTCTTGCGCGTTGCTTTGCGCGCTACCTTGGGCGCTGCCTTGTGCGTTGCCTTGTGCGTTGCCTTGTGCGTTGCCTTGGGCGCTGCCCTGCGTGCCGCCCTGCGTGCCGCCCTGCGTGCCGCTCTGCGTGCCGCCCTGCGTGCCGCTCTGCGTGCCGCCCTGCGTGCCGCCCTGCGTGCCGCCCTGCGCGCCGCTCTGCGTGCCGCTCTGCGTGCCGCCCAGCGTGCCGCCCAGCGTGCCGCCCAGCGTGCCGCCCAGCGTGCCGCTCTGCGAACCTGCTTGCACGCTGTTCTGTTGTGCTGCTTTGTAACCGCGCTTTGGCCTGTTCTTCTTATTCAACATCAGGTACGGCCCGATATGGTCCAGCACAATATATTCTTTAGATAACGTACGGAGCTGACACAAATGCACAATGAGCACGATTGTGAACAGCATGATGCCAAAATATCCAAATAGACCAGCTAAAATAATATTGACAAACCGGAGCATCCGCAAAGACGTCTCCATCGTATAGTTCGGCACGATAAAAGAGGCGAGCGCAGCTGTCGCAACGGTTACGATAAGTACGTTTCCGGCTAATCCGGCGGCAACGATCGCTTGCCCGATAACTAGCCCTCCGAAAATACCGATCGTCGAGCCGATCTTGGCAGGCAGGCGAATGCCAGCCTCACGAAGCAGCTCAATAATAGACTCCATTAACAACGCTTCAAAAATCGGATCAAACGGCACGCGATAGCGTGATTTTACGATCGTCTGCAACAACGTAACCGGAATGAATTGATAATGGAAAGTCGTAACAGCCACATAAAAAGCGCTAAACAGAAGCGTTAGCGAAAACGCAAGCACACGCAATACTCGAATAAACACACCGAAATGCCAACGGTCATATTCGTCTCCTGACGATGACAGAAATTCAGAAAATTTGGCGGGAGCGACGAGCGCTGTAGGGCTGTTCTCGGTAATGAGTGCGACTTTACCTAGCAGCAAATGATGCGCAACGGTGTCAGGAAGCTCGGTACTGTACCATTGCGGAAATATGGAGTAAGGCTGATCCTCCAAATATTTAGTCAGCGCGTTGCCATCTAGTTGCTTTTCAATAAATAGCGCGCTTAGTCGCTTATCAGCTTCCTGCAATGCCTCTTTATCAACCGCGCTGTCTAAATAGAGGAGGTACGTATTGCATGGTATATGCTTGCCGATGTTGTAATTTTGAACTTTTAAGTCTGTAGTCCGCAAACGTCGGCGCAGCAAGGCAATGTTCGCTGTCCACTGTTCGATGAACGAATCGTGCGGGCCCGTAATAATGCTTTCACGTTGCGAGTAGTCTACGCTGCGGTTGGCGCCGATGCCTGCCGCAGTCGTGTACAGCTTTCCAGCGTGAACAGCGCCAATTTCACCATTAAGCACCGCGTCTGACCACGTTTTTAACGCTTGCTGGTCGGTCGTTCCCTGTATTTCTTTCCACGTCGTAAGTAAACGCTGCACTCCTTCTTCATAAGGCGCATTGGCAAAAAATGAAGTAATCACTTCATGGAATTGCACTTTATCAAGCAAACAGTCAAAGTAGAAGAACATGATGTCGCCGCCGTTATAAGCTTCAATTTTAAAATCGTCACAGTGTACAAATAGTTGTCGAATTTGTTGAACTACATCCATGGCATGTTCTCCTTCCTTGTCTGCTTCTTTGGATAGGTTGTGCAAACGATCCATTTTTATAACAAAAAAGAGATAACCATCTCTAACGAATCTTGTTCAGAAAGATGTTTTTTTAAGGAAGCTAGTTACAATTTAGTCGGTTTAACGTATCATTAAGATTTGGTGAGTAAATGTAAGCGTTTTCCGTAACATTGTCAACAGATTGTCAAAGCTTGTGAAGATGGTCTGGTTGTGATGGCACGGGAAAAGGGGCATAATGGAACCGTTAGGTTGTAACATTTTGCACAATACCGTTGAAGAGAGGTATTACGTGATGACTTATAATGATAGATTTATTCGTGCTTGTAAAAAGGAAACTGTTGATCAACTGCCGGTATGGTATATGCGACAAGCAGGTCGCTATGATCCTGACTATCGTAAAATTAAAGAGAAATACAGCTTGCTCGAAATTTGCCAACAACCAGAGCTAGCTGCTGAAGTCACACTAATGCCTGTCCACAAATTGGGCGTGGATGCGGCTATTCTTTATTCTGATATTATGAATCCGGTAGCGTCTATCGGAATCGATTTTGATATTGTGGCTAATGTTGGACCCGTTATTCATAATCCGATTCGCAGCGTGGCTGATGTAGAGCGCTTGAAACCATTTGACGCGGAAGGCGATTTGGGCCACGTGCTCGAAACGATCCGCATTTTAGATCGTGAATTGAAAGTGCCATTGATTACATTTGTCGGTGCGCCATTCACGATCGCAAGCTACCTAATTGAAGGTCGTCCTTCCAAAACATACATTCGTACGAAAACGATGATGTATGAGACGCCTGAAATTTGGTTTGCACTTATGGACAAGCTGGGTGATATGGTTATCGAATACTTGCGCGCCCAAGTTAAGCATGGCAGCAAAGCGTTCCAAATGTTTGACAGTTGGGTCGGATCGCTGTCACCACGCGACTTCCAACTTTACGTTCTGCCTACGATTGAACGTATTTTTGCAAGTGTGGCTGATTTGGACGTACCTAAAATTTATTTCCCTGGCGTGAGCTCTGGCGAGCTGTTGCCATTGTTGCATAACGTTAAGGCTGACGTGATCGGACTTGATTGGCGTGTATCGATTGCTGAAGGTCGCCGTCGCCTAGGTGAGAAATTTGCGGTGCAAGGCAACTTGGACCCATTTATACTGACAGGCCCAATGGATATTATTCAACGGGAAGCTGCTCACATTATCGATCAGGGCGTTCAGGAGCCAGGTTATATTTTCAACTTGGGTCACGGCTTGTTCCCAGAAGCGTCGCTGGATAAATTGAAGCAGTTAACTGAATATGTGCACACGTATTCGAGAGAGGCGCTTGCAAAGCGCTAATCTTTTTAAATCAAACGAGACTTTACAATAGATGAGATCGTAATGGATCAAGGAGGCTTCCTCGATGGCACAACGCACGATAGGTGTGCTCGTTATGTCCTACGGCACCCCGCGTAGCATGGATGAAATTGAACCGTATTATACCCATATCCGCAGAGGCAGCCCGCCTGCTCCAGAGCAGCTGCAAGAGCTGCGCGATCGCTATGAGGCGATCGTGGGCGGCGTATTTCCGCTGCGTGAGCATACAGATCGCCAAGTAGAAGGTTTGCAAGCTGCGCTTAATGAGCGCACGGCAGGCAGTGATGTGCGCTACGTGTGCTATCAAGGATTAAAGCACGTCCAGCCGTACATTGAGGACGGCGTAGTGGCGATGGCTCGCGACGGAATTACCGAAGCGGTCAGCATCGTATTGGCTCCACACTACTCGGTGATGAGTGTAGGCAGCTATAACAAGCGTGCGCAGGAAGAAGCAGACAAGCAAGGCATCCGTATGCAAAGTGTGAAGTCGTATCACTTGCATCCGACCTTAGTCGAAGCTTGGACGGAGCGGGTTAGTGAGCAATTGACAGCGTTTGAGCAAGACGGTGCAGCGCAAGCCGAAGTAAAGGTTTTATTTAGTGCGCACAGTTTGCCAACACGCATTTTGGAAATGAATGATCCGTATCCAGACGAGCTGCATGCTACATCAGCAGCGATTGCGACGCAGTTGGGCTTGTCTGACGGTCAATGGCAATTTACGTGGCAGAGTGCGGGTCAGACGGCAACGCCATGGCTGGGCCCTGACATTTCGGAAACGTTGGCAGGCTTGGCGCAGCAAGGCGTGCGTCATATGTTGTCTGCACCGATTGGCTTCGTATCGGATCATTTGGAAGTGATGTATGACCTTGACATTGAAACTACACAACAAGCACAAAGTTTGAATGTGAACTATAAGCGGACACGAATGTTAAACGATGATTCGAAGTTTATGAACGTGTTGGCGGATGCTGTTGTTGGGGATGCATCAAAGTTGTAAAGCAATTCATAACTACAATGAAATAAGACAGACATTCAATAGAGTTGCAAACATAATGGGCGCAGGAGTAAAGGAAGGGACTTATCATGGATTGTTCGCGGGATATCGTCATTATTGGCGGTGGAATAACAGGGCTGTCTGCGGCATTTTATGCGTGGAAACAGGCACAGGAGAACGGCTTATCAATCAATATTACGGTCGTAGAAAAAGCACCTAAATTAGGTGGAAAAATAGAGACGATGTATCGGGATGGATGCGTGATTGAAAAGGGGCCGGACTCCTTTTTGGCACGCAAGCTACCGATGATCGAACTGGCGCGTGATGTTGGGTTGGAATCCGAGCTTGTAGCCACAAATCCGAACGCGAAAAAGACGTATATCTTAAAACGCGGCAAGTTGCACCGTATGCCCCCAGGCTTGGTGTTAGGCATACCGACCGAAATGGGGCCATTTGCAAAGACAGGGTTAATTTCGATATTTGGTAAGCTACGTGCGCTTACAGACTTGATTCGTAAGCCACGGATGTCGAATGAAGACGAATCGTTGGGAGGCTTCCTTGATCGACGACTTGGCAAGGAAGTGACGGAGTATGTAGCCGAACCGCTGCTCGCTGGCATTTATGCAGGGGATATGCGCAAGCTGAGCTTGCAGGCGACGTTCCCGCAATTTGGCGAGGTCGAGCGCAAGCACGGCAGCATTATTCGCGGCATGATAGCTAGTCGAACAGCCGGACAATCTGTACCAGGCTTGCCGGACGTCGCGAAGAAGACGACATTTTTGACGTTTCGACGCGGCTTGGGCTCGTTGGTCGAACGAATGGAGCAAGTGTTGCGCGACAACGTACAGTTTAAGACAGGCGTTGAAGCGCTTCGTATCGCGAAGTGCGACGACGGTCAACGGTATGAAGTGCAGTTGAGTGATGGCGCTGTGCTACAGGCGTCGCGCATCATCGTAACGACGCCTTCCAACTTCGCAGCTCCGTTGCTGCGTGATCATATTGATGTAAGCGCATTGGAGGCTATTGAACACGTCTCGGTTGCGAACGTGATTACGGCCTTCAAACGCTCGGACATCAAGGCGAAGCTTGATGGGACTGGGTTTGTTATTTCACGCCGTGAAGGGCGTGCAATTACAGCTTGTACGTGGACTTCGATCAAGTGGCTGCATACGTGCCCAGAGGACACACTCGTCATTCGCTGCTACATCGGACGCGCAGGCGACGAGGAGCGGGTAGAGTGGCCAGATGAGGCTTTGAAACGCACCGTCATTAAAGAGCTGAAAGAGTTAATGGACATTGATGCAGAGCCTAAATTTATGGAAATTACACGGTTGCGCCAGTCGATGCCGCAATATCCGGTCGGTCACGTACAGGAAATTACGCGACTGCGTGAGGCGCTGAAACGCGACTTGCCAGGTGTTTTTGTGGCAGGTCAGCCTTATGAGGGTGTTGGGATGCCAGACTGTATTCGCGGCGGGCGTGCAGCTGGTGAGGCTGCGGCGGCGTTGTAGTGCCGTAATACCATAACGCTTTACGCCGTAACGCTGCCATCTATTTTCATCGTAAACATTTTCGCTAAGCAACGCAATTATAATCAAACTGAGAAGCTGTCCTACACCACTTAAACGGGGAAAGGGCAGCTTCTTTGTAAATGGAGCAGCTGGGCTGCGCATCTTTTATTTTTTCAGGGGGAGAACCTAATGCATAAGCGTAATGATGAATTCCAATCTGCAAAGGAACATTTATCGTCAACTCCAAAGTTTAATCGCACGATTTATCATGTAGCAGCAGCACAGTCCTTGGTCATACAACGTATCACATCTGTTGCGAGTGAACGTGTACCATTGGAACAAGCCTATGGTCGCTATTTAGCCGCTCCGGTAAATGCGGATGTGCCCGTACCACATTTTCGTCGCTCCGTTATGGATGGCTACGCAGTTCGGGCAATAGACACTACAGGCGCATCTGCCTCACAACCTATTCAATTGAAAATGATAGACGAAGTTCCATGCGGCTCTGTCTCTCCACATGTATTACAAGCAGGCGAAGCGATTCGCATTATGACAGGAGCGCAAGTGCCCGCAGGTGCAGATGCCGTTGTCAAATATGAATGGACTTCAGCAGAAGAACAACACGGCGAAGTATGGATCGAAATATCTGGTTCGGTGAAGTCGGGCGAAAATGTACTGCCTATCGGCATGGAAATCGCCGCAGGTGAACGATTGGTAGCGAGTGGCGAGCGGATTGGCTCGGGGCAAATGGGATTGCTCGCCATGTTTGGCTGTGCGCAAGTCGCGGTACATAAGCGTCCGCAAGTCGCGGTGTTATCTACCGGTCACGAGCTGCTAGGCGTGGATGAGCCGCTTGCACCAGGTAAAATCCGCAACAGCAATGCGTATTTGCTTGCTGCGCAAATAGAAGAAGCAGGGGCTGTTCCTCATTTGCTGCACCATGTACCTGATCACTTCGATACGGCGCGTGACGTGGTCGAACAGGCGTTAGCTTCCTACGACGCCGTCGTAACGACAGGTGGAGTATCTGTAGGTGATTATGATGTACTGTACGACATTACGAATCATTGGGATGGCGAATTGTTGTTTAACAAGCTTGCGATGCGACCAGGTAGCCCGACGACAGTTGGCTTATTGAACAATAAGCCGCTATTTGCGCTGTCCGGCAATCCAAGCGCTTGCTTTGTTGGGTTCGAGCTGTTCGTGCGTCCAGCCTTATTAATGATGCAAGGAGTCGGGGCGGAGCAAGCGCTGCCCGTAAGGTATCGGGCTAAACTTGCACAACCTTTTGCAAAAGTGGATACATTTGAGCGGCTCGTCCGAGGAACGATGTGGACAGATGAACAGGGGCAACTGCTCGTACGGCCTGTTGGCCTCGATGTGTCGAGTGTAACGATTACGATTCGCGATGCGAACTGCCTCATCGTTATTCCAGCGGCTGTTCATCATTTGGATGCGGAAGCTGTCGTAGACATTATCCCGCTACGTTTGCGACCGTAATCCATCCCCGCCTCTAGTGCTAGTCTGCTGGTCGTCACTCTTCCCATGCGACTAAAGGCGGGGCGGGGTCCAAAATGGACTCGTATTGTTCGAGCCAACCGTACTGCCCTTCCGGGTCCAGCAGGCGGTAACGCTCTGCCTTATGCAGCCTGTCTTGTGGCGTAGCCCAGCCAAAATGCTGTATGCGGGCCGAATGACACGCAAAAGACAGCTGCTCAATTTCAAGCGGGAATCGGCCGCAATGCTGGTTCGTTTCTTTCCAAGCCGTACTTGCTAAGCAGTGCGGCCGTACAAGGAAGGGGCGATAAATAAGATGCGCTCGCCAAAAATAGTCCTCCCGATAGTGGGTCTCGTTCCACATATCATATAACCGAAAGTAAAACGCATCGTAAACATGCTGACGCAAGAGCGCCTCAATATGTTGATCCAACTGTTGATCGAACAGTTCGTCGGCATCCACATTCAAGATCCAATCGGGATCGGTGCTTAATGTCGCTTCCCATTGCTGCTTGCGCAGTCGATGCTCCTCCTTGAAGTTCGACGCTTCATTCCTAATCAGATGGAGTGGTATTCCGTTAAGTATCTCTTCACAAACGGATACCGTATGGTCTGTGCTGCCATCATCGATAATGACCGCCTGATCAATGATAGGACGATACCGTTGTAGTACGCGACTCAAGTAACGGTCTGCTTCGTTGTGAACGGTCATCGACAGCGTTAAACGGTACGGTCTTGGGCGCATGGAGCAGCTTCCTCCTTCACAAGCAGGCACAAATGAACAGATCCCAATAAACGGTAAAAAACCCAGTGGCATCCTCTTATTTTTGACGGCTCCATCTTTTAATCGGGCTGTTTACATGCTTGAATGTAGCGGGCTACCCCATCTAAATCAGTCTGACGGTAAATGTGGTAGGCAGGACGACGTGTATCCACATACAGAGAAAAGCCGAGCGCCGCAGCGCGGACGCAAAAATGACGGTCTTCGCCCCAGAACGAAATGTTGCGAATTTCTTTAAAGCGCACCCCAGCTTCAATTGCTTTTCGGCTAATCAATGTGCAAGCGCCTAACCCACCAACTTCAAAAATGCCAGGCTGACGCAGCTGCTTTAAAAAGGTAAGCAGTCTTGCATTCGACTCTTCATCCGTTAACTGCTCCAGCCGAGCTTTCGGAATGAGCGAATATACATCTTGCAGCCATACTTGCGGCATTTCAATGATGTTGGGCTCCCATGCTGTCCAGTAAATATTCGCCACAATATCTTTTTGCGTGCCCATTAAGCGCTCGATCGTATCGGGATGTATAATGACGTCCGAATCAATGAGAAAGACGTAATCGTAGCGCATTTCTTGCGCGTGATCCAAAATCCGGTCTTTCATAGCAGCGACATGCCATATGAGCGCCTCGCTCCAATAATGAGTCGTTTCGGTTCGATGGTAAGTTAAGTTAGGTTGCTCACTTGGCCATACGTTAATATTCCATTTTGGGTTGCGGTTCTGAAAGGCAACGAGATCGTGCGCAGACGTGACATGATCATTATCATCAACAAAAATAAAATCGGCTTCAAAGGATGTTTGCTTAATCAGCTCTAAGGACTGTAGAAAAGCTTGCAGAATATCGGGCTGTTGTTTGATGGGACTACCGATTAACACACGTGGTAAGGCCATAGAATTATCCTCCGATTTGTTCATTAAAATGTGGCCTATAGGGGCCTATGTGACCATTGTATGAGTAGGGAGTAGATGACATCACTTTAGAATTAGGGGCTTATTTTTAAAAAGGCATGCTGGAAACATAGCGTGTTCGTCTACATGATGTAGAGGGCTGATAGTGGGCAATTATGGGTTGTTCATGTACAATAGCAAGTAGACAACACAACGAGGGGAGCGGTGCAACGATGTCTCTGTCGACAGACGAACAAATACAATCCGAATCAACGTCGGAAGCGGGAATGGATGAGCGTGACGCTACACATAATCGTGATGCTAGGCATGATCGTGACTCTAGACATGATCGTTACTCTAGGCAGGAGCGATTCAGCCCAATTGGGCCAGATGGACAGCAGCGCATACGTGCCAGTCGCGTGCTCGTAGTGGGAGCAGGCGCTCTTGGCTCCGGCATTGCCGAGACGCTAGTACGAGCGGGCGTCGGTCATGTCACAATCGTTGACCGTGATTATGTGGAGTGGAGCAACTTGCAGCGGCAGCAACTGTACACGGAGCAAGATGCGCAGGAACGATTGCCGAAGGCCGTTGCCGCGGAGCGCAGACTAAAGGCGATTAACTGTGATGTTAGCATACGCGGCTTGGTGGCAGATGTGACAGTGGACGAGCTGCCGGATATGGCAGCGGATGTACACCTTATTTTAGATGCGACAGATAACTTTGATACACGGATGCTCATTAACGATTATGCAATGAGTATGAACATTCCGTGGATATATGGAGCTTGTGTAGGAAGCTACGGCATGTCGATGATGTTTGTTCCTAAGCACACACCTTGCCTGCACTGTTTGATGGAGAGTGTGCCAATTGGGGGAGCGACCTGCGATACGGCTGGGATTATTCCGCCAGCCGTGCAAATGGTTGTCGCTTATCAAGCTGCCGAAGCGTTAAAATGGCTGGCCGGAAAGCATGAAGCGCTGCGCGATAAGCTCGTGTCGTTTGACTTGTGGACGAATCAATTTACGTCCATCCATGTCGGTGCCGCCAAGCGATCCGATTGTCCATCGTGCGGAGAACAGGCAGTCTATCCGTATTTAAGCGCGGCTAACCATCGCAAGACGGACATTTTATGCGGGCGTGACACGGTGCAAATTCGGCCTGCTCAATCGCTTGTCCTTGATTTGGACGGGCTTGCTGCGCGCTTTCGGGGGCTGGATGAATGCGAAGTATCGGCTAATCCGTATCTCGTTTCGCTCCAGACCGCGCACCACCGGCTCGTCATTTTCCGCGACGGCCGTGTGCTTGTGCATGGCACGCAGGACCCCGTAGAAGCGCGCACGGTGTATGACCGCTATTTAGGATAAGGTTAAGGAAGCGGATGTTCGGCTAGTGGGTCCCATGGGCCAAGCTGATGGCCGATCCATTCAGAGCCGTCATCCCAACTTTCCTTTTTCCAAATCGGAACGCGCTGTTTAAGTCGCTCAATTGCGTAGCGACTTGCTTCATAACTGCTGACTCGGCGCGGTGCAGAGACAGCAATAACGACGCTCGCGGCACCGACTTGTACGGTGCCAAGGCGGTGAGTGATCGCCGTTATGGTGCCTGGCCAGCGCTCGGCAATTTCTTCGCCGATGGATACGAGCATGCCTAAAGCCATCGGCACGTAGGCTTCATAATCCAGCTGCACCGTCCGCTTGCCGTCTGTATGCTCGCGCGTCGTGCCGATAAAGATGAGCGCGGCTCCATGATCTGGATCAGCAACTTTGTTCGCTACCTCTTCGGTTGAAATGGGCGCGTATGTGAGTTCAAAGCGTCCGTCCGCAGATATGTTGTGGTGTGACGCATTATTTGCGCCATCACTTGCGTCGTCTCCTATGCCATCGCCGCCTGATACTGGCGGAATAAGCGCAAGCTCATCCTGCGCTGCAACATTAGCATGATCAGGGGCATACGCTTGATTGACGGCCATAAAAGAGCGCGTAATAATCGCGCTCGCCGCTGGATAGTGTTCGGCGATCAACGCTTTTAACTCGCGTACGGTCATCTGAGCAGAGTCAGCATGTATGATCATGCTAGGCTGGCCTACGGCGTCTGCTATTCCAGCAAAGCATTGAATGGTGTAAGAGTAAGACATTCGGATACCTTCTTTCTTCCATAAATGATGTCTGACTTAGGTTTGTTTATCCTTTTTATATTATCATAGCCTGTGCAGATCATGTTGAGAAGTACGTCTATAAGTACGTTGATTAGCACTTCATTAAGTATGTCATTAAGTATGTCAAAAAGACTGTCCATAAGTTCGTCATGAGCGCAATGAAAGTGACTTTAGTTGGAAAAAATGAGGGGGAACGGTTAAAATGAATACGATAAACACGGCAAATCTAGCAAGTGAACATGCACTTAAAAATGAAGTTTATGCTTTGGAATTTGGCAACGTATATTGCATCGGACGCAACTATCGACTGCATGCAGCCGAGTTGGGCAACGAAGTTCCTGACGAGCCGCTCGTATTTTTGAAGCCTTCTCATGCGGTCACGCAGCTCACACAGGAGACCGAGCTGCAACTGCCACTTCACCAAGGGGCTGTCCATCACGAAATCGAGCTGGTGCTTCGTATTGGACGACGTGTAGAGCCAGGCATGACGGCAGACGACGTGGTCGACGGCATTGCGCTCGGCATTGATTTTACATTGCGTGACGTGCAGGACGTAGTGAAGAAAAAAGGCACGCCATGGCTACCTGCAAAAGGTGTGCTCCACTCCGCACCGATCACACCGTTTTTTGCTTATCCAGGTTCGGAACAGCTTGCGAGAACACCGTTTTCTTTGCTGCGTAACGGAGAGAGTGTGCAGCAAGGCATGGCGAACGATATGATGTTCTCGTTTGACGAATTGATTCAATATGTGGCTCACCATTATGGTTTGGGAGCAGGGGACATTATATTTACGGGAACACCTGCGGGTGTTGGCCCCGTGCAAGCAGGGGATCGTTTGGAATTGTGCCTGAGCGATTCCATATTAGGCTCCTGCGTCATTGGAGCTCGTCAACAAACGTAGTCAGTTGATTATGAAATCGGTTTAATCGAGGGAGGAAATGCCGTGCTACAATGGCCGGAAATGACAATGTGGCTGGCTGGTTTGCTCGGCAGCTTACTCGTTGCAGGAGCAGCTTTGCTTAAACGCTCGCTGACGTTAAGTGGTGCAGTAGCGGCCAGCGTGATGGGAACGATTTATTTTGGGAGCGGAAGCCTCATTTGGTTCGGCTTATTGCTTACTTTTTTTATAACGTCAACGCTATGGTCAAAATGGAAAAAACGGATGAAAAGCCGGTTGGACGACGTTTACGAAAAATCGGGTGCACGTGATGCAGGTCAAGTGTTTGCTAACGGTGGCATCGGGATGGTGCTTTGCCTTGGACATGCCTTATTTCCGCATTCTAGTTGGCTATGGGTATTTGTCGGTGTTATGGCAACGGTCAACGCGGACACGTGGGCGACCGAAATCGGCAGCTTGAGCCGCAAACTGCCACGTTCGATATTAAGCGGACAACAAGTTCCGGCTGGAACGTCTGGCGCGGTGTCCGGTTTAGGATCGTTAGCTGCTGTCGGTGGCGCGTTAACGGTCGGGGTGGCTGGCGCGTTATTTACGCTGTTGTCGCCAGAACCGTATTTGACGGCATCGGTCTATGAACTATTAGCTTTAATAACGGCTGGGCTGGTAGGTGGCGTTATCGGTGCCTTTACCGATTCTTTGCTCGGTGCCACCGCTCAGGCTGGTTATCGCTGTAACACATGTGATGTGTTCACCGAGCGCCGTGCCCATTGCGGGCAGCCGACAACGCTCGTCCGCGGATTTGCATGGTTGAACAACGATTTGGTCAACCTGATTAGTTCTTGCGCGGGCGGTGCTGCGGCATGGCTGTGTGCCTTGTTATTTGGCCTTGTGTGAACGGTATAAATCGACATAATAGATAGGGCATGTTATTATTCGAACTAGAGCAAGTGGCAGTAAAGGAGGTGAACGCGATGAGTTACGCTCAAGCACCTAAATTGAGTTTAATTCTCGATGCAGCCTACGAGCTTTTCGGTTCCAACGGTTTTTACGAAACGAAAATGTCTGAAATTGCGGAAAAAGCGGGCATCGCTAAAGGAACCTTGTATTTATATTTTAATAGTAAGGAACAGTTATTTACGGCGATTACCGTGCGTGATTTTGAACAGTATGCAGCAGAGCTGGAGTTTGGATTACAGAAGTGCCATTTGTTGATGGAGAAGCTTCAATTTGTTGCTGAACATCATCTCCGATACTATTTTAATCGTAAACAGTACACGAATTTGTTTTTTAAAGCGCCTAATAACGATCCAGAGCTGATGAAGGCATTGGGTGCATTTATGTATCGCTATACCCATTTAATTGCAAATATAATGGATACCCACGGCTTGTCCGAGCCGATGTTACTAGCAAAATCGTATGCGGGAATGCTTGATATGCTCAAAATGGACATTTTATTCTCGCCAACGTTTACGGAGACGGATTTACAACAACGGGTCCATTTTTCAGTAGATTTGTTTATGAATGGTTGTGCCGTACAAGCGAGAGCATGAGTCTGATCACGCTTTAGGGGTATCCTTTTACGAACAGAAGTGTGTATAAGAAGTTTAAAGGGAGAACAGGGAGAACAATAGGTTCTCCCTCGTTTTGTGAACGGCGATAAGGTGCGTCTGGACTGGCTTAGCTGTTGGATTCATAAGCCGTACGTGGAGGCGCCCTTGTCGCTATGGATGGAGGAAAATAATGATGCATGTGATGACGATAGATAATGTAGGAAAAAGCTATGGTGAAAAGACGTTGTTCCGCAACGTTACGTTCGGCATTGAAGCTGGTGATAGGTTTGGTATTATCGGGGTCAACGGTACAGGAAAATCAACGTTTCTGAAAACGGTCGCTGGTATAGAGGCACCGGAAGAAGGACGCATTCTGATGGCGAATCGGGTGACGTTGCAATACGTATCACAAGAGCCTGAATTTGATCCAAATGTGACCGTATTAGACCAAGTTATGGGCGGGAATCTACCGGAAATGATCGCTGTACGCGTGTATACGGAGTTGTTGGAGAAGCTGCGTCACGAGCCGGATAATGAACAGCTTCAGACCAAATTAGTGCGGGCCAGCGACGATGTGGATCGTCTTAATGCTTGGCAACTGGAAAGTGAAGCGAAGACGATTTTGTCGAAGCTTGGTATTGATCGTTTTGATGCACGAATGGGCGAGCTATCAGGTGGCCAAAGGAAGCGGGTTGCGTTAGCTTCAGCACTTATTCAGCCATCAGACGTGCTGCTGCTGGATGAGCCGACGAACCACATCGACAACGAGACGGTCGCTTGGCTGGAAACGATGCTGCAAAAACGTTCCGGCGCCTTGCTTATGATTACGCATGATCGCTACTTTTTGGATCGGGTCGCTAACCGCATGATCGAGCTGGATCAAGGTAGAGCGTTCTTTTATGAAGCGAACTACACGCATTTTTTGGAGTTAAAAGCGGACCGTGAGGCTCGTGAAGATGCGTCTGAAGATAAGCGTCAAAATTTGCTTCGCCATGAGCTTGCATGGATGCGTCGAGGTGCTAAGGCACGGACAACGAAGCAGAAGGCACGGATTCAACGATATGAAGAATTGTCAGGGCAAAGCGCGGCTGCCAAAAATGATTCGGTCGAGTTGTCCGCTGCTTCAACACGGTTGGGCAAAAAGATTATGGAGATCGAGGAGCTTGGCTGCCAAGCTAACGATCAATTGTTGTTCCAAGGTTTAGATTACATTGCAGTCCCGGGAGATCGCATCGGAATTATCGGGCCCAACGGAGCGGGCAAATCGACGCTGCTACGCGTTATAGCGGGTGAACGGCAACCGGACCAAGGAACGATTACGTTAGGCCCAACTGTCAAGATCGGTTTCTTCACGCAAGAGCATGAAGAAATGGATGGATCGATGCGTGTTATCGAATACATTCGCGAGGCAGCAGAGACAGTTCGTACAGGCGAGGGACATACGATTTCGGCAGCACAGATGCTAGAACGCTTTTTGTTCAATCCTACGATGCAATGGACGCTTGTTGCTAAGTTATCTGGCGGCGAGAAGCGGCGCTTGCAATTGCTGCGTATGTTAATGACTGCACCGAACGTTCTGTTGCTGGATGAGCCAACCAACGATTTGGACATCCAAACGTTGTCTGTTTTGGAACAGTATTTAGACGATTTTCCAGGTGTCGTCATTACGGTATCGCATGATCGTTTCTTCTTGGATCGTGTGGCAGAGCGTATGTGGTCGTTGGAAGCGGGCCGAATTCACCAGCATGTCGGTAATTATTCGGAATATATCGAGTGGCGTACGGCTAACGGACCTTCAAGTGCCCTTGAATCAGGGAAACAGTCGTCATCTGGGACATCTGGACGTAAGGAAAAGGATGCAGGCTTGGCAGAGCGTGCGGAAGCTGACCAACAGCCCCAGAAGGATGAGCGTAAAAAGCTGAAAATGTCCTACAAGGAAGAACGTGAGTACGAGCAAATTGAAGGCATGATTGCCGACACAGAAACGAAGCTCGAGTCGATTCAACGTGAGATGGAGCTGGCATTCAACGATGCTGTAAGGCTACAGCAATTGATGAGCGAGCAGCAGGCAACAGAGGAGCGCCTTAACGAGCTGATGGAGCGCTGGACGTATTTAAGTGAACTTGCCGAGCAGATTGAGGCGAGCAAAAAGAAATAGCGGCTGCAAAAGCTCTCGATATCTTAAAGAGAAAGGGGTACTCCATATGGAGTACCCCTTTCTGCTTGTCAAGAAACCTCTGTTCGTTAAGACGAGGGTTTCTCTTCATTGAGATAACGGCAAGTAGCTTCGCACGTATCGGTTGGTAGTCAGTTGATCCCTTGATCCCTTGTGCCCTAACCGTTAATAGTCAGCTGAGTCACTGACTCCTCTCCTAACGGTCGCCACAGTTGTTATGTCAGCGAATATGAGCCCATTCAACATGTAACGGTTATGACGGTGTTTATTACGCTGAAAACAGCTGGATTTTGAATGAAATTGGAGCAATAAGCTCACCCATAACCGTTAGAAATTAAAACGAAGTAAATCTGGCGATATAGCCATTATGGCAACCGTTAAGAACTAACTTTGCTTTCTCGACAGCCTGAGGGGTACTCCATGTGGAAGCACCCATCTACATATCCTTACATAATCTACGAGACTATCTGCGCGGACATGTTATGCACCCGAAGCTTCACACGTCAGCATGTAATGCTGCTCACGGCATGTAATCGCAGCTTCTAGCGCTGCTTGGGCACCTATGGACCAGTTCGTAGTTGTCATGGCTTGGTTCCCGCAATGTTTACAATCGTTCGGCCCCAAGTTTGCCCCTCCAGCATACGAGCAGCGACAGCTGCGACTTCCGTTAAATGGATCTCGTTCACACGTTGTAGCTGCACGAGATGGGCCCAATCTGTTGCAATACGCGACCATAATGCGCTGCGGCGGGCTTGGTCCACATAGACCGAATCGATACCATACAATGTGATGCCCCGTAAAATAAACGGATACACCGTCGCCGGCAGCGAACTACCTGCCGTCAGACCACTCGCGGCAACCGCGCCGCCGTAGTGAAGGGAAGCAAGCACGGCAGTCAATATCGGACCGCCGCACACATCCACGGCAGCAGCCCAACGCTGCTTATCAAGCGGCCTTGGCCGCTCTGGCAGCAGTTCCGTGCGCGCCATAACTTCCTTTGCGCCAAGTTGACGCAAAGCATCTGCCAGCTGCGGCTTACCGCTTACCGCAGCTACCTCGTAGCCACCAGCGGCCAGCATCGCCACCGCAAATGTGCCTACGCCACCGCTTGCGCCAGTAACGAGCACTGGCCCGTCTTCAGGCTTTACACCATGCCGCTCAAGGCGCTCGATGGACAGCGCGGCCGTTAAACCAGCTGTGCCGAAAATCATGGCATCACGGCAGCTCAACTCTTCCGGCAGCGGAATAACCCAATCCGCTGGCACGCGGGCATATTCGCTTAGGCCACCATCATACGACACGCCAAGTTCATATCCTGTCACAAGGACACGTTGCCCCGCCACAAAACGAGCATCGGTACTGTCCACGACAGTACCAGCCAAATCAACGCCAGGCACGAACGGGTACGATTTCACAATATTACCGTTTGGTGAGCAAGCAAGTGCGTCCTTGTAGTTCAAGCTGGAGTAGGCTACCTGTATCGTAACGTCCCCGCTTGGCAGCTCATTCCACTGACGGGTCTGAACCCGTGCTTGAACGTCACCCTCTCCCGTCTTGTTTAAGACGAGCGCTTGATAAGCTTGATTCACAGCGAATTCGCCTCCTTTATGCCGCATCTTGCAAATCATGCAGATCATGCACATGTAAGCCGTTTCAACCGATTATTTCATTCACCATCTCTACACAGATGGATTCCGCCTTATTCACAAATGTAAGCTGCCAACAAGCGCGCCGTATTTATGACCGCTTGCTCATGCGTGCGCTCCATCGCGTGTGAAGCTTGTACACCGGGCCCGATCAACGCGGCGCGAATGTTATTTCCACCGCGCAGCGCAGCAGAAGCATCTGAGCCGTAAAAAGGATAAATATCTGTGACGTATTGGATACCATCGCGTTCTGCCAGTTCAATGAGCGTACCCGTCATAAAGTAATCGTATGGCCCTGATGAATCTTTGGCACAAATCGAAACATCTGTCTCCTTGCAGTTTAAATCATCACCGATAGCTCCCATATCAACAGCAATCATTTCCGTAATATCAGCAGGAATATAAGAAGCGCCATGACCAATTTCCTCATAATTCGTGATGAAAATGACCGTATCATGCCGTGGCTGCCACTTGGTCCGACTCATACTTTCCAACAAGCCGAACAGCGCGGCAACACTCGCTTTGTCATCCAAATGGCGTGACTTTATAAAGCCAGAAGGCGTGTGGACCGCCCGAGGTTCAAAGGAAACATAGTCGCCTGTACGAATGCCAAGCTGCTGTGTATCTTTTTCTGTATGTACAAGTTCATCAATACGGACAACCATTACTTTGTCATCACGTTTCAACTCATCAGAGTTTCGAAACACGTGGGTCGAAGGTTGATTCGTCTGGATCGTGCCCGTGTACACTTTGCCAGAGCGGGTATGAATTTGACAATATTCATTTTCAATGGCGTTCATCATATAGCCACCGATTGAAGTGAGGCGTAAAGTGCCGTCGTCGTTAATGGAACGTACCATTGCGCCGAGCGTGTCTGCATGAGCAGACAGACAAATGACGCGGTTTGCATCGCTCGCATGACCGGAAACACGAATTATGCCACAGCCTTTTTGCGTACTCTCATAAGTAAAGCCAAGCCGCTTCGCTTCTTGAGCGATGCGCTCCATGATGTGATGTGTATAACCGGTTGGGCTAGGAGTATTTAACAGCTCAAGTAAAAACGATAGGACGTAATTGTCGTCAATGGATACATGCAACGCTTCTGGACGTACGTTCGCATGGGGGGGCGTCTCGTGATGTTCATTTGTAGTCATGTTGTGTGGTCACTCCTTATGTATAATTGAGTAACGTGCAAGTGACAGATAACCAAAGAACGAGCTATCACTTACACGGGGGAACTTGTTAAATCTTGTTGGTGGAATCTTCTTCCGTAGGTACAAGTGCCTCTGTAGGCATTAAATACCCTGTAGCGTCGATAACATGTGCTAGCTGCTGCTCAAGCATCTTTATTTTTCGCTGCATTTTATACTGCAAATAAATGCTGTAAGAGCCGACGATTAAGGCGCCGAGTACGGTACAGCCGAGTATAAGCAAAATGAGCGGCACATCAAAGGTGCCAAACAATAAATTGACTTGCACCGGTTCTACGTTGATCACGGCGAAAATAGCCGTAATTAACGCAAACAATAGGCCTGCTAACAAAGACCATTGAATTCGCATAAGATGTCCTCCTTTTCCCTGTTGTAGGGAGTTGGTTTCATGTGGTGATGTAATATCAGTATAATGTTCGACAGCGAGTGTCACAAGTTGAAACGAAGTTTAATTATAAAGTGAGGAGGGATAGTATGGAAAACTTAGAAGCAGATGTTGTCATCATTGGTGGAGGACTAGGTGGAACGATTGCAGCTTGGACGTTAGCGGAGCGAGGGTATCGTGTTCTGATGACAGAAGAAACGGATTGGATCGGGGGCCAGCTAACGAGCCAAGCTGTTCCTCCTGATGAGCATCCGTGGATTGAGGAGTTTGGCAGTACGCGCAGTTACAGGGCATTTAGACACGCTGTACGTAATCATTATCGGGATTCGAATCTTATTTTACCTGAGGTGGCGCAGCACGAAAAATATGTGACCCAATTCAATCCGGGGAGTGGATGGGTCAGTCGGTTGTGTCATGAGCCGCGGCTTGCCCATGAGATTTTGCTGCGAATGCTGGCGCCACACTTGAAGAGTGGTCGCTTACACATCATGGTTGAGACGATACCGGTAGAGGCTGATTGTGAAAAAGATGAGGTAGAGCATGTTGTGGTACGGCATTTGCCGAGCGGTTGCTTAACGCGCTTGAGGGGAAGCTTTTTTGTGGACGCGACTGAACTAGGTGACTTGCTACCGCTAGCAGGGATCGAGCATGTTGTTGGTGCAGAGTCTGCTGCGGATACGAAGGAACCACACGCACTGCCGGAAGCTAACTCACGGGACATTCAATCGTTTACGATCGTTATGGCGTTAACGATGGATGAGCAGCATCCTGACAAAGGGGAAATGATCCCTAAGCCGGAGATGTACGATTGGTGGAAAAAGTTCCGGTACCCAGATTCCCCGTATCCACTGCTCAACTGGTGGGACATTAAGCCAGGTACAAAAGCGGAATATCGCAAGTTCGTCTTACTTTCAGACAATTGGAAGGACTACCCGTTATGGACATATCGACGGATTATAAATCGAAAGCAGTTTAAGCCAGAAGTATATCCGCATGACATTTCCCTTATTAATTGGCCGCAAAATGATTATTCGCTCAAATCGCTAATCGAAAGTGATTACAATGAGCGTCAACGAATCATTGAAGAAGCGCGTCAATTAAGCTTATCTTTGCTCTACTGGCTTCAGACTGAAGCGCCGCGTCATGACTCGGGCTTTGGCTATCCTAATTTAAGTTTGCGTGGAGACGTGCTTGGCACAAAGGATGGGCTGGCGAAAGCACCGTACATTCGCGAATCACGCCGCATTCGAGCGCTGTATACGATTACGGAAGGTGACGTAAACAAAGAAATACGCCAGCAGCAAGGGCTTGGTATTCGTCGATATGAGGATAGCGTCGGAGTGGGCCGATATTTTCTGGATTTGCATATGACGACAGAAACACGCCGGACAGCTTATATTCCTGCTTTGCCGTATGAAATACCACTAAGCGCACTGCTGCCGATCCGTGTTCGTAACGTGCTGCCCGCTTGTAAAAATATTGGCACGACGCAAATTACGAATGGTTGTTATCGCTTGCATCCAACCGAATGGAACATCGGCGAAGCGGTAGGGCATTTACTTGCGTATGCGTTGCAACATGAATTGACGCCACACGACATACGATTCCAGCGTGAACATTTGCACGCCTATCAAGCGGAACTGGACGCTGCAGGGGTGGAGCGAAGCTGGCCATTTGACGGAAAAGAGCTGTAAGGCTAGCCAGTCGTTGTTAGGCTTAAGGCTGCTAGGTTGTTGTAAGGTAGTTAGCTTGATATTCGCTGTGTGTACAGTTTGGCGTTAACAGCCGATAAGGCGACAAGCCTGCAAGCCTGCAAGCCCACAAGTCAACAAGCCCACAAGTCCATCAGTCCGCAATTCATAACATTTCACACGTGACGAGCAAAATAAAAGAGGCGAGAGCATCCGCTCTTCGCCTCTTGTTATTAAGCATCAACAGCTTGCTTACTTGGCTGCTGTTTGCTCCATTTCTTCAATCAGCGATTCCAAAATGCTCATCGCTTCTTCAATCGGAGCCGCTGTAGACATGTCTACGCCTGCTTTTTTCAAAATATTGATCGGGTAGTCGCTGCCCCCGCTCTTCAGGAAGCCCAGATAACGCTCAACCGCTGGCTGGCCTTCCTCCAAGATTTGCTTGGAGAAGCTTTGCGCAGCTGAAAAGCCTGTCGCGTACTTGTACACGTAGAAGCTTGTGTAGAAGTGAGGGATGCGTGCCCATTCCATTTCAATATCTTGATCAACGACCATGTCGTCGCCATAATATTTTTTGGACAGCTCATAGTAAATTTCGCTCAATACTTGAGCAGTCAATGCCTCGCCTTGCTCAGCGCGTTCGTGCATAATCATTTCGAACTCCGCAAACATCGTTTGACGGAACACCGTCGTACGATATTGATCCACGTAGTACGCCAGCAAATACATCTTCTCTTTCGGATCGGTTGTCTTCTTCAGCAAATAATCCATCAACAACGCTTCGTTCAGCGTGGACGCAACTTCAGCCAAGAAGATCGGGTATTGCGCATCACGGTAACGCAAGTTATTGTCCGAGAAATAAGTGTGCAGCGCATGACCCATCTCGTGAGTTAACGTGAACATGCTGTTCAAGTTGTCTTTATGATTAAGCAGTACATACGGGTGAGTGCCATAAGCGCCCCAGCTATATGCTCCCGTGCGCTTGCCTTCATTTTCGTACACATCGATCCAGCTATTGTCATAGCCGTCTTGCAGCACATTCAAATAGTTTTCGCCAAGTGGCTTCAAGCTTTCTTTCGTAATCTTCTTGGCTTCATCGTATGGAATCTTCATATCGAACTCGTCTACAATCGGTGCAGACAGATCGTACATATGCAGCTTGTCGACTTTGAGCAGCTTCGTGCGCAATTTCATGTAGCGATGCATAAGCGGCAAATGCTTATGTACCGTTGCAATGAGATTCGTATACACTTCTTTCGGAATGTTGTCGCCGAACAGCGACATTTCGAGTGCAGAAGGATACTTGCGCGCTTTGGCGTAAAATAAGTTCTTAGTCACGTTTGCGCTTAATGTCGCTGCAATCGTATTGCGCTGTTTACGGTACGTCCCATAGACAGCTTCAAATGCACGTTCACGAACACCGCGATCACGGCTCTCCAAAAATTGCGAATAGCGGCCGTGTGTTAATTCAACTTCTTCACCGGCTTCATTTTTAATTTTCGGAAACTTCATGTCTGCATTGTTGATCATGCTGTAAATAGACTCGGGACCTTTAGACAAGTTCCCAACTTGAGCAAGCAAAGCTTCTTCAGCTTTGGAAAGAATGTGTGCTTTTTGGCGTTTCATTTCAATGAGTGTGAAGCGGTATGGTTCCAATGCTGCTTCTTGAATCATCTTATCAAGTTGCTCATCAGACAGGGACAAAATTTCTGGTGTAATGAAGGATAATGCTTCGCCTACCGTAACCGACAGCTTCTTTGACTTTTCAGCCAATGCAAGCGGCTGCGGAGCTGCTGTATCCTCATGATGACGCATATTGGCATACACGTATAGACGCTCGGTATGAAGAGAAATGTCATCTTCCAATTCAAAGCACGCTTTGAGCGTTTGAACATCGCTTAATTTACCTTGGTATTGCTTCATTTTCTCGACGAGTTGATGTACAAGGGTATATTCTTTCTCCCACTCGGCTTGAGAACCTAGTATATCTTCCAGTCTCCACCGATTCTCTTGCGGCACGTCTGAGCGTTTAATCACCTGTTGCATATGTACCCTCCTCATGGATTTGGACTGTGGTAAGAGGCTATTGCCGTATGTATATGGAGTCCACGCATGTACGTTCGTACTGCGGGACCCTGTAAAGAGAGTAGTGCAAAGCATAACTCCCACAATCGATACTACAACTATATGGCGCTTCCTCACAAAAATAAACCTCCTGTCGTCAATCGCCCCAGATGAGACGACTTAGGCTTGTGAGGTAGTATGGCCGAATTTCGGTTATTCTAATATGAAGCTAGACCTATCTTCCTAAGTTGAAGGCAGAATAAACAATAAGGAAGAAGGCAAAAACGATGAATACGAGCGAACATATAGCCATCCAGCGGCGTAAAGGAACGGGGACAGTATCCTTTTTCCATATAAGGAGGCCACCTAATATGAAGGCTAACACAATAAATGCAATCGTATTAAAGGAGTTCATGCAGGCACCTCTATACTTGCTTGAAGGCATCCATAATGGATTGCCACTCATCTTCCTTACCTACGAATTTCTCTTTTGGGAAACGGTGCTCAGCCCAGTTCATCATGGCTGGGCGGCTTAGAAAGTGATGCGTATCCTCGCCCCATTCTTGGGAAATTTCGCGGAGGATGAGGTGGCGTCCTTGTACTTCAACCGTCAGCATGTTCCATTTGTCTGTCTTGTAAATAACGTGTGTCTTAAACATAATAAATCTCAAACCTCGTTTCTGTAGTGAAAAACAGCGCGTCGCTGCTCTGTTTCTTGCTCAATCGATCATTATCGTTCATCATAACCTAAGCCTTCCCATGAAATCAAATCAATTGTTTAGGCAAATCAGTTGCGTTGGACAAATGAGATCCGTATAATGGAAATATTCGCCTTTAGGGTGGAGATTGTGAGGAGGTTTTGAACTTGAAAGGTACTGTTAAATGGTTTAATGCCGAGAAAGGCTATGGGTTTATCCAGGTGGAGAACGGTGACGATGTATTCGTTCATTTCTCTGCTATTTCAGGAGAAGGCTTTAAGTCTTTGGAGGAAGGTCAGGCAGTTGAGTTCGAGATTTCGCAAGGAAACCGTGGTCCACAAGCCGCTAACGTCTCTAAAGTATATTGAGGTTGTCACAAGAAATGATCATTTTATAACTTAAAATCTCGCTACGATATGAATAGCAGTCCGCACCGGGCAATCGGTGAGGGCTGCTTTATTTTTGTGTTCAGCAAACGGTGTCGGCATGACAATTTACTTTTTCTTTGACCAGCTTAAAGCTGTAATGATAAACTTATATATTGTTGAAACTGTTTGATAGGGAGCGTAGAAATATGCCTAAGTTTAAGCTATTTAAAGACCGTAAAGGAAAAGCCGATCAGGCAAAGAACAACCAGTGGGTGAAATTAAGCCGCGAAATATATATGCAAGCCCGGAGTGGTGGACCAAACCCAGACTCGAATTTTGGCTTAAAGACGGCGATTGCTAATGCACGTGCCATTAAAATGCCGGTAGACAATATCGATCGTGCGATTAAAAAAGCAACGGGCGGAGCAGATAGTGTCGAGTACGCAGAAATCGTATACGAGGGATATGGACCAGGCGGCGTTGCCATTATGGTTCGCGCCTTGACGGATAACCGTAATCGCACAGCTGCTGACGTGCGTTCGATTTTTAATAAGCGTGGCGGTAACATGGGTGAGTCTGGCTGTGTATCGTATATGTTCGATCACAAAGGACTGCTCGTCATCGATCGTGAAGCATACGAAGTGGATGAAGACACCATGATGATGCAAGCGCTGGAGAGCGGCGCTGAAGATATTGTTGTGAATGAAGACAGCTTCGAAGTGCTGACACATCCACATCAATTTGAAGAAGTAAAGAAATCGCTTGAAGAAGCAGGCTACGAGTTCCAAAGTGCGGATGTTCGTTATCTTCCGCAAAATATGGTAGCAGTGGACGGAGAAAATGCGGAGAAACTGCTTAAAATGATGGACGGATTCGAAGATAACGATGACGTTCAAGACGTGTACACGAACTTCGAGGTTAGCGAAGAAGAAATGGCGCGTATTCAAGGTTAGAACTCTTGAGTTCGGGCCATGGACATTCCTGAAATGAACAATTGACATGATCATAATAGAAGCCCCTGTTGTTGTCCTCATTCCTTGTCCTTAAGGTGTATAAGACCACGCAGGGGCTTTTTATGTGGTGCTGTATTCATCTCGCTTTAATCTTGATTTCATCACGGTCTGATCTGAACGTTATCACTTTGCCCGTATGTCTATTTATTAGCCGCATAATGTCCGACTAATTATTGTATGATACGCAAGATGTCGTCAACCTCTTTGCGAGCAGGTGAGGCAGGTGTAACTTTCGGATATCCTAGCGCTAGCACCATATTAACTTGACGATCATGCGGAATGTCGAGCAGTTGCTTTATCGCTGCTTCCGCTAATAATACGGGACCGGTCATCGGGCATGTCGCCAGACCGCGGGCGTGAGCGGCTAGCATCACGTTCTGGATGGCAAGGCAACTGCTCTTAATGCCTTCTTCTTCCCATATGGAATCTGGAACTAAGCCGATCGGATCAAAAATGCGTTCTCTAAATTTAGAGGTATACGGCGTTGCTAGCGCGATAATGAGCACGGGAGCATCGGAAAATGCTGTCGCATAAGGCCCAAATGAACGCGTCAACATGCGTGCTTCCCTAGCGAGCCCTAGCGCTTCCGCCTCGTGCCCTCGTTTATGCAGCGCATCCCATGTCAATTCTTCAATTTGCTTGATGATGTCACGATTTAAAATGGCGATAAATTCCCACGTTTGTGAATTCGTATCGCTAGGCGCATATCGCGCACACTCCATAATTTCGCGTATATGTTCCAATTCAACAGGACGATCCATATAATGACGCACGCTGCGACGTTGTTGAATGACTTCTTTTACTAATTCGTAAGTTGTCAAATCGGTTCCTCCGCTCCTGTGAAAGTATTTGTGAGCTGATGTTAGTATCTGGTGCTAATATATTAGCATGGGCTGCTCGAGAAATGCAACGACTCATTCGAATTGTTTATTTTCGGAGAGACTTTAAGCCCTCAGCGCGTTGTGAATACCAAGCTAGCGCTCCAAAGCCGAGCGAGGCTGCCAAGGCGAACATCGTGCTGGTGTAATAAACCACATCCTTACCATACGCTTGCATGAGAACGCCCCCGATCGTTCCGCTTAGCAAGCCCGCGATGCTGGACCAAACAATCGTATACACAGCCATGCCTGTGGAACGATATTCGTCAGGAATAACACGGCTAAGGTAACGAATCGCGACAAAGAAAAAAATGCCGAACGATACGCTATGCAGCACTTGTGTAGACAACATCCATATTGGGTCTTGCAGCACGGCGAGGAGCAGAAAGCGAATCGTAAACATCAAGCAGGAAAATGCGAGCAGCGGCAGTTCCTTAAACCGATCGCCATACGCGCTTAATAAGAAAAAGATTGGGATTTCGCTAACAGCAGACAGCATCCATGCCAAGCCGACGAGTGATTCGTTAGCGCCAAGCTCAATCAATGCCAATCCCAGAAACGCCTCGTTCAAACGGTGAGCGATTGCTAACAGCAGCACGAATAGGAAGAACAACACGACTTCACGCTGTTTCAGTACCTTCCATAGTCCGCCAAACTCCATTTTTTTCACTGTCGTCTGTTTGGCTTTCTTGTCCGTTAACCGAAAAGCGAGCAGCAGCGAGACTGTACCTAAGGCAATGACGACCCATACGCTATATTGTGCGCCTATGGAGCCCAACACAAAGCCAAATACGAGGCCGGATACGGCAAAGCCGATCGATCCGAACACGCGAATGCTAATGAAGCTTTTACCCTCTGCTTCTGCGGTAACGATTGCGAAGCTATCCAATAAAGGGAAGATAGGAAAGTAAAAGAAGTAGAAGGCGATTAGCAAGCTTGATACTGCGGCAAATGATGTTATTTGGCTCAAAGCAAGCGATATAATCAGATATCCAATTAATAGTACGATGATGACCTTTTTCAACGTCCTTAGCTTATCACTTGCAACGCCCCAGAATAGATTGGATACGATTGAGACTAGTGGACCGACTGAATATAACAATCCAATTTGCACACTATTAAAGCCTAAAGATTTGTAATACAGCGGAAAATAAGACACGACAATAGAAGCAATCATGAAGACGGTAAACACAAACGCGCGAAGCCAATTGGCTTCATGATGACTTGTGTAATTTGACATTGTGCATAGCTCCTTTATGTAATTCATGCTGCAAAAACATCTTGATGGGGATAGAAATATAGGCTTAAAAATAGTTATATAAGCACCGCTAAGTATAGCATGTTCGCCTAGTAGGGAACAGTATTTCCCAGCTTATGCGTGAAATAGCGTTTACATCTTCAGCTGAGAGTGGTAAATTAACTCCAAAGTATGTTATCGGGCGTGTAGGGTATGAATTGTAGGTTGGAACGTCGGGACATTTTGACGTTTAGGTTGGACGTCGTGATGATGAAGTAGGAGTACGGAATGAAAGGATGAGCTTCATGAGGAGCTTTTACTTCGTACGGGATAAGCGGTTAGGCATTGATGTCCCTGTGATGGATGGACAGTGGGAAGATGTGCCGTGGGAAGAGCGTGCGGATATTTTAATGCGTTGGGAAGAAATACGAGGCCGCATTCCTGACCGTATTCAGGAGCTTGAGCGGATGATTGTCGTCAAGCAAGCCGCATTGTATGAGGAAGAGCATTTCGAAACATCCTGTAAAATTAATTATGAAATAGCGGAATTAGCAAGTATGATTAACGATTTACATTTATGGTATCGTTTGCACCAAGAATTCGATTCCAAGATTCACCATTAAAAAAGGTTGGCTTAGATGGTTTGTGCAAAGTGTCACTTCGTAATATAATTATATCGGCTTTAATGAGATTATCGGCTAAAATGAGTACAGGTCCCAGCAAGATCGACTTGGAGATCGGAGGCTTTCCTTGAATCGGCAGCGTTGTACGACATCCCCACAAGGGCCGGTACGACTAATGTACCGCGTATACAAATTTATATTGCCTGAAGTCCGGTCAGCGTTAGCGAAATGGCGCGCTCGAGCGGAACTTATTCCTAACGAGGAACTGCGCAAGCAGGCGTTAGCCAGCATTGCGACCAAACAGTTCCACTGCGAGGGCGGAGCTGTATATGCGTCTGTCCGACTGGACAAGCGTGATGTGCTCATTCCGCTCATTGTGGCATTTCAGACGATTAGCGATTATTTGGACAATTTGTGCGACCGGAGTACGTCGCTGGATGCGGATGACTTCCGTTTACTGCATCAATCGATGTTGGATGCGGTGCAGCCAGAGCTGCCGATGCGCGATTATTACGCGTTGCGGGAAGATAAGGATGACGGGGACTATTTGCGTGCTTTAGTGCAAACATGCCGCGATTGCATCCAGCAACTCCCCGGATATGCGTCAGCGCAAAGCGAAATCGTGAATTTGGTAAGTCTTTATTCCGATTTGCAAGTGCACAAGCATATTCGCAAAGAACGGCGAGAACCTGCCTTGCTTGCATGGTGGGAGCAGCATGCTGCAGACTTTCCAGACATCGGTTGGAATGAGTTTGCTGCAGCAACAGGCTCTACTTTGGGTGTATTCCAATTATTCCTGTCTGCCTGCGATGAACGGCTTACTGTTGCCGAAACTTTGGCGATTAAACATGCTTATTTTCCGTACGTGTGCGGTCTTCATATTTTGCTCGATTATTTAATCGATCAGGAAGAAGACCGAGCTGGGGGCGATTTGAATTTCTGTAATTATTACGATGGGGAAGCGACGGTTATACAAAGAATCGGCCGTTTTGCTGACGAGGCGATAGCTCGAGTGAGCTCGCTACCTAATGGGCGTTTTCATCGTATGATTATAGAAGGGCTGCTCGCCTTGTATTTGTCAGACCCGAAAGTTAGCGAGCAAGGAGAGGTTCGCAACGTATCTAAACGTCTGATGAAGAACAGTCCGCTCATGCGGTTGTTTTTCTGGCTAAACAGTCGTTGGATACGCAAACATATGTATTGATAGGATAGAGGGAGGAAACTTACATGACTGCAGTAAAAAAGATAGCCGTACTTACAAGCGGCGGAGATTCCCAGGGGATGAACGCAGCCGTGCGTGCGGTTGTTCGTACAGCGTTATTCCACGGTCTTGAGGTTTATGGTGTTCAGCGTGGTTACCAAGGACTTTTGAACAATGACTTGCGCAAAATGGACATTCGTAGCGTAGGTGACATCATTCAACGCGGGGGTACGATTTTGCAATCGGCTCGTTGCCAAGAGTTCCGTACACCAGAGGGTCAGGAAAAAGGTGCAGAAATTTTGCGCTCCCATGGCATCGACGGTTTGATCGTAATTGGTGGCGACGGTTCTTACCAAGGCGCTAATAAACTAAGCAAACTAGGCATTAAGACGATGGGCTTGCCTGGTACAATCGATAACGATATTGCATTTACTGATTTCACAATCGGTTTTGATACAGCGGTAAGCGTTGTTGTTGACGCAGTTAACAAATTGCGTGACACGATGAGTTCCCACGAACGCTCCTCGGTCGTAGAAGTAATGGGCCGTCATTGTGGCGACATTGCACTTTATGCAGGTTTGGCAAGTGGTGCAGAGTCGATTCTCGTGCCGGAAGTTCCATTCAGCATTGATGATGTTGCGAACCGTATGCGCGAGAATTTCGAATGCGGCAAGCGTCACAGTATTGTTATCGTGGCTGAAGGCGTTGGTAAAGGCGAAGACATCGTTAACGGCATCATTGAACGCTGTCCGACTGTAGAGCCACGTGTTACGGTTCTTGGCCACATTCAGCGTGGCGGCGCACCGACTGCGATTGACCGCATCTTGGCAAGCCGCTTAGGTGACTTTGCAGTCCGTCGCTTGATGGAAGGCGATTCCGGCAAAGGCTGCGGAATTATTAAAGGCGAACTCGTTGCGACTGATATCGATCTCGTCGTGAATACGAAAAAGGAATTCAATACGGAATTGTACGAATTAGCAAATCGTTTGTCTCAGTAATAAGACAACGACCGACGTGGATTCGTTCATATAGAGAAGCCCATCGAGCTAAGTTCGGTGGGCTTTTTTGCATGCACATTTGCATGCGAAAGTGGTATAAATCACTGCCCTCAAATCATATTTATGACAAAATTGTTTATTTATCTCTCTCGTTTTGATAAAATAGTTTTCGATAAAGCTTATGGCTTTGGCTATAAGTGCCTCACATGTGTTTCAAATAGAATACTAGAGTAGAACAGAATGGGGGTGTAGCTCCTTAGCAGTCGCGATGGAAGGAATGATTTTGGTTTCTATTCTTTTATTTTATGGAGGTAAATAACATGAGAAAAAAGATTATGGTCGTGTTGTCCGCAGCTGTCTGCTTAAGTCTGCTAATGTCAGTCAGCCCGTACTCAGCTAGCGCTAATAATGGAAACGGAAATACAGGCAGATATGTAAATGGTAACCCGAACGCGAATACAAATGTTAATGCTAGTCCTAGTGACGCTCAGCGCTTTTTACATCTGAAGGGGGGCAACGTTGATTTAAAAACTTCCCCATCATTGGAAAATCAAACATTCGATGCATCCTCAAACAAACGCTCACTGTACATTGTTCAATTCAAAGATGTCATTACAGAGAAATCCAAGCAAGTATTAACCGCTGCTGGTGCAGAAGTGGGCGATTACGTGCCTGACTTTGCCTACTTAGTCCGAATAAATGGCGAACAAGCACAGCAAATTGCCTCCAGCGAGCTCGTATACGGTGTGACACCATATCAAGCCGATTGGAAAGGATTTAACTCGTTATCAGAATACGAGACACTAACAACTGTGCCAGACACCTACATTATTACCGTCTTCAAAGGAAGCGCAACTTCCATCACCTCTACACTCAACACACAAGCAACCACCAACATTAAAGTAATCGGCGATTCGATTGAAGCCAAACTGACCACTGAGCAATTGCAGCAACTACTACAGCACGAAGATGTCCTTTTTATAGAACCTAAACTTATTTATGATGCAGATAATGATTTTGTGACCGGACAATTGAAAGCATCGTCGCCAAACGGATTATGGAGCCGTGGATTAACCGGCACTGGGCAAGTTGTCGGTGTTGCCGATAGTGGTCTTGATACAGGTAACGAGGCTACATTACATCGCGATTTTACGGGGAAATTGCATACCACACCGATTGACTATGGTGGGGACAATGATTGGTCTGACCCGAATGGACATGGCACACACGTCGCAGGGACAGTATTAGGGATCGGTACGGAATCCAATGGAAAATACAAAGGAGTTGCTCACGGAGCTAAGCTGGTGTTTCAATCTTTGCAATGCGCCGATGGCAACGGATTTTGCTATACCGATATTAGAGACATTTTCCGTGATGCACAGCAAGCGGGTGCTAGTATCCATACCAACTCATGGAGCGGTCGTGTCAATGAATACAATTCCAATGCCGTTAAAACAGATGAGTTTTTAGCGCAAAATAAATCGTTTACGATTTTGTTCTCTGCTGGAAATCGTGGACCAGCCAACGACACTGTCAATACGCCAAGTGGAGCGAAAAACGTGCTGACAGTCGGCAATTTGCTGAAGTCCAACCCGAATACGATCCGTTCTTCATCCAGCCGCGGCAACACGTCAGACGGCCGGATTAAGCCTGATGTGGTCGCAACAGGATCAGACATCATATCGGCTCGCTCATCTGTATCTAGCAATACCCCGAGCCCAAATGAGTTCTACACACGGAAATCGGGTACTTCGATGTCTACGCCAGCTGTGGCAGGCGCAGCCACACTCGTACGTCAATTTTATACGACAAATAAAAATATAACACCTTCTTCTGCACTGATTAAAGGTACACTCATTAACGGTGCGCAAGATGTTGGCTATGGCTGGGGCAGCCGCGAGACGGGCTGGGGACGCGTCGATTTGGAAGCATCCTTGTTCCCGACCAACAATCGCAAAGTTGAGTTCGTCGATCAGGCGATCGGGCTTGGTACAGGGGAATCAAGCACACACCAAGTAACGGTTCAAGCTGGACAGCCGCTCAAAATTTCGACGGTGTGGACGGACCATCAAGGAACAGAATTAGCGGCAAAAGCATTAGTGAACGACCTTGATATTGAAGTGAAAGCTCCGGATGGTCAAGTGTTTAAAGGGAACTGCTTTGTGAGCAACGCAGCCAGCACCTCATGTGCGTCTGCCGATCGCCTCAATAATGTAGAAAATGTGTATATCCCTACACCGCAAGCGGGAACGTATACCGTCACGATCAAAGGTTTCAATGTGCCTCAATCGAAGCAGCCATATGCACTTGTCGTTTCCGGTCATCAATTGACATTGCAATAACGTTCGAAGTGAAATTATCGCTTGACGCTCCTTGCTATGTTTTGTATTATTTCGGCAAGGGAGACCAAGGACATGTTCGTATACCGAATGGAAGCACGCCCATCATCAGACATGACTACGACATCATATACGGTATGATTACGGCTTGAGAACAATGGTCTCACTCTATGAACAAAAGGAGAGAAACACATCATGCGCGTTACGTTAATCGCCGGAAGCAATCGTAAACAAGCATCAACGACACAGCTCGTGCAATACATAGCTACAATACTTCGCGACAAAGGCCATGAGGCAACAGTGATTGATTTGGCAGAAGTTCAGCTTCCCCTATATTGCCCAGACGGCAATGGAGACGATGCTAACGTAGCGAAGCTGAAAGATGCAGCATCAGCGGGAGAATTAATTGTGCTTGCGACGCCAGAATATCACGGCAGCATGTCCGGTGTACTGAAAAATGCTCTTGATTTCTTAGGCTTTGAGCATTTTGATAACAAAGTCGTATTGTTAGCTAGCTCTGCGGGCGGTGCAGTGGGGCTCCATTCGTTGACGCATATGCAGACCGTGATTCGTAACTTACACGGTATTTGCTGCCCAGAGTGGATTTCACTCGGTGGCGATGCTCGTCAATTTACAGAGTCAGGTGAGCCAGCTCAAGCTAATGTCATCCAGCGTGTGACCAAAACGGTAGACTACTTCCTCACACTTGCCGAGCGCACACGTAATATCTAGCATGAATGTTTAACTGCAACCACATGCATCCTTAAGCATCCTTATGTAGTCTCGTAGGGCCTCAAAAGGTATGAATAACGAAATTATGTCTGAGGTTGTAGGTATAGAGGCCTAGCTTCAAATGCTATCTTTTAATCGTAGATTATTGTTATATCTTTGTTGTATCTTGTTATATCAGCCTATTCCGACGTGAATAGGCTTTTTTGTTGTGTGAGTTATCCATAACTATCCAAATATCTACAAAACTCGTACTTATTTACCTTTTACCGTCAAGAAAATTAAGGTAAAGTAGGAAATAACTCTCGCACATTCGTCTATCATTGTCGTTTCTACTTGTTAGGGTCTCCCTACTGAGATAAGCGTCACCGTTTAATCTCAAAGTGAAAACGCTACAATTACTAGCGAACAAAATACTAGAATTGATCCAGCTAGATTACATGCGCAGTTTGACATTGATTCAGATATGGAGTGACGAGAGCCACAGTTAATAGAAAGGAGGGATGAAGCTAAACAGCCTACTTTAGATTGCAGCTTAGGCTGCGATGTCCATTCGGACTTACGATAACGAAAAATGAGAGGAATGAAATAATGAATATGAGATCAACAAACAGACGGAAATCGCTTAAAACTTCTGCTTGGTTTACTCTTTGTCTAGTCTTATCCTTTATGCCGATGCTGCAAAGCACAGGCCTTGGGGCGTCTACTGTGCAAGCGGCTGCACAAACGGCTGCACCAACAACCGCACAAGCGCCAGCCAACAGCCAATATAAAAACGTCGGCTACTTTGCTTCTTGGGGAATCTACGGGCGCAACTATCAAGTGAAGGACATCGATGCATCCAAGTTAACGCACATCAACTACGCGTTTTTTGATGTGTGTTGGAACGGTATTCATGGTAATCCTTCCCCAAGTGCTGACAATCCCAATTCAACCACTTGGAAATGTACCGATCCAGCAGTTCCATTGCAGCGCGGTAACGTTCCGAACGGAGCAATCGTAGTGGGTGAGCCGTGGGCAGATGTAACCAAGTCGTATCCAGGTGATACATGGTCTGACTGCGAAGCAGGTAAATGTGGTAACATCGGAGAACTCAAAAGATTAAAACAGAAAAACCCACATCTTAAAACGCTTTTCTCCATCGGAGGTTGGACTTGGTCGAACCGTTTCTCAGACGTAGCAGCTAATGAACAGTACCGAATTAATTTTGCAAAATCAGCAGTTGACGCTGTGCGTACTTACGGTTTCGACGGCGTGGATATCGACTGGGAGTACCCAGGGGTTGAAACGATTCCCGGCAATAGCTACAGCCCGAACGATAAAATTAATTTCACAAAGCTTCTTGAAGAAACGCGTCGCCATTTAGATGAAGCGGGTCGTGTAGATGGCAAACATTATTTGCTCACGATCGCAACTGGGGCATCCCAAACTTATATCGACAATACAGAGATGGCAAAAGTAAATGCGATTGTCGATTTCATCAACATTATGACGTATGACTTCCATGGTGGCTCATTTATCGAGACGACGAACAACAATGCAGCTTTGCTGAACGATACGCGTGATCCGAGTGCAGCGAAAAAGTTCTATGTGGACGGCGCAATCGACATTTATCAGCGTGCTGGGGTTGATTTGAACAAAATCGTACTTGGATTAGCGTTTTATGGACGCGGTTGGAGCAATTGTGCTCCGGGTCCGAACGGTGACGGTCTTTATCAAAAATGCGTCAAAAACGACGCAGGCAACTGGGCACCAAAAGGTACATGGGATGATTTCACGACTAAAAAACCGACAGGTGTATTCGATTATGGGGACATCGTAGGGAACTATTTAAATAAAAATGGTTACACTCGCTACTGGAACGACCAAGCGAAAGTACCTTACTTGTATAACCCAACAACGAAAACATACATTTCATATGATGACGAGCAATCGATCGGACTTAAGACAGATTATATTAAAACTAAAGGCCTAGGTGGCGGCATGATCTGGGAACTTGATTCCGATTGCCGTACTACGACAAGATTTGCGTGTACAGGAGCAACCTTGCTTAATAAAGTGGCCGCAGACTTAGGCATTAACGGCTCTGCACCAGATATAACTCCGCCATCCGTTCCGACAGGCGTTGCAGCAACGACGGTAGGTGACAAGTCGGTCGCACTGAAATGGTATCCGTCGGCTGATAACTTTGCGGTAACGGGCTATGAAGTGTACACGAACGGGCAGTTGGCGACGACAGTTACAGGCCCAACGGCAACGGTTACTGGTTTAACGCCTAACACAAGCTATGCATTTACAGTTAAAGCAAAAGACGCGGCTGGTAACGTGTCCGCTGCAAGCCAGCCGTTAAGCGTAAAGACGTTGGCCAAACCATTGCAAGATGTAATTGCACCAACAGTGCCTACTAATGTAAGTGTCACAAGTGCAACTTACGACAGCGTATCGTTGACTTGGACGGCTTCGACTGACAATGTAGCTGTAACCGGCTACGATGTTTACAGCAATGGTCAGCTGGCTACAACGGTAACCGGCACAGCTACATCCGTAACAGGTCTTGCAGGAAACACAACGTATACGTTCACGATTGTTGCTAAAGATGCAGCAGGCAACGGTTCGACGGCGAGTGCTCCTGTAACTGCAAAGACGGCCGAGAAGCCAGGTTCAACAAGTGGAGCGTTTACGTTTGTGGCGAAATCGACGTGGGGAGACAGCTTTGATTTTTCCGCTGCGATTAAAAATAACGGAACAACTCCACTTACGAACTGGCGTGTAGAGTTTGACTACGCAGGTAAAATTACTTCGGTCTTCGATGCGAAGATCGTGAGCCATATCGGAACAAGATACATCATTGAATCCAACGGTTGGAATGGTACGATTCCTGCGGGGGGTTCTGTGACCTTTGGTGGGGCTGGTCAAGGCAGTGCTACAGCATCACCAACAAATGTAGTCATTAAGTCTCATAACTAATGTTGTAATAAGTTGTGAATGGCAAAAAAAAAGACCTCCAGCTTCACGTGTTCCGTGAGGTTGGAGGTCTTTTGGGGTGTTTCTAGTTTTTGGGTCTTCTGAAATTACCCATTAACCCGATCGTTTCGACAATATTGACGAAAGCTTTAGGGTCAATTTCTTTGATGGTGCGTTTTAGTTCAGGCAACTCGTACCGAGTCGTTACAGTCATAAGCATATCTTTCTCAATGTCTGTAAATGCACCGCGTGTCTTAATGACGGTGACACCGTGCGGTAGAGAAAGCAGCTTGTTAATGAGCTGATCCTTTTGGTCGGTAATAATATACACGGTTACTTTGTAATGGTTGATATAGATCGTGTCCAGTACTTTACCGGTAGCGAAAATCGAAACCATGGAGTACAGGACAAGCTCCCATCCTTGCATTAAATAACCGTGTGTGACAATGACGACGGTGTTTAAGCCGACGAGAATATTACCAATAGGAATATCGTGATAACGTGTCACGATGGAACCGATAATATCAAAGCCGCCCGTAGAACCGCCAATTCGAAGCGAGATGCCACTTCCGATCCCGACTAACGTACCGCCGAATACCGCAGATAATAACGGCTCGTCCGATACAGACATGACTGGGACTATGGAAATGAACCATGTTGTGGCCACGACGCTTACTATGCTGTAAATAATAAAGCGCCTGCCCAGTATGAACCAGCCCCAAATAATAATGGGCAAGTTAAAAGCAAAGTACAGCGTACTGATGCCCCAGTTTGTGAAATAACTTGTAATCATAGACAAACCGGAGACCCCGCCACTTAGAAAATGATGGGGAATTAGAAATAGGTTGAAACCGACCGCGATGCAAGCTGCGCCTAATATGATGACGATACCATGCAGTAATCGTTTCAAGCAAAATCACCTCAAAACGTAGTATTAGTAAGATCAGAACTGGTATTCTTAGTTCTAATTGTGTTATAATAACTTGGATATTCTTGAGTAGGCTTTTTTTCAACTATGTACACGATAAAAACGCGGTTTCGGATTGCCTTATATAGCGATTTACCTCCGCATTGTATATGAGAAGACGGTCGGCCCGATGTGCCATTCGTCACCAATGTCGCGCTACTTAAGAATACAGATAAGGCTGTGGATTGTCCACAACGAAGGAGTATGAATATTTTGAAGACATTTGCAGAATTTGGCTTGGAACCTAAGGTTCTTCAAGCGATTACAGAATTAGGATTTGAAGAAGCAACTCCAATTCAAGAAAAAGCTATACCTGTAGCGCTTACGGGGCGCGACCTTATCGGACAAGCGCAGACGGGTACAGGTAAGACGGCCGCCTTCGGTATCCCGATGATCTCGAAGATTGACGTAGAAGAAGAGCGTGTAGTTGCTCTCGTTATGACACCGACACGTGAACTTGCGATTCAAGTTGCGGAAGAAATCGGAAAGTTAACACGCTTCAAAGGCGTTCGTTCGCTTCCAATTTACGGTGGCCAAGATATCGGTCGCCAAATTCGCGCTTTGAAAAAGCGTCCACAAATCATCATCGGTACACCTGGTCGTTTGCTCGACCATATTAACCGTAAGACGATCCGTTTGGATGATGTAGCAACAGTTGTATTGGATGAAGCGGATGAAATGCTCGACATGGGCTTCATGGACGACATTCAGTCCATCTTGAGCCTTGTACCATCTACGCGTCAAACGATGTTGTTCTCTGCAACAATGCCGCCAAACATTCAAAAGTTGGCAAATCAATTTTTGACTAATCCGGATCATGTTTCCGTAATGCCGAAGCAAGTAAGCGCACCGCTTATCGATCAATCTTACATCGAAGTGCAAGAGCGTAACAAATTCGATGCATTGAGCCGCTTGCTTGACATGGAATCTCCTGAATTGGCGATCGTATTCGGTCGTACAAAGCGTCGTGTTGATGAGTTGGCTGAAGCGTTGCAAAAACGCGGTTACACAGCTGACGGCTTGCACGGTGACTTGTCGCAGAACCAACGTGATACGGTAATGCGTAAATTCCGTGACGGCAGCATCGATGTACTCGTTGCAACAGACGTTGCTGCACGTGGTTTGGACGTATCTGGCGTAACGCACGTTATTAACTTTGACTTGCCGCAAGACCCAGAGTCCTACGTACACCGTATCGGTCGTACAGGCCGTGCTGGTAAAGAAGGTAGCGCATGGTCCTTCGTGACGCCGCGTGAACTTGACCACCTTAACTTTATCGAGCGTGTTACGCGTCACCGCATCACTCGCAAGCCAATGCCTAGCTTGGCGGAAGCGATTGAAGGCAAGCAACGTATCGTTGCTGAGCGTATGCTCGAAGTTCTTGATAACAACGAATTGAACGAATATAAAGGAATCGCGATCACATTGTTGGATCAATACGATTCCGTTAACTTGTTGTCTGCAGCATTCAAGCTGATGACAGGTGGCAAAAAAGAAGTTGAAGTATCTTTGACACCAGAAGATCCGATTCGTGCTAAGCGTCGTAAGCCAGACGTACGCACAAGCGGTCGTAAAATGTCTGCTCCTTACGGACGTGGTCGTTCTAACAACGGACCACGCGGTGAAGGCGATCGTCGTCGTGAAGGCGGCAGCGGCGGTGGTGGATACCGTGGCGGTAGCGCTAGTACTGGTGGCGACCGTGGTGGCTACAACAGCGGCAACCGCGAGCGCAGCTACAGCGGTGGCAACCGTGAGCGCAGCGGCTTTAGCGGCAGCGCTGGTGGACGCGAGCGTAGTGGCGAGCGTAACGAACGTAGCGGTGGAAGCTATGGCGACCGTCGTCCGCGCCGTACAGGTGAAGGACGTCGCGAGAAAGATAGCGAATAATAGTTAAGAAATATAACAAAAGGACCGCCACATGTGGCGGTCCTTTTGTTGCTTTATCGTTTTTAGCGGGTTGGAATTACCAACCGCCGCCGCCCCAGCCGCCGCCGCAACCACAAAAGATAATGGCTAAGAGGATGAACAGAACGAGAATGAACCCAAAACCACTGCCCCAACCGCCGCCGTATCCACCATAGCCGCCATAAGCGTATCCGCTCATTTAAAAACCTCCTTGTAAGCATGCGCTGATTTCAATTACGTTAACATCATATGCGGAGCGGCATGCGACGCTTAGACAGCCACCCATATCCGACAAAATAGGCACTGGCTTTGCTATGCTCATTTGTATTATAGTTATAAAGACAGATTGGAATGGAATTAAGGGGGCGTTTTTTTGGAGTTTCGGGGAGCTATGGGTGGGTTATACCGTATTACGGAGTGGATTATGCGCTTTTCGGTCACGAATGTGCTATGGTTGCTTTGTTCGGCACCATTTTTCTTTTTGTTATTTACTAAAGTTCTACTTTCCCAGCAAAATTTCGTTAACGAATCGTTGTTAACGAATTGGCTGATGGCAATAGTGGCACCGTTTACACTTTTTCCGGCAACAGCTGCGATGTTCTCGGTTGTGCGCAAATGGGTCATGGGTGAGACGGATGCGGCGCTAATTCGTACCTTTTTTAAAGGATATAAGGGTAGCTACAAGCAGGCGATGATTGGCGGCTTTTTTTATACGATATTGTTCGTAGTTATGTACTTTGATTATGTCGTCTATATGACCCAGTTAAGCTCGTTCCAATTTATTGGCTATGTTATGCTCGGTTTATTAATTATGTTGTTCGTGTCTTTGTTTAATTTCTTTAGTATGTTGTCGCATGTGCACATGGGAACGTTTCAATTGGTGAAAAATAGCATTTTATTGACGCTCATTCGTCCATTGCGTATTATTTTGACGACAGTCATAAGCGGAATGGTGCTATATTTTTGCTTGTTCCACATGCCGGCTTTATTTTTCGTATTTGCGGGCTCTGTCATCGCGTACTACGCGTTTTTTAATTTTCATGCTGCTTTTCATGAAATTCAAGAAAATAATCGCAAGCTGGACGAAGAACAGGAAGTCGACACACAAGATACTGAGGCAAAGTTAGATGCTGTCGATAACGCTCCAGTCAAATAATGACATGCAAATTTTTGGTTGAAAAAAAGGTGCTAACCTAGGTTTACTTTTATTGCAAAAGTCACTATAATAAGAATACATCCTGCGATGTGCGTGAAGCCTTCATTGTTTTGAACCAATGTATGTTTCCCGGGAGTTCAACATCAGTTCATTGCTGGCACGCCCTCTCCGAAGGGAAGTCAAAGATGAATTTGCGGACACCCACCTGCGAGAGCGGGTTCGGAACATAAAGGCCTAACGGCATAGGCGGGTATTTCTTTTATCACAACCACCTTCTTCATGAGAGTATTCATGTGGAAGGTGTTTTTTGTGTTTTTGTGTGAAATGGTGCAAATGGTCTTTTACTCAATAGGGAACAATGTGTTACACTATACATAAGTGAGCAATGGCTGTCGAGAAGAGGAGGAACACGTTTTTGTCGCTCAAACGAACATTGGTCGGCATCGTTCGCAGTTATGAATCTACGGGCGATCGTGCAAAAGACCCTCAGTTGAAAACGCATTATTATCAATTAACCCGTGATAAAGCGTGGGAGGAAATTACGTCCTCCTTAAAGAAGATTCAAGGGTATAAAGTGCTTCACGAAGTTGCTTCGGTGGGCGAAATTACAATGGAGAAACGTACATTTACCGGTAGGACGATGGACATTACTGTATCGGTAATCCAAGTTAGTCCCTCAAAAGCGGCGGTCGATATTTATTCGGCTTCCCGTGGTGGTTTAGGAGATTTTGGGGCTAATTATCGTGTTGTTAAGGATTTGTACGCTGTTCTGGATAAGAAGTTAGCTGCTTACAAAACGGAATGATTGACGATTCGGTCGCAAGTAAGCACCATGTTGTACAGAGAAAGCGAGAGCTGAGCCGAAACTCATCTCTCGCTTTATGTGTATGACGTATTATACGAGCGCTTTAACAGCTGCAAGAGCCTGCTCGTAGTTAGGGTGCTCTGTCATCTCGCTCAAGTATTCAACGTATTGTACGTTGTCGTTAGCGTCGATAACGAAGATGGAACGCATATCAAGGCGAAGTTCTTTAATAAGAACGCCATATGCTTGTCCGAAGTTGTTGTCTTTGTAGTCCGACAGCATGACGACTTTGTCGACACCTGCTGCGCCACACCAGCGTGCTTGCGCAAATGGGAGGTCAGCACTTACTGTCAATACAACGACATTATCGCTGAGTGTTGACGTTTCTTCGTTGAAGCGGCGTGTCTGTGCATCGCATACGCCTGTGTCAATCGATGGAACGACGCTGATAAGCTTTACTTTACCAGCATAGTCCTTCAGACTAACAATATCCACCAAAGATTTGTTCAATTGAAAATCAGGCGCTTTATCGCCGACTTTAAGTTCTGGTCCTAGAAGAGTAATAGGGTTGCCTTTAAGTGTAGCAACGCCTGTGCGTTCTGCTGACATTGTTAATTCCTCCTTGCAAATAGGGGTTAATATATGGTAAAACCCACTTATCATTATATAGGCAAGAATATATAATTGTCCAATATCGGTTCGTGATGGATTGTGATTTGATTTGAGATGATTAAATGAGCTCGGCAATTTACGAAGTTTCAAGGAAAGAGGGGATACCATTGATATTTATTCGATATGAGAGTTGGCGCAGCTACCTTAAACAGTTTCCAATTACGTCCATGCTAATTTTTGTGAATGTGATTATGTTTATTATCCTTACACTGAGTGGGGGGTCAACAAATCCAGAAACCTTGCTAGACTTTGGGGCCGTGTATAAGAATGAAGCGTATATTGCTGATTTATGGCGTACAGGAACGGCGATGTTTCTCCATATTGGCTTTGAGCATTTATTGTTTAATATGTTTGCCCTGTTCGTATTTGCGCCACCACTGGAGCGCTTGCTTGGTTCGTTTCCGTATGCGTTACTTTATTTGCTCAGCGGATTGCTTGGTAACGCTGCTGCGTTGAAATTGTCGGCTTGGGAGACGTTGATGGCGGGTGCATCAGGAGCTATTTATGGCATATACGGGGCGTACTTGTTTATTGCTATATTTCAACGAAAAATGTTGGACGCATCGTCACGCAAGACCATATACATCATTTTAGGCCTCGGTATCGTTCAATCATTCGTTCTATCAGGAATTAGTTGGAGTGCTCATCTCGGTGGTCTTGGAGCAGGTTTCGTGTTGTATGCGGTACTTCGTTTCATTCACATGCGAACGCGCTAAGTGTAGTGGTTGTTGACAAGCTAAAGGAACAGTATATATAGAGATCGGAGCGAGGAAACCGTGGAACTAAGACAGCTGCATTATTTTGTTAAAGTGGCGCAAAAAGAGCACGTCACACAAGCGGCAGAAGAGCTCCATGTGGCTCAATCAGCAGTGAGCAGACAAATTCATCAACTAGAAGAAGAGTTGGGAGTTAAGTTGTTTATCCAAAAAGGGCGCAATTTGCAGCTTACCCCCGTTGGGCAATTATTTTGTCAGCGTGCAGAGGCTATTTTAAAAGAGTTAGATCGTGCTGTAAACGAAGTGCAAGAATTTATGGACCCTGAACTTGGTGAGATTCGCATCGGCTTTCCGCATAGCTTAGGGGTTCATTTAATACCGTCGGTCGTAGCGGCATTTCGCAAAACACATCCGCATGTGAAATTTCGATTCAAGCAAGGGATGTACCCTTCGCTCATTCGAGATATTGTCCGTGGAGAGGTGGATTTGGCGTTTATCTCGCCCTTTCCTGAAGAGTGTGACCAAGTGGCGGGTGAAATCGTGCTAACAGAAGAATTGTCCGCTATATTGCCACCTAGCCACCCGCTAGCGGGGGAGAAGCAAATCGAGCTGCAACAATTGAAAGACGATACCTTCGTATTGTTCAGTCCTGGCTATTCTTTGCGTCCGATCGTGTGGGATGCGTGTTTTAAGGCGGGTTTTACTCCTGTAATTGGTTTTGAGGGAGAGGAAACCGATACCATTCGCGGCTTGGTTGCGGCTGGGATGGGGGTTAGCCTACTACCGGATATGGCGCTGAAGCATACGACGGAGTTGCAACCTGTGCGTGTGCGTGTCGTGAATCCGGTTGTGACGCGCACGATAGGGTTGATCCGACGTTCGGAGGAGAAACTTCCGCCTGTAGCGAAGACGTTCCATCGTTTCTTGTTAACTTATTTTAAGCACTCATCTGTAATGGATGTTTCGGAATAGCAGAAGGACCTGGCGCTGCATGTAGCAGTTTAACCAGGTCCTTCGTGTATGTTTAGCGTATCAGGTTATGTTGTTAGTCGCGACTATTAAAGAAAATCATCAAATACTTGATTAATTCTAGCAACGACACAAGCGCTGCGGCTACATACGTTAATGCGGCTGCGTTCAGCACTTTAGATACACCGTTCTCTTCTTCGTTCGAAATAAATCCTTCTGCAATCATTAAATCGCGAGCTCTGCTGCTGGCGTTGAACTCCACTGGAAGTGTAATCAACTGGAATGCAACAGCTACCGAGAAAAAGATAATACCGGCCAAAATGAGTCCGGACATCTGAAACAAGAATCCACCCAGCAACATAAATGGAGCTACGCCGGAAGTCAAATTGACTACGGGGAAGATCCTGTGACGAGCAACGAGCATAGGATAGGACTGTTGATGCTGAATGGCATGGCCGACTTCGTGACAGGCAACAGACAGCGCTGCTATCGAATTTTCATAGTAAACGGGCTCGGATAGACGGACAACACGATTTATTGGATCGTAGTGGTCAGTAAGGGCGCCTTGTACAGGCTCTACAGGTACATCGTGCAGGCCATTCGAGTCAAGCATGCGGCGTGCGGCTTCATATCCAGTCATACCGCTCGATGCGCGAACCTCGCTCCAACGCTTAAATGTTCCTTTTACACGAAACTGTGCCCAAATACATAGACCAAATGCAATTAGAATTAAAAAATCCATAGGGTGAAAAAACATAAATACTCAGCCTCCTAAATAAGTGGAAATCAGCTGCAATTGCAATTATAGCATGGTGCTGCTTCTGTCCAATACGGTCATAAGCACTTCAACGCAAGCGGCGCTCTGTGATGATAAACGGTTAAAGAGGGGCTCTGCTTGCTTAGGCTTTAAACGCTCTAGCATAGGCTGTAGTTCTCTTACCTCTCGTTCTACTTGCTGTAAGTGAAGTTGTAGATCCGTTAAACGCTGTGAAATATCATCAGTAGCAACTTCGCTCAAATGTTGAAAATATTGCTTGATTTCCTCTAACGTATATTTCTCTTGTTTCATTTGATTAATACGTTGCAGACGTTCAATCGTTTCAGCATTGTACAGGCGGTAATTTGTGGCAGTCCGTTGTGCAGGCTGAACGAGACCGATGGTCGTATAATAATCGATTGTGCGTTGATTGACGTTGGCCATTCGCGCGAGTTCGCCAATTCGATACAGTTGATTATTCTCATCTCCCATCGAAATTCACCTCTCTTTATATGTATATGATACCCGATATGAAACCATACAGTCAAACGAGGTACTTTTTTATATGTTATATAAAATAACATTAAAGGTTACTTAATTGTTGATAAAGGTCATTTTATGGTCATTTTTTTGTACTATTTTACTGATAATCCGAAAACGTGATTGCCAAATGTTTCATGTCGTGCTTATAATGACAACAATCCATTAGCTATGTGTTAGGTAATCTAACATTAAAGTGAAGTCAAAAGGAGCGATACAGATGGCAAAAAAGTGGCATAAGGTAAGGACTTTAAGTTTGTTAACGGTTATTGGAATAGGGGGATTTATTCCGCAACTCGCTCAAGCAGCTGGTGAAGCGACAAACGCACAGCTGAAGTTGGCGGTTGATGCCGTATGGATTATGCTTGCAGCTATTCTCGTTATAATGATGCAGGCCGGATTTGCACTCTTAGAAGCAGGGACCTCACGCATGAAAAATGCAGGCCATGTCGCGGGCAAGACTGTTCTTATGTTCGGCTTGTGTGCCATTACGTTTTGGATGTTTGGCTTTGGATTTGGGTTTGGTAACGGAAACGGCATTATCGGAACGACAGGCTTTTTCTTCAGCGGCGACGAGTCGACTGCTGCGGAAGTGTACAGTTCGCTAGCCTTTTCTGATGTGCCGATAGCGATTAAATTTTTGTTCCAATTTGCATTTGCTGCAGTATCCCTTGCGATTGCGTGTGGCGGGTTGGCTGAGCGGGCAAAGTTGAGTGTGTATGTTATATTTGGGATTTTGTTTACCGTCGTCATTTATCCGGTCGCTGCGCACTGGGTATGGGGTGGAGGTTGGTTGGCTGAGCTTGGGATGCAGGACTTTGCTGGATCGGCGGTCGTTCATATGCAAGGCGCAACAGCTGCATTGGTTGCGACGATTATGCTTAAGCCACGTTTAGGTAAATACGGTAAAGACGGCAGGCCTAATCTGATTCCAGGTCACAATCAAGTGTTTTCTGTGCTAGGTGTACTGCTGTTGTGGGTCGGCTGGTTTGGTTTTAACCCAGGGAGTACGCTTACGGCGGTTAATGATGGATTTTTCGGTTATGTGGCGTTGACGACGAATTTGGCCGCGGCCGCAGGAGCAGTAGTGGCATTGCTTGTATCATGGATGGTACTAGGTAAAGCGGACATACCGAGCATGCTGAATGGTGTATTAGCAGCCCTAGTTGCGATTACAGGGGCGTGTGCTTTCGTTGAGCCGTGGGCGGCAATCGTAATCGGGGCAGTTGCTGGAGCTTTGACGTTCTTTACGGCGCAATGGTTCGAGCGAAAAGGTGTTGATGACCCTGTTTATGCGTTCTCGGTGCACGGTATGGCTGGGATATGGGGGGCGTTGTCGACCGGATTTTTTGCCGCACCGCACTTAGTGGAGACGGTTGGTGTTGGTAAAGCTGGACTCTTTTACGGAGGTGGCTTTGAGCAATTGTTTGTGCAGGCGGTAGGTATTGCTGGCGTATTCGTCTTTGTAGCGATTTTATCGATCATCATGTTTGCGGTCATGAAAAGAACGATTGGGTTGCGTGTAACGGAAGAAGAGGAGATTATGGGACTCGATATGAGTGAACACGGTGAATACGGATACCCAGAGCAAATGAAGGCGATAAACAATGTGCTGCCGCAAGTCGCGGTCAAAAGCGAGCATCAGGAGCAAGAGCGCGGGCCTGTCATTGGCAGGTTGTCATGAGTGCTTTTGTTCAAAAAGGTTCGTATATTCAAGCTATTGAAGCAAGTACGGAAGCAGCCTTGAGGCGGCTAGATCAGTGTGTGGAAGCGCGTGAACCGTGGCGGGAGTTGTTCCATATTCGTGAGGCGTGGATGGCGGCGGTTGAAAAAAGTGGTGCGCAAGCTTCGGCAGCGGCTCAGTTAGTGAGCGTTATAGGTGAGCATGAGGATGGCGTGAAGCAGGTGCTTCATGTATATGAACAGACGCGTCGACTGTACGATGAGTTGTTCTGTGCGGCGGCAGCTTTAGTAGAGAGCGAGATGATTGCCAGCGGCTGGGGACCTCCCCCAGCTGCTTATGCTTTCGTTCTATTCGGTAGCGGGGGTAGAAAGGAAATGACGCCATGGAGTGATCAGGATCATGGGGTCATCTGGGATATGCCGCGGCAGCAGCAGTTGGATGGCACGGTAAGTGAGGTGCGTAAAACTAGTGGGAAAAGTGAAGTAAATGTAGCTGGTGACGTAAGTGGCGTAAGTGATGTAAGTGAATCAAGAGATGTAGGTGATGTAAGTGTTGTAAGTGAATCAAGTGATGCAAGAGATGCCAGTGATACACGTGATGCTGGCCAGCATATGGCGTTTGCGACGCGGTACTTCATGGAATGGGGAACGCGTATGACAAATGGGCTATCTACAGCCGGATTTCCGCCTTGTACGGGCAAAGTAATAGCTTCTGAGCCTGAATGGAATGGCAGTATGTCAAAGTGGCTTGCTCGTGTCATGGACTGGTCGCACCTTGCAGATTGGGAAAGTATGCGCTACTTGAGCATCTCACTCGACATGCGAACGGTATATGGTGATGTTGAATTGGAACAGCGTTGGCGTGCAAGCTTGACCGAGTTGGCGGGTAGGCAGACTCATTTGTATAAGGCGCTCGTGCGTAATGGAATGCGCCGTAAGCGGAGTTGTAATGCATTCGGCCAGCTCATCTGTGAGCGCCATGGTCAGCATGCAGGGGCATTTGACTTCAAATATCGGTCATATGTTCCGTTTATGCAAGCGATTCGAGCGCGAACGTGGGCTGAGCAGCTTGATTTAACCGCTGGACGGACAGAACGAACTTCTACGATGGAGCGAATTATCGCGCTAGCGAATGCAGATATGCGGAACGAGATTCGGGTTACAAAGTCGAGTTCGGCGGCGTTTCATCAACAACTCATTCTGAGTTGGGAGATGTTGCTTGCTGCACGCTTGCTAGCAGGGGGGCAGCGTGAGCATACAGGCTGGCATAACGCAGCCGTAGTGGACCCAGCCGTATTAACGAAGGCATTAAGGCAGCGATTAAAGCGCTCAGTCCTTCTGCTTTCGCGTTGGATGAAAGAGAGTGAACGGAGGTATGACGATGGATAATAAACGTGAGAGCAAAGGTTGGTTAGAACGTTGGAGACAGCGCCAAAAAGGGTTTCAGCTTGGGCAGCAAATGCAGTTGGACAGAGAGGCTATCACAGACCGGATGGAGCGGGCGGAGCTGCAAGTAGCGCGGCCAGAACTGCTTACAGGGGGGCAGCGAATCGCTTATGAACGGTCCCTTAATAGGAAGCAGCGTCAACAGCGCTCGCTCGATGTGCTCGACATTCCGTTGGAACAATTAAACGTTTCGGTTTTTGATTTGGAAACGACGGGCTTTGATCCGACGAGAGGAGATGAAATAATCGCCTTCGGTGTGCAACACGTAGCGGGTGTGGAAATTGCGGAGGGAATGGGTGCGCAATTTTACGCTGAAGTAAATCCAGGTATGAAAATACCGACCCATATTCAGCAATTGACTGGCATTACTGACGAGGCCGTGCATGGAGCCCCATCGGTAAACGAAGGGCTAGGTCAATTTTTCCACTTTGTCGGTGATCGTGTCTTAGTAGCGCATGCAAGTGCGCATGATAAAGCTTTTTTACGGATGGCCCTTTGGCGAGCCGTCAAAAAACCATTTAAACACCGTATCATCGATACGATGGTTGTTGCACGTTGGCTTCATCCACGTCTACCGGCGTATACGTTAGATCATTTGGCTGCGCATTATGGCATTGCCGTTGAGCGGCGCCATCATGCGCTGTGCGATGCTCAAGTCACGGCACAACTGTGGACGTGTCTCGTTAAAGAGGCTGCCGAGCGGCGTGTTACAACTTTGGGGGATATGTACATGTACCTTAGTCGTAATTGACTTGAATCGGTTGAAAATAAGGCTGATCAAAGGATGCTTCACGTCCTGTTGAATATAAGCGATACGCGCGCAACTGCGGCGAGAAAGGGCTAAGTTGAAAGGATACAATGATAATCCCATACATGAGACCACTAGCCAACACGAGTCCTTCGGCGTCTGCTGATGAAGGAACAGGTGGCGTCGAAGGATGAGTATGAACAAGTATCATTTGTTGTTGGTTGCTTATCGCTGACATGACGATATTCGTCCATGTAGCGGGATCTGGCCTGAACGAATGGATTGGATCTGCTGCATGATTAGCTATTGGCACATACGTATCAAAGTGCGTACTCCCATTTAGACCGAGTAAAATACCGCATGATTCTTTCGGCAATTGGCTGCGCCCATGTGCGTATATGGCCTTTCTTGCAGAGGTACAAATCGTCGCACATATTGGATCGGTAGCAGAATCAGTGAAAGATGAACGCTGACTTTGATTCTGGAAAAGGTTGAAGCTTTGACTGTAGCTCTGGCGTTGGCTTTGGTTGCTCCTATTTTGCAAAAGTATCCTCTCCCTTTATTTCACTTTTTTATCAGGCTTCACGAAGCAGATGATGAGCAATAGGCAGATGACGGATAGTACCGTGACTGTGATGAAAATAACGCGATGGGAAATGTCCATCATCCAGCTGAATAAAGGCGGGCCTGCGGCGACTCCCAAGAAGCGCAAGCTGCTGTAAAGGGAAGTGATCATGCCTCTTTCCGACTTGTTTACAGCGCCTGTTATCATCGTGTTCAAGCAAGGAAGCAATAGGCCAGTGCCGATGCTGCTTAAAGTAATGAAACCGATAAACAGATAGACGTTGCGGAACAAGAAAATCGTCAGGCCAAGTGACGCGGCCATCAGGCCAAGTCCAATGATCATTAACCAACGAATAAGAATGCCATTCTTCTTAATGAGCGTCCCCGTGATATAAGCCGTTACGACCATCCCGAGCAGCGGGATAGCAAGTACAAACCCTTTTCGCACCCCTTTAATGAAATAAGGAGCTTCTTCTAAAATGTTAGACAAGTAAAACAGTACGCCGAACAAAATAAATAATGCCAGTGAGCCGGCGATAAAGGACGGAATTAACCATTTTCCTTGTTCGCGAAAAATGGCTCGGATCTTAGCCAAGTAAGGTTTTAACGCGGTCGGTTGTTGCTGGTGCTTCGGTTCCGAAATGAGAAACATAACCGCAAGCAAGGCCAACACGCAAAAAATAGGGAAAGCGAAAAAAGGCGCTGTCCATGTCCATAAAGCGAGCAGCGAGCCGATGACGGGGCTGAGTACTTTTCCTGCTCCGTTAGCGGCTTCTATTAAGCCGAGTGCTTGGCTCTCAGTAGCATCTTGATATAAGTCGCCAACGAGTGCCATCGCAATCGGTGCCGTCCCAGCTGCACCAATTCCTTGAATAGCGCGACCGGCAATGAGTATCGGATACGATCCCCACAATGCCCCTAATCCTGTTACGATTCCTGCTGCTCCATACAATATTAACGAAGGAATAATCACTTTTTTGCGACCGAATCGATCAGATAAGTAACCTGCGAGTGGAATGATAAGGCCAGCTGCTACAGAAAATAACGTAATAATAAGGCTCGTTTGCAACTGCGTCAAGTGTAAATGGCGCTTCACATCCGGTAAAATCGGTACGAGCATTGAATTGCCGAGCACGAGTACGAGCGGAACAGTCGCTAAGGCGGCATATTGTGGCCATAACGAGCCTGCTGTTTGCTGCTTTGCTTGCTTTGACATGAACGTTTCTCCATTCTCATAAATCGCGTAATCGTGCCTTACGTTACCCGTTATGTGAACAGTTCATGCACATTTTTATGGAACAAGTTGAAAAATATCGGGGTCTGAATCGTATTTTTGTAGGGAAAAGGGTAAAATAGAAACAGATTGAGGCATACATCATGAACGATAGCCTAGAGCCCTAAGCACGATGAGGGCGATGTGTATTCACAAGGGGGACTGTATGTATGAGGAAGAGCTGGCTTATCCTAGCTATTTCTATGATATTGATTGGTATGGCGTGGTCGAAAAATGTGCTGTTCTCTGATTCAAAGCCGTTACGCGAGGCGAGTGGAACCGTAACGCTCCCTACGGAGACAGGGCCGCGAGTAGGGATGTTAGCCCCAGCCTTTTCGCTCACGAGCTTAACAGGTGAGACATTTGAAGTCGGCGGGAAACGGGACAAGCCCGTCTTTATTAATTTTTGGGCTTCGTGGTGTAATCCTTGTCGAGCCGAGGCGCCAGATTTAGTTAAACTTTACGCTAAATATCAAAATGAGCTCGATATGTATGCGATAAATGTAACAGCGCATGATACGAAGGAAAAGGCAGGAGCTTTCGTGAAGGAGTACAACCTCATTAATCCGGTGTTATGGGACGAAAAAGGTGATGTATTCAAATCGTATAATGGAATCGCGTTTCCGACAAATATCATTATCGATCGTAACGGGGTCGTGAGTGAAGTCATTGTAGGTCTGCGTCCTGCGAAAGATCTAGAGAAGTCGATTCGAAAAGTCATTAAATGATAACACGCCCTCGTCTTGCAGTAGTATGCGGATGACGGGGCGTGTTGTTATTTTTGGCTGATTGCTTGATTAGAAACAGGTTGATATTGCTATGTTCTCTCTCTATCCATCTATATGGTTGCTGTATTTATTGATTGACGACTCCGAGCTGTTCTCGTGGCTGTGATGAACGATGCTTAATTTCCTTGCCGATCAAAGAGTAGCGAATACTATCCACAAGTGCTTCCCAGCTAGCTTCGATTACATTCGAAGACACTCCGATTGTACTCCATTTGTTGTCTGTATCTGAAGACTCAATCAAGACACGTACTTTTGCTGCGGTCGTATCATTATCATCGAGTACGCGTACTTTATAGTCTGTTAAATGCATTTGCTCAATAAATGGGTAATATTTCACGAGTGCTTTACGCAGTGCAGTGTCCAAGGCGTTGACTGGACCATTGCCTTCTGCTGCCATGTAGACAGTCTCATTATCAATATGCAGCTTAACAATTGCTTCGGAGCGAACAGCGCAATCGGCTGATTTTTCAACGAGTATTTTAAAAGATTCAAAAGTAAATGGCTCTATACTCATTCCGGTCGCTTGACGAAGCAACAGCTCCAATGAAGCGTCGGCACCTTCAAATTGATAGCCTTGATGCTCCATTTGTTTAATTCGGTCAATAATAGTACGTGTTTCCGGATTCGAGGCATCCAGTTCATAGCCAAGCTGCTGTGCTTTCGACAATACATTGCTCTGGCCTGCGAGTTCCGAGATCAGGATACGCTGCTTATTGCCCACAAGTTCAGGCTCAATATGTTCGTACGTGCGCGAATCTTTCATGATAGCAGATACGTGAATTCCACCTTTATGGGCAAAGGCCGCATGACCTACATATGGCTGATTAACCGGCATATGTACATTGGCGATTTCGCTGACATAGTGGGCGGTATTCGTTAGCTCACGAATATGGTCACTGTGCATGCAATCATATCCCATTTTTAGCTGTAGATTTGGTATAATAGAACATAAGTTTGCATTTCCGCATCGTTCTCCGTAACCGTTAATCGTACCTTGCACCTGATCGACGCCAGCTTCAACAGCGGCTAACGTATTGGCGACAGCAAGCTCGCAGTCATTATGGGTATGGATACCGAGTGGTGTGGTGACGGATTGACGCACTGAAGTGACAATGCAGCTAATTTCATTAGGCAGCGTGCCGCCGTTCGTATCGCACATGACGACCCAGTCAACGCCTGCTAGTTGAGCGCTTCGTAGCACTTCTAATGCGTATTGTGGATTGTGTTTGTAGCCGTCGAAAAAGTGTTCGGCATCCAGCATAACTTCCAGTCCAGCCCGCTTTAGATAAGCGATCGAATCGGAAATCATAGCTAAGTTCTCCTCTAGCGATGTTTGCAGTGCGGTGTGCACATGGAAATCCCAAGCTTTCCCGACTAATGTTGCAGCAGGAACACCTGCTTCTATTATTCGCTGTAAGTTTGCATCGTGCTCAGCCAGTGAGTTTTTGCGGCGGGTACTGCCGAATGCGGTCAACTTGGAGTTCCATGAGTACGACTTCACCCGTTTAAAGAACTCAATATCCTTGCCGTTACTGCCTGGAATGCCGCCTTCGATGTAATGGACACCTAAGGCATCCAACTTGCGAGCGATTTTAAGTTTATCGTCGGCGGACAGGCTGATTCCTTCGCCTTGCGTACCATCGCGCAGCGTCGTATCAAAGATGGAGATCGTTCTGGACATGAATTGCATTACCTCCTCAAATGGGTATGGAAAGCAGCACATAGGATGAAACTGGAAGCAATTTTTTTCTATTATAGCACTGCTTTCACTGTTGTATAGGGGTAATTTGAATGGATAGTATCAATATATGACAATCTTTCAACGAGTCGTCAAAAATGTTGAGCATGGGAGGGGAAATTGTGAGGGATCAAGAATCGTCCGAAAATGAGGTGTCCCGTTATTATCCGACGAAAGGCCGTGTTGTGCTGCATGTCGATATGAATGCCTTTTATTGTTCTGTGCATGAAGCTGAACAGCCGGAACGATATCGAAATCAGCCAACTGCGGTTGCGGGCAGCATGGAGCAGCGTAAGGGCATCATAGTTACGTGCTCCTATGCAGCGCGAAGCTTAGGCATACGTACAGGGATGCATGTGAAGCAGGCCATGCGTCTTTGCCCACAATTGATCCTAATCCGGCCTGACTTTCATCTATACCGCCAATACTCGCTTGCTTTTCTCGAAATTGCACGCTCGTATACACCGCTCGTGGAAGCCGTATCGATTGATGAATGCTACATGGATATTACAGGCTCGAAAACATTTGGTACGCCCATGCAAATTGTCGAGCAATTGCAGCATCGCATACGTGAGCAGTTATCTTTACCATGCTCGATCGGAATTGCGCCTAACAAATTGTTAGCCAAGATGGCTTCCGATATGAAAAAGCCGAATGGCATTACGATATTGCGTATGCGTGATATGCCGCAGCTCTTGTGGAACAAGCCATGTGGCGATTTGTTCGGCATTGGCCATAAGACCGCGGAAAAGCTCACACGCATCGGAATTCGGACGATAGGTGAACTGGCGCATGCGGAGGAAGCGCGACTCGTTGCGATATTTGGCGTTCTGGGCCATTGGATGAAGCAAGCGGCGAATGGTCAGGATCATGCAGCCGTAAAGCCAGAACGGGAACAAAGCAAGTCCATTGGTCATACGACGACTTTGCCCCAAGATGTGGTGGCGAAGGATGAGGTGCGCCGTGTATTACTTAACCTAACCGATCAAGTTGCACGCCGGATCAGGCGGCAAAAATTAATGGCGCAGACGGTACAACTTACGGTTCGTGACCCGGAAATGAAGACGATTACCCGCTCGATAACGCTACCATCGCCGACAGATGACGCGGCAATTCTATTAAAAGAAGCGTGGAAATTATATGAGCGTCATTGGGCAGCAGGGAAACCGATTCGTTTGCTCGGTGTTGCGGGTCAGAATCTAGTGTCTCAAGAAGCAGCTGCTGTGCAGATGGATCTGTTTGAATATGAACATCAACCTAAGAAAGATAAACTGATTCAGACTGTCGATCATATCCGTGATAAATACGGTGAGAATGCCCTAATCACGCTAGGAATGATTGGGGATGATCCTTCTACGCTGCTGCGAAATCATCGGGTGCGAGGAACATCGCTGCAAACCGACTTTTTACGAGACGAAGGTCCGCTATGAGAAGCATTTTCAATTAATAAAAAAGATGGAAATCGTTTGAATTTGGCGACTTTTTGTATTATATTTGATACGGAGGAACCAAGAAGATCTGTACGTTTACAGGAGGGAACTAACCAATGGCAAAATACACATGGGTAGAAAAAGACACTTGCATAGCATGTGGCGCATGCGGAGCAACAGCGCCTGACATTTATGATTACGACGATGAGGGTTTGGCTGAAGTTATTTTTAATGGCGACAACAACCAAGGCGTAGTAGAAATTCCAGAAGATTTGTTCGACGACATGCAAGATGCAGTAGACGGCTGCCCGACGGACTCCATTAAAATTGCGGACACTCCGTTCAACTAATCTGCCTCATAGAGATAGCAAATTAGAGAGAGAACAATCCCCGCTTCGTGCGGGGATTTTTTATTTTGTCAAAACCTATAAAATGTTCACCGATACTAAATTGCAAGTAATCGTGTATCGTTCTACAATAAAGTCTACATGAACTATCATTCCGGGTGACGCCTGTCGTGTGAGGGAAAAATTGTCATTACATACTCCAGAGCAAACCGATTAAGGAGGAACGAATGCTAAAAAAAGCGGTTCCTTTATTTATTGTCGTCGTGGTGTTCCTATTTACGACCATGCTTTATACGATAGGGACAGGCGGCCCCTTTTACATGGAAGAGCAAATTCTTCGGGATGCGCTCCGCTCGAAGAGTGGTGTCGAGCAAATGCCGGATGACCGAATCAAGATCATTGCCATAGATGATCATTCGCTGGCACAGCTAGGTCCGTTTCCGTGGGATCGCGCTGTGTATGCTCAGCTCACTGAGAAGCTGATGAAGGCAGGCGCACGTGCTGTTGCGCTTGATTTGCTGTTTATTGAGCCAGCAACGGACATTAAGAACGATAAGGCAATATCTGAACAAGTGAACAAATATGAACAAGTATTTTTGCCTGTTCAAGTTGTCCTTAGAGCGTTGCAAAAAGAAACGGAAAAGTTGCAAATCAAGCGTGTTGATAGGCCTTCACATCAAATTTCTGTCCCAGAGTCACAGCTAGGTCATGTTAACGTCATGCCTGACCAAGATGGCGTGATCAGGAAGATGATGCTTGGCTTGCCTGATGAGCAAGGCCGAATGATACCTTCACTTGGCGTGCTGACAGCCAATCAATTGTTGCCGCCTTCCCAGCAAATCAAATGGGATGAGCAACAGGGGGTATGGCTGCGTGGTGCGGAAGTTATTCCGACGAATGCAAGACATCAAGTGACAATCGACTATTTCTCCTCACCTTATGGTTATGACGAAGATAGCTTATCTGGCTACGATCGTCAGTCGTTTGTGGATGTTTATTCAGGCACGATTGATCCGGCTTACTATAAGGATACAGTCGTCCTAATCGGTGCGTATGCAACATCACTAAGTGATCGGCATATGACTACGGTTAGTCGCTCAATGCCGCTGTACGGGGTTGAGATTCATGCCAACATTGTACAGAATTTATTGGAAGGCCGATTTTATCATGAAGCTGCATTAGGTTGGTCTTTATGTGCTTTGTTGCTAAGCGTAGCTGTTGCGGTATGGTGCGCATCTTCGATCCGAGGCGCAAGAAGTGTATTTTTTTCCATTGTATTAATTGGATTATACACGATCATTTGGATCTTTGCCTACTCGCTCGGTTCCGTCTTTATCCCATACGTGTATGCCTTAATCGGTATGGTGCTCGGTTATGCGTTGATGTCTGCCTATCGAAATGGTGAAGATCGACAAGCGCGCAAACAAGTCGTAGATATATTTGGTCGCTATGTTTCACCTGCTGTTGTTAATGAATTGCTTTGTTCGGAAGAGCCGTTACGTGCAGGTGGTACAAGACAAGATGTAACGATTATGTTTATCGATATACGAGGATTTACGCCATTGGCAGAAGGGCTTGATCCTGAACGAACCCTTGCGCTGTTAAATCGTTATTTGCACGTATGTGCAGAGACGGTATTTCAAAATCACGGCACATTGGATAAGTTTATGGGGGATGGAGTAATGGCGATATTTGGCGCGCCTAATCGATTGGATCATCATGAACGACATGCTGTACAAGCAGCTTTGGAATTACAGGAGCGCTCCAAACCACTTTGCGCAGAGCTAGAAGCTGAGTTTGGAGTATCGGCACGTTTCGGCATTGGAATTCAGAGCGGCGAAGCGGTAGTGGGAAACATTGGATCGGAAACCTTGCGCTTGGACTACACGGCAATTGGTGATACGGTCAACGTAGCTGCTCGTCTTGAGTCACAGGCCAAGCCAGGACAAATTCTTGTGGGCGAGGAAACGCAAAGACGTATTTGTGATGAATACAAGACGTTGTCGCTTGGGCGGATGATGCTGAAAGGGAAGACGATGATGATTTCGGTATTCGAGCTGCTGCCAACAAATACGAGCGAGCAAGAGCGCGAGCTGATGAGTGGGCAACACGATGGAAAAAATGATAGGCAAATGGATACACCACTATCAGGACAGAACGAACAGCATAACGATGGGTGAATTCACATTACTTTACGTTTCATGCCAGCTTGCAACAAACGTTCAGAACGATTTATGTGCACAATTTGTTAAAAAGTGCTGATTTAAAATCGTATTTCAACCGATAAAGAAATTGAGAGGAGGATGAAAGTGAAGCGAATAAGTATGGTATTGTTGGCTGCGCTGTTCATATTTGTCTCACTCGTACCGGCTGGTCTCGTACAAGCAGCAAATAAAGCTGTACGTGTGGCGATCGTAAAAGAGTGGAAAGGAACAGCAACGGTTACGAAGACAGGTGGCGCAAAGCCATTAAACGTGTTTAATAAGATGAGTATTAATCAGGGCGATACGATAGTGACTGGTCCGAAATCTCGCGTCGTGCTTCATCTCGTCGGCGGTGAGGAAGAGGATGAATTAACGATAGGTGCGAACGCTAATGTCAGCTTTACGGAGCTAGAAAATGACGGAGGCGCGAAAACGAATATTGGGGTTCTAGCTGGTTCAGTCTGGGTCAAAGTGAAATCGATTGTTGGAGCCGATGACCGTTTTGAATTAGAGACGCCTACGGCTGTGATGGCCGTGCGCGGGACGCAATTTGGTGTTCAAGTACATCCAGAGGTCGGCTCGACAAAAGTGTCTGTGACAGCGGGTACTGTACGTGTTACGTATCCGGTTGATCAGGTGCCGATAACGATGGGTGTAGAGCCACAGGTGAGCAAAAAGACTGAGGATAGCCGACGTTCTGGCGATTCTCAAATGATATCTTTAGCACAGACAGATGTATATCCTGCCCAAGAGGTTGCTATCATACCTGTTTTATTAGGCGGTGTGATACCCGTACAAGGAAATGCGACCGAGATCATTCAAGCGTACACCAACGTGCAAACGTTTGGCCTAACTGATCCTGCAATAATAAGGGCAATGGCAGCTGGCTATAGTGATGCGATGCAAGAAAATGAGCAATTATTTCAATCGTGGAAAAATCATAAATGCGTTTCATCATCGGCAGGTGCAGCGGAGTCTTGCGCTGCTTTAACGACGTACAAGCAATTAGGCGGTACGAAGGAAGATGAGGTAGCTTTGCTATCGCGAACGATGCACAATATTGGTGCTGTTGTGGGAGAGGCCGTAGGTGTTTCTCTGAAAAAAGGCAACATAAAAGAGGGAGAATTATTAGCTCTTTTGCGCAATAGTTCGAAGTATAAATTAAGCTGGTGGAACGATGCGGCCACAATGAAACTTGCCGCTTCAGAGCAGCAATTGCAGCAACGCATGGAGCTGCGTTTAGCGAAGAGTATAGAGGAAGCCGCTCAAAAAGAGCCGTTCTCGCAAGCGCAAAAAGATAAAATAAAGCTTGAAGCAGAGGCGCGGAAACAGAAGCAGGAACAGTTGAATGTGGAAGCACAGAAGCAGCTTGAGCACAAGTATGCAGAAAGTTTGTCTCCTGAAGGGAAGCAGAAATTTAAGTCCGATCATGTGGAACGTCGAACGGAAACGTGTGAACATTCTTTGAAGACAATGAGTTGCTCTGATTCTACGAAAAAGAATCCGAATGAGGGCAATGTGGTTGTAGGGGGAGGCGGCTCAGGTGGTAATTCTGGTGGCAATCCAAATCCGGGTAAACCTGATCCTGGTGGCAACCCGGGTGGTCCAGATCCAAGCAAACCTGATCCGAATAAGCCAGACCCGAATGTGCCCAAAGAGCAAGATGATGTTATTGAGCTTCATAGTACGGAACAGAAATTAACACCTAATCAATCCTTCACGGTAAATACGATTTTGAAAAGGTTTAAGACGGCTTTGCAAGTGGGTGCCGTTGAACTTACTGTGGACGTTACAGGTGCAAAAGTAGATACATCTAAATTGCAAGCGAACCCGTGGGATTATCGCCACGGCGGCGGTAAATTTATCATTGCAAAGCATGCTGCAGACTATGCGGGCAGCAACAGTGTTGATCAGATCGTAACAACGAATCAGCGTGTGACGTATCGTCTGATGGTGACGCAATCTGGTGATGTCACATTAAAAAGTGATGATCAGTTATTATCGATTCCTTTTGTCGCAGATAGCTCATTTAATGAAGTGATTGTGACGATTACGAACGTGCAATTGTATGATGGCAACGGTAACGCCATTATGTTTAACAAGCCGAAAGAACCGCTTAAAATTCCGCTGAAACCTTAAGGAAAGTGAAGGGGAACGAAATATGGGTCCATACATAAATAAAACATACAGATCATGGCTAGCGTCCACAATAGCCATTACCCTCGTCTACAGCGGTGTAGGCGCAGGAATTGTAGCGGCGTCTGCAAAAAAAGAGATACCGCATAATGCACCAGCGGTCGCAACGAAATCTGCCGCAACGAACGTGTCGACAAGTGCTACACAATCGCCGGAATCGGCACGAAGCGGTGGACAAACATCTGATGCACAACTGAGCAAGGCTTCTTCACGTGCATTCGAATCTTTTCGCTCACCTGCATTTGAACTTGCAACTTGGTTGCGTGCGCCGTTTTGGTATGAAGTTGTGCAATGGTCGGGCAGCGGCATTTCAGGAATGAGCGACGGATTGGGCACTCACGCTCAGTATCGCTTTCCGGCAAGTCTGGTTGTAAATAGCGAGGGGCATTTAATCGTTGCCGATTCTCGCAATCACCGCCTTCGCTCGATCGACCAGAGTGGTCAGACGAAGACGATAGCCGGAGCTTTCATAGAGGAAGCGTCGTCAGCACAGCCACAAGGTGGGTGGCATGACGGAGATGCCACATCCTCTTTACTTAATGAGCCGAGCGGATTAGCGGCAGACGGTCAAGGCCATCTATATGTCGCGGACAGTGGCAATCATGTCATTAGGAAGCTAAGCAAGGATGGCAAGATGACTACCATTGCTGGTGACGGACTGGCGGGCTGGAAGGATGGTGCAGGTAAAGAAGCACAATTCAACTACCCGCGGGCTGTAACGATTAGCGCAGATGGTACGTTATACGTAGCAGATACACTTAACCATGTTATTCGGATGGTCGATAACAACGGTCAGGTGACGACTTTAAATGCACGGTCCAAGCGTATTGTAGAATACGTGCCAGGTGCGATTTCTGCTGCTGGCGATTACCGTGACGGCAAGCTAAGCGAAGCTTTATTTAACGAGCCGTCGGCGCTCGCGTGGGACAAGCAAGGGCGACTTCTCGTCAGCGATACCGGGAATAATCGGATACGTGCCATTGACTTGAGCGCTGGAACGGTAGAGACGATTGCGGGAGCTGCTCCTAAGTATGCTTCAAATGCGTTATATGCTGAGGGAAGCTATAAAGATGGTAGCGCCTTAACAGCGTCGTTTAACCACCCAGCTGGGTTAGCTGTGACACAGGAGGGTGGCATCGTCGTTGCGGACCGTTGGAATCATTCAATTCGTTACATAATGAATGGACAAGTATACACGATTGCAGGCAAAGGAAGCCAAGATGGCAAGTGGAACGGCTTGGCGAGTGAAGCTCGTTTCCACGAGCCCGTAGCCGTAGCTGTATTGCCTAACGGCTCGATCGCAGTAGCGGACGGATTCAACAATGCGATTCGCCTCTTGTATCGTTATGAGCTGCCAGTGGACTTGAAACACGCGCCGCCAAAAGAGGCTGCAATGGTATATAACCGTCAAGTAGCAGGGCAAGATGCTGCACCGTTCAAAGACAAAGAAACGTTGCTCATATCGCTGCGAGGAATGGAACATATCACGCAATTTCGTACCGTGTGGACGCCTGAACGGCAAGAAGCGCGTCTTATTATGGGCGAAACAAGCTACCTTTTACGTGCAGGACACACAGATGTGCAAAAGATAGAGCAGGGTAGGCAGACAAGCTTAACGCTGTCGGCGGCACCTGTAATCCGTGACGGTCGTCTATTTGTGCCAGCTCCTTTCTTTACAGAGCAACTTGGCTTTGATATTCGCTGGCTGCCTGAGCAGCGTGCTCTAATCGTACGCGATAAGCTGCACGTTCGATATACAAACAGACAATCGCTGGCAACGTCGAATAATCCTTAGGAACTGAACTTATTATTGTAGTGATTGCCCGCCATACCGGCGATAACGAATGATGAAGGGAGGGAACAAGATGGACAATAAGAGCGACAGCATGAGTAGCAGCAAGAGCGATATCCAATCGACACTGCCGTCAAACAAAGATCAGGCGTATATGAAAAAATACGTCGCCAGGCATCCAGATAGCCGGATGGGATGGTATTTTCTTGGTAAGCAGTATGAGCAGGCTGGAGAAATAGGCAAAGCTCATTATTGCTACAACCAAGCAGGTGATGTGTTCAAAGCTTTTGAAAATGAACCACTCCCTGCTGAATGGGCAGAACAATTGTCACAAAGGAAGCAAGAGCTGCTACTTCAGCGACAACGCAGACGCCGCAATGCTAAGTTAGTAGCTCTGCTCGTCTTGTTCTTTGCAATCGTCGTAGTAGCTCCAGGCGGGCAGTTGAGTATAGCTGATAAGTTGGCAACCTTTAGCGATGAGCAGGGTCCTTCTATAACGGAACCTCGTGTGGAAGGAAACGGTCATAAACAAGTTAAGTTGCTGCCTGCCTCTCAGGGAGACAGGCTCGGAGAGCTGATACAATCCGCGATTGTTGCAGGTGCCAACAAGAAGATCGAGCTCTTGATTGTCGACGCTAAACGGGATAAACAATGGCTGCTGTGGTCACAACGACCGCGTCCACTGTGGCAAATTACAGTTCCAGAAGCTAAACCTACTGATGATGCCGAGGCAATGGATAGTGCCGATGCTGGTACAAGTGCGAGTAGGTCCCTCAGAGGCGGCGCACTCGTTCAGCCGCTTGCGACACCTAATTGCAAGTGTGAAGAGGCTAAAGCGCAAGCACGGGTTACGGCTAACGAGTGGGCGCTTGAGGCAGAGCGCAAGCTTGTTACGCGCTCTGCGCTAACAGCTGCTGTAAGCCGGGGCATTTCATTACCCGACCGCTGGAACGGATTAGCGAAGCCATATCCGCATAATCATGTGTCGGGTACAACGCCCCATCTAGCAGGAGACTATGCACAGCTTAAAGCTGCGTTCGATAAGCAATTATTGACCGCTGGCGCTGGCACTCAAGGCAAGCAGATGGCGGCTGTCAAAGCGTTGTGGCAAGCGAACGACGCTGACCCTTTCAAGCACCCGCTGCGCATCGTCATCGACAAGCAGCGGCATCGCCTTGCGGTTGTAAGCGGCAATATATTGCTGCGCAATTATAAGGTTGGACTTGGCGGCACACGCACCCCAGTCGGAACATTTAACATTACGGAGAAGGTTGTTAATCCAAATGGCAGCGCAACCGGAACGTACGGCAGCAGAGGGATGGCATTGTCCAACTCGCTTTATGCGATTCATGGCACAAGTGATCTTAGCAGCATTGGCAAGGATAAATCGCTCGGCTGTATACGCATGCTGCCCGCAGATGTTGAGGAGTTGTTCGATATGGTACCGCTAGGTGCGGAAGTACTCATTACGAGCGGCGTATTACCTGCCGAGGAACGGGTGCCACAAGCGTCGGAGCGTTTCCGTGTGCAACTAGCTCCTTCGCAGCAAAATCCGAACAAAGTGTATGAGTGGCTAAGCTAGTTTGTAAGTTAGTTTTACATAAAAAAGAGCCGAACTTAAGCTTCCGGATGGAAGTTGAAAGTTCGGCTTTTTTTACTACTGCTAAAAAAATGATTAACGGGTTTGGTTGTCTTAACGACTTCTAAACAAGCGCTAAACAACCGTTAATCAACTGCTAAACAACTGCTAAACAACTGCTAAACAACTGCTAAACAACTGCTTAACAGCTTCTTAATTGCTCACAATCAATAAGATGGAGACGATAACGATAATGAACAGCAGACTCGCTCCAACCCAGTATAACGCCTTTTTATTTCCTGTATCTTGGGGTTTCGTAGCTAGCGTTGGGGGCTTGCGTTTTGCAGACATCTGTCATCACCTTTCATTTCATAATATCATTTTACTGTTCATGCAAGTTGCTGTTTAAGTCCTTTATGTACTTCGCTATCATTATTGTAATCGTTTTCTAGGTAAATGAACAGATATGTTAATTGGATAACTGACTTTTCTTTTTTTCGAGAAACATTTAAACTGTTATATAGGGCATATACAATTTTGCATAGATATGATCGGAGTGAAACGGCTTGTTGTATCGCAATATAGGGAAACCGATTTTCTTTAAAATGGATCCAGAACGGGCACACCACCTTGTCATTGGAGGATTGGCAACAGCGGCCAAGCTGCCTGGGATGCAATCTATGCTGAAGGGGATGTATGGGGTATCAGCAGACCCTGCACTGACAATGGATTTGTTCGGGCTCACTTTCAATAGCCCAATCGGGTTAGCAGCCGGATTAGATAAAAATGCGGAAGCGGTGCCAGGCTTTTCTTCTATCGGGTTTGGCTTTATGGAAGTTGGGACCGTAACGCCTAAGGGGCAGCCCGGCAATGAGAAACCACGTATGTTTCGCTTGCCGCCGGATGAGGCGCTTATTAACAGAATGGGCTTTAACAACGAAGGGGCAGACACGATGCTCACGCGGTTGTCAGCGCTAACAAAGCGGCCCATTCCGATATTCGTTAATATTGGTAAAAATAAAGCTACACCGAATGAGCAGGCTCACGAAGACTACTTGTCCTGTATCCGTTCGTTGTACGATGTTGCGGACTTATTCGTCGTTAATATTAGTTCACCGAATACGCCGGATCTGCGTAGCTTGCAGCACGGCGATGATTTGCGTGCCTTGCTAACCGCTGTCGTGGCCGAAATGAAGCATCGTAACGAAGCGAGTGGCAAGCAGAAGGCGGTTCTCGTCAAAATTGCGCCAGACGTAACCGACGAGGAGCTTGCGCATATGACAGCGACGATAATGGCTAGTGGTGTATCTGGCATTATCGCGACGAATACGACACTGTCTCGGATGGGGACCGATCATCCGAATCGGTTGGAGAACGGTGGATTAAGCGGCAAGCCGTTAACGGAGCGCTCGACAGAAGTCGTTCGGCAAGTTTACCGTCAGACGGGCGGCCGTATTCCGATTATCGGATCGGGTGGTGTATTTACACCAGAAGAGGCTTACGCCAAAATTCGCGCGGGCGCGAGCTTGGTTGAAATTTATACGGGACTCATTTATCGCGGTCCTGGCATTAACCGTGAACTTGCCGCTGGGCTTAAGCGATTGCTTGCCCGTGACGGCTACAAGCATATTTCAGAAGCCATCGGTGCAGATCATAGGTAGCACTTTCTATTACGGCAAGGGGAATTGTCGCAATAGGGTTGGTTGATCGGATAGGAGGCGTTCGAGTTGGACGGAATGGATTGGGGAAATTTTTTACTGCCTTACGAGCAGGCCGTTGAAGAGTTGAAAGTTAAATTTAAGACGATGCGTGCTGAGCTGAAGAAGCGGGAAGAGTATGCGCCAATTGAGTTTGTAACCGGACGCGTCAAACGCATGACTAGCATCTTAGAGAAGTCAAAGCGACTTAACGTTCCGGTAGAGAACATCGAACGAGGCATTGAAGACATTGCAGGGATTCGCATTATGTGTCAGTTCGTAGAAGACATCAGGCGAGTAGCGGAGCTGATCCGTCAACGCAAAGATATGAATGTACTGTATGAAAAAGACTACATTACGAATTTCAAGGACAGCGGCTATCGCAGCTTCCATATGATCGTCGAGTATCCGGTACAAACGGCGCTTGGACAAAAGCTCGTGCTGGCTGAAATTCAGATTCGCACGTTGGCGATGAATTTCTGGGCGACGATCGAGCATTCACTCAACTACAAATATCGCGACAGCTTGCCGGAAGATGTGAGGGCACGTTTGAAAAAGGCGGGCGAAGCAGCTTTTATTCTTGATAATGAGATGTCGAGCATTCGTGAAGAAATATTAGAAGCACAAATAAGCTTTGAGGATCACTCTAAAATCGTGCAAACGTGCTTGTCCTGCATTCAAGCGCTATACTCGTACCATCGCGTAAGCGAAGCGATACAGTTCCAACGCAAGTTCAATGAGTTGTGGGAGCAACGTGATATGGTCGGTATGAAGCAGTTGGAGGAAGTATTGATTGCGGAAATTAAAGCGGCGAAAAAAAGTATCGGTCAGCAACCATGACCGATGCCGCCTACGATCGGTTATACGTTCAGTTCTTAAAGTTATTTAATGAAGAACGGGACTATTATACGTGCCATGATGTTATGGAAGAGCTATGGCTCGAAGAGGGACGGAAGCCTCTGTTGCAAGGATTGCTGCAAGTAGCAGTAGGGCTGCATCATCATCAGAACGGGAATCGCCCGGGTGCTATAAAGTTGTTGGAAGCGGCCTTAAACAAGCTCAATGGCTACGCAGATGAGATTATGGGCATTCAGTTACATAAGCTAAGACAGGATACGGAACTCGTGTTGGCTGCACTCAAATGCGCAGCGCATTTGCCGCCGTTTCGTGATATCACGATTGAGGTGCTTGATCCTGCGTTACAACAACAAATCGATCAGGTGGCTTTGCCAGCTGAAGAAGATGATTAAAGGATGGTGCGTAGTCACCATCCTTTTCGTTATGATGCTGATCGCGTCGCGCGTAAGCATTGAGCATGTCAGCTTGCTGATCGCGTCGCGCACAAGCATTGAGCATGTCAGCTTGCTGATCGCGTCGCACACAAGCATTGAGCATGTCAGCTTGCTGATCGCGGCGCACATAAGCATTGCACAAATCGAACTTGCGTGATCACGCAATAGAAATGCGGGCACGCTTCCATCCTTGTGCCGACATCCCGATTTGCCCGCTAACGTGAAATGGTATCGTAAAGATATAAACCATTTACGAAGCGGAGCGTGAGTTACACATGATCAAAATACGACCATCAGTCGCCCATTTTTTCAATGTATCTGATCCGAAATACGTCCAGTTTTTGCGTCAATACGATGCAAAAGGCTGGAAGCAGATTACGTTTTACATCAGTATGGCCCTATTTCCTGGGCTACTCGCTTATATCGGTGTCTTTCATTTGCGAGAATCAATCATGTTATGGACAGGAATGTCTAGTCATTACGCACAATATACCGTTCTTGTCTTGCTAACTGCGGGCTGGCACATCTTCGTACCGCTGCTGTCATTGCGATATGTGGATAACATGACATTGAAGCAATCCCTTTGTTATTTAGGATTTAGACGACCCGATCTGAAAGGGCTGCTCCTTGTGTTTCCGCTATTAGCCATCATTATGACCTTGTTGTCCATCCCTTATTTACACACGATATATCCACCGTTGTACCACTTTTTTAACTCCATCCCGTGGCTTGCGATTGAATCATGGCATATTTATGTCGTTGGTTACTATGATTTCCCTTTTTTCCTACTGCTTATTGGCATAATCGGCAACTTTATCGGTGAAGAGATGTATTTTCGTGGCTATATATTGCATAAACTCGGCAGCGTCAAAGGGGATTGGATTATCGTTGGTGTCCTATTTAATGTGTACCATTTCTGGCAAGCGCCAATTAACTGGGCGTACATTCCATTCTCCATATTTATCCCCTTTGAATTACTCGTAAAGTTGCGCAAAAATATTTATGGAGCTATTGCTCTGCACCTGTTCACTAATTTTTTATGGGGCACGATTACGTACATGCTTGCTGGTGTGAGATGACTTTAACGATAGCCTCTAACAATATAACTCTATAACACTATAATTCATTAACTCTGCTGAGACACATGGGGGAGAACTACGACTATGAGCGCATTCGTGAAAAAGTACGATCGATTCATTGGCTTAAGTGTGACACTGTTTGTACTGTTAGCGATTTATATTCATGCTGCCTCGTTTCAGCATCCTTATGTCGGGCTATACATTGGTTCCACCGACAACGGCTGGCAAATTGAACGCATCGATCCGATGGGCGAAGCCCATAGTTGGCCTATTCAGCAGGGAGATACGGTTCGACTTGTAAACGGCCTGCTTCCTGATGAAATGATACGGTCTGACGAAATGGTTCAATATGAACACATGGGCTCAGGGCTGCTGCTCATTGAACATGCGAGCTCGATCAGCTTTCAACGGAGTAATGAGGTATCTTGGACAGAGGATGTCGTCCTAACTGGGCAACAGTGGTTTAATCAGGTGCTTGCGATTGTGCTGGAAAGTATTTTGTTAGCCATGGGGTTAATGGCCTATTTTAAAAAAAGAGAGTCGTATCTTGTTCGCAGTTTCTTTATGATTAATGTGTTGATGGCTGTTACGATCTTAACGTTGTTTTCTTCCGAAATGTATATCTCCAATCTAATTCTTATTCATTGTGCGATTTGGATGCCTTACGCGCTACTCTCTTTTTTCATCATCTTTGTGTTTAGGTCCGTGCAACCCGCACTCAGGCGTACAATGTTATTGTTTCGCCTTGGTTTACTAGGTTTGTCGTTATTTGCGATCGTTACGTTCATACAAGGACATATTGCTGACTGGCTTCGTGGTTCGGTGCATCTTATTTTTATCGCTATGTTAGTTGGTATTGGCATCATTGCCTACGTTTATTGGAAATCACTAGATTTGATTGAGAAAAATCAGCTACTTACCTTTGTTATCGTGTTATATCTCAGCTTACTGCCGTACATTTTTTTGGTTGCGATACCGGATTTGCTATGGCAGGACTATTTGTTGCGCCCTGAATATGCGTTGATCGGATTTGTCTTGTTGTCAGCTGTCATCATGTGGTTACTCGTCAAGCGAAACATGCTAGATATGCGTTTTTACATGCGTAGCATTGTGCTGCATAGTTTGTATTTGGGCAGTTGTCTGCTGCTATTTGTAGCGGCGGCTAAATGGGAACGGATGTGGCAGTTGCTGCTACTATTCGCCATCTTTGCGGCTTTGACTTATGTGTATCAGCATAGTTTATCCATCATGAGGCAAAAGGCCGTATCTCGGCAAACTTGGCTGCAACAGCAGCAGTTCAAGCTATCTCTGCAATGGATGGAGCACAAAAATGTGCGCGGACTCATCCGCATGCTCGCCGATGTTATCGATTACACCGTTGAGGTTGAAGGCGTGTGCGTTGTATGGAAAGAACCGAGTTATGCGACGGTACACGGTACAGGTAAATATGCTGGTGCTGAGACGACCATAACGACCATAACGAACATAACGAACATGAGGGATGCAGTCTACCGTACGCTAGAGATGCAGTACGATTTTGCGTACATAATGGATCTTGTTGATCCTGAGTCTGGCGATGAACTTGGCTATTTGTGTATCGGCCCGAAAAGGAATCAGACCTTATTTACAGACGAAGAACGCAAGCTAGTCGAACTTGTTCGCGCGGAGACGCTGCAATTGTTAGTGAATGCAAGACAATTATCTGCTATGCGGCAGGAAGGAGAGCAGAAGTCCGGCGAGGAGACGACCAACTGGCTAGCAACATTACAAACCCCGCAACGGATACTGGAAGCGCAGCAGGCAGAGCGAATGCGGACATCGTATTATCTACACGATCATATTTTGCAAAATATTATTTTTATGTCGCGTGATATCGAGGAGTTGTATGCGACTGGTGATGTACGTAAAGCGCGTGTTCAAGCTTGGCTTTCCTGCCTGTACGGGACGCAGCAAGATATTCGCTTGCTATGCGATGATCTATATCCACATATCATCGATAATGTGGGACTTAAGGAAGCGGTGGAATGGCATGTGCGTTCCATGAAGAGCCAATTGGCAACGCACTCTATTCAAGTTGAGCTATGTTATGAATTGGACCCGCAGTTGGAACTACCACAATGGCTCAAGGCGACCTTGTTTCGCATCAATCGGGAGCTGATCAACAACGTGTTCAAGCATGGACAGGCAAGCGCGGTTCACGTTTGTGTTTGGCAGACGGCCGAAAATATTCATCTAAAGGTGGACGACAACGGAAAGGGCTTTGATGTGGCGCATGTATTTGATGATCATGCCAGCCAATCGTTTGGTTTGATTACGATTCACAATCAGGTGCAGCAGCTTGGCGGGCTGTTTCGAATTGAATCTGACGTGGACAAGGGAACATGTGTCCATGTGCAAATTCCGTTGATAAAGGAGGAAGGAAGTCATGGATTCGCGCATAAAAGTGATGTTGCTGGATGATCATCCTTTAATGATGGAAGCGTTAAAGGATCGGCTTGATAGGGAGCCTGATATTCAAGTCGTAGCCACTTTCCAACATCCACGACAGCTGCTCGATCACATCGAATATCATAACGCTGATGTAATTGTGATGGACATTTCAATGCCGCATATGAATGGCTTTGAATTGGCAGCTGTCTTGAAGGAGCGCTATGGATTGGCGCTAAAAATGATTATGTTATCGGGCTATTGTTACGATGCATATGTGACTAAAGCCTACGAAATGGGCGTACACGCGTATTTGTCCAAGCAAGCCACTTATCCGCAAATCATTAACGCGATTAGGCAAAGTGCGCTAGGCCATGTGCTCATGTCAGACAAGTGGCTAACGCACACGCGCACAGACAAGCTGACGCTAACAGAGCGGGAAGTGCTGACAAGAGTCGCACAGGAAATGACGAATAAGCAAATTGCCTGCGAGCTCATGATGAGCCAGCGTACAGTGGAACACCATCTTAGCTCGATGAATCAAAAGCTAGGTGTTCGTACACGCATTGGTGCCGTTGCCAAAGGCTATGAGCTTGGCTTACTTGGGCAAATGACGATTGCTGGAGATGATTCTAACCGTTAACGTAAAGCGCTGGGGAACGTTAGCTGCCTTTTTTACATACACAAACGATTTCGTGTCCTTCGCCATTGCTTTGCAGTTCAGCCTGCCATTTGACAAGCTGTTGCAAGGAGAGGGAGGACTTGTCTTTAAGCTGACCAATGCTGCTCACATCACGCACATGTCTATTGATTTCTTGCCTTGTAAATAAAGACACACTTTGTAAGTTGGCTTTGCGTAATAACATTTGTATATGTTCCATTGTAAAATGGGATAAATGATCGCGTTCGCTCAACAACGGCGATTGCAGTCCGTGAATTTGGTTCGTTAACGAACGTAAATTCGGAACGCTGAACAGCATAATACCGTCTTGATGCAGTAATGAAGCGGCCCCCTGCAAAAAGGAAATGGGATCAGCTTGATGTTCTAATACGTGCCAGAAGCAGATGACTTGTACATCGGTAGCAATTGGTTCTGACGCTGCCAGCTTAACAGGATCAAACATGTCGCAACGCAAAGGTAGATTGAATGTCTGGCTCGCGTATTCACAGGCAGCCACGGATGGTTCAATGCCGATGACGTCCCAGCCGATGCTGTTCATTAGGTGGAGAAACTCACCTGTGCCGGAGCCGATTTCTAGCAGTCTACCTTTTTCAGCCGCATATGGATAGAACATTTGAATGAGCAAATGATTAAAAGCAGCGTGCTCATGAAACGTTTGCTCGGTATACTGCTCTCTCATTTGTACCCACTGCGCATCGTAGATTTCAGAAATGTACTGTTCGATCTGATGCTCCAGCACGGGCTGATAGATGAACGCACACTGTGCGCATTTTACGAGTTGAAAGGTAGGGTACGTTGAAAAAAGAACGGCCTCGTGATGCTCACAAAGCGGGCAACGATAGGATAACGATGTTTCATTGTTAGTAGACATACGATAACCTCCATGAACATTGGAAATGTTGCATTATGTTTCATATATATGCAGCGATCATGCTGTACATGTATAAAAAAACAAGCTGACACCTATGACGTATAGGCATCAGCTTGCGTGAATAAAAGATGATAGATTTTGGATACGATTAGAAAATCGCTTAGGAAATCGTTTTGTGTATTTTGTTGATATATCGCCAGCGAATGATAGCAAAGTAGAGAACTTGGATGAGTACAAAGCAGGCGATTATCGTAAATGAGTCCGACACTAGAGCATAGTGGACGAGTTGCTGCAGGGAGAAGATAGCAAAGCTACTATGCATAATCGCGACTATAATCGGCAGGAAGAACATAAGTAGCAGTTGCTGCGTAACCATCTTTTTCAACTCTAGCTTGGTCAGTCCTAATTTACTAATTAATTGGTACTGCTCCTTCTCACGCTCTAGGTCTGTATACAAACGGAAGTAGAGGAAGCTTGCTGCAAATGTAAAGAACACGATGCCAACGAGCACACCAGACATCATAAGCAGCCCATTTTCTTGCTTATCCTTGCGCCAATCCAAATATAAAGAATTGAAATAATAAATCGCAACATGTTCATCGAACTCTCCGATTTCGTCCATCAATTGAAAGGAAACATTTTTGGTTGTCTGCTCCCAGTTCTCGACAACGAAGCCGTAAAATTTTCGAATCAGGGTACTTTCATTGGATAGAGCCCTAAACTGCTCAAATTGAGCGTCAGTTACGACAATACGGGCACTATTAAGGGCAACGTCCGGAATCATGTTGCGGATTATCGCTTTTTTCTCATTGAGCCTAATCTTTTGATTACTTTGCTCCACTTCGAGCACATTGCTAGGATAAACCCCTTTATAATGATCATGATCATCTTGCTTGCTAGATACGAGCAGGGCTTCATTACTCGCTAACGTTTCGCTTTCATAACCGAGTGCAGTCGACAATGAATTATAATCAGACAGATTCATCATAATCTGGCTGTTATCTGTGAGCATCAGTGTAACGGTGCCGAAGCGGTATGGGATTTGAGCTTGTTCTAATTTCCGTTTAATCGTGGCAATATTCGACTGCTCCGCTTTATGTTCACTGAAGGTCGTGTAGCTGAAAGCATAAGGGTTTTTCATTTCCGACAACCCTTTGTTGCTTGCCGCTGCACAGACACCAATTGCCGTAAATGCGACAGCCGACGCGATTGCGATCATGAAAAACATATTCGCGTTGTCCCTCATGCGATACGTTAGCTCTGAGAACATTAATAGATTCGTACGCTTAAAGAACAACCGCTCTTGCTTACGCAACCAGCCTATCAGATACACACTAAGCTGCGTGAACAAGAAATAAGTACCTATAATCGTCAAACCTACACCCGCAATTAACAAGGGGACGAGGTCTGTGTTGATGGCAAATAAATAAACCGCAAGGTAACCAGCTAGGATTAACATGACAGCGAGCAACGAGAGCCAAATGGATGCTTTCAGTTCTGGCTTTGGCTTATCTTCAGCTTTGATCAATTCAATGAGTTGATTCATTTTCAACATGCGTGACGTAAACAGTGAAATCGCCAAAAACAAAACTAAGAACGCAACGAACGTAAGAGCGATTGCTTGCCAGGGCAAGTAGAAAGGCAATCCTTGATCAATGACTAATACTGTTGCAATTATGAGCAATATTAATTTGGTGAAAATAATGCCGACCGTTATTCCCGTCATAATGGCGGCTATGCCAATCATCATATTTTCCATAAATACGAGTCGAAACAGCTGCTTGGGTGTTATGCCGTGTATAAGCAAGATACCAAATTCTTTTTTTCTCGTTTTGAGAAAGGAGCTGACCGAGTACAGTAAGAAGAAAAATGAAAATACAAAAATCAACAGTTGGGCGACGGACATCGCGACTTTTCCGAACACATTCACGGTATGGCTCGTTAGTGTTAGTTCGCCTTGCAGATCAGGATGGAATTGCAGCATGGCATACGTAAAGAACATCATGACCGAGAAGGCGCTGCTTAAAAAGTGAGCCGCATATGTGCGTTTATTCCGAATGACGTTGTTAAACGCGTATTGTCGAAAAGTCATGCGCATTTCCTCCTAACAGGGACAGCACGTTAATAATCTTTTGGTAGAAGGCCTGTCGATTGTCACCGCAATAAATTTCATTGTACAGCTGACCGTCTTTAATAAAGACGACGCGGTCACAATAACTTGCAGCTAATGGATCATGTGTAACAAGCATCGCTGTGGTGTTATCTTGCTTGTTCAGCTTCGCCAGCAATTCCATGACATCGCGTGCCGACTTGGAATCCAGATTGCCTGTCGGCTCGTCTGCAAGCAGCAGCTTGGGCTGATGAATAACGGCGCGCGCAATAGCGGTGCGCTGTGCTTGTCCACCTGAGATTTCGTAGGTGCGTTTGTCCAAAATCGATTCCATATCTAGCTTCTGCGCGAGCAGCGCCACTTGTTCATTCATATACGACAGGGGTGTCCCATCTAAGGTAAGCGGGAGCAAAATGTTTTCTTTTACCGTTAAGGTCGGTAATAAATTAAACGCTTGAAAGACAAATCCTAGCTTGCGACGGCGAAATAAGGCAAGTTGCTCTGGTGAAAGCTCATGAGGATTATCGCCATCCACCATCATTTTTCCAGAAGTCGGTGTATCAATTGTGGCTACCATATTCAGTAATGTCGTTTTGCCACTGCCTGACGGCCCCATAATGCCGACAAATTCGCCTTGCTTAATCGTTAAATCAATGTTTTTTAAAGCTTCGTAAGACACTTTGCCGCGGTATATTTTACTTAAACTGCTTAATTGCAGCATATCCATTTTGCTAATCTCCTTTACACGTTCATTATTTAACCTAAGTGTAAACAAAATGCATGATATTTCATAATGTGGCGGCTTTCATTTGTCTTACAAAGGTGTAAGGTTTTAAGGTGAAGATTCCCTTGGTACAAAAAAACCGATGAACTTGAAGTTCATCGGTCGGTATCCACGTTGCAAGCCGTGCAAGCCGTTATGGAGCCGCATACGGAAAAATAAGGCGGACGGTAGTCCCGCGCTTTGTGCTGGGCGTGTCGGATGTTGCGGATTGTATTTCCACCTGGTGATTCAATTTCGTGGCAACTTCGTGGACGAGATATAAGCCCATGCCTGTAGATTCTTTAAAAGTACGACCGTTTTCCCCCGTAAAAAAGGGACGGAACACACGAGGCAGATCAGCGGCCGGAATGCCAACCCCGTGGTCTTGCATTTCAAGAATTACAGCTCGTTCTTCGGTATAGGCCGAAATATTGACTTTCCCGCGGCTGCCGGCTGAATATTTGATCGCATTGGTAAGAAGCTGATCGAGCATGAAACTAAGCCATTTTCGATCCGTATTGACGGTCAGCTGTGGATCGATATTCAGTTCAGGATACACGTAATTGCGAATAAAAAAGCGCTTATTTTCATGGACGACCTTATCGACACTCTCGAACAACGCCACCTTCTCCACATAAAAATCTTGTTCAAACGTTTCAAGGCGAGAGATGTATAAAGCCATTTCGAGTCCTTTACGAAGTCGATCGGTTTCCTCAGCGATACTGTCAAACGCAGGGTCTACACTGTCTTGGGTCATTAGTTCAATGACGGACAGCGGTGTTTTCATTTGATGGACCCATTGGTTCATGAATGCAATATGTTCCTGTTGTTTATGCTCCCACGTTGTTAGCTCTTGTTTATAGTGGGAGTACTGTGTTTCTAACAGCTTCGTGAGTGCCACTGATAAAGGTGCTAGTTCTTTACTGTGGATGGTATCGTTCAACGAAACAGGCGGGCTTGATAGCCTTGAGTAGAACGATTTATGACTGATATAGCGAAATGCTAAATAAGCGCAGAGCAGAAAAACACCTAAAAATACCGAGTACAGCGCTGTACGAAGGTCGTTATAGCCGTCAAACCAGTAGACCAACAGCACGACAAACAACTGCACGATTGAAAAAAGGATAAGCGGAACATGTTCTCGCAAAAATAAGCGCATGGCGGTGTACTCCTTTATTTACTCCATGTGATGTGCAGGCGGTACCCGACCCCGCGTATCGTTTCCATGGCATCCTCAATGCCTAGATCAGATAGCTTTTTACGGAGGCGCGTCATATTTACACTGAGCGTGTTGTCATCGACATACGCATGATCATCCCACAGCTTGTCTAAAATTTTGTCGCGGCTCACAACGCGAGGATAGCTTGTCATGAACACTTCTAACAAGACGGCTTCCTTCTTCGTGAGCAGGACCGATTTGTCGTGCAGCAACGCTTCTAGGCGTTCAGGATATAGGACAAGGCCGGTTTGTTCGATTTTACGTTCATCGGCCTGCGCTGCATATGCGCCATAGGCGCGGCGCAGGTGACTACGAATCTTGGCCAGTACCAATTCGTAGTGGAACGGCTTGGTCATGTAATCATCGGCGCCATATTCGAGCGCCATCACTTGATCCATCTCTCCATCACGTGCCGAAATAAAAATAATCGGACAAGTGGATATGGTACGAATTTGGCGGCACCAATAGTAGCCGTCAAAGCTCGGCAAATGAATATCCATGACGACCAAATGTGGTTGTATGGATTGAAATTGGTCAAGGACATGTTCAAAGTCCGTTACGATAATGGCCTCGAATCCATACTTGCGAATGTGCTGCTGGAGCATTTCAGCAAGTTTAGGATCGTCCTCTACGATCATGATTGTCTCCATCATCTTTATGAAACCCTCCGATTCATTTCGTTACATCAATAACATAATGGGATGCTAAATCTGTAATTAATCTAGCAAATTTATAAAGTGAAGTCTAATTATAATTGAAAAATGCAAAAGCAAATGCAAAAATCCCCTCCAAGTGCAGCCACTTGAAGGGGATTATACTATCTGACCTGAAATGGTCGATGTGCTTTACTTGGTGATCACTTGATCACTGCACTTTGTGGACAGCTTTCAATAAAATGGGAGCGAGCATTCCCATAAAGGCTGCATTACCTGCAGCATGATACGTGTCAAACAGTAAACCAAACTTATAGTACGTCCAAAAATGAACAGGTCCTAACGCCCAGGCCGGCGTCGAAACGATAAATCCGTATAAATAGCCTGTTAATGCAGCGAATCCAACAAGGGCAACTAACGGTATTTTCTTATAGTAGGGCTGTAGGAAGCTAGCCAAAATGGCAACTGAACCCCATGCACATACTTGCCACATCGTCCAAGGCCCGTGCCCGAGTACCATGTTCGAGCCAATTGCTGTCGCAATGGCGACACCAAGGCCGTACCTCATGCCTAAAGTTATCGCTGCAATCATAATAATGGCAGTGGAGGGCTGTACATTCGGAATGTGAAATTGATTGGTCAATATTCGGCCACCAATACTTAAAGCCGATAAGCAAATAGCGATAGTCATGTTTCTTATCATTGGAGAAGCAGCTATGCGTTGTAGCTGGTTATGAACGGCTTGCATGGGCATTAACCTCCTTTATTTGTTCGTTACGTATGTATCGTGTAATTTTACGGCTAGAACAGCAGCCATTTCTCGGGATACCTTTTGCGACGGATTGAATTTACCGCTGCTATCTGTCATGAGTCCATTTTCGTGTACAGCTGCAATGTAGAGCGCAGCAGGGTGCTGCTTCGATACATCTTTCAAGCTCACCGTTTTCTTAGCTGTTAGCTTAAAGCCTTTGCCAAGAATAATTGCAGCTTGCTCACGCGTTATGGCTTCATTTGGTTTGAAGCTGTTATCTGCGAACCCGCTAATCATGCCAATTTCCTTAGCCTTGACGATATACGGATAATACCAATCTTTTGTCTTTACATCTTTGTATTCTGTCTTGCTCGTTACGTTCACATCTCCATACAAGAGCTTAACGACAATTTTAAGGAACTCAGCTCTCGTTATTTCTTTTTTGGGCTGGAATGTTACTGTTCCGTCTTTGTTTTTTGTTCCTTCGAGGATGCCAAGCTGTTTTGCGCGAGCAACAGCTTCTTTCGCCCAAGGAGATATTTGATTCCGATCGCTATATTTAGAAAGATGCTCAGTAACAGTAACGGCAGCAGAGTTAGCGTCTGTGTTTTTTCCGTTTCCTTGATCGGTAGTTGATTTGCTGCCTGAAGCGGGTTTACCGTCTTTGTTGCTGTTATTGCTGTTATTGGTTCCAGATTTGTTGCCTGTCTCTCCAGTGCTAGGTACTGAGGGATTGCCGGAATTAGAATTTCCAGCGGACCCACCCCCCGGGGGAACGCCGCCACCTGTATTCGTGGGGGGAGTTCCAGTGTATTTCCATACAATGCTGTCGCCATTGTTTAGTTTGTAAGCACCTGCTGATTCATTTGGCTCGGTACCATTAACAGAATATTTCCAGCCACTAAGGGCTCCGTTTGCTCGTTCACACAAGTCCATCGCACAAGACACATATAAGCTTTCGCCTGATCCTTTATGCTTGATGTTGCTAGCGCCTACCAGTCCGACAAGCGCGTCGAACGCGGTCATATCTGCGCGGTACGTTTGTTGATTGCTAATCGGCAAGCCTGACTTAGGTACTTCAGTCATGACGGATACCGAAATAGATGGAGTGACAGTACCACCGCCACCGCCGCCAGTGCCACCACCGCCACCATTGCCTGGTGGATTCGTTACGGGATCAACTCCAGTGTAGGTCCATTTTACCGTGTCGCCTGCTTTAAGCTTGTATTCGTCAGCTCCTACGGTAGGTTCTTGATCGTTGACCCAATACATCCATCCGCTCGTTTTGCCATAGGCACCAGATTCAAGGCCTTTTATGCCCGCTATGTATTTCATCGTGCCGTACATTTTGTATTTGATCTGATCGGCTCCTACAAGCTTCGTGAGTGCTGTATCAACCGTATCGCCTTCCTGCAGCGTAACTTTGCCTGACTGCGGGAAACCTGTCCATTGCTTCTCTGATGTGACATTTATCGAGACATCGAACGCCTTCGGATCTGGTTTTTGTGGTGGTGTCGTGTTGTATCTAGATTTTAAATCATAGAAAATACTATTGTGTTTACCATTTGAAAATTTTTGATAAGAAAGGTACGCCAGCATGACATCTTTGGTCGCCATTCTGTCGCCGGTTGCACGTGCTTTTTTATATTTGTAAAGTCCGTTGGTCGTGAGGTATGAATACAGATTGTCCAATGCATTTTTGCCATCTTGCTTGTATGCATCTGCTGTTGGATTTTTTCCAACTGCGGAAAGACCAATCACAAGCATAGCTGCGCTATTGCTGTTGTCTAACGGTTTGTCTTTAAAAAATTTATCCGCATGATAGACAGCATCTGACACGCTCGGTTGCTGTATGTAGGGGGCCAATCCAGCCATAATAATGCCGGTCATATCCGCATTTGGTGTTGAACCAAAGAATGACCATCCACCTGCTGGAAGCTTGAGCTCCAGTAGCTTTTTAATCAAAAAATCTCGTGTGACAGGCGCGCCTGCTGGAACCTCATATGGTCCAGAGTCGAGGGCTAATAACATGTAAACGACGTCATTGGAAAGACTTAATTCATTCGTGTCAAAGTTAACTGCTTTGTCCAGCAGGTTAATACCTTCAATATTCGTAATATCGACACCTGCTGCTGTAAGGCCGATAATCGCTTTCGCAATGTCAGTTCCCTTTGTGTAATTGCCTTTTTCAGCGATGACGGCTGCTTTTGCTTGCTCGATATAAGTGCTAGGGATGGTATTGCCTAGAACATTGTCCGCTACCGCTGACCAATCATCATATTGGGCGGCTGAATAGGCCTTAACGACTCGTTGAACCTCAGTATTCAGGTTGAAACTAGGTGCAGCAGCAGCTGCTTGATGAAGTGGAGCTGCACTTATAGCGACTGTCAAGAACAATGATGCAGCCATAAGCAGGGATAAGATTTTCTTCATGCTGTCTCTCTTCCTCTCCATGATAAAAATAAAATAGCTTCCGACACAAAGGCAGGAGCTACGGTTATTATCATATGAGGAATATGATGAATAACCCGACCTTTGCCTCGAAAGTTCAGGTTAAATGATCAATGGGAGAAACCGACCTGACTAAGGCTTACGCCTATCACAGTGGCGGGACCGTGCTGGATTCACACCAGCTTCCGTCTCTCACATTGTATTTAACTTTTAGCATTATATAACAGGGAATGAACCCCTGTATATAAGATTTTATACAAGGCATGAGGGTGAGCGTTAATACCATTTAAGTGTCTCACTATATATAGAGACAAAAAAAGATGCAGCGACTTTTCTAGAAATAGAAAAGTTACTACATCTTGTTCAGTGCGGAATCCGTTATTTCGTACCGCACTCTTCGTCTTCAGGATCTAAGTTAAATTGCCACACGATCCCGAATTTATCCGTTAAGCTGCCGTAGCCTTTGCTCCAGAACGTTTCCTGAAGATCCATGGCTACTGTGCCGCCTTCTTTCAATTGATCAAATGCGGATTGTAGCTCGTCCATATTGTGGCTGTTGAGGGTAAGGCTCACATTGTTTCCGACTACAAACGGCATATTAGGAAATACATCGGAGAACATCACTTTCCGTCCGCTAATATGAATGAATGTATGCATAATGAGGTTCTTTGCTTCTTCAGGAAGTGTAAAGTCTGGGCTTGGAGGTGAATCACCAAAGGTCATAAACTGCGGTTGCTCCGCTCCGAATACTTGCGCGTAAAATTCGACTGCTTCACGACAGTTCCCCTTAAAATTAAGATAAACGTTTAAAGCCATTGATAAACACTCCTTTGAATATCAAATTTCAATGGATAACCATTGATAACTGTTCGTATTATTACCCTTAGCAGGAATAAATAAACTTTTTTCAAAAATGATGTCCATTAAAAAAAGGATTATTTATCACAGCGGAGAATACGAATATATGTTCTATTTTATCAGGTGAACATAAGGTTTACAAGTAGTTAGCGAGCAGTAATCAACAAATTTTGAGGAGGTATTTAAATGGAGCCAGTCGTGTTGTCCGTTCCGCAGTTTACAGTCATTGGTATAACCGCCCACGCTAATTTAAAGCAGCTTGATGAAGATCGCACTATTGAAGACGCATTCAACAATTTGCAAAGTCGGGTAAATGAAATTCGTCATCGTGCAGGGGAGCCATTTTACTTGATTCAAATTTACCCGTGTAAGGAGAACTTCGACCCGAATCTCGATGCATTCACTTCCATTATTGGGGTGAAGGTTGCAGAGGTCGATCACATTCCTTCCGGAATGATCAGCCATTTGGTGCCTGAAAGCAAGGTTGTGAAGTATACACATGTTGGATTAGAGTCGGAGTTATCTAAGTCCTATTCCTACTTGTATGGCACTTGGATGCAGGAGAATGGACAGCGGCCTGCTGATTTTGATTTTGAAATCTGGGATCATCGCTATAAACCGAGTGAGACAGACAATGAAATTGATTTGCATATTGCATTAGCTTGAGTGAACGTACAGCTTTATGAGTTTCGTTTAGCTGCATAGTAGCTGAGTACCTCGGACAGACCGATTTCGCTGCTTGTGTAATGTACCTGATCTTCAGGACTGGACACTACGGCTTTAATCTGTAACACCGTTCCATGTGGTAAGAGTTTGTTTATTTCTTCTTTAACGGCCGCGAACGGGACCATCTCGTCAGCCTCAGCATGCTACAAACGCACAGGCTGGCGAATTTGGTCAAGCTCAAATCCCCAAGGTTTAATCTGCAAGCGGCTTTCCTTTTCCTACGTTATGCCATTGCACTCATTTTTTAAAGATTCCTCCCACCAGACACCAGCTTCGCGTTTAATAGTTGTGATCGAGACGTAGGATCAATACGTGAGGTCGTTATGAGACAGCTCCTTCATATAGTAAGTAGGAACTAATCCCTAAAAAGTGATGGTTTGTCCATTGCCAGTGAACGATTACTACGGTACAATAACGAATAAAGATATAATTGATAATAATAATCAATATCATCTAAGGTAGTGAGCATACTGGGGGAATTAATGGTGACTGAATCATTGGAGCTGTACGACGTAACGATTATAGGTGGAGGCCCTGCAGGGATGTATGGTGCTTTTTATAGCGGGATGCGCGATTTGAAGACGAAAGTCATTGAAGCAAAAGAAGAGCTGGGCGGCCGTATGCTCATTTATCCTGAAAAAATGATTTGGGACGTAGGCGGCTTCGCACCGATTATATGCGAGCAGCTTATTAAACAGCTCGACCAGCAGGCGAGAGTATTCGACCCGACACTTGTGTTCGGACAGCAGATTAGAGGGCTTGAACGGCAAGAGGATGGTACATACGTGCTTGTGGCTGAATCGGGAGAAAGACATTGGACACGTACAGTCATTCTTGCGCTTGGCCGCGGTATTCTTAAGATGGCCAAGCTGGACTTTGAAGGCGCTGAGCGCTACGAGGTGACGAATTTGCACTATACGGTGCAAGAGCTGGAGCCGTTTCGCGGTCAACGAGTACTCATATCCGGTGGTGGCAACTCGGCGGTAGACTGGGCGAATGAGCTGGAGCCGATTGCTGCGAGCGTAACGGTTGTGCATCGCCGTCCTCAGTTCGGCGGACACGAGAAGAACATTATACGCATGAAGGAGTCTTCCGTCGATGTGCGGACGCCGTATGGATTAACACAGCTGCATAGTGAAGATGGGAAGACGATCAGCAAAGTAACGATCAGTAACGTTGATACGGAGGAAATCGAGCAGCTTGAAGTTGACGCGGTTATCGTCAACCACGGCTTGAAAGCTGATTTTACAGGAATTAATCAGTGGGGACTTAACATGGATGAGTGGTGTGCGTTCGTAGACAACAAGTTGGCAACGAACTTGCCAGGCATTTTTGCTGCAGGCGATTATGCGCATTATGACAGCAAGGTTAATTTGATTGCTGGGGCATTCTCTGATGCGGTCCTAGCCGTTAACAGCGCGAAATTGTATATGGACCCTGAAGCGCCTAAAGTAGCGTACGTGTCTTCACATAATGACCGATTCAAAGAGAAAAATCGTGCGCTTGGCGTCGTTGATGAATAGGAAAAGTAAGCCTTAACACGTGTGAATCGTTGTAGCGGTTACGTATAGATCGTCATAAAGCTCGTCATAAATAACAAAACCAGTCTGTCATGCGCAAGCGACGCGATAGACTGGTTTTGTTAAGTTTGCCTCTGTCATGAGGTAACTTCGGTTAGGGGGCTTCTGCATAGAAGCTGCGGTAACGTATCAAGCAGCTTGGCTCTCGTTAAGGCATCGCCGTAGTTCCAAGCTTTCTCAACCGAATAAGCTCGACCATTCATAACGGCAGGGAGGCTGCGCCAAAGGCTACTATTCATCAAGGCGCTTGCTGCCTGTTCTGCCTCTGTATTCGTAGGCCTCAGCATGAAGATGTGGTCTCCAGCATAATCCGGCAATTCCGCCTCAGTAATTTCTGCGTAAGGTTCATCCGAATCCAATAGGTGTTGAATGTGATAGGCAGGCTGAAAGCCTAAAGGGTGATAAAGCGTCGTACTTAGCCCGATCGCTCCCATCACGAACAAGCGTGATCCACGATCGTAAATAAATACAGACGCCGACTCACTTGGCTTCATCATAGATTGAAGTTGCCGCCACATGCTGTTCGCTTTTTCGTGATACGTATGTAGCCATCGCTCTGCCTCCTGCTGTCTGCCAAACATGTGACCAAGCGTATGGAGACGGTGTTCAAGCGACGCAAACGAATTAAAGGTGACGGTTGGTGCGATAGCCGACAGCTTGGCAACTTGCTTCTTGTCAGGACTAGCTGAAATAATTAAATCGGGATTCAGTGCCTTCGTCTTCTCGACATTAATTGGAAAGCCGACATCTTGCACATGATGAACCTGATCCACGAAAAAGGCCGCTTCCATCATGGCCAATCCACCTCCGATCGGTTCGACACCAAGCGCGAGTAGGTCACCGAACGTTTCGCTATAGCAAATGATACGTTTGGCTTGACATGGAATTTCAAGTTGATGGCCAATCCAATCGGTGATGTGCATGGTCCGCCGCGTCGAGAGCGCATACTGCCGTGGCGTAGTACCCGTTGTTTGGCGAAACCGGCGGTTAAAGTAATACTCGTCCGCAAAGCCAACACGCTGGGCAATGTCCCGCAGCGGATCGAATGAATGCTGCAACCACTCTTTGGAGCGGTTGATACGTACTTCCGTTAAGTAGTCGAGCGGCTTCTTGCCTGTTAACTCTTGAAAGATTGAGCTATATTGCCAGCGCGGAACATTCGCTAATGCCGCAAGCTGTTGAACGGTAATTTGTTGCATATAGTGTTTCTCAACATAATGGATCGTGTTCACGACCGCCTGCGTGCTGTTGAGTGGTCGCTCGAAATGCAAATTTTGCTCCAACAAAAAGCCCATCATTTCTTGAAAGCGTAGTTGCTGATAGTACGATTCGAGCTCATGATCTCGCCCGATTGGTTGGTCGGTAACTAAAGATTGTGCATAACCGATTAGACGGGAAGCGGGGTATGCCCTCAACTCATGACGATCGGGCAGCAGGCATTCACGATGTGTCGAATGTTCCAGCTTTCCTACTCGGATGGCTGTAAATCGGATGTGATAGTATTGGAGAACGTCATTCGTAACGATAAGGAATCTAGTTTCTGGTGGAAGCAAATAGCCTCTGTGAGGGGATAAATGGTGAATCGTATCATTTATGTACAGTGTGCCTGCTCCGTGTTCAACAATAAGAATCGTATGTAATTTAGCTATTATCGGTTCGGATTTCGTTCCGCCTCGTATCTTCACGGTTTCAATACTTTCCAAATGAAACAGCAGGTTGCGAAGCGGAAGGGGAGACAGGGTACGGTTACTCATCTGCTGTGAGCCTCCTCTAGTTCGTTAGCGAGTTGAATATATATGAGAACTATTATCATTTACGTTATTGTATAAAAAATAAACAAGCTTTTCAATGGCTGTCGACGAGCGACTGTCCATTGAAAAGCTTTGAGGCTTGTTCATATGCATGTTTTTAGCGTGGAATTATTTTTTTAGTAGCAATTTTGGCAATTCATCTAACAACCATTGTCTCGATAGAGCATCGCTATCTGCTTTGTCGATTTCGACCGTATAGACGTGGCCTTGCTTCACGGCAGGGAGGTTCGTCCAGATCGCACTCTTCATCATCTCTTCGGTTGACCGTTTCGATTCATCATCATGCGGGGTTAAAATGAAAATCCGGTCGCCCGCAAATTCGTGCAACAGCTCAATTGAGATTTGTTCAAAGCCTTTGTTCGAGTCCAGCACATCTTGAATCTTAGCCGTAGGTTTAAAGCCATCTGGATCGTATAACATTTGTGGCAGGCCGGCACGTGCCATAACGAACAACCGATCACCAGGATAGTAGGTCAAGACTGAAGCTGTTTCTCCGGGTTTAATTCCCGCCTCATGAAGCTGTTTCCACATCTCTTTCGTCTTCATGTTAAATGCAGTGATCCATTGTTCCGCTTCTTGCTTCTTCCCGAGTATATCGCCGAGCAGCTTGATCCGATTTTCTAACGGTTCGAACGTATCGAATACGATGGTGGGGGCAATTTTAGAAAGTTGTTCGTATTCTTTCTCATCCGTACTCGCCGTAATGATTAGATCCGGTTTAAGTTCTAGCGTTTTTTCCAAATTAATAGGAAACCCGATATCTTGAATCTGTGACATTTGGTGCTCATACATAGAGCCCTTAGTGAACATGTGTGCAGTGCCTACAACATTCACATTCAGGGTTAGTAAATCGCTGAACGTTTCTCCCCAGAACACGATACGTTGTGGAGTAACAGGGATTTCTAAGGTATGTCCTTTATAATCCGTAAATTTGCGTAACGCAGATGCCGTTGTCTCCGTGTTCGTTGCCGTCTGTGAGGAAGTGGACAGCGTGTTCGGTTGATTCGTTGGCGTATGAGCGCTGTCAACTGCTTTCTTCTCGTCTCCCGTTTGGCTGCTGCATGCTAGCAAAATGCTTCCCATGAGTAGTAGGGCAGATAGGATGACTCCCCAATTTTTTGTATGTTTCATGATTGTATGTCCTCCAAGTATAGCTGTAATTTAATAGATAATGATAATCATTATCGTTATTATTAGGTTCATCTTATACGAATGATGCTTGCTGCTCAATGGACAAACCCAAATCTGTGCGTTCTTTTTGTACAAAAAAACAGTTAGCTTTGTCCATTGCGACGCGTAACAGGGTGGCCTACAATTTAATAGATTCAAATTTTTATTTATAATTGAGAATGAATCTCATATATCTTCATCCATTATAGCTAACAAGGGTGGCATTCATGAGTGGACTAGCAATGAAAGAGCCGAGGGAAGTTACAGCTTCGGAGCCTGTTAGATTGCGTTCTCGTTGGTGGGCAGGGAGCCTTATTTTGATCGGTGGTCTCCTTACATTGGCGTTCGGCATCGCGATGTCCGTATCGTTTGGTGCGGCGAATATTCATTTTTCAATCGTGTGGGAAGCGATTTTTCGTTTTAATCCCGAACATTCACAGCATCAAATTATTCAGGAGATTCGTCTCCCGCGCGTGCTTGGAGGGGCAATGGTTGGAGCAAGCTTCGCCGTGGCAGGGGCGATTATGCAAGGCATGACACGCAATCCGCTTGCCGATTCTGGATTACTCGGTATTAATGCGGGGGCCGGATTTATGCTGGCGATTTGTTTTGCCTTTTTTCCCGGATTGCCGTTTATATATGTGATTATGTACTCGTTCTTAGGCGCAGGTCTGGGTGCGGGATTGGTCTATGGTATAGGTTCGATGGCAAAAGGAGGGCTAACGCCAACGCGGCTCGTGTTGGCTGGTGCAGCGCTAAGCATGCTGTTGTCCGCATTGAGCGAAGGGATCGCGCTTTATTATCGGATCGGTCAAGATTTAGCGTTCTGGTATGCAGGAGGCGTAGCGGGCACGAAGTGGTTTGAGCTGAAAGTGATGTTCCCATGGGTTGCTGTGGCGATTATCGGTGCGATAGCGTTGTCGCGCTCCGTTACGATGCTTAGTCTAGGCGAGGATGTTGCGAGAGGACTTGGACAGCGTACGGTGTTCGTGAAATTGACGGGAACATTTATTGTGCTTGTGTTGGCAGGAGCCGCGGTGTCTATTGTTGGAGCGGTCGGATTTGTCGGTTTAATGGTTCCTCACTTGGCCCGATACTTAGTCGGTGTCGATTATCGGTGGATCATTCCATGTTCAGCTGTGCTAGGTAGTCTGTTGGTCGTGTTTGCCGACTTGGTGGCGAGAATGGTGAACCCGCCTTATGAGACACCAGTGGGGGCTATCATCGCGCTTATTGGCGTTCCGTTCTTCCTTTACTTGGCTCGTAAAGAAAGGAGGGAGCTGTAATATGGCGGAACAAATATCGCTTGTAACTGTGGAGAAACAGAAAAGAAAACGAAATGTAACGGTGCTGATCGTACTCAGCCTTTTGATAGCGGTCACTTTTGTTCTCAGTATGAACACGGGGTATATACGGCTTTCGCCAATGGAATTGATACAGACGTTATTGGGGATGGGAACTAAGCAGCAGACTTTAATTCTGTTTGATTTTCGGCTGCCGAGGATCGTTATTTCGGTGTTAATCGGCGCAGGGCTTGCGGTTTCGGGCTGTGTGATGCAGGGCGTGTTCCGTAATGCGCTTGCTGATCCGGGTATTATGGGCATTAACGCGGGAGCGGGCTTGATGGTCATGCTGTTTATTTCGTTCTATCCGACGACTGGGGCGGCACCGATATTTTTGCTGCCTGTGCTTGCTTTAGTCGGAGCGGGGGCGACTGCAGCGCTAATTTATACGCTGGCGTATAAGCGGTACCATGGTCTGGTGCCGTCACGATTGCTGTTGACTGGAATAGCGGTGGCAGCAGGGATCAGCGCGGCGACTATTGTGCTGACGCTGCGGCTTAATCCCGACAAGTATCAATTTGTCGCGACTTGGATGGCGGGAAGCATTTGGGGGACAAGCTGGAAGTTCGTGCTTGCGCTTCTGCCATGGATTGTGATCTTGCTACCCTTTGTATGTTACAAGGCGCGTGTGCTTAATGTATTGAACTTGGGTGATCATATGGCGACCGGACTAGGGGCGCCTGTCGATAGGGAGCGGCTGCTGCTGCTTGCGGCAGCGGTTGGTCTTGCGGGATCTTGCGTAGCGGTGAGCGGCGGGATTGGCTTCGTGGGGTTGATCGCGCCGCATCTTGCGCGTCGCCTCGTTGGGCCAAAGCATCAAATACTGTTTCCAACGGCGGCGCTGGCGGGAGCGTTCTTGGTCATTACGGCTGACACGCTAGGCCGTTGGATTTTGCAGCCCTCGGAGGTGCCTACGGGCATCGTGGTGGCAGTGATTGGGGCGCCGTATTTTTTGTATTTGTTGGCGAAGACGAGGACGTAAGGTTACGATCGCAATTGCTTGAAAGAAAGTAGTCGTTGTTGATTTGGCAATTATGGATGAACTCAGATGTTGATTTATCGTGTGTCAATGTGAGATAGGGCAAGCGGGAGCGTTGTTACTGGTGCGCTCCCGCTTGTTTTTTCATTTTTATACAATGAGCTATTATGTTGATAAAGAGCATGTCCTTTTCCTTATTAAGCACATTGCAAGCATCCTCATTCGCTTTCTCTTTCACTTTTTCATTCTCTTTCACTTTCGCCTATACGAGATGGCTTAAATGAATTTTGGGATCATACGTTGTCAATGCGGTGCTGCTTTTTATGCGTTGAATGAAGTTTGGATTAGCTAGCAATGGGCGTCCGAAGGCGGCTAAATCAATCGTTCCGTCTGCGATTGCCTCGGAAGCCGCATCGGGGGTTAAATTTCCGACTCCAATAATGATTCCGTCCCAATATTTACGTACAACTTGATGTAGAGTCAGCTCGTCGACGAGGATGTGATCAAAATGATTCGTCGATGGGTGGAGCATCGTAAGACCAAGTTCTTTAAAAGCCTCGATATATGTAGCAATCGTGTGTTCGGCGTCAGGCCATTTATAAGCGGGCAAATCATCCTTGATTTCTGAAAAGCGGACAATCGTTCGTTCAGCCCCAATTTCTGCTACGACGGATACTAGAAGCTCTTTCATGAACGTTAAGCGCTGTGTTAAGCTTCCCCCGTATTTATCCGTTCGTACGTTTGTGATAGGTGAATTGAATTGATCGATTAAGTAACCATGCGCAGCATGAACCTCGACGCCGTCAAATCCCGCCGTTATGGCATTGCGCGCAGCTTGTGTAAAGTGATCAATGACTTCCTTGATTTCAGCATGCGACATCTCTTCGGGCCTTTCATAAGGTTTGCGTAAGCGGTGAACGAGTCCATTCGCTGTAAGGCTAGATGGGGCTTGAGGGGGTAAACCTCCGGTTAATTCGTGATGGGTGAGTCTGCCAACATGCCAGAGCTGCGCGACGATGATTCCACCTTCCTGATGAACCGCAGCGGTTACTTTTTTCCATGCTTCGATTTGCCCTTGTGTATACAGCCCTGGAACTTGGTAAGTGCCTTTGGCTCTCGGACTCGGATTGATCCCTTCCGTAATAATCAGGCCAATCCCATCCGCCGCACGTTTACGATAGTATTCGACAACATCAGGACCAACTTCCCCTGAATGGTCGTCTGCAAAGCTGCGTGTCATAGGAGCCATCACAACTCGTGAACGAAGTAACCAGCTCCCTACCTTGACTTGCTCAAGCAATCGGTTAGAATCCATTTGTATCTCTCCTCAACGCGTAGTGAACTTTATGGAGATAATTATATAAAGAACGATAATGTTTTTGACATAGAATATTAAAGTTAAAAGTGTATAATGACTTATAAAACCAATTTAAAATGATTTATTCGCCTATAAAATATCGGAGTGATTACGATGGATGCCCTAGATAAGAAAATATTGATGATTTTACAAGATCAGGCTAGGATTTCAATGACCGAGCTGGGAAAAGCAGTTGCGCTCTCGCAACCCGCGGTTACGGAACGAGTTCGGAGGATGGAGGATAAAGGGATTATTGATCACTACCGTACGGTTGTCTCTCCAGAGCAAGTGAACAAACGAATTCAAGCTTATTTGTTATTTCATACAAAGAGCTGTGAAGATTTCGTTCAGCACTGCCAACATACACCTGATGTTATGGAACTGCATCGAATAAGCGGTCAATATAACTTTTTGGTGAAAGTGGTCAGTGAATCTTTGCAAACATTAGAAGGGATGATGAATGCGATGGGCAAATATGGGGATTCAACGACGCTAATCGTTCTCTCCTCGCCAATCGAACATCGTAACATTGTACCTGATATAGACTAAAGGAGAAAAAATATCATATGAACTTATTCGTCGTCGGGGATGTACATGGCTGTCTACATACGTTTAAAGAATTGCTTAACCGGTATTGGAACCCCTATGAGGAGCGGCTTGTTCAACTAGGGGATTTAATCGACCGTGGGAACGATACGCCGGGAACGCTGCTGTTGGCTAAGGAACTAAGAAAACAGTATGGCGCAAACGCTGTTTTTCTCAAAGGCAACCATGAGTACGAGTTTATGCAGCATATTGAGCATGGTCCTAACGAATATTGGCTTCCGCAGTGTGGCTATGACACGCTCAAGCAGCTTAGAACGGCTAACATGGAGCTGGGGGAGGTAGCAGAATGGATCGGTGAACTTCCGCTCGTCTGGGAGAACGAGCATGTACTAATAAGTCATGCTGGTATTGCAGAGCAGGTAGCGTTCCCCTTCGATGAAGGGAACGAGATAGGAGTGCTGTGGAATCGCACTCCGTTGAAACATATTAGTAAACTTCAAATTATCGGTCACACCCCTTGCAAGTCTGGTCGGCCTGAGTATGTGGAGGCGTCCCATTCGTGGAATATTGATACCGGAGCTTACCGGAAAGTGGCCTTGAGTGCTATTCGAGTCACCGCGCAAGGTGAAGTGCTAGAGATTGTTCAGCTAGATGTTGATCCGAGAGATGTGAGTGAAGATGCTTAAGATCAAATATCTAGCACGTCAATGAACGATACATTTTTTCCGTGTACTTGGTTATGGCTTCATCGTATGCGGGATATGGATATCCGAGGCTTTCTGCCACAGCTGTAGCGTATTTTCTAAATAAGTCATAACAAGTCAATAATGCCTGCCACATGTTCGGGTAGCTATGTTCAGCGTAAGTGGATAGAAATTGCTCCCAATCTTCATTTGGTAGGTACCGATTAATAAATTTATAGTTCTTCCCTACACTAAAGGTATACCCTTGCTCTGCGCCAATTTGCCAAGCCATCATTCGCAACAAATTCGGTCGAGCAATTTCGTTTAAATGGTCAATCGCGAACAAGATTTCTTGTCTTACTAATCCTTTTACGACGTAAGTGGACACCATCCAGAATTCATTACAACAGTCATCAAACTCTCTTGCTGTTGGCTTCTTTATCCAATATTGCCGGTCGTCTGCGTGCACCTTATGTTGGATACGATCGTCCTTATCTAGCAAGACTTCAACTAAACCGTCGCTATTTGTGAAATAATCCTCGACCTCGTTCATTGGAATAAGGGTCAGGTCTAATTTATTTCCATCTTCAAAAAGAATAATATAGGAAAACCAATTCCCTAATTCTGACGGGAACAGCTCCATATCTTCGGGTTTTTGCATCATGATACGACTCCCGAACGTATGGAGCCATTGATCATTTTCCTTGAAAGAATCCATATCTGTCACAAAATAAGAAATATCATAATCTTGAAATAGATCAGGGGTAATATTTTTGTTCGTCCGAGACCCTTCCAAAGTGACCAAGCGAACTCTATGATCATTCCTCGCAACGTCGATAAGCATATTCATCATTTCTTGTTCACTTCTCAATGTAGTAGCCTCCATTCTTTCGTTCCTCATTGTACCCTTTAGTATTGAGTGGGTTCACCGACATGAGGGATGAGATAACGTGCCTATTTTTCTTATTCGCTGTGGTGTGTTCATACTCCTTGCTGTCGGAATGTCATCAAGGTGATGCACATGGTGATGAACACGACATACGAGTCAGATTATTGCAATCATGAAAGAGACAGGTATTCGACGTTATATTGGGGTTAAGGGTGCTTCTCTTGACATCAAAGGTGACCGAAAATCGATGGCCAATCGAATGGGGGCAGTGATGTTCCGGCTACTATTCGCGTCTATGATGGAAGATAAGCGTAGGGAGTTTCAAATTTTAAATGATAGCGATATTGATTGGACAATGATTCGACTTCCATTTGTAGTGGAAGGGAAATTGACAGGGCGAACTAAAGTTGATGAGTGCAATATGCCAGGCTTGAAGATGCGCAATGCTGATATCGCGCAGTTTCTAGTCACACAAATTAATGATACTACATTGATTCGTAAGAGCCCGTTTATTTGTAATTGATTGATCATTAAATGAAATATGATTTACATAAAAAACCCTGCTGGGATCAAGCACCAGCAGGGTTAGGTCTACACGAAGACTAAGATAACAAATAAGTTCCAATCCTATTGCAACACGACCGTGTCGCCATCTTTTAAGCCTTCCAACACTTCCACCTTTTCAGGCGTCTCTAGGCCGACTTTGATGTTGCGACGCTCGTAGTTGCCTTTGCTTTTTTCCAGCATCACATATTGCTGGTCCTTCTCGCGCATCACCGCAACCGTCGGAACGACGATAGCGTTCTCTTTGCTCGCCGTTTCGATCTTGCCTGTTAAACTAAGGCCTGCGATCAGCTTATCGTTCGGCTCCAAGCCGATAATGACTTCGAACTGTGCGGCTTGGTTCGTGTTCGTGTTTTGCTGCTCTGTACTTGTTGCCTTCGCGAACTTGGACACTTTAACGACTTTGCCCTTCAGCTTCAAGTTTTTCAGCGCGTTCATTTTTACTTCAACAGCCATGCCTGGCTTAATGTTGAATATGTCTTGCTCGCCAACCAGTGTAACGAGTTGAAGCTTGTTCAGGTCAACAATTTTACCGATACGCTCATTGTTTTTCAGCTCTTGTGGGAGCTTTTTCGGATCATCGAACAAGAAGATACCGCTAACCGGAGCGCCGTATTGAGCTTCGCCAATTTTTTCACGCTTTTGCGCGATTTCTTTTTGCTGAATGCCCATTGTCACGCTGTTAAGCTCTTGCTGCAAACGGGAAGATTCCCGTTCTACGTATTTCTTTTTCAACTCTTCCTCAACCATCGGTGTGGTGGATGATTCACTATCCACGTTGCGTCTGAACTCTGCTAACTGATTTTCGAGCTTTTGCTTTTGAATATTTGCTTCCGTCTGCTCAATTTCGTTTTGCAGTGTTGTCGGGTCAAGGCGGAACAACATTTCGCCTTTCTTAACTTGCTGCGCGTCTTTCACACCCCATTGCTTCACTTCTGCGCCAAAAGGGGAGTAAATAAAGGTTTCGTTCTCGTACGAAGATTTACCTTTGACCTCAATCGTTTGCACGAGCGCTTCCTTCGTTACTTGGAACTTCATCGTTCCTGTATCATCGGTCACCACGCCTGTTTGTGCTGGGTTTGAGAAGTTGTACAAACCGTAGCTAAAGCCAACGACGACGAGTAAAATAACGATCCATTTTATCTTTTTTTTCATATGTATGTCGGACCTCCCTGAATTTGCAGTGCATCGCACGAAATCACATTTACATGTAATCGCATGAAGTCGCTCTATTAGTCGCGTTTAATTGCGGTCAAAGCATCGGTGCGCGAAGCGCTAAGTGCCGGATAAATACCGGAGATGACACCTGTAAAAATCGCAAATGCGATCCCGATTGGTACGTAAGACGGTGTTATGAAAATAATACCCTCTCCTGAACCATCAGGAGTAAGCGCATTCGTTACGCCGTTAATCGCCCAGACGATCCAATACGAGAACATCACACCGATTAGGCCGCCAATAAAGCCTAATAGCGCCGCTTCAATAATGAACATGTTGCGGATTTGGCGCAGGTTGGCGCCAAGCACCTTCATAATCCCGATTTGACGGCGGCGTTGGTACGTCGACATCGTCATCGCAACCACAATCGAAATCGAGGCAATAATTAAGATAAACACGCCCACACCGAGCGCAATCGTACGGACAATGGAAAACGTGCTTTCCAACTGCTTTTTGTACTCCAAATTCGTCTTCGTGGTCAACTTAAGCTTCTTAATTTGCTTTTCAACTTCTTTAATGTTTGCCTGATCATCCACTTTAACGATGACTTGGTTGAATACGCGGCTGTCTGTTTGCTCTGTGTTAGGTTGCATTTTTAACTGCTCGCTAAGCATGCGGGCTGTATCTAAAGAGACGAATATTTGTTTGTCAAACCTGAGCGTTTCTTCGCTTCGGCCTTTAGGCTTCTTCAATACCGAAGCTACCCGCAGTGGTATGCTCGTATATTCTTTGCCCTCATCCGTAACGCGATGTAAGCGCACTTGACGCTGGTACATCTTGGTTGTCGTGAGTTCTAGCGTCTTCAATTGCTCAGTGAGCGCTTGATTAAACGGATTTTCGTTAAGTCGTTTATACAACTTATTTAATGCTTCCTGGTCCGTAATTCCAAGTGTAGCCCCATAGTTCAGCACAGCGGTATCGAGCAGCTCAGAAGGTGAGCCTTGGCCAAACTGATGGTCAAAATGACGCAATGAGTTCAGATCGGTACCGATTACATTGACGTACGTAGAACGATCATCGTTCGTCTTCATCTCTAGTTGTCCTAGTTGCTGAAAGGCGGCAACCGCTTTGACGTGCGGAATACTTTTAATGACTTCCAGCTTCTGCTGGGTAAGCTTGCCACGCTCTTTCGCTTCGTCATTACTAGCAGCTGCGCCCCGGGCGTTACCGCTGCCAGTGGGAGCTTCCCCTGGTGTAACCGTAATTTCATCCATTTTCAAAAAGGAGTTCATCTGTTTCTCGGCATAAATTTGCGCCGATTGTCCTAAGCTCATCGCGACAATAATGGCCGAACAGCCAATGGAAATCCCCGCAGCACATAAAGCGGTTACGACTTTGCGTCGTCTAAGTTGATCCCAAGAAAGCCGCATGTAGTCACTAATTCTCATGAAGTGCTCCCTCCTGCACTCGCGGCTGCTTCTTTTTCGAGCTGTACAGCTTGTGCGGGTGTTGCGACGTTAGGTGCAGCATCCTCGACTAAGCTACCGTCACGCAGCGTAATAATACGCTGAGTCTGGTCCGCGACCTCACGCTCATGGGTAACGATAATAAATGTCGTGCTAACGCTGCTGTTTAAATTTTTCAAAATCGCAATAATCTCTTCCTCGGTGCGGGTATCCAAGTTACCTGTAGGCTCATCCGCAAAAATAACCGAGGGCTCGGTAATAAGCGAGCGTGCAATACTGACGCGCTGCTGCTGTCCACCTGATAGCTGTGATGGGAAAAGTTCTGCCTTGTCAGGAATGCCGACTTGTTCAAGTAGCTTGAGCGCTTTCTTCTTACGCTCACTCGGTTTCGTTCCTTGGAAGACGAGCGGGAGCTCGACATTTTCCCGTACGGTCAAGTTCGCAATCAATTCATACGCTTGAAAAATAAAGCCGATATGCGTGCGGCGAAACTCTGCCAACTGATTTTCATTCATTTTTACGATATTATGGTCCGCAATATAAATACTGCCTTCTGTTGGCTTCATTAATCCAGCCATTAAGTTAAGTAGGGTAGACTTACCAGAACCGGAGCTACCTAATAGAGCAACCATCTCGCCACGTGTTACCGTAAAATCTATCGAGTGCAGGACTTGTGTCGATTCCGGGCCGTTTTGAAATGAATGAGATAAACCTTCAACACGTAACATTCGGCTCCTCCTTTCTCTCGTTGCAAATATGTACTCTAATAAATATAACGGAATATCATACGATTGTGTGAGAACAAAGTTTCTAATGATTAAAAAAGTGACAATATTGTAAGCATCATTACAGTAAACTGTTCCAAATTATGTTGATATATAACTTTTTTACGTAAAAATAAGACGGCGAAGCAGCGCATAAACCCTTCACTGTAATAAAGTTAGAAAACAGGTTGTGAACATGGTATGCTTGTTAAGGATACAAAGAGAGTCGGGAATGAAAGGATGACATCATGAAGAAGTTGCCGACATTGTTTCTTGAGGCGATGCAGTCTCGTCTAGAGGATCAATTTGATGCCTTCTTGGCAAGTTATGAATATACGCCCTATGCGGGCTTGAGAGTTAATACATTGAAGTGGAGCGTAGATGAGTTCCAAGCGCGGTCGCCGTTTGAGCTGCGGCCGATCCCTTGGACGACGGACGGCTTCTATGTGGAGGCCGATGTGCGTCCTGGCAAGCATCCGTATTATCATGCGGGCTGCTACTATATTCAGGAGCCGAGTGCGATGGCCCCGGTGGAACTGCTTGATGTGCAGCCCAATGACCGCGTGCTCGACCTATGTGCGGCACCAGGCGGCAAGTCGGTGCAGATTGCGGCCCGCTTAGGGAAGCGCGGGGTGCTAGTGACGAACGACCTTCATCCCGATCGGACGAAGGCGCTCGTCAAAAATATGGAGCTGTACGGTGTGCGTAACGCCGTTGTGCTTAATGAGCGTCCGGAGCGGATTGCGGAGGCGTTTCCGCAGTTTTTTGACAAGGTGCTCGTAGATGCGCCTTGCTCAGGGGAAGGCATGTTCCGCAAAGACCCGGATATGGTCAAGTCATGGGAACGTGAGCCTGTGTTGACGTATGCCGCGATGCAGGCTGATATTTTGCGGAGCGCAGGGGCGATGGTGGCGCCAGGCGGGCGACTTGTCTATTCGACGTGTACGTTTGCGCCGGAGGAGAACGAGGTGTCGATTGCTCGCTTCCTCACCGAGCATCCGGAGTTTCGGGTCGTGCCGATGGAAGCACGGCACGGCTTTGCACACGGCCGCCCAGATTGGGCGAGCGCTACCGCTGCGGAACACGGTTTTGCTGTGTCAGCGGAAGCGGTAGCTGCGACGGCAGGCACACTGCGCTTGTGGCCGCATTTGCTTGAGGGCGAAGGGCATTATGTGGCTGTGCTGGAGCGGGCTGGTGTTGCTAATGTAGCTGATGCTACTAATGTAGCTCATGTTGCACGTGTTGCTGACGGCGTTGACGTGGCTGACGGAACTCATGGTACTGATGGTGCTTACGGAACTCATGGTACTGGTAGTACTGATGGTACTGATGATACTGCTCGTACTCATGGCACTGACGGCACTGACGGAATTGACGGTGCTAAGTATCGCGATACGATGGGGGCTCATCATGAAGCGCTCCGTAGCTCGCCTAAACGAGCTAGTGAACGTGAAGCAGAAGGCCAGCGACTACGCAAAAAGGGCTTTAAAGGCACGGACAAGGATAGGGGCAGCGGTAACCGCAACAGTAACAGTAACAGTAACAGTAACAGCAATGGCTACAGCAATGCTAACGGTGGCAAAAAAGGCGGCAATAATAGCCCTAAACGAAATGGCGCTGGCTCTGCTCGTGCTAGTTCCAGCAATGGGAACACGTCGCTGCCTCCTAAGAAGGGACTAGTCGCGCCAATTGGGGAGCAGCTTGACATATATGCGCAATTTTGTCGTGAGCATTTCGTTGCTGCTCCTGCTCAACTTAATGCAGCGATCGGGCCATACGTATATGACTGCCCGTTGCCGTTAACGATGCTACAAGGTCTAAGGGTAGCACGTCCAGGCTTGTTCCTCGGCACATGCAAAGGGGAACGCTTTGAGCCCGCACATGCCTTAGCGCTTGCCATCACAGCAGAGGAAGCGGCGCGAGTGCTTCCTTACTCGCTAGATGCCGACGAGATTAAGCGTTATTTGCGGGGCGAAACATTAACCCCTAACGAAGAACAATTGCAGTTGCAAGCAGGTACTTCCGCTAAAGGCTACGTACTTGTGACGGTTGATGGTCTTCCGTTAGGATTTGCCAAATGGGCCGGAGGCATATTGAAGAACGAATACCCTGCGGCATGGAGGTGGACATAAGCATGGCTAAAAAAATAAGGCTCGACAAACTGCTCGGACATATGGGCTGCGGCTCGCGATCGGATATTAAAAAGTGGGCGAAAGCTGGTTTGGTTACAGTTAACGGAGTCGTCATTAAAGATAACGGCTTTCAAGTTGACCACGAAGTTGATGAAGTGCGGTTAGATGGCAACGTTATTGCTTACCGTGAATATGTGTACATTATGTTGCACAAGCCGCCAGGTGTCATATCGGCAACAGAAGATTCACGAGATCAGACCGTTGTGGATTTGCTGCCTGATGAGCTGCGTGCATTTGATCCGTTCCCAGTAGGTCGATTAGATAAGGATACAGAAGGTTTACTGCTGCTGACGAATGACGGCAAGCTCTCTCATGAACTGCTTTCTCCACGTAAGCACGTTCCGAAGACGTATTATGCTGTTGTCCGAGGTGAAGTAACAGCAGAAGATGGACAAGCGTTCGCTACAGGTGTGACGCTGGATGATGGCTATGTAACGAAGCCCGCACAGCTTGTAATTTTGGAACATTTATGTGGCAGTGAAGAACTGCATTCCCGGATTGAGCTAACGATAACCGAAGGGAAATTCCATCAGGTGAAGCGGATGTTTGCTAGTGTTGGCAAGCAAGTAACGTACTTAAAACGGCTGACCATGGGTACATTACGTTTGGACGAGCAGCTTCCAATTGGAGCTTGGCGCGAACTAACGGTAGAGGAACTGGAACAGCTTCGCGGTAGTCGTGAGTAGGATTGAAATCAACTTTAAATATAGAAGACAGCATGGTATGGGGAGGAACTTTATATGAACTATCGTATGGTAGCACTTGATATGGATGGAACACTTTTGCACGATGACCATTCGTTATCTGCGCGTAACGCGGAGACGATTCGAGAAATCGCTGCTCGTGGAGTAGAGATTGTGCTTTGTACAGGCCGCAGCCCAGATAGCACATTACCTTACTTAGAGCAGCTTGGGCTAGAAGGGACTGTTATTACACATAACGGGGCTTCTACGGTATCCTCCGTTGGACGTGAATTGATACATCGTTACGAAATGCCACATGCAAGCTTGGAACCATACATTGCCTATTGTCGTGAACATGATGTTCTGTTTGACGTGAACACGACGTTTGTACTTTATGTTGACCAACTGGATAAGCTTCCGGAAGATGCACTCCATATGTACAAAGAATTCCTAATTACGCCACAGCAATTTCCAGGCTGGGGCGGGATGGATGATAATCCCGTGAAGTTGACGCTTGGCGGTCAAAAAGAAGAGATGGACAAGGTTGAGCAAGATTTGAATTTATGGACACACGAGCTGCAATACGTGCGCTCCGGCGATTATTTTATTGACATCATGCATCCAGAAGCGACGAAAGGCAACGCCTTGAAGCAGTTGGCAGCGCAACGCGGTATTCCACGCGAGCAAATCTTAGCAATTGGCAACTATTTTAACGATGTTACAATGTTACAATTTGCAGGCATGGGCATTGCCATGGACAATTCTCCACTTGAAGTCAAAGCAGCAGCCCAAGATGTTACGCTTTCGAACAACGATGACGGCGTTCATGCTGCGCTAGTAAAATACTGCCTATCTTAGCTGGATGCGCGGGGGCATGTCACAGCAAGCAACCGTAAACCTAAAGCTAAATGCATAGCAACATGTAAGCGCGACTCGCAACACACAACTTGCAATACACAACGTGTAACGCAGTAACGTGACATATAATAGACCTCCGACACGACTCGTTACGTGGTGACGGAGGTCTATTTGCGCTTATTTTAATACAGCCCATGTTTGTTCTCCCCTATGCCGTTAGTAGAGGACACCACGGGTGATGATCACTAAAAGTATAAACAATACCAAAATAAATCCTATCGAGCCAACACCATGTCCGAAGCCATAACTCATTTTCAATTCCTCCTTTAGTTTAGTAAATCGTTTATACCGAAAGGGATAAATACGGAGTAGGGCGATTTATGACCACTGTTCAATTTCGACTTGGATATCTATTGCCATATCAGTCTTTCCATGTCGGTATTTCCGTCATTCGGTATATCGGTATATTATGCAGGAGCATCATTCGCGTATGGACACTTATCTCTGGTCATTTGAACTTGGGCGTATGTACATCTTTCTTTTGGGTAATATAAGCCCGAGATTGGAATGTTGGAATAAGTTTGAGAATGTGGAGGTTCTGGAGATGGCGGAACTGACAATGAGACCCGATTTTAAAACGGTAGGTGGGGAGTCTTACGATGTACTATGGAGTGAGGAGTACGTCGGAACATTGTACTTGTTGTACCGAGAGCAAGACCAATTGCAAGGAGCGTTTATTTTAGATCGTGCGGCTGCTGGACGCTACACGGCCTCAACGTTAGCGGAACTTGAGCATAGTGTGGAACGATACGTGCGCCATACAGCAGAGGCGCTCGGTGAAGTGGAAACGGAAGTGCTGTTCATTCAAGGAGAGCTCACAAGAATAGTGATGAGTGACGAGGATAGGCATAGTGATCGATTAGTTGACGTAGACGTAGATGTGGATGATGAGCGCGATGATGCGGGTTTCATTTACGAAGAGGCATTGGAGTATGAACCATTGTTGGATGAGCGTTTACTTACTAGTGGTGCGGCCACGGTGCATATCGTATTGGCGCGCGATGACGGTGATATGTTGCTCTATGATGTATACAGTGAGTCTGCAGGTGCAATCCCCGTTGGGACTGCGACGATAAGCACAGACGGCGAACATTTGTCGGGTTATATCGATTTTCGTGTTCCTGGTACGAACGCAGATCGGGAGTACGTAGCCCGTGAGCTCATGAGTAAGTTGCAAGAGGAACAGACTTTTCAGGCGCTTCATTTGACAATGATGTTTCATAATGAAATTATCGATGAACTGCTGTTACATCTGGAACAGGATTGCGATTGAAATGAAATAACCGCTAGCGACACTTATCTGTTGATAAGCAACGCTAGCGGTTATATGTGAAGGGATTGTCCTATTGACGTAAACCTTTAGGTAAATGATTTTTCAATATGCCATCAACCGCTTTGGCCCAACCGAGGGGTAAACCGTCAACCGTGACAAGTGTCCACCCTTTAGAAACGGTTGCCTCAGCGGGTACGGGCAGCGTTTCGCCACGCAAGTACGCATGCACGGCTTGCTCGTCACGGTCAAGTGACAAATTGACGATCGAGCTTGCGGTGCGGTCAGCATAGCAAGCCAGCGCCAAGGCATGAGCAGGCTCAATGCGGTTCTTGCGTATATGCGCCAAATGCAAGCCTGGTCGCAGTACGCGCAATCCTGCAAGCGAATGCTCATCTTGCAACGTTGCAGCCGTTGCCGAAAGGGGAAGCCAATACAGCTCCTCCCCAAATTGGACGGGCGTGCCGAGTGCAGGCAGACTAAAGCCTGGCAATGCCTCCTTAGCCCACTGTTGAAAATCTGCGAGCGCAGTTTTGGCAGACGATTGAGCAGCATGCTGCTTAGCATTATGCTTCTTTAGGGGGCCACCGTATCCACCAGACCGCTTGCCACGTCCTTGACGTTGTTCTTTCCGCTGTTCCTGACGCTGGTCTTGATGCTGTCCTAGGCGTCGATCTTGTGAATGGCCAGCTAAATGGCTAGTTACTTGGCCATCGGCCATATACCGTGCATCTGATGTGCTTGCAATGGACGAGCTTCCAGAGCTGTCATTCGCATCGACCTCATGAAGCGCTGCTTCTTCCTTGCGAAGCACGGCTACGAAATGGCCCTCGCCCTGATGATGCTGCGGCCAGATGCGCTCCGTCTTCACAAGACGGAAATGAGGATACGTACTCAACCAGCGCTCGATGATTTGCTCATTTTCTTCCAAGTTGAATGTGCAAGTGGAATAAGCAATCGTACCACCTACCCGCAGCATCGTGACTGCGGCTTGAATAATGTCCCATTGTCTCGTTGCACACATCGTTACATGCTGCGGCGACCATTCTGAGATCGCACCCTCATCTTTGCGGAACATGCCTTCGCCTGAGCATGGGGCATCCAGCATAATGCGGTCAAACGTCAGCGGAAAACGTGCTGCTAAGTCGTGCGGGTCAGCGCTCGTTACAATGGCGTTCGCAATGCCCATACGCTCAATGTTCTCAGCTAGTATCTTGGCACGCTGCGGATGAATTTCGTTGCTAACAAGCACACCTTGTCCACGCATTCTGCCAGCAATCTGAGTAGACTTCCCGCCTGGTGCGGCTGCAAGGTCAAGAATCGTTTCGCCAGGCTGCGGGTCCAACAGCGCGACCGCAGACATGGCCGAAGGTTCTTGAATATAGTATAGGCCTGCGGCGTGATAAGGGTGCTTGCCTGGCCGTGTCGATTCATCGTAGTAATAGCCTTCTTCACACCATGGTACAGGTGTAAGTTGAAATGGTTGCATGATGCGCTCGCGTGCTGCTGTACGCTGCTCCCATTTTAAAGGGTGTACGCGCAAGCCGAATGTGCGCGGTTCATTATAGCTTTGCAGGAAGGCGTTTGCTTCTTCGCCAAGCATTTCTGTCATTTGCTGAATATAACTTTCGGGCAAATGAGAGCGGTTCTGTGTCATGATGCAGCTCCTTACTTTTTACATAATGATATGCCTCTTAGTTTACCGGAGAGCTACGGTTTCTTGCAACAAACTGTACAAGGTGACAATAATGTAATGTTCAAAAGTGAAACGATAAGCTTAAATATAACGTATCATGTAGGGCAATTAAGATAGGAGGGAGCGACGAACGATGAGTGAAATTGTAGTAGAACTAAAAAATGTCACGAAAAAGATCGGCAATAAATTAATCGTCGACAATTTATCGTTCAATGTCCGCCGCGGTGAAGTATACGGCTTTTTAGGCCCGAACGGAGCGGGAAAGACAACAACGATACGGATGATCGTTGGCTTGATGTCCATGACAGCAGGAGAAGTTAAAGTTGAGGGTCACAACATCCTAACAGAACGCGCCAAAGCGATGGCGCACGTAGGGGCGATTGTAGAAAATCCTGAACTATACAAATTTATGAGCGGACGGAAAAACTTAATTCATTTTGCGCGGATGAGCACGTCTCCGATTAGCGAGCAGCGGATTGATGAGATCGTAAGGCTTGTCGAATTGGAAAATGCGATTGATAAAAAAGTAAAAGGCTATTCGCTCGGCATGCGCCAGCGACTTGGCATTGCGCAGGCGCTGCTGCATAATCCGTCTATCCTCATTTTGGACGAGCCGACGAACGGATTGGACCCTGCTGGTATTCGTCAAATGCGCGATTACTTACGCCGTCTGGCCAAGGAAGAAAATATTGCGGTACTCGTTTCAAGCCATTTGCTGTCTGAAATTGAATTGATGTGTGATCGCGTTCTTATTATCCAGAACGGCAAATTTGTGGGCGAACATGCGATTCACCTGCAAGGAGAAGAGTCGCAGATTGCAGTTACAACGATGCAGTTCGTTGTCAACAATAGCGAGCAAGCCGCAGCCGCATTGCATGATACGGCGTGGAAAGCTCAAATCGTGACGTCTGAGCAATTGTCCGTCGAGCTAGCTAAAGAGGATGTACCGAAAGTCATTGAGCAGCTCGTACGTGCAGGTATCAGCTTGTATGAAGTTCGCTCCGTAGCACCGACACTTGAGGATACATTCTTGTCGATGACGAAAGGAGGACGAATCGAATGAGTTATTTTTCCGGATTAGTGCAAAACGAATGGATGAAAATCAATAGTAAGAAGCAATTGCCGTTATTTCTTGCTTTTCTATTTGCTATCTTTTTGTTGATAATCGTTGTGCTGCGTTATTTCGCCGAAGACACGGGCTATTTTATGGATACGGCTGTTCTTACGGTTAATTTAGGCGCGCTCTTTATGACGTATTACTTTATTGCATCTACAGCGCAGACGGTTACCGATGAGTATAAAGATGGAACGATTAAGCAGCTACTCATACGACCAGCTGGTCGTACAACGGTGCTTATGTCTAAACTAGTCAATCAATTGTTAGTCCTTGTTGTAGTAAGTGTGGCAGTGCTTGTGTTCGCGTTATTGTTAGGGGCGATCTTTTTCTCCTTAACAGCAAAAGGTGATTCGACTACGCTCACATCTCTTATTGAGATTGTGATTTATCGTTGGGTGGGAACCTTATTTTACGGGACAATGGCATTTATGCTCGCCGTCCTTACACGGAGTGTCGGAATTTCCATTTCGGTTCCATTCCTGCTTTCTTCCATTATAGATGGAATCGCTTCGATGGGGCTGCAACGATATAGCTGGTACAAGTTCACGTACTTTCCACATTTGGATTGGAAAATATACGCTGATGGGGGCGCGCCCTATGATGGCGCAACATTGAGCTTTAGTATTTTCATGTATGCCGTCTATATGATTGTGATGTTAGCGATCGCGATATGGGTGTTCAAAAAACGCGACGTGCAATAGTTGTGCAATAGCTGTGCATAACGGCGTAATAACCGTGCAATTACGGCACAATATCCGTGCAATCAATAACGGGTGCCATCACAGCGCATATAAAATAAGCCTTCTCCCAGAAATAACGCTAACATGCGTTGTAGGGAGAAGGCTTTCCTTTTTTAAGACAGAGACTTTCGCTTGGCGCGAGATTTACGTGGCGGAAGATTTTTTTCCTCACTGCTAATCGTAGCATTTTCATCGGTCACACCTTTATGATCTTTACGTGCAGCGTGCTCGCTTGTATCGTCGCTACTGTTCATTTTTTTAAAGGATGTCACTCGATTCTTGCCGCTCGTCTTCGAGAAGTACATCGCCTGATCGGATTGACGTACAAGCTCATCGATCGATAGTTTGTGATGCCATGTGCTGTAGCCTACACTAATCGTTACTTGTGCTTCCAACTCCACACGTTTACGGATTTGTTCAGCAATTCGGGCAACAGCTTCGTCAGCGTCAACAATGACCGCTACAAGCTCCTCTCCGCCAAATCGCCCAGGTATGCCGTAGTCTTCGACTTCTTCTTTTATAATGTTCGACACGTGTTTTAACACATCATCTGCATGATCATGACCATACGTATCGTTTAATTTTTTGAAATTATCAATGTCACAAAAAATAAACGAAAGACGCATCCCTTTTTGGACATATTGCTGCATCGTATGGAGTACATAACGACGATTGTATAGCTGTGTAAGCCCGTCTGTAATCGAAGATCGATATGTAACTTGCAAATGCTCCACAATTCGTTCAAAGAGGATAAAAAAGAGCAATGTATAGTATATAAGTGGCATAAGATGCTCAAGAACGATCAATTCGGCTTGCTGCCCGCCGAACAGCATCCAATTGATGGTGACAAGGAGCAACGTTAAAAAATGAACGATTAGACTAAGCGTATATTTCAAACGTTGGTTAATGCGCGGTGCAATCCATGCATAACATACAATCGTGAGTATGAAGTGATACACGAGGAGCGGCCACGCGCTCCCGAATGCCGTCTTTGCATCTGGTTCAATAATGAAGCACAATAGACTTGCACCGATAATTCCGGCAAATAACAGCCCAAAGCGGGCACGAATTTGGTGCGAGAACCGTTTGTAAAGACGCAGGACAGATAAGTTAACGAGTAAAAAAGAGAGCGTTTGCAGGCAGGCGCGTCCCACACCGATCGCTTGCGGTGCTTCATGAAAAATCAAGCCATCCATTAAATAGATGGCTTTGTCGAGTGCCATTAGCACGAGTGATGCAGAAAGAAGCAAATACGCATTAGATCGCTGACGGGAGTACAATCGCAACGTCATCAGCAGTATAATAAAAGTGATGTAAACCATGCAGGCTGAGGTCAATGCGACCATGTTGCCAACCCCAGACCATGTCATTAAAGGCATATTCATGTTGAGCACTCCATCAGTCAAGTTCTTTACTGAAACATACGTTCTAATATATCATAAACGATGGTAGGCGCAAAGCGTGAGCATTTGAGGAGGGACATACGTGAAAATTTTACAGGCTTTGTTCTTCCCACCCGAGCAACCAGGTGGGGTTTCCTCCATGATTCCTTATATACTGGAACAATTTCGTACGCCGAATTGGGAAATGGACCTATTTTCGCTACCGAAGCGAATTCGTAATAAAGGTCAAGAAGAAGTGGTGTTTAGCACATTTGACTGGACAGAATACGGGGATAGTCCGATTGTGCAAAAATATATTCAAACGTACAAAGATTACGTGTGGTGGACGAAGCTTCGGTTATCGAAACCGTATGACTTAATTCATGCCCATCATCCGATTGCGGGACTCGTGATGAAGCAGTTGTTTCCGGATACGCCCGTCATTATGACGGTGCATTCCAGTTATGAGCGAGAGCTTATTTTGAATGGGAAAATTGCTGAACACGGCCCCGAGCATCGCTTCTTAACCGCGATTTATACGGAGTTGGAAGCACGCGTGGACGAGATGATGACGGTATCGCAATCGTTTAAACAATATTTATCTCACTATGTACATGACGCTGAGGCGATTAAGGTTTTGCCGAACGGCTTCGATGAGAAGCGATTTAAACCGATTGCTCACGATAATGCTGTGCCGCAGCTGATTACAGTATGTCGTCTCGTTCCGGCGAAAGGGCTGGATGTGCTGCTGCAAGCTTGTGCCGAGCTGAAGCGGCGCGGACACACGTACGTTCTGCACATTATCGGGGACGGCCCGATCCGAGAAGAGTTAGAACAAATGGCCAAAGATTTGGGCATTTATGATGAAACGATATTTTACGGATATATGCTTCATCCCGAGGAATTCATGCCGTTTTCGGACATTTTTGTGCTATCGTCAAGGGCAGAGTCATTTGGCTCCGTATTTGCCGAAGCTGCACTTTGCTGGCTGGCGCTCGTAGGCACGGATGTCGGAGGGGTTGCGGAGCAAATTGAAGATGGAACAACGGGCTTGCTCGTGCCGTCCGATCAGCCTATCGCCTTATGTAATGCGCTCGAACGGGTGATGATGGATTCGTCTTTCCGTTATGAGTTGGCCCGCGCAGCTTGGGTAAAGGCGAAACAAACGTACTCCCTGACACGTGTTGTGAACGAATTGAAATGCATGTATGTCCGATATAGACCCTAACAGGTAGCTGTCATCTGGCAACGTTACATGGGTAGGCTGTATATTGTAGGCAAAAGTAGTATATAGGTTAAGCCGCATTCCTGATTAGGGATGCGGCTTTTTATTCGATCTAAGCGTAGTGGCGGGGCCTTTCGGTATCGTTGTTAACATATGAATATGTGTGGCACTGGCGATATCGGGTTCATTGTTGTTGGCATGGAGCAAGGTTGATGCTGCTGGTGGATCTTTTGGCGTAAGTGCAGCATCGAACGGAGTTCTGATGCGAATGAGAAGATACAGCCAAACGAGGCTGAACATCCCGAACAACGGGTAGAGCACTGATACAAGCGAACGAAATCCGAATTGGCTCATCATATAGCAGAACAACATAATCATAAATATAATCAGTTTCTTGTTGAGACGAGTGCGTTGTTGTAATTGCAAGGTAACGCCAAATATATCGGCTAGAAATGTGGTGAATATTTCTGAAAAAATAAGCATCACATAAACGAGTTGAATTGCTAAACCAAGTCCGGAAGCAATATGTCCCATCGGGATATCGAATTGCGTAATACCGGGCATTTGGGCGCTCAAGGCAAAGTGTCCTGCAAGCAGCATACACCCAATAACAACACCGCCAATAATGCCACCTAGCTTAACGACAGTCTTATTTGGCATAGATGCACCTAATGGAACGAGTACCGCTTGCGCCATTGCTAAATTAAATGCCCCATATAAAAAGGGTGCAGTCCAAGCGGCGTACAGCGGTTTATCGGTCGAGAAGGTGAGAAATTGCGAAGCATTAGGCATAGACAACGTGTGGGCAACAATCAGAATTGTAAATAAGATCATGGTCGGTGCTACAATGGAATTCAGATGCAAAATAGCACCCATTCCTCGATTAATAATCCAAAATGACCCCACGAGCGTGAGCAGCAGTCCGGTTTGGTAATGCATATTGAAATGCTCCACAAATACAGCCCCGGCTCCTGCAAGCATAACGCTATTGACGCAAATTATGACGACCATCGTAAACAGACTAACCGTGCTGCCAATACGTTTGCCGAATAAAGCATGATTGACGTCTTCGTAGGAATGAGCCTTAATATGATGGGCCAGTAACATTAATTTCGTACCAAACCATACGAAAATAACGGTTGCTACGATAATCGTGAATGATGCCCACCAACCGTATTGCGTAAAAAATTGCAATATTTCTTGTCCCGTTGCAAAACCAGCACCGACGACAGTGCCTATATACGTAAACGCAATCTGTAGCACGCGGATAGTTTGTTTCAATAGAGGAAGCCTCCTTGTTGCCCACGCTTGTACTTATTACTAAAGCATATGTGGGCGAGGCGATGGACATGACTGTCTATAAAAAGGTGGAGCAGGAGAGTGTTGAAAATGAGGCCATGTTTAGAAGATGATGAAAAGGGCCATCTCGTGTAGTTTTTTTAAAAACTACGCTGAGACAGCCCTTCTTGTATAGTCGATTAGCTTACTGCTTCTTCATGTGGGAATAACTTAACCGATTGAATCCGATTCGTCTTCGGGTCAAGGTCAAGGCGGAGCAACGACTTATCCGTCTTATAACTCCAGACATAATCGGTATCCAGATCTGGCTTACCTAGAACACGTACAGCAGCCGAATCGTTGTCGCCGACCTTTAACTCACTTATTCCCGTCGATATCCCATTGCCGGACACCTCAATGAAGGCGACTTCCCCGTTTGTACTGCATCCGAAGGCGAAGCCATCATACTCCATAACCTCAATGGGGTCGGTATCATCCATCGTATACTTGTCCGTTGGCTCTCCCCAACGCTTAATCACATCTTCACTCGACTCATAAAGAGCGATCCCTTTTAGTTTCGGGTCGTTACGATTCCATGGCTGCCCTTGCTTATCAGCACCAGCTTGTTGTGGCTGTTGTGTTTGATTCGGGGAAGCGATAACGGTCTGTTCATTGTCTTTGTTGGCTGCTTTGTCTTTAGCAGGCTGTTTATGCTCGCTGCTACCTGTTAACGGAAGTTCCGTGTCCGTTGACGTCTTGCTTTCTATAATTGAAGTGCAACCGAGCAGCAAAAATGTCATAAATGTAAATACGATTACAGCATTAATGTGCGGGTAAGTGGCTGGTCGTTGCATCTCCTGTCCCTCCTTCACCGCCACGCGGCGGACTAAGAACATATTACCCTGTCTGTCTGTGGTGAATCAAACGTGAGTATGTATAATGTTGATTAACACGTGCAGGTTTATGTTAGCTGTGCGATTTTTAACAGCTTCTTGTATAGTTAGACGTGGTAATAAGCTAAAGGTTGCACGATGTTGAATGATTTGCCTCCTTTTCTCATTCCGAGCATTTAGCATATAATAAATATTAAGTCAGGAGAGGGGGCGTTGAAATGGTTCAAGAACCTACGGCTCAATACTTGGAACAAAAAGTGACCGAAGCAAAAGTGCATTTTGAGCGCGCGCTCGCATGCAAGCATACAGAATTTGACGATTTGTACCCCTATATGATTGAACACCCACAGTTTTTTTGGTACAAAAGGTATGTTGCTTGGTCTGAACTGTTAACTGTGGTGAAGCTGTGCAATGAGTTAAAGGTCACGTGGGAAGAGCAGTTCACGAGTCAGCAAGTGAACTACATCCAAAAGCGCGTTATGTCTGCAAAAGTGCTCGATTATTGGTTTGAAACGAACGATTCCAAGGAACATGTAGGGTAGAGGTTAAGGTTGTTGAGAATGTTAAGGGTGAGTAGTTGAGAGGTTGGGCTTCGATTAAGGCGCTGTTCTTAGTTGTGAATAGGTATTTGACTCAACTTACACTTGTGTGTTGCGGGACCTGTAGCGGAGGCACAGGTCCCGTTGTCCATATAGATTGGACAACTTAGACAATTCGTAATGCTTGCATTTACGTGCATATATAAATAATGTTATATAATTGGTTTATAAGAAGACATGATGAGAAAGGATGAAGCGGAATGATCAGTGAAGAACAATTGGACGAGTACCGTCTAGCAGGGACGTTTGTACGTGTCGTTCGCGATACGTTGCAAATAAATGATGTCAGAGGTTTCGTCGTCGCATGGGACGATGAGACCGTCATGATTCGGAAGCGTAGTCGCCGTGTCGTAAAGCTGAAACGCATCTATAGCATTCAACCAGCTGCTGAACCGAGAATGCAGCCTGAACACCTGCACCTTGAGGAATTTGAGAAACTTGAGGAACTTGATTCATAGTTCGGATGAGTTAGAAGCTGTATGGTTATCCTAGGTACGTATGAACAATAACGAAAATGATTTGTGATCGCGAATTACTGCGATTTACGAATCGAAGGAGGAAGTTCATGTCGACCCATGATAACAAAGTACAAGCTTATAAACAGGAGATAGCCCACTTGGAAGCAACGCTGCCTGAGGTTGTGCGTGCCTATCATGCCTTCACAGGCACGTGCTTTCATGCAGGAGCATTAGATCAGAAGACGAAGCAGCTTATTGCGCTTGGCATCGGGTTGTTTGCCAACAACGAAGTGTGCACGCTATTTCACGTACGTGAAGCGAAGCAAAAGGGAGCTTCCGAAGCTGAAATCATGGAAGCTGTCGCCGTGGCTTCGGCCATCGGCGGGGGACATGTCCTTTCACAAGGCGTTACGCGGGTGCAGCGCGCTCTAAGTGAAACCTAATGCTTCATTGAAGCGGGAACCCATTATCTCAATTAAAATGAAAAAAATTCAGCATCTATATTGACGTCGGATCATAGGCATGGTAATATAATTCTTGTCGCTAGGTAATGGCGATAACGTAATGAAAGTTACTTATATGATTTGCATTCATGGCGGAATTGGCAGACGCGCTAGATTCAGGTTCTAGTGCCCGCAAGGGCGTGGAGGTTCGAGTCCTCTTGAGTGCACCATACTTATTTAAACGACAACCCTTGTGCAGCAAGGGTTTTTTTGTTGTGCGGGTAACCGTTGCGATGATAGATATAGGATTAGGGAAAAAGTGATTGATTAAACGAAACGAAACGAAACTACCAATTCAAAATATAACTCCCCGATGAGTACGTAGTGTTTCTTTATTGTTGTAAATGGAGCAGCAGCTGAAAGGGGGGCTTTGTATATCTTGTATGTGATGTACAGACATGCAGAAGTGTCGTCGAAGGAAAGAACCCTTACGGCGCTTTATTTTTCCTAGCGATGGCGTTCTTATTTAAACGCTGGTTTCTCCGTAATCGCCTGCAATCATCGGAGCAGGTTTTTGTTAAGGCGTGTCCTTCTGTTATTTTATTACCGCACCAATCGCACATCGGTCGATGTAATCGATTCTTCATGTTGAGGGCTTTACTAATTGCCTCTTTATTCGCATGATAAAATACAAACCTACGACGCGCGTCATGCTCTACATAATGAAACGGTTGACAGTCCTGACAGAACCGCTGAGCTGGGCCATAAACGGTATAGTTGCAGCCACATCGCTCACACCGATCTATACCGCCGAGCGTTCGAGCGATACCCTCGCGGATGTTCTGTAAGTGCCTCTCTTTATTTTCTCGCCTTACACTTATTTTGCAGGCAGGGCAGTATTGTGCCCGATGGTCTCCATTAAATATTCCGCTGCACCGTCTACAATTAAGCCGTTTTATCATTCTTGTTTCCTCTCCATATGTATTTCTCGATATTTTCACGAGATATTGTCCAGGTGATGAATATCATAGCTGATATATCACCTTTTTTTGAGCGAACATTTGCGAACATGACCTAAATTGTTGAAAAAATTACGGAAGATTAAGATGTTTACAACTAACCTTATCAACGCTATGATCTATCTCGGCTATTGAATAATTGAAGTGCTTAAGGCACTATTAGCTTGAGGTGTTTGCATCGAGCGACATTTTAGAGCAAATACTGTGAGTTCAGGCGTAGCAAGGGAATTCAGCGTTTTTTTAAAAACTAAATTTTCCTTACTAGAGGTTTGATGCAAAACGGAGATTTGGAGTATAGTATGAATGTAGACATAGCAAGGGCTGAGAGCTTGTAGCAACACAGGGTTTTATATGAACGTAGTGGGTTATAAAGGTATTTAACATAATCAGATATATCCAAAATCACAAGTTTTATATGAACGTAGTGGGTTATAAAGTGCTGTGTGTCTATGATGACGCCATTGACAGAGCCTTCGGGTTTTATATGAACGTAGTGGGTTATAAAGTCGATAGTCTGTCCGGTTGCTTTTAGTGTACGTATAAGTTTTATATGAACGTAGTGGGTTATAAAGAGTCCAGCGATAAGCGAGTTCATACCATCCCAAAATGGTTTTATATGAACGTAGTGGGTTATAAAGAGAGAATCAAATAAAGAAGGAAACTGAATCAATGAAGTTTTATATGAACGTAGTGGGTTATAAAGTTGGAAGCAAGCCACACACGGCTATCCAATCCGTAGTTTTATATGAACGTAGTGGGTTATAAAGTATTCTCCCAGTAGACCGTCAACGCTAAATGACAGGTTTTATATGAACGTAGTGGGTTATAAAGCATCAAGGGAGTATTTGACGCCGCAAACGGAGTGTTGTGGTTTTATATGAACGTAGTGGGTTATAAAGATTGAGATGGAATGTGTGGTAATGGCCGACGATCCGTTTTATATGAACGTAGTGGGTTATAAAGGATCTTAGATGCTAGCGATGCCCACGATTCATCGACGTTTTATATGAACGTAGTGGGTTATAAAGTTGTTCCGAAGAACTTTCCTTACGGCAGATACAGCGGTTTTATATGAACGTAGTGGGTTATAAAGCCATTTCCAGTGCTTCGAAAATACTAATTGCATGATCGAGTTTTATATGAACGTAGTGGGTTATAAAGTTTGTAACATGTAAATAAATTCGTTTTGTTATTTCGTTTTATATGAACGTAGTGGGTTATAAAGTTTGTTTATGATCGAGACTGTTATTGACGAAGTAATGTTTTATATGAACGTAGTGGGTTATAAAGGTCGGATATCACGCATCGTCACGTAACGGTCACGCTCCCGTTTTATATGAACGTAGTGGGTTATAAAGTCGTGTATGCGGAGCTTTTATCGTTAGTGACTTGCGGTTTTATATGAACGTAGTGGGTTATAAAGGCTCTTTCAGCAAATTTACTTCTCCTTGTGTGTGAGTTTTATATGAACGTAGTGGGTTATAAAGTGGAATCATTCATTGAATTTCGCAAGAAGATTAAAGTTTTATATGAACGTAGTGGGTTATAAAGACTGTAACCCTGTATTGTAGACACTGTGCCGACGCAAAGTTTTATATGAACGTAGTGGGTTATAAAGTGTAGAGTAAGCTTTGCAACGCCTAATGATTTTTTCTGTTTTATATGAACGTAGTGGGTTATAAAGAATATTGATCGCTGGATGCGTGGGATTGGCTTTTCAGTTTTATATGAACGTAGTGGGTTATAAAGTCATACCCAAATCCGGATCGAGGCAGCGTACCGTGTCGTTTTATATGAACGTAGTGGGTTATAAAGTGGAACGAGTGCCTCGATCACACGAATAAAAAAGCCGTTTTATATCAACGTATTGAATTATTAAGGAATATGCTAAAAGAGATACAGTGCGATAACGGAAGTTTTTATATGGAAATATAAGGATATAGTGTATTGATGCTAACTATAGTGATTTCCAGTAATATATTTTATAGGACCGTAACGGAGTGAAAAATGAGTTGCGTAATCGTTTTAGTTTTTAAAGTAGCCTAGTTGTATAACTGTAGTTGTCTATAAAGAATTGTGGCCTCATCCAAAAAATATACTTTTATATTGAACAAGGTGAGAGTATAAATTTGAGACAGTTTTGAATTATTAAGTAGCCCATAGGGCTTCTTTTTTTGAAGAAACTCTAATCGCCCGTAACGTTCAGATAATATATAGCCAATATATTAAATTTATAACCCATGAAATGTTCAGATAAAAAATGTTTCTCAAACATGTAGTATCAATATTACAAAAAAAAAAATCCTAACACAATGTGAAAATTGTATTTACAAATTAAAAGAGGTTATCTATTATAGTCAATATATTAAAGGATAAATAAGGAAAGGGGTCAACGATGAGGTTAAATGTCAGCTTTCAAGTAGAGCGTCTCCCAATTAGTTATCGCATGTTGGTCGTATCTATTATTAAAGAAGCCATTCGCAAAATGGATGAAGCTTATTACCATGAGCTGTACAGTAGTCAGCGAAATCAACCTAAGCCGTTTGGATTTGCGGTCTATTTGCAAAATTATCATCTCATGGAAGATGAGATCGAATTAGAGCGCATGCAAGTGACCATTACATCAGGTGACTATAAATTTATGCTGCTTGTGATGGGCGGACTTCAGCAAATGAAGCATTTTCAGTATAAGCAGTATCGACTTAAGAAGTTAAACATTAAAATGCTCCCGGATATTAAGATTACCTCATCACGTATAATCGTTAGAACTCTATCAGCATTGCATATTGAGAACAAAGAGAAGAAACCACTTGCACCATGGGATGAAGAGTACAATGAACATTTTAACTACGTTACCAACCGCATCTTGAACAGCCTATCGGGTAGAGGATTATATGAGCCTATAAATGTCACACCTATAAAAATGTCAAAGATCATAGTGAAAGAGAGTAACGATGAGTTCTTACAACATGCAGACAGGCAGCGTTCGTATCTTTATTTTACCGCTTATCAGGGAAAAATGCTGTTAGAAGGCCATCCGGCAGATCTACAATGGTTGTTGGATTACTCTGCTGGTCTACGCCGTTCCCAAGGCATGGGCTGCTTGGCCCTAGAGGGTGAGGTGATATAAGTGGATAAGCTTACTCTACCTATGGATGATTATTTATTAGCCATGGGGGGCGTCGGAGTATGGCGCATTTATCAATATGGAAAAAAAGCAGAAATCATAGACGAAAAAGAAAATGTACCTTACGTTATTAAAACGGAAAGCTCCTTGGAAATCGACCCGCAATTTTTACCGTACATTCCTTCATTATTTTTTCATTACATGCTAGATGAGCACTCGATCGCAAAGCGAGAGCAAACACGCCTTAACTATTACTCAACGAGAACGAAAGATTCTGCTATTAAAGATTGGGCACTCGCGGCGAAGCAATCGTTAGACACACAGCTGAAGAAGCTTGAAAAATACTTCCCAAATGACTCCGAAATTACTGAACTTAAATCTCTCTCAACTGAATTAAAATCTCTCTCAACTGAATTAAAATCTTATCAATCCAACGATCAGCGGCAGGAAGCTGAATCGACGATTGAACGCTATTTAAAAATACTAAAAAAAATGGAGTATGATCAGAAGCTTACGCTTAACTATGTTAAAGCTTCTCTAATGGGACCGCTCTATGGCCAAGCTAGCTTCTTGAACGTAGCCAAGAACAGCCTCAACTTAGATGGGCATATCGCTACTTATTTAACAGATTACATTCATCCTGTACAAAGAGATTTGCAAATTCAAGCTGCATTTTGTTCAAATCTTGAAACAAAGGAGCTTCTAGCTATTTTAGATTCAAGTAGTGCATCTGTCCATAAAGGCTGGAAGAAGACGCTGAAAAAATGGGACGGAGATCTTGCTGCTTTTTGGGATGAGCAATTGCGCTGCACATTTGTAGATGAATGGTTTGCAACTGGGAATTTTGAAGAGATGATATTTTCGCCCCTTGGGGTCAGTAAGGCATATAATTTTGCTTGGAATTTGCAAGACAAGCAGCCAGTTCCTATTTCGTCGTGGGTTAAGTTAATTTTATTCCTTGCTCCAGCAGGATTAACTACTTACCGACGTCGGGATCAGAGTGCTACGCCATTGTATCACTCTTTTATGTATTCGGATGGTGACGTTGACGAGATTATTCGCATGAACGACCACCTACGTGAACTAGAGAAGGGAGAAACACTGCCAAGTATACTTTCTAAAGTGTTAAGGCGTGAAGAGAAGAAAGCTAACGTATTCTTACCTGTGCAGTTTATCGAGTTTTCAGCAGATTACCGTAGCAAGAAAACGATTTTGAATTATTTCGACGTTCCTGAGCATATCACACAGTATTTTTATCATGAGCAGTTTGGTGCAAATAAAAAAGGCATAGACGGCATACGCGATATGGCGTTGCGTGAATCATTTTTACGCCTAGTCATGCAATCCATTGATCCTATTCGTATCGTCATGAATCATTTGCGGCTCGCCGTTCGTGAATTTATGAACAATGGCCCTCAAGGACGGACTGGTATATATAGTGCTTGGGTTGCATTTTTGGAAAGGCATCGGATTGAACAGTATAAAAAGAAAGGGGAGAACGAGATGAACTCCGTAAAATCAAAGCAAGTTTGGCTAGTATATAAGCAAGGCCTAGAACTACAAAAGCGGCTAACGAATAAAACGAACACTCGTAAAGAGCAAACCACGGAGCATGTGTCGGGGCCGGAAAAACGACTCGCAGCTATAGCTTATCGTTTGCTCAATGCAGTGAATGCTGGTGATCGTCAACAGTTTTTTAATACGGTAATGCGTTTATATCTACAGGCAGGGATGACAGTTAATTCAATTTTACTCAATGTACATAATGATGAGCAGATGGATTTCCCTACCTTTGGAGGGGCATTTATTACGGGATTGCTCGGTGAAGATTACAATGACAAAGATAAGCAAGTGAATTCCAGCAATGATGACCCTGATAAGGATAATGATGAGGATGAATCTGAAGACGATTAATAAATACGATTAACGAAGGAGTGTATTTAAAATGCCAAGAGCATTAACATTTACAGCAATTTTTCAAGCTCAATCTTTAAACTACGGAGAAGGCATTGGCAACATTTCAGAGTTGAAAAAGTTTCATCGCGGCAATGGTGATATTCATACATTCGCTTCACGGCAAAGTGTACGCTATGACATCGTGCGCATGGGAAATGAACTGTTTGGTTGGAATCTAGACACGGTTGATAACTCAAAGGGTGTTGTTCAATTCCGTAAAGACGTAACGATCGCGGATTCGGTAGAGATGGATTTGTTTGGATATTTGAAGACAGACAAAGAATCACAGAAGCGCCCAGCTGTAGCAAGGTTAAGTCATGCGATAGCTTTGGAACCATATAAGGGCGATATGGAATTTTTAAATAATATGGGGCTTGCGCAGCGTGGAAATGGCAACGAGTCTAAAATGAGTACAAGCTTAGCTAACATTGAACAGCATCATAGCTATTATTCGTATACGATGACAATAGATTTGCAAAGAGTCGGAATTGATGGAAATGTTGAGCTGTCTGCACAGGATCGCTTCGAGCGCGTAGCGCAGTTGCTTGAAATTTTAAAGGTGCTATATCGGGATATTCGTGGTCGTCGTGAAAACTTGAGCCCGCTATTTATTGTTGGGGGAACCTACGAGGTATCGAACCCATTTTTCCTTGGGAGAGTAGGACTTATTAAATCAGGTAAAGAGTTTGGTATTGACTCTCGACAAATTAAATCGGTCATGGATACAACATTTATGGGCGAATCAATTGGTGCTCAAACTAGTGTGGGTCTTGTAGATGGTATCTGGGCAAATGAACCTGAGCTTAGAGATACATTTGGAGAGCAGATATGTTCTGTTGATCAATTTTTTGAAAAAGTAAAACAATCGGTTCAAGCAGTGTATGGGGCGTGATGCAATGAAGGCCCTTCGACTGCAATTGTTTCAAGAGACTGCGTGTTATAAGAAGCCAGCGGCGTTTAAGGTGGGAGAAACATATCCGCTTCCTCCTTATTCAACTGTTAAAGGAATGCTACATGCCTTGCTGGAAGCGACTTCATTAATTCCTATGAAAATAAGTATTCAAGGTAGCTATGAAACGAGAATTACTGATTATCAGACCCACTATTTCGTGAAGAAGTTGGAAACTGGCGAGATACCTTTAGTGCTAGATGGATTGGCGCAACAAATCAAATATGAACATACAACGACAATGCCAATTTACATGCATATGCTGCTTAATGTAGGGTTGATTATCCATGTGCAAGCAGAAGATTCTGTATTGGAATCGATACAGGAAAGCATAAAGCGGGGCGTACCTATCTCTTTAGGACGATGGGAGGACCTCGTTCGCATTGATGAATGCCGTGTTGTAGAGCTGTCTTCTATTCAGAAAAAGAGAATGAGGCTCAACCACAGTATATATGTGCCAGATTCTATTAACCAGGATTACAACTTAACGGGTGTTCCTTACCGATTAAATTGGATATATACCGTTCGACAAGGGATTCGTCAGTGGGAACGAATACAAGCGAAATATGTAGCAGCTGGGCCATATGTTCAAGGGGAGTATTGGTGGACAGACGGAGAAGATTGTGTAGCTTTTCCGCTGGAGATGGGGGATTAGTCTATATGTTTGTTGCAAAAACAAAACCTGTGGAGCAGAGTATTGCGGAGCATACGTCCATGCTTTTGCGTGAGCTAGAGATTTTACGAAGTGCATATGGTAAACGTCTAAAGGAGGCAGATGCCTCCTTCTGGCGTCTATTGGTGATTGCTATCCTTTTTCACGATACCGGCAAAGCGTATACTCCTTTTCAGAATAAAGTAAATAGAGCTTTAGGGAAGTTATTAATTAAAACCTTCCTTGCTGATTATCCGCACAATTATTTATCTGTGGCACTGGTTCCCTTTGACTACTTGAATTTAGACATGGAGGAGCAATTTCTGCTTATAGATGCCATCGGTTTTCACCATGAAGGCCGTTCCCAGATGCCGGAAGAGAATGTGATTTTGCATGCTTATAAGCAAGATATGTACAAAAAGATTCCACAAATTTTTAATCATTTATCGCAAATTCCTGTAGACTTACTCAATGAATTAGACATAAACATCTTTATGAAGGAGCATGATCCCTCACCGTATATTAGTGATCTACAACGAAATCGTTGCTCCAAAAAAAGTGAGCGAAAGTTACGTCAAGATGAGCGTTTATGGCGGCGTCATGTCTTACTGAAGGGACTTCTTCATCGTATCGACCATGCAGCTTCTGCGGGTGTAAGGGTGGAAGAAGGGGAGGATGAGTCACCAGGAGAGGTAGCTTTAAGCTACTTGAATAACCAGTACAAAGTGCTTCGACCTGTACAGTTATTCGCCTTAGAGAACCGTAATAAAAATATCATCTGCGCAAGTTCAGTTGGGACAGGTAAGACAGAGGCTGCATTGTTGTGGATAGGAACAGATAAATCGTTTTTTACACTCCCGTTAAGAGTCAGTTTGAATGCCATGTTTACACGTTTCCAAAGAGAAGGGGAGATTAACCTTCAAAGTGTTGGCTTATTGCACTCAACCAGCTATGAAAAGATTGAAGAAGCCGAATATACTGATCATGATTTGACGTATGAAAGCTCTCGACAATTCGCTAAGAAATTAACATTGTCCACGATCGATCAAATTTTAAAGTTCCCGTATTACTATTGTGGGTTTGAAAAAGAACTTGCAACAATGGCATATTCCAAAGTCGTGATAGATGAAATTCAGGCTTATGATCCTAAAATAGCAGCCATGCTTATTTTTGCGTTAGATATGATTTATCGTATTGGTGGACAGTTTATGGTAATGACGGCAACTTTGCCTGCGCTGTATGTTGAAGCCATCGAGAAGCACACTTCTATACCTGTAGAAGAGATTGCTTTTGGAACGTTTACACATGATGTAATTAGACATCGCATAGGGATTAGGGGTACAAGTATTTTTAATGATGTGGAAGAAATTTTTGCAGAAGCGGCGAGTAAAAAAGTACTCGTGATCGTAAATACGGTCGATCAGGCTATTAAGTTTTGGGAGTTCCTTGTGGATCGGGCTCATATTAATGGTGAGTCATGCAGTATTCCAAAGTTGCTTCATGCTCGTTTTACCCAAGAAGATCGAAATGAATTAGAGAAGGAAATACTGGGGTTTGCTCAATCAGGTTGGCATTTGAAAGAGGAAGCGCCTGATCATGGTATTTGGATTACGACGCAAATTGTGGAAGCTTCATTGGATATTGACTTTGATTTGTTATATACAGAAATTTGCTCGTTAGATAGCTTATTTCAACGAATGGGCAGATGTTACCGTGTTCGACTGTACGATGAAAATAAGCCAAATGTTATCGTATTTACAGAGGAATGCAGCGGTATTAGTAGAAGTGGAAAAGGTGGCGTCTATGATCGTGATGTCGTTAAGATTGGATTGGAAATGTTGAATGATTTAGATGGTAAGTGCGTGGATGAGCAAGCTAAAATGTGTTTGGTTGAGAAACTTTATAGTCGTACTGTTTTGAAAGGAACAGCCTATTTAACCGAATTTGATAATGCTATAGATGTATTTAAAAATATGGAGTATTTCAAATTTAGTAAAATTGATGCCCAAAAAATGATGCGTGAAATTGAAACGCAAATGGTTATTCCAGCTGAGTTATGGCCAAAAGTAAGTGAGCTAGTTGAGGAATATCAGTTTGCAAAAGATAAAGAAACAAGACGTAGTATTCGTCGGGAAATTGAAAAAAAGACTGTATCTGTAAGAATGTATTGGCTTTCGCGTAACGGTGGGAAAGGGACGAACCTAACAGAAAAGGGGCTGGAACATATTCAAGTATTAAGCATGGGACAAGCTACTTATTCTAAAGATGAAGCTACAGGATATGGTCCAGGACTTAAACCTGGGGGAGAAACTGCGTTTTTCGATTAACAATCTATCTTACTGGGGTGAGATTCGTTGTCTATTAGAGGTATTGAGATGCATTACTTTGCAATGTGTCATCGTAAACTTTGGTTGTTTAATCGAGGGATTGGATTTGAATTAGAGCATGATCGTGTGATCGAAGGATTGGTGTTGCATGACCAAGCATATTCTCGCTTGACAAAAGAAGTAAGTCTAGATGAATTTACAACTATTGATACGATAGATGGGGACATTGTACGGGAAGTGAAAATATCGAGTCGTATGGAACATGCTGATCGATTACAAATGCTCTATTATCTTTATTTGCTCCGACAACGTGGTATAGAGAAGAAGGGTTTACTTAGCTACCCAAAAGAAAAGAAAACTGTCGGAATTGAACTTGATGCAGAAGGTGAGCAAGAGATAGAGCAAGCTATTAAATCAATTGATTCTCTTCTTAGCGGTAAAGTCCCGAATCTGCGTAAGAAAACGTATTGTAAAAAATGTGCCTACTTTGATTACTGTTTTGTTGGTGAAGAGGAGGATGCTGTATGAAAAGAGACGTATTCATGATGTCTGGAGGCAGATTGAAACGAAAAGATAATACTCTTTACTTTGTTAATGAAGAGGGATTATCTCGACCACTTCCTATTGAGCAAACAGATAATATACATATCTTTGGTCAAGTGGATATGAATAGTTCTATGCTTCATCTTTTGTCCTCACATGGTGTTCAACTGCATCTATATAATTATTACGGATTCTATGATGGATCTTTTGTCCCTCGGAAAAAACAAGTATCTGGGTTTACTGTGGTTCAACAAAGTTCACATGTATGGGATAATGAAAAAAGGATGTATATAGCACGACAGTTTATACAATCCGCAGTTCATCATATGCAGCGTAATATACGTAAGTATGGTGCTGAAGAAGAAGTATCAAGTTACATCGGAACATTATCTGCACATGCAGCCTTATTGGATGAAGCACGTTCTATCCCGCAGTTAATGGGAATTGAAGGGCAGTGTAGGCAAGTATATTACGGATCATTTAATTGCATGTTAAAAGGGGGATGGAAGTGGGAATATCGTTCTAAGCGCCCACCACATGATCCTATTAACGCAATGATATCATTTGGAAATAGTATTATGTATACTGCTGTCTTATCAGAGATTTATAAGACAGTGCTTGATCCTACGATCAGCTTTTTGCATGAATCATCTAGTAAAAGGTATTCTTTATGTCTTGATATAGCTGAAATATTCAAACCATTAATCACTGATTCTATTATTTTTAACCTTATTAACAACCGCCGAATTCAGGAAAAGCATTTTGATCAAGAAGATGGATTAGTATATTTAAGTGATGAAGGTCGTAAGCGATTTTTAGCTGCATTCGATGAGAAAATGAAAAGTACTTTTAAGCATCGCCAGTTGAAGAGAAACGTATCCTATCGATACCTAATTCGCCTTGAGGCTTATAAACTGATTAAACATATGATAGGGGATACTGTATACAAGCCCTTTAAGGCGTGGTGGTAAAGATGTTTGTTATTATTACGTATGACGTAGGTGAAAAGCGAGTCGGTAAGGTGTGCAAAAAACTAAGAGAGTACTTAGATTGGACGCAAAACTCTGTATTTGAAGGAGAAATCACCAAAGGAAAGTTAACACGCTGTTTGGCTGAACTGAAGAAATTGACTACTGATGATGATTCCATCTATATTTATAAAGTGGAAAATCCTAAAGCTATAGAGAAAATAGTTTACGGCAAAGATCGTTCCTTTGAACAACTATTTTTTTGAAGTTTGCATCAAACGATTTTTTGAGTGTTTGCCATGAAGTCCTTACCAGTACTGGGCTCGGAGTACTTTTTTCTATTTTTCAATTTGCACGATTAGAGGTTCGATGCAAAACGGCTTATTTTTTTGATGTTTAAAGGCTCAAAAACCCTTGATATATCAAGGGTTTTTGGGTTTAAGCTTACGGGGTTTTATATGAACGTAGTGGGTTATAAAGCGATGATATTGGGGCTGAGAAAGTGAAAAAAGAGGAAGGTTTTATATGAACGTAGTGGGTTATAAAGCCAGTCATCTCACCCCATGCCTGCTGCTCAGGCTGGTTTTATATGAACGTAGTGGGTTATAAAGGAAGTAGTTGGACTATATAAAGATGCTGAAATCAAGTTTTATATGAACGTAGTGGGTTATAAAGATAAAATGATGTACTCGTTGGTAATCTTGAAGCTGGTTTTATATGAACGTAGTGGGTTATAAAGCTCGTCCGTCCTACGACAACCCGCTTTGACTTCGAGCGCGTTTTATATGAACGTAGTGGGTTATAAAGATGGATTAACATGGAAGCTATGTAGATACACAATTGTTGTTTTATATGAACGTAGTGGGTTATAAAGTAGAGCTTGAAAGCTTGCATCCATTGCTGCGCATCGGTTTTATATGAACGTAGTGGGTTATAAAGTTTGTGTTATACACCAGGGCGTAGACTTGTGTTGGCCCAGTTTTATATGAACGTAGTGGGTTATAAAGATTTTAGTCGCAGACTCCGTTGTATCTGATATAGCAGTTTTATATGAACGTAGTGGGTTATAAAGAGCAGCTCCGGACCTATCTTGTCAGCATTCTTGCTGTTTTATATGAACGTAGTGGGTTATAAAGTTTGAAATTTTTAGCCATTGCCTCCACTCCACTTTCGGTTTTATATGAACGTAGTGGGTTATAAAGGTCGCTTTAACCCCAGAAGGTTTTGTATCGCTTGTCGGTTTTATATGAACGTAGTGGGTTATAAAGTGTTGAGAATCTCGGCGAATTGATCGAGGGTGGCAAAGGTTTTATATGAACGTAGTGGGTTATAAAGGTATATCCGGCTTGTTGGTGTCCGTGTCTCTTGTTGGTTTTATATGAACGTAGTGGGTTATAAAGCCATGTGACATCCGCGGGCAACGACTGAAGGCACCGAGTTTTATATGAACGTAGTGGGTTATAAAGAAAGGTAATTCAAACGCTGTGACACACGGTTTCTTCGTTTTATATGAACGTAGTGGGTTATAAAGTACACATATGTAAAGAGGCAGAGGCATTGCGCTCTGGTTTTATATGAACGTAGTGGGTTATAAAGGGAGATGGGGAACTAACGGCCACGTCAGCTATAGCAGTTTTATATGAACGTAGTGGGTTATAAAGTCGGACATCGGAGCTGCTACGCCAGCGGAAGCTGCGTGTTTTATATGAACGTAGTGGGTTATAAAGTTTATCTCGTCTAACGCTCGTTGCCCGCTCTTATCGGTTTTATATGAACGTAGTGGGTTATAAAGTTGCCAAACTGTTCGAGCCACGCTTCCCAATGTTCGGGTTTTATATGAACGTAGTGGGTTATAAAGTATTCCCTGATGGATATATCGTATGGTGATAATGGAAGTTTTATATGAACGTAGTGGGTTATAAAGTATTCCCTGATGGATATATCGTATGGTGATAATGGAAGTTTTATATGAACGTAGTGGGTTATAAAGTCTTTTTGCCTAATCTGATAAACGAACGGGATGGAGTTTTATATGAACGTAGTGGGTTATAAAGTTGGCACGTGTTGACGCTGTCACTGCTGGCGATGTGGTTTTATATGAACGTAGTGGGTTATAAAGTGATATTCTATACTTCGGATATGGCGGAACGGTTGAGCGTTTTATATGAACGTAGTGGGTTATAAAGACACTATATAGGTTAGCTAACGGGGTGAAATGTAAGTAGTTTTATATGAACGTAGTGGGTTATAAAGACCATTGTATCTATCGGATCGCTTGCGGATGTCGGTACGTTTTATATGAACGTAGTGGGTTATAAAGTTGATTCTCTCCGTAGAACACGAACTCTCCTGCCCGAAGTTTTATATGAACGTAGTGGGTTATAAAGATCAATAGGTGTTACTGATAGACTATCCCCGTAGTAAGTTTTATATGAACGTAGTGGGTTATAAAGTCCAATCCGGCGCGTAGGTGTAAGAGCCGTCAAGCTGTTTTATATGAACGTAGTGGGTTATAAAGATTACCCAAAAACATTGACCGAAAAATGGCGAGACTTGTTTTATATGAACGTAGTGGGTTATAAAGTTTGTAGTTGTGTATCTGCCTTGATTTGTTCAACTTCGTTTTATATGAACGTAGTGGGTTATAAAGTTCAGGAGGTGTGGGTGCTGCCATACGTTGCCGCGGTTTTATATGAACGTAGTGGGTTATAAAAACTTATTGTGCTTGGTGGTATAAAGCTCAAAAGTTCCCGTTTTATATGAACGTAGTGGGTTATAAGGGTGCCTCGCGTTTGAAAAGTTTTATGAAATTCCTCTATGTTTTATTGAGGGAATTTAAGCTCAATTAGCCGATGAAATGGGTATGCGTAGAGGCCCTTTTTATTTGTACGTAGTGGAATTTAAAGAAACTAATGACTGGAGACGATTTTATGAAGTACTTAGTTTTATCTGAACGTTAAGAGATATAAAAAAGTCTTTGTGATCTGGTTTTGATTGCTACTTCAATTTAACCATAACAGAATCCTAAGTGCAGATAGGGTGAAAACTTTGTTGCCTACTGAAATAGGGGGTACTGAACCATCTTATTATTTTTCTGTTTTGCTCCAAAATAATGACCTACCGCACTAGCACCGCATACGGTTTGTTATTATCTCCCCTCGGCACATCAATTCTCTTCGCAATATAAGGCAGCTTTTCTCTAAACAATAAAAATAAATCAAAATATGGTTTACACATATGGGCGGTGATGGTAGTATGAATTAAATGGTTTAATATGGAACTTATCTGTGGGAAGGTGAGAGCATGGGGCATGTAACTACACCTTTGGGGGAACTTATAAGACGTTATAGGAATCAAGTGAACATGACATTAGCGCAGTTGGAGAGTATAATCAATGTTTCTAAAGGAAGCTTGTCAAAAATCGAAACCGGTGAGACAAAGAAACCCGATTTTAAAATTCTTGAAGCCATTGCATCTGTGCTAAACATCCCCTTTCGTGAATATGTTGAACAATATATCCAAGTAGAGCATCGAGCAGAATCACTTATGGCGATCTTGGAATTGGCGATTACAACATCAGAACACGCTTCAATAGCTCCCCAAATTGCTGCCAAATACCTTGAAACTGAAAAGCGAGATAGCATAGAGTTAGTGGAAAGTCTTTATATTGTTACAGCCTCGATAAAAGAACCGCCAATTAGACTAGACTTGTACAACAGCATCATTGATTATTCGCGCAGTCACGGAATTATGCCTTACATTGCTCAGGGCATGTATCAGAAATATATGATTGAACGAAACGATTTTAGTAAATTAAAGTACACCTATCAACTAGGCAGAAGTATTCTCAGTTACGCAAATTTTTTAAACGAAAAAGAACGATTAATACTGTATTATGCACTAGGAGTACATGCTGTTAGTCTATCAAAATATGATGAAGCAATTGAACTGAGTAAGTATGTTACTCATAATGATGTTACAAAGAGTAAATTAAAAGCAGATGCAACCCTAAATATTTGCAATTCTTATTTCTGTCTTGGGAAGTATGAAGATAGTAAAACCTACCTTGATGAATATGCGAAGTTTCCTTACGATTTCATTGAAGATAATGTTAAGGTTATGCTCAGCGGTATCAATGGAAAGACAGTTAGTCTTGATTTAGGTATTCAACAATTTGAACAATATTTATTGAATCCTTCTGAATACAATTTAACATATGTAGTAGTTCAGCTCATGGATTTCTATTCAATTAAAAAAGACTCTAATGCCGCAAGACAGCTATTTAAGTACGAAGAACAAATGAAAATGTCTCTTCAAGATATATACACCACGCCAGAAAAACGTGCGAAATTAGCTTATTACTATAGGCTTAAAGGTGATTTGTTACTCGCTGATAAGGATTTTAAGCATGCTTTAGATTGTTATAAAATGAGCACCATAGAGTATGCGGGTATCTCGCATTTTGGTAAAGCATTCGATGGCATATCCTTAATTACAAAAGCTATCGTAGATGATAATACTCACTTAGAGATAGAATCAATTATGGAGCTTAACCAAATGGTTATTCAAATTAGAGACGAGATAAACGAGGAAGGTGACGGGCTGATATGAAGAAATTTTTAGCAAAATCACCTATTTTATTCGTTGCAATACTTCTTTCTGCGAGTATTATTGTGGGTGATTCTGTTGTGCTTTTTAGCGGGGGTGCCCCGTGGATTAGTGGACAGTAAATAATCATTAAAAATTAAGATGCCGATGGGCATCTTTTTTTATTTTATATTAATTTCATATAATGCTATTTTACAAAAGTTTCGCTACCAATTTTGAAATAATATGATATGAGAAACTACGCTTATACTAATTTTTGCAAATACAAAATTATCTGGTGGGGGTGAGCATATTCTTCCTGATAACTTTTTCCGAAATGATGGAGACAATCATTTGTTTTTGAACATCAGTCATCTTAGAACGAAACTTATTCGCGCAGTAAACGAACACGAGAGCTTTACTGCACAACCCGTTGTCCAACTTAGTCAAGAGCTTGATATGTACATCTTAGAATTTCAAAAGAACACAATTCGAAAGGAGGTGAGAAAGTCTTGAAGCAACGAAAATGGCTAATACACTTTAGAGGAAGTAAAACCCAAAAGGAAGTGGCGAATTTGTCCAAGATTGAACGCAGTTCTTACTCCAATATCGAGAGGGGGAGACGTGACCCAAGTGTTCAAGTAGCGAAACGCATCGGACAAGTTCTAGGCTGTGATTGGAAGCGATTCTTTGACGATGATGATCCTTGCAATGATGTAATTGAAAAGGCTGTGCTTACTTGCGATAAACACAGCCGATAAACAAACCTTACAAATTGATGATACAACATTCTTCTTAAATAATGACTATTAGTTATTTAGAAGGCTCACCACGATTAACATCCTTTGCAACCCCTTTAACCTACTCATGAAAAACCTACATATAAAATTTTACTTGGTTAGGACGGAGAGAAAACTAAATAGTCCGAATGGGGAATGATTGTGAGTAAGAAATACAACGTTTTCAAAATTATGAACTGCTTGCAACAGCGTGTAGCACAAAGTAAGACGTTGTTAGTCCCTAATGTATATGGTGGGCTGTATGTGGGGCGCTTTACATTTAATCCTCCTGCGACCAAAAGGGAACTGAGAACGTTTACGAATCAATTCAACATTCAACTCCCAGATGAGTACATGGAGTTCCTAAATTGTTGTAATGGCGCAATTCTGTTTGATATTGGGGAAGGAATGCGTACGGAGATTTATGGCTTAGACATGCTCACAAAGTTTATGACGACTATTTACGCCGTTCGACCGTAATTCCTACCCATTGCTTCTAATCCTAAAGCTAATTTTTTTATAGATGCAACACGTAACGAGAACTACCTATTTTGGAATGAGGGCAGTCCTAAATATATCTGTTTGGAAATGGAATTTGCCGAATGGTTAGGACATTTGATAACAGCGAACGGTTCTGATTTTTGGAATTGGAATCCGATGCTTCAATGTAGAGAGATTTACAACACGGTTAATCTGAAGTGTATGAAGGTTAAAGTTGTTGAGGCGGAAAGTTGAAATATTACATCAAAGAACAGGCTTATGCTATTTTTATTCCTGCATAAGCCTATTCTTTATTTAAGGAGTGGTTTCAGATACAACGTGTTGATTTAAGTTCAACTTGCTATATTGATTTTGAAAAATTAATTGCTGTAAAAAACTCTAAACTGATACCTTTATCATCCGTACAAATGCGTATCCTACGTAAGCTTGCTATGAGTCCAAATGAAGCTATCACAACACAAGATTTGATTGAATTTGCATGGTGGCCAGAGTATGAAGGAATACCCAAAGGAGAGCTATATAAGTGTATAGGACGTATAAGAGCAAAACTGGAGAGCAGTGACCGTGACCCAAAGTTTATTTTGACTGTGCATGGTTATGGTTACATGTTGTGTCCATGTAAAATAGAAAAATAATTTTTTTATTTTACATAAAATGGTTCTTATCTGCCTGTGCAGGTATTGTATTCATAAATGAACATGATATTCTAAGAACACCCAATAATTGTGTTGGGTGTTCTCTTATTTCAGGCACCATTTTATGACTTGAAATCGGTAAAATGGGGGTGGTTCTATTGATTGCAAATTAATAGGAACTAGGATTACTCAGAATAGTCCTAGTCCCGAAAAGGTATTGCCAATTTCATTATTATTCAACATCAACATCTAGTCAACATTGCGAAAACAACACCTGTTATAAAAATTTGGCTAGGGAGGCACTACCAATGAAAATTAAGAAACTGTTTGCTGCTGTATCTTTGAGTCTGTTGCTTTCTATTGCACCTTCTGCAAGTGCCCAAGGTGTCCATCAACAAAAGGTACAAAATGAACAGGTTGTGCGTTCATTTTTGACCACGGAGAACGGATTGCAAGAAATCACGATTGATGAGTACAAGGCCCTCTTGAAAAGAGGTCAAGTCGTACAAAGCCAAGTCGATGGGTTGACGAAAAGAGCTAATCAAAATCCATCAAATGATATATCTGCTGACCATCCTGATAATCGTCCAGTGAAATTCAGATTCTATTCCAGTTATTTTTCTGCAGCAGTACCTCAACCGGAGATGAGGATAGCGATGACAGACATTTTGCGAAATACGTCATCGGTTAACGACATCGAGCAAGAAGTGAATTGGAGCAATGAATATGGGTATAATGCAAGTGCTGGATTCACAAGTACGTACTTTCAAGCTATGGAGATTGTGTTTGGTGCAGGTTGGCATAATACGAAGTCTGTGAGTTACACTACTAAAGTGACGGCGAAGCCACGAACAGAGGTTTATCTGACATTTACTCCTTTATATGACGTAGCAGTGGGAGACACTGTTAGTTATAACCGCTTTGATAGAGAATTAAGCCGCAATTCTGTCAGTGTTAAGTCTCCTGTTCAATTGGCTGGCGGTAAAACGAGAGGTATTGTAACTATCGTGGAAAAAAGAATATAAAACAAAGAAAAAGCAGGATTATCTTTCATCCTGCTTTTCACTATTGTTATACTCCATAATTTCTGAGTATATCAAATATCCGATACCAATTAGCCCGAAAACAATAGATGAATCGTAGAGCAGTGACAAATCAGATGATTTAAAGGGTGAAAGCTTTCCTGCTCCTAAAATAGAAATACATAAATGGTAAGTTGAAAAGAGGATTGCTGCAATAAATAAAATGATACTCCCAGTTAACCGTCTTGAGTTTGCGGTTGACACGATATACACCATCCTTTCATGGCAATCGACCATTATTTACCTTATTGACAGTATATCATAAGTATTCATTATACTTACTTAGCAATTACTAAAATGTTCATTATAGTAAGAAATATTTGCAAATCCTCAATGTTGTATTATTGCTATCGTACCGTTGTTTAATTGCTCAAGTAACCGTCACAACATAAATAGGTGATAAACAAGAACAAGAGCCGTATGATTTTTCATACGGCTTTTGTTCGGAAAAGATTATCTACTGACATACACGAGGTAGACTATTTTATTGGTCTCATCAATTACTTTAACAGGGCCATCAGGAAGCGTGCGCTTCATACCATGAATTACTGTATCTCCCAGTTTGTGATGTATGGTAATAGATACCTGTCCTAGATTGTCTTCCACGGTAATACTTCTTGTCTTAATGACTAGTGCTGGTCCATTGACCGCAATAAATTTTTGCTTGTATGTATAACCTGGTCGCTCTACATTTGCGCTTACAGTTTGAGACTGCGTTTCAGTCGAAGAAGCATAAGCGGGTATCGAGAACATCAATGTTGCCATCATGCCGAGTGCGAGTGCGCGTTTGAACTTCATTAGTAAAACCTCCTTTGGATATCTAATATAGTAGATTGAATATACACAATTTACTATGTAAAGGAGAGGGAGTTTCTAATTTTAAGGTAGGATATTATGAAGTCTCAACTATGGTGTAGGGCTTTTTCGTACACTTTTTCAAATTGACAGCCTCTTTCCTAGTGGTATATTGTGGGTGATATGGTTGGGAAAAATATCATAATCTAATGCCATGCAGAGAGGAAGAACGATGTGCTATCTACCCATTTTATCGAAGACGAATTAGATCGAATTATTGAACAATATCAAATAAAAAAAGAGCTGAAAGAACATCTTCTCCGTTTCGCGGAGACTAGGCTCGAATTTCATCTGGAAGAAGAGGAAGACTATAAGCAAATGGGTAACAGCCGTATTGCTGGTTATCCAGATTTACCTCCCCACATCAAATGGCCTTGTGTATCGGATGACGAGTATTGTTCGTTTATCGCACAAATTAATTTAAGCGAGTTGCCGTACTCTCCGTGCGAAGATTTACCTAGCAAGGGTATACTTTATTTTTTTCTAGGATTAGATGAACCTGCAACGGATGTTGAACATAACCTATTTTACTATGATGGTGATTTAAGTGTATTGAAAAGAACGAAGCCTCCTAAGCGTAAAGTGGAAGTTGGTGAGGGTGATAGAGATTTTGATTCGTACAAAATATCTTTTAAACCGAAAGTTGTTATTGGGGGCGAATATTTGGATAACGAGGAGTTGTTGGACACTTTAAGGTGTGAGTATAATCAAGTCTACCAATTGTTATGTAATAGCCCTGCAACCGTCTGGGGAGAACATACGGACTTTTATGAGGATTCTTTAGAACAGGCGTACTTATGCAAAAATGGGCTTGAAGATTTACTTTATACGCACAAAGAAGAAAGTCATATCCGAGAAAAAGCAGCACAAGCTGCTGAGCGTGGAAATTCGGAAGATGCTGAGTATTTATTAACGAAGTTGCTGCCTCTCGTAATCGACTATCAAAAAAACGAAGAATTGCATCAGAAAGGGATACAGAATTGGCAAGTCCTCTTTTCGATATCTTCTTTAGAAGAGGCGGGTATGATGTGGTGGGATGCTGGCTATTTGGAAGTTCTAATAGATAAGAATGATTTGAAAAATAACAACTTTGATCGAACTTTCGTTAAAGTGTACAGCAGTTAAGCTGAATATGAATGCAGCCCTGAAGTCGAATTCGGGGCTTTTTTAAATTTATAGGAATATTAAGAATGATACGGATGGATATTCTAGTTTTTTTAATTCATCAGGACAACTCATCAAACATGAGTTCTACAAAGATAAAAATAAACAGCAAATCTGTTTTCCTGATGCTCAAAATGTAAAGAAAATAGCGTTTATCAACGGAGTGAATGGTCCGAACAACATTTATGATATCAATGTCTTCTTTAAACCAAGTGTGGCTCCTCCAGTGTTAAAGGAAGAATGGAATGGCACGAATGTTAGTTTGACATGGAATAATCTTGGTGCTGATAGTTATTCCGTAAAGAGAGCAGAAAAACCGGGCGGGCCGTATGTTTCAGTAGCAGATAGTGTATACATTACGAGCTATTCCGACAATGCTGCCAAAGCAGGGGCTCCGTATTGCTATGTTGTCGCTGCAAATCATACTTGTGGAGAGAATCAAAATTCGAACGAGGTACAAGTGACACCTCAGCCGAAAGGACTACGTTGTGTTCGATAAAATTTTGATATTTGAGGTGAGTGAATATTCGACCAAGTAATGTAGATACCGTCTCTATGGAGGCGGTATTTATTTGGAAATAATACAAATCCTTACCGAGCTGCTGTACTACATAGAACTTTCATCGGGGTGAAAAAGGTGAAAATAACATACCGCCTCCTGTAGTGAGAGGCAGTATGTTATCACAAGGCCAGAGATTAATGGTTAATGGGCCCTAACATAGACTTCATAGCGAACCCATTTGCTATTTTCATAGATTTCGATAAGTGCACTTCCTGGTCTTATGGCTTGAATGTAGGAAGGTACTGATGTTTTAGCGATGGCCCATTGTGAGTTTTGAATGATGTTATAGGCGCCGATATGACGAATTTCACCAATACTTAAAACCAATAAATTTGTAGTTTGTTGGGACATTTCAGCAGCGGCAGGGGCTGTGTTGATGCTTACAGAACCAAAAGCTAATGATGCACCAATAAGTGAGCTTAATACTAGTTTACTTATGTTCATCCTAAATCCTCCCATTTTCAAATTGATCTAAATCATATAATAAAAACTCAAAATTGTATTTGGGTAAATATGACTATATTTACTATGTAATTTTATAAAATAGTCTAAAATATTACATATATGTGAGGTTTCATAGATTGCTCTACCAATGTCTCTAACCGTATATATGATTTCGTTATCGGTTCTGTATGATGTCTTCTTGCGGCACAAGAATCTGGGTCTTGCACGACTTTCAATGACGTTTATTTAACAAAATAGGACAAGAAATTTACTTTATATTTTTACAATAATTTAAATATCTAAATAAATTGTTTTTAAAATCGAATCTATTAAATTAAATGCATATTCATCATATAATCTTACCCCGTGTAAATTTTTCAACTTTTTCATTAAATTTTCTACATTCATATATACAATACATGTATTTTTATGGTATATTGTGGAACGGAGTTGGCCAGCTCTACATAATTTGAGAGGATGTGGAATTGTGGTATTCAAAAAGTTACTCACTGGATTGCTTATGGTTTCTAGCATATTCGTATTTTCTGCTACAAGTGTATCGGCCACTAAGGGTGTGTATGATACAAGAGAGACAGCTAAACAAATTTTTGGTCTTGATAGTGTTGGAGCGGTTATTGATTATCAAGATGTCGATTGGCATAAGTGGACTAACCCCTACCCGAGTGATATGTTTGTGAAGTTTACGTTAAGTTCGACAAGAAGCAATATTGTAAACTATGATATGGTTATTTATAACATCGACTCTGAAGGTAGAGAGTATACGCTCGAGCCATTCGATCAGGGAGCAGCACCAGATGTTGGTGGTATATGGGTAAAGCCTGGAGCTACAGCATTTATTAAAGTCAAGGGCCATGGAGAGAGAGATTTTGGTAGAGACGTGAATTACAACCTTAAGATTGAACATAATAGATAGTTACGCGAAGTGCTCTGGATATATCCAGAGCACTTTTTATTGCAAATGTAAACTTTGATTGGGTCTATATTAAAGTGAAATGTATAGAACAAAAATAGAGCGATAACGAACAAAAGAAATGGCTAGCGTCATATCTCACTAAAGTAGGAAGCCTTTGCCCTCAATCATCGTTTTTGCAGAGGGGAACGCTAATCCTACTTTTTTAAGGAGATAAGAATAATTCCTAGCTGTGAACAGTATTAAGAAAATCTTTATATTTACCTTACATCTTTTTAAACTGTTTCTCCTATTCTTAATGAACAGTCAAGATTATAGGAGGTTTACATATGAAAAAGACAGTTGCTGTATTGTTCGGCGGTTGCTCCAATGAATACAAAGTATCATTGAACTCAGCCGCTTCCGTGATCGAGCATTTAGATACTGAGCAATATAACCTTGTGATGATAGGCATTACACAAGCGGGGAATTGGCTCAGATATAGCGGCAGTATCGAGGATATACGTAACGACCATTGGCATATGCATGCTAGCTGTATTCCTTCCTTTATATCACCGAGTAGAGAAATACGAGGGCTGATTGAACTTGTAAATACGGAATATCATATCGTTCCGCTTGATATAGTCTTTCCCGTGCTGCACGGAAAATATGGGGAGGACGGAACCTTGCAAGGTTTGCTAGAACTGTCGGGTATTCCGTTTGTAGGGTGCGAGATGCTTTCCTCCGCGATCGGGATGGATAAGGAGATTGCACATACGTTAGTGCGGGCAGCTGGTATTCGCACGTCCCGCTCTGTCACTATTTTCAAAGGTGAACCTATGGAACAATCGCTTGCGACGGCAGCGCAGCTGGAGTTTCCGTTATTTATCAAACCTGCAAAGTCAGGGTCTTCTTTGGGAATTACGAAAGCGCACAACGAGCAAGAGTTAATAAGCGGGATGGAACTTGCTTTTTTACACGATCACAAGGTCGTGATCGAACAACAGGTTGAAGGATTTGAAGTGGGCTGCGCCGTGCTGGGCCATCATTCCGATCCGATCATCGGTGTTATTGATGAAATTGAAATAACGGGCGACTTTTTTAATTTTACCGAAAAGTATACGCTGCACAGCTCGACCATTCACCTGCCAGCACGAATAGACGCGGCCACAGCGGACAAGGTAACACAAACGGCGCTGCGTATTTATAAGACGCTGGGTTGCAAAGGGTTTGCAAGAGTCGATATGTTCCTGACTCCCGACTATGACATTGTATTTAATGAGGTCAACACGATTCCCGGGTTCACGTCTAACTCTAGATATCCGAACATGCTACGGGCTAGCGGGTTATCTTATGCGGAAATTCTCGATCGACTGTTACAGCTCGCAGTAGAGGGGGGTCAAGGATGATGGAGACGATAAGCACTAACCGTCACATTTGTAAGACTCCAATTGCCAAAGTTGATAACTTGCAACTTGAGCTGCGACTTGACCAAGCGGATGTTCATCAAGGACATCTCATATTAGTTAACTATGAACATCCTATACGCTCATCTGAACAGTTCGTGGTATCCGTCAATCATCTTCCAATTCTGGAAACGGAACAGCAGAACATATTCCTAGAAAAAACGTGTGCGTACCAGTTGGCAGCTTTATTGAGCGCATGTCAGGTGAGGGATGAAATTGTCGTCGTTAGTGGGTATCGTTCAAGAAAGGAGCAGCAGGAATTATATACAACTTCGTTACGAGATAACGGGCCTATTTTTACAACATCGTATGTAGCGCGTCCGAATGAAAGTGAGCACCAAACGGGGCTTGCAGTGGATGTAGGTGAAAACGCACCCCATATGAATCTTATATGCCCATCCTTTCCAGATCATGGCGTGTACCGAACGTTTAAGCAACTTGCAGCTACATATGGATTTATTCAAAGGTACCAACAGGGCAAAGAGCATATCACCCATATTGCCTGTGAACCTTGGCATTATCGTTATGTGGGCTTTCCGCACTCGGTTATTATGGAACAACGTGGATTGTGCCTAGAGGAGTATCTCACATGGTTGAAGCAGTATGCTTTGCATGAGGAGCATCTCTATTTTGAACATAAAGACTTGGTCATCGAAATTTATTATGTACGTGCAAAAGAATTAGTCACAACCGTACCGATCACCAACGGTAAACGGTATGAAATTTCAGGCAACAACGACGACGGATTTGTAGTCACTGTATTCCATGAAAAAGGTAGTGAAGGTAGTGGCTGCTAAGAACAACTACGGTTTGCTCGATGACTTCAAAATCGTTGCGGCTATGTTGGTCATCGCCATTCATACGGGGCCATTAACGTCCTACAATACGTATGCTGACTTTTTGCTTACCGGCATATTTGCTCGACTTGCGGTGCCCTTTTTCTTTATGGCTTCAGGCTTTTTGCTCTTTCAGAAGCTGACAGGGGAGATTAGTCAGGACAGGCTAATCGTGAATCGTTATGCCCGTAAAATCACATGGCTGTACCTTGCCTCAATGTTGCTATATGTACCGCTCAATGTGTACGCCGGATATTTCACACTAGATTTCAGCTTGCTGTCTACGTTGAAAGATATTCTTTTTAATGGGACATTGTATCACCTTTGGTATTTTCCGGCGCTCATCCTTGGCGTTTACCTCACTTATTTTCTATATAAAAAGTTGTCCTTTACAACGATGTTTGTACTGACTGGATTGCTGTATCTAATCGGACTTCTCGGTGACAGTTATTTTGGTTTAGTAGAACAGAAGGGTCTCTTACACGCTATCTATTCGAATTTGTTTTCCCTGTTTGACTATACGAGAAATGGGTTGTTTTTTGCACCACTTTTTATTGTACTTGGTGCTTGGACAGCCCAGCGATCCCAAACATCCCGCAACGTACAATCGGCAACAAGCAGCGCCCTTTTCTTCGCACTAGCCGTTGCGTTGCTGTTCGTAGAGGGAAGCCTTGTGCAACAATTACAATTGCCGCGGCATGATAGTATGTACGTTTTTTTAGTTCCGGCTGTATATTATTTGTTTCAATTTCTACTCACCCAAAAAGGCAGGGGTGGCTCATATGTTAGACAGCTAAGTACATGGATATATATTTTGCATCCGCTTTCCATTGTGGTCGTACGAGGTGTAGCTAAGCTTAGCGGGTTAAGCGCCGTGTTGGTAGCGAATAGCCTGATTCATTTTGTTGTCGTTACCCTGTTGTCGATCCTGTTTGCGGGTATCGTGGTGTATTTTATTTCTCGGGAAATAACAAAACCAACCCCCAAGCACAGGGCTTGGGTAGAGGTGAATCTTGCACATCTCAGACATAACCTTGTGGAGTTGCAAAAAATCCTTCCCGCTGATTGTAAGGTGATGGCAGTGGTCAAGGCAGATGCTTACGGTCACGGCAGCATACCGGTGGCAAAGTCGCTTTACGATGCGGGTGTAAGGCACTTTGCAGTGGCTGAATGTGAAGAAGGGATTACCTTACGTAAACATGGGATCGAAGGAGAGATCATCGTTCTAGGATATACTTCTCCAAGTCGGTTCAGAGACCTTGTGCGGTATGATCTTACGCAAACGGTGATTAGCGCAGATTATGCGGGTTCTCTCAATGAATCCCGTAGATCCGGAAAATCTGGCAAATTCGGCAAGTTCGGAAGAAAAGTAAACGTACATATTAAAATCGACACGGGCATGGGAAGGCTGGGGGAAACCCATGCCAACATGGAGCAGATTCGCTGGATGTATCAACAACCTCATTTACACGTAACCGGAACTTACAGCCATCTGTCCGTGTCGGATAGCCATCAAGCGGATGATATGGCTTATACACGTGCACAAATTAACCGATTTTATGAAGTGATCGGGCAGTTGAAGTACGCAGGGATTAACCCAGGTACACTTCATATCCAAAGCAGCTACGGCATTTTAAATTATCCTGATCTACATTGTGGACTGGCTCGTCCAGGTATAGCTTTGTACGGATTGCTTAGCAATGAGGACGATAACATTAATACACAAGTCAGATTGCGTCCGGTCCTTTCCTTGAAAGCAAAGGTAACGCTTGTCCATTCAATCAAGGCAGAGACTCCCATCGGTTATGGGCGAAGCTATGTGCCAGTGGAGGACAGTCGTATTGCCACCGTCTCGATTGGATATGCGGACGGTATTCCGAGAGCTTTATTTGAGCAAGGTGGCAACGTTCTTGTGCGAGGTCAACAAGCGAATATTGCGGGAAATATATGCATGGATCAAATGATGATCGATGTGACGCACATAGACGGCGTACAAGAAGGAGATACGGTAACTTTAATTGGTCAAGATGGAGCGGAAATCATTACTGCGGGGCAAGTTGCAAGCCGTTGTAACACCATTACGAATGAGATTGTAAGCGGCATCGGAAGCCGAGTGGAGCGAGTCTATATCCGGAGGAGCGAGGTGGAGTCAACGCCGAGTCGCCATGTATCCAGACAAATGCAAATGTGTCAAAAAGAAAAGGTAAGGAACAACAACCATTGCTCCTTACCTTAATGTGCATCTGTTAGGCTTCAGATTGTTCTTTCTTTGGATTGCACGTGATTGCAAATAACCAAACTAATGGAGCTAGGAAATAAGCATAGACTGAAGCTTGATTATTTATATGAAAAAGGGAAATTGAGTAGTGGATCGCTCCCATAAATGCAATAAATGAGATTGCTGTGCAAGCGATGAATAAAGATCTTGTTGTCATACGGCTGCCTCCATTTGTAGATCCGTTAGTATGTTCTTCATTAGAAAAGTAAGGTAGTATTCTCAACATAACCCAAAACAAAATTAAAAGTGACAACGCTTCCATAAAAGCACCTACTTTCATGCCGTTTTGAACTTATGAACAGTATATCATGTTTTACTCAAAAAAGACACATTTTCGACATGAAATAGTCACTTTTTTTTCATTAATGTTCATGCAATTGGGTCGCTAACTATGAAAGCGGAGTAATGTGGACGATTATTGCGCATATTAACACCAACGCTGAAATGAATACAGTGTTGGAGGTGCCATTTTTATGATCCGGCTACGCAAATGGTTAAGAAAGAAATGGAAGCAGCTTGTTGGAACGGTCGCTTACAGTTTGGCACAATACGAACAAAATCAGAGCTTACGCAATGAAGTGCACTTGTTTCGTTTGTTTCTGGTGACAGTATTAATGGTAGGTCTTGCGTGCGGTGTTGTAGATGAGGCTTATGCTTCGAGTGCCACGTGGATATATACGGACGAGCCGGTAGCGCAGCAGAAAGGCGCGGAGCGCACGACGAAGCAGCTTGCCATCGTGATTGATGATTTCGGAAATCGTATGTCAGGAACCGATGAAATGCTTTCGCTGCCAGTCAAGCTGACCGTAGCGGTCATGCCTTTTTTACAAACAACGGCTAAAGATGCTGAACAAGCGCATCGACTTGGGCATGAAGTTATCGTTCATATGCCGATGGAGCCGAAGCATGGCAGGGCAAGCTGGATGGGGCCAGGCGGTATTTTAACTTCGCTGTCCGATCAAGAGATTGAACAGCGAGTGAATAAAGCGATCGATGCGGTCCCTCATGCGGTCGGTATGAACAATCATATGGGCTCAAAAGCGACGGGCGATAAACGTGTTATGCGAATTGTGCTTAAAGTTTGCAAAGAGCGGGGTTTGTACTATTTGGATAGTAAGACCAATTACCACTCGATTGTGGCGGAAGTCGGCAAAGAGGTTGGGGTACCCGTTATTCAAAATCATGTCTTTCTTGACGATGAGGTTTCGACTGCTCATATTTCTAAACAATGTAAGCTTATCGAGCAACATCTACGAGATCACGCGGTTTGTGTAACGATCGGCCATGTAGGTACACCTGGTAAAAAGACCGCACAAGTGCTAGGCAAATTTGTACCCGAGCTTATGAAGCAAGTGAACATCGTGCCCATTTCGAAGTTGATTGAGCGCCAGCAGTTACAAGTGCAATAGCGAAGTGCAATAGCAAGGTGCAAAGTGCAAAATGCAAAGTGCCCCGCGGTGTAACAAACGCCGTCTGGGGCACTTTTGTTGTAAGTTCTTAAGCACACGGTTAAAATAATGCGTTGAAATGGATCAGGGCGTCACAAATTCGAGACGCAATGGTCGCTTGACCTTTGGCGCTCGTCAGTAGCTGACGGTCAGCTTCGTTACTAATGAAGCCTGTTTCGACAATTACAGCTGGATGCTCTACACGACGGAGCAAATAGTAAGTACTCCCGACTTCGACACTGTTGCGAACCTCATAAAGAGGGTTTAACGATTGCTGAATGACCCATGCGAGCATCTTGCTGCGTCCTTCGTCCTTGTGCAGGATAATGGGGCCACGCTTTGCTTGGTTTTTCGTCCAGTTCACATGGATGCTGACGAACAGCGAAGTCGGAATTTCTTTACTTAATTGCCGACGTTGAGCGAGGTCGCGCTGATGCCGCGAGCGCACTTGTGACCAACGATTATCATCGCTAAGAGCATAGTCTCCGGTTCGATTCAAAATAGTAGGGATGCCCTTGCTGCGCAGTAGCAAGTACAATTTTTGGGCAATGGCTAAATTAATATCTTTTTCCAAAAGATCACCGTATTTCGTGCCTCCATCAATCCCGCCGTGACCTGCATCAATAATGACGACTCGTTGTGGAAATGCGGATGATAAATTGTTTGGACTATGCGTATTGAGCGCTTGCTGCGGCTGTTTAGGCTGTTGCATGATTGCCGTTTCATGAGATAACGGTTCTGCGGAAATTCGTGTTACGCCACCATATGCAGACCATTGAACAGTGGTCAATAAAAGCAGCGCACAAGCACTTTTAGTGACGAGTCGGGTGAAGTGGCTCATGCTCTAATCCTCCCTTTTTTAATACACATTGCTGTTAAGGTGTGCGAAGTGCGTCCTAGTCATTCGATGTAAATAATGCGTGTTTGTGAAAAAGAAATTCGTTTACAACAAGATGTTTAAGGTGATGAAAAACGGTGCAAACTTATATGTAACGGTCGGCAAATTCATAAGGTGGTGCGTGCGCATGGCAAAGAGCGATGATTTCATCAAGTTCATTACACAACGTGTTGTGACGTACATGGAAACACCGGAAGAAACACGGCGCGAGAAAAAAATGGAGCGCAAGCAGCGTACGAATGAGGCTTGGATTACAAAATGGTTCGGGCTTTTACCGCTTAGCTTAAGCATGTGGGCCAAAACATGGGGCAGTTTCACTAAGCCACTATGGAAGCGTGCTAGTCTAGTGGTGTGGCGACGTGCTCGTTAGTTTACACACATCTTGTCGTCTAGCTTCAATGATGATGCACAACAGGCTGTCTCAATCGTAGATGTAGCATCTACGGGGAGACAGCCTGTTGTGTTATTTTTGCGGTACAAATGTTCCATTCATTACGGCACTCTCGATGTGAATATAACGGGTCGCCTGCAAATCCGGGCTTGCTACGGCCACATAGGATGTAGGCTGGCGATGTGATGCAACTGTAGCTGAGGTTGAAGCTATGCCCCATTGTTGAAGTCCGACAACGGAGAACGGCATTTGTACGTGTACGCTTCCGTTGCTAGACGATTGCACATAAATCCATTTATGTGCTTCATCAAGCGGATTGAATTCATCGGTTAAAGAGGATGCGTTTGCGCGAACTTGCTTAAGCAGTGACATCCACGTCACGTTCTCGTACGGGTCGAACAACGGTTGCAGTAGAGCTGGTGTTGGATCGGTTACGGCATGTCGTAGCTCGAGATTAGGCTGTGATTGGACAAGGTGAGCCGCAGATGAAGTGGTGTGATGCTTGTGGCTCGCTAAGCTTGCAGGCGCTGAAATGGCATCGCGTTGATTTTGCTTTAAATATTTGGATTCCGGCTGATATTCATCCGGCAACCATTCACCGCTTTGCGCGTCTAACCAAGCTATGACACCTTGTTTATTGATTACTTTCCAGAGCGTGACTTGTGTATCGTCGTAGTATGGTTCAATGTGGGCATAGGACGCAGCCTGTGGCTCTGTCTGTAAATGGAATAATAAAGCCTGTTTTAATGTGTTTAGATCGTAAGGTGTTTGTTCACCCGTTCCATACTCGGTAAGTTTAACGGTGTCTGATTGAGTGTCCGCTGGGTCGGTTGAATCGACGGAATCAGCGGAATCAGATGGATTGGATGCTGACAATATCATATATCCGACTTGTTTGCCTGCGACCAGCACGCGCACGAGCCAGCCGTGCGTTCCTGGGCCTAGTGGCATGACATCTAATGTCCCTTGTTTCCAATTATCAAATGGCGAGCTGTTAGCAAGCTGTTGTTTGTAATGCTCAGCAATCCGAATAAGGTCAGGCGAGTGCTGCTGAAGCGTTGTGGCTTGTTGGAATGATGCGAGTGCTACTGTTATGTCAGTGTGCTTGCTGTCGTCCGCTGTTACATGTGTTTGAGCTGGCTGCTGATTGTTGTCCAAGGTATATGCGTTGGCAGGGGTGGGCGGTGTTGTAAAATGTGTATGCACACTCCAGATGGCCCAAGCTATACTACTAGCGAATAGGATGGTTATTGTTACTGAGCGAATCCAGCTTCCAAGATGCGAAAGCCAGTAGGGTGTTTTCATTTTTGTCACCTCATTCCAGATACAAAATGTATCATTTGGTCTTATTTTAAAGGACAAGCCTCAAAAAGGTTGTCGGACGATGGTTTCGAGGCTTGATCAGATAAGTTCTATTTTTGCCACAAGTTGGCGCATCTAGACACATTATGGTGTGAAGCTTGTTATTGGTGCATGCAATGGTAAATGAACAAGCGCTGTATTGAGTAGGGAGCATTGAATACGCGGCTCAAACTGCCAGCGAAGTTCTTGTTTACGCATTTCGTATTGTTGTTGCATCGTTATCGAAGCAAGTATTGCTTCATCTGTATCTGTATCCGTATCCGTATCTGTATCTGTATCTGTATCTGTATCTGTATCTATATTGGTATCTGTATTCGTGTCGTTGATCGGTTTATCTTTGTTTAGTGAATCTTTCGCTTTAGCAGAAGTGATTTCGCTTTGTTCCGTTTCCTTAATTAATGTCTCGTAGTAGGCTGACAACCTGATTAGTTCATCTTGGAGACGAGCATGAGCTTGTTCTGCCCATTCGTTGTCACAGGTGTCAATATGGCCCCGTATATACTGCTCCACCATTTGTTGCGTCTGCTCCAAGGCGATGTGCCATGGTAGTACATGCACATGGGGAGGTAATTTTGGCGTGAGCGTTAATGGCAGCACATACTCCATAAATTGGGTGCACATTTTGCCGGATACGAGTGATATGCCAAAGGAATGAATTTCTTCTCGCTTTAAATCACACATGAATTCCAGCTTTGTGTTAAGCATGAGCCAAGGTTCGTAAGGTACTGAACGATTCGCAGATCTAGCATGACTTCGTGCGGATGTCATGCCAGTTTCATCTGTTGCGGCGAAAAGGCTCACATAGCGGCCGCCATCGGCAGCGGCTTGAATGATTTGCTCTAAACGGCGGCTGCCGTAGGTAACGTCCTCGCGCGGGATTCGAATTGGCATCGTTCCCCCTGTTATGGACGGAACGAGTCCGGAAAAGCGGCCGACGACAGCGCTTGACTGAGCAGCTGCTGATTGCTGTACGATAAGGGCTGCCTCCTTATCACTACTTGCGTGTGAGGCGGGGGCAGGACGGGATGGACTGCCACCGTCAGCGCGAGCGGCTGATTGGCTGTTAGGCCCACTGCCACTGTCAACATGAGTGGCTGGTTGGTTGAGCGGCCCACTGCCGCTGTCAGAATGAGCGGCGGGTTGGCCGTTCGTTCCATTGCCACTGCTAGCATGAGCGGCTACATGATTGCCCTGTCCGCCGCCACTGCTACCCATATCGTTCACAGTGCTTATCACGCTTGCAGGCGCTGACATACCAAGTGGTCCGCGCGGCGGATCAGAGGGCATCGCCGCAGGATCAAACACAAACGTAAAGCGCATCGTCTCCGCTGGCGTACCTGTACGTTCAACAAATCCCCAGTAATAAGGGCGATTTGTTAGCGCCTTGTCTGCCTGCTCAGACAACTTCACCGTTACATGCGCAGGCGATTTCTCAACAATATGACAATTGGTCGTTTCTAAATAGCGCATCACATAGCGAATAACTTCATCTTTGTTCACCTGACTAGATCCTCCTTCCCATCTGGGCGGCACAACTCACACAGCGTACGCAGCACACAGTACCTACGCAGCACGCAGTACCTACGCAGCACGCAGTACCTACGCAGTACACACTACCTATGCAGCACGCACTACCTACACAGCACGTGCTACCTACGCGACCTTACAACCTAGGCAATTATATTTTTCACATGACACACTAAGCTTCCGTACTCAATCGATTAAGCAAATGATCGACACCCTCGTCAACGCTTCCATCTTCCTCGACAGTCTGTTCAATCTCCTCGCGCAACGTATTAATTGATTGACCAAGCTCATCCACGCGCTGCATCAGATCTTCGGCATTGTCAGCTTCAAGCACCAATCTTGACAAGCTGCGCTCAAACGAATCGCCCGTCTCCAAACGCTCCAAAATCATATCGAGTCTACCGATAACCATTTCAAACATATTGATTTTTTCGTGCAGCAAACTCAAAATATATTCTTCGATCGTGCCTTTCGTAGCTAAGTTGAAAATTTTAACATCGTTCATTTGTCCCAAGCGATGCACACGCCCAATCCGCTGCTCCACCCGCATCGGGTTCCACGGTAAATCAAAATTAATCATATGGTGGCAAAACTGTAGGTTGATGCCTTCGCCGCCCGCTTCAGTCGCAATCATCACTTGTGCGCGACCGCGAAACAAGTCCATCATCCAGTCCTTTTTACCACGATTCATCCCACCGCTGTATGGGACAGCCGTAATCCCATGCTGTTGAAAATATTGCATCAAATATTCCTGCGTCGCTCGATATTCCGTGAACACGATTACTTTTTCATTCGTGCTACGAATAATTTGAATCGCAGCTTCAGCCTTCGTATTCGAAGTAATACCCTTAATGAGCGCAACTAAATCCCATATATAATCCCGAATAGGTGAATCTAGTGCGAGTTTCTTTGCCAAATTGACTAACGTAATAAACACCGCATCGCGACTAGAGCACACTTCACGTTGCAACGTCAGCAGCGAAAACATCGTGCCGATGTCCACCCCTTCAGAACGATACTGCTCCTTAATAAATCGCGTAACGCCCTCATAAAGCGCTTGCTCATCTTCCGACAACGTCAGCGTCACATTTTTCACGATTCGCTTCGTAAAATTAACATTGCCCTCACCGCGCCGATTGCGCACCATCACCTTAGACAGCTCGTTTTGTAGCTGGGTCTCATTTTTTGGTACCCGTTTATCGACTACATAATTGGCACTGAAATCGCCCTGCCCGCCCAATTGACCTGGTTTCAGCAAATTAATCAGGTTGTACAGCTCATTCATATCGTTCTGCACGGGCGTGGCCGTAAGCAGGAGACAATATTTTTTGCGCAGCTGCTGAATAAACTGATAATTGGTCGTTTTGCGATTTTTAAGCTTATGCGCTTCGTCGATAATGAGCATGTCATAGTCATAACTAAGCAAAATATTTTTATGCTGATCGCGTTTAGCTGTGTCCATCGAGGCCACTACAATCTCACATTGCCAAGAGTGTGCTTTTTTTTGCGCGACAGCCGAAATGCTAAATTTCTGATTTAACTCCCGAACCCATTGCAGCACTAGCGAGGCAGGGACTAGAATAAGTGCTCTTTTGACAAGACCACGAATCATATATTCCTTTAAAATAAGTCCAGCTTCAATGGTCTTGCCCAGACCAACTTCATCTGCTAATATCGCCCGTCCCCGCATGTCGTGCAGCACTTTGCGCGCAGTATCCGTTTGGTGGGGGAGAGGTTGTAATTGAGGCAAATGCGCGAGGCATTGCAGCTCATCGAAGCTGCGAATCCGCTTCGCTTGTTCGGCCTCGTAAGCAAGTTGAAACAAGGTCCAGTCGTCCCAAGGCCCATTTTTGTCGATCCGTGCTTGCATATCATCGATCCAACTCCGGTTAAATAGAAGTGGAACATCAGGTGTAGAAATAGGGTGTTCGGATGGCGTTGGTACGTCCGGCTGCATCGTATTGACCTCCTTGCATGTAGCCTTGTTGCGTAATGTGTAGTATGGACGTTTTTCCATCGTTTCATAACCTTGGGGTGTTACTTATAACGGCTTCTCCATTTACGCATCGTTACAGCTGATTTCGGAGATTTGTATTTTATTGATAATGAGAATCAAAATTACTATTGAAATGAGAATAGTTATCACTTACAATTGTTTCATCTCCAATTTTCAATAATTTTCATTTTTTTGTGTGAAGGGATGAAGTTCATTGCAATGTGTTTCTTGATGAATCTCGTAGAGAGTAGGAGTGCAGCTGACCATTTCTGTTGTCGTTGATACAGCAAGTAGAAGAATAAGTAGAGGAGATCATCCGAACATGTTAGATACAACACAGCTTTCTGCTCATATGTCGCAGCAAAGCTTTCTAAACTGTTATTTGCGGGAAACGGGACAAGGGGAGTGGATTTCTCCCGCCAAATTGGACAAGCGGTTCCCTGTACAGAGCAGAATCGGCTCCTATGTGAATATTCATTTGCCGCTGCAAGGTATTACGTTGTGTGCGGCAGTTAAGTATAAGTCTGCTACAGGACGTCATCTATTCGAATTCCCCATCTGCTATGTGAGCGGTCCAACAGGCGGCTGGGTGCATGCTGACGTTATTACTTTAACGGCGTTCCTTATGAAGGAACTTGCTATTACGAACGACGTAGGTACTATTCCTGATGAACTCATGCTGCGTATCATTGAAAGCTATCATAATATCGACGGCTTCGTTGAAGGACGTAGTGATGATACCGAATCGTTGTACGGTTTTGACGCCGATTTTATTCAAGCAGAACAATCCCTGCTCTTCGGTCACCTCAATCATCCGACACCGAAGAGTCGTCAAGGCATACCTGAGCAAGTGAAACATATATATTCCCCCGAGTTAAAAGGCCAATTCGCACTACACTATTTTCGGGCGCACCGCTCGATTGTAGAAGAAGATTCGGCACTCGCTGATTCAGCAACCGAAATTGTGAAAGCAGAGTTACGTGCAGACTCAGAGGTCGATCCGACATTTGTCGCACAGTATTGTCAAGCGGATTCATATTCACTAATTCCGGTTCACCCACTCGAAGTGCAGCGGTTGCTCGCTGATCCAAATGTGCAACAATGGTTGGATAGTGGACTTATTCAATATTTAGGTGCGCAAGGTAAACGATTTATGGCAACGTCGTCGCTGCGGACGGTATACCATCCTGAATCGCAGTTTATGTTCAAATTTTCACTACATGTGAAAGTGACGAATTCACTACGTGTCAACAAATTCAATGAACTCGAACTAGGGTTAGAAATAAAGCGACTGCTCGATAACGGGGTTGGGGAAGTATCCAATCAATTTCCAGCTTTTGAAATGATTAATGATCCCGCATTCATCACACTGAAGATGGTAGGGCAAGAGGAGTCGGGCTTTGAAGTCGTGCTGCGCGAAAATCCGTTTCAGGGTGAAAAGGCGCGAAATGCAACGTTAGTAGCGGGTCTTGTTCAGGACTCTATTCCAGGGCACCGTACGCGACTGTCTACGATTATTCATCGGCTTGCGGAGGAAGAGGGGCGCAGTGTGCAGCAAGTAAGTGTGGACTGGTTCCGCCGCTATCTCCACATTTCGTTAAAGCCAATGGTATGGATGTACTTAACATATGGGATCGCGTTAGAAGCACATCAACAAAACAGTGTCGTCCAGCTAGAAGCTGGCTACCCGAACCACTTCTACTTCCGCGATAATCAAGGGTACTATTATTGCACTTCCATGAAAGAAAAGCTGGATCAACTATTACCAGGTGTAGGTGAAAATAGCCAGATGCTGTACGATGACGCCATCGTTGATGAGCGTTTTACTTATTATCTCATTTTCAATCATATGTATGGACTTATAAATGGCTTTGGTTCGGCTGGACTTATTCAGGAGGAAGTGCTACTGCATGAGCTGCGCTCTGCATTAGAACAGTTTGTACCAATGAATCGGGAACCGTCCCGTTTCTTGCACAATCTACTGACGCAAAAGCAGCTTCCTTGTAAGGCGAATTTGTTAACGCGCTTCTACGATATGGATGAGCTCGTTGATTCGCTGGATTTACAGTCGGTTTATGTAAATATTGATAACCCACTAGCGCTAGTAATAGGATTACAGAACGAGACTGGTGTTGGCCCTGCTGGAGCTAGTAATAGCGCGGAGAATAGCGCTGAGGCTAAGGCGGCGTTCGCCCAAACAATCGTGTAGCAGCTTTCGTTCAGCTAGCTAACTTCAAGGAAGCGGAGAAGAGAACAGATGGAAAATACGTTGCAGAGCAGCATCGTCGTTGAAGCGGTTCAATCCGAGCAATATGTGCAAGTCCGAAGAAGGGTGTTTCGCCAGCTTGTAGAGTCGATTGTTTCAGAAAAAATCGTTGAACCCGAGGTAGAACAGCGGGGCGACGTTACGTTATTTACCTTGCAAGGCTATGATCGTGAACAACAGCGCGTCGCGTATCAATGTTATGGCCGCATAACATTAACTTTCGGGCGGATGCGCCTATCCAGCCCAATCGTGATGCGTGTAGCAGCCAATGGTAGTGTGCAGGAAGCGACTTCGCTTGCCCAATTCGTGCTTGAAGTATTGGGACATATCGGCCCTTCCGAGGTAAAGCTGCGCTCCTTTATTCAAGAATTGGAGCAAACCTTGCTGAAAGATACGTTGGTCCAATATGAGCGTGTTAAAAATGTGGATACGATGCAAGGCAAAACGTATGATGAGTTGGAAGGTAGCATCACGGATGGCCACTTTTATCATCCGAGTTACAAATCGCGAATTGGCTTCGATTATGTTGACCATATGACCTATGGTCCTGAATATAAGCGGTCGCTTCGCTTGTTATGGTTAGCGGTCGCTAGAGAGCATACACGGCTAGCCATCGATGAAGATTGGAGCTTGGATCGCATACTGGCCGAAGAGTTAGGCGAGTCGCTAGTAGAGCAGTTCCATGACGTGGTACGCAGTCATGGGCGTGATCCCTTGCATTACATATATTTGCCTGTGCATCCGTGGCAATGGCGTGAACATACGGCTATGCATTATGTACAGGATTTGCGGGAGCAGCACATCATCGTGCTAGGGGAGTCGGAGGACACCTACTTGCCGCAGCAATCGATTCGCACGTTAGCGAACGAGTCACATAAGCGCAAGTCATATATCAAGCTACCTATGCAAATTCTTAACACGTCCAGCGCCCGCAATTTGCTACCGCATTTCGTTGCCACCGCTGCGCCGATTTCGAAGTGGCTCAAGACGCTGATTGACGGGGATCGCTATTTAACGGACGAAGCGCGGATAATTTTGTTGAAGGAGTATGCAGGAATTAGCTATAACCCGCCTGCACTTTCTCCTATAGTTAATACGGTTACATTTGGTTCACTAGGATGCATTTGGCGCGAAAGTATACATCGTTATTTAGAGCCAGATGAAGAGGCGGTACCGTTTAATGGGCTATGCTCTGCGGAGTTGGACGGCACATTATTTATTGAGCCATGGCTAAAAAAACACGGCGTGGAACATTGGTTGCGCAGTTTGTTAGACACATGTGTGCTTCCGATCGTCCATCTACTAGTTGCTCATGGTATTGCGCATGAGTCGCACGGACAGAACATGGTGCTTGTGCACCGCAATGGGTTACCAAGCCGTGTGGCGTTGAAAGATTTTCACGAAAGTATGGAATGGTATAAGCCGTACGTAAACGACCCGGACGCATGTCCCAACCTGGTGGAAATCGACCCGATTTTTGCGACTGCGCCCTTGAACGAATTTTTCGAACCTGCCCATATCGATTCGGTCAAAAGCTTGACCGTTGATGCGCTGCTCAACATTAATTTGGGCGAGTTAGCACTCGTCCTTGCTGAACGCCATCATTGTACCGAGACGGAGTTCTGGACGCTAGTTGTAGACGTGCTGGACAGTCATCGCAATCGTTACCCGGCGTTGGCAAGTCGTTTTGAGCAGTTCGATTTGTTTGAGCCGACTACTGGCGCTGAGCAGTTAACGAAGCAACGTTTATATCCAGATCAGGAGTTTATTCACGAAGTTCTTAATCCATTGTACGAAGCCAGAAGGCTGATGGAAAGGAAAGCGACGAGCGCCTTATAAGAGTTAATATAAATTTTATTCCAACTTCATCATGGACAATTAGGAGCTGTTACGGTATGGATCGCGATGAATTTAAAGGTCAGTTATGGGATATTATGACGAACAAATTAAAGTTGCCAAATGTCCCTTGGCTGGAAGAGGATTTGAAGCTGAATCAGGATTTGCATATGGATTCGGTCATGCTACTGCAACTGCTCGTTTATTTGGAAGAAGAGTTGAAATTGCGCGTGCCTGAGGATGAGTTGAATCCAGAGGTGTTTGTATCGGTAGGCTCTTTGCTGGATTTTATGGAGCAATTAGAACCCGCAATCGCTCCTTATGAGCATCATATAGCAGCGGAAGACGAGCCTTTTGGCTGGAAGGATCAACGAATTAAAGTACATTGCCTGATCAGCTGTTTCTGTGAGATTGTGAAGCGCTATAGCGATGTTGATTATAGACCGTTTTATTTCGGGGTATGGGATGCTCCGTTTGCCATCACTGAACAAGGGATCATTCAATATTATACGAATGGCGAATCGTATGATACGTATTTAGAGTGGTTCGAGCGGCTGTTTGGTCCAAAAGTGTACAAATGGTACGATCCGGAATTGGATAAAGAGAGCAATGTGCAAACTTTTCTCGATTTGCTCGAACATCGTCCAGAGCATCGACACATTATCGTGCAAATTGATATGTCACTGATGCCAGAGCGTGAGAACAAATTCAATCAAAAGCCGTTCCCGCATTACTTAATGATTTACAAAACGGAGCGGGAAGACGAATGGTTTATGCTGGACCCTGATTTCCGTTGGGAGGGGACGGTATCGAGAGAGCAAGTTATCGAAGCGATTAGGGAGAATCCGTTAGGCGGAGGCTTCTACGTCGATGCGGATCAAATTCGTACGCCTGATTTTGAGGTGGTGGAATCTTACTACCATAGTAGCTTCCCGAAGCAGCATAATGAGCTTACGTCTCGTCTGAAGCAACTGCTCATCGACATGGCAGCCGAACAGAACGGATATACGCTTTCGATGTTGACAGCGGCTGTGAAAAATTTATTCGTACTCGTTATTCGCAAATATAGTTACGAGTATGCGCTTATGTATTTTGGCGATACGTTGCAATTGTCGAAAGCGGAGCACTTTGGATATTGGGCCGATCAGGTGGAAGAGGTCATTCAAGGTTTCCGCAAAGTTCAATACACAGCGATTAAAATGTCGATCACAGGCGATATATCGCTGCTGCCACAAATGGTAAGTCAATTGGAAAAAATGGATACGATTGAATTGGAAGTCAAGCAGGAGATTGAACGTCAATTCGGGCTGTTGGCTCGACAATATGGCAAATTAGAAAGTGCTACATAAGGTGAAGAAAGAGAGAGGCGGCGTTTGATGCGCCTCTTTCTTTTTTGTTTATTCCACGATGGGCAACGGTTATTTTATGACTTCTAGTGCAGCTGTATTCGTAATATAAATGTAGCATTACTGCTGTTACTGAGAGGTGAGATTCATTTGCCATTTGTCCAACGATTTACGACAACAAGCGCGGGGTCACTCACGTTTACCGGGAATGCTTTGTCTCTATCGAAAATAGCGAATCAGCTGTTACCTGGTACATTGGACGCGTCAGGAGCTTTTATTACGACAAACACGAGTCTGGTCGCTCCAGGCTGGTTTCCAGGCACGACTCTGGATTTTACAGTGGACAATTCGGCCGCGATTCTTCAGCTGCCGCCAGGCAGTACGGTTGAATATGCAGAGCTGATCTGGTCTGCGAACTATGCGAACCCAACGGGTAATGTGACACCGCTAATTGCCAACCCGATTCAATTTACGACGCCGTTAGGTACGTTCACGATTACGCGTGAACAGTTTTTTGACAACGTTGGCGCTAACGGAATAACACGTTGGTATACGCAGACTGCCAATGTGACGGCCTTGGTGCAGGCGGCTGGCGCAGGTACGTATGTTACAGGCAGTGTTCCTGCCGTAATCACCCCTGATGATAATCAATCATCACACTCGGGATGGACGTTGGCCGTATCTTATCAAAATGCTGCGCAACCTTTCCGCAATAAATCCATCTTTGTTGGTCAAGACCTTGTAGGAATTACGGTTCCGCGTGTCGATATCGCGATCTCGGGATTCTCGTCACCGGCTGCTGGTCCGGTAACGGGGCGCATACTGTTGTCCGCGCATGACGGTGACCCATTTGCAGGAGGGGACATCGTTCAATTTGGCCCGAACACAACCATATTGTCCACATTGTCTGGGCCTAACAACTTGGCGAACAATTTCTTTCAAGCGCAAATTAATAACGACAGCGGTAATCTGGATACTTCGGGAACGTTTGGCACTCGCAATGCTACCGCTGGTAATCCGGGATTTTATAACACGGGTTCAAGGCTTGGCTATGATATTACGAACGTGGACGGTTCAGCAGGTCTTAGGAACTCCCAAACTTCAGGCGTGCTGCGGATTACGACGACTTCTGATGTTATTTTACCGAACGGTGTCGGGATCCAAATTGACGTCAACCAGCCGATCATATCAGTTGTAAAGAGCAGCGACAGGACGGTTGTTCAGCGCGGAGATACAATCACCTATACGGTGGTGGTTACGAATAGTGGGGCGGCTAGTGCCGACAATGTTATTTTACGGGATACGATTCCGACAGGAACGACATTTGTTGACGGTAGTGTAACGATTGATACGGTTCAGCAGCCAGGGGCCAGTCCTGTGAGTGGGATAAATCTCGGAACGCTGCCGCTTGGCATGAGCAGGAGGGTGACATTCCAGCTTCGGGTAGGTACAGGGACTGTTCCTCCACAGTTTATCGATCAAGCTTCGACGACGTTTCAGTTTCAGACCGTACCTGGAGGGCCGGTATTGGACGGCGTAGCCGAGTCCGGTGAAGTCGTTGTGAACCTCCTCTCCTTGAATGTGATTAAGACCGCAAATCCTACTGAAGTTGCACCTGGAAATGATGTGTTGTACACCATTTCGGTCATTAATAACGGGGGTGTGCCTGTAACGGATGTGGTTGTTACAGATACGTTGCTTGGCATTGATGAATTCGTATCGGTGCTCCCAGCGGGTGAAACGCTAAACTTTCAGATTTCATTTCCAGTTCCGCCAGACACTCCTGCTGGGACTGTATTCACGAACACAGCGTCGGCAGTTTCCAATGAGATAGCAGCGCAAGCTACTGCTCAGACTACCGTTATTGCTGCACCAGCGTTAGTCGTAACGAAGCTTGCCGACCGTACGGTTGTAGCTGTGGGAGAGACAGTTACCTATACGATTGAGGTGGTCAATGCAGGGAACAGCACCTTGACTAACGTGCGCGTCACCGATGCACAAATTGGTGTGGATACGGTTATTCCTCAGCTCTTGCAAGGCGCAAGTCAATTCGTTTTCGGCGAATTTACCGTACCGCTGAATGCATCAGGCACGTTTACGAATACGGTAACCGTGGTAGCGAATGAAACAGGGCCTGTATCCGCCTCGGAGACGGTCACCATTACGGCGCAACCTAATTTGTTTATTCGTAAGACGGCGAATCAACCAACCGTGGAGGCAGGCCAAGAGGTCATGTTTGAGATTGAGGTTGGCAATGCCGGTAATAATATTTTGACAAATATTCGCGTTCAAGATCCGCTACTTGGCATTGATCAAACCATTAATGAGCTTGTTCCTGGAGAATCGTTTAATTTTACAGGTTCAATTACTCCCTCATTCGGTACAGCGCCGGGTACTGTAATAACGAATACCGTGACCGCAACTTCTGATCAAATCGGGCCCGTATCGGATGAAGCATCGGTAACTGTGCTACAGCCAACATTGCAAATTCTTGAAGTGATAAAAGAGGCCGATCAGACTACCGCAGCTCCGGGTTCAACGATTACGTACACCATTTTTGTATCGAATACAGGGTTTATTAACATTACGAACGTTCGTGTCACTGATCCGCTGCTCGGGATCGATCAGACGATCTCACTCATTTTTCCAGCGGAAACGATCGTGTTAAATGGAACCTTCGTTGTACCGCTAGATACACCAGATGGAACAAATATTACGAATACTGTGACGGCGACATCAGACCAGACGGTCCCAGCGCAGTCGACAAATGTTGTTCCGATTCAATCCACGTTTGAACTTGAAATTGTTAAGACAGCGAATGTAACGAGTGCGCTTCCAGGTGAAGTTGTCACCTATACGATTACGGTAACGAATACGGGCAATATGACGTTGACCAATCTCAATGTAACGGACGCCCGTCTTGATTTGGATCAAACGGTGACACAGCTGTTAGCTGGGGCCGCTATTTCGTTTACACAAACGTTTACCATTCCAGCTGAGACACCAGCGGGAACGACTGTGGACAATGTGTCACAAGCGGTAGCAGATCGTGCTGTGCTGCAAGAAGCGGCTGCATCTGTGGCCATACTGGCCGCACCACTGCTTACGATTACGAAGGAGGCAGACATTACTAGTGCCGCACCGGGTAGTACCATTACGTACACGATCAATGTGAAAAATGGTGGCAATGTGCCGCTTACGAATGTGCGTGTCCAAGATCTATTTTTAGGCCTTGATCAAACGTTCCCAACGCTAGGTATTGGGGGCGTGCAGACGATAATACTAACGTTTAGCGTGCCTGTGGCAACACCTGCGGAGACCGTATTTATTAATACGGCTACAGCGGTTTCCGATCAAACGGCGCAGGTTACAGCCCAAGCAAGGGTCATCGTATCGCCGATCGTTGGCTTAGTTGTGGCGAAGTCAGTCAGCCCGACGTCAGCCCCGCCGGGTGGCAATGTAGTGTACACGATAGTGGTAAGCAATACATCAGGTACTACTTTGAACAATATCGTTGTGGCTGACGTTGCACTTAGCTTTATACAGACGATCCCAACCTTGGCTCCGGGAGCATCCCAAACGTTAACCGTCCCTTTTACAATTCCGCTCAATCGACTTCCTGAATCGTTTACCAATACGGCTTTAGCCACGGCTAATGAGACCGATACGGTATCAGGATCGGCCACGGTAACGGTGCTGCAACTGCCAGTACTTCTATTGACAAAAGACACGTCTGTGCCATCCGCTGTACCTGGTGAAACGATCAGATACAATATTACACTCTTCAACCCAGGCAATGTAGCGTTGACGAATGTGCGCATTATCGACCCGCTGCTCGGTATCGATACGATCATTAATTTACTTGATTTGGGGTTAAGTATAAACCTTAACGTGCCGTTTGAGATTCCGCGCTCTTTTGTAGGATCGTCGTTAACGAATACCGTTGTGGTCGAGACTGGGGAACTGCCGGATGAGGAAGCGACCAACGTACTGCCGATCGTACCTGATCCGATTGTTACCTTCACGAAAAATGCTGATCGGGCGACGGCTGCTCCGGGAGAGACGATTCATTATGTAATTGTCATTAATAACACGTCGAGTGTGCCGCTCACAAATATTTTTCTGTTCGATCCGGTCATTAAATTGATGGAGCGGGTAACGAGATTGGATCCTGGTCAATCCATTTCGTTCAATGCATCGTTCACCGTTCCGAAAAATACGCTGGCGGGGACTGTTATTCGCAATGAAGCGGTGCTGACCTCGGACGATTCTGTCACGCAGCGAGCGAGTGCAACTGTGACCGTATCGGCAGCGCCTGCCGTCATTTTAACGAAAACGGCGTCCAAAAACACAGCTTTTCAAGGTGAACAAGTCCAATTTGTGCTTAACTTTTTAAACGCAGGGAACGTGCCGTTAACGAATGTTCGAGCGGTTGATCCGTTGCTTAACATTAATTTGTTTAACGTTCGGGTTCCCGTTGGAACGACTAGGCAAGCACGCCTGCCATTCGTTATTCCTGCTAATGCTGTGCCTGGCTCGACGATCGTTAATACGATTACGTTGACTTCCAATGAGCTGGCACCGGTTAGTGCTTCTGCTTCGATTCAAGTTCTAGCTTCACCGCTCCAAGTCATTAAATCAGCGGATCGATTATCCGCGATTACAGGAGAAATCGTTACATTTACGATACGGCTGAAAAATACGTCCGTATTCGAGCTCACGAACATCAAGGTGTTTGATGAGATTCCAGCAGGCACAGAGCTTGTAGTAGGAAGTGTCACGATAAATGGTAAACCGAGTGCTAGTCAAAATTTACGTGCAGGCGTTCCGATTCACAATTTAAAGCCGGGAGAGGAAGCGGACATTCGGTTTAAAGTCAAAATACAAATCAGTCCAAACCCGCCTATTCAGGCTGTTAATCAAGCGTCTGTACTGTTTTCGTTTAGAAACGCGCAAGGAACGCTCACGACGTTACGGGTATTTTCTAATCAGGTTGTTATTTTAATTGAAGAAATGGAAGAATGATGAAATGGGAATGAAATAAAATCAAATATGCAACGAGCGCTGGAAAACTTCTGTTGTTGATCTGCGACAGAAGTTTTTCGGTGTTATGGAAGTATGGATTGATGGTGTTATATGGTCGTTCTTGATTAAGAAAAGGGCGAGCTGGGCTTATTTTTGGATAAAAGTAGTTCCCCCCCTTTTTCTTCCTTCAATAATTTGATAAAATTTGTTAAGAGGTTCGTGTACATGACGTCCTCGCCGAAGCAGCACAATTTTTTCTAAAACCTATCATAGTGGTAGTAGAACGCGAGGAATAATCATGTTCATGACGTTACTGAAAGGAACGATGCTGGGGTTTCTAATCGCTGCACCTGTAGGGCCTATCGGGGTATTATGTATTCGCCGCACACTTAGTCAAGGTAGACTATACGGTTTAGTATCTGGCCTTGGTGCTGCTATGGCGGATGTTATATTTGGCTGCATCGCCGCATTTGGTTTAACGTTTATTACGCAGTTTATGTTGGACCAGCAGTCGTGGATCAAGCTTATTGGAGGCATTTTTCTATGCGTCTTAGGTATTAAGTGTATGAAATCTAAGCCAGAAGGCAAACCCGCTCCCAGCTCAAAGAGTGGACTGCTTAAAGCTTTTATTTCTACCTTTTTACTTACGCTTTCTAATCCGATTACGATCATCTTATTTTTAGGGTTGTTTGCGGCGTTAGGACTTTCTCAAGGAGGAAGTACTTTTTCGGGATATGTATTGGTCTTGGGTGTATTTATCGGTTCTGTCTTCTGGTGGTTACTGCTAAGTTTAGGAATCGGGTGGTTCCGCAAATTTATGAATGATAACTTTTTAGTCTGGTTGAACCGAATCTCAGGCAGCGTCTTAATTTGTTTTGGCGGATATATATTCGTAGATTCTTTTATTTAACTCTTTATTTGGACACGAATGAACGTACTAGTGAACGCATCAGTGAACGCCCAAGTGAACACAAAAAAAATCGCCTTAGCCTTGCCATTCTGGCAGGGAAGGGCGATTTTCTTATCACTGTCCGCTTAGAAGCAGGACGATATTACAATTGTGCGAAGTCTACTTGGCTTGCGATTTCCTCGACAAAACGATCCAAGCACTTGCAGTGCGTATCTTTACGACAAATCGGACATGGATTTTTCAGAAGTCGAGAAATGCTCTTTGTGCCATTGTTGTAAATGATCCGGCAGTGCGTGTTGTCTTGCAATCTCGCAACAACATGGTAAAGGTTCGTAGCATCATTACGTTCGTGCATTTTTGCTTCTACAACTTGTGGTTTGAAGATCATCTGTATCACCTGTGCTTCTTTATATTTTCGCATGTTACATGATATTGGTTTTGTGCGCCAATGTCAAATGACTATTTGTACCGGAAGGTCGGGGGTGTGAACGATGAGAGCAGAAAAATGGAGACAGGGTGATGAAATTCGCATCATCTCACCGTCTAGAACGATGTCCATCATTGCAGCTGAACAACGGGAATTGTCCAAGCAGCGCTTGGAGGATTTAGGTTTGCGTGTGTCGTTCGGCCGTCACGTTGAGGAGACGGACATTTTTTTATCTTCTTCAATTGTATCACGAATTACTGATTTGCATGAAGCGTTTTTAGATCCGAACGTAAAAGGAATTTTAACCACAATCGGGGGCTTCAATTGCAACCAGTTGCTGCGCCACCTCGATTATTCAATAATCAGGGCCAACCCGAAGCGCTTGTGCGGATATTCGGACATTACTGCCTTGAGCAATGCCATTTACGCGAATACGGGATTGATAACGTATTCCGGCCCGCATTTTTCTACGTTCGGGATGCTGCATGGTTTGGCTTATACGATAGACTATTTTCGAAAAATGATGTTCGAGGAAGATGAAGTGACGGTAGTGTCTGCAGCGGAATGGAGCGACGACAGCTGGTACTTGAATCAAGAAGACCGCCAATTCATGCAAAATGAGGGGCCTTTCGTCATTCAGGAGGGCAAAGCGGAAGGGGTCATTGTCGGAGGCAATCAATGTACATTCAACTTGCTGCATGGAACGGCGTATATGCCTGATTTGACGAATGCGATCCTGTTCCTTGAAGACGATTACGAAGTGTCGCCACTCAACTTCGATCGGGATTTACAATCGATAATTCATCAGCCGGGATTTGCTGGTGTGCAAGGAATTGTGATCGGTCGTTTTCAGAAGGCATCGCAAATGACGAGGGAGCTGTTAATCGAGATTGTTACATCGAAGCAGGAGCTTGCCGGAATTCTGGTTATTGCGGATCTCGATTTTGGTCATACGTCACCGCAGTTTACTTTTCCGATTGGGGGACGAGCTTCGATAGAAGCGAATGGTAGGGAAATCCGTCTCGCGATTCGTGATAATGTTAAATAGCAACTTACAAGGAGACAACATGATGAACATTCAACCGACAATCGTTTCACCAAGCCATTTAGAGCTGCGTGCTTTAATCGCCAAGCTCGATCAAGAATTGATGGAGCGCTATCCAACGGAAAAGATATTTGGCGTAGACTTTGATGACCCCAAGGTAAAGGAAATGACATTCGTCGTCGCCTACGATGGTGATGTGCCAGCTGGCTGCGGCGCGATTCGCCCGCTTGGGGATAAGGTGGTCGAAATCAAACGATTTTATGTGGCGCCAGCGTATCGCCGTAAAGGTGTAGCTTCGCGAATATTGTCCTTCCTTGAGCAACTTACGGCTGAGGGTGGGTATACGTGTATTCGACTTGAAACCGGAAAAAACCAAGATGATGCGGTCGGTCTATACGAGAAGTTTGGATTCGGTCTGATTCCGTGTTACGGCGAGTACGAAGGCTGTGAAGACAGCATTTGTTACGAAAAGCAGTTGGATGTCATTTGATTATAGTTTCAAGCGGTGCGGAATTTGAAATGATGGACACTTACGAGAAATGTCTTATTTGTTTAACTAACAAGATACGAGCGTAAAATAAAGATCGGCAGTTATACATTACATAAATCTGTTCAACATAATAAGGTGTGTTCAGTCAGGCAAGGCTCCAGCTTGAAGAGAAGTGCCTTTTCTTCCTTGCTCTAATAAGCACACCATTTCAGCTAGATTATTTAGTAAAGGAAGTTAATATGGCTAACACATCAACAACTACACTTACGATGACTCGTCGTTTTGATGTCAGTGCGGACAAAGTATTTGACGCTTGGTTAAATCCAGACAAGATGAGAAAATGGTTATTCACCATGGAACCAACGAACAAAGTGGCAACAAATAAGCCCCATGTCGGTGGCCGTTGGGAAATTGTTGACCATCGTGAAGGTAAAGATTACAGGGCAATTGGTGAGTACGTCGAAATTGACCCGCCAAGTAAGCTCATATTCACCTTTAAAATGCCTCAATTCAACGATTTGGAGGACAGAATTGTAGTCGAAATTAAACCGTTAGATAAGGGCTCTGAAATGACGTTCACACAAGTCATTGTCGTTCCTCACGAAGCAGGTTGGACGGAGGGAGACGTTGAAAAAGCGCTTGTTGACTATAATAGTCAAACCGAACAAGGTTGGGGTTATATGTTTGAAGGGCTAAAGCAATTAGTTGAAACAGGTAAAATTAATTACCCCGTTTAAATGAAAACACGAGCGATTCCTTGCGCTCGTGTTTTTGTGTATTTCTAAGTGTGCAAATGAAGTATTAGCAGAAAAAGAGGCCTGCTTAAGTAAAGGGGGTGTTCGTTAATCAAGCCATATTTTTAACAGAACTAAATTAAAAAATAACGCTGTGCTAACGGCAACTCGTCTACAGGCTCACAGCTTATTTGCTCGCCATCCACGCTAACCGTGTAGCTGTTCGGATTCACTTCAATAAATGGCGTTTCCCCATTCAAAATGAGGCTTTGCTTCGTCACTGTGCGACAACCGCGCACAGGTTTTAACTGTTTGCCCAAACCTAGCGCAGATAAACTATCTTGCTCAAGCGCAGCCTGAGAGACAAACGTGGCGCTTAGTTTAGCAATCGCGCCGCCATAGCTGCCGAACATCGGGCGGTACATGAGCGGCTGTGGCGTGGAGATAGAAGCGTTAGGATCGCCCATCACGGCGTGCACGATGATGCCGCTCTTTAATACCATTTCTGGCTTGACGCCGAACATGGCGGGCTTCCATAGCACGAGATCGGCCATTTTACCAACCTCGATCGAGCCGACATATTCGGAAATGCCGTGCGTAATGGCTGGGTTAATCGTATATTTGGCGATGTAGCGCTTAACACGGAAATTGTCTGCACGACAATCCGGGCGTAGATGGCCGCGTTGCTGTTTCATCTTGTCAGCAGCTTGCCATGTGCGAATGGCGACTTCACCAATGCGGCCCATCGCTTGCGAGTCTGAACTCATCATGCTGATAACGCCCATATCGTGCAAAATATCTTCCGCACCGATAGTCATCGCCCGTATCCGTGAAGCGGCAAAAGCGACGTCCTCGGTAATGTTCGGGTCGAGATGATGGCACATCATGAGCATATCTAGGTGCTCATCAACCGTGTTGCGAGTATATGGCATCGTTGGTGTCGTAGATGATGGCAAAATGTTGCTCATCCCTGCAACACGTAGTAGATCAGGCGCGTGCCCGCCGCCAGCTCCCTCGGTGTGGTAGGTGTGAATGGTACGGCCTTTGAACGCCGCTATGCTATCTTCCACATAGCCAGATTCGTTAAGTGTATCGGTGTGGATGTTCACTTGAACGTCGTATTGCTCGGCAACGTTCAGGCATGTATCGATGACGAAAGGGGTGCTGCCCCAGTCTTCGTGAATCTTCAGGCCGGCTGCACCGGCGACGACTTGCTCAGCTAACGCTGCAGGGTTCGAGCTATTGCCTCTGCCGAGGAAGGCGAGGTTAATCGGGAGTGAATCGGTCGCTTGTAGCATCGTCTGCAAATTTAACACGCCAGACGTACAGTTTGTGGCTAGCGTGCCTGTGGCAGGCCCTGTGCCTCCTCCGATGAGCGTGGTCGTTCCGCTTTGGAGTGCCACTTCAATTTGCTGTGGGCAAATATAATGGACGTGGCTATCTACCGTACCTGCGGTCACGATTAAATTTTCCCCTGCAATGACTTCTGTTCCTACACCGATGACCATCCCAGGCGTTACGCCGTCCATCACAAATGGATTGCCTGCTTTGCCGATACCGCTAATAAGTCCATTTTTAATGCCAATGTCAGCTTTTACAATGCCCCACGTATCGATGATAAGCGCGTTCGTAATGACTAAATCCAGCACATCTTCAGCGCGAGTAGCCAATGGGTGCTGTCCCATGCCGTCACGCACGACTTTACCGCCGCCAAATACACACTCGTCTCCATATACCGTGTAGTCGTGCTCCACTTCAATCCAAAGCGAAGTATCTGCCAAGCGAACCCGATCTCCGGTTGTTGGGCCGTACATGCTCGCGTAAGTTGCTCGATCGATGATATACATGTTTACACGCTCCCGTTCGTTCGTCCGGCAAAGCCGTATATAAGTTTGCTGCCTCCGATTTGCACAAGCGTAATCTCTTTCGTTTCCATCGGGTCAAACCGTACGGACGAACCTGACGGAATATCCAAGCGGAATCCTTCGGTTCCTGCCCGCTCAAACTGTAACGAGACATTCGTTTCATAAAAATGATAGTGTGAGCCTACTTGGATCGGTCGATTGCCTGTGTTCACTACTTTACGTGTGATACGAGGTCGATCAGGTACGAGCGCAATCGGTTCTTCGGCGAATATGTATTCCCCAGGAGTAAAGCCGCCTGCGCCCTGAATCGGACTATGTACGGTGACAAGCTTCGTGCCATCTGTAAACGTGGCTTCCACTTGAACTTCTTGCAGCAGCGCGGGAATGCCGTCCATCACATCATCGACCGTTAGCAAATAACGAGCCGACTCCATCAATTCAGCTACGGATTTCCCGTCGCGAGCGCCTTCCATAATGTAACCGGAAATAAGGGCCACCGCCTCGGGGTAATTGAGCTTTACACCACGCGCCAATCTTTTTTGTGCCAATTCAGACGCAACGTAGAGCAGCAATTTCTCGCGTTCTTGTAATGTTAAATGCATATGAATAGTCTCCTTTCATCTACGGTGCAGATGAGTTCATTTGGGTGTGCGGTTAGGGCTTGAATTGATGTATGTTCGGGTGTATCGGATCGGGTAAGGCTCGGTGAAGACATGAAATGATGAACGCAAACGAAATCATGAAGCACTGATGAACGACTGATGAAGCTGAGATGAAGTAATGTAAAGAATGATTACACAAAAATTAACATGTGCGACCTCATTGTGTCAATAATAAGTTATGAAATATGACATATAAATTGAATTTGGTTGATTACACTTACTTATTTATGCTTTTTTTGTATTTATAAGAGGTATTAATTAAAATTATTCTCGTATTTATGTTAATTAATCTAACATAATAGAAGGTTGGAGTAGGGTGGTGGGTTGCTTATTTCCAGCAAATTAAAATTCAATAGTGACCTTGTCATCATGCAAAAAAGCACCACCCCTCAACAAGGGTGGTGCTCGAACAATCGATGAAGATGTATTACGTCAGCCAAGTGGCTTAGCTTCTAGCTAGTGACCGGCTGACTTCTAATTGCTAACTTGTAGAGCTGGTAGCTCCTATATGGTAGCTCCTAGTTCCAGCCAGCTTCTTGACGACTACAATACAACAGCTACCTTCTTAAGCGCCTCTTCAACAGGCACGTACGTATAGCCTAGGTCGCGAGCGACCGCTTCGTACGTCACCGAGCCGCCAGCAACGTTTACCCCGCGAAGGAGGGCTGCATTGTCGCGCAGCGCGTTTTGCAAGCCTTTGTTCGCAATTTGCAACGCATAAGGAATCGTTGCATTCGTGAGCGCAATTGTAGACGTGCGCGGCACAGCACCTGGCATATTGGCTACAGCATAGTGAACAACACCATGCTTCACATAGGTCGGGTTGTCGTGCGTCGTAATCCGGTCAACCGTCTCAATAATACCACCTTGGTCGATTGCGACGTCAACCACGACAGAGCCTGGCTGCATCGATTTAATCATATCTTCCGTCACAAGCTTAGGTGCTTTCGCACCAGGGATCAATACCGCACCGATAACGAGATCAGAATCCGCAACCGCTTCAGCGATATTGAGCGGGTTCGACATGAGCGTATTCACTTGGCTGCCAAAAATATCGTCCAACTGACGCATGCGGTCAGGACTCATATCAATAATCGTCACATCAGCACCGAGGCCCATGGCAATCTTAGCTGCATTCGTACCAACAACGCCACCGCCGATAACGGTAACTTTGCCACGCTTCACCCCAGGTACACCGCCGAGCAAAATACCTTTGCCGCCATGCGGTTTCTCCAAGAACTGCGCTCCGATTTGCGACGCCATACGGCCAGCAACTTCGCTCATTGGCGTTAACAATGGCAAGGTACGGTTCACTTCAACCGTCTCATAAGCAATTGCGGTTACGCCATTTTCAGTCAAGGCACGTGCCAATTCTGGCTCTGCTGCCAAATGCAAGTAAGTGAACAAAATGAGGCCTTCACGGAAATAACCGTATTCGGCTGCAATAGGTTCTTTTACTTTTATAATCATATCCGCTTGCGCCCATACATCAGCTACTTGCTCGATAATGGAAGCGCCCGCTTTCACATAATCGTCGTTCGTAAATCCGCTGCCTACGCCAGCGTTATGTTCAATTATAACTTGATGGCCCGCCTTCACAAAAGAAACGACGCCCGCAGGCGTAATCGCGACGCGGTTTTCATTATTTTTAATTTCTGCTGGTACTCCGATAATCATTACGAATCCCCCTCAGCGCACTTAACTTTCTTCATTAGTAGTATAAATAGGAAGTGGCTGTTCGGCTTTGTCCAGTTCCATGAAAAAAAGACTCCGCCCTTGTGAAATTTCACAAAGGGGGGGAGCCTTTCGCAATGAGATGCGCTTTAAGTTCTAAATAAATGGACACTTTTTGATCCATGCTGCTTAAATCAACTGCACCAATTTCAGAGATGCGCTTTAAGCGGTACGTTAGTGTATTCGTATGAATGTGCAGCGCTTCCGCGGCTTTTTTCACATGGCTATCGTGAGATAGAAATATTTCTAATGTATGTAGCAAATCGCTTTGATGTTCCGTATCGTAAGCGCGCAGCTTCATTATGCTCGGATGTTCCTGCGGTTGCTGCTGATTCATGTCCGCAATCGCAGGCAGATAGCGGTACAATCCTAGCTCCGGATAATCGAACACGTCTTCCAGCGCTGCGGGAAAATGCTGCTTCATTTGCAGCACGGCCAACGCTTCGCGATAGCGCTGCGCAACCATTGCGTAATTGTCGCACATCGTGCTTGCTCCCCGCTGCAAGGGGGCGGCGTTGAAGCGGTGCTTCATTTGGCGAATGAGCAGCGCAATCGAGTCTTTGTAGGATGCTGACTGCTCATTCAACGCGAGCGCATCCTGTCCACGTCCAGAAGGCGATGCAGCCCCCCCAGCACTCCCAACACTAGCACCGGCACCATTAGCGCCAGTACGAGCCGCTCCAACGCCTGTGCCTGTCGCTCTAGACTGCGGTGCGCCAGACAGGGTTGGGCTGCACAGCAAAATGAGCCGATTATTTTGCGTCACATGCAGCGCAACGCGAAGTTGTTCGGCCGTCTTAAGTGTGTAATGCACTTGGCGGTACAGTTTATCGTTAATATCGTGTTCAAATTCAAGCACGACAATTTGGTAACGCTGAGGCAAATGAACACCGAGTTGAATCGCTTTCTCGCGAATAATGGGCTCGCCAGCAAGATGGTTCGTCAGCAGCTGCCAAAAATAATCGCTGCTATGCTGCTCTTGCTTGCGCCTTTGCGATTGTAGCTGAAGCAGCTTCGTCTTCGCAGCGTACGCCGCCTGCTTTAAATAAAGCAGTGCGCGGTCGTCCGTAGGCTGCTCGTTCTGATCTTCCAACGCCCAAATATAGCCTAATATGTCGTGCTGATTGCGAATGGCTACCGCTAATCGGTTACCAAGCCCGACTTCAGGAATTTGCTCAATCCGAATGGGCTCATTGTTGGACATCAGCTGCTGTATAATGCCATCCCGCCAGAGGGCGCTAATGACTTGCTCAGGCACTCTTCTACCAATAATGGTGGCAATCCTAGCGGGATCGGTCTGCGGGTGATGAGTGCTGTATGCGAGCAGCTTATGGCTCGCATCTTCGATCGTTACCGGACATTGCAGCATTTCGCTTATCATGTCAGCGATAGCCTCTAAATGGTCAAAATCTTGGTCAAACGGATTAAACTCCGCGTTCACGTTCATGCATTATGCTCCCCTGACAAAAATCAAAACAGTCTCATACCGTCACCTTAATCAGCTGATGGATGAGGAACGATCGCTTTCCAGTACATTTTGGCCAGATGCTGAAAATATGTCGTTTGCACGGATGTAATCGCAATGACGAGTGCATTGCGAACGACTAAACGTGTAGCGTCATCCATCACGATCGCAAGCTGCTGGAGATGTTCTTCCGTCTTCTGGCTGATCACTTTTTCAAGTAATTCATCGTGATGCAACCGGAGTGGATCATGTCCGTATACGTCCAGCACTTGGTCGTTATTTTGGTCCAGCTCTTCGTATAGCGAAGAGTAGGCCGCATAAAAGTCAAGCGGATTAATCAGCAATTGCTGATTTGCCGTTGCAGGTTGAAACAGCTGCTCTAACAACTGTCTGATTGCTTCCAGACTAAGTGTAGCGCGCAAGTCTTCGACAATTAAGATGAGCGCTGCCTGTTGCAGCGAATATTTTTTACCGATATGTGGTGGGCCGACAATCGGTTTGATGTCACGCTTGACCCAATTCTGAATGGAAGTCAACGAAAAGTTCGTGTACTCGACCTGATTGCCGAGCGCTACGATTTCATTTAAAGACAAGCCTTCTTTGTTGGAATGGTCATTTAACAGTTTTGCCAAAATAGGTGGCAGCTTACATTCACTCAATGGCGTAATCACGTCTCCACGCTCTTTGCGGCGAAGCTGAAGCTGTGTCCAAACCTGCTCTAATATGGAGCGAAATGAGTCTGTGTGAGCATAATCGCGTTCTTCTCCGTTCGACTGATATAGCGAAAGAAGCAAGCGGGACATTTTTTTACGGGTAAGTACGAACGTTTCCATACATTTTCTCTCCTTGATTTCCTTGATTCATAGGAGTTTCGGCTTAGTTTATCATAAAATCACTACTAATCGAAAGTCAAAGTTATTAATGGTTATAGAAAGGTGCATTCACCGATACGTTTGGTCAAAAAAGGTGTAATTTGAATCAGAATGGTCGGATTCAGACTTTGTAAATTAGGCCAAACATTTTTATAATAAGTTCATATGAACCTGAAATTTATTAAACACTTTAGGAGTTGAGGATGTAAGAATGGACACCTACCCCTTACTTAATTTAACACTGGTAGCGATTTTAATCTTACTTACGGGATTTTTCGTAGCAACAGAATTTGCAATTATTAAGATCCGTGCGAGCCGTGTAGACCAGTTAGTATTAGAAGGACGCAGCAATGCACTTGCGGTCAAAGAGGTTACAAGTAATTTGGATGGGTATCTGTCTGCGTGTCAATTAGGTATTACAATTACAGCTTTGGGATTGGGCTCGCTCGGAGAGCCGACGGTAGAGGCGCTGCTTCATCCGGTATTTGATAAATGGGGACTGCCTATACAATATGCTGGCATTATGTCCTATGTAATAGCAATGGTATCCATGACATTTTTACACGTCGTCGTTGGTGAATTAGCACCGAAGACGGTAGCGATTCAGAAATCAGAGAAGGTTAGCTTGTTGTTTGCCAAGCCAATCATCTTTTTCTATAAAATGATGTACCCGTTCATCTGGTTGTTGAACGGTTCGGCTAACCGCCTCCTTCGTTTGTTCGGCATGAAGCCGGCAAAAGAGCATGAAGATGCTCACTCCGAAGAAGAGTTGCAAATTATTCTTAGTGAGAGTTATGAGAGTGGGAAGATTAACAATACGGAATACGGTTATGTAAGCCGCATCTTCGCCTTTGATGAGCTGTTAGCGAAGGAAATTATGGTACCGCGTACCGATATGGTCTGCTTGCACGCGAACAAGTCGGTCGATGAGAATATCGCCATCATCAAAGCGGAACAATATACTCGTTTTCCTGTTATTCAAGAAAGCAAAGACAACGTTATCGGTATGGTGAATACGAAGCATTTGTTCTTGAAGTTCAACGATTTGCGCGAAGTGAAACTTGCTGAAATTATGCATCCTGTATTGACGGTTTCCGAAGCAATGCCGATTAAGACGTTGTTGAAAAAGATGCAAAAAGAACGTGCTCATATCGCGATTTTGGTGGATGAGTACGGTGGCACGTCCGGTATGATTTCGATCGAGGACATCTTGGAAGAAATCGTCGGTGAAATCCGCGATGAATTCGATAGTGATGAGCGCCCAGAAATGGAACGCATTGCGGATCAGCATTATTTGGTAGATGGCAAAGTGTTGTTGGCTGAAATTAATGATATTTTCGGAACGCACATTGAGAGCGAAGATTTGGATACGATTGGCGGCTGGTTATACGGTCAATACCCTGACAGCAAAAAGGGGAGCGCTTATACAGTTGAAAACATTCAATTTACGATTGTGGAAAAAGAGAAACACCGGATTCGTAAAATTGAAATTAAAAAGCCAGAAGTGGTTGAAGCAACTGGAGCAAGTGAAGGATTAGCAGCAGTTGAAGCTTCAGCAAAATAAGTTCATAATAGACATAAAGCTTGAACCTCAGTCTAATGACTGGGGTTCAGTTGTGCTTAGTTGCACGTGTATCCTAAGTGCGTGAACATGTAGTTCGCAGCATTGCAGCAGTGAGTTGGGAGGATTAAATTAGAAATGGATTTGTTAGCGGCTTTATTGTTAGGCATTATTGAGGGCTTAACGGAATTTCTCCCGGTGTCGTCGACGGGGCACATGATTTTGACGACGCATTTGCTCGGCCTGACGGACGAGAGTATTAAGACGTTTGAGGTGTTTGTTCAGCTAGGTGCAGTTCTAGCTGTAGTCGTGCTTTACTTCAACAAGTTTATTGATATGCTGGTCGTATCGATAAAGCCACCGAAGACAGGTGAAAAGCGTCTGAATATGTATCATATTATTTTGGCGATGATTCCGGGTGTTGTTGGTGGTGTTGTTCTACGTGACTTCATTAAACAATATTTGTTCGGTGCGCAAACGGTTGTATGGAGTTTGATTGCTGGCGGTATCTTAATGATTATTGCTGACAAAGTATACAAGCGTAGAGCGGGTGCATCATCTGCGAACACGGTTGACCAAATTACGTACAAGCAAGCGGCTGGTATTGGTTTGTTCCAAATGTTCGCGTTGTGGCCTGGCTTCTCGCGTTCGGGCTCGACGATTTCGGGTGGCTTGCTGCTTGGCGTAAGCCATACGGCTGCCGCAGAGTTCACGTTCTTGTTGTCTGTGCCGATGATGGTTGGTGCAACAGGCTATGACTTGCTCAAGAGCGCATCCCACTTATCGATGGACGATTTCAGCTTTTTCGCGACAGGCTTTATTGCTGCGTTCGTGGTTGCGATGCTCGCGATCAAGACGTTCTTGAACTTGTTGAAGCGATTGCCATTTGCGTATTTCGCATACTATCGCTTTGTACTCGCGATTGTGTTTATGATATTTTTCTTGTAAGTAACATATGGAGGCGGATCTTCGCAATTGCGAGGGTCCGTTTTTTGTTTGTGTGATTCTTATTGAGTCTAAAGTATCTGTTTATTTATTATAATTTATGGATAAATAAATGGGTATATTTACATGCTTTCGGCGCCTTTATTAAGACTAAATACTTAATAATGAGGCTTTTTCGTTGAAAATATATGAGATTAAATGTCAAATTTGCTATTATATAGTATTAAATGTCTAGGAAAAAAGTTCTACTTGGTTTACAATCATAAAAATTGGAATTCAAGGAGGATGGTGTAAGTATGGATGCTTATATCGTAAAACTAAAATCGTTTATCTTACTCGGTCAATATTGTGAGACTTTAACGGAAATGGAGCGTGTTTGTCGATCGCTGCCGTTTAAGTTTCACGGTTCTAGATACTGTGCCAATGAGGAATATAGCTTTGGGCTAGGGAGAGACGGACGTTATTTTGCGGGGATTCAGGCGATTAGTGCGGAGCATACGCTGCAACGGTTATCGTCGCGAATCATATTAGGTGGGCTCTATCGCAAGTCGCAGACGATACGAGTATCAGAAGATGTGCCGATGCAGTATGTTAAGCTGGATGCGTCGTTGTTATGGACGCCGCTTGAGCTAGGAAAAAAGGAGGTGGTGTACGAGTTTAAGCGAAGGGGCCATACATACGAGAAGCATTGTGTATATGTGCCGCTGGAATTTTCGCAGTCGGTAGCGCAGGAGCATCGACGTCTGCCGCGTACAGGAGAGGGTTGGGGAGTGAGGGACAGGTACTCGAAAACGGACATAGAAAGGTGGGCAATTATTAGTTAAGTTTGATTAGCTTGATTCGTTACGTGTGATGGGCAATGGGCATTGGTGATGCTAGTTGATAGGTAACCATGTGGTTGATAAACAACAAAAGGCAAGCTGCCAACGATGACCGATGCTGGCAGCTTGCCTTTTTTATTGGATCATGTACTTAGTCAGGAACGCTGGTGAGTTGCAGTTGATGCAAGGCTTGTTTGTATTGTTGCTTTAACTCCGCTGCAACTTGTGCAACGGATGCGACTTGCTCAATGGCGCCTAAGCCTTGGCCAGCCGACCAAATATTTTTCCACGCTTTGGCGTTGGTGGCATTGAGTTGCGAGAAATCGATGCTATCTTTTTTTAGCAGCTTGGCTGGATCGAGTCCGGCATTGCGAATACTCGGAATGAGGTAATTGCCCTTTACGCCGCTAATGGCATCGGTGTAAATCAGGTCATCTAGTGTGGATTCGATCAGCATCGTTTGGTAATCGTGATGGGCAAAGCTCTCGGTCGTCGCAATAAAGCGTGTGCCCATGTAGGCGAGATCGGCACCGAGTACTTCGGCGGCCAATATGTCTTGGCCGTTAGAGATGCTGCCGGCGAGGATCGTGATGCCGGTCCAAGTTTTTTTGACTTCGGCGATAAAGGCGAGCGGATTGATCGCCCCCGCGTGTCCGCCTGCGCCGCTGCATACGAGGACGAGTCCGTCCACGCCACGCTGTGCGGCTTTGTCAGCGTGCTTGAGCGTGCTGACATCTGCAAACACGAGTCCGCCATATTGATGCACGACGTCAACGATTGGCTGCGGATCACCGAGCGATGTAATGACAATCGGTGGCTGGTGTTTCACAATAAGCGCTAAATCGGTTTCGAAGCGCTTGTTCGTGCGGTGGACGATCAGGTTAACTGCCCACGGAGCGATACGGCGCCCAGGCTCTTTGGCCTTGGCCGCATAGAGCGCATCCGTAATTTGCTGCATCCAGTCGTCAAGGTCTTCGGCTGTGCGAGCGTTCAGAAGTGGAAATGACCCGATAAGGCCTGCTTTACAGCTCTCGATAACCATTTTCGGACTAGAAATAAGGAACATGGGGGCGACGATAACAGGCAAACTGAGCTGCTGAGTCATTTGTTGCGGTAGTCGTTTAGACAATTGAACTCATCCTCTCGCGGTTTGATATTTTTCTGTATCTGTAAAGTTGGCTGATCGGTGTAGGTAGGGCAGTTAGGCAATTGTATCATGTATATTACAATGTAAGCGCAATCAATTCTTGGGGCTACAAAATAGCATAGCAGCCGTTGATCACTTTTGTTCTTTTTGAAAATTAGTTAAGGGTCTTCTTCTGTTTAATAATAGCGACGGTACAGCGGGCGATGCTGATGAGATGTTGGTCTTCATCCACAATTTTGATTTCCCAGACCATGGTGGAACGGCCTTTGTGCAGTGGTATTGCGATGGCGGTCACCGTTCCTGATTGCTTGGAGCGAATGTGATTGGCGTTAATTTCGAGTCCGACAGCGGCTTCGGTTGTTTGATCGATGAGGAACCACGTGCCTAAGCTGGCGACGGTTTCTGCAAGTGCGACAGACGCACCCCCGTGGAGTAGCCCGAAAGGCTGGTGTGTCGCCGCGTTAACAGGCATGGTAGCCGTTACTCGTTCGGGTGTGATTTCTCCAAGCTCGATGCCTAAGGCACCAAGCATGGTTTCGCTTAATGGTTTCATTTGATGCATGAAATGAACCTCGCTTTCTGTTCGGTATGGGTTAAGCATGAGGGTTTAAGCTTATGGATGAAGGCCAATGAATCGAGCGAGCATACCTTTGAGCTGGGCGATTTCGTCTGCTGTAAAGTCCTGCAACGCTTCCTTGTGCGTATCTTCGATACAAATGGATAACGGAGCTTGCAATTCCTGACTGCGTGGTGTCAAAAAGATATGATTCATTCGGCGGTCTGTCGGACTTGGCCGGCGTTCAATAAGCTCGCTTTGCGCGAGACGATCGAGCAACCCGGTCATGGTCGCAGAGTCGAGTCGGAGGCGTTCGCCTAGCTCGGAGCTGTGCTGTCCGTCTTTTTCCCATAGCAGATGGAGAAGTGCGTGCTGTACGGGCGTGACGCCATACGGTTGCAGCTTGGCTTTAGCAATTTGATATGCACGTTGGGATGCTTTGCCGAGCAAAAAGGTTAGACAATCTTCGATCGGTTCCATGTGAATGCTGCTCTCCGTTCCTTTCTTACTTATTCAAAATGGCGAATATATCCAAAATATAACACACGAAAATTACCTTGTATACGAGTAAAGTGGATAAAAAATTTTTATTGGTGGCTGGATTGGGGGTGGAATGAGCGAAAAGATTGTCATCTTTAATGGAATTGTTAAAGGGATGTCGCATTTTATATAGATGAGAGATTCGTAGAGTTGAATTTAGCTTTGATTAGCTATTAGTAGAAGGAAAAAAAATGACGTGCATTTTGGGGCGGAGAAATGTGTGAAGTGCAGGTAACAGCGCTGAAATGAAAAAGTTACAGTTTGTAAATATTTATGTTTATTTCTATTATTTTTAAAATGATCTCTTTGTTGATCCATGTTAACATGTGAAAGTATTAAAAAAACAAGCCGAAGCCAAAAGGCACGGGGGACCCACATAGTGGGGTGAAGCCGCCATAAGCGGTAGGGGAGACCTTTTGACCCGAACCCGTCAGCTAACCTCGTAGGCTACCAAAGGGAGAGATATTTAGTATGAAGAAACATATGACGAAAGTAGTCGTAGCAGGTGCCTTGGCACTAACACCAGTAATTTCTGCAGGAGCGGTATCTGCTGCACCAGCAAAAGAGCCAGTTCAAGTTCAAAACCCGAACTGCTTTGTTAATTTCCAAGGTTTCCAAGGAAACAAAGGTAACATGGATAAAGCCCTTGCTGACTTGATGGAAAAATACTTCCCGGGCATGAACAAGCCAGGTACGGAAAAGCCATCCAAGCCATCTAAGCCTGAAGTGCAAAAGCCAGAAGTTACTAAACCAGAACAACCGTCTAAGCCAACAAATCCTAGCAACAACGGTAACAACGAAAACCAAGACAAAAATAACTTTGCACAACAAGTTATCAACTTGGTTAACCAAGAGCGTTCCAAAGCAGGTCTTCAGCCATTGAAAGCTGATTCCCAATTGAACGACGTAGCTATGGTAAAAGCAAAAGACATGCATAGCAAAAACTACTTCAGCCACACTTCGCCAACTTACGGTTCGCCGTTCGATATGATGAAGCAGTTCGGCGTGAAATACAACACGGCTGGCGAGAACATCGCTAAAGGCCAACAATCTCCAGCACAAGTGATGAAGGACTGGATGAACAGCCCTGGTCACCGTGAGAACATCATGAAGGGCCAATACTCTTCTATCGGTGTAGCTTATTATAACGGAGTTTGGGTGCAATTATTCAAAGGCTAAGTACAACTTTATAATAGCGCGGAGTAATCCGCTAAAAGAGGCACCTCGAAATCTCATTGGGATTTCGGGGTGTTTTTTGTTTGGGTGGGGTAAAAATACCCTTACGGCAAGGAGTTCAATGAAATATTATTTGCTCATATTAAATAAATTAAACTCCTGCTTAATTTACAACTTTAGAGTCCCCTCTGGTTCTTGTTTAACATTAGTTGCAGACAACTTTTAGTATCAATTGAACTACAGCAGAATAGACTATTATTAATTGAAATGAAGGAGGTGACAAAATGATTGTTATAAAATTAGGTAACTTAACCATTATAATATGTTTATTTTTGTTTGTTTAATCAATAACACCAGTTGGAGCCGACAATCAATTCTGGTTTAGTCAATAAAACCAGAGAGTACAGTATGCAAAATTTGCGTACTGTATTTCAGAAAAAAAGCAAAATATCATAATTACACGTTCTTTTCTTGTTACAAATCGTCGATTGAATAAACTCCTCATTACCCAAGCATTGATACCTCATACACGTATATAAAAAAGCCACTTAAAACAGCGATTTTTGTGATAATAATATTAATTTCATGGTGGAAAACCTTTAATTTCCTTAATAGCAAGAGTAACATTCACAAAATCCTTCAATTCAACCATCGTATATTAGCAATTCAGTGACTTTGCAGTATCTTGGGTGGAATATACATTACGCTTCATGCACTGATTGGCGTAGTAGCAGTTTCCTCATTGTCCATTTGGTTATCCAATGTCTTAATATCTTCATGGTTTTTTCATTCGCTTTATCGGTCGTACATAACCTCTAACCTTTTTTTAGAGCTTTTTTTTCTTCAAATGCTTCGTTCACCAGATTGTTAATAATGGTAATCCATCTATATCTATAAAGTGTTATGAAGAATAAAAAAACTAAAGGTATAAAAACAATGAGAAGTAGAAAGTAATGTTCATCTTGAATAAATAATAATATATTTGAGAAATTATCAACTTGTAATTGTAGTTGTTCAGTTAAATATGATATTTTACTTTCAAGATTCATGGAGTCCAATTTAACAGCATCAATTTTTGATTGAGTATTGTACTGCCAGTCTAAAGGCTTAAATAATAACGGTATATATATGGAGCAAGTGTCCCTAGAACTGTTGTCAAAAAGAAGATAATAACTACAATAATTAAGTTGAGCTGTTTATATTGTTCAAATTGCGAATTTACACTTGTTTTAATTGTTCGTAATTCCCTTTCGGTATAGTCTTGTATAAGATGGTCTTTTACCGTCTCTATTTTTCCGAGAGGTATAGCTCCGAATCCGAAACCTTTTATTCCGTATTTAATTCTAATATACTTGCTAGCCATATCATAATCTCTAAAATTTATTTTTTTCATAGTATCCACCTCTACATTATATGATGAAGCATAAATTAAGACTGCTTTTAACATAGGAGCAATATCATGTGGGAGAATCAGGTAAGGATATTGAGTTTAAATTCGAATTCATTATAATATTAAAATATTAACTTACATAGCAATTCTAATTGAAAGAAGAACCTCATGTTTAGCGAGGTTCTGTTAGAAGTTTATTTAACACAAATCCATCTTTAAGACCCTGAGAATACATAAAGTCAATCATGAGAGCTTGAAGTTCATTTATGCATTTTTCATAATCAAGTAGAAGTGGCTTAAGGTCATCAGGTAGGTTGGTGTATATCTGGGAGTATTGTTTGCTGCATGTTTCTGATAGGAGAACGTACTCTTGACTGGTTTGAGAAAATTGGTTACTTAAATCCGTAGCTCTGTCGCAAGCAAAGTTATAAAACTGTGTGATGCATTTAACTGTAAACTTTCTGATTTAATAGAGTATACACCTGAGAAAAAAGATTTGGTTTAATCGATTCAGGAGTAGTTTTTCCCTGTGGTACAATAAATCATTTTTTAATTAAAGCTATGTCTGCAATCATGTATTGCAGATTTTTTTGTACCCAAATGACACACTTTTCACCAACAAAGCTAAATGGAAGTATACATCGTATAAGAAAGTAGGTACCTCAAGTGACGTATCAATCACATTGCCTATGGTTTTTTATTAAGAAAGAACTATCCGATATTGCAGAGGACATCAAAGACGTGCTTCATTACTCGGTATATGAACGTGATTATGAAAATACGTGGGAGTGGATTGATTTTAGGAATGCTGGCAGCAATGACATCCAACTCAATATCTCAAGAGAGCACAATTGGAAACATGGTTTGTACGATTGTCCCGTTGTTGTGAGGTTTACGAATGATTCACGCGCAGCTAGTTTGGAAGAAATAGAAGCTATAGGATATGCCATTTTCAAACGGTTTGATATAAAAGTTTATGTTGGACAGGTTCACTATGTGAATAGTGAAGATGGGGAATTTAAGTTTGTGATAGAACAGGAGTTTGGTGAATAACATATGTAGCTCGATTGTAAAAAGATCGCTCTTTTCGGAAGCCTGTGAGATGACAAGCTTCTGAAAGAGCGATCTTTTTTATGTTACATCATGAGTTTCATCATAGGGTGAAGGCTCCTAAGAAAAATAAAGATCTAAATCCAGTTTCTTTTTTACAATATATAACTAATTATTTAGAAAAGACAATTGAAAAGTTAACCATAACCGACTATTATTATTGAAAATGATTATCATTATCGATATCTTGCTAATCAATCAGAAGGAGTTTGATATTCATGTCAACCCAGTCAACATCGTTAAAAACGAAAGACTACGTACTTATTGGGATTTTTAGCATTCTCATTTTTATCGTTAACGGAATTGTATCCACCTTACTGACGCCCGTGATGTTCGCGGCCATGCCATTAATATCGGGAGTATGTCTGTTCTTCTCGGCTATTATTTATTTGATTATGGCAATCAAAGTAGGGAAAAGAGGCGTAATCTTATTGCTAGGACTTGTCACCGGACTTGTGTATGCCATTATGGGTATTCCGTTGATGCTGCCATTCTTTGTTGCAGCGGGCTTGCTTGGCGAAGCCGTGCTGTTAAAAGGTAACGGTAACCAGTACAAGCAGGTTACACGGCAGTCTCTCGCGTATGCAAGTTATGGCATGCTGTTTGGCATTGGTGGATATGCAACTATTCACGTATACGGATCGGATGTGTTGGAAGCGATGTTCTCATCGGAAATGAGCGAAATTATGCGGAATTTTGCCTATTCTCCCATGTGGATGTTAGGAAGTATGCTCTTCTCCTTTGTATTAACTTTACTAGGATGCGTCTTTGCGTCCAACATGTTGAAGAAACATTTTATGAAAGCAGGCATGATTAAATAAGGGTCTAAGGATGGAGGATGACAATGAGTTCCAAGTCCGAAATGTCAGGTTTAATCCAAGTCGTACGCGAAAAAAAAGGGTTGTTACTGGTTGCTGCACTTTTTTCTGTCTTCTCGAGCTTGTTGCAGATCGCTCCATTTTGGGCGATTTACAACATTATTAAAGAGCTGTTATGGAATGCGCAGCATATGGATGCCATTAATAAGGATCTCCTTATGTATTGGGGCGGTATGGCTTTTGTTAGCGTGATCGCGGCCTTGATTTGCATCTATATTAGTGGCATGTCCTCTCATATTGCGGCGTTTACGATATTGTATCAGCTGCGGGTTAAACTGACTGATCATGTAGCGAAGCTGCCAATGGGCTATCATACGAACACTGCAACTGGCGAACTTAAGAAGATTATCGAGGTAAGTGTTGAAAAAATCGAGAAGTTTATTGCCCACCAGCTTCCCGATCTGGTGAGTGCGATCGTCATCCCTCTGTTGCTGGTAGGGTATTTGTTCTGGCTAGACTGGCAGTTGGCAATCGTTCTCTTGTTTCCTATCGGGCTCGGATTTTGGCTTCAGACACGAGTGTTTGCAAGCGATAACGGGAAAAAGGCGTACCGTGATTTTCAATATGCAATCGAAGAAATGAACGCCACAGGAGTAGAGTATGTCAGAGGAATGCCAGCTGTTAAAGTGTTTGGTATTCCGGCGGACTCCTTTTTAACCTTTAAGACGGCAGTAACGAGATATCGAGATATCTCCTTGTACATTACGAACTTGTGCAAAACGTCCTACAGTTTATTTTTTGTCATTACGGGCTCGTTAGTTACGTTCGTTATTCCGGTAGGCATCTTGTTGTTCAGTGGCAATTCTGCCAGTCAGGCATTTGCCATTACGTTTATTTTGTTCCTCGTCATCACCCCCAGTCTATCGGCACCATTGCTAAAGCTGCTCTATTTGGGAAGCGGGCTACGTGAAATCGTGGAAGGGAATAAACGGATTGAGGCGGTATTTGCGGTAGAACCGATAAGCGAGCCTCTTTCTCCTCGTATTCCACACTCATTCGATATCGCCTTCCGTCATGTTTCATTTGCTTACGAGCAGCAAGGGAGCGAGAACTATAGACCTGTACTAAAGGATATTCAATTTGTCGCCAAGCAGGGGGAAACGACTGCTCTGGTCGGGCCTTCCGGGGGAGGAAAATCAACGATCGCGAACTTACTACTGCGATTCTGGGATGTGTCGGATGGTGACATTACCATCGGTGGTGTTCCTATTCGTGAGATGGGAACGGCTAACTTGATGAACACCGTGTCCTTTGTGTTTCAAGACGTGCATCTGTTCTACGACACGATTGAAGAGAACATCCGCATGGGGAACACGACAGCGTCCCGAGCAGATGTCATCGCTGCGGCCCGTACCGCTTGCTGCCATGAGTTTATCGAGAAGCTGGAACGAGGCTACGATACCAAAATTGGCGAAGGCGGAACGTATTTGTCCGGCGGAGAAGCACAACGGATCGCCATTGCTCGTGCGCTGCTCAAAAATGCGCCCATTTTGGTGCTAGACGAGGCTACAGCTTATGCGGATGCTGAAAATGAAACGAAAATTCAACAAGGCTTGGCAGGTTTGGTGAAAGGGAAGACGGTTCTCATTATTGCCCATCGCTTGTCTACGATTCGCAGAGCCGAACAAATTCTCGTTATTCATCAAGGTGAAATTGTAGAGCAGGGAACGCATGAAAAGCTATTAGCTAAAAGCGGGCTGTACGAGAAGATGTGGCAAGCACATATGAGCGCGGCCTCCTGGAAACTCGGTGGAAATCGTAGTCAAACGATGGCGGTGAAAATGGGGGAGACAGATGTATAAATATTTATATAACATATCGGGCGGAAACGTGAGAAGCCTGTGGCCTGCTGCTCTTGCCGCCATTTTGGATGGCATCGCTAAGGTGATTCCGGCCGTATTGGTGGTCGATCTGTTCAATACGATGTATGTTTCCTTTGCAAATCCCGTTGTAGGCTTGGATATCGGAAGAATGTGGACGGTTAGCGTGATTTTACTGTTGTGGCTAGGCGTAGAGTATGCCGCCTACACTTCGCTGTACGACAAGACGTACAAATCAGCCTATAGCTTGGCAGCATCCGGACGATTATCGCTAGCGGAGCATATTCGTCACCTGTCCCTCGGATTTTTTGGTAAACGCGATCCAGGGGATATTACGAATTTGCTGCTTAGCGACTACGGGCAAGTGGAGCATACGATTTCACACAATCTTCCGCAACTGATTAGTGCGATCGTGTTGCCGATTATGGCGTTGTTCGGGCTGGCGGTTCTGGACTGGAGGATGGCGCTAGCCATGTTCGCGGCTATTCCGCTCGGTGCGCTGTTGTTGTGGCTGACCGATTCGATTCAGGCGCAGTTAAGCGAGCGGCATGTGAAAGCGAAAAATGAGGCGGCAAGCCGCTTGCAGGAATATTTATCTGGCATTCGTGAAATTAAGGCGCACAACATGGGTGGAACACGGTTTGAACGATTGCGGTTATCGTTCGATCAGCTGAAGAAAGCTTCCATTCGGCTTGAAGGCATGATTGGGCCGATGATTATGGGAGCTATGCTACTAACTCGATCAGGGTTGACGTTGATGATTTTTACTGGAAGTTATTTGCTGGCTGGTGGAACCTTGTCACTGCCCATCTTTTTATTATTTTTACTCGTTGGCACGAAAGTTTTTGAGCCTCTAACTACGGTGTTAATGAGTTATGGAGAACTGCGCTATTCCGCCTACAGCGCACAGCGCATCATGGATGTGCAGCAGGAACAGCCGATGGAAGGTGACAAAGATATTGTACCTTACGGAGCAATTGCTTTTGATCGGGTGTCCTTTGGCTATGATGACAAGGTGCCTGTATTGAAGAACTTGACATTCTCCATTGCGCCTCGAACGATAACCGCATTGGTTGGCCCGTCAGGGAGTGGCAAGAGTACCGTTACTCGTCTACTTGCCCGCTTTTGGGAGGTGCAGCAGGGGCAGATCACGATTGGCGGCACGTCGATCAGACACATCAATCCGGAGAAGCTGCTTAAAGATATATCGATGGTGTTCCAAGATGTGTATTTGTTTCAAGACACGATTCGAAACAATATTCGAGTTGGCAAGATGGATGCCACGCAGGAAGAGATTGAGCAAGCCGCTCGGCGGGCTTGCTGCCATGAATTTATTTCTGCACTACCGCTAGGATATGATACCCCGATCGGTGAAGGGGGAGCCACGCTATCTGGCGGCGAGAAACAGCGGGTGTCGATTGCCCGCGCCTTGCTGAAGGACGCCTCTATTGTGTTACTGGATGAGGCGACCGCCTCTTTGGACCCAGAAAATGAGGCAGCTGTGCAGCAGGCAATCAATGAACTGGTCGCGCACAAAACCGTGATCCTGATTGCCCATCGGCTGAAAACAATCCAGAATGCGGACAACATTCTTGTGCTGGATCAAGGAGTGCTTGTCGAACAAGGAACGCATGACATTTTAATAAACAGGCAAGGCATTTATGCTAATCTATGGAACTTACAACAACGCTCAGAGGAGTGGAGATTAACGTAATGAAGCCCGTTGTATCATTTGATCCACGCACCCAGTTGCTAATCGTCCTGATGTCCAGCTTGGCTGTTTTTTTGGTGGATATGAATAAATTACTTTGGATCATCGCTTTTATGACGGTTTATCTACTGTTGCAAAGCATTTACAAAAGTACGTTACAGCTTCTGCTCTTGACAGGGTTGCTCTTTCTTCTGCAGAACTGGATTGCCCGCACAGATGTGGAAATCATCAAAATGTTCGGGTTTGTAACGTATTTGGGGTTGCGGTTAATGCCCGTATTTATGGCATCGTTGTCTTTCGTTCGAGTGCCATCGGGCAAACTGATGGCTGCACTGCAACAAATGAAACTGCCGATGGGCATGGTGATAGCGATTACGGTTAGTTCGCGCTATATGCCCGTTATGCGGCTTGAACACGAAGCGATTCAGACTTCAGCCAGTCTAAGAGGCGTTTCATATCGTTCCCCTAAAAATTGGCTACGCCCGCTACGTACATTTGAACATACGATCGTTCCTTTGCTGATGCGGAGTCTGAAAATTTCGGATCAACTTGCAGCATCAGCGACTACGAAAGGCATCGATTATCCTGGCAAAAAAACGAGTATTTATCAAATCTCCTTCAGATGGCAGGACTATATGTTACTGCTTGTGTACGTAGGGTGGCTCTTTGTGGTCTATCAACATGAGGTGATTCAATAATGGAACCTAAACGAAGTATAGAGCCAGAACCAATCATAGAACCTAAACCGATCATTGAGCTGAAGGATGTGTCATTCAAGTACAATGAGTCGGCTGAACAATTGAAATATATAAACCTTACTATTAACGAGGGGGAATGCGTGGTCATTACGGGGCCATCAGGTTGTGGCAAGACAACCCTCACGCGTCTCATCAATGGCCTTATCCCGAACTTTTATGAGGGAGAGCTGACAGGAACCGTTGTCTTACAAGGGAGAAATATAAAGGATATTGCAGCGTGGGATTTCGGGCGGATCGTAGGGAGTGTTTTTCAAGATTCGAGAAGCCAATTTTTCACCTCGGTCGTGCAAGATGAAATCGCATTCTGTGGCGAAAATTACGGGATGGATGCGGAGCAAATACGGAAGCGCGTAGAGGAGTTAGCGGAGGAAATGCAGTTGACTTCACTGCTACATAGCGGCGTTCATCAACTGTCCAGCGGGCAAAAGCAGAAGGTAGCAGTCGCATCTGCCCGCTTGGCGAACCCTGATATTTTGGTAATGGATGAGCCTTCAGCCAATCTGGATATGGTAGCAACCCGTGAACTGGCGGACATTTTGTCTGTACTGAAGGCGAGTCGGAAATCGATCATCGTTGCCGACCATCGCCTCTACTATTTGCTGCCGCTCGCGGATCGAATTGTGTATATGAATCAAGGAGAGATCGCTGCCGAGTGGACTCCTGAAGAGCTGCTTTCCCTTAGTGAGGAGATGTTACATGACTATGGACTGAGATCGCCCGTGCTCAAAGTCCCCTCGCATGTTGTTGGTGACCCCGGCTGCATCCAGCCGGAACGAATTGCACTTCATGACGTGAGAATCGCGCCTAAAAAATTTAAGCGGGCTGTGCTGGATCGGGTAACTTTTTCACTTCGCAAAGGTGAAGTGGTGTGTATGACAGGACCGAATGGCGTAGGTAAAACGACGCTAGCCAGAACGTTATGCGGGTTATTGAAGGAGCAGAAAGGTTATATTTCGATTGATGAACAGCCTGTCAAAGCAAAGCAACGTCTCGGTAAACTGTGGTTCGTCATGCAGGACAGCGATTATCAGCTTTTTTCGGACAGCGTGCTGAATGAACTGTTATTGTCGCACGAGAAAGAGTCTGATGCAGCACGCCGAGCAGAACATTTGCTCAAACAATTAGATTTGTGGGCATTTCGCGATCAACATCCTGCCTCTTTGTCCGGTGGGCAGAAGCAGCGTTTGACGTTTGCCGTCGGTTTAATGAGCCGTCCCGATATTTTAATTTTGGATGAGCCTACTTCCGGACTAGATGGAAAAAACATGCGACGAGTTGTAAATCTCATTAGGGAAATTGCAGCAACAGGCGTAACCGTGATCGTCATTACGCACGATTATGAGCTGGTGTACGGCGCGTGTGAGCGGTTGCTATTCTTCCAAGAGAACACACTGAAACTGGAAATGAAGCTTACAGAAAAAGATGCTCCTACTGTCATTCAATTGATGGATACGTTGCGGGCTGTCCCTGCAGGATGAAGTGACATCGTATAATCGTATATTTCAAAATAGAAGCGGACTCCCTTTTTCGGCAGGGGATGTCGGCTTCTATTTGCGTGATTCCGTAATCAAAGTGGAGATGGCAGCATTCAACACGGACTTCAGGGGCAGCAGACGATTGATCGAATGGATCAAAAGGTTAGTTGACAGTTCGGGCGGAAAAAAGTATTATCATTAATAAATCGTAATATTTACGAATAAAAAAGAAGTATCGTTTGCGCGAAGTAAACGAGAGATGAAAGGAAAGCGTGATAACCCAATGAGTAAACACAACGCAAATGTGCGACTTCCCCGCGCTAAAGGAATAGATATGGCGACCGTATATACGCCTAAAGAATGTGCAGTAAAAGTGAAACACTTTCTGCTTCCAGAGCGCAACCATAACATTGTGGCAGAATTTCTAGCCATATTAGGCATGAGAGAAGTGTTTGAGGAGCATGGCGTTCCGATCCCTAACAAAGTGGTCATGTATGGTCCACCGGGAACGGGTAAGACATTAACTGCTTTTTATATGGCTAAGATGCTAGACCTTCCGCTTATTCTCGTACGTTTGGATGCTATTATCCATAGCCATCTAGGTGAAACGGGGAGCAATATTCGTAAAATTTTTGATTACGCTCGATCCTATCCTTGTGTGTTATTTCTTGATGAGTTTGATGCCCTTGCAAGGACGAGAGAAAGCAACGATGAAGTCAAGGAGATGGCGCGCGCCGTAAACACATTGCTGCAATGTCTGGATGACTTTGGTGATAAGAGTATTTTTATGGCTGCTACCAATTTGGAAAAAGAGCTGGATAGGGCGATTTGGCGCCGATTTGATACGAAAATGACTTACGAATTACCGGATGACCAGAGTCGACAACTGTATATGGAACGGCTTATCGGCCCTTTTGCAAGAGAAGAAGGAATATTGGCAGATGCATGTGAGCAACTTGCTGGATGCAGCTTTGCGGATATCGAACAAATCATGCTTAAAGCGAAGCGGAAGGCGATAATCGAACATAAACCACTTCATAAAAAGCATGTGTCGGCTTCGTATCAGGAGTACCAACCTGCTGTCATGTAGAACACCGTCTGCAATCGTGTATTGCAGATTTTTTTTATACTTACATGTTAAGAGAGCGTAATGGGGAGTTACGTTTTTCAATCGGTATGATGTAAACGTTCATGTTGGACAGGTTCATAATATGAATAGCAAGGATGGGGAATTTAAGTTTATGCTAGAACATAAGTTAGGCACCTAACATAAGTAGCTCGGTTGTACATTCATTCATAAGAGGAGCTGTTAGTGACGGATATGACCATGCAAGAGCAGTTAAAGATCAATAAGCAGAGCTGGGATGAGTCAGCGGAACGATTTTGATATTGCGTATTCGATTTTCGCGCGGGGTTGGACGTTGGATTTGTATCAAACTCTGTGAAAAAAGGAGCGAAATGAAATTTTGTTCATGAAAATTTTTCTATATTTTCTTGTATCATAATTCAAATATTTGCGATATTATAGTGATATTAATCATTGCTTCTAACAAATATATGGCTTGGTGGTGACGGTTATACTTCGAAAAAATAGTAATATGCTACACGATACACCATTTGATTACCGAGATTTAGAAACGTATTTAAGGCAACAACATCATTCGATATTGAACAATATTGCAGTCGAAGTTCAAACAGAAAGCATACCGATCTCGTCGATTCATTTAACAGATATTTTCCCTCATAAGAGGAAAAGCAACAGCAGTGCTAGAAAGCAGACTCCTGTATCGACATCGTCGTCCAGCACGGAAGAAACGAGCACGACATCGCCGGCTTTCTGCTCGAAAGAAGTTCTTTTGATAGACGAGCATGAGCCAAGAACGCTGCAAGATATACTACGGCGAGCAGCTTTAAGTGCCCCTACTAGCGAAATGATTTTTTTCAACTCAGAAGGCACCGAGGAACGCGTCTCTTATGCAGATGCATGGGAAGAGGCCGAACGAATATTAGGCGGACTTCAAGCAAGAGGGCTTCAACCACAAGATTTTGTTATTTTTCAATTTTCAACTAATCGTTCCTTCATTACTGCGCTATGGGCATGCATACTAGGTGGATTTTTACCTGCTCCATTGGGAGTTGCACCCGATTATAGGGAACACAGTGCTGCTGTTACTAAGTTATATGGCGTGTGGGAACTGCTAGAACACGCTGTCATCCTTACGAATTCATCGTTATACCCGTCATTATTACAGCTTTCAGAGCTTTGGGAGACAGAAGAGCTGCAAATCATCGATATGGATTCGCTATTACACGGCGAAGCCACTTGCCAAACCCACATCCCTTCCGAAGACGAACTTGCACTTAATCTATTAACTTCTGGCAGTACTGGCATTCCAAAATGTGTACAGCATACACATCAGAGCATTTTGCATATGATTCGATCTTCGTCTACTGCTCTCCAATTAGGAACAGACGATGTATGGTTGAACTGGATGCCGCTCGATCATGTTGGCGGACTTATCATGTCACACCTTCAAAGTACATATGTTACTTGCAGCCAAGTTCACCCGCAAATTGAACAATTCATCGCAGACCCACTACAATGGCTTCATTGGATCGACACCTATTGCGTAACATCTACATGGGCTCCGAATTTTGCATTTACACTCATTAACAGCTTAGAGGACGACATCCAACAACATCATTGGAATTTAGCTTCAATACGTCACATTATTAATGGTGCCGAAGCAATCGTCCCTCAGACCACACAAAAGTTTTTAACCATATTACAACCATTCGGTTTGCCAGAAGATGCGATTACAGCAGCTTTTGGAATGTCGGAACTTTCCTCTGTTATTGCATATTCCAAACACATCATACGAGGGAAAGAGATGAGCGGTGTACACGTTGTGACACAGAAATCTCTTACAGGAACGTTGCAGTTTACTGATCCAACCGCTGAAGATGCCGTTTTTTTCACCGAAATTGGTGGCCCATTGCACGGGGTATCTATTCGAATTGTTGACTCTAACCATCAATTGCTGCCTGAAAATACGATTGGTCGTCTTCAAATTAATACGAAGCAGCTCATGCGAGGATATTATAAAAATCCAGAAGCTAACGCAGAAGTGTTTGTAGGAGAAGGCTGGTTCGAAACAGGGGACTTGGCTTTCCTACATAAAGGGCGACTTACGATTACAGGACGCAACAAAGATGTCATTATTATTAACGGGAACAACTATCATAATTATGAGATAGAGTCTTGTGTAGAAGAGCTTTCGGGGATACGTGTAACGTTTACGGCAGCCTGTGGCATTTCAGATGGAGGCACGGGCCAAGAGAGTCTCGCCATATTTTTTGTGCCAGTAGATGACGATGTTCCATTTGTAATGGATATGATCAATCAAATTCGCGAGCATGTGACACGAAAATTTGGGATATACCCTGAATATGTGATTCCATTGAATCAACAGCAGTTCCCTAAGACAAACTCAGGGAAAATCCAGAGAATCCAGCTAAGTAAAAATTGGATGGACGGTCAATATAGCGAAATTCAGAAGCAGATTGATCTGTACTTTGCAAATGAGAATACGCTGCCCAACTGGTTCTACCAGCCGGTTTGGATTGAAAGTGATATCGATAACACAATGCCGCAATCCCCTGTAAACGAAGACATGCACGTAGTTTTTGTGGACCAGGAGGGGTTATGGGAGCAATTTAAAGGAAATGCCATCTATGTTGAGATAGGTGACCATTTTGAGCAAATAACCCAGAATCGCTACCGGATAAATCCAAGCTTGCCAATGGACTATGTACTATTACTGCAAGCTTTGGAAAATGAAGGCGTTCAACGTTTGCATATTTATCATCTTTGGAACTATAGCGTATATGATGGGGAACTAGCTACACTCGCACATTTGAGGAATGCTCAGGTGATAGGTAGCCATAGTTTGCTGCTTTTAGTGAAAGCGCTGCAAGAACGAGTGCTAGTTGAGTTATCGATAACAATTGTAACGACAAATGCGCTTGTTACTTCTAAGTCGGACCATGTTGCCTATGAAAAAGCAACGATAATTGGACTACTAAAGACGGTATCTCAAGAAATGCCGCTCATTAATTGCAGGCTTGTTGATTTTGATATAACTTGCCCAGTTACCCACGGTCGTATATTGGCACAGGAAGCCCTGCATCTAGAACAAGGCTCGATTGAGACGCTTGTTGCGTATCGTGGTCAAAAACGTCTCGTAGAACGAATTGAAAAAATGATGATTACTGACAACGTTAAACAGGAAATTCCATTCAAGCAAAAAGGTAATTATCTTATCACAGGCTTAGGTGGAATAAGTCAGCTGGTAGCTAGCTACTTACTGGAGAACTTTGAAGCTCGTCTTGTCATTCTTGGTAGAACGGAGCTTGCAAATTGGTCCAGAGAGATAAAAAAACAGTATGAAGCTTTGTGTGAGCTTGCTAAGAAAAATGGTGGCTCGATTGAATTTAAAGCAACCGATATTACAAATGAGGATTCGGTGCGGACAATTGTCCATGATGCTGAAAGCAACTGGTCCGAACAGCTAGACGGAATTATTCATCTCGCCGGAGTGATTGAAGAACGGCTGTTGACTGATTTAATGGTGGAAGAGCTAGAAGCTCAGTATGAAGCCAAAGTATATGGCTCTTATGTCCTGCATCAAATAGCGTTGCAGAGACCGAATTGTCAGTTTATTGCAGCTTCATCCGCACGAAGCTTCCTTTCGGGGATGACTCTGGGTGGATATTGTTCAGCTAACGGATTTGTTGAGGTGTTTACCCAGTATCAGCATTATAGATGCGGAACGAATGCGGCCTGTTTTGCATGGAGCGTGTGGGATGAAATCGGAATGAGCCGCAATTTAATTACGAAACAAGCATTGCTTGCTAGAGGATATATGCCCATCACGTCATACCAAGGCATTTACTCCCTGCTAGCTGGGTTAATGACAGGTCGCGCGATGCTGTTCATTGGAATTGACGGTAGCAAGCAAGATTTCCGTGATCGTAATGTGGAGCTGGTTACTACACAACATAGATTGTATGCGTTTGTTGAGACGAAAGAGGCGCAACATATTCAAACTTCACAGATTGTAAACTCGATTACGGAATTCTTGAAGAATGAGGCGATTGAGCATCAAGTACGCGTAAAGAAGCTAAATACTTTACCGTTAACTGAACATGGTCAAATCGATCGGGCTATTCTTGTTCAGCTTATGGAGTCAGAGACAACGAAGCGTAAATATGTGTTGGCAGAGACAGAGCTAGAGAAACAGCTAGTCCAAATGTGGCTCCACATCCTCGCTATTAAACAGCTAAGTGTTGAAGACAATTTCTTTGCTCTAGGGGGCCATTCACTGAAAGCAACACAGCTTGTATCGCGCATAAAGGAGCGATTTCAAGCGGACGTTACGCTGCAAGATTTATTTCTTAATCCTACAGTCCGACAGTTTGCTGCCCTTGTACAGCGAAGATTAGGGATAGGTGAACAGTCAAGTGTCCTGCAACAGTATTCACGAGGCGACCATGTGCCGATGTCATATGCTCAAAAGCGTCAATGGTTTCTTTACAAGTGGGAACCAGATAATCCTTATTACAACAATACTTTCTCGTTACGTCTAAGGGGCCCTCTACATGTAGACATTTTGTCGCGTAGTGTTCAATCTCTTGTAGACCGTCACGAAACATTACGGACGAATTTTGACGTGATTGACGATGTACCTATGCAAGTCATAAGTGCTGAGAGAAGAGTCAACATGGGCATACACGACTTATCGAGTCTTCCACCGTCCGATCGTGAACAGGAATGGAATCGGCTTTGTAAGCAAGAAGCGAGTACGCCATTTCAATTGACAGACGGACCGTTAATCCGCTTCCGATTGTTTAAATGGGCAGAGCAAGAGCATGTATTACTTACGACGATTCATCATATTATTTCCGATGGTTGGTCCGTAGGTGTACTTATGCGAGATCTTAACGCCTACTATACCGCGGAAGTTCAAAGTGTTCAGGCTGACATTCGACCGTTGCCGTTACAGTATGCAGACTATGCAATCTGGCACAACAATTGGCTAACTGAACATATTCTCGAAGATCAGCTGTTGTATTGGCAGCATCAACTGCAAGAGGCGCCGTTTGTACTTGATTTACCGACAGACTGTCCAAGACCTGCCATACAGACCTTCAAGGGAAAGAGAATAAATTGGCGTATTGATCCGGAGCTCTCACACCAGCTACGACAGGTGAGTCAGTCAGGTGAATGTACATTGTTTATGACATTAATAAGTGCATTTTCTACATTAATGTACCGCTACACAGGTCAGAAGGATTTGCTCATAGGGACGGCTATTGCCAATCGAACACGTACCGAAATTGAGGATTTGGTTGGTTTTTTTGTAAACACATTAGTGTTGCGGTTTTCTTTTTTGGACAATCCGACATTCCGAGAACATTTGCAGCGTGTCAAGCAGACTACGTTAGCCGCGTATCAGCACCAGGACGTACCGTTCGAGATGCTGATTGACGAGTTACATGTAGAGCGGGATGCCAGTCGTTCTCCACTCATACAAGTGCTGTTCATTTTGCAAAATGAGAATTTAGAAGTTACAGAGATGCATGATTTGCAGACGGAGCTTCAAATTGTAGAGAATGATTCCGCACAATTTGAGCTGACGGTACATGTGTTTGAGCGGGATGATCAATTAACGATCAGCTTGGATTATAATACCGATCTGTTTTCGGACGAGCTGATTGCACGCTTGCTGATGCATTACGAGCAACTCTTGAAACATATGGCTGCAAATCTTCATTCGAGGGTGGGAGACGTACCTTTAGTTAGTGATGCTGAGCTTCAGCAGCTTGCATCCTTTCACGATACAGAGCTTCAGCGCGTACATACAGTCGCTTCCATTCATGAATGGTTCGAGCAGCAGGTTGTTTGTACCCCAAATCAAGTTGCGTGTACAGATGACACATCTACCCTCACATACTGGGAATTGAATGAAAAGGCCAACCAACTAGCCCGTTTCTTACGGACGAAAGGGGTCGAGCGCAATTCCGTTGTGTTGTTGCAATGCGAGCGCTCAGTAGAAATGATCGTAGGCTTGCTCGGTATTTTAAAGTCAGGAGGAGCATTTTTACCTGTTGATCCAGAGCTTCCGAGTGCACGAATTGCCTACATCGTAGAGGATAGCGAGTCCTCAGTACTCGTGACGAGAAGTGGATTATCTGTGCCAGATGCTTTTTGCGGAGAAATCGTGCTGCTTGATGATGATTGTATATATTCGAGTGATGAGACAAGCAATCTGCAATTGGATAGCGCAGAACGGGACCTGCTTTATGTCATATATACATCAGGCACAACAGGACGCCCCAAAGGAGTTCAACTAGAGCATAAAACGTTGCTGAATCTCATTGCTTATCAGCAGGAACAGCAAGCGATTCCGTTCGATCGAGTGCTGCAGTTTACGACTTTAAGCTTTGATGTGTGCTATCAGGAAATATTTTCGACACTGCTGTGTGGTGGTGAGCTCCATATTATTGATAATGAACAGAAGCGGGATGTGCAACAGCTCATTGCGTTCGTCAAGCAACGGAATATTCGGACGCTGTTTATCCCGACTTCATTTTTAAAGTTCATGGCGTCGGAACAACAATATATAGAGCCATTGGCAAAATGTGTGGATCACATCATTACTGCGGGCGAACAGCTCGTTGTGACGAAGTTGCTACACGATACGCTTATCAAGTATAACGTCGAACTGCACAATCATTATGGGCCATCTGAAACGCATGTCGTTACCATGTATACGATTGATCGCAATCAATTCGAGGAAGTTCCTTCAATTGGAAAGCCGATTTCGATGACTGAGATATTCATATTGAACGAAAACGGGCAAATTCAGCCAATTGGTGTCATCGGTGAGCTTTATATTACAGGAGTCAGCCTAGCACGTGGATATCATAACCAAGCAGAGCTTACACAACAAAAATTTGTTCAGCTACCTGTTGCTTCCGATCGTCTCATGTACAGAACGGGTGATCTTGTACGCTGGCTACCTAACGGTATGCTCGAGTATATGGGTCGTACGGATCATCAAGTGAAAATCCGTGGCTATCGAATCGAGTTGAGTGAAATTGAAGCAATACTGCATACTCATGATGCCGTCAAGGAAGCGGTCGTCATATCAATAGGCGAGGGAGCGTACAAATACTTATGTGCATATGTCGTTGTTGATGAGGCTTCGACTGTGTCTGAATTGAGAACATTTGTGAGTGCTTCTCTACCAGACTATATGATTCCGTCCTATTTTGTGAAACTGGCCCGCTTGCCCCTAACGCATAATGGAAAGCTGGATCGTCGATTGTTGCCAGAGCCGGATGTAACGGGGATGGTATCGGAAGGTGAATTTGAGGCTCCTGCTACGGATATCGAGCAGCGCATAGCAGCCATTTGGAAAGACGTATTGAAAGTAAATGATATTAGTGTGACCGATAACTTTTTTAGGTTAGGTGGACATTCACTAACAGCAACCATCTTAGTGTCTCGTTTACAGAAGGAGTTTAAGGTTCAATATCCGTTACGTGAGCTATTTACGAAGCCGACTATTCGTGATCTTGGCCGAGGGATTGAAGCTTTGGATGTCTATACGTATGCACCAATTCCGTCATTAGCCTTGCAAGCTGATTATCCAGCTTCTTCGGCACAAAAGCGGCTGTATGCTATTTCGCAATATGAAGGGGCAGCTTTAAGCTACAATATGCCTGTTATTTTGCAAGTGGATGGGCCGTTGGAAGTGGAGCGATTACGGGCGGCGATTCAGCTCGTTGTGAACCGTCATGAAATATTGCGTACTTCGTTTACGATCAGACAAGGTGAGCTTGTGCAGCTAATAGCGGATCAAGTAGAAATCGCTCTTTCATTCGATCAACTGGAAGTTCAGCAGGTGCCGTCACGAATTGAGGCATTTGTCCGGCCGTTTGATTTAAGTGAAGCACCACTGCTCCATGTCGAATTGCTACAAATAACGAAGGAGTCGCATCTGTTACTCCTTGACCGTCATCACATTGTGTTCGACGGTGTGTCTATGAATATATTTATGCAAGAACTGATCGAAGCGTATGATCGTGCTGATGCACGAGAACCATTGCTAATTCAGTACAAAGATTTTGTCGCTTGGCAGCAGGAGCAGTTAACCCGATCTGCATTCGAGCAAGAGTCCTTTTGGCTTGATACGTTAGCGGGCGATTTGCCTGTCTTACAGTTGCCGACCGATTATTCGCGGCCGTTAGTTAAATCGTTTGCAGGCATGCGACAAGCGTTTGTCATTGATGCGGACTTGACGAAGCAACTGCACAGATGCTCCGAGGAGCATGGAGCAACGCTGTATATGTTGTTATTAGCGGTATTTAATATAATGTTAGCAAAATATTCGGGGCAAGCAGACATTATTGTGGGTGCTCCGGTCACTAATCGACCACATCCTGATGTTGATCCATTAATCGGAATGTTTGTAAATACGCTAGCGTTGCGAAACGAGCCAACAGCTGAGAAGACGGTTGCTCAATTTATTGCAGAGGTTAGGCACAACATGCTTGCGGCACTAGAACATCAGGATTACCCACTAGAGTTGCTAGTGGATAAGCTTACCTTGGATCGAGATTTGAGCCGCAATCCACTCTTTGATGTGTTGCTTGTATTGCAAAATATGTCGTTGCATGAGAGTTCTAGCAATGAGTTAACGTTTACGCCGTATCCATTTTCGCATCCTATTTCCAAGTTTGATTTGACGTTAGATGCGATTGAAAAAGACGGGCAAATTCATTTCGAATTGGAGTACGCGACAACATTGTTCGCTAGCAGCACGATCGAGCGGATGGGCAATCATTTTATTCAATTGTTACGCCATGCACTGCAGCAGCCAGAGCGTGAAATCGGTGAGCTGCAAATGATTACGAAAGCAGAGTGGACCCAGTTGCTCGACGATTTTAGCGGCGAACAAATGGAATATGCATGCACGATGACGCTTGAACGTCTATTTGCGACACGTGTAAGTGAAAATCCAGCGCGTACTGCGCTTGTATGTAACGATCAAACGATGACTTATGGGGAAGTCGATGCAAAAGCAAACCAGCTTGCACATTTGTTGTTGAAGCACGGATTGAGTTCAGGCGATGTTGTGGCAGTCATGACCGAGCGATCGTTTGAAATGGTCATCTTTATTTTAGCCGTACTGAAGGCTGGCGCTATTTATTTACCACTTGACCCTGGGCTGCCTCAAGAGAGGATTGAGTTTGTACTTGCAGACAGTCATGCTAAGCTGCTGTTAGTTAAGGATCCGCTTACAGCGCGGCTAGAATATGCTGGTGTGGTGGTGACTGTAAATGAATCGGAGCTTTCTACAGAAGTAAGCAGTCCGATCACACATTCGCAAACGGCAGAAGATGTCGTCTACATGATTTACACGTCTGGTTCAACGGGGAATCCAAAGGGCGTAATGGTTCAGCATAAAAGTGTAATCAACATGTTGACATACTTAGAGCAGAGCTATCCGTTGCTAGCTGAGGATGCCTATTTGCTCAAAACGACCTACACGTTCGATGTTTCCGTAACCGAACTTTTTGGCTGGTTTTTCGGGCATGGAAGGCTCGTCATACTAGAGCCAGGTGCAGAAAAAGATCCTGAAAAAATGATTGCAGCTATTGCACAACACGGAATTACCCATATTAATTTTGTACCTTCGATGTTAGGGTTGTTTCCATTTGATTCGGAGTCCATCCGTAACATGGAGGAGCTTAAATATGTATTCGTGGCTGGGGAAGCTCTGCCAGCAGATTTAATTGATAAGTTCTACAGAGCCTTGTCCGGCGTACGGCTTGAAAATTTGTACGGGCCTACGGAAGCAACGATTTATGCGACTGGCTGCTCGATAAAGCCAGGAAATGGTCAGGCAGGTTCAATTGGAAAGCCTGTGGCGAATACACGCATTTATATCGTGAACGAAGTGGGTCATATTCAACCGATAGGTATCGCGGGTGAACTATGCATCAGTGGTGACGGAGTTGCAGTCGGCTATTTAAACAATGCTGCACTTACGGCAGAGAAATTTGTGCAGGCGTCATTTAAGCCGAGCGAACGACTCTATCGGACAGGCGATTTGGCTCGTTGGCGATCGGATGGGCAAATAGAGTATTTAGGCAGATTGGATTATCAAGTCAAAATTAGAGGTAATCGAATCGAGCTTGATGAGGTTCGACAAAAGATTTTAACCTGTGAAGGGATCGAAGATACCATCGTTATCGCTCGGTATACAGCAGGTGGGCAGGCTTATCTTTGTGCCTATTTTATAGCCGAAGCATCTTGCTCTGTGAAGTCGATCCGTAAACAATTGGCAAAGTTATTGCCAGACTATATGATTCCGTCTTATTTTGTTCAACTGGCTGCGTTTCCGCATACGGCAAGCGGCAAAGTAGATCGCAAGCAGCTACCAGAGCCAGAAGGATATATAGAATGTACGGAGGATTACGTAGGGCCTCGAAACGGATTTGAGCAAAGGTTATGCCTAATTTGGGAGAACCTGCTTCACTTAGATGCTGTTGGCGTTCTAGAAGATTTTTATGCGCTTGGAGGCGATTCGATCAAAGCGATTCAGGTCGTGTCCAAGTTCAATGACAACGAGCACGGGTGGCGTATTTCGGTTAGTGATGTGCTAACGTATCGAACGATTGAAGCGATTGCGCTGCAGGTCGTCACTTCAGGATCGTTCGTAACGTATGATCAAGGCTTGTTAATAGGCAAGAAAGGGCTTACTCCAATTGAGCATTGGTTTATGGATAGCGTCCTAGCTAATCCACATCATTTTAACCAATCCGTAATGCTGGAGTGGCATCACAGCCCGAATGTGCAATGGCTGGAGCAAGCTTTCCAATTGCTCGTTAAGCACCATGATGGTTTGCGATTAAATGTGAATTTGGAGCAGCAGGAACTGTTTTTTAATGAACATCATGCGAATGCTCCTTTTGAAGTACAGCAAATTGATTTAACGATGCTTGATGAGAGAGAGCAACATGTCCAGGAGCAGCAGCTTAAATATGAGCTGAAGTCAGCTTGTCGAATTGATCAAGACCTACTTATTAGAGCGATGCTGATGAAGATTAGCGAAGGGAAGCATAAGTTGCTGATTACGGCACATCATCTATTGACTGACGGTGTGACGTGGCGAATTTTGTTGGACGACTTTGTTTATTTATATGAGTGTTTTGCAGCTGGAAGAACGCCCGTTCTTTCGCAGAAAACCGCTTCCTTATTAGATTGGTATAAACATGTTGATGAGCTTGCGGTTTCAAAAGCGTTTGTCAGCGAGCAATCGTATTGGGAAATTGCAAATGCACACTCTTTCAAGTTACCGCAGGATGCTGAAACGGATGATTGGAGCATAGAAAGGCAGAAAACGGTCAGTAGCTCGTTAGATCGTTCCAAATCCCAATTGTTGCGAGCCGAGGCGCACTGGGCGTTCCAAACGGAAATAAATGATTTGTTGTTGACTGCCTTATCCCGAGCAATTTGTGACTTCGCTCAGGTAAGCGAATACGTTGTAGTTATGGAAAATCACGGGCGGCATGCTGAATCGCTGGATCTGTCGCGTACGGTAGGTTGGTTTACGTCCATGTATCCGTTAAAACTGGGTTTTCCAAGTGATGACATGGGTGAGCAAATTAAAAGGATTAAAGAACAATTCCGCTCTGTACCTAACAATGGAGTCGGTTATGGCGTCCTTCGCTATTTAAACGATGCATGGCTAGAGGACAAACGAGAAATGGTTGAATTGCGTTTCAACTACTTGGGCCAATTCAATCAAGAGTTTAACAATGAGCTATTTCGTTTTTCAGAAATGAGCAGTGTGGGTGAGATCGGTGAGTCCAATACGATGGCGACAAAAATGGACTTGAACTGCTATATGATGAACGATGTTTTCCACGTGGAGCTAGGCTATAATGGGCTCGCTTATCAGGAGGAAACGATGCAAGCTCTGGTAGATTCATTTATTCATCAATTAATGAGCATCGTGGATTTTAGCGTTGCACAAGAAGAAGTCCAATATACACCGTCTGATTTTGAGGCGGCGGAACTGGACCAGGAATCGTTAGATCTTTTGTTTGAGTAATTAGTGTATGAGTTGATTGGTTACGTATTCCGTGGGACTGTACTTGCTTATTCTACTCCCCTGAAAGGTTCCACGGATATAAGGATTTAAGTGTAGCAAAAGGTAATTTTACTAGGGGGAAAACAAACGCTATGGCCAGCATGAAATTGGACAAAAACAACGTGGAAGATATCTTATCGCTTACCTCGATGCAGCAGGGAATGCTGTTTCATTATGTACAAAGTCCGGAAAGTGATCTTCATTTTCAGCAAATGAGTATGCGGTTGACAGGAACAATTGATGCTGAGCGAATAGAGAAAGCATGGAATATTGTAATTGAGTGCTATCAACCGTTGCGTACTCTATTTAGATGGGAAAAGATGGATAGTCCGGTTCAAATTATTTTAAAAAAGCACCACATCCAGCTACGTGTGCATGATTTCTCTCGTGTGCCAGCAGACGAACAACAGCGTTGTCTAGAACAAATTCGTACGGATGATCGCTTGGAAAAGTTTGATTTGGGAGAAGTTGCTTTTCGGATTACGTGGTGCAAGCTGAATGATTACGAATGCGAGCTTACGGTAAGCAACCATCATATTTTGTTTGACGGCTGGAGTAATGCGATTTTATTGAAGCACTTTTTTTCGTTTCATCGCATGCTCGTCAATGAAGAGCCAATTCGTAAACCGCTGCAAACGACATATAAAGACTATATGATGTACTTGCGAAAAATAGATAAAGACAAGCAGCGCCAGTTCTGGATAGAACAATTGTCCGGGTGGAACTCGCAAACGATGTTGCCATATGATATACCAGACAAGCGGAATCATTCGGTGCAGCAGACTGGACAATATCGGTCAAAATTGCAGTCCAGTGTGAGCGATCGTTTGCAGCAGTTTACGAAATCAAGAAAAATTACGCTCGCATCTGTGCTCTATGGCGCATGGGGTGTCTTGCTGCAAAAATACAACAACGGTGACGATGTTATATTCGGAACGACGGTATCTGGTCGCAACAACGAAGTTAAGCATATCGATGATCTCGTTGGATTGTTCATTAATACGTTGCCGATGCGCATTCAGGCTAATCCAGAGACCACTTTGGATGAGTTGTTGCAACATATAAATCAAAAAATGAATGCGACAATTCCTTTTGAAAGCAGTTCACTAGCCGAGATAAAACAACACACCCAGTTAAGTCCCCAAGAGCAATTGTTTAACTCGATTATCGTAGTGGAAAATTTCCCGCTCGATGGCGTTTTAAAAGGCGACTACGCTTTAAATATGCTTTCCTACATTGCCTTTGAAATGACGATTTTTGATCTTACTCTTGCGGTTACAGTAAATGATGGTGTTGAGTTCCAATTTAAATACAATGCCGATATGTTTCATGAACGTACAATTGCGCGAATGTCTACACAGCTTGAACACGTATTGGAAATGATGATTTCAAGTTCTCATCAGAAAGTATCTGAGCTGCTAGTCCAATCGAAAACAGAACAACAGGAAGTATTGATAGATTGGAATCAAACTCAAACCACATATCCAAGAAATAAAACGTTAAGTGAGTTGTTTCAACGTCAAGTTGAACGTTCGCCCGATCACATTGCCGTTGTATATGAGGGGGAGCAGATTACTTACCGCGAATTAAATCGACGAGCAAATCGATTGGCGCATCGATTAATTCGCCAAGGTGTACAGCCTAATTCAATCGTAGGCTTAATGACAGAACGCTCGCTTGAGATGCTGGTCGGTATTTTTGGTATTTTGAAAGCGGGTGGAGCCTATTTGCCGCTAAGTCCAGATTTCCCTCAAGAAAGAATCGCATTTATGCTGTCAGATAGCGAAGCGAAATGGATTGTTGCCCAGCAGCATTTCATAGATAGCAGTTCCGATATCTCTATTACTTTGGCTGATAGTGCATGTGAAGTGATAGGTTTTGAAGATAAGGAGTACATAAAGGGTGATGAGTATAATCCATGCGCTAATCATACTGCGGAGGATTTAGCTTATGTAATCTACACATCAGGTTCCACTGGTAGACCTAAAGGGACGTTAATCCGCCAATACAATGTGAGTAGAGTCGTTCTCGATACGCATTATATATCCCTACAACAACAAGATGTTGTACTGCAACTTTCTAGTTATGCCTTTGATGGCTCTACATTCGATATTTTTGGTGCTTTACTGAATGGCTCGAAGCTGGTGATGCTGTCCAAAGATACGCTTCTTGACGCGTCAGGCCTAGCCCATATTATTCGTGAGCAGCAGGTCACTGTATTTTTTGTCACAACGGCCTTATTTAACACGCTTGTGGATGTCAACATCGAATGCTTTGCGAATGTGCGTAAAGTATTGTTCGGTGGGGAACTCGTGTCGCTTAGTCACGTACAACGTGCGGTTGCGTACTTAGGACCAGGAAAAATCGTGCATGTGTACGGTCCAACTGAAAGCACGGTGTTCGCCACAGCTTACACGATTGAGCAACTTGACGAGTGTCTGGGAACAGTGCCGATCGGGAAACCGATTAGCAATACGACTGCATACGTGCTGACCGATAATTTACAACCAGTACCAATGGGGGCTGCGGGGGAGTTGTTTATCGGTGGAGATGGGTTAGCGGCGGGTTACTTGAACAATCCACAGCTCACTGCTAAAGCATTCATTGCCCATCCTTTTATCCAAGGGGAGCAGTTGTACCGGACGGGAGATCTGGTCAAGATGCTGCCAGATGGCAACATCGTTTATTTAGGGCGAATCGACCATCAAATTAAAATTCGTGGCTTTCGGATCGAGCCAGGTGAAATTACAGAGCGGCTGCTACAGCATGAGGCTGTAAAGGAAGCACTTGTCATGGCCCGACATTATCTCAATGGGCAAATGTATTTGTGTGCCTACTTCGTTCCTTGTAAGAAATGGAGTGTCGATGAATTAAAGGGTCATTTGGCTCAAACGTTCTCAGACTATATGATTCCATCCTATTTTGTAGCACTTGATCAGATGCCGCTGACTGCGAATGGCAAGGTAGACCGTAAAGCTTTGCCGGAGCCGATGCAATTATCAAATACGACGCATGTTGTTCATCCATCAACGTTGACCGAAGAAAAGCTTACTGAAATATGGAGATCCATTTTAGGCATTGAAACGTTAAGTGTGACAGACAGCTTTTTCGATTTGGGCGGCCACTCATTAAATGCGATGCGTCTCGCTGCACGTATACTTCAACAATTTAATATCAAAGTATCATTGCAGGAGTTGTTCCAAGCGTCATCGGTGCAGCAACTTGGTGTATTGATTGATGCCAAGGAGAGACAAGCGGTTGTGTTGATTCATCCAGCAGAACCTGCGGAGTATTATCCAGTGTCGTCTGCTCAAAAACGATTGTATGTTATTCAACAATTTGAAGGTGCAGAGAAAAGTTATAATATTCCAATCGTATTGCGGGTAAGTGGTTATTTAGAGGTAGAGCGGTTATCGCAAGCCATTCGATGGCTGACAGAGCGTCATGAATCGTTAAGAACTTCTTTTACGATGATCGATGGGAGCTTTATGCAACAGATTCATCCGCAGGCCCGCATTGATCTTGAATTTATGGAATCCGATCCCGATCAGGTAACCTCCCTTCTTCAGGAGCAAGTGCGCCCTTTTGATTTAGGTGCCGCGCCGCTAATGCGTGTACGTGTTGTTCGTGTGCAAGGTGAGGATGACTATTTAATGATAGATATTCATCATTTGGTCGCAGACGGTATTTCTGTCGATGTGATGCTTACGGAGTTGCTAGACCTGTACGATGAGAAAATATTGCCAAACTTACCGCTGCAATATAAAGATTATGCGGTATGGCAGCAAGATTGGATGCAGTCAGATTATTTCCACAAGCAGGAGGCTTATTGGTTAGAAGCGCTTGCGGGAGAAATACCGGTGCTGCAATTACCAACTGATTTTGTACGACCGTCTGTTCAGAAGTTCGCAGGAAGCCGAGTTCAATTCGAGCTAGGGCCGCACGTACTGGAACGAGTTAAGGCCGGATCAGCTCGATACGGCGCCACGATGAATATGATGTTCTTATGTATGTTCAAGGTGCTTTTACACAAATACACGGGTCAAGACGATATCATTGTCGGCTCACCAGTCTCGGGAAGGTTCCATCCAGATGTGGAACGAGTCGTTGGCATGTTCGTTAACACACTGCCGCTCCGTAGTCATGTAAGCGATGATATGACATTTATACAATTTTTGGGAAACACAAAGAAAAAAGTACTGCGTGCGTACGATTATCAGGAGTATCCGCTAGAGGAAATGATTGAAAAGTTAAATGTTAAAAAAGATTTAAGCCGCAATCCGATATTTGATGTGATGTTTTCATACTTGAGTAGCGATGTGACAGAAGTTAGCTCGGAACATATCGCATTTAGCGCCTACGAACTTGAAACGAATGTGTCTAAAGTAGATTTAACATTGACAGTCTTAGAGAAGAAAGACAAACTCATCTGCCAATTTGAATATAGTACGCATTTGTTCAAGCGCCAAACGATTGAACGACTTGTGACGCACTTTGTGCAAATCATGAATCAATTGGTTGACAATGGTGAGCAGACGTTGTCAGAAATAACGATGATTACGCCTGAAGAAGTGCAATGGCTCCAGTCGAGGTTAACTGAAACCAAGACCCTGTACGGCAAGGAAAAAACGTTACAGCAGCACTTTTTGGAGCAAGTTGAGCGAACACCGGACCATACGGCTATTGTGTGTGAAGGTCAAACGCTGACATACCGCGAGCTGAATGAACAGGCGAATCGCGCGGCACGCGTGCTGCGCGCTCAGGGGGTAGGGCCGAATGTGATCGTAGCTGTGCTGTGCGATCGATCGGTAGAAATGATTGTCGCGCTGCTGGCTGTGCTCAAGGCAGGGGGAGCGTACCTTCCCATTGATCCCGACAATCCGCTCGAGCGTATTCGCTACATGCTAGAGGACAGCGGCGCGGCATGGCTTGTAACGCGCTCGCATTTGATCGCTGCTGCGGAGGTTGCTGCTAAAGATGCTGCTGAAGTTGTTGCTGAAGTTGTTGCGAAAGCCGTGTCGGAAGCGATAGCAGAAGCGGCATCAGAAGCGACACCGGAAGCTAGGCCAGAAGCGGCATCAGGTGCTACTAAGCACGATACATATGCAGCAATACCTATTCTGCAACAATTTAAAGGAAAGCTTATCGTGATAGAGGAAGCCATGTCTGACGCACAACGGTTCGATGAGCAGATGAAGGATTGCTGCGATGTAGCTGTAGACAGCAGCTCAGACGATTTGGCGTATGTTATTTATACGTCTGGCTCCACAGGGAAGCCCAAGGGCACGCTTGTAAAGCACTACAATGTAAGTCGAGTAGTCAAAGCAACGAATTACATTCAAATCGATGAGAAGGACAACGTACTGCAATTGTCCAACTATGCTTTTGATGGTTCAACGTTCGATATTTACGGGGCGTTGTTGAATGGTGCGACGCTGGTGCTATTGAAGCGTGAAGATGTGACGGACATCGGGAAGCTTGCAGGAACGATTCGAGAGCAAGGCATTACGGTGTTCTTTATTACAACGGCGTTATTTAATGTGTTGATTGATTTGGATGCGAGCTGCTTAAAGAACGTGCGCAAAGTATTGTTCGGCGGGGAGAACGTATCCGTGTCCCACGTTCGACAAGCACTGGAAGTGGTAGGAGAAGATGTGCTGACACACGTCTACGGCCCGACGGAAAGCACGGTATTTGCCACGGCGTATTCGATACGGGAGGTGGAAGAAGGTGCGGCAACGGTGCCGATCGGTCGTCCGCTAGCTAACACAGAAGCGTATGTCATGGACGGCAAAATGCGAATGCAGCCGCGAGGAATTCCGGGGGAGCTATGCTTAGGTGGAGACGGGCTGGCCGAAGGCTATTTGAATCAGCACGAATTAACTGCTGAGAAATTCGTGGCGCACCCATATGTGTCTGGCGAGAAGCTGTATCGGACAGGGGACTTGGTTCGTGTCTCGGAAGATGGACAGATCGAATATATCGGTCGTATCGACCAGCAGGTTAAAATTCGTGGTTTCCGCATTGAGCCTGGTGAAATTGCTAGTTATTTAGTCATGCATCCAGCTGTAAGCGAAGCTTATGTAAGCGTGTATGACAAGATTAACGAACAGCCTTTACTATGTGTTCACTACACATTGAATTCCGACTGTTCCGTGATGGCTCTGCGTACATTTTTACGTGCGGGTTTACCCGAGTTCATGATCCCAGATCAATTCATCCAATTGGACCAGCTACCACTTACCCCCAACGGGAAAGTGGATCGCCTTGCACTGCCGCTTCCTGATTTAAATAAGCAAATTAGCGAACAATTTACGGCACCTACCAATGAAACGGAAGAGAGTATTGTTCGCTTATGGGAATCGATTTTGGGTGTGGATAGAGTAGGCATTCACAATCATTTCTTTGAAATCGGAGGCAATTCGATTAAAGCGATCGTATTGTCCTCACGAATAAAAAAACAATTTGGAGTCGACTTGCCGCTGCGTAGTATTTTCCAGTATCCAACTGTCAGCGAGCAAGCGAAATTTATACAAATTTTGGATCGAATTTCTTTTGACCGGATAATGCCGGCTCAACCGAGCGACAGCTATCCAGCTACTGCACAGCAGGCAAGATTATTTATTATCCAGCAGTTTGAAGATGCTGGTCTGAGCTACAATATGCCAGTTGCCCTTCGCATAGATGGTTCATTTGATGCGCAACGATTAGAGCGAGCATTACAAAGCTTAATTCAGCGCCATGAATCGTTGCGAACCTCGTTTACAGCGGAGGGAGGTCAAATTAAGCAGCGCGTGCATGAAAAAGTTGACTTCTGCTTGCCAGTCATGGAAGTCGAAGCTAACAATTGGCAATCGCTAGCTACGGCGTTTATTCAGCCGTTTGATTTGTCGCAGGCACCATTGCTGCGGTCGGCAGTTGCTCAAGTTAAAGACGAATTTGCCGTGCTATTCATTGATATGCATCATATTATTTCGGACGGTGTTTCGATGCAGCTATTTTTGCAGGAGCTGCTCGATTTATATGAAGCAAAGCCACTGCCATCGCTTGAGCTGCAATATAAAGATTATGCGGTGTGGCAGCTAGATCAAGAAGCTTCGACCGCAAGTGAAGCAGCGGAGCAGTATTGGTTGAAAGCTTTCGCAGGCGATATTCCGGTGCTTGCGTTGCCGACCGACTATTTCCGCCCGACGGTCAAGCAATATCGCGGAGCGCGTATCCAATTTTCAATCGAGCAGGAGCATGTGCAGGTCTTGAAAAATATGGGTGCGAAGCATGGTGCAACCCTTAATATGATTCTTCTTACGGTGTACGCGCAGTTTTTGGCTAAGTATACGGGGCAGGAAGATATCATCATTGGAACTCCTATGCTCGGTCGAAATCATGCCGATCTGGAGCAGGTCATGGGCATGTTTGTGCAAACATTGCCTGTACGATTATATCCACAGTCCGACAAGAGCTTTGTAAGCTTGCTGCAAGAAACACGAGATCAGGTGCTTCACGTCACTGAACACTATGCGTTTTCCCTTGAGCGGCTAGTAGAGAAGCTACGAATTGCGCGTGATACGAGCCGGAATCCTTTATTTGACACGATGTTTGCGCTGCAAAGCATTGATGTAACTCCAAGGGTAGTCGAGTCTGCTCGTTTTACACCGATAGAATTGGAAACAGGGGCAGCCAAATTTGACCTGATGCTTACAGCAAGTGAGCAAGCGAATGGTTTAGTTTTTGAAATGGAGTTCGACACGGCTTTATTTGGAACCGCGACAATTGAACGGATGGTCAAACATTTACAGCAATTAATACGCAAAGTTGCTTTACATTCAGAAATTCCGCTGCATGAGATTTCGATGTTATCTGCTGAAGAGGAGCATCAATTCATAAACGAGTTCAATGAGATACATGTAGCCCATGTTGGTTATCCAAGGGATAGAACGATTCAAGAGCTGTTCGAGGAGCAGGTGGCACTAGTACCAGATCGTATTGCTGTTGTGCATAACGGAAGTGAGCTGACCTATGCGGAGCTAAATGTCCGCGCGAATCGTTTAGCCAAGGCGTTGCGGGATCGTGGCGTTGTTCGGCAGAGCATTGTTGCCCTGCTGCTTGACCGCTCGATCGATATGATCGTAACGCTAATCGCCGTGCTGAAAGCTGGGGGAGCCTATGTACCCGTTGACCCGCATTATCCGGCCGATCGAATCCAATTTATGCTTGAAGATAGTGGAGCTGCTTGGTTATTGACTACAGAAGGTTCGGATAACATCCCGACAAACTTCAAGGGACAAGTTATTGATGTGAACGAGGCTGTCCGTAGTGAGCCTAGTAATCCAAGTATGGATCATGCGATACAACCATCACTTGATCTGCCTGGCATCTATTCCGCGAGTGATTTGGCTTACATTATTTATACGTCAGGCTCTACAGGTAAGCCGAAAGGCAATTTAACAGCTCATTATAATGTTACGCGTGTTGTCAAGCATACCAATTACATTGAAATAGTACCTACCGATCGCATTTTGCAATTATCGAATTATGCTTTTGACGGTTCCACATTTGATTTTTACGCTGCTCTCTTAAATGGAGCTCAGCTCGTGCTGCTAAGCAGCGAGGATATGAACTTACACAGCATAGCGGAGACGATAAGCAAACAGCAGATTACGGTCTTTTTCATTACAACTGCTTTGTTCAATACGCTGATTGATTACGATCCAAACTGCTTGTCTAGGGTACGAAAAATATTGTTCGGCGGCGAAAAAGTATCGTTAACGCATGTTCAGAAGGCATTTGCAGTAACGGGGCCGGGCAAATTAGTTCATGTTTACGGACCAACAGAGAGCACAGTGTTTGCGACATACTATCCAATTGATGTTGTCGATCCGAATACAGCTACTATTCCGATTGGAAAGCCGATTTCACATACGGAAGCGTACATTTTAGATAGTCATTTGCAAATACAGCCTATAGGTGTTCACGGACAATTATGCCTTTCCGGTGATGGCTTGGTGGAGGGTTACTTAAATAACGATGAACTAACGCTGCAAAAATTTGTTGATCATCCTTTTAAGCCTGGGAAAAAGCTCTACTTAACGGGTGATCTCGCCAAGTTTAGTTACGATGGCCATATTGATTATATTGGTCGGATGGACAAACAGCTCAAAATACGTGGTTTTCGCATTGAGCCAGATGAAATCAAGGCGCGTATCGTACAGCATGAAGCGGTGAAAGAAGCGATTGTCATTCCTATGCTGGACGAGCACGAGCAAGCGTATTTATGTGCTTATTATGTCGCGCAGCAGCCGATTTCGCGCTCGGAATTGCGCCAAAGTTTGCGGTCGGTTTTACCAGGCTATATGATGCCTGCCTTTTTAGTAGAAGTCGAGCAATTTACGTTAACGCCAAATGGGAAAATTGATCAGCGCCTGCTACCAAAGCCTGAAGAAGACGTTTTTAGTGAAAAGTATGCTCCCCCAGAAAGGGTCACAGAAATACGTCTCGCTAGGATGATGGAAGAGGTATTAGGTATTGGATCAGTAGGCTTGCACCATAATTTCTTCGACATCGGTGGTCAGTCTTTGAAAGCGATGATTCTTACGTCACGAATTCAGAAGGAGTTTGGTATACAGTTTTCGCTCCAGCAGGTGTTTGAGTACCCAAATGTAAAAGAAATGGCTTCTATCATTGATGATGCTGCCAACACGGGCTATATATCCATTCAACCTGCGGAAGTGAAGGAAGTGTACCCGGCAACTTCAGCACAAAAGCGGCTTTATGTCATTTCTCAAATGGATCGCAGCAGTCTGTTGTACAATATGCCAATCGCTTTTGAGGTACACGGTGAAATCGATTTACAGCGGCTGGATCACGCTGTTCATCTGCTGTCCGACCGTCACGAAATTCTCCGTACGAGTCTGGAAATGAAACATGGCGAGTTGGTCCAGCGTGTGCATTCCGAGGCTGCTATCAAGCTTGAAGTTGTTGAGACGATTGGAACTATTGCGAGCAACGTAAATAATTGGTTACAGGAGTGGGTACGACCATTTGCGTTAAATCAGGCTCCGCTTGCACGCATATGTCTCCTTCGTGTCGATACACACCGCAGTCTCCTTGTGTTGGATATGCATCATACGATCTCCGATGGGATGTCGATGAATATTTATCTTGAAGAGTTAATGAGGCTTTATCGTGGAGAGGCATTACCGCAGTTATCGTTGCAGTATAAGGACTATGCAGTGTGGCAGCAGCAATGTTACAGTTCGGACAAAATGAAACAGCAGGAATCGTTCTGGGTTGAAGAGATGAGTGGCGAACTGCCGGTGCTTGAATGGCATACCGATTATCCGCGCCCACGGATACAGCAATTTGACGGCAATCGGATTCGCGTTGAACTTTCAAAATCAACTAGCGAGCAGTTATATCGCTTATCAGAACAAAAGGGAGTAACCCTTTTCATGCTGCTGTTATCCGTATATAACGTCTTTCTATATAAGTGTACGGGGCAAGAGGATATTATTGTCGGCACGCCAATTGCGGGGCGGACCCATGCCGATGTGGAACGTATGGCAGGCATGTTTGTCAATACGTTAGCTTTAAGGAACTATCCGGCAGCAGACAAGACATTTTCACACTTTTTACAGGAAATCAAGCGCAATGTGTTACATGCATTTATCCATCAAGATTATTCGCTGGAACAATTGCTTGAACAGCTTGATGTAAACCGTAATCTTAGCCATAGTCCATTATTCAATACGATGCTCGTCCTGCAAAATATGGACAGTGTCGCGTACAGCCTAGATCAAGTGGCCTTGCAGCCTTATGAAATGGAAAATCGTACGGCAAAGTTCGATTTGACGGTGGGCATCACGGCTTACAAGGGACAGCTTTCGTTTGAATGGGAGTATAATACGCATCTGTTCCGCAAAGATACCATCGAGCGGATGTCGAGCAATCTCATACAATTAATTCATGCCATAATTGAGCAGCCTGAGCAAAGTATTGCGCAATTGGAATGGGTCTGTGAGGAACAGCAACGACAAATTGTTGATCGGTTTTGCAGTAACGAAACATCGTTCCCGCAAGACAAAACGATTCATCAATTGATGGAGGAACAAGCTGCGCTTCATCCAGATCGTATTGTTTTGGTAGACGAGGAAGAGCAATTTACGTATGAACAAGTGAACAAGTCTGCTAATCAACTCGCTCATTTACTACGAGCAAAAGGTGTAGGTCCCAATCAAATCGTGGGCATCCTTGCCGAGCGCTCAGTAGAAATGGTGATAGGAATCTTAGCGATTCTCAAGGCAGGAGGGGCTTATTTACCACTTGATCATCATTTCCCAGAAGAACGAATCGCTTACATGCTGGAAGATAGTCAAGCACAGGTTGTTCTTGTCCAACATCATTTAGTAGAGCATATGAACTCGCTCAGTCAAGAGATTATCGTACTTCATCGAGAAACGGCTTATGTAGAAGTAAGCACGAATCTTGAAAAGATTAATGACCCCGACGATTTGGCTTATATCATTTATACTTCAGGGTCAACGGGCAAGCCCAAAGGTGTCTTAATTAAGCACCGCAGTGTGGTTAACATTTTACATGCGCTGGAGATGGACTATCCGCTTTGTGAAGATGACGCGTACTTGTTCAAGACCACTTATACGTTTGATGTATCTGTCGCTGAATTGTTCGGGTGGATCGTGGGTCGAGGCAGATTAGTTGTGCTCAAAGCGGGTGATGAACGAGATCCGCAGGCGATTTTGACTGCAATTGAGAAGCATCACATTAGTCATATTAACTTTGTACCGTCTATGCTCCGGTTGATGTTTGTGAACAAACACCGGATTCATATCATGAACCGGTTGACCTATGTGTTTGCAGCAGGCGAGGCACTTTCTAACGATTTGGTCGCTCTCTTTTATAGTCAGCTGGATCACGCAGAGCTCGTTAACTTGTATGGCCCTACGGAGTCTACCATTTATGCGACACAATTTAACATCAGTCGTAACTGGCAAGGGCCTACTCCGATTGGCCGCCCCGTTCGCAATGTACGGGCATATATTTTAAGTCGGGACGATCAGCACCAGCCAATAGGCGTGCCAGGCGAGTTGTGTTTGGCAGGGGAAGGGTTGGCCGTAGCCTACTTAAATAGGCCAGACTTGACAGCCGAGAAGTTCACTCCACATCCTGTGTTAACCGGGGAAACCATTTATCGTACCGGCGATCTTGCTGTCTGGGACCCTGAGGGTATCATTCATTACTTAGGGCGACAAGACCAGCAAGTAAAAGTACGTGGCTATCGAATCGAACTTGGCGAAATACGTGCGAGATTGTTAGAACTGGATGGAATCGAGGATGCAATCGTAACGGTCATTCATACGGATCAGAATGAGCCATACTTGTGTGGGTATGTCGTCGCAAATCGTGTTAAGACGACGGCTGAAATGCGACAGCATCTTAAAAAAGAGCTTCCCGATTACATGGTTCCGGCTAGTTATGTACAATTGGAGACTTTTTCTTATACTGCAAGTGGAAAAATAGATACTAAGAGCCTTCCGCAGCCGACTGGCGGTGTTGAACGTGACAATGTGTACGTTCCTCCGGCAACGGAAACGGAGAAGCAGCTCGTTCTGATTTGGTCAGAAATATTATCCGTTCAACAGGTTGGTGCTGAAGATGACTTTTTCATGCTTGGTGGACATTCATTAAAAGCTACACTGCTCATAGCACGCATACAGGAGATACTGAACGTTGAAGTACCTTTCCGTGACGTATTTACGAAAACGACTGTTCGCGAGATGGCTGCGGGCATAGACGCAGCTAGCGCTTCCCGTATTCAAGGTGTGAACTCGGATGAGCGCAATTATGGCGCGAGCATGTTGCCTAGAGCTGTTGTTGATCCTATCAAGTCTGCGGACCCAAGTGACTTGTATCCGGCGCTGCCAAGTCAAGTCAGGCTGTTCGTGTTACAGCAGTTCAATCACGACAACTTGAGCTACAACATGCCAGCCGTGATGAAATGGAACGGCTCCTTACATGTGGAGCGTTTTCAGCAAGCGTGTGAGTATTTGGTCGTACGCCATGAAGCATTGCGCACCACTTTCCAAATGGTTGAGGGAGAGCTGAAGCAGCGTATTCATGACGCAAATTCGGCGGTATTTCCAGTGTTTAGCTACTGTCAAACGGAAGAAGAGAGCATACCGTCACTTATACAAGCATTTATACGACCATTTGATCTAAGTGAAGGACCACTTATTCGTATGAAATTAGTACAAATCACGACATCTGAATATGTATTCCTGCTCGATATGCATCACATTATTTCAGATGGTATGTCATTACAGGTGTTCATGCAGGAGTTACAACTGTTGCTTCATGGAGATGAGCTTCCTGATTTACCATTCCAGTTTAAAGATTACGCGGTGTGGCAGCTCAATCGACTGTCTGACAGCGTAAATGCCCAACACGAACAATATTGGGAACGTGTATTCGACACGGATGTGCCCGTGCTTCAGTTGCCAACAGATTTTTCGAGGCCAGCGATTCAGCAATTTGAAGGTAATCGCATTTTGAAGAAGCTGAATGCGCCTTTGAGCCATTCCTTACAGCAGTTTGCTGCTAAGCAAAACGCGACTTTATTTATAACATTGCTTGCTGCGTACTATAAGCTGCTGCACATCTATAGTGGGCAAGACGATATAGTTGTCGGGATTCCTGTGTCAGGGCGTGCCAAGCAAGAACTACACCAAATAATAGGGATGTTCGTCAACACGGTTGCTATTCGCACTCAATTAGAAGAGGGACAATCGTTTAGCCATTTTCTCGCAACGGTGAAGAACAACGTGCTGGAGGCGCAGGAGCATCAGGACTATCCTTTAGAAAAAGTAATTGAGCGTTTCGGTACGGAACGAGATTTAGGACGAAATCCATTGTTCGATACGATGTTCACGTTTAAAAATGAGGAACAGAGTGGGGTGGGAAAAGGAGATATCTCGTTTAGTCCGTACGATTTTGAACACTTGTATACTAAATTTGATTTAACGGTTGGTGCCATGGTGTCGGACCAGCAAATCGTGATCGAATTTGAATTTAATACAAAGCTGTTTAAGCAGAGCACGATGGAGCGAATGGCAAGACACTTTGTTCACGTATTGGAGCAAATTGTGGCCAAGCCTAATGAACGTTTGTCTGAATTGCATGTGCTGACTGCTTCGGAGGAGAAACAACTGCTGGACGTATTTAACGATACATTTGTCGCGCATCCGGTGGAGTGCACGATTCATGAGCTGTTTGAACGACAGGTAGCGTTAACGCCGGATCATCCGGCTGTTGTGTTCGAGACTGCAAGTGACGATGCGGAACATGAGGTGGAGAAAGCTGGGCGGGGCAAGGCCGAGCATGTTCAATTGACGTATCGGGAGCTGAACGAACGTGCCAATCAGCTAGCCAGCATCCTAAGGCATAAGGGAGCGGGCATCCATACCGTTGTCGGCATTATGATGGAACGCTCATTGGATATGTTAGTCGGTGTGTTAGGTATTCTGAAGTCTGGAGCGGCGTATATGCCGATTGATCCCGCCTATCCGCAGGAGCGGATCGAATATATGCTACAAGACAGTGGAACGAGCTTAGTCGTGACGCATCGAGAAGGACTGAAGTCGACCACCTTTGCTGGAGAAGTCGTGGATGTGGACCTGTTGAGCCTGCACACAGAGAACGAACAGGAGATATCCTTGAACCGGACGAGCGTGGAAGCGAGCCATTCGGCGTATATCATTTATACGTCAGGCTCTACGGGCAAGCCAAAAGGGGTAGCCGTCGCGCATCGCTCACTCGTCAACCTTTCCTGCTGGCATAACCGGCACTTCTCGGTGACGGCATTGGATCGGAGTACAAAGTTTGCGGGGTTTGGATTTGACGCCTCGGTATGGGAAGTGTTCCCGTATTTGATTGCGGGTGCCACGTTATTCATCGTTCCGGATGAAGCGCGGACGGATGTGCAACGACTGAACGCATTTATGGAGCGGAATGGCATAACGATAAGCTTTTTGCCAACGCCAATATGCGAGCCCTTTATGGAACTGGACAACAGCTCGTTACGGCTGTTGTTGACAGGCGGGGAGAAGTTGAAGACGTATCGGAAGCAGAGCTACCAGCTCGTCAATAACTATGGACCGACCGAAAACACGGTAGTGGCAACGAGCTACAGCGTACAGGAAGCGGAGACGAATTTGCCGATAGGAAAGCCGATTGATAATGTACGTGTGTACATTGTGAGCAAGGATGGCAAGCTGCAGCCCATCGGGATTCCAGGGGAGCTGTGCTTGGCAGGAGAAGGTCTGGCGCAAGGTTATTTGCACCAGCCAGAGATGACGGCACAAAAGTTCGAAGCAAACCCGTACGAGGCGGAGGGGTTGCTGTATCGGACAGGCGATTTGGCGCGTTGGCGTGAGGATGGAAACATCGAATACTTAGGCCGGATCGATAGCCAAGTGAAAGTGCGTGGATTTCGGGTGGAGCTGGGTGAAATTACGCAACGTCTCATCCAGCATGAAGCGGTGAAAGAGGCTGTCGTGCTAGGGAAGCAGGATAGTCGCGGACACGTGTATTTAGCGGCATATGTAGTTGGTCGGAAGGAATGGAGTGTGGCACAGCTGCGCACATGGCTTGCGCAAGCGCTGCCGGACTATATGGTTCCGACATACTATGTCGGGCTAGAAGCGCTTCCACTTACGGCAAATGGCAAAGTAGATGAGCGTGTTTTACCTGAGCCAGACAGAAGTCTCAGCGATGGTCATGCCGATGCTGCGCCTACTAATCCAATCGAAGAAATGCTATGTCAAGTATGGGCCGACATATTAGGCCTGGAGTCAGTTGGCATTCGCGATCATTTCTTTTCGCTTGGCGGTGATTCCATTAAAGCTATTCAAATCGCAGCGAAGCTCAATCATCGTGGTTATAAACTCGATGTTAAGGATTTATTCCGGTACCCAACCGTGGAACAGATCGGGCCATTTATAAGACAGGAAACGATTCAGGCTGATCAAGGGCTTATTACAGGTGAAGTTGGATTGACGCCGATTCAAGCTTGGTTCTTTAACAATCGCTTCCAGAAGATGCACCATTGGAATCAAGCAATGATGTTGTACCGAAAAGAGCGATTTGTTCCAGATGTGCTTGGCTACGCCATGGATAGCCTCGTCAAACACCATGATGCGCTGCGCATGAGCTATCAGGTAGAGGCAGAGCGAGTCATTCAAACGAATCGTGGCTTGCAGGGGCGTATGTACTCGATCGATGTACATGATTTGACTGACTTGACAGATGAAACCGAGTTAAGGCTGCGAATTGAGAGTCTATCGACTGCTTTACAGTCTAAAATGAGTCTGCAAGAGGGCCCGTTAATCAAACTTGGTTTGTATCAGACAGCGGAAGGCGATCATTTATTAATCGCTATTCATCATTTGGTTATTGATGGGGTTTCTTGGCGGATTATGTTCGAAGATTTGGCAGATGCCTACAGGCAGGCAGAAAACAATCGGGAAATTAAGCTGCCACATAAATCCCATTCTTTTAAAGAATGGTCTGAACAATTGCAACAGTATGCGAATAGCAAACGAGCTTTACATGAAATCGAGTACTGGAAAGAGATTGAGTCCAAAGTAAAAGTAGGAAAAAGCATTCCGTTAATGAATGATACACAGCAAAATAAATGGGCCGATATTAGTCATGAAACGATGGTGCTATCCGTAACAGAGACAGCCAACTTACTCGGAGATGTTCATCGTGCATATCGTACGGAAGTAAACGATTTAATGTTGACAGCCCTAGGATTAACTTTAAGAGAATGGACAGGCGAGCACAGCTTCCTTATTCAGCTCGAAGGACATGGTCGAGAGGATATTATTCCTAATTTGGATATAACGCGCACAGTGGGTTGGTTTACATCGATGTTCCCGATTCACCTAGATATGTCGCATGCTAAGGAAATCGGGTACCAGCTCAAGTCCGTGAAGGAAATGCTAAGAAGCGTTCCACACAAGGGAATTGGGTACGGAATATTAAGTTATTTAACAGAACCTGCTTTGCGTAATGGTCTTCAAGGTTCTTTATGTCCGGAAGTGAGCTTTAATTATTTGGGTCAATTTGATTCCTTGGCTCAAGGGGAATTCGCGTTATCACCGATGCCGACAGGATTGTCGATGGATACAGAAAGAAAACATCTGTTAGATGTTACAGGGGTTGTTGTTGACAAGCAATTACGTGTAACACTTACGTATTCGACATTGCAATTTAATACAAGCGTGATGAGTACGCTAGTTCAAACGTATAAAGAGCAGCTTCTACAATGCATGAAGCACTGTATGAGCAAAGAAGATTCGGACATAACGCCGAGTGATGTTGGCGATGACCAACTCACCTTGGAAGAGCTTGATGCAATTGGAGAAATGGTTGATTTATTGTAGCAAGCATGTAGTAAGTAGATTAGGTAGAGAATAGACGTTTTTCTATTCTCTACCTCTCATTCCAAGGAGGATTCGGATCGTGGACAAGAGCAAAATCGATAAAATATACCCCTTATCTTCAATGCAAGAAGGGATGCTTTTTCATTCATTGCTTAGCCAAGAAGAAGCTACATATTTCGAGCAAGTGATACTCAAGTTGAACGGACAGGTAGACCCGCTTGTTTTTGAACAAAGCGTGAAGGTTGTTATTGATCGATATGATATTTTTCGCACCGTCTTTCTTCATCTTAAAGTACAGAGACCGCGCCAAGTCGTCTTAAAAGAGAGGCCTTTTCAGCTTTATGTTGAAGATTTGACACATCTAGTTGAGAAAGAACAGCAGCAGTATTTGGAGCAATATATCGAACGGGACAAACAAAAAGGTTTTGAATTGTCTAAAGACGTGCTTATGCGCTTTGCACTTTTTCAAATTGGACAATCCGATTTTCAGTTAATTTGGAGCTATCATCATATTTTAATGGACGGTTGGTGTACTTCCATTGTACTCGGTGAGCTGTTTCACATTTATCAATGTCTACATGCAGGCAAGCCCATTCTGTTAGCACCTCCTACATCTTATGGAACATTCATAAAGTGGCTCGAGCAACAGGATAACGATGCTGCGACCGATTATTGGAACATGTATCTTCAACATTACGAGCTAACGGCTGAGGTGCCCCTGAAGCAGCAGAATGGAGGGAATGCAAGCGCAAACCCCGATGTGAAATATGAAAATGCACAAGTGTTGCTAACGATTGATGAATCACTGACGCATTCTTTTATGGAACTTGCGAAGCAGCTTCAAGTCACAGCCAATTGTCTGTTTCAGACGCTATGGGGCATATTGTTGCAGCGCTACAACAATACGGACGATGTCGTGTTCGGTGCGGTTGTTTCTGGGCGCCCAGCTGCTATTCAAGGAATCGAAACAATGGTCGGTTTATTTATCAATACGATACCGGTCAGAATTCAAACAGAAGCGGGTCAAACGGTGTCAGCACTCGTTCAACGCGTTCAGGAGGCTGCGATACAATCCGAACAATACAGTTATGTATCGCTAGCGGATATTCAAGCTAAAAGTCAGTTGAGTCGCAATTTGTTTCAACATATTGTGACCTACCAGAACTTTGGTATGGCTTCGATGAACACCCTTTCTGACAAAGGAGAGTTACCGTTCACTATAGGTGATGTCAGCACGTATGAACAATCCAATTATGACTTCAACATTATGGTGGCACCACATGCACAATTAGGGCTTAAGTTTATGTTTAATGCTGCGGTGTATGATGCAGCTCTTCCCTATCGGTTAGTGGAGCATTTTACATGTATGCTCAACCAGGTCGTACAAAATCCAGAAATTGCAGTAGAGCAATTGACTATTTCGTCCGATGCGGAGACGCAGTGGCTGCTGACGGAACTAACAGAAACGAAGTCCATATACGGCAAGGAAAAAACGTTGCAGCAGCACTTTGCGGAGCAAGTTGAGCGAACACCGGACCGTACGGCTATTGTGTTTGAAGGTCAAACGCTGACATACCGCGAGCTGAATGAACAGGCGAATCGAGCGGCACGCGTGCTGCGCGCTCAGGGGGTAGGGCCGAATGTGATCGTAGCTGTGCTGTGCGATCGATCGGTAGAAATGATTGTCGCGCTGCTGGCTATTCTCAAGGCAGGGGGAGCGTACCTTCCCATTGATCCCGACAATCCGCTCGAGCGTATTCGCTACATGCTAGAGGACAGCGGCGCGGCATGGCTTGTAACGCGCTCGCATTTGATCGCTGCTGCGGAGGTTGCTGCTAAAGCTGCTGCTGAAGTTGTTGCGAAAGCCGTGTTGGAAGCGACACCGGAAGCTAGGCCAGAAGCGGCATCAGGTGCTACTAAGCACGATACATATGCAGCAATACCTATTCTGCAACAATTTAAAGGAAAGCTTATCGTGATAGAGGAAGCCATGTCTGACGCACAACGGTTCGATGAGCAGATGAAGGATTGCTGCGATGTAGCTGTAGACAGCAGCTCAGACGATTTGGCGTATGTTATTTATACGTCTGGCTCCACAGGGAAGCCCAAGGGCACGCTTGTGAAGCACTACAATGTAAGTCGAGTAGTCAAAGCAACGAACTACATTCAAATCGATGAGAAGGACAACGTACTGCAATTGTCCAACTATGCCTTTGATGGTTCAACGTTCGATATTTACGGAGCGTTGTTGAATGGTGCGACGCTGGTGCTATTGAAGCGTGAAGATGTGACGGACATCGGGAAGCTTGCAGGAACGATTCGAGAGCAAGGCATTACGGTGTTCTTTATTACAACGGCTTTATTTAATGTGTTGATTGATTTGGATGCGAGCTGCTTAAAGAACGTGCGCAAAGTATTGTTCGGCGGGGAGAACGTATCGGTGTCCCACGTTCGACAAGCACTGGAAGTGGTAGGAGAAGATGTGCTGACACACGTCTACGGCCCGACGGAAAGCACGGTATTTGCCACGGCGTATTCGATACGGGAGGTGGAAGAAGGTGCGGCAACGGTGCCGATCGGTCGTCCGCTAGCTAACACAGAAGCGTATGTCATGGACAGCAAAATGCGAATGCAGCCGCGAGGAATTCCGGGGGAGCTATGCTTAGGTGGAGACGGGCTGGCCGCAGGCTATTTGAATCAGCACGAATTAACTGCTGAGAAATTCGTGGCGCACCCATATGTGTCTGGCGAGAAGCTGTATCGGACAGGGGACTTGGTTCGTGTCTCGGAAGATGGACAGATCGAATATATCGGTCGTATCGACCAGCAGGTTAAAATTCGCGGCTTCCGCATCGAACCCGACGAAATTGCAGTTCAGTTACGTGAGCATCCGGCAATCCAAGAAGCAGTTGTCGTTGCCATTCAGGGTGGGACTGGGGAATCCCATTATTTGTGCGCATATTACGTACCCAATCAACCCATTGAGGTTGCCGAGTTACGTACACATATTGCAGCAATATTGCCTCAATATATGGTTCCGACCTATTACGTTGAACTTAATCGTATTCCATTAACGCCAAACGGTAAAATAGACAAAAAAGCGCTTCCCCAACCGAATAGTAGTGAACATTTTGCTGCTGCACTTTATGTACCACCTGAAAATGAAACTGAGGCTGACCTGCTCTTGATTTGGGAAGACGTATTGGGCTCTACAGGAATAGGAACGTCGGACAGCTTTTTCGAACGAGGTGGACATTCCCTTAAGGCGATTATGTTAATGTCTCGCATTCAAAAGCAATTTCATGTAGATATTCCATTGCGTCTTATTTTGCAGCATCCTACCATTAAAAGCATGGCGAGCCTCATTTTGAATGGTACAGAACAAGAACAGGACGTAATTGCAGCAGCAAGTCCAATGGAATATTATCCGGCTTCATCGGCACAGAAACGAATGTATATGGTAAGTCAATTTCAGGAAGTGGGAACGTCTTACAATATACCTTACCTTACACATATTAGAGGTCCGCTAGACATAGAGCGTTTACGACAAGCTGTGAGTAAATTAACGGATCGGCACGAATCGTTGCGTACCTCATTCATGTTGCTAAACAATGAAATCGTGCAGCAGATTCACGACCAAGTAGACGTTCCGTTTACGGTTATTTTGTGTACACGCGAAGAGGTCGCCAGCTACAGTTCAACCTTTATTCGTCCATTTGTGTTGCAGCAAGCCCCGCTGCTACGTGTAGAGCTTCTGCAATTAGCGGAAGAAGAATTCGTATTGATGATCGATGTACACCATATCGTTTCAGATGGTATATCGTCGCAAATTCTTATTAGGGAGCTGCAGCAGCTATATGATACAAAATCATTGCCGCAGCTTCGAATCCAGTACAAAGATTATGCTGTCTGGCAATTGCAGCAAGCTCAATCAGACACCATGAAAAAGCATGAAGACTATTGGCTGGCACAATTTCATGGGGAAGTGCCTGTACTGGAGTTGCCGACTGATTTTCCTAGGTCTGCTGTTAAACAATACGAAGGTAATCGCCACGTCTTTCGTGTGGATCGCCAAATCGTGGATCAGCTTTCGCAGGTGTGTCACAAACAGCAATCCACGCTATATATGATATTGTTAGCTGCTTATCATGTATTTTTGTCCCGTTATTCGGGACAAGACGATATCGTTATCGGCTCGCCAATAGCAGGTCGTTCCCATGTTGATTTAGAACCGATTGTTGGTATGTTCGTGAATACACTTGCTATTCGCAATACATGTTCATCGGAGCAAACCTTTATTAACTTTTTAACAGATGTAAAAGAGACCGTCCTGCGTGCTTTTGAGCATGAGCAATATCCGCTTGAAGAAGTAATAAATAAGTTGGATTTGCAGCGTGACAGTAGTCGGAATCCTTTATTCGACACGATGTTCGCCCTACAAAATATGCAGCTGGCACAAAATGAGAGCAGCGAACTTGTCTTTCAACCATATCCTTTCAACTTAGAAATATCCAAATTTGATCTTATGTTCGTTGCCTTACAGCAAGAAGATGGACTATATGTTGAAATCGAATATCGAACAAGTCTATTCAAGGCTGAAACGATTGAACGTATGGGTAAGCATTTTGCCAGACTCTTAACAGAAATCGCTATCCATCCAGAGCGCTTAATAGGACAACTTTCAATGATCAGTGAAGATGAAGAAATGCTGTTCGATAAGGTGAATGCTACGGACATCAGCTCTACACAGCTGACGCTAGCTCAAATATTCGAAATGCAGGTTGAATCAGCACCTGAGAAAATCGCCTTGACCATAGGAGAGCGTGACGTTAGCTACCAAACGTTAAATAAGCGTGCCAATCAAATAGCTCACTTTCTACGCGCTAATCAAGTAGGTGCGAACGCGAGAGTCGCGCTTATGTTATCGCGTTCTACTGATATGATAGCCGCCATTTTTGGCGTAATGAAGGCAGGAGGAGCATATGTTCCAATCGATCCGGACTATCCTGCTGACCGTGTCAACTACATGCTGCATGACAGCCAAGCGTTGTTATTGCTGACCGATCAAGAGATCGGCGACACGGTCCAATTTGAGGGTGAAATTAAACAACTGCAGCAGATCGAATTAAGCGATTTTCCGAGCAGCAATATGGTAGCTAACTGTTCGCCTAGCGATTTGGCTTATGTGATGTATACATCCGGTTCTACAGGACGACCTAAAGGCACGTTAACGACACATCAAAACATTATTAGAGTTGTGAAAAATACGAATTATATTCAAATACAGCCTGATGATAGACTCTTGCAGTTATCCAATTATGCCTTTGATGGCTCGACCTTTGATATTTTTGGGGCATTACTCAATTGCGCTAGACTCGTATTGGTGTCTAAAGATACCATGTTGGATATCGATGCGTTAACTGAACTTATTCAGCGAGAGCAAATTACGGTATTTTTTATTACAACAGCACTCTTCAATACACTGGTCGATGTCAATGTAGGCGCTTTGCAGCGAGTGCGAAAAATTTTGTTCGGTGGAGAGAAAGTGTCCATTCGCCATGTACGATCAGCGTACTCTATCCTTGGACCAGGCAAGCTTGTTCATATGTATGGACCAACCGAAAGCACCGTGTATGCGACGTTCTACCCTATTCTACAAGTAGAAGCGAATGCTCATACCGTTCCAATCGGCCGACCACTTGCCAACACGCAGGTATATGTACTCGACCGTCATGATCGGCTGCAAATGATAGGTGTGCCTGGTGAATTGTGCATTTCGGGGCAAGGATTATGCGAAGGTTATTTAAACAATGCGGAAATGACGGCGGAAAAGTTTGTCGAGCATCCATTCCTGCCTCATGAGCGACTTTATAGAACTGGTGACCTTGTAAAAATGCTGCCAGACGGCAACTTGGAATATATTTCGCGTATGGACAATCAGGTTAAACTGCGCGGCTATCGGATTGAACTCGGTGAAATTACGAGACAACTCCTAGCGATTGAAGAGGTTGAATCAGCGTTTGTCGTAGCTCGGACAGATAACCAAGGACAAGGTTATCTCTGTGCATACGTCGTCATGGACGATGAGCGGGATGAGAGCTTTTTACGCGAAAGTTTATCAGAATTGCTACCGAGCTATATGATGCCAGCCTACTTTGTTATTGTGCCGGAAATGCCGCTTACGCCTAATGGGAAAATCGATCAGAGGGCGTTGCCACAGCCTGATGTGGGCGATGTGTTTACGGTTGAATACGTGAAGCCGGAAACCGCAGTTGAGCGACGTTTAGCGGAAATTTGGGCAAGTATACTCGGTGTTAATAAGGTTGGATTGAATGATAACTTTTTCAAATTAGGAGGTCATTCACTCAAAGCTAGTGTGCTCGTTTCCCGCATTCGCCTTGAAATGCAAGCTACTGTAACGTTAAGTGACTTATTTCAGCGTCCCACTGTTCGGGAACTAGCAGCTTTGTTGGCCATTCAACCAAAATCGGTTGTCGATGAATATATTCTTAAGGCTATAGATGATCGCTTGTACTACCCAACTTCATCCGCGCAAAAAAGAATGTATTATGTCAGTCAATTGGATAGTGAAGGAATTACTTACAATATGCCGCTAATTGTGCGGTTGCCTTCAAATGTGAACATGGATCGATTGATACAGAGCCTACATTGGCTAGTGGAACGGCATGAGTCGTTGCGTACCTCCTTTAACATGATAGAAGGGGAACTTGTTCAGCAGATTCATCAGAACGTATCCTTTGTCGTAACTTCGGCAACCATTCGCGCCGAGGAAGTTGCTGGCCGGAAGCAAGCGTTTGTACGTGCATTTGATTTACACCGAGCTCCTTTACTAAGAGCCGAACTGTTACACGTGGAGAATGAATCCTTTATATTGTTACTGGATATGCATCATATCGTGTCAGATGGCGTTTCCATTAGTATTTTCGTTAATGAACTAAACGAGCTTTATAAGGGCCAAGCTTTGCCACCGTTAACGATTCATTACAAAGACTATGTAGTGTGGAAGCAGTCGCAAAAAAATCATAAGAATTGGCTCGATGCAGAACGGTATTGGCTAAACCGTTTTACAGATGATGTACCCGTCTTGCAACTTCCAACCGATTATGCAAGACCAGCTATTCAAAAGTTTGGAGGAAGTAGACATTCAATTGTGCTCAATCGGGACAGTGGGTTACGTATACACGATCTTTGCAAAGAGTGGGGGATGACAACCTACACGTTGCTATTGGCCGCATATGCAGTGTTCTTGCATAAATATACGGAGCGAGAAGACGTCATCATAGGATCGCCTGTCACAGGTCGGAACCATCCCGATATAGACGGTACGCTCGGTATGTTTGTAAATATGCTCCCATTGAGAGTCTTTCCGCACAAGACCAGAACGTTTGCCGAACTAGCGGAAGAAGTTAAGCAAATCGTAGTCGATGCATATCCTCACCAAGATTACCCGTTAGAGGATATGATTGAACAGCTTGGTGTACGCCGAGACATGAGTAGGAATCCATTATTTGACACCGTATTTACGTATCAACCATTTGAAGCCAATCGAGGTATGAATGGATTCGCGGAACCATCGTTGCTAGTGGAAGACACCGAGCACGGCTTGTCCAAATTCGACTTAACGGTGAGTGTAACCGAACAGGAGTATGCGCACCTTTGTGTTGAAATGGAATACAGCACCCATTTATTCAAGCATAGTACGGTAGAGCGAATGGCAGGACACTTTGTTCACGTATTGGAGCAAATTGTGGCCAAGCCTAATGAACGTTTGTCTGAATTGCATGTGCTGACTGCTTCGGAGGAGAAACAACTGCTGGACGTATTTAACGATACATTTGTCGCGCATCCGGTGGACTGCACGATTCATGAGCTGTTTGAACGACAGGTAGCGTTAACGCCGGATCATCCGGCTGTTGTGCTCGAGACTGCAAGTGACGATGCGGAACATGAGGTGGAGAAAGCTGGGCGGGGCAAGGCCGAGCATGTTCAATTGACGTATCGGGAGCTGAACGAACGTGCCAATCAGCTAGCTAGCATCCTAAGGCATAAGGGAGCGGGCATCCATACCGTTGTCGGCATTATGATGGAACGGTCATTGGATATGTTAGTCGGTGTGTTAGGTATTCTGAAGGCTGGAGCGGCGTATATGCCGATTGATCCCGCCTATCCGCAGGAGCGGATCGAATATATGCTACAAGACAGTGGAACGAGCTTAGTCGTGACGCATCGAGAAGGGATGAAGTCGACCACCTTTGCTGGAGAAGTCGTGGATGTGGACCTGTTGAGCCTGCACACAGAGAACGACACAGAGAACGAACAGGAGATAACCTTGAACCGGACGAGCGTGGAAGCGAGCCATTCGGCGTATATCATTTATACGTCAGGCTCTACGGGCAAGCCAAAAGGGGTAGCCGTCGCGCATCGCTCACTCGTCAACCTTTCCTGCTGGCATAACCGGCACTTCTCGGTGACGGCATTGGATCGGAGTACAAAGTTTGCGGGGTTTGGATTTGACGCCTCGGTATGGGAAGTGTTCCCGTATTTGATTGCGGGTGCCACGTTATTCATCGTTCCGGATGAAGCGCGGACGGATGTGCAACGTCTGAACGCATTTATGGAGCGGAATGGCATTACGATAAGCTTTTTGCCAACGCCAATATGCGAGCCCTTTATGGAGCTGGACAACAGCTCGTTACGGCTGTTGTTGACAGGTGGGGAGAAGTTGAAGACGTATCGGAAGCAGAGCTACCAACTCGTCAATAACTATGGACCGACCGAAAACACGGTAGTGGCAACGAGCTACAGCGTACAGGAAGCGGAGACGAATTTGCCGATAGGAAAGCCGATTGATAATGTACGTGTGTACATTGTGAGCAAGGATGGCAAGCTGCAGCCCATCGGGATTCCAGGGGAGCTGTGCTTGGCAGGAGAAGGTCTGGCGCAAGGTTATTTGCACCAGCCAGAGATGACGGCACAAAAGTTCGAAGCAAACCCGTACGAGGCGGAGGGGTTGCTGTATCGGACAGGCGATTTGGCGCGTTGGCGTGAGGATGGAAACATCGAATACTTAGGCCGGATCGATAGCCAAGTGAAAGTGCGTGGATTTCGGGTGGAGCTGGGTGAAATTACGCAACGTCTCATCCAGCATGAAGCGGTGAAAGAGGCTGTCGTGCTAGGGAAGCAGGATAGTCGCGGACACGTGTATTTAGCGGCATATGTAGTTGGTCGGAAGGAATGGAGTGTGGCACAGCTGCGCACATGGCTTGCGCAAGCGCTGCCGGACTATATGGTTCCGACATACTATGTCGGGCTAGAAGCGCTTCCACTTACGGCAAATGGCAAAGTAGATGAGCGTGCTTTACCTGAGCCAGACAACGATTTTGTGAACGAGACACCATATGTTGCTCCTGTTACTTGGCATGAGAAAATACTTGCCGAAATTTGGGGAGAAGTTCTAGGTGTTGAAGGATTGGGCGTTCATGATCATTTCTTTGAGCGGGGTGGCCATTCTTTGAAAGTAACGCAAGTGGTTAACCGGATTAGCGAACAATTTAATGTGACGTTTCCGTTGCGTTTATTTTTCGAAAGGCCGACCATTATGGAACAAGCTGCCTATGTGGCGCAGGTAGGAAACGGAGAGAAAAATGTTAAGGAAGTGCTCATTCCAATTGTGGAAGAGCGTGAATATTATCCGGTTACGCCGTTACAATTGTATACCTATCAATCAAGCTCGGATCAGACGATCTACAATATGCCACAGGTGTTAAAGGTCGAAGGCTTGCTTGATATGAAGCGGTTGGAGCGAAGCTTCCGCACTATAGTGGAACGGCATGAAGCGCTTCGTACTTCGTTCACGGAAATCGATGGCGTATTAATGATGAAAATAGACCAAGAAGTACGATTTGAACTGGTAGTGGAACAAGCGTGGGAAGAAGATGTATCGAATAAAATAAATGATTTTATTCGACCGTTTGACCTGAATTCAGCGCCGCTGATTCGAGCAAAAGTGATTCAAATCGAACACGAGTCTTATATACTGATGGTCGATATGCATCACATTATATCGGACGGCATCTCATTCTCTATCTTTTTCAACGAACTAATGATGATCTATCAAGGTCAGAGCGAGCTTCAGCCGCTTCGTATTCAATTTAAAGATTTTGTCGTATGGAGCAGCGAGCAGTTGCATAGTGGTGCATTGGAGCAGACAGAGCAATTTTGGCGGAGTCAATTAGGGAAGAATCCACCCGTTTTGCAAATCGAAACGGATTATCCGCGTCCTAGCATTCGCTCGTTTGAAGGCGATCAAATTCGCTTCACGCTTGACGAATCGTTGACCGAACAAGTTCGAAACTTTAGTCTTCAGCATGATGTTACCCTGTACATGACATTACTTGCTGCCTACTATGCTTTATTAATGAAATATTCAAATCAGGAGGATATTATCGTCGGTACGCTAGTTGCTGGACGCCCTACTTCAGAATTGGAGCGTGTCATGGGGCTATTTATCAACTCGTTGCCGCTACGTAACTATCCGACACCTGATAAGTCTTATAAGCAGTTCGCTATGGAAGTAAGGACGAATTTACTTGCCGCCTATGAGCATCAGCATTATCCATTTGAGGCACTAGTTGAAACATTAAATGTGCCTAGTGATCCAAGTCGAAGTGACTGGTATGATACAGCGTTTTCCTTTTTAAACATGGCTCCTGTTCAATTACAAGTAGACGGTCTTAGCTTTGCGACGTATCCGTTTGACTGGAAAGTTGCTGAGCACGATTTCTACTTAGTAGGAGTAGAGGGAGAGCACGAAATTATTCTGGATTTTGCGTATTGCACAAAGCTATTTAATAAAAATACAATACTAGCAATGGCCAACGACTTTAGAAGTGTCGTCGAGCAAGTCATGGCTAATTCAGAAGTGAAGTTGTCAGAGCTTGAGCTTGCTATGAACAAGATTGAACAGGGAGCCCTTTAAACAGACGGAATACCTAACATCTAAATGAGGTGAGATATTTGAGTAAAATGAGAACAGGTCCACTTTTACCTATTGTGTTTATTATGATTGCAATCATGTTGTCCGGCGCTGCTTATTTCTTACTTCGACAAGAGATCGTGAACGAAACCGTAATCATGAGCTCTAATATCGGAATGATCGTATTAATACCGACAACCTTTTATTTACTGTGGGCCAGACCTAAATCGTTGCCGAGAGAGTATGTATATGTGTGGTTTATTTTTTCCGTAGCATTGACGTACTTTATAACACCGCTTGAGCATCGGTATTTTTTGCAAGGGGTGTTGAAATGGCTGCTGCCTGTCGTAGAAATATTGCTAGTGCCTTATATCATTTATCGGATATATACGATCGTTAAGCGTTATCGTGCAGTAGGTAATCGTGAAGAATTGGACCCGATCAGCACGATGAAAGAAGCGCTGATGCCGATTATGGGTGATGGTGTCGTACTTAATATTTTGCTTACAGAAATGAGCGTATTTTTTTATTCATTGTTCGCGTGGTTTAAAAAAAATAACGAGCCCAAACCTGGTACGTATACGTATCATAAAGACTCACAAATTAAAGTCATCGTTATCGTGTTTATCATTTTAATTATCGTAGAGTCAGTAGCTTTGCATTTTTTACTCGTACGATGGAGCATTGTCCTTGCATGGATCACAGCGGTATTGAATGTATACGGTATTTTGTACATGATAGCCTTGTACAATTCTTTCCGTCTTCGTCCGCACCGTTTAACAAATGGGCAGCTGAAAGTGAATTTAGGTTTTCAGGGTAGTATTACAGTTGAAGTGGACAATATCGAAGCGGTAAACCAAGCGAAACCATTTGAATTAGGTGAAAAAATTCCAGATGACATTTTCGTCTCATTTATGCGTTTGGATGCTCCGCAATTGGAAATCTGTTTAAAAGAGCCTGTGCAGATGCAAGGCTCGTATGGAATAAAAAAAATGATTTCTAAAGTCGTGATGAGGGCCGATAACGTGAATGATTTTACTGCTGAACTTGAACAAATGCGCGATCGCTATGCGGATACCGAGGCGTATTCCAATATTCAACGCGAACAAGAATCATCACCGTCCGTCATTCAATCTCAAAGCTATTAAACGAACTCGAAAAGAAGAAATAGTTACAGTGGTTGGCCTGAAGAAATCATGGAGCATTTGCCTGATTAACTTCAGGCTTTTTTATTCTGGAAAAAATAGAGGTGATGAGGTATTCCACTTTCAAAGGCATGGATATAAACGTTCATGTTGGACAGGTTCATAATATGAATAGCAAGGATGAGGAATTTAAGTTTATGATAGAACATGAGTTTGGTACCTAACATAAGTAGCTCGGTTGTACATTCATTCATAAGAGGAGCTGTTAGTGATGAATATGACCATGCAAGAGCAGTTAAAGATCAATAAGCAGAGCTGGGATGAGTCAGCGGAACGATTTTTTGGACGAACAGCGTTGCCGGAATATGGGCCGCATGCTCCGACGGAGGAGAAGCTGCAACTATTCGATCCTTTAGCAGGCAAAAAGGTGTTGGAGGTAGGCTGCGGGAGCGGGCACTCGTTATTGTACATGCTGAACCATGGGGTGGATGAAGCAGTTGGGTTGGATTTGTCCAAGGTTCAGATTGAAACGGCACGGCGCGTTGTAGGCGATAGTGTCAAAGTAAAGCTCTATGAATCGCCGATGGAAGAGAATCCAGGTTTGGTAGAGAACGATTTTGATATTGCGTATTCGATTTTCGCGCTGGGCTGGACGTTGGATTTGCATCAAACGTTGTCGAACGTCTACAGCTATATAAAACCGGGCGGTTCATTTATTTTTAGTTGGGAGCATCCTCTACATGGTCTAATGGATTACAAGGAGGGTGTTATTTATTTTAGTGAGTCCTATTGGGAAGAAACACGAAATTTACATAAAGCTTGGGCACCGCGTCCTGCTGTGTATCAGCATAGAAAGCTTAGTACGTATTTGAATGAGTTAATTCGGGTTGGGTTTACGATTGAACAAGTCATTGAAGATGTAGAAATTCAGGAACGCGAGCGTGGGGGGAATCCTAGTTCGTGGTATTCGGAGTTCAAGGCAGGCTATTTGCCAGCGACGATGATTGTGAAATGTAGGAAGTAGTGCGGTTGTGATTAGAAAGAGGAATGGTAAGGGGGAATTACCTTGATCTATGAAATGACGGTTCAAGTTCGTGTTACAGATATAAATGAAGGCCAAATATGGTATCAAACCTTGCTCAATAAGGAACCAGACGACGTACCGCATGCAGGATTTGCGGAATGGGAGCTTGTACCTGGATGTTGGTTGCAAGTAGCAGAAGGAGTGCCAAGTGCAGGGAGCGGGCCCATTCGTTTAGGAGTTATCGATATTGAAGCTGAAAGAGATAGACTTCAAAAGGAACTAAATGTGGAGAGCTTCGAAATTCATTCGCGAGCAGAAGTTCCAGTAAAGTGGGCAACTTTTACTGATCCTTGGGGAAATCGTCTTGGTCTTTTTGAATATTTGAGTGATACGGAGAAGAATGAGCGGGTGCAAACGGTTTTAAGCAAGACGTCATGTAGTGACATAGGAGGATAGCCATGAATTTTACAAAAGTGTTTAAAGCGTTTCCAGTCATCGAAGGTCAGAAAATACGATTAAGACCATTAAGATTGGAAGATGCTCCGGAGTTGCTTGCATATTATTCGAATGAAAATGTATATCGTTATTTGGATTGGAATGGACCTGAAACGTTAGAGAAGAGTTATGAAATCATAAAAGATTGGAATAAAGGTTATATGGACGGCTGGATAATTCGATTTGCCATTGCTGACAAAGCGACGGATGAATTGATTGGAACGATATTTTTGAGTGAGTTTGAAGGGGCGAGGGCTGAAATCGGGTATGAATTATCCGAAGCGTATTGGCGTCGTGGAATGATGTCGGAAGCGATACGTGAAGTATTAGGGTTAGGATTTAATCAGTTAGGTTTAGTACGTATTCAGGCTTTGGTGAGTGATGAAAATACGGCTTCTGCGGAGATGTTAAAAAGATTCAATTTCAAAGCAGAAGGCTGTTTAAGGAAGTATGAGTGTCATGGTGTTACTGGGGAGTGCAGGGATATGTGGGTGTATAGTTTGTTGAACACAGAGTTTGAGAATTAAAATATAAAGAAATTTAAAAGGGTATGTTGTGATGTGTTGAAAAAGAATGATTAGAACCTCGATCTATTTGTAGGCGGTTTATTATCTTAAGCTGGGAGTACCCTTTACATGGCTGAATGGAGGATAGGGAGGGTGTTGTTTATTTTAGTGAGTCCTATTGGGAGGGGGGACTTGCATCAAACTTGGGTGCGACGTCCTACTGTGTATCGGCTTAGCGGGAGCAGTAGAAATAGGGATTAAAGCTATCATCTAACAAAAGATAAGGGATTCTATCTTAGGCTTCTACCTATTTCCTAAGAAAGATGTGTTTATATGGGAGAATACCCACTCCGGAGGTGGGCATGTGAATACTATGACTGTGTGAAAGCAACAAGGATAAATGCACAGGAGGAGTATACGTATGTCTCAATCCAACGTTCCAAATATTACGCCGCAGATCACCGTGACGCGTGATGATGCGATTACGTTATTGCTCTCATCCATCGCACTTGAAGAAATCGGTCTCAGTCACATTATTAATGCCGAAGGCGAGAAGCTACAGTTCATACTTGGTACGTTGCCAGGTGTATCTGCACCGCCAGCCACACTAAGTGACATTCTTAACGTAAATCAAAGCGTTCGGGATACGATTCGTGAATTGACGAAGAAGGAGTTTATTCTTGAGAGCAAGTTGAATAGTATCTTGAATACACCGATTTCGGTTGGGCCGACTGGACCAGCAGGCCCGACAGGACCATCTGGCGATCCTCCAGGATCGACGGGCATCACTGGACCAGTGGGTCCAGCGGGAGCAACAGGTCCTCAAGGCGTACCAGGCCCAGCGGGAGCTCAAGGTTTGGTAGGCCCGCAAGGCCCAGCAGGCCCAGTAGGTCTGCAAGGTGTAGCAGGGCCGGCGGGAGTCCAAGGTGACCCAGGTCCAGCAGGAGCTCAAGGTGCGCAAGGAGCTACTGGTCCAGCGGGAGCAGCAGGAGTGACGGGAGCCACGGGTGCTGATGCTGCAGGGGCCACCGGAGCGACGGGAGATGTCGGTCCAACGGGTCCAACAGGAGCGACGGGAGATGTCGGTCCAACGGGCCCAACAGGAGCGACGGGAGCGACGGGAGATGTCGGTCCAACGGGTCCAACAGGAGTGACGGGAGCCACGGGTGCTGATGCTGCAGGAGCGACCGGAGCGACGGGAGATATCGGTCCAACGGGCCCAACAGGAGTGACGGGAGCCACGGGTGCTGATGCTGCAGGAGCGACCGGAGCGACGGGAGATGCCGGTCTAACGGGTCCAACAGGAGTGACGGGAGCCACAGGTGCAGGAGCAACAGGAGTTACCGGAGCGACGGGAGATGTCGGCCCAACGGGTCCAACAGGAGTGATGGGAGCCACAGGTGCAGGAGCAACAGGAGTTACCGGAGCGACGGGAGATGTCGGCCCAACGGGTCCAACAGGAGTGACGGGAGCCACAGGTGCAGGAGCAACAGGAGCAACCGGAGCGACGGGAGATGTCGGCCCAACAGGTCCAACAGGAGTGACGGGAGCCACAGGTGCAGGAGCAACAGGGGCCACCGGAGCGACGGGAGATATCGGCCCAACAGGTCCAACAGGAGTGACGGGAGCCACAGGTGCAGGAGCAACAGGAGCCACCGGAGCGACGGGAGATGTCGGTCCAACGGGAGCTACCGGTTTAACAGGCGTCACCGGTGTGACAGGTCCTACACCTAGTGGAGTCACGATAAATAATGGACGATTTGCAACTACTACAGTAGCTCAAGTAAACCCAGCACTAGGTGCAGTCTCATGGGATACAAATTATACACTTAATGGTGACCAAATTACCCATGTGCCAGGATCAACAGACATTACTCTTACTCCAGGGTCTTATTGGGTGTTGTATTTATGTAATGCAATACCAGCCGTGACACCCGGCAACGTCGTATATATATTGACTCTTAATGGGGCTGGAATTGAAGGTTCAGGGACAGGGGCTACTGGACAAATTCTGATTAGCCAATTCACGGGGGGAGCCGTTTTCGACGTCGTAACGAATCCAAGTGTATTACAATTAATGAATGCTGGTTCAGACACCGTCAACACGCTTAATACAGCTATCAATATAATAAAGTTGTCGTAAATGCAAACCGTATAGGAATGAAATAAAGAATTTTAATTCTTCTTAGGATAGACAGCTTATAAATTGTCTGTGTGCTACCCATAAGAGAACACTTTGAAAAAAGTGGCCTCTTATGGATGTATTCATACATTACCTCTAGCTCTTGTAATATCGAACACCACGGACATTGAACGCATTCGTACGAGTATGTCATTTATTGTTATACCCATAGAAACGGCTGGCTGGTAGCGACGAACAAGCTATATCCGTATTTCGGTGGCAGATGAGCAGGTACATAGGGACGTAAAAGCTCAAGAGTGCTTTCATTGTCACAATGAATAATAAATCCATATTAACGAAACCTAACATCTTCATCGCTAATCATAGGCCACGGAATAGACTTTCCTCTGAAATCTTAATAATACCTGATGATTGCCAGATAACTTCTCCCTTTTCAAACATTAGCTCCTTCATATACCCATGAAAACTCCATATATATCTTTACTTAGTTAGGAAAGAGAGTGTTAAATATTCCGAATGGAGCATGATTGAGAGTAAGAAATGCAGTGTTTTTGAAACCATGAATGGTTTGCAACGGCGTGTAGGCTTAATTTAAAGCAAGGCATTGATAGTCCCTAATGTTTACGCATAATAATTTGGTAGGGAAGTTCGCATTTACTTTTTCTGCAATTGCAAAAGAATTCAGAGCATTCCATATGCCATTGAATATACAGTTATCAATTTTGAAACGAAGGAAGCCCTTAATAAATCAGTCTAATGTTGGATATGGCAAAATGGCTAGGGCACTTGATAACAGCTAACGGTACTGATTTCTGGAACCCGATGCTACAATGCAGAGCGATATACAATAATGGTCAATTTGGAACGTATGAAGGTTAACGAGTTAAATGAATAGTAGATTTTTCGTTGAATAAAAATTTGACCATGTGAAGTCTATGGCTAGATCGGTATATCGTGTGCAACGGCGAAAAGTTTAGGGACCGGGGAACAGATCACGAATTAGAGGAGGACAGAGGAATCAGATGAAACACAAATGTGTGGTGTCTTTGATATTTCTTTGTTTATTCATGACGAGTTGTAGTCAGGCTCATACTACGGACGAAGCGGAAATCATATCAACCGATAATCAGTTTCAATATCTGATTCAAAGAGAACGATATTACAACGTATTTGAAGCTCAGAATAGCTTTCCAAATGCGAGTTCATCTCTGAAGAGCAATTGGTCTTTGTTAAATATAAAAGCAAGCAAGGGAGTTTCGAAACAATTTTATTTTGAGTATGACGATGAAAATAACAAACTTGTGCCTATAAAGGAAGATGTTTTTGAAACGTTTACAAAAGAGAGAATTGATAAGGAATGTTATGGATTGACCATATATTTAATTGTTGAGGACAATAACAAATGGAATGAAACCAATTTACGATTGATAGGTTCTTTTGAATGGTCGCGTTCTTTACCTAAGGCTCTACAGCATCAATCGTATGCATTTTTGGGGGCGCATGCTCATGCTGGTCATGTTTCATTTTTAGATGATATTGGTACATTGGAGGGTACGCTGATGCCCGCACCTGCATTCCACGGGAGAGGATTTGGATGGGAAAGTAGAGAAGTCGAAACGGTGCCTGTCCATGGGACATTTAGTGTAAGAGCATATCAACAAGGAAAAGTTGATGTATCCGAAAAAAACTTTGCATACGTTATTCCATTTGATATGGACAGTACTTCTTCTTATCGCGTTTCTTTTGAACAAGGTTTTACTACAATTAAAAATGTTAAACCTTTAAGCACTGTGTATATACAGCTTCCGTGAAATCATCTACCCTCAACCTCAGTGCTTGACTGCTAATTGAATCGCAATGACGATATTGAAACTCATTCAACATATGAGGGTTCATTCTAAAAAGCGTCTTCTACACGGTGTGTGGGACGCTTTTCTTGGTATATATCGTTGGGCGCGACGCACATTTTGGTGTTTTGTAACATTTATCCTGTGTTCGGGGTGGACAAGCTGCCTATGATTTTCTCGTGATGCGAGACTATCCGCACGATAAAGCTCACATTGCTCAACTCGCGATTGAGCTTCATACGACGTTAGAAGCAAGTAGCCATTTACATCCAGAAATTGCATTGGTTGCGATCGGGGCGACGTTAGATGCAACAGGCGCAGCTCAAAAAGAGATTGATGCGAGAGCGTTACGATATATTTTAGATGCATACCCTGAAGTGGAAAATCACTGTGCATTCATTGAATTGTTTATGTATCAATATAAGAAGACGCATGATGAGAAGTTCTTTATGATTGCTGAGGCGGCGAGGAACAATCACAAGGAATGTAGTCATATGATTCTTAACTAAAGTACTGTATTTTGTGATAATTGTGGTTAAATTGGTAGTTTCACAAATGATAGGGGTTCGTATTATGTTACTGACGTTCATAGGATGATTTAGACATTGAGGATGTACAATCGTAAAGATAAAAGGCTAAGTTTTGAACTATAGGGCCACCACTCTAGTTGATAGGTTGTGCTAGCCACTAATAAAGCTGTGGATGAACGATACAATTTGTAGATGATGGACCGTTGCGGACCGACGTTCCGTTCTGTAGGCGGATGCTGTAGATGGACAAGGATTGAAATGATGCGGAGTTCGTTATTGGCTTAAAATCGTGTGAATGGGGCGCTTTTTTAACTCTTTAGCGGATCTATGGTCCAGATTAGACGAGCAACCAATGAAGGGTTTCATTTTTCTTTGGGCTTCCGCCATTCAAGAACGAATTTTTTGATCGAAAATATGAAGAGAGGGATGTCTCACCGTCATTTTCAATGACTTTTGAGACATCCCTGTTGTTGTGTGACTTGTCAGTGTTAGTGGGGTGTGCAGGGGGATACGAGATACGGATGGGAAAACATCATCTGTTCAATGCTCGCTTGTGAAGTGATGCCGTATTGTGATGTGAGGTAGCATTGTTTATGCAATCTGGAAGACGGACCAGACGATACCTTGGTTGTTGTCTCCTCCTAGACTTAGAGCAATGGTTAGTCCATTGGCGACATATTGAAGGGCTACTGTGTCGCCGGCATTTAATGTAACGTCACCAGCTAATACAACCGAACCACTTCCTAATATAGCTCTTAGTGTGAGGACGAGTGCGACGTTTACGTTCAAGATTGGGAATTGGCTATTAATAAGTGAGGTTGAAACAGGGGTCAGACGCTGAATAACGAAAGCAGGTTCTACACCTGCACCAAGTGAAACCGAGATTGCAGCTGTTGTCGAATAGTTTACCGTGGCTTTCATGGCGTATCTGCCCGTAACTGGCACGGTGAATATTCCTGTTGCTGCGTTGAAGTTCGGGCTGCTGAAGTAAGGGCTTGCTGTAGACCAGTTTGTCAGTGTGGAACTGGCGCTTAAGGATAGTGCGGTGATGAGCGCCGAGAATCCATTTGTTCCGAATTCTGGTCCTGTAGCGCCCGTAGCGCCCGTGGCACCAGTAGCTCCGGTAGCGCCAGTCGCGCCCGTGGCACCAGTCGCACCAGTCGCGCCGGTAGCGCCTGTTGCGCCGGTAGCACCAGTCGCGCCTGTTGCGCCGGTAGCGCCCGTGGCACCAGTCACGCCGGTAGCGCCAGTCGCGCCGGTAGCACCGGTAGCGCCTGTTGCGCCGGTAGCGCCGGTAGCGCCCGTGGCACCAGTAGCACTAGTAGCGCCAGTCGCGCCAGTCGCGCCGGTAGCACCAGTCGCGCCCGTGGCACCAGTAGCGCCAGTAGTGCCGGTAGCGCCGGTAGCGCCCGTGGCACCAGTCGCGCCTGTGTCGCCCGTGACCCCGGTGGCACCCGTAGCGCCAGTGTCGCCAGTCGCACCAGTAGCGCCCGTGGCACCAGTAGCACTAGTAGCGCCAGTCGCGCCCGTGGCACCAGTAGCACCCGTGCCGCCCGTAGCGCCAGTGTCGCCAGTCGCACCAGTAGCGCCCGTGGCACCGGTAGCACCAGTCGCCCCAGTAGCGCCGCCCGATGGTCCTGTAGCCCCTGTAGTGCCTGTAGCTCCAGTTTCGCCGGTAACACCAGCGCCAGTAGCCCCCGTAACGCCCGTGCCGCCCGTCGCGCCGGTGGCCCCCGTAGCGCCAGTAGCTCCAGAGCCGGTAGCGCCCGTGTCGCCAGTAGCGCCGGTAACGCCCGTGCCGCCCGTCGCGCCGGTGGCCCCCGTAGCGCCAGTAGCTCCAGAGCCGGTAGCGCCCGTGTCGCCAGTAGCGCCGGTAACGCCCGTGCCGCCCGTCGCGCCGGTGGCCCCCGTAGCGCCAGTAGCTCCAGAGCCGGTAGCGCCCGTGTCGCCAGTAGCGCCAGTAACGCCCGTAGCACCGGTAGCGCCTGTGGCACCCGTAGCCCCAGCGCCGGTAGCGCCCGTGTCGCCAGTAGCTCCGGTAACGCCGGTAGCGCCGGTAGCGCCCGTGGCCCCCGTAGCGCCAGTAGCTCCGGTAACGCCCGTGTCGCCAGTAGCTCCGGTAACGCCCGTAGCGCCGGTGGCCCCCGTAGCGCCGGTAGCGCCCGTAACGCCCGTAGCGCCGGTGGCCCCCGTAGCGCCCGTGTCGCCAGTAGCCCCAGCGCCGGTAGCGCCGGTGGCCCCCGTAGCGCCCGTGTCGCCAGTAGCCCCAGCGCCGGTAGCGCCCGTGTCGCCAGTAGCGCCAGTAACGCCCGTAGCACCGGTAGCGCCTGTGGCACCCGTAGCCCCAGCGCCGGTAGCGCCCGTGTCGCCAGTAGCTCCGGTAACGCCGGTAGCGCCGGTAGCGCCCGTGGCCCCCGTAGCGCCGGTGGCCCCCGTAGCGCCCGTGTCACCAGTAGCCCCAGCGCCGGTGGCCCCCGTAGCGCCCGTGTCGCCAGTAGCTCCGGTAACGCCCGTAGCGCCCGTCGCGCCGGTAGCGCCGGTAGCGCCAGTAGCTCCGGTAGCGCCCGTGCCGCCAGTAGCTCCGGTAACTCCCGTAGCGCCGGTAACGCCCGTGTCGCCAGTAGCTCCGGTAACGCCCGTCGCGCCGGTAGCGCCAGTAGCTCCGGTAACGCCCGTCGCGCCGGTAGCCCCCGTAACGCCCGTAGCACCGGTAACGCCCGTAGCACCAGTAGCCCCCGTAACGCCCGTGCCACCCGTATCGCCCGTAGCCCCCGTAGCTCCGGTTGCACCAGTCGCGCCGGTAATTCCGGTTGGCCCCGTAGGCGTGCTTAATAGATCAATTCTAACGTTAGCTGAACCTGGCGTGACTTCAATTTCCAAAGTACTTGTATTAAACGAAAGAACATCGCCTACCCCCATCGGGGCAGTTCCCGAAGGCCCGCTCACCGAGAACAACACCGCTGGCAAGACGCCAGTTGGACCAGTTGCCCCAGCAGCACCCGTAGCACCAGTCGGTCCCACAGAAATCGGGGTCGTTAAGATAGAGTCTAGTTTATTACTTAGAATAAACTCCTTCTTCGTAATTTCGCTTAACGTACTACGAACACTTGCATTCATCTCTAAAATATCACTAATGGTAACTACTGGTGGTGTTACGCCAGGCAACGTACCAAGGACGTATTGTAGCTTTTCCCCTTCCGCATTTAAGATATGGCTAAGTCCTAGTTCTTCAAGTGCGATGGAAGAGAGCAACAAATTGATCGCGTTATCCCTTGTTATGCTGATCTGAGGCGTAATATTAGGTATGTTAGATTGTGACATACTACCTCTCCTTTCTTGGGTAATGAGCATATGATATTCGAGCACTATTCCGACGATATATCGCATCGTTTGTAGTCACACTACAATGTCTAGAATAGACTGCGTTTACTCTCACAGAATATTCACGGGCGGTACGAATGATTGGGTGAATGGATTTAAATTAGGGCTATGATTGTTGCCAGCTTGTTCGAAGCAACTTGACCTTTTTATCTGCTTTATCACCGAAGAGCCTAATCTGACATACGTATGGATATAAGTTTCAGAATGAGTCGAAACCGAAAAGAGGGGATTGTATGAGACAGCCACAGTTAGGAATCCTTATGGAATATCACAGAGGGAAGCACAAAATGGAGGAGCTTCATATTTATAAAAAAATGATTGTAGCTGGTCAAAAAATTGGTTTAGACGTGTGCTTATTTACAGCGCAGGATGTAGACTACCATAGAGATAAAATAAACGCCATTATCTATCTACCTACTTCCCAGAAGTGGGCACGAGAGTGGGTTTCTCTACCAGATATTATTTTTGATAGATGTCGGAGTCAACAACCCGTCCAACAGTTACAAGTAAAGCGGTTTCGCTACATATATGAACATCTGGTATACCTCAATCATCCCCTCCGAAACAAATGGACGCTTCACAATGTGTTATCCGAGAATCCCGAATTCAGGACGTGTCTTCCGGATACTATGCTATTTACCCGAGCTTGCGATATCAATCGAATGATAAAAAAGTCAGGAATGATTTATATTAAACCGGTGAATGGAACGGGTGGACGAGGTATTCTTCGCATTGAACAAAAAAAAGACCACCCTGCCTTTTTATTTGTAGAAGGACGGGATCGGAATCGCCGCATTATTAAACCACAGTATGTCAAATTCAATCGTCTGGGAAGGTATATGTATACATGGGTAAGGCGAGAGAGTTTCATTGTACAGCAGGGCATTCATCTAAAAATGCCTAATGGAAGGGTTCACGATTATCGCATGCTCGTGCAAAAAAATGAGTATGGAGTATGGACATTAACGGGTACAGTTGGTCGCGTTGGCGCGCGAAGAAGTGTAACGTCTAATTTACACGGTGGCGGTCATGCCGTTCCAATGAGAACGTTGCTCCAGCAATGGATCGGCCATCGCCAGCCTATTCATAGGGTACAGTACAACATGGAGAATACTGGAATCGGTATAGCGAAATTTCTTGAACGCAAATATGGCTCATTATGTGAACTGGCTTTGGACTGGGCAGTCGATAAAAATGGCCGACATTGGCTGCTAGAAGTTAACTCCAAACCTTCGCGTGAAGTCTTCCACAGTATCGGTGACGAATCTACCTACGAAAAGGCGATAACACAGCCTATCCATTATGCGAAGTGGCTTTACAACAAAATCAACTAGCAATGTGATTCTGCATGTTTCTAATGGCTTCATATATATGTAGAAATAGCGCATATCTGTGCCTAGATATGCGCTATTTACGTGATTATCGATGTGCCAAAAAATCAAAAATAAGTTTGTACACTTCTAATCATAATAAAATGAATGCCTTCATAGAATAGGTTACGTATAGCAAGTCTCATTCGCTTTGGAGGACGCTTTTTCTGACCAATAGATGTTTAAAGGAGCTGAATACCCGTGTCAATGCCTAACATTCCTGATATAAAACCTGAAATCGTCTTAAATCGTCCCGAGGTTATCAACTTGTTGCTCACTTCAATTGCGCTGGAAGAAATCGGGATGTCACATATCATTAATGCAGAAGGAGAGAAGATTCAAGCCATTCTTAAGAACTCTTGCGTCAGTTTGGATGATGCGCTGAAAATTAACAACAGTGTGGAAAAAATGTTGCGTAATATTATCAAACATCAGATGCTGCTGCAATTCAAGTTAGAAGATGTTATTTCGTTGGAAGAGCGTGATGATTTCTTTGAAGAATAATAACTGAATGATCGTGTTGAACGGGGAAGGAGGCGTACTGTGAAAATAAAGAGTGAATCTTTTTACGAAGAGCCAATCTCTAAGGAAGAAGCTGTAGCTCATTTAATTAAGGCAATTGCTTTAGAAGAAGAAGCATTGTCCAATCTAGTTAATACGGAAACAGATAAAGCAGCGGCATTTGTAGGGAAAAATCTCGATTTTCCTACAGGGCCCTCTACATCTGAAATCATCCAGTTTAATCATACGGTAATTCAGTTTTTAGATAGTTTATTAATGGCTGAATGGTTACTACTCAAAAAAATTGACATGTTAACGGGTATGCAAGACTTCCACTCCAGCTACAGTCCGATTGATAAACATCGAACAAAACATAAACAACGGACATCCCAAAACGATGACGTATTTGATTACTAAAAATCAATGAAAAAAGAGGCGTTATATCATGCTACTCTCTCTTAGCCATGATCGTGATAACTCATCCTTCAGGCTCGAACGCGCTATCTTGCATTTGGTCAGAGGGACTTTATTTAGACGCCCGATGTCGCACAGTATGGAAGCTGCTGCTTTTGAAGCTAAAATTTACTCCTTAGTTAGTTCTATCATGGAGCTGCATCGATTCCGCGATAGTCGGGAAATGAGGATACATCCCGAGGACAGAATAGGTGTTGAACCGAATGTTAGGAAAGAAAAAATTATAGCGGATATTATCGACTGTGCTCGCATTATCAAACATGAAATCAATGAGAATCCGCTTGATAACGTGATACATATGGATGTTATTATGATGAAGTTGGACGTCATTTTGAAATATCATAAAAAAGGAAAGCCCAGCACACGCCGTGATGTACGGACTTCTTCAATCAGCAGCGAGAATGAACCGTTTCTTATGGAGCAAACAGAACCAGATGTAACAGCGGATTTCGTTGACTTACCTCCAATGGAATCTGTAAACGAAAGGAAAAAAGAGGAGTTCATTACGGAGCATACTCACGTAAATAAGAAAAAGCAGTCCAGTCGATCAAGCCTACCTTATATGACCACTTTTGTTACCTCGAATGTAGGCAACGTCATGTTTAAACAAGGAAACTTTGATGACACAGGTACCTTGAATAAAGGGGAATCCGACGATGAAAGATACCAATTTATCACTGATACGCGGGAATAGTTACATGTTTGAAGGCGATTTGACGGTGGGCGTTTATTTCAATGACACTAATCGTTCGGCTGTGCTCATTGATAGTGGGGCGAACAAGGATGTTGCGAAACGAATCGAGCAATCTATCAAGCAAAAAGACTATCAGATTACGTCGATTATCGTCACGCACGGTCATCAGGCTCAACTTGGAGGAGTCAGCTATTTTAAGCAAAAATACAAAGGTTTGAAAGTATACGCCACTTCATGGACTACCCAATTTATTGAGAAACGTGCGTTGGAGGATTGGTTGTCGGGGCACATCCCCTGTATAACGAAGGAAACGGAGCACAATCAATCCCCCGATTTGATTACCGATATTGTCCCATATACGGATCATACGTTGGTCATCGATCAAGTTTCTTTCGCTGTGGTACCACTTCCAGGACACTTTCCAGGCATGGTAGGACTTATTACACCCGATCAAGTATTTTACTGCGGTGATGCTATTTTTGGAAAAAAGACTTTAAACAAGCAAAAGCTTCTGTACTATACCGATATTAAAGGTGCTAAAGCTTCCTTAAGGAAAATTGGAAAAAGAAAAACGAATGGCTATGTACTATCACATGGTGGTGTATATACGGAAGTTACTGATTTGATTCAACAGCACTTGCAACTCATTGATGAAACGTCCACCTTTATACTAGGACTTGTACGGGAGCAGCCGATGACGCTAGAAAGTATTGTTCAGCAAGTGATGAAAAAATATCAACTGCAAAATAAGTCGGCGCACTTTACTTTGGCGAACTCGATTGTCAGGTCTTATTTGACAGAGTTAAGTGATAACTCGAAATTACGAGCCACGGTTAATGACGGTCGATTACATTACTATGCTCGTTCCTCAGCGGCTTTGATTTAGAGGACTCCATTTCATAAAAGGATATAAAATGAATAACACATCGCGATAACCTCTTCACATCTATACCTGTATGGCTCAATCATACAGGTATGAACGTGAAGAGGTTATTTTAATGGGATTTCGTTCAGGAGGATTCGACTTGTCATCTCGGAACTTCGACTTTTTTCAAACAATAATTACAGTACAGGCAAATATTTTGGAGCATTCACATATATTCTTACTGCAACAGAGAAGCGTATTTTATTTTGAGCATACGGTGCTTGTAGATCGACGAACAGTGAGAATGATCGTTCACAAAAAAAGCAACTTAGAGGAGAGATCGACATGTCACAAGCTAATATTCCCAATATCACTCCGAATATAACTTTAACTAGAGATGATTCCATTAATTTATTATTGTCTTCGATCGCTTTGGAGGAATTGGGTTTAGCGCACATCATCAATGCCGAAGCAGAAAAAATACAGTACATTGTGGGTACGATTCCAGGATTGTCTACACCAGCATCATTAAGTGACTTACTGCTAGTAGATGCGAGCGTGAAGTCTATTTTGCAGGAATCTATCAAGAAAGAGATTTTGCTCAATAGCAAATTAGAAACGATAGTGTCTGTCATTCCGGGTAGCACGGGAACGGGTGGTGTCGGCCCAACAGGTCCACCAGGTCCGACAGGAGCAACGGGAGTTGGGGGTACAGGTCTGACAGGAGCGACAGGAGCAACGGGAGTCGGGGTTACAGGTCCGCCAGGTCCGACAGGAGCAACGGGAGTTGGGGGTACAGGTCTGACAGGAGCGACAGGAGCGACAGGAGCAACGGGAGTTGGGGTTACAGGCCCGACAGGCCCGACAGGAGCAACGGGAGTTGGAGTTACAGGTCCAACGGGCACCACGGGGGCTACAGGCAGTTCGGGTGTAACCGTGACTTCAAGTAGTGCCAAAGTACTGAGCTTTATTCAACAAACGGTAGCGCCCGGCGATCCTTATGTATTCGATGCCAATATTGTGATAAATGGTACCGATATTACACATGTTGTCGGTACACCAAATGTGATCCTATCTCCGAATCAGACGTATTTGATTATTAGTTATTTAGAAGGATTCCAAATGCCATCTGAAGGCATTGGTTATGCACTCCGTCTAGACGGCACGACTCTGCTAGGCAGTCATGTTGGTAATGGCGGGGCGGTTGGCGTGGAAACCCAATTATCAGGCAGCTATATTTTGACGACTGGTGCTGGATTAAATGTGCTACAAATGTACAACGATCGTGCATCTGATACGACATCGGCATCAGATGGCGTTCCGGGCGCATCTCTTACCATTGTGAGACTGTTATAACGCATGTAGAACCAAATTTTGATCGAAAAATAAAAAAAGATTGGTTCAGATAGGTAGGCTATGGTGCATAGATATAGATGAGCGAATTGAGATGAGAGGGCATAGTTGTGGAAGCAGAAACACACGGAACTGTTTACGCTTCTGGGTAGAGCAGATCCAAATTCACACATATGGATGTTGTGAATGGTGAGATGATGTTTACATTTTATTATACGAGGTGATCTGAGGATGTCCCAAGCGAATATTCCTAATATTACACCTACGATTTCGATTACAATTGGTGACTCTGTTAACCTGCTATTGGCGTCAATTGCACTGGAAGAACTTGCTCTCGCTCACATTATCAATGCTGAAGCGGAGAAGATTCAATATGTTCTGGGTACATTGCCTGGAAGTGCAGGGCTCTCTCCACCAGCTACACTCTCCAACTTGATTGCTATCGACCATAGTGTGCAAAGAACCCTCCAAGAAGTGATTAAGAAAGAGATCTTACTGCAAATTAAGCTCGACAACATTGTGAATAGCTTGCCAATCACGCCTTAAGCATTCACTTGTTGTCACAAGCTTGTACTTGTAACGATAATCTATTACTTACGTACGAACGACATGAGAATAACCCAAGACATAGGCTGAAGCAGTTATGGCACGTTCCTCATCTCGCTCGCTTAGCTCACAATTCCTATCATGAACATCAATCATTTTTTGTACAGCATTTACAAAAAAATGATTTCCTATTTTCTTTAAAGTAGGTTGCCGAAGTGTCAGGCAACCTCTTTGCTCTTCTGTTGAAGCCAGACATAAAGCGCTCATATATTACACAATGACTCGTGGGCTTTAAGTAGAGTAAACATTGTATATGGTGTGGGGGTGGTGAAGGACATGGTGAACATTTCGTTGTGCATGATTGTCAAAAATGAAGAAGGCTGTCTGCATCGCTGTCTGAGCAGTGTGAAAGATTTAGTAGATGAAATTATTATCGTAGATACCGGATCTACGGATCAAACAGTTGAAATATGCCATTTGCATGGTGCCAACGTGTTGCATTATGCATGGAATGATCATTTTGCCGAGGCTCGAAATTATGGTCTCCGGCAAGCAACAGGAGATTGGATATTATGGATGGATGCCGATGAAGTATTGGGGAGTTGTGACACTGCGCAACTCAAGCAAACACTAGCGTTGCAATCAGAGTCGATCGGTTGGATACATCTCATTAACTTTATTGGCGATACGCCCAATGAGAACGATGCTTTTCATATTGCTCATTCTCGTCTTTTCCGTAACCACATCGGATTTAAATTCAATAATTCCATCCATGAGATGCTAAATCTCGAAGAAGTACTCCCTGACTACACGCCTGCTCAACAACTTCAGCTGCCGGTAAAAATATATCATTATGGATATATGAATGAATACTTAGCAAATAAAAAGAAATCAGAGCGGAATATTCAGCTCCTGAAAAAAGAGTTAAGTAAAGAAAATCATCATCCATGGATCAAATATCATATGGCTACAGAATATTATCGAATGAAAGATTACGTTCGAGCTTTCGAATATTTAAATCTGGCTATCGTTCATTTTTTGCAAGAAGAGAAAACCCCTCCTTCCTTACTGTATAAACTGAAGTATTCAATCTTGATTACATTAGGGAGTGTCGATGGAGCATGGCAAGGTATTGATCGTGCCATACAGATGTATCCGGACTATGTGGACTTGCAATTTTATAAAGGTGTTATTTATTTTTTGAAGGAGTGGTACGGGCAGGCTATTTCTGTCTTTGAGCAATGTGTCGAGATGGGTGAAGACAATATCAAGTATTTGACGTTAAAGGGAGCGGGTAGCTTTCATGCTTGGTTTTACATCGGCTTATGCCACGAGAATCTCGGAAATGCCGACGAGGCTATTCAAGCTTACGAACATGCTCTACGACTATTTCCGGATTACATACCAGCTCTAGATAAGCTTAACCACATCATGGGATCAGCTAGCGTATAGAACACACTTCCTACTTGTGTGGATATAATCCTAACAACGTATCTGCCACGTATGAGCCTATTATTTTTCACATATAATTTATCTTGCGCTATATCGTTACCTCGTTCAAATAACAAATGATGAGTAGTAAGACGAAGGGTTATAAGGCTGTTAAGATTGGCGTCTTTATACTTGGATACATGAAGGAAAGGAACGGGGATAGTTATGGGGCTGCAACGAATATTGTTCGTGATGTGTGTCAGCAACGAAACTTTATTCCAACAGGCCAAGAGACAAATTGCTCATTTAACGGTTCCAGAAGGATTTACAGTTGAGTTATATGAGATTAGAAATGCAGCAGGTATGGCAAGCGGCTACAATAATGCGCTCCATATCGAAGCTGCATACAAAATATATATTCATCAAGATACGTTTCTTGTGCATCGAGGTATGCTACTTGAAATGGTCCAGCTCTTTCAACGGCACGCCGATCTTGGCATGATTGGACTCGCTGGATGTGCAACGTTGCCGACGAATGGAATATGGTGGGAGGGAAGCCCGCTTGTTGGCCAAGTGATCGAGCATCGGCGGGAGACATACCAGCTATTACGTTTCGATTATGGGTGGCATGAATCGTCGGATTATGTGCAAGTTCAGGCGATCGATGGCTTATTCATGGCGACTCGTGTAAACATACCGTGGCGAGAAGATTTGTTCGATGGATTTCACTTTTATGATTCTTCTCATTCTATAGAAATGCAACGCAATGGATACGTAGTAGGTGTTCCAGTGCTGCAAAGCCCATGGTGTATTCATTATAATGGCGATGAATTTGATCGCGTATCGTATGAGCGCTACCGAACTATTTTTGTTCACGAGTATATGACGATTCATTCCTGAATCGATGCTTGATACAACAATCCGTTGCAACACCAAGCTAACCGGATTCTCCTGGAAAGGATGGATGTTATGCATCAGACAGATCGTGAAAGCACCTTAGAAGGTCGCATATCCTTATGTATGATTGTCAAAGATGAATCTAAGCTGATTGGAAAATGCTTGGATAGTGTGCAAAATGTCGTAGATGAGATCATAGTCGTTGACACGGGCTCAACAGATGACACGATCGCGATTTGCGAATCGCGCGGAGCTAAAGTGTTTCCGTTGGAATGGACGGACAACTTTGCTGAGGCACGCAATTACAGCTTGCAACAAGCCACAGGGGATTGGATCTTTTGGTTGGATGCAGATGAGCATTTGGACCCGGATACGGCTCCAGCATTGCGAACTATTTTTACCGTACAAGATAATCATGTAGCGGTTATCGAGCTTATTAATTACATTGGGGAAGAAGCAAATGGGGAACACGCATTTATTGTGCATCATCATCGGTTATTTCGCAATCATAAGGGCTTTCAGTTCAATGGCGCGATTCATGAACAACTGAATGTGCATGATATTTTGGGCTCCGATTTCAACGTATATCGGTTGCCTGTTCGCGTACATCATTTCGGTTATATGGACGTGATCGTTAAAGCACGCGATAAAGCGGAGCGTAATAAGCAGATGCTGTTGCGGGAAAAACAAAAAGAAGGATATAACCCTTGGGTTGACTATCATCTTGCAAGTGAGTATTACCGTTTGGGACAGTATAAGGACGCTTACGATACGGTTAATTTGGCGATGAAGTTGTTTATCGAGCAAAGCAAGTTACCCCCATCTCTATGCTACAAATTAAAATACGATACTCTTTTGGCAAGTGGCTCCTATGAGGGAGCATGGCCATCTATTGAACGGGCCATCCAGCTATATCCCGACTATGTTGATCTTCATTTTTACAGAGGAGTCATCCTGTATCATAAGAATAAGTTCGAGATGGCATTGGACACTTTTAAACATTGTCTTGAATTAGGAGAGGGAAATTTGCAACATCTCACATTGCGTGGGATGGGCAGCTTTCATGCTTGGTACCATATCGGGCTTAGTTATGAAAAATTAGACCAGCAGCAGAACGCCATACATGCTTATGAGCAAGCGCTCGCTGCCAATGCGAAGCATGAGTTGGCGCACGAAGCGCTCGCACGACTACTTCAGCTCGCAGAGCAGGATGCCTCTGCGCTAAAGATCAGCTTGTGCATGATTGTTAAGAATGAAGAAGAAAGTTTACAGCGTTGTTTAGACAGTGTGATCGATCTGGTCGACGAGATCGTGATCGTTGACACGGGATCGACGGACAATACGAAGCAAATTGCCGCTCGCAATCAAGCTTGCCTGTATGATTTTGAATGGATAGACGATTTTGGGGCTGCAAGAAACTATGCGTTTAGTAAAGCGACGCAGGAATACATCTTTTGGTTGGATGCAGATGACATTATTGACGAGAAGGGCCGTGTCGCGTTCAGGCAATTGAAGCGTGAATTGTCACGCGACGTCACCAGTGTAAGTATGCCTTATGTGTTGACGACCAACGAGGCAGGCGATCCTTTGTTTTCGCTTAGGCGCAACCGTCTCGTGCAGCGAGCTGCTAATTTTCGCTGGATTGGCCCCGTCCATGAATATTTGGAGGTGTACGGCAACATTCAACATAGTGATATATGCGTATATCATAAAAAAGATAAACACTACACCGATCGCAATTTACGCATATATGAAAATCGTTTGGCAGCAGGTGAAGTGTTTTCAGCGCGAGACTTGTACTATTATGCTAACGAGCTGAAGGATCATGCTCGATACGCGGAGGCACTTGATTACTACGAGAAATTTTTGCAAACGAAACAAGGGTGGTATGAGGACTGTATCCAAGCTTGTCTAAAGATGGAGTCCTGCCATGAAAAGCTTAACCATGAGGAAGAGCGGCTGCCCGCTTTAGTCCGATCGTTTATATTTGATAAACCACATTCCGATATATGCTGTCAAATCGGCGAGATCATGCTGAACAAGCAGCGCATGCCAGATGCCATCTATTGGTTTGAACAAGCAACCCAACTCGCGATTCCTTCCAATCAGCTGACCATGACACAATCATCCACTTGGACATGGATTCCTCACTTGAAGCTATGTGTCGTCTACGACCAAATGGGCCAACACGAAACGGCATGCTATCACAATGAAATGGCGCTCCGCTTTATTCCTGATCATCCAAGTATGCTGTACAATCAAACGTACTTCAAAAATCTACTGGGGGAACGATTTGAACAAGTGACGGGTAGTGCTAGTGGAGGGCGAGAATAATGAAGACGAGTATGATTATACTGACTCATAACCAGTTTCATCACACTGTACTATGTCTGGAAAGCATCCGCAAATGGACCTCGGAACCGTATGAAATTATCGTGGTTGACAATGGGTCAACAGATGGATTAACGGTCATGTATTTAAAGCTTCAACCGGATGTCATTCTCATCTGTAACGACCATAATGCGGGCTTTGCTGCGGGCTGTAATCAAGGGCTAGAAGTTGCGACAGGTGAACACATCTTATTTTTAAACAATGACACCGTCGTGACTCCTAACTGGCTGACCCACCTGCTAGCTGCCTTGCATGCAAGCCCTGATATAGGAATGGTAGGTCCGCTTACGAACTATTCAAGTGGTCACCAGATCATTCCGGTTCCTTATACAGATTTATTGGATCTGAATGCATTTGCACACGAACATGGGACTCGCAATCAAGGAAAGACGACTGAAGTTCGGCGCTTGATTGGCTTTTGTTTATTAGCTAAGCGTGCGGTACTGGAAGAAGTTGGAGGCTTCGATGAAATATATGACATCGGGAATTTTGAGGATGATGATTTATGTTTGCGCGTCGCACGTGCTGGCTATCGTCTAGTCATAGCGAATGCGAGCTTTATACATCATGTCGGACACGCAACGATGAAGGAACTCCAACAGGATACGCCCCAAAATAATGTGCAATATTTAATGGGCATAAATCGGAACAAAGCGAAAGAAAAGTGGGGAGAGGACATTTTTGATTTAATTTATAAAGAGGACGCTAAGCTCACTTGCTGCGTACTTGCGGATACAGAGTCGGCTTTAATTAAGGCATTAGACTCGATTAAAGATATCGCAGATGAAATCATCGTCGTTGATATTTCAGGTGCATGCGAAGCGATATCGCAAAGCTACGCTGCTAGCTACGTGAAAGAGAAGCCAAGGAAAAGTAGGATGAAGCAGTGGGAGCGGGCAGTTCAGCAAGCAGCAGGGCCTTATATACTGCTGTTGGAAGCAGGTGAGTATGTTTCCGAGCAGGCGAGGAGAAAAATACGTGCTTTAAAGCGCTCTATTTCCCCAGATGGAGCGGTTGCTACGATGAAGTTCGAACAACGTGAAGAAGTACCTGCCACGAAGCAAGTCAGGCTGTTCCATCGATCTTTTCCGCTATCGTATTTAGATAAGCCGAAATCGTATAAGCAAGAGGTGTTGGACACGGATATTGTGATCCACTATGAATTTGATTCCCGCAAGGAGAATGCGATCCATTAATGCGAATCATGCGAAATAGGGTAACCTTCTATTTAGATGTAAATTTAGATGTGATTTTATTGGAAATTCAAAGCGCCATTATATATGCAATACCGTCTGCCCAACAAAAAGCGCAACTGTCTGCTTTGACAAGTTGCGCTTTTGTACGTATTCGATTACGTGTTCGCGTACTTCTGACGCAACTCTGCCCACTGAAGATGCAACGTATCATACTGGTCTGTAGTTCCTTTCGGGAACAAGATTCCTAAGCCAGCAGAGTGTGCAAACTCAAGGGAAGGGTATTGTGCTGTTAACTCTCCCCATAACTTCCATACACCGAATCCGAATCCGTGTATCGAAATATCATGAAACAATACGATGCCGTTCGGAGCAACTTTAGGAAGCCATGTTTCATAATCATGCTTGACCGCTTCATATTGATGAAATCCATCAATGTGAAGTAAATCGATGGAGCCATCCTCGAATTGCTCCAACGCTTCGTCAAACGTCGTACGCAGCAAGTGGGAAAAGTGAGGATATAAGGTAGAGGATATGGAGGATATCGTATCATACACTTCATTATTGTATTGTCCGGTATGTCCATCGCCAACCCATGTGTCCACCGCATAGCACGAAGTAGGCAATGCTCCGTCCTTCACCGCTTGGCACATGCTAAAAAAGGACGCACCCCAATGTGTTCCTAATTCCACGAATAATCGAGGACGATAAAAGCGAATGAGATCATAGCTGAAACGACGATGTCCTACCCAAGCAGAGTGCTGCAAAGTACGTGCATCGATATGTTCATATTCAAAGGTAGGGCTAAATGGATTCCAGTCCGTCATAATTCACCTTCTTACCCTTGTTTTCGAAATGGTTCGGAATTGAACCTGACGTTCATCTTTATCATAACTATGTATATGAAGGTGTGAGGAGATCAGTACAACATATTTTGGCAAACCAACGACTAAGCGTGGGAGGTGCTTATTTTTGTTAATATTTCATTTTCGATGCTATAAACCCCTTTACCTTCAGTAGCTTCCAGCCGTCCGTGTCGAAAATAAATACAAGTAGCCTCGTCTATTCCATAATTCAAATGATCGCTAAACGTGCTGACAGCGTGCCGTAAATGAGCTTCCTCGTTCCATTCTGTAAAGTGTACCGCAATCAGTACATCAGCAATTAACCCTAATCCTTTTCGATGTTGGAACACGCCTTCCACATTATCATGAGGCGAAATCACACATCGTTCTGGGCTGATTAATGCTCCCGCTGAAAAACCCGCAATAGGAACACCACGTTCATATCGTTCTTTAATGGTGTTCGAAATGGACGTCTCAACAATGTAATCCGCATATAAATTCGTATCCCCACCCCCAATGATAATGCCGGAACTACGGTCTAGACATGCAATGACCTGCTCTATTGGCGTAGTAGGTAGAGGTAAGAAGTAGAATTTACTTACGCCTAAATCTCTTAAGGCTTGAGTATAGCGCGGCATATATTCTTCCCACCCGCTTCTATCTACGCATAATATCGAAACGGGGCCCTCCGTTTGGGCCGCTTCTACAAACCGTCTGGCCATATGCGATGTAAATGGAGGGCCACCTCCAAACAGAAATAAATGTGTATCCATCTGATCACCTTCTCATTTGTATCGTTCAACTTAGTCTGTAGCTCTGCTATTCCACTCATTTGAAATCTCTCATTATCGAAGGATGTTCTTATAATTGTTCTAACGGACGTAGCGTAACAAAACGGTGATTCCATATATGTTCATGGTGCTGAATAATCGCTGTTGCCTCTAGACAAGCACTATTGAGTGTACTGTGGGTGTGCTTGTATAAGATGTTATGTTGATAACCTAAACTGTAAGCAGCCCGAATGGTCGTATCTAAGCAGAACTCGGTTTGGGCCCCTGCAAAAATAAGCTGTTCGATGCGGTTATGAGTTAAATAATCCAACAGGGGTGTGTTATAGAAGGCATCCCATTTTGTCTTTTTGATGATGGTATCGGAATCAGACATCCGTAAGTTTCGATGAAGTTTCCAGTTGTCTTTGCCTTCAAATAGTGCACCTTGTTCATTTGGATCGGTATGTTGAATAAAGATGACGGGGATGTGTTGTTGACGCGCATGATTAATTAATAGGTTCACATTTTCAAGCAACTGATTGTGATCATGTAGGAAATATTGGGGTTCATTAAAGAAAATTTCTTGCATATCAACGACAATTAAAGCTTGTTTCATTGTGGATCACATCCTCTGTTTCTTATTTATTATAACAAAAAATAGCACCATAGCATCTGTATTGTTATCCATAAAAGACTTCGCATCATGTCATGGTTCATTCATCTCCTGTATAACTCACTAAGCCGTTGAGCTGCACAATCTATCGAAACCAATCGGCTTATAACGAGTATAAAAATGAGATAGAGGAAAACAGTTCGGTGCTCAACGATATGAAAATCATTGTAACGGGAGCGGCTTCCGGCATTGGGGAGCAGCTTGTACAAGCTTAAATGATCGATGCGTGTAACAGCGCATGGTGAGCGATGCGGTGGCAGGCGCTCCGATTTTTGAACGATGGTATGATGATGGCTAATCTAGAGTTGAAGGGGATGGCGTGAATGTCAGCGGAACAGCTCATTACACATTTTTTTGAAGAGGTAAAATCGGGAAAAGATCCAGACAAAGCTCATCAATACATGGCTCCGCTTGTTAAAGCTCATCAAGTGAATGCCGAACATTCGGCCACGATTGACCGTACACCTGACAATTATGCCGAGCATATAAGAGAGTTTAAAGATATGTTTGGCGATTTCGTGGTGGAAGTCCAAGAGCTAATTGCTCAAGAGCAAAAAGTGTACGTTCGTTGGAAGCAGACGGGCAAGCACGTTGGTGTTGTTGAAGGATATGCTCCCACGGGGAAGGAACTGGTTGAAATCGCAAGCGCGGTGTATCGTGTGGAAGATATGAAGATCGTCGAATATTGGATTCAAATTGATCGCTTAGGAATGCTTAAGCAGTTGAAACAGCATGAACTAGAAAACGATAAGTAGGTCAGCCACATGGAGACGGCTGGATAGAAATAATATGCCGAGAATATCACTAGTGAATAACGAAAGAAAGGAGGGGAATCGATGAAAATTCTAAAGGGATTCCTTTTAATTAGCTTGTTTATCATTTCCTTTCTGGCTGGTATCTCTACTTATAAAGCCACCCTTTGGTACGGGTGGGAGCAAGCAGTAGGCAGTGATCTGAATGCGATTCTATTTTGGTCAATCCTTGCGTATGGCATCGTGTTAGTACCGTTATACTTGTATGTTTGCGCTATTGTCCGTACAAGACAGCTGAATCCGTACATCAAACTAGCGCTGTACCCTTTCGCCTGTGCCGCACTTTTTATTTTACCAACTGCATTCATGATGATGTTCTTTGGTGGGGGAAGGTTGATTTCGGCTGAAGCGCAGCTGTTCTATGCTTTTTTTGCCTCATCGGGTGTCGTATTTGGGCTGGGATACGGTGCTATACAAGGGTTGAGCCGTCGCTATAGAACAGTTTGAATACATAGATTTGCCATGGTAATATGTAGAATAAGATAATGAAAAGGAGAATCACAGTCATGGTAAATAGAAAGCGTTAACGTGCGGTCGTTATTGCTCGGGCCCGATCACCTCCATACCTGTTATTGTTTGTTCATTTCATTTAGTAGGGATAGATGATATTAAGGATGAAGATGGAGGAGTATAGAGATGGCTAAACCGGAAATGTACGTAACTTTAGTATGTGGACCTGATTGTGATATGGAAACGCAAGCGATTAGGGCTTCACTTGAGTATTTTGGGGCACGTGTTATGACGCATTGGGTGGGAAGACCATCCGATTTGATGGATGTGCTGTCTGGCGAAGATGTAATGCTGAATACGGATCTGATTATCTTGAATTTTCATGGAGATGAGGGCCGTTTCATTATGCCGGAATTGGATGAATCGGTGTATGAAGAGGGGGAGCCACGAGGTAACTTTGGCCCAGATGAAATCGCACGCTTTACGAAGCTAGCTGGGCACATCGTAATCGGCAATGGCTGTTCGCTCGGTGATCCTGCACTGGCGCAAGCCTTTTTGGGTGGCGGTTGTCGCATTTATATTGGGCCGGATGACTATCCGTTTGGGAATACGGCACTGATGTTTGCACTCCGTTTATGCTATGAAATGATTCAGAATAAGAAATCGATTCAGGAGGCTTTTGCCATCACAAGGGCGATGGACCCTGAAATGGACATGTATCGGTTGTATGAACAAGCCGCTGCCAAGTCGCTTGACGCTTCGCTGAAATTATAAGTAATGAGAAGTAAAGCTGCTCGAAGTTTCGAGTAGCTTTTTCGATCATTTAGATGGAGCAGGGGGGAATGGGTGTGAGTGAATATCGAATTCGCCCGGTTACCGAGCTGGACATCCCGTTTTTATGGGACATGTTGTATGAATCATTGTATACGCCTCCGGGGGAGGAGCCGTTTCCAAGGGAGATTATACAGGAGCCTTTTCTAGTAAAGTATGTGGCTGACTGGGGTCGAACGGGTGATGTCGGATTTATCGCGCAAAATGAGAAGGGTGAGCGTATCGGTTCGATTACGTGTCGGCTTTTTGCTGAGCCTAACAAAGGGTTCGGCTATGTGGATGAACAGACGCCAGAGCTTGGGATGGCGATCGCCACAGCGTATAGAGGACAGGGCATCGGGACAGCGCTAATGAGCGCTTTGTTCGCGGAGGCTAAGCAGCAAGGAGTGAAGGCGCTTTCGCTAAGTGTTGACCCGCATAATCAAGTTGTGCGGATGTATAAACGATTTGGCTTCAAAGAAGTTGAGGTCGTCGGAACTTCGGTGACGATGGTTGCGGTGATCGAGTAGACGAGCGTATATGTTTGGAATAGGATTGAGGAGATGAAAGCATCATGTTCCAACTTGAATTAACGAATGCCATCTGGTTGTTCGTCGTCCTTTTTATGTTGCATGACTTTGAGGAAATTATAACAGTTGAAAAATGGGCGCCCACCATAAAAAGTAAAATCAAAGCTAACCGGCTGCATCAAATGATTTGGCAATTTTGGAACGTGAATTCGTACTCGTTCGCGAAGCGAGATGTGTTTATATTTTTAACGATGGCAACGATTACATTTCTTAAAGTTCAAAACTTCGAAGCGCAATGGAGCTCGGTGTTGTACGTCTCCTTTCTCATCTTTGTGCTTGTACACAATGTCGTTCATGTGGTGCAAACATGCATACTTAACGCGTATACGCCAGGTCTGTATACCGCTATGTTTCTCGTTACACCTTATGCGATCTACTTATTAACTCGTTTAACTTAGCTGGAAAGATGATAGATGTAAGATGAAATTTTGCTAGAATTAGAGAATTAATATTGACGAATGAACGCGGACGGTACAGTATTTGACTTATAGACGTACAGCACTATGAACAGCAACATGAACAGCACAACACTAGGAGGTAAGCAAATGGAAAAAAGACGGATCACAGCAGAGGATTTAACTAAGTTAGCGTGGGTAAGTGACCCGGTGATTAATCCGGTCAGCAATCGAATTGCTTATGTGTTGAAGCGAGTAAAGGAAGATAAGAGCGGGTATCTCACGAATATTCGTATGGTGGAGTTGGATGGCAGTCGTGACCGGACTTGGACACACGGGCCAAGTGATTCAGCGCCGACGTGGTCGCCAGACGGATCGTTGCTTACCTTTTTGCGTAAAGAAGGCAAGTCAAATCAAGTGTGGAAAATGGAGGCGGACGGCGGGGAAGCTGTTGTCGTCACGAACGCGGAACATGGTGTGTCCAGCTACATATGGTCGCCAGATGGTAAATATATGGCCTACATTTCCGGAGTGGATATGGATAAGTCGTCTGATGAGCAAGATGCAGATGCAGGTGCCGATGCAGACAGCAAGCCTAAGAAGCAGACGACTGTCGTGGATCGCTTAATGTACAAATCGGACAGCTCTGGCTTATGGGATGGCAAGCGGATGCACTTGTTCGTACATGAGCTTGCAACAGGTGAAGTAACGGCACTTACAACAGGTCACTTTGATGTATCTGCTTTCGCTTGGTCGTCGGATAGCGATTCTATCGTGTTTACGTCCAAGCAGCCTGAAGATGCGGCTCAAAATCCAGACCTCGTGTTTACGAATGACCTATTCATCATCGAACGGACGGGTGGCTCGGCTCGCAGACTGACCGATTCTAGCTATTCCATCGGCAAGCCGTTCTGTTCGCCAGACGGCAAGACGATTGGCTTCTTAGGTACGGATCGCTCGTATGGAAACGCGACGCTGACACGGTTGTACACGTTGAATAGTGAGAGCGGGAACGTCACTTGTGTGACCGAACATTTGGACTGGCAAATGGGCAGCTATTCCATTTCGGATATGAAGGCGGGCGCATTTGATCGTCCGGTATTCAGTCAGGATGGGCAGTTTATTTATACGTTGGTTTCATCTGAGGGTTGTGTGAACCTTGTACGTTTCGGTCTAGATGGTACATATAAACAAGTGACAGAGGGTGCGCGCGACGTTACGCAGTTCGTTCTATCTGCGGACGAATCCGAGGTCGTGCTCGCGTCGGCTGATTGGCAACAACCGTGCAGACTGTATCGCTTGAACCTTGCGCGTGGAACAGAGCTGCTGTTGACGAATCAAAATGAAGCTTTATTTGACGAGTTGGCCATTAGTCAGCCAGAATCGTTCTGGGTTACTACGACGGATGGCTGGAATGTTCAAGGGTGGATGATTCCACCGGTAGGGATGGAAGCGGGTCGCAAGTATCCGACCATTCTTGAAATTCATGGCGGTCCGCATATGATGTATGCGAATACGTTTATGCATGAGTTCCAACTGCTGGCGGCACAAGGCTATGCGGTCGTGTTCACGAATCCGCGTGGTGGTCATGGTTACGGACAGCAGTTCGTCAATGCGGTTCGCAGCGATTACGGTGGACGGGATTACCTTGATCTTATGGATGCCGTAGACTACGTGTTGGCGAACTATGATTATGTTGATGAGACGCGACTTGGTGTGACAGGCGGTAGCTATGGCGGATTTATGACCAACTGGATCGTCGGTCATACGAACCGCTTTAAGGCTGCGGTTACCCAGCGTTCGATTAGTAACTGGACGTCCATGTACGGTGTAAGTGATATCGGCTATCACTTTACAGAAGATCAGATTGGCGGTCAGCCTTGGGCTAATTTGGAGCAGCTGTGGAAGCAGTCTCCGCTTGCTTATGTGAGTAATGTTGAGACGCCGCTCTTAATTTTGCATGGCGAGCAGGATTTGCGCTGCCCGATTGAGCAGGCGGAGCAGTTGTTTATTGCCTTGAAACGATTAGGCAAGGAAACGCAGTTCGTTCGCTTCCCTGGCGCGAACCATGAGCTGTCGCGCAGCGGGAACCCTGAGCTGCGTATGGAGCGCTTGAATCGGATCGTAGGCTGGATGAACCGATTCATTCATGTGGATGCTGCGAGCGGCGAACTCGTGAACAACTAGTGACTAACGTGGCGATGGAACGAGCTCCTGATGCCGCAGGTTGTATCATTCAAGATGAACAAGGCCGCGTTTTGCTAGTGCATCAACATTACGGTAAGCATCTATGGTCCATGCCAGGGGGCGTCGTTGACGCTGGGGAATCTGCGTGGGATGCAGCCATTCGTGAGTGTAAAGAAGAGCTGCAAATCGATGTCACCCAATTAGAGCTGGCGGGCATCTACTTTTTAGCGCATCGAAATGGCTATATCTACGTGTTTCGTGTGCTCGAATATGTAGGTACCCCGCAAGCTGATGGTCATGAAATTGATGAGTGCGGATTTTTTCATCTCGATGAGCTGCCAAGGCCGATCACGAATGTGATGGTCGAGCGGATCGTGGATGCGGTGAGGCAGGATAAAGCGGTGATGAAAATACAGCATTTGGACGATTATGTGACGTTGACGTAATAGAGGGTGCTGGCGTGTTATTATCGTTGAAATCGGTATGTAGCTTTGTGTTGGTAAAATGAGTGGCCGTGGTTTATTAACCTGCTTGATTAGGTTAGTAGGCCACGGCTTTATTTACGTTCCAACTTTTCAGGAGAATATTGGACGATAAAGCCACGGAATTGGTGAGCTGCTTTAGACAGGTAGCTTTTAGGTGCGATACTTGCTTGGCGGCGAAATTTATGTCTTTGCTTAAAATAATTTGAACCCAATATACTTTCCTCTAAACAAAAAATAAACTGAAACATAGTTTACACGTTTGGGGATTGATGGTAATATTGAGCGAATGTATTTATCTGGAACTTATCTGTGGGAAGGTGAGAGCATGAATCATGTAAACACACCTACACCTTTGGGGGAACTGATACATCGTTACAGAAAACAAGTAGATATGACACTAGCGCATTTGGAAAGTCTAATAAATGTTTCAAAAGGAAGCTTATCTAGAATTGAAAACGGAGAAACAAAGAAACCTGACTTTAAAATCATCCAAGCTACTGCGTCTGTTCTTAATATCCCATTTCACGAATATGTTGAAATATACATTGAAATTGAGCAAAAATCAGCCTCACTAATGAGTATATTAGAGATAGCAATTACATCCCCTCAAAATGCATGGATAGCTCCCAAAATTGCAACCAAATTCCTTGAAACGGAACGAGAAGACAGTGTAACATTGATAGAAAAACTGTATTCAATAACTCTAACTATTAATGATAATCATGTAAAAATTGATTTGTATCAGAGTATTATTGATTACTCACGTGGTCATGGTATTATGCCCTATATTGCTAAGGGGATGTATCGGCAATATGAAATAGTAAGAAACGATTTTAGCAAACTGCAATCTACCTATGATTCAGGCAAAAACATTCTTAACTATTCTGATTTTTTAAATCCTGCGGAACAATTGAGACTGTATTATCGTTTGGCAATTCATGCTTTCAGTCTGATGAAGTATGAGGAATCTATCGAACTAAGTCAGTTTGTAATTCAGAATGATGAGCAAAATGGTGTATTAAAAGCAAATGCAATCTTTAATATTTGTAACTGTTATTATTACTTAGGGAGATACGAGAACAGCAAATCCTATCTCGCGGAATATAGTAAGTTTTCTTTGCCGCACATTGAGGATAACGCAAAGATGATGACTGGCTGTATAAGTGGGAAAACAGGTAACCTTGAATTAGGCGTAAAGCAATTAGAAGCATATTTGTCTGATCCTTCTGAATATAATATAACGTATGCCGTCGTACAGCTTATGGATTTTTACATAATAAAAAAAGATTTTAATTCAGCTAAGTATTTATTTAAATATGAGGAACAAATGATATTGTCCTTGCAAGATAGACTAGCCACACCTGAAAACAGAGCAAAATTAGCTTATTATTATAAACTTAAAGGTGATTTGCTGCTTTCCGATAATGATGCTAGAGATGCTTTGGCTTGTTATCGAATTAGTACTTTAAAATATGCAGGTATATCGAATTTTGAAAAAGCATTTGACAGTCTATCTTTTATCACAAAAGCTATAGTCGATGATAGCTCTCTACTTGATATGGATTTAATTTTGGAGTTTAATCAATTATTCATTCATATTAAAGACAAATTAAACAAGAAAGGGGACAGTCTGGTATGAACAGATTGTTGACAAAAATCCCGATTCTTCTAGCTGTAATACTCCTTTCAGTAGTTTTGATCGGACTAGATGATTCTATTGTTCCATTTGGTGGCTCTGCTCCGTGGGATACAAAGCATTAATATACCTCTGAATTGTAACGTAGTGAACTTTAATAATTACATTCCTGTAGATACCTGAAAAGGTATCTTTTTTTGTGTTTAATCAATAATTAAATTCCAATTATGTATTTAAAGGGAAATGAAAATTTCGCTAAATTAAGTATCTATAGTCACTTGCCCAACTTGTACTATGCTTTTAATTGCACAGAAGAAATGAACTGATGGGGGTGATAATATTCTTCCTGCACACTTTTGCCCACGTGTAAATGATGGAGATCATCCATTGCTATCCGACATCAGTCATCTTAGAGCGAAACTTGTTCACGCCGTAAACGAACACGAGAGCTTTACTGCACACCCTGTCGTCCAGCTTAGCCAGCAGCTTGATGGTTACATTCTGGAATATCAGAAAGCATTATTTACGAAAGGAGGTGAAAAACGATGAAGCATCGCAAGTGGCTCATTCAATGCAGAGGCTGTAAAACTCAAAAAGAAGTAGCGACGCTCTCCCAAATTGAACGCAGTTCTTACTCTAATATAGAGAGGGGGAGGCGTGACCCAAGCGTTCAAGTAGCGAAGCGCATTGGACAAGTATTGAATTTTGATTGGAAGCGATTTTTCGACGATGATGATTGTTGCTCTGGAGAAAAAGAAGAGGCTGTGCTTACTCGCAATAAACACAGCCGATAAAGCAACCTTCAACTGTATTATAAATTATGTTTCTTAATAAAGACGAGTTAGGCTTTTAGAAGAGACCAAATCACCACGAATAAACTTCCTTTGCAACCCCTTTAACATACCCATGAAAAACCTGCATATATAACTTTACTTGGATAGGACGGAGAGAAAACTAAATAGTCCAAATGGGGAATGATTGTGAGTAAGAAATACAGCGTATTCAAAATCATGAACTGCTTACAACAACGTGTAACACAAAGTAAGACATTGTTAGTTCCTAATGTATATGGTGGGCTGTATGTGGGGCGCTTTACTTTTAATCCTCCTGCGACCAAAAGGGAAATGAGAACGTTTACGAATCAATTCAACATCCAACTCCCAGATGAGTACATCAAGTTCCTCAATTGTTGTAATGGCGCAATCCTGTTTGATATTGGAGAAGGAATACGTACGGAGATTTACGGAATAGATATGCTTACTAAGTTTATGACGACGATTTACGATATAAGGCCGCAATTTTTACCCATCGCATCAAATCCGAAAGCCAACTTCTTCATAGATACAACACAACAGGAGAACTATTTATTTTGGAACGAGGGTAGCCCTGAATATATGGCGCTGGAAATGGGGTTTGCCGAGTGGTTAGGGCATTTAATTACGGCTAATGGCTCTGATTTCTGGAATTGGAATCCGATGCTTCAATGCAGGGAGATTTACAACACGGTCAATCTGATGTGTATGAAGGTCAGGATAATTGAGAAGGAGAGTTAAAATACTACATCAAAGAACAGGCTTATGCTATTTTTCATTTGTGCATGAGCTTGTTCTTTTTTAAGGAGAGGTTTCAAATACAACGTATTGATTTTAGTGGTCTTTCTGATTCCACTTCTTTTGACCGTTATAACTTTACGTACTAAAAGGTCATCATCCGAAATAAAGCAGCCCATATGTGAGGGCTGCTTTTAATATTACTTCTTTTTTTTCGATGATACCTTTAAATCAATACTTACCAATATTGCTATAACAATGAGAAGAAGAATATATACAAGTTCATTATCATTCATACTAATTCCAAATAAGCCTACTATTATATAAAATGTTACAAGAAAAGCTATTACCAAGAAAAGAGTCATGTTAAATCACTTCCTTTTCAAAATAATAGTTTAGGTCAACTATCCTTATTGTATATTATTACATAATGAGGATTATAATTCATGATATCAGAAATATAGACTTAATAGCAATTATGCCAATCGATTTATCTATCGTCTATTTTAATGTCTGCTTGATGCCTGTATGTGTACCGCCCTTATCGTAAGCATCTTTAATGTTCAAACTGTTAACCTTTCCCCCAGCGCAATAAAAAACCACTCTTACATAGAGTGGCTAGTCCTTAAATATGTTATCTACTGATTCCTGCTTATCTGCACCGTCTAACCACTTATCAAATTGCTGGATAGCGTGTCCGTATATTCTATTTGTTGTTCGCCAAGAAGTCTCGATACAGCTTAGCTTTTCACAAGAAAAAGGCCGATTTCCTATACGCTAAGGAGAGATCGGGTGATCCTTTATTCACCTGCGTTGAGGGGGCGTAATAAATTATGATCAGGTATTCTTTTTAAGTCTAATGTGTACTCACCTAGAAAATTAATATGTTCCCAGCCTAAAGGCGAGATGGGTTATAGAAGATCTGCTCGTAACAAAGAGCTAGCGCATAAAACATTTTGATTAATGCGATGTGTATCGACTACTGTGTATTTAACAGAGGCAGCAAGATTATTACAGTCAAAAGGATTATTTGCACTTATTTTTGCATTAAGTGAAAATTTGGTTATAAGAAAACTGCACCTCCGATTGTTAGTTTTGTCTAACAATTGGGGTGCAGTTCAATAGAGCAGTCGGCCACACTATTTAACTGATATGTGTACCAGTCTGTTTTAGACGTTGCTCCAGGTGTAGGGGGTCAATAACATTTTCAGGGAAGTACAGACCCGGTCGAGGTGCTGTGTCCACTAGTCCCAACAAGTGTTCAATACCAATGGCTGCACCGAGTCCTGTCATTGAGGACTGATTATCTGGGTATACAATCTCGCGCCGTACGGTTGTCAAAGTCCCGTCTTTCAATTCCCCTGTGATCTCAATAATTATATCGTGTGTAATTTGTCCGCCGCTCTTTCTGCCGGAAGATTCGTGAGCGAGGAAGTCAAAGCGAGCGGACTTGATATCCATGGCTCCCAGACTTAAAATATCTGGTGATGAAAATGCTGTTGCCTCTTGAATACTTCCATCCACCGTTTTAATTGTACGTCCGATGTCCATTTCATCCTTCGCCCGTTTCCATTTTCCATCCTGAAAGAACAATGGATAAGGGCTGGTTTCTTCTATTTCCCCTTCATTTTGTAAAGTTCCATCTGGACCGATTTCCTCTTCTGGATCAAAAATGACACTAATATTTATGGCTTCAATACTACGGAATTGACGTGCATAGTGTTTTGCAAGTGTAATGGGAATCCCCCCCATCCAGTGGGTGGCTATAACCACGGGCGCGGCTAAGGGGCCATGAAGATAGATAGAGGTATGTTTCCCAATTTCATGTTCATATCCCGATATAAAAAGGAATGGAATTCGTTTGTTCTGAGCCCAGCGCTGGGAATAAAACTCTCCGTCTCTGAAGAAAGTTCCAACAGCACTGAGTTGTATATCCTCTGGTAAACCTAGGTTGGGACGCTCTAAATCAATTTGAACCGCTTGGGCATTACCGAGCTGATTTGCCACAGTTTGCGCTTTCTCCAAATTTCGGCCTCCGATTAAAATAGGTAATTCAGGATGAAACCGTCGAAGATGCTCGGCAGCGTTTTTACCGACCATGCCCGATCCCCCTATGAGAAGAACAGGGTGCTGTGTGATTGTAGTATTCATAATTAGTACCTCCAGTATCTAGTGATTTTTTCAAGTCATAATGTTTTGCATCTGACACAAACGATTATACATACCGATCGTTCGGTTTGTAAAGTGGTTTATTTGGACTTTATCTAAACTCGGGTTATTATGAAGAAAAAAGGAGTATCAGTGGAACCGGATTTGTAGTTATAATTCTATATACCGCAAGCTCAGGAGAATTGGATTACAATTCATACAACCGATAATTGAAAGGGGAATTCAGATGACCACAAACGAAGAATTAAGTAAAATATCCAAGAGTAAAATCCTACAAGCAGCCCAGTATTTATTCCAATATAAAGGTTATAACGCAACGTCCATCGCGGATATAGCAAAGGAAGCGAATGTTAGTAAAGGTAATATTTTTCATCACTTCTCCAATAAAGAGACTCTTTTTTTAACCATGATTAAAGAAGAGTCAATGAGGTGGAAGAGTGAATGGATAAATTATACAAAAGATTGCCTTACGGCTAAGGAAAAGATCTATGCACTAGCTGAATTCACGATTAAAGAAGAGCTACTTTTGACGAAAGCAACGGACGAGCTTTACTTAATTGGAACATTAAGTGGGGATTTTAGAGAAATTATTAAAAATATGACCGAACTATACGTGAGTTTTATCTACGATATACTTGAGGAAGGCATAAGGAATAATGAATGGACGTGCGATGATAAAGAAAGTGTGAGTGTCATACTGGCTTCATCTCTCTGTGGCATTGAAAATTTCATTAAAGGTCAATCTAAGGATGAATGGCTGCGACTGTCTTTAAAGAGCATAGATATTATATTAACCAGCCCTAACGGAGCGATGAAAAGCGAGCTATAAGTAGAGGGCTATTTTCACCAAGGTTGTATTCTAACGTCGGTTATGTGTTAACTTGATATAAAAAATAATTAGTCTCTCGCAATGATGAGTAGCTAATTATTTTTTTAATGTGCGCGTGATATGATTGGAGGGAACCGGATCATTTTCTTGGAATAGTACCCAGGAAATCGGCCCTTTTCTTGCGAAAAGCTGCTTACCGTACGAAATCTCCGAAATGTTGGCGGTACCCCTGGCTAAACCCCATAATGTTAATGTTTTCAAACAGTCATCTTGAATCTTCAACCATGGCTGATAGTCTGTACTTGTTCCTGTACCGCGACCTTCTTTGATCTATTTTTCCATTGTAGATGTTCATTTTCTTTTGGACATAAAAACACCCCTTTAGACAAGGCGTATATGTCTTAGTTGCCACGTTCTTACACTAGCGCTGAGGTTTTTCGGAGTTTCATTGCTTTCATTGCATACCCTGCCTAAAGATCATCAACCTGCTACCTCAAAGAGGAGGCCCTCGCCCGCAAGTAGGGAAGGCCTCTTCTCATAATTTACCGCAAGTACTTCCGCCTATAGTGACTAAGAGCAAGCAAGGGCCAAATATAGTTATAGCTGTGATACGTAATGTAGAAGTGTCCTGGTAATCCGGCCCCTGTCGGATAGCTCATAGCTTGATACGAGGGATGGCTCAATTGGAGCAGCGCCTTGACCCCATGCTGGATCTCAGCCGTAGGATGGGGGGATATCGCGATTAGCGCATCCAAGGCCCAAGCGGTCTGTGAAGGTGTAGACATCGCCAACGGAACAAACGTCTTCTTGCGGTCGCTTTCGCAAGACTCACCCCAGCCGCCATCTGCGTTCTGTACACGCGACAGCCAGCGAGCTGCTCGCACAATCGCAGGATCAGAAGGGCTCACACCGACTGCTGTCATGCCTGTGACAGCAGCCCAAGTGCCGTATAAGTAACAAATGCCCCATTTTCCGTGCCACGATCCGTTCTGCTCCTGATGCTGAATTAACCAGGCAACCGCTCGGCGGACAAAGGCCTGCTTCTGTGTAAGATGGAGCGTGTTGCCCAAATACTCCAATGTCCTTCCAGTTAGATCCGTAGTAGACGGGTCTGTAAGTGCCGCGTCCGCGCCATCATAGGGCAGCCAAGTTAAGATAGCTTTGTTCTTATTTTTTTCAAAAGCAGACCAACCGCCATCGTCATTTTGCATCGACAGCAGCCATTGCAGCCCTTTGTCCGAAGCAGCTGTATACGTGCTATTTCCTGGCGCTAAGTGGTGAATCGCGCGCAGCGCGGCTGTCGTATCATCGACATCAGGAATCATCGTATTAATATCTGAGAAGCCCCACCCTCCAGCAGTAGGGTTCGGATTATTCATATACCAATCCCCGAGCCGATGCTGCTGACGGGACAACAAATAAGTGCCTGCACGTTGAATGGCTGGATGCTGGGCGGGTAAGCCCGCCTGCTGCAAAGCATGGCTAATGAGCGCGGTATCCCATATCGTCGGGGGCGAATTCTGAATGTGCACATGCTGCATCTGCTCGCCCGTCAGACAAGTGAACGATTTTAACCCTTGCACGGCGGTTCGGATTCGCAGATGCCTACGGTCATAGCCGAGCGACAGCAGTGCGAGGATCATAAGGAAGGTGGAGCTGGCATAGCTGTAAAGGGTACCGTTCGGTTCAATGCGATCCAGCATGAAGTTCTCCGCTTTGTGGAGCGCCTCCTGCTTAACGGATTGCGGGGAGGGGAGTAGTTGCAGCAGTTCGTTCTTCAAATGTTGGAGCAAAAATCGATGCTGCTCCGAAGCGTAGGACGCTGGATTATAGGGGGCCTGTGAGTCATCGAAGTAGGATGAATCATGTTGCAAATAGTTGCTCTGAATACTGCTTGGATCGCTGCTTTGATTACTTTTGTTACTGTTCTCACCGTTGTTTTCACCGCTGTTCTGGTCGCGTTGAATAAGTAAGTCGGCTAGATTAGGTGCCCCTTCAGGACGCTTTGTATCAGGATGACTGCTCAAAATCAGAATCGGAGCAATATGAACTCTGGCATAACCAACAATATCAGAGAAGCTGATTGGCGACCAATCGGGAAGCAGCAGAAATTCGATCGGCACAATTAGGGAACGAGACCAAGGGAGCTGTCCGGTTGCTGCCAGCAGCGCTTTGGTCATAACGCTAGTGACCGCATTCAAGCCTCCTTTTTCTAATATGTAAGCTCGGGCCTTCAGCATGATCTTGTCGTCCTTCTTCACATAACCAGCATATAACAGGGCGTAATAAGCCTCCACCGTCGCGGATAAATTGCCGTGCTGTTCATCGGGATACGCGCTCCAATAACCAGCTTGATGCTGCTTGGCTACGATTCGTTGTGACAACTGCTGCACCAACTGTTCCTCGGGTAATTGCAGGATGCGCAAGATAATAATCATGAAGCTATCCGTCATCGTCGATCCAATCTCAAAACAGTAACGCCACGAGCCATCGGAATGTTGTGCAGCCAGCAGTTGACGGGTCAGACGATCGATTGCCGCGTTTATATTTACCGTTAGATTCATCGCTTCACCCTTTCGTACGTTCTTAGTCATTACTATTGACCATATTCATGTCGTTTCTTCCATATTCTTAGACAGGGTAAAGGGAACGGACTTCAATATATATTCCTTTTCATACCAAAAATGTGTTGCAGGGCGATCCATTAAAATGTAAGATGACCCCATATTCATCGTTCAATCAGAAATAGAAAGGGGGCGATAAAATGGGGGAATTATTCGTTCTTCGTAAAATAATCGTCAGCCTTTTAGCCAGTGTTGTGTTTAGTATCTGCTTCGCAATCATGTTGATTTTACCTCGTTCCATAGGCTCTGCCGACAGCGTCATACTCAGTTTTATTTTTTTATTTGTTTCTCCGATATATTTAACAGGTGGAGTGCTATATGCCCTTTGTATTGATTTTATGTGGTTAAAAACAACTTGGTTAAGTAGCAAAAAGGTGCTGCGATTTTTCGTGAATATAGGCTTGTACAGTGTCGGGGGATTGCTCGTTACGTATTTATATTTGCTTATTTTTTTAAGTCATTTCGGTGTTAGTCCGAGTGAACTAAATTTATTATGTATCGGCAGCATGGGAGCTGTACTATTTTTGGTCATTGAAGAAGGGATAAAGCTCTTTAATAATAGCATGCGTAAAAATCCATAAATGGGTGATGGTGATAAACGATTCGCGCAGTACATTATGCTGAAAGGGGAGTGATGTTATGTTCCTATCGTGTACAACCGTTAATAATGGAGTAACCATCCATTATCTCGACTCGGCTAATCATGCAACGTCAGAAATGACTCCTTTGCTCATTTGCCCGGGCTTGTCTGAGACCGCGGAACAATACGTCGATTTTGTTCAAGCGTTGCTGCCGCGTCGGTGTGTTGTTCTTTCATTTCGCGGAAGAGGCAGGAGCGATACCCCACTTCAAGGCTATGACCTGCAACCGCATATTGCTGATTTGGAGGCCGTCGTGCAAGCAGCACGGTTAGAACGGTTTCATTTGTTCAGCTATTCACGTGGTGTTTCGTACGCTTTAGGTTATGCAAGGCTACAAGGATCGTACTACGTACAATCTGATCAGGCTGACCACCCGATTCAATCACTGATCATTCAAGACTATCCACCCGAACATCGCCAAATGCCACAGGGTTGGGCGGATGATTATATTCACAATTATTTAATTCCGTGCAATAGAATCTCATTTATACGACCAGAGGCTGTGCATGGCATCCAGCACGATTCTACTCAAATAGATTTATCATTTCCCATACATTTTCCTGTGTTAGTTATGAGAGGGTTGCTTGCTGACTCTTTCATTTCAAATCATGATCTTGAGGTGTATAAGCAATGTTATCGTCATCTAACGATCGCCGAATTTGCTCAATCCGGCCACGATATTCGTGGGGCAGAACAAGCTTTGCACTTAAAAACGGTCGTGGATTTCTTGGATTATGTTGCAAAGAGACACTTTTAATAGTGAATAAATTCCAGTAAAATGAAGCGTACGGGTGTTTTTTTACAAGCCACATAGGCATGAACAGATAGGGAAACGAATTTTTATACATACGCTTCAAGATATGATTCAGTAAATGCTTCAAGAAACGAACGCCTCGGGCGAAAGATGATTGCATCATAAGCGAAACTAACGAAAAGGTGGAAATAGAAGATGCAACAAGTAGAGGAACGTCAACGCCTAATCGAGCATTTTGTGAATGGCTGGGTCTTATGTCGAACGGTACCTAACACGACAGTAGATAAGCAGGCTTTATTTACACATGTCCATTTTGGCGAAAATATAGGTGGCAGAACAGATGAGTTTTTCGTAAACAATTACAGCGAAACAAGCTTGAATAGGATCAAACAGCATGTAAACACGCCGACAGATTATTGGCTTAGTGTCTTTTCGGAACAGGGAGCAAAGCCCATACTCGGTTACAAGTACAAAGTAAGTGAATTTTTGATGACGCATCATTTGCAAAAAGGGTTAATCCCAAGCACGAATCACAGTCCTGAAATCGACGTTCGCGCCATCAAAGAGGAGCACGAGACAGTCGAGCTCGACAAGCAAATCGCCGATCCAAGACGATTACGTGATCCTGCTATTGCATACTATGCGATCTATGTAAATAATGAGTTTGCAGGAAATGGTAGAGTTTCATTTCAGCTGGATACAGGAGTTTCTTGTTTGGACAACATTTATATCCATTCTACCTATCGGGGTCAGGGGTTAGGCCACCAATTATGTGCAGCACTGCTGCAAAAGGCGGCCGAAAAATCGGATATGTGTATTCTTGCTTCCAGTCAGATGGGGCACTCTTTATATACGAAACTAGGGTTCGAGACCGTGTGCAATATCCACGTTTACGAAAAAATACCGTTAATTTAAACGGGCCATTCCCTAGGCAAAGACGTAAAAATGGTGCATAATAAAATGGTTTCATATCAATTATTTTGGCATGGAACTGGAGGAGATAGAAATGGTAAACTTTCGATAACTCTAACAGCATCTACTATATTATGGACTTATGCGATTAACGAGGATAGCTTATCAACGACCTGACTTCGTAGAATAGCTTCTCGGATACTCACATGTCTACGGGGGACATCAAGAACACATGGAAACTCTTACACACAACAAAGAAGCTTGGAATACAGGAGCTTATGAAGCATGGGTTAAGCGATTTGGAACACCTGAAGAGGCTGCGACTAAACTGCAACAAAATCCGGTCAAACGCTTAGGACCTATATATAAACATATTGAACACGGGTTAAATCAAAAACGAGTGATAAACTTGCTTGGGTCGAATGGAAATAAAGCGGTTGCCCTTGCATTGCTAGGCGCAGACGCGACAGTCGTTGATTTTTCGGAGGACAATGAAAAATATGCACAGCAATTAGCGTCAGCTGCTAATGTGAACATCCGCTACATTTTGTCAGACGTGCTCCACCTTCCGGCTGAAGAGCTAACGGGCGACTATGACGTTGTCATGATGGAAAATGGCATTTTGCATTACTTTGCTGATTTAAAGCCATTGTTCCAAGTTGTGGCGAAGCTGCTTCGTTCAGGGGGAGAGCTTGTGCTGCATGATTTCCATCCAGTTACGACCAAATTAATTACGTCGAAGGGCACTACGGCCAACATTCGCAAGCATAAAGTAACAGGCAATTATTTTAATACGGATTTAGTAGAGAAAGAAATTTCGTTCTCTAAATTTTTGCATCAAGATGAACACGGCGCAATCACTACGGAACAAATGGTGCAAAAAGTTTATTTGCGTCATTGGACACTCGGTGAAGTCGTAACAGCTGTCGCAAGTGAGGGGCTGTACGTGAAGATTTTAGAAGAGCTGCCTAATCTTTCGTCAGAAGTATTTGACATGGGCATTCCGAAGACGTTTACGCTCGTTGCACAAAAGGTTTAAATGGTTAAGAGGTGAGTTTGCTCGATGTAGCGCTCACCTTTTTTTTATCTGTTCCACGAAAGTTCTTTCGAGTATGTAGCAAGAGCGAGAGAGGAATGAGGGATGAGATGAGTCATTTTTTGCAGGCGAGAGCTGAAGAAATGAAATACCATGAGGATTTTTATAAGGAGAGCAAGTTGTTTGAAGCGGGAAGCTGGTTAGCAAAGCCGGTAAAGGTCGTTATGGACATGCTGGAAGAACTGGATTTAGAAGGGATTCGTGTTCTCGATTTAGGCAGCGGTGTCGGTAGAAATAGCATTCCGATTGCGCAGCGTATTCAGCCTTATAGCGGCGCAGTTCACTGCGTTGATCTGCTTCCGACGGCTGTACATAAGTTGGGTGAACATATACAGCAATATGGGGTTGAGGCTAGTATAACGGCGGAAATAGCCGACGTCGAGTTCTATGACATAGCGGTGGACACTTATGATTACATCGTTGCGTGTTCTTGCTTAGAACATGTTTCTTCGGAGGCAGCTTTTCGCGCTGTTGTCGAGCGGATGCAACGAGGGACCACAGCAGGTGGGATCAACAGCATCTTAATGAGTACAGAAGTTGAGCACTTTGATATCGCGACAGGTGAACGCACTGCTGGGCTTATTGAACTTCATTTAAGTACAGACAGAGCGTTTCAGTTGTTGCGCGAATCGTATCACGAATGGGATATTGTCATCGAAAAACAACTACCTCAGAGCATTCAAGAGCAGAAGCAAGGGGCGTGCATAGCGTTCAAAAGTAACTGGATAACATTTGTTGCGCGCAAAAAGGGGTAAATAACACCGCGATCATCGCGTTAAAAGGGAGATTCCATGATGAGTATACAGTTGAGCATACATCCAGCATTGGAAAGCGAACAAGCCATTTTAGCAAACCTCATTCAAATGTATTTTTATGATTTCTCTGAGTACAATGATGACGATTTAATCGCAGATGGAACGTACGGGCCGTATCCTGAATTGGAACAATACTGGAAAGATTCTGTCAAATTTCCTTATCTTATTCGTGTAAATGAGCAACTTGCTGGCTTTGCATTGGTCGAATATATGGAAAAGGAAGAACAAGGCACTTACTTTTTGCATGAGTTCTTTGTCGTGAAAAAGTATCGGCGTACAGGTGTTGGTAAGCAAGCTGCGCAGTGGCTTTTTGATGAGCATCGTGGGAATTGGGAGATGTATCAGCTGGTACGTAATACGCCAGCACAGCTTTTTTGGAATAAAGTCATAGGGGAGTATACGAATAATACGTACACGGAAGAAGTTAAGCACCGGAGACGGTTTCAGTATTTTAATACGTGTAAAGCATAAAATTTAGCCCAGCAATCCCGCCTATGTAACTCGGAATGGCGGCATGGCCACATTTGTTCGAAGCAAGCTGGAATTCAAGCGTTAAGCGGAGCAACGTTAATGACATCCTAGGGGGAAATGGCTATGTATAAAGCTATTATTTTCGATTTGGACAATACGTTACTTAATTTCAATTTGAGTGAGCAAACAGCGATGGAGCAAGCGATTGCAAGCCATCATTTGCAGGACGGCTGGGAGTGGGAATCCTTTTGGGCTACATTTCGACCGATTAATTTCAAATATTGGCTGGGGCGAATCGAATCCAATTCTTCGATTGAACAAGTGTTGGAACATTCTTTCATCGATACGTTTACGAGTTTAAATCTTGATACTTCGCTTTGTAATCCGCTGATTGAAACCTACTGGGAAATGTTTTGCAACCGATGTGATTTGGAGCCAGGGGCTGAGCAAATTCTGGAAGATCTCAAAGAGACGTATACGTTGGCAGTCATTACGAATGGGATCGGTGTGGCGCAACGAAAGAGGCTAGAAGCAGGGAATTTACACCACTATTTTGATGCGCTCATCATTTCTGACGAGGTCGGATATTGGAAGCCGGATCTTCAAATTTTCCAGACGGCTTTGCAGCAGTTGTCGTTAAATACCGACGAAGTGTTGTTTGTCGGAGATTCGCTTAACGATGATTATTTAGGTGCTGTAAACGCAGGCATCGATTTCTGTTACTATAATCGCAGCGGAGCTGATTTAGAGCCGCACCATAAGCCGAAATATATGGTGAAACAACTGGGTGAAATTGTGGGATATTTGCAGAAGATGCACGCATAAATGTGGTTTATTATGGAAAAGTTAAAGCGCTATCAACAATTTCCCACTTAGAACTAAAATAATTACTCATTGACAAGCTTAATAACATCTGTAAAATAGAACTAAACTTAAAAACGGTGATAAGTTTGTTGACGGGAACAAGTAAGTTATGATTACTGATCTACAGGGAGTCGGTGCAAGGCTGCAAGCCGATGTTCAGCTCATAATTGAAGTCATCCTAGAGAAGCAGTGCTGAATGAGTAAGCTGTAAGTGCTGCCGGAATCCTCCGTTATCAGGAGCGCGTAATATCGTGAATTACGCATAGAGTGCATGAATTAGAACATCGATGTTTCTTATTCATTGAATTTGGGTGGTAACGCGGGTAAAGCCCGTCCCTTTTATGGGACGGGCTTTTTTTGTTATAGACGTCTTAATCGTCAAGCAACACTTGCAACAAGTGTTTAATCGAAATCAGGGGGAACTAAAATGAAGCAATCATTATCGAAAAAGCAAGTGTTTTTTACCGGATTGATGCTATTCTCGTTATTTTTTGGCGCAGGAAACCTCATTTTTCCGCCTATTCTTGGGCAGCAAGCAGGGGATAACTTTATACCCGCAATGATTGGGTTTATCGCTACAGCAGTCGGCTTGCCGCTGCTTACAGTTATCGCAATCGCAAAAACAGGCAGCAACGTGCAGCAATTAGCTGGGCGCGTGCATCCAAAGTTCGGCCTCGTATTTGCCGTTGCAGTATATATGGCGCTTGGGCCGTTTATGGCAATTCCGCGTGTATCCAACGTCTCTTTTGAGATGGGGGCGGCTCCATTTGTAGGCGAATCGATGCGCGGTAGTGCTTGGGTGTTACTCGCTTACTCCGTACTATTTTTTGCTGTATCGTATTGGCTTAGCTTAAACCCAACTAAACTCGTAGCACGTATCGGAAACTTGCTGACTCCAGCACTTTTGATCTCGATTGCGCTGCTATTTGTAGGCAGCCTTGTTAATCCACTTGGTGAGTTTGCAGCACCAGTGAAGGAATATGTGACGTCACCAGGATTTAAAGGTTTTATGGAAGGTTATATGACGCTAGATGCAATCGCGGCACTCGCTTTTGGTATTATCGTCATTAACGCGATCAAAATGACGGGTGTTGAAGATAAAGGCGTCATTACACGTGCCACTATCCAAGCTGGAATTGTTGCAGGTATTGGACTGGCGCTTGTATACGCTGCACTAGGCTATATGGGAGCAACGAGCGTTTCACTCGGTTACGTAGCTAACGGTGGACAGCTTATGACAATGATGGTACAGCAGCTGTTCGGCCCGTACGGATTAGTGTTGCTTGCTGTTATCGTAACACTGGCATGCTTAACAACTTCAATCGGTCTGATCGCGGCATGTGCTCAATATTTTTCAACCTTAACGACACGTATTAGCTATTCGCAGTTTGTGCTAATCATTTGCGTGTTCGGTCTGCTCGTTTCGAATCTAGGCTTGAACAAAATTATTTCGGTATCCATTCCGGTCTTGCTGTTCCTTTATCCTATTGCCATCACCCTTATCGTGCTAACGTTTATGGATAAGTGGTTTAATGGTCAACCTGCCGTCTACATCTGTGCACTTATCGGAACGTCGGTCATCAGCTTGTTCGATGGACTAAAGGCAGCCAACATTCCGGTTGAAAGTGTAACGAAGTTGTTGCACGTGATTCCTTTATATGCGGAAGGGATTGGCTGGCTCATTCCAGCTGTGATTGGGGCATGTATAGGTCTTATTATTGGACGTATCCGCTCCCGTCAGGCAGCCAATTCAGTTTAACTCTCTTGCCTCTTGTTGTAGCCTGAACATGCCTTTACACGTGTTCGGGCTACAGCATCATTAACTCATGATACAAAATTATCCCTATATTGTAGAAAATTACCCCTTTCCTCACGGCTTGTATTCGAAGAAAATAAATGTGACATCAATTGCCCTTATTGGAAAATGTCAACACCCCTGTTTGATCACAGATCTACCACTACTTGTACCACTCACTGCACCACTACACACGCTCTACAAGATCCTAGCAACTTGCCTTGCACACAGCATCATTTCTCACACATCTCACACATCTCGCACTTTTCACACGTAAGAGCACCATGAAGCCATGCTTTATATTCCGTTAGGGAGGTGATAAATCGCTCGTTCACGCACAGCACATTTTCATGCATAGCTTGTCAAACAGAGTTACTTATGAACATCTCGCAGAGCATGAAAGCGCTATCTTTTTATTTAGAAGAGGAGGAATTCGATGATGAAATGGCAATCGGCTACGATGAAAAAGTCCGCCGTCATTGCGCTTATTTTGACACTCACATTGTCTTTATTTCCACAAAGCATTACAGCAGTAAACGCTCAAGAACAGAGCATTGCAACGACCGCTCCGACATCAACTCCGGCACCCGCTTCCGTTGCACCTGATGCTGGTGGCTACAAGATTGTAGGCTACTACCCAGGCTGGGCCACGTATGGCCGCAATTATCAAGTTCGCGACATGGACGTATCGAAAGTCACTCACATCAACTATGCATTTGCGGACATTTGTTGGAATGGCATTCACGGCAACCCTGACCCAGAAAGCCCGAATCGTCAAACATGGACGTGTCAAGATGAAAAAGGCGTCATGAATGCGCCAAATGGCACGATTGTAATGGGCGATCCTTGGGCGGATGCCCAAAAGAATCATCCTGGCGATACGTGGGCTGACCCACTTAAAGGCAACTTCAAGCAACTGATCAACTTGAAAAAAGCGAACCCACACTTAAAAACACTCATCTCAGTTGGGGGCTGGAGTTGGTCGAACCGCTTCTCTGACGTAGCTGCCGATCCGGTAGCACGTGAGAACTTTGCGAATTCGGCGGTCGATTTCGTCCGCAAGTATCAGTTTGACGGCGTCGATGTAGACTGGGAGTATCCAGTCAGTGGCGGACTGCCGAAGAACAGTGTACGTCCAGAAGATAAGCGCAACTACACGTTGCTCCTGCAAGCTACTCGCGACAAGCTAAACGCGGCAGGCGCGGTAGACGGCAAACATTATTTGCTGACGATTGCGTCCGGTGCATCGCCTGCGTTCGTTCAGAACACAGAGCTTGGTGAACTGGCCAGAATACTTGACTGGATCAACATTATGACGTATGACTTCAACGGCGGCTGGCAAAAGATTAGTGCCCATAACGCGCCACTGCATGCAGACCCAGCTGCTGCTGCGGCAGGTGTGCCAAATCCGACCACCTTCAACGTTGAAGCGGGGGTTGACGGACATTTGCGTGCTGGAGTGCCAGCTAGCAAGCTGTTACTCGGTCTGCCATTCTACGGCCGTGGCTGGAGAGGCTGTGCTGTCGCTAGTGATGGTCAGTACCAGCAGTGCTTGGACAAAGCGAATGTTGGTACATGGGAGCCAAGCGTGTTTGATTATACCGACCTCGAAAATAACTACATCAACCGGAACGGCTATGTACGGTTCTGGAACAACATTTCGAAAGTACCTTACGTGTTCAACAAAACGAACGGCAACTTTATTACGTATGACGATGTGGAGTCACTTGGCCACAAAACAGCTTACTTGAAATCCAAAGGGTTAGCTGGCGCGATGTTCTGGGAGTTCAGCAACGATCGCAACAAGCCGCTCTTGAACAAAGTGTATAGCGACTTGCAAGGTGGAGGCCCTGGTCCTGGCCCTGGCGATAAGATTCCGCCAACAGCGCCAACTGGCTTGACGGTGACTGCCAAAACAGCCAATAGCGTCAGCTTAAGCTGGACGGCTTCCACGGACAACGTTGGTGTCGCAGGTTACACCGTTGCTTACGGATCGGGCAGCGTCAATACAGGAACGACATCCGTAACGGTGAGCAATCTGACAGCAAACACCGCGTATACGTTCACGGTGACTGCTCGTGATGCCGCAGGCAACGTATCCACGGGTGCGAGCATTCCGGCAACGACAAACCCAGGTAGCGGTGGTGATCCATGTACAACACCAGCGTGGGATGCAAGCTCCGTCTATACAGGTGGCAAGCGCGTATCTCATAACGGGAAAATTTATGAAGCAAAATGGTGGACACAAGGTGATCGTCCTGACCTGAGCGGGGCAGACGGTGTCTGGAAGCTGATTGGTAACTGTGGAGCGGTTCCACCTGCAGGGACTCCAGATGGAGCCGTGCCGCCAGGATCGAACCTTACACCTCCTGACGTCGCGCCACCAGGTTCCAAGCCTGATTTGAACATTGCACCACCAGATAGCATTATTGTACCAGGAGGAGGGGCCATTTCGGCCCTTCCTTCTTCTAAGAAATTGATTGTTGGCTATTGGCATAACTTCGAAAACGGATCGGGTGTTATTCGATTACGTGACGTCTCCCCGAAGTTTGACGTCATCAACGTGTCGTTTGCTGAGCCGACAAATGGACCAAAAGGCGGAACCATCGGTTTCAAGCCGTTTAATGCGACCGATGCCGAGTTTATTGCAGATATTAAATATTTGCAGAGCCAAGGTAAAAAAGTCATTATTTCAATTGGTGGTGCTAACGGACAAGTCCAATTAGAATCGACGCAAGCACGAGACCTATTTGTTAGCTCCATGAAACAAATTATTTCGACGTACGGCTTCAACGGGTTGGACATCGATTTTGAAGGTCACTCGCTGTACTTGAATGGTGGCGATACCGATTTCCGTAGCCCGACGACACCTGTTATTACGAACTTAATTTCAGCTGTACGTGAATTACACAACACGTTCGGCGAGCCATTTATGGTTACGATGGCACCGGAAACCTTTTTCGTACAAGTTGGTTACAGCTTCTATGGAGGTTCGGGAGGTGCTGACAACAGAGCCGGTTCTTATTTGCCTGTTATTTACGCCTTGCGCGATATTTTAGATTGGCTGCAAGTTCAGCATTACAACTCGGGGCCGATTACCGCGCTGGATGATACATATTATCCGATGGGCAATGCCGATTTCCATGTCGCGATGGTGGATATGGTACTGACGGGATTTCCAGTTGCCAAAAATCGAAACCACATGTTCCCTGCGCTGCGCCCTGATCAAGTCCTGATCGGCTTGCCGGCTAACAATAATGCAGGCAACGGGTTTACGCCAGTACCCGAAGTTCACAAAGCGCTGAATTATGTGTACAAAGGCGTACCGTTCGGCGGGCGCTACAAATTGCGCAATCCGGCTGGTTACCCTGGCATGCGCGGTTTAATGACATGGTCAATTAACTGGGATAAATTTTACAACTTCGATTTCTCCAATTCGCACCGTGCTTACTTGGACAGCTTAGGTGGAGGTGGCGGCGATACGATAGCGCCGACTGCCCCAGCGAACTTACGTACGACGGGAGTAGGACCGACTAACGTTTCACTTGCTTGGGATGCTTCAAGCGACAACGTCGGCGTAGTCAGTTATGATCTGTTCCAAGGCGCTAATAAAATAGCAAGCGTGACAGGCACTTCCTTCGCTGTCACGGGGTTAACGCCTAACACATCGTACACGTTTACCGTGAAAGCGCTGGACGCAGCGGGCAACGTATCGCCAGCAAGCAATGAACTCCCTGTCAACACAGGCGGTGGCCCACTTGACCCGACGCCACCTTCTGCACCGACCAACGTGCAAGTGACGGCTAAGTCCAATACAACGGTCAGCTTAAGTTGGACAGCATCGACGGATAATGTGGGTGTGACGGGATATAAAGTAGTCTACGGTACGAACAGTGTGACAGTAAGCACACCTGCTACGACCCTTACCGGCTTGACGCCAAACACGCTGTACACGTTTACGGTAACGGCGTTTGATGCGGCAGGTAATAGTTCAACGGGGACGGACATCCAAGTCACGACGGATGGTACTCCTAGCGTATTGCCATGGACGGCTGGCACTAGCTACAAAGTGAATGACGAGGCGAGTTTCAACGGCGTCGTTTACATTTGCCGCCAGCCGCACACCGCGCTCAATGGTTGGGAGCCACCTAACGTGCCAGCGTTGTGGAAAGTAAAATAGCGGTGTGATCTGAGTTCGCGGCAAGTAACTAGCAGTGCACTTCAAGCAGGCCTTTCACTTTCGAAGTGAAGGGTCTGTTTCTATTGTGTTTATTTGTAAGTTCATAATAAAATATTGGCAAGGTGAGATTGCTAGATTTCATTCATACAGTAAGGGGATGAACACGAGTGAGTAAATTGAAGTTAAGTGATTTGAAGACGTCCGTTCCTTTTTTAGAAGAGTGCGAAGATTGGAGACGAATTGAAAAAGGGTACTCCGACGACGAAAAATATATCGTTACTCATGCGGAATCCAAGCAAAAAGCATTGCTCAAACTGTTTAAGATTAGCGATTACACGGCCAAACAGACCGAATATGAAATTCTTTACCATATGAAACAGCTCGACGTGAAATGCTCAAGACCGCTAGATTTTGGCAAGCTGCACAATGTAGATAAAGGATATATGCTGCTCACTTATATAGAAGGAGACGATGCATCCGATGAACTCCCCAACTGCTCAGAAGAAGAACAATACCGAATCGGTCTAGAAGCAGGCGAACAATTACGGAAAATGCATCAGCTGCATGCTCCCATCCATTTATCCTCATGGTACGATCGATTTTATCCCAAGCAAAAGCACTATATTGAAACGTATAAAGCGTGCGGCGTTAGGCTCGAGCATGATTCACGCTTGATCTCGTTTATTGAAGCGCATTTGCCGCTTGCGAAGCAGCGCCCTAACCTTTTTCAGCATGATGATTTTCATGTCGGAAATTTGGTCATACAAGACCGTAAGCTGGCTGGTGTGATTGATTTCAATCGCTTTGACTGGGGAGATCCGATCCACGAATTTTTGAAGGTCGGCATGTTCAGTTCCGAAGTGAGTATTCCCTTTTCAAAAGGACAAATAGCGGCTTACCATCAGCATCAAGAACCAGATGAATCGTTCTGGAAGCTCTATTCGCTTTATTTGGCGATGTGTATGTTCTCTTCGGTCGTGTGGATTTTAAAAGTGAAGCCAGATGAGCTCTCACAAATGGTAGACAAAGTAAACCGCGTACTGGATGACCACGATTATTTTACTTCGATTCAACCTAGCTGGTACAACAAATAGGATAAGGTGGGGAATTAGCGATGACGGTTCAGCGATTAAAACCAGAACGTAAAAATTTGTACGGTACGCTTTCAAAAGAGTACGATCCGATACTTACGATACAATCAGGGGATTCGGTGCAAATGGAAACTTTGGATGCTGGCTGGGGGTATTATTGTCAGGAGACGCAGTCTCGGAAAAAATTTGAACCGCTTAACAAGGAAACGGATCGCGGGCACGCTTTAATCGGCCCCATTTGGATTAACGGCGCAAAGCCTGGCATGACGTTGGAAGTTCGCATCAATGATCTGATACCCGGACCGTATGGGTTTACTTGTGCAGGACAATATGCGAATTGGCAAAATGTTCAGCTCGGGCTAACGCAGTACGAAGAGATTACGCTGAAATGGCAACTGGACAACAAGACTAATATCGGAACGTGTACCGTAAATGATCGATCATTTTCCGTGGGGTTAAAGCCGTTTATGGGCATTTTAGGCATGCCACCGGATGAGCCTGGCAAGCATTTGACATGGACGCCACGTTATTGTGGTGGAAATCTAGACTGCAAAGAGCTTGTGAAAGGGAGTACGTTGTATTTGCCTATTCCGGTTGAGGGTGGCATGTTTTTTGTCGGTGACGGGCATGCCGCGCAGGGAGATGGTGAGGTGAGCTGCCAAGCGATTGAGTGTCCGATGGAATTGGTCGATTTAACATTTCAGTTGCGAGAGGACATGCCTTTGACTTTGCCGCGAGCGAATACGCCTGCTGGATGGTTAACATTTGGGCTACACGAGGATTTAAATGAAGCTACCGTGCAGGCATTGGATGGCATGCTTGAGCTAATGGGCGAGCTTTACGGTGTAAATCGGGTAGAAGCGATGGCGCTTGGAAGTGCGGTTATTGATCTGAGAGTTACGCAGATCGTAAATGGAGTGAAAGGTGTTCATGCTTGTTTGCCGCACGGTGCGCTGAGATAAGCGGCTGTTACTGTACTTGTACTTGAGCTTGTTTAAGAGGATCAGTATCCACGCTTTAAGAAAGGTGATCTCTATATGAATCACGTGCAGCTCAAAGCTTTAACTGTTAACGACGATAAATCGATTTTTGCAATGGTGCAGGAGATTGGGGTAGGGGAGAACGGTTTTACGAACAGTTTGCTGTGTGACACATTTGCTGAATTTCAACACATATTGATTCGTTGTGCACGCATTGCTACAGGCGAACATTTACCACTGGGCTATGTGCCGCAAACTGTATTTTGGTTGTACGTGAATAATGAACCTGTTGGCTATGGTAAGCTGCGGCATCATTTGAACGAACAGTTACGCGAAATGGGTGGGCATATTGGCTATATTATTAGGCCGACTCAGCGAGGAAAAGGGTATGGGCGGCTTATGTTGCACGAGCTATTACAGCAAGCATCTCTCCTGGGACTTCAGGAAGTCCTGCTCACTTGCGATGAACCGAACATACGGTCACGTAAAGTGATTGAAGCTAACCATGGAGTACTCGCAGAAGTACAACAAGGCAGATGCAAGTATTGGATTAAGATTGATTGATTATACAGAAATAGAAATCGAGCACAAAAAGAACGTTCTTTTTCCAAATCTATCATCATAAAAGTTGAAAACCATCCATATCATTTATAGAGCTAATATAAACCTGAAAGGCAGTTATACATAGAGTAAGTTCACATCAGAGCCTGCTAGGTGCGATGTTCTCATTTTCTAATTCAGGAGGAATGAACGATGTTGAAAAAGCTTGGTACAGGAGCATTGGCTATAACGTTGTTACTTAGTATTGGTGGTGCGCCATTATTCGCCGGATCGGCAACTGGGAATAGCCTCGAACAGAATCAGATTGGAATTCCTCGACAAGTCGTTCCGGTTAATAGTTGGTTTTCGAAGAGCGGCACGGCGTTCATTTTTACAGAGGGTAGGAACTTGGTTGACAACATCCAATTTAGTGGAAGTAACCTGAAGTTTCAGTTTAAAAGTCGCGGCAAGGTGACGGTTCAATTACAAAGAGGGAGTTCGTTCGAAACTTTTCGTTATGCCGTTCATTAAATTGTCCCTTGCGAAAGCTGCTGGTGGAGATCTCTATCTCATCAGCGGCTTTTTTTCGTTTATTACAGAGCTTCAAAAAGAAAGATGCAAGTATTGGATTCAGCTTGTATAATTTGACTTAGAACTAAACGTCCAACATATATTTGATAAAAATGAATCCATACATAGAGAGGTTAATATGGAGAAATATACACATTTAGGTGTTTACGGCGTAGTCATTATGGATGGGAGCGTCTTGCTAACGAAAAAAGCAAGAGGTCCGCATACGGGAAAATGGGATTTTCCTGGAGGAAGAATTGAGTTCGGAGAAGAACCGTTTGAAGCTTTGAAACGAGAGTTCCTAGAAGAAACCGGATTAAGTGGTTTAATTGGTCGGATAAGAACGGTTCTGTCGTATACGCTAACGTATCCATATCCTCCGAGTGTGGAGCAATCCGAAGAACAGAACTTAGAAATTATGCATCATATTGGGATGATATACAACATCAAGTTAGAGCATGGCTACGACCAACTTAAGATTGGTGGGGATGATCAAGACTGCCTAGAAGCAAGCTGGATGAAGCTCGATCAGTTGGAACAACTGGAGCAGGACGCGTTTACCCCCTTTGTATGCGATATTTTGCTATCGCATAAATGTTGCATGAAACCTCATTGAGATACAGCTGAGATGCGACTAAGCTAACCGTAACTAATAAAGAGGATACATCGACCGAAGGGGGCGCGAGTGAGATGCATATACGACCTGCGCGATTAGAAGATGCGAATCTGATCGCGACTGTACAAGTTCAGAGCTGGAGGACGACGTATAAAAATATCGTGGCTGACGATTATTTGCAGAAGCTTAGTGTGGAGAAAAGGCGAGAGATCTGGGAGAAGATCATCTCACAACTGGATGAGCAAAATGTGTTGTTTGTGGCAGAGGATGAGTCTGGCAGCATCGTCGGCTTTGCGAGCGGTGGGCCTAATCGGGAGCAAGAGTATCCGTACGATTGTGAATTGTATGCGATTTATTTGCTCGAACAGGTGCAAGGCAAAGGAATTGGCCGTGCGCTCCTGCACACATTTGCGCAAGCGATGCTATCTCGGCATATGACTTCGATGCTCGTGTGGGTACTGAAAGACAATCCCGCCCTGCATTTTTACAAGAAGTTAGGTGGTACGGCTATTGATGACAAAGAGGTCGAGATTGGCTCCAAGATGGTTAAGGAATTATCGATAGGATGGCACAATCTTCACGGCATCGTAAGTCATACTGAAGGCGATGCGATACGTATAAGCAACAAGTGTTAGCAGTCGCAAAGAGAGGGGAATGACTATGGAAATCGTCACTCTTCGCGAATACGATCCGATATGGCAAGACGAGTTCGCGCGCGACAAAGCGCTTATCACGACGTGCTTACCTGACTTACTGCTCGGTGTTGAGCACATTGGCAGTACCTCCGTTCCAGGCCTAGTTGCCAAGCCCGTCATTGATATTATGATCGGAGTAGCTGACTTGGCTCACATCGGTGCAGAGTCGATTCAAGCGCTAGCTCAGATCGGCTATGAATATGTGCCGAAGTCGGACTTTCCGACACGGATGTTTTTCCGCCGCGGGCAATGGCGTGCGGGTACGCATCATTTACATGTGTATACGCACAATAGCGAGGAGTGGGTGTCCAACTTGCGGTTTCGCGACTATTTGCGATCACATGTGGAAGCCCAACATGCCTATGCCGAGTTGAAAAAGCAGCTTGCTTCACAATTTATGCATGATCGGGTTAGCTACACGAAGGGCAAAGCTGCTTTTATTAAAGCGATCATCGAACAAGCGAAGCGAAAGTTGGTCGTAGACGTAACGAAATGAAACAAGCATCACAATATCCATAAGCCCCCATTTCTGATCGCTCGTATTGAACATGAAAAAACCTGCAAAGCCCAACGGCAATGCAGGTTTTTTGGTGCATTTTTATATAAAAAAAATATTAATATTTCTCAGATACAAGTTTCCCTTGCGTAAATAAGAGTAAGTAATCACGTCCGCCTGCTTTTGAATCCGTACCTGACATATTAAAGCCACCAAACGGGTGAACGCCCACGAGTGCGCCTGTGCATTTACGGTTAAAGTACAAGTTTCCGCAATGCATCCGTTGTCTTGCATATTCTAAATGCTCGCGATTGTTGCTGAACACAGCGCCTGTTAAACCGTACTCCGTATTATTGAAAATGTCGATCGCTTGCTTGAAATCGTCCGCTTTGCACAGAGCCAGCACAGGACCGAAAATTTCATCCTGCATAACGCGTGCAGTCGGACTAACATCAGCAAACACCGTCGGTTGAATGTAATATCCGTTGCCTTCTGCCGCACCGCCGCCAGCAAGCAAACGCCCTTCTGTTTTGCCAATTTCGATATACTCCAAAATTTTGTTGTACGCATTTTCGTCGACAACTGGACCGATTCCATAATTTTGATCGGCAGGTCCAATGCAAAGCTCTTTCGTCTTGTGCTCAACGAGCTTAACCACTTCATCGTACACCGCCTGATGAATAATGGCACGTGAGCCTGCGGAGCATTTTTGCCCTTGGAAGCCGAATGCGGACTGCACGATTGCTGTCGCTGCCTCTTCCAAGTTCGTCGACTCATCGACTACGATGCCGTCTTTACCGCCCATTTCAGCAATCAGGCGCTTAATCCAAATTTGGCCTTCGCCCGTCTTCGCGATGCGCTCATTAATACGCAGACCTACGTCACGCGAGCCCGTGAACGATACGAAGCGAGTGAGGCGATGATCGACGATATAATCGCCAATTTCCGCGCCTGAGCCTGGAACAAAGTTGATAACGCCCGGTGGCAAGCCGACTTCTTCCATCAGCTCCACAAACTTCGCTGCAATGACAGGCGAAGTGGATGCCGGCTTTAAGACGACTGTGTTGCCCGATACGATCGCAGCAGTCGCCATTCCCGCCATAATAGCGAGCGGGAAATTCCACGGCGGAATAACGACACCAACGCCAAGTGGAATGTACGTCAGACGATTGTCTTCGCCCTCAAGCGGCGTCAGCGGCTGTGGCCCACTTAAACGATGCATTTCACGTCCGTAAAATTCCAAGAAATCAATCGCTTCAGCCACATCTGCATCAGCCTCGGCCCAGTTTTTGCCGACCTCATACACGAGCCATGCGCAATAGTCGAACTTGCGACGGCGCATCAAAGCCGCAGCTCTAAACAAATACGATGCACGCTCATCTGGGCTGACATGCTGCCACTCTTGGAATGTGGCGTAAGCAGTCGTGATGGCCTGCTCAGCCAAAGCGACGTCTGCTTGGGAGACAAGGCCAATCAATTGGTCGACATCGCCGGGATTGATCGATTTTCCTTGCTTGAGCGTTGATATTTTTTGACCGTTAATGACGACTGGATACGTCTTGCCTAGCTGCTGCTTCACACGCTCCAGCGCTTCCTTCATCGCTTGCTGATTAGACTCCAATTTAAAATCGGTAAACGGCTCATTGCGGTACGGTACTAATGTCATATAAAATACCTCCCAAAGTGTAATTGTTATTTTATTTAGAAAGAAATAGCGAATAGCTATTTCTTAAACATGGACTTGAGGACGAAAGCTACGTTGGCTGGACGTTCGGCCAGACGGCGCATAAAATAGCCGTACCAATCGTTGCCGTAGGGCACATAGACACGCATCGTATATCCTTGCGCAGCCAAAGATTGCTGCTCATGTGTGCGTATGCCGTACAACATTTGGAACTCAAACTGCGAGTTCGGGATGCCGCGCTGCTGGGCGAACCTTTTGACATGCTCAATGATGCGATCATCATGTGTCGCTACAGCCGCATAATTGCCTTGCAGCAAATGCTGCTCAATAATGCGAATAAAATTGTTATCCACATCGACTTTATCTGGAAAGGCAACCATCGGCGACTCTTTGTAGGCTCCTTTTACGAGCCGGAAATTAGGATTGTACTTGTTCAATTGTTTCATATCTTCTTCACTCTTGAACAAATACGCCTGAATGACGAGTCCGACCGTTGCGCCGTACTCGCTGCGCAGCTGATGAAACAGCTTGATGGTGGCCTCGTTGTGCGCATAATCCTCCATATCAATACGCACAAAGTTGTTTAAGCGCTGGGCAGCGGCTACAATTTGCCGCATATTGTCCAGACATAAATCGTACGAAATATCTAACCCTAGCTGCGTTAACTTTAACGATAAGTTAGACTGAACCCCGCCTGCTGCAATCGCTTCCAAAGTACGAATGCAATAATCCTTTGATTCTAGCGCCTCTTCCTTTGTAAAAATAAATTCACCTAAGTGGTCGAGCGTCGCTACGATTCCTCGGGTGTTCAGTTCTCTAACAACGGAAATCGCTTCCGCAATTTGCTCTCCGGCCACGAATTTACGGGCACCGAAGCGCAGCCCATACTTTTTCGCTGTACGATTTGCAAATTGATTTTTAGAGAGGAATAAAAAAGCATTTCGAAGCACACTTTCCATATCAAAATCTCTCCCTAGGCTGCAATGTGTCTAAAAATTAAACACTAATCATATTTGTGATTAATTATAATCACACTTGGTTGAAGTTGTAAATACATTTTTGAACCATTTTTTAGGATTGTTTGATTCAATTCGTTGCAATTTATGAAGTGGTTTGCCATAATTTAAGTATCGTAAATCCTATCGATAGACGAAGAAAAGAGATGGGGAATTAGCTGTGAACGTCGTAAATGAGCAACATTTTGGACCGAAAATGAACGCCTTTTTAGGACCTTTGATGGAAGCATCGAGCGATGCGATTACGATTGTCGATACGGAAGGCTTCGTTATATATTGGAATACGAGTGCAGCTGACATGTATGGGGTGGCACGGACGGAAATTGTCGGACGCAAAATTGGCGACTTTTTTCAACGTGAATCTGTCATGCTGTTTCAAGTTATGGAGAGTGGCAATGCCGTGTACGCGGTGTACCATGAACCGCGTCCTGATCTGCATGTGATCATCAACACCGTGCCTGTGTTTGATGAAGAGAAGCAATTAATTGGTGCAATCTCGATTGAACGGGATGTGTCCAAATACGTGAAGCTTAACGCGGAGCTGTACAGTAAGCCTGCTGGAAATGCGTTACCAGATGCGCTGCTGCTTGGCAAAGCAGATGACATTGAACGGTTGAAGTCGATGAATCGAATGGGCTATTCGCTGCTGCTGACGGGAGAGTCTGGCACAGGTAAACGTGCCATTGCGGAATGGCTGCATGATGAAAGCGAATTGGAAGGAAACTTCGTCAGCTTTCATTGCAGCTCGATACCGGAGGGGTTGCTGGAAGCAGAGCTGTTCGGCTTTCAGGGTGACGAGGAGCGGCTTGGCAAGCTGGACACGGCGCATGGTGGCAGCTTGTACATTAAAGATGTTCAGGTGCTGCCGCATCCGATACAGGAGAAGTTGGCGCGTGCCATGCAGGAACGCGAGTATGTTCGCGTAGGTGGAACGAAGCCTATTGCGCTTGATTGCCAGTTATTCGCCTCAACGGTATTGAGTCAGGCGGAATTGGAGCTGAACAGTTTGCTGTCAGCAGAGCTTTATTATGCGTTTCAAACGCATGATGTGCCATCCTTGCGGGAGCGGCAGGAAGATTTGCCGGAGCTATGCCGGCAATTGCTGGCACAAGCGGCAGAGCGTGCGAGCACACCTGTGCCGAGCTTGAGCGCAGATGCGCTGACTGCGATCACCGCATTCGATTGGCCTGGCAACTTGCCGCAGTTGCGCAACGCGATGGATTATGCCATCGCGCTGACGCACGGGAAGCGCAACGTGAACGCGGGCGACTTGCCTGCCTATGCACGCTTGACGACGCTCAAGGAGTTGACCGAGCAGGAACTGCCGCTTAGCGCGCATTCGGAGGAAATGGAGCGAACGCTAATCGCGGAATCGTTGCAGCGGGCCAACGGCAATAAGGCGAAAGCAGCCCGTATGCTGAGCATTTCACGCGGGGCGCTTTATTACAAGATGAAGCAGTATGGGTTGGAGTAAATAAAAGAATCGACAAGATATAAGCTTCTTTTTATAGCTAAGGGCAGCACAAACGGTTGAAATTTAATTTCACCGGATGTGCTGTTTTTTTAATTTACCTATTAAACAGCGGTTGAATAACATGAAAATTATGGTACTATTAGAGGGTGTGAAAAGGTATAAAAAGGATATTTAATCAGGGGGATTCACAGCATGAGCGTGGAAAAAACAGCCGAGTATAATTTAGAAGAGTATGAGAATCCGCAGTTGTATGATATGGAGAACAAAGGGACAGAAGAAGTTGATTTTTTACGGAAATGGGCTCAGAAAATCGGGATTACAGGAACAGAAAGTTTTATTTTGGATGTGGCATGTGGAACTGGAAGAGTGACACTGCCATTTGTAGAAGCAGGCTATGCTTTGATTGGAATCGATATTCATGAGGGAATGCTGGAGCAAGCGCAGCGCAAAACGCCAAATGGAGCGGCTGTCCGCTGGCTTCAACAGGATTGCACACAATTGAGTGTAGGCGAACCTGTTTCCTTAGCCTATACGGTTGGGCACTCGTTTCAACATTTTTTAACGAATGAACTTCAAGATCGTTTGTTGCGTGGGGTGCGTTCAGCAATGACGGATGAAGGGATCTTTATTTTTGATACGCGTTATCCATCAGATGAAGAATTGCTGCAACCGGCAGAGGAGGCCTACTGGCGCACCATTACGGATGAGCAGGGTCGCAAATGCGACGTATCGACTAAGATGGTATATGACCAAATGACGCAAATTCAGCATTATGTGACCATTCGCCGTTCTTATGAGCTTGATAAGCTCGTCGAAGAGCGTTCAGCGACGATCGATCTTCGCTATACGTATCCGCAAGAAATAGAGCGGACGCTGCGCAACAACGGCTTTGAGTTGCTGCATATTTATGCAGATTGGAAAGAGACGCCGCTGCATCAAGGGGCGTACGATATGATCGTTGTTGCCCGTGCAACGGCGTCGCGTATTTAGGAATCGACGAAAATTCGAATGATTTTACGAGAAATAAAGCCGAAAAAGCGGAAAATAAGTGGGAAAACTTGAAAAATAAGCTCTATGCAATCACCCGCATAGCCGAGTATATCCATCACTTTTTCTTTCATAGGACGTTTATTGTTGCGACTGGTGCGATTGTTGCGACTGTGTGAGCTGAGCATGAGATTCTCTCCTTTGCTTATAACAACTTTAGGCAATCTACTCGTATGTTTGCACGAAAGTAAGAAGAGATCGATCATGTTTACATCGAATAGAATGGCATGTAGCTTTGAGCTGCTGAATAGTTATACGAATTGGAAAGACGCCACTGCACGAGGGAACATACGATATGATCGTTTTTGCCGGTGCAGTGGCGTCATCATGTGATTAATCAAATAAATTTAAGAGTTTGCCGAAAAAGCGGAATATCATTTTGATGCCACGAAATATCATTTTAATCCCGCGGTAAATAAGTTTCATAAAGTCGCCAGCATAACCTAGTACATCTAATACGATTTCTTTAGTGTTGCGATTGGAATGATTGTTACGCTTACGATTACGAGTCATGTTGTATCTCCCCTATGATATTGAAATATATGTATACGAATCAATACGCACAGTATGGAGATTGGCTTCATTATTTTTACTATTTTTTTATCAAACTCATTTGGCGTCACGATGACTTCACAACTTTAATATTTGATGCCCCTGTTGCACCGAAGAAGCACACACTTTTTTTCAAAAGAAGCATCCTTTGCTTTACAACCTCTACAACTACAAGCTGCACAACTACGACCTGTACAACTACAACGATGGAAGTAACCCCGCACCACGTAAAAATTGCTCGGCAACTTGTTCCGCAGCTACGCCTTCTACATTTACCTTGTAGTTCATCGTTCGCATTTCGTCATCTGTAATTTTACCTGCCAGCTTATTAAGCACTTCCTCCAGTTGAGGATATTTCATAAGCGTTTCTTTACGTACTAATGGTGCGCCTTGGTAGGGTGGGAACAACGCTTGATCATCTGCCAATACGGTCAGCTTATATTGTGCAAGCTCACTATCGGTCGAGTAGGCGTCTAGCACTTGAATATCTCCAGACGCAAGTGCGCTGTAGCGTAGTTTAGGTTCCATCGTCACGATGTTTGGAAACGTAATGCCGTACCGCTTCTGGATTCCTTTATAGCCATCCTCCCGATCGGAAAACTCCAAAGTAAAGCCCGCTTTAACGTTAGCAGCGACTTGCTTCAAGTCAGATATTGCACGTAAGCCATATTGTTCTGCGATGTTTGCTGGAACAGCCAATGCGTATGTATTGTTAAATTGCATCGGCTCAAGCAGTGCCATCTGATACTTATGCAACATTCCTGTGCGTGCTTGTTCATACACATCGTTCGCATCGGTGTTGACAGCCTGTTGCTTCAAAAAAGTCGAAATTACGGTTCCTGTAAACTCGGGATACATATCAATTTCGCCTGCTTGCAGCGCGTTAAATACGAATGAAGTTTTGCCGAAGCCGGGCTTCAATTCAACGTTTAAGTCTGTCTCGTGTTCAATGAGCTGCTTATACATTTGAATCATAATTTCTGGTTCTGAGCCTAGTTTACCGGCAATTACGATATCTTTGCTCCCCGTGCTCCACGTGAGCGGGACGAGGATGACCAAGGCTACGGCTAACGCTGCGGCGGCTACAGGTTTCCATGAACGTGTGATAGACATTCGTTCGCCTAAGCGTAAGATGATATCAAACAGCAGCACGAGCAGCGCTGTTGGTATTGCGCCTAGCAAAATAAGCGCATTATCGTTGCGATCAATGCCAAGTAAAATGAGCTTGCCGAGCCCGCCCGCGCCAATTAGAGCGGCCAGTGTTGCTGTGCCGATAATGAGCACCATCGCGGTGCGAATGCCGGCCATCATCACAGGCAAAGCGAGCGGAAGCTCGACACGCAGCAGGCGCTTGCGGCTGTTCATTCCCATTGCGCGAGCGGCTTCGATGAGTGAAGGGTCAAGCTCGGCAATACCCGTATACGTATTGCGTAGGATAGGCAGCAGCGCGTACAGCACGAGTGCAATGATGGCGGGTAGCTTGCCAATGCCAACAAGCGGAATAAGCAGGCCAAGCAAGGCCAGAGACGGAATCGTCTGCATAACGGCCGATACACCGATAATACTTTCAGCCCAGCGCGGCTTGCGCGTTAACCATATTGCTAAAGGAACGGCAATGATTACAGCAAGCAGCAGCGAGATAAAGGAGATTTGAATATGCTCAATAAGCGCACTAAGCAGTTCATCCTTGCGGCTTATAAATGTGTGCCATAAGCTGTTCATGCCCCTTCACCCCGCATGTCAATTTGCTTAGCAAGATATGCGATAACACTTTGACGACTCACTACACCGATAAATTCAGCGTTGTCTTCGACCAGAATGTGATCTTCATTTGCGAGACGGCTGAAAATGAGTGCAATAGACGAGTTAGCGGCCAAGGGCTGCGTCCCGTCAATCCCGTTGATCCCGTTAATCCGGTCAGGCCCTTCGCGCATCAACTCGGCGAGTACAGCGTCGCTGTTTACTTCCTGCATGACGTCTTTGGCCGTTAGCGATTCTTGATGAATCGCGTCCAAACCATGCAGCCCCTGTGAATCACGCAATTGCTGCAAATCTCGCCACTCTCGCAATTCTCGCAAATCTTGCAATCCATCCACATTTTTTGCCCCGAGTAAGCCATGCAAGTCGCCTCCATGTTGTACCCCGATAAATTCGCGCACAAAGTCATTTGCTGGATGCGCCAGCATCGCTTGCGGAGTATCGACTTGGACGATTTCACCGTCTCGCATCAGACAAATACGATCCCCAAGAGCGAGCGCTTCTTGCATATCGTGCGTGACAAACACAATCGTCTTGCAAATACGCTGCTGCAATTGGACAATATCACGCTGTAGCTGCTCGCGGCTAATCGGATCGAGCGCGCTAAACGGCTCGTCCATTAAAATGATTTCCGGATCGGCCGCAAGTGCACGCACGACCCCAACTCGCTGCTGCTGCCCACCGGACAGCTCAGCTGGCTTCCGATCTCGGTACGTGTCCGGATCGAGACCGACCATATCGAGCAGCTCATCCACGCGCGTCCTGATCTTGCGCTTGTTCCATTTGCGCAGTTCAGGTACAACCGCAATATTTTCAGCGATAGTCATATGAGGGAACAGCGCAATTTGCTGCAACACATAGCCGATATTCCAACGCAGCTCATGCACGTTGTATGCGGAGATGCTTTTGTTATGAATATAAATAGTCCCTTCAGTCGCTTGAATCAATCCGTTAATCATTTTCATCGTCGTCGTTTTCCCGCAGCCGCTCGGCCCGATAAGTACAAAAAATTCGCCTGCTTCGATGCATACATTCAATTTGTTCACGGCCGATGTGCCGTCAGGATACGTTTTGCTCACATTTTCAAATCGAATCATGGCAACCACCTCTCTTTGCGGTTATTTTACACCTAATCATATATGTATCCTCTCCATATCATTGTCGTTTCCTGAATTTTCAAAACATAGGGCCGCAATCGTGCAAATAATTATTAGTTTAGCATAGCAAAGGTCATATTTTTCACTAGCATAACACAGCCGATCCGTACCAGATGGATTGGTCTGATAAGGAAGTTGGGAGCTCTTGTAAGCCCGCTAATAGCTTGCAGGGTTTTATTTTACGGTTTGAGCGAACAAGTGGTTTAGGATCAAAGGTGTCTGAAGCTTGCTCCAACTTTTTTTGGGGAACAGTAAAAGTCGATGTGAAATGTACTTGTAGTAATTGGTACACGAAGAACAAGTGAAAAAGAGATACATAGTGTAGTATGGGATTTTAAATACATTATTTTCTTTTTATGTTTAAAATATATACGAAATATAACAAGTTTAATAAAAATAAAAATGAAGAGCGATAAAAATTATAAAGAATTTTCAGCTCAAAATGTAGGTGAGGATCAGAAGTTAGCGGGTTTTAATGCCTTTTTACAAAGTAAGGTGCAAGAAAAGGAAGAACGATTAAAACTTCTTTTTTCCATTTATAGTATGTGTTTCTTGATAAATCAAGTTCATCTAGGATTTCAGCTGTACTCTTATTTGTTTTATATATCAAAAAAATGAGGTTGAGCATTTTTTCTGGGTGATGTTTGTGATGGAAAATGTGGGGTTTGTCTAGGTTGATATCATATGTGCGGCTACAATCCAGGCAACGATATCTTTTCTGTTTCTGTCCATTCTTTTTTGTATTTCTACTACGGCATCGTGGGCAAAGGCTGGGTTTATCTGTTCTAGGGTACTGTGAACTTAATTGCTCGTCCACTTGATTAAGAAACTGCCACGCATTTTTCCGAAGTTCTCTTAAACTTTGTTCAGAGTCACAAACTTTTAAATAACGATTTGTATCCTCATAAAAATGCATCATTTTCACCTCAACTGTTGATATGAAAAAGAACATCTTAACATTGAAAATTTAATAGCCATATTATAATTGTATAAGTTTTTTGAAGCAAGTGGGGGGATGGAAAAATAATGTAGTTGCTTGTAAAATTAACATTAACACTTTTGGAGGGAGCTTTATTGATATGGTGGAGATATTTGTCGGAAGTGCGAATACGCCAAACGCTCTTGACGATTTAAGAGAGATAGCAGAGCTTATTGAAGAAGTAGGACATGTTGTACTTCCATGGAATTCCCCAGGAGTCTTTCTTCTTGGCAATCATATGAGCGAGAGCTTGGAAAGCATCTGCAAACGGGTAGATGCCGCAATCCTTATATTCAGTGAAGATAATTACGTTATGTTCGACAACGAGTTTAGTTGGCATCCAAAGCCTAATGTTCTCTATGAATATGGTCTATTCAAAGGCCATTTGGGTGCTGATCGAACTATCATTTGTAGAAGGGGCTCGTCATCAATTCCGTCTGATTTAGATGGGGTAATCTATTGTAATTTGGATAAGAGTCACCGAGCCAAAAGAGAACTGCTCGCATGGCTTAGATTACTTAGTCCTAGAAAGTAAAGAGTGAAGTGCAGATTAAATCTCTCCAAAGAATCAGGAGGTTAATGTGAGCAAAATCCCTAACTTGCATTCATTGCGCGGCATTTCGGAATTAAAATATGTAAACGCAGATAATGTTACACGCTATCGAGCCATTATGCGCTATATCTACCAGCAGTATCAAAAATTAAATTATTGGCTTAAGCCAGAACAGATCTATGCAGGTGTTATGGACTGGGATTTACATAAAAATTACAACTTGGATCAATGTCAAATAGATCTTACGCAATTAGTGGAGTGGGGTAATCTAACCGCACAGCATGATGGGGAACGTGCGGTCACCGTCGAAGAGTATCTACGTAAAAAATTTCGTTATCTTCTCACCCCGTACTCCATTGAGATCGAACGAATGCTAGAGAGTCTGGAGTCTGTTCGTGGATATGGAGGTTCATTGGAGCCAACTCTTTTTGACACGATTGCAGATACCTTATTTAACATTAGATTTCATGCAGGTAAATATGAACCTGGTAAGGCTTTGGAATACTGGAAGACACTCTTTAACTCGTTTCAAACCTTACATGAAACATCTGTGGATTACATTGCAAGTCTTCAGACGGGATTAGTGGAAGATTTAATGGCCACAGATGCCTTTTTAATGTACAAGGAGTCAATTACTCATTATTTACAAGATTTCATTCAGGCTCTTCAGAGACGATCTTATAAAATTGAAGGTAACTTAAATGAGATAACAGCAGGGGTTCGAGAATTATTTTTAGAAGCAGTAGTCGACGATGAATGGCGAATCCCCAAACTAGAGCAACTAGTAACTAAGGACCAATACTTAGATGAACTTCAGGAAAAATGGAGTAGTTTAAACAGGTGGTTTCTTGGTGATCCAAATTCAATTAGTGATTCTGTGTTACTGGAACGTGCTACAAAAGATGCCATCGTGAAAGTAGTACGGAGTGCGGTCCGTATTCAGGAGAAGAAACGTTCTAGTATTAGCAGGAAGAAAGATCTTGATTATTTAGGAAAATGGTTTTACGAAATCCCCGATATTGATACCGCCCATAAATTATCGGCCTATGTATTTGGCCTATTTCCAGCCCGTCACCTGCAAGGTGAAGATTCGCGGGAGTCAGACAGCAAGGAAATATCGATGTGGAAAGAGTCAGCAATTTCACGAACGATACGTTCACGAAGTAGAAAAAGAAATGAGCGACAGGACACGGAGATAGCCATTGATAATAGCCCCTTAAAAGATAAATTCAGGGAACAATTCTTGGTTAAGCAGAAGAGTGAATTGGGATTTTTGATCAATATGGTTAATGCTGAGAATATTTCCATTTCGGAATTAGAACTCATAAAGGAAACAACAAGACTGCAACTACTAGGTTGGATTAGTCGCTGTAACGCTTCTTCTACTTTTTCATTTCAGACCTCTGAAGGAATTAAAATCGAGTTAAAGCATCCACCTGACAAGGAACGTGCGCTTTTACATTGTGAAGATGGCACACTTGAACTTCTGAATTACCGTTTCCATTTCGTGGTCATTAATCGTAAAGCCTGGATTGACCAAGTTGCTTGGTTCAACGAGCTGTAACCAGAGAAATTTATTTCGGAGGATACACACATGGTAAAGATTAAAGTAGGTAAGCTCAGTTCTAAGAGACAACGAATGAATCTTCCAGATCGCAATGAAATTGAGGAAAGAAAACAAATCTGTATGAGCGCTCTATTGAATCGCCCATGGATTGATAAGGAAAAAAATGCTGAGATTTATTATTGGATTAAAGATCAGTATTTTGAAATCAAAGATTGGTTTATGCGCTATACCGGCTACTCGATCGTTATGAATAGAAATTTTATTAAACTGGAGAAAGTCCCGGCGCATGCGTTCCCGTGGATGGGATTTCAAGAGTTCCGCGAACCCTTAGATTACGCCTTGTTCACATATAGTCTATGGTATCTGGAGAACAAAACAGAAGGCGAACAATTTTTGCTAACCAAGTTAGTAATTGATATTAGACAATACATGGTTGAGCAAGGAATGGACGTGAACTGGGGGAATTATTACCATCGTTTATCCATGGCCAGAGCATTAAGAAAATTGAAAAATTTGAATATCGTACGATCCGTAGATGGTGAAGAGGCGAACTGGGCTTTAAAGTATGAACATCATGATGTGTTGTATGAATGTACGTGTTATTCACGCTACATCTTAAGAAGTTTCCCTGATGAATTATCCAGTTATACCGATATGAATCAATTAAAAGAAACGATGCCCTACGGGACGGATTCTAATGAAATAGAGATGAAGAGGAGACATGAACTGTACCGCCGTTTTTTGCTAGAACCTATACTACTTAATCATCAGTGGTATGGAGATCCTTCCTATCTTCAACAAGAAGCCAGTTTCTTAATTAAAAATTTAAAAACGATGTTTGGTTGGGAAGGGAGCCGCTATAGAGAGGGGATTCTTCTGTTCGAAACGAATAGCATGTCAGAATCGGAGACCTTTCCAACACAGTTTGCTTTGTCTGACATGGCAATGCTTTTGTTAGGAGAAATTCGAAGTATGGAGTCGAACTCTGAAATAGGTATGAAAGTTGAGCTGAATGGCTTCTTACGTTTGACTAAAAATGAAATTGAACGCGCACTCATTCATTTAAAAGCACGTTTTGGAGAATTCTGGACGACCGAGCATAAAAAGATGAATTCTGCCGTTCTGGCTGAAGAAATATGCGATCATTTGACTGAATGGGGATTCGGACATTGGGAAGATCACATGTTTTTTGTATTAAATGGAGCTGGAGGAAGATGGAAAGTTCAGTATGGCTCAACAGAACAGGCTGATTAGGAGGACTTGATGTGGATCGTTGGCAAATGAACAGGGCTGGAATTCTGAATTTTTGGTATTACGATGAAGAAGAATTCCTTTTTGAGCAAGGCAGATTAATTTTACGTGGAACTAATGGATCAGGTAAATCGGTCACCATGCAAAGTTTTATTCCGCTTGTCTTGGACGGGGATAAAAGGCCGGAACGTCTTGATCCATTCGGGTCACGTGATCGGCGTCTTGAATATTATTTGTTAGGTGACACTAATCAGGGTCATACAGATAGAACGGGGTATCTCTGGCTTGAATTCTATCATCCGGAAAAGAAGTTATTTAAGACGATCGGCATTGGCGTTAGGGCTCGTCGTGGCGTACCACAGCTTGGATTTTGGGGATTTCTGCTCGATGATTCCAGAAGGGTAGGTAAAGATTTTTATTTATATGATCGAAATCTATGGCTGGAAGACGGTAAAAAGCTCCCTCTCCATCGTAAAGCTTTAGAAGAAAAAATAGCTTCAGGCGGACAAGTTGTTCAGGAGCAAAGTGTATATCGTGAAATGGTGAATAAGGCACTATTCGGATTTAGAGAGACGGAGTCCTATAAAGATTTATTAAAGCTACTATTGGAATTAAGGAGTCCCAAGTTGTCTAAAGATTTAAAACCTTCGTCGATCTATGAAATTTTAAATAAATCGCTTCCACCCCTTATGGAAGATGATTTAAGCTCACTATCGGAAGTTCTTGAAGATATGGATCAAATTACTGATCGACTGGATGAACTTCAATTACACGTACGGGAACTTTCACATCTCGAACAAATCTACAACAACTACAATCAGTTTCTACTACATCAAGCATCCAATGAAGTTGTTCAACAGTGGAAAGTTTACAATAAAAATTCAAGTCAATTAAAACGAATAGAAGAGCAATTAATAGAGATCGCAGCGGAAAAAAATATAATTGTTCAGAAATTAATTGATTGTGAACATCGTCTTGGCATTGTGGAAGTTGAGCTAGAGGTTTTAATTCAGGGCGAGGCGATGGGGAAACAAAGAGAACTGGAAATTCAAGAAGAACAATTAGCGGGGATTCATAAGCAAATCCAGTCAGTTAGTGAGAGAATTACTTCCAATCAAATTAAGTTGGAACAACTAGAGCAGGAAATTTCAAGTTTAGCTGAATTGTTAAGCCAAATTGTAAATGAACAAAACAAAACGATTAGCGAGTTGGAAGACATGGCACGAATGATCGAATTTAATGAGCACGATGTGTATCATGGAATTTGGGGAAGAGGTGTTCCTGAAGAAAATCAATGGCATAATAATTGGGTGAAAGATCTGGATGCTCATAAGAAGCGGCTGGTAGCCGCTCAACAGACTGCAAGGGAAGAAGGGGAAGCGGCAAGAGCGGCGAAAGAAATGGAAATTCAGCTAGGAGAAATCCTTCAACAACGGCACCAAGCTGAAGAAGAACAGCACGAGCAAAAGGAAAAACTGGAAACGATTAAAGAATATATTCGAGAGGAGTTAGTTGCCTGGTATCAGAGATTGCAACACTTGCCTGCGCAAGGAGAGCACCTGAGAGAGAGTCTACGTGCTCTAACACTAATAAATATTAATAATCGTCTGTATGATCCTGTACGGCAGCCAGTTGTCCAAGCCTACGAGCAGCAAAAAGAGTCATATATGCAGCAAATAGCCGTATTGAACCAAAAAAAAGAGGGTGTTCAAAATGAACATCTCAAACTGGAACAGGAACTGCATGAATGGAAAATGGCCAAGGAACCAGAGCCTCAAAGAACGGAAAGCAGAAATTTTTCTCGGCAAGAGAGAAAAGCGGGCACAGGGGCACCTTTGTATACAGTATGTGATTTTAGTGAAACTTTGAGCGAAAGTCAGCAAGCGCAACTGGAAGAAACATTATACCAGGCAGGGCTGTTGGATGCGTGGATTTTGCCTGGGGGACAAGTAGGGATATTTGAACAGCATAATAAGGAAGAAGTCTGGTTTCAAATTCAACCTTCGAGTCTAGATAAGGGGAAGACGCTCAGCTCGGTTCTCCACGCGATTCCTTCGGAAAAAAGTGGTTTATCAGTCGAAGATATCAATGGTGTGCTGAATTGTATAGGCTATAAGGAAGAGAGCGATTCATTTACAAGCTGCAGTGGAGCATTTGGAGCGTTAATCACAAAGACAGGGAATTTCAGTATTGGGCCTTTATCCGGAAAAAACAACTCAAAACGACGAGCTGAATTTATTGGAGCGGCGAATCGTTTACACACAAAGCAATTGGAAATAACCAAGCTGGAAGAAAAAATACAGCTTTTAAATGAACAGTTGGAGAACATTGACCAGCAACTTCATGTGCTATCTATTAATCAACAAAACATGGTTCTTGAAATAAATGCATTCCCCCATGATATTGAACTGCAAAATCAACTGGAATTGGTATTGAAAGCGACAATTCGGCTGGAACATTCAATGGAGCAAGAACAAAAAGTAGAGGGACGTTACAAGATAAAAGTATCAGACTGGAGAGCGGTACAGGTAAAACTAATGGAACAAACAGCGGATTGGTCTCGACTGAAAAATGAGCCACAGATCAACGAAGCAATCGAATATTGTTCCACCTATCAAGGCTATATCTCGGATTTGCATTCCCAATGGGGGCAATATCATAGTACGTTAAAAATCAAGGCTAACCAGACAAATCAATATACCAGCTTACTCATCTCAGTGGAGGATGATCAGACAGATTTAGAGGAACTGGAAATTCATAAAGTGAAACTGACAGCACAAGTCAACGTGCTTAGTGAGATCGTTAAAGCGATGGGAATTGAGGATATTCATAGACGGATCACGGACCACAAAAATGAAAAAGGATTGTTATCCATAGAAATATCTAAGTTACAGGAGCAAAAAGAACAGCAAAACATTCAACTTGGTAAAGCAGAAGGAAATCTCGAAAATTGCAATGAAAAGGTGAATGATAGCCAAGAACTACTCAATAATTCACTTGAAAAATGGAGAAAGGAAATACGTCTGGGCTTATTACCATTATCAAGAAAGTTAATTGAGCCCATTACGAATGGAGTTTCTTTAGAAGACGTAGTGACATATTGTGAGCAAGTTGCAAAAGAAGACACCAAATTTTTCGCTAATGTTACTCAAGAGCGGATAGGGCATGAGTTGACAAGGGAATTTCATAAATCAAAAGCAAATTTGCAAGAGTACGCAATTGATCTGGACTTTGGAGAGGCTAGCGCAAGCCGAGCTATCATACTCTCTAAAAGAGATCGCTTAAATCCCGTTTCTCCAACGATATTATTAAATGAGTTAACTCAACAAATGGAGGAGCATCAGATCCTGCTAACTGCCAAAGATCGCGAACTTTATGAGGAAATCATCATTGGAAGTGTGGGTAAAGCAATTCGTAGACGAATTCACCGTG